>NZ_CP010271.1:0-1200000 GCF_001456355.1 Mycobacteroides saopaulense
TTGACTGATGAACTGAATTCCCAGTTCACGGCGGTATGGAATACCGTCGTCGCAGAGCTCAACGGTGATGACAATGAATACCTGTCGAGTTTCCCGCCCTTGACGCCGCAGCAGCGCGCCTGGCTGACTCTGGTCAAACCTCTCACCATGGCCGAGGGCTTCGCACTGCTTTCCGTGCCGTCAAGCTTCGTGCAAAACGAGATCGAACGGCATCTGCGCGGGCCTATCGTGGAAGCTCTTTCCCGCAGACTCGGCGAGAATGTCGAGTTGGGCGTCAGGATCGCGGCGCCGGCTCCTGGCGAAGATCCTGAAGTCGCCGTAGCTACTCCCGAACTCGAGCTCGACGAGGTCGACGAGACCACCGAGGCGCTTGCCAGTGCCCACGAATCATGGCCGTCGTACTTCATCAACCGTCCGGGGGGCGCCGACAAAGCTGAGACTCCCGACACGAGTCTGAACGCGCGCTATACCTTCGAGTCGTTCGTTATCGGCGCATCCAACCGCTTCTCCCACGCGGCCGCCGTAGCGGTATCCGAAGCCCCCGCGCGGGCCTACAACCCGTTATTCATCTGGGGCGAATCCGGCTTGGGCAAGACGCATCTACTGCACGCTGCCGGGAACTACGCCCAGCGGCTGTTTCCCGGTATGCGCGTCAAGTACGTCTCCACCGAAGAGTTCACCAACGACTTCATCAACTCTTTGCGTGATGACCGCCGGGTCGCCTTCAAACGCAGTTACCGCGACATCGACGTGCTGCTGGTCGACGACATCCAGTTCATCGAGGGCAAGGAAGGTATCCAGGAAGAGTTCTTCCACACCTTCAACACCCTGCACAACGCCAACAAGCAGATCGTGATCTCCTCCGACCGGCCACCAAAGGGGCTGGCGACACTCGAAGATCGGCTGCGTACCCGCTTCGAGTGGGGTCTGATCACCGATGTCCAGCCCCCGGAGCTGGAAACCCGCATCGCGATCCTGCGCAAGAAGGCGCAGATGGATCGACTGGACGTCCCGGACGACGTCCTGGAACTCATCGCCAGCCGAATCGAACGCAACATCCGCGAGCTCGAGGGTGCCTTGATCCGGGTGACCGCATTCGCGTCGCTGAACAAGTCCCCCATCGAGTTGTCGCTGGCCGAGATCGTGCTGCGCGACCTCATCCCGGACTCCAACGCCATCCAGATCAGCGCCGCCACGATCATGGCGGTCACCGCCGAGTACTTCGACACCACCGTCGAAGAGCTCCGTGGGCCCGGTAAAACCCGCGCGCTGGCTCAGGCACGTCAGATCGCCATGTACCTCTGCCGTGAGCTCACAGATCTGTCGCTGCCCAAGATCGGACAGACCTTCGGGCGTGACCACACCACGGTCATGTATGCCGACAAGAAGGTCCGCGGCGAAATGGCTCAGCGGCGTGAGGTTTTCGACCATGTCAAGGAACTCACCGCACGCATCCGCCAACGCTCTCGGCACTGACGCGTCTGCGCCCCACCCGGCCCTCGTGGCCGGGTTTTTTGTCTCCGCCAGAACGCCACGCCGTCCAACACACCCATATTTCAAGACTTTTCGAGATTTTTCTCGATGATTTTTTGTCGCCTCGTGCGGCTCACACGTCACATCCACAACACAAACGGGTTGTGCACAGAACTGTGGACTGCTGTTGACCAAAGGCGTGATCACTTGGGGGTTGCTGAACGAATAACACCCCGTCCACATCCGACGGCCGTCAACCACATCTGATTCCACAGATTCCTGACATCCCCACGGAGCCCGTGTCGTGCGACAACACTTGTCTGTCCACAGATTCCACAGCACCTACTAATACTGCTCAAATCTCTATCTATTCTTTCCCTCTAAAAGCAGCTGTGTGGATGGACCCGTCAACACTGCCCATCCGGGCGGTAACCCGGCGATGGACGACAGGGATCCTTCCGGGAACGGATCCGCTTTCACGGGGCGGCGAAAGCATCTACGGTTGTGCTTCGGAAGTCGCGTGGCCTGGCGGCTTCCCACACCGAGTGACAGGACTTGTGCACGGCGCCCCGGTCGGCACCGGATGGTTGCCCGATGCGCTGTCAGTCTTGTCAGCCGGACGTGCCACGATGGCTATCACTGATTTTTGTGTGGAGACAGTCCGACCTGGACAACGAGGAAGCGAAGGGTATCCATGGATCTTGCGAGCCCCACTGCCGCAGACACCAGCCTGAAGTTCAGGGTCGCGCGTGACGACTTCGCCGACTCGGTGGCGTGGGTTGCACGCAGCCTGCCCTCCCGACCGACGGTTCCGGTGTTGGCAGGTGTGCTGCTGACCGCACATGACACGGGTTTGACCCTGTCCGGCTTCGATTACGAGGTATCAGCACAGGTGAAGGTGCCGGCAGAGGTTGCGGCCGCCGGTAATGCGCTGGTCTCGGGCCGGCTGCTCTCGGACATCACCCGGTCACTGCCCAACAAACCGGTCGATGTGGCCCTGGAGGGCACCCGGCTGCTGATCAGTTGTGGAAGTGCGAAGTTCTCGCTGCCCAGCATGCCGGTGGAGGACTACCCGGCACTGCCGTCACTGCCGGAAGAGACGGGTGCCCTGGGCGCCGAAGTGTTTTCCGAGGCCATCGGCCAGGTTGCGGTCGCTGCAGGTAAAGACGACACGTTGCCGATGCTGACCGGAATTCGTGTCGAAATCAATGGCGACACAGTGGTTTTGGCTGCAACAGATCGCTTTCGTTTGGCCGTGCGCGAGCTGAAGTGGACGTCGGGATCCGGTGAAACCAATGCCGCGGTGCTGGTGCCGGCCAAGACATTGTCGGAGGCGGCGAAGTCGGCCTCGAATGGGTCCGATGTGCAACTTGCGCTGGGAGCAGGGTCTGCCATCGGATCGGAGGGCCTGCTCGGCATCGTCAGCGACGGCAAGCGCAGCACCACCCGACTGCTGGACGCAGAGTTCCCCAAGTTCCGTCAGCTGTTGCCCACCGAGCACACAGCGTTGGCCACTATCGCGATCGCCGAACTGGTCGAAGCCATCAAACGTGTTGCGCTGGTGGCCGATCGCGGAGCCCAGATCCGTTTGGAGTTCGAGCCGGGCCTGCTGCGGCTATCTGCTGGTGCCGACGACGTGGGTCGTGCCGAAGAAGAGCTGGAGGTCGAGTTCGTCGGTGAGCCGCTGACCATCGCCTTCAACCCGACGTATCTGACCGACGGGTTGGGGTCGTTGCACTCGAGTCGGGTGACCTTCGGGTTCACCACCCCCAGCCGTCCGGCGGTGCTGCGTCCTGCGGAAGACGATCAAAGCTCGCCGGAAGGCTCCGGGCCGTTTACGGCAGCGCAAACTGACTATGTCTATCTATTGATGCCGGTGCGTCTGCCCGGCTAGGGCTCGCACCCCTAACGTCGTACGCACTGGTCATCGGAGGTCATGGGTCATGCAGCTGGGTTTGGTCGGGCTGGGCAAGATGGGTTTCAACATGCGGGACCGGCTGCGTGCCGGTGGGCACGAGGTCATCGGGTATGACCCGCGCCCCGAGGTCACCGACGTGCCGTCGTTGAAAGGATTGGCAGACGCGCTCGACGCGCCCCGTGCGGTGTGGGTGATGGTGCCGTCGGGACCGATCACGCAGCAGACAATCGCGGAGCTGTCTGAGGAGTTGTCCGAGGGCGACCTGGTGATCGACGGTGGCAACTCACGCTTCACCGAGGACCAGCCGAACGCAGATCTATTGTTGGCCAAGGGAATTGGCTATATCGACGCAGGGGTGTCCGGCGGGGTCTGGGGCAAAGACAACGGGTACGGGCTGATGGTCGGCGGCAGCGGAGAGGATGTGGCGCGTGCGATGCCGATTTTCGACACACTGCGCCCTGAGGGCGATCGTGCCGACGGCTTCGTGCACGCGGGTCCGGTCGGTGCTGGCCATTACGCCAAGATGATCCACAACGGCATCGAGTACGGGCTCATGCACGCCTACGCCGAGGGCTACGAACTGTTGGCGGCCGAGCCGCTGATCACAGACGTTCAAGCAGTGCTTCAGGCGTGGACCAAGGGCACCGTAGTGAGGTCATGGCTGCTGGATCTGCTGGCCAAGGCGCTCAAGGAAGACCCGGGTTTCGACGCGATCTCGGGATACACCGAGGATTCCGGCGAAGGCCGCTGGACCGTCGAAGAAGCCATCAACCACAGGGTTCCCGCCCCGGTGATCGCGGCGTCGTTGTTCGCGCGGTTCGCGTCGAGGCAAGAGGATTCCCCGGCGATGAAGGCCGTCTCGGCACTGCGCAACCAGTTCGGCGGCCACGCGGTCAAGCGCGTCGGTCTCTCTGGCTAGGGGAGGCGCGCGGACCGCGGTGTACGTACGACAGCTGGGATTGAGGGACTTCCGGTCATGGGAGCGTGTCGACCTGGAGCTCGAACCCGGTCGCACGGTGTTCGTCGGGCCTAACGGATACGGCAAGACGAATCTTGTTGAAGCACTGTGGTATTCGTCGACTTTGGGATCACATCGGGTCGCTACTGATGCGCCGCTGATCCGCAGTGGCGCCGAGCGTGCGGTCGTGTCCACGATCGTCGTCAACGACGGGCGCGAGTTGGCGATCGATCTGGAGATCGCGGCCGGGCGGGCCAACAAGGCGCGGATCAATCGATCTCCGGTTCGCAGTCCACGCGAGATTGTCGGAATTCTGCACGCGGTGCTGTTCGCGCCGGAGGATTTGTCGTTGGTGCGCGGCGACCCGTCCGACCGTCGCAGATTCCTCGATGATCTGTTGATCCAGCGACGGCCGCGGATGGCCGGGGTTCGTGCCGACTACGACAAGGTGCTGCGGCAGCGAACCGCACTGCTCAAGACTGCCGGTGCGGCCCTGCGGCAACGCAACGATCAAAGCGTGCTGGACACCCTTGATGTGTGGGACGGACATTTGGTGGCCCACGGCGCCGAATTACTTTCCGCGCGTATCGAATTGGTTGGCGAGCTGCGGCCGCTGGTGGAGAAGTCCTATCAGCTGCTGGCACCGGCATCGCGCCCGGCCGACATCGCGTACCGATGCAGTGTCGCTGGCACGGAAGGTGAGCTGGCGATAGAGCGTCTGGCGGACGCCCTGCAGGCAGGATTGGCGGCCAAGCGCTCCGCGGAGATCGAGCGTGGTGTCTGCCTGGTGGGACCGCACCGGGACGACCTCGAACTACGGCTGGGGGATGGACCGGCCAAAGGCTTCGCGAGTCACGGAGAGTCATGGTCATTTGCGTTGGCATTACGGTTGGCGGCCTTTGACCTGCTGCGCAGTGATGGGACAGATCCGGTGTTGATGCTCGACGACGTGTTCGCGGAATTGGACGGGGCCAGGAGACGGTCGCTGGCCACCGTCGCCGCCGATGCAGAGCAGGTTCTGGTGACGGCGGCGGTTGCTGACGATGTTCCGAAGGAATTGTCGGCGCGGACGGTTACTGTCGATGTGCAGGAAGATCCCGCGGGACGAAAGTCGGTGGCGCATGAGTGAGGAAGAGGCTTGGCCGCCGGAGCACCTGGCCGGCGCCAAGGGGATGGATTTGGTGCGCCGAGTGCTGGAGGAGGCGCGCGGTGCCGCTAAACAGCAAGGCAAGGACATCGGCAGAGGCGGCAGGTCCCCGCAGCAGCGCCGTAAGGTCGCCGGTGGTCGCCGGAGCTGGTCCGGTCCGGGACCGGACGCCCGTGATCCACAGCTGTTAGGAAGGGCCGCAGGTGATTTGGCCAAACACCGCGGTTGGTCATCGCGGGTGTCCGAGGGTGCGGTCTTCGGACGGTGGGAGACCGTCGTCGGCGAACAGATCGCCGCGCACGCGACCCCGACCGCGTTAAACGAGGGTGTGTTGACGGTGGCGGCGGAGTCCACGGCCTGGGCGACACAACTTCGGTTGGTGCAGGCACAGCTGCTAGCGAAGATCGCGGCAGCGGTCGGAGACGGCGTGGTGACGAGTTTGAAGATCTCCGGCCCGACGGCGCCCTCGTGGCGCAAGGGTCCGCGACATATCGCCGGGCGGGGCCCGCGGGACACCTACGGCTGAGGGCTGATCGCCGCGCCGGGACGTGGAAGGGACCTCCCGACCGTCAGGACACGGACTACTCGGAGATACGCGACGGACGGCGTAAATAGGGGGGACGAAACATGCCCTGAAACTAGGTGCCGTCGATACAGACCAGTAGGATGGTCATAAGACGGATCGCCGGGTCCTTGGTCGTTCTCCGGGCCCGCGAGAGTCGTTACTTCCAGACAGGAGACAAAGTCGATCGTGGCTGCCCAGAAGAAGAGTGCCAAGAGCGAATACAGTGCCGACTCGATCACGATTCTCGAGGGGCTCGAGGCCGTCCGGAAGCGCCCCGGTATGTATATCGGGTCCACAGGCGAGCGCGGTTTGCACCACCTGATCTGGGAAGTTGTGGACAACTCCGTCGACGAGGCAATGGCGGGGTTTGCTACCACCGTCGAAGTGACGATGCTGGAAGACGGCGGTATCCAGGTCAGGGACGACGGCCGCGGTATCCCGGTGGCCATGCATGCGTCCGGAATACCGACCGTTGACGTCGTGATGACGCAGCTGCATGCCGGTGGCAAGTTCGACTCGGACTCCTATGCGGTGTCCGGCGGTCTGCACGGTGTGGGCATTTCTGTGGTGAACGCGCTCTCGACCAAGGTCGAGCTGGAGATTCTGCGCGACGGCCACGAGTGGCGGCAGGTGTACACGGCTTCACAGCCGGGGACGCTGCAGCAGGGTGCCGCCACCAAGAAGACGGGCACCACGGTCCGATTCTGGGCGGATCCGGAGATCTTCGAGACCACGACCTACGACTTCGAAACGGTCGCCCGGCGCTTGCAAGAGCAGGCCTTCCTCAACAAGGGTCTGACCATCAAGCTCACCGACGAGCGAGTGAGCAATGCAGACGTGACGGACGAGGTGGTCAGCGACACCGCCGAGGCACCCAAGACGGCGGAAGAGCAGGCTGCCGAATCGGCGGCGCCGCATAAGGTTAAGAACCGAGTCTTCCACTACCCCGATGGCTTGGTCGACTTTGTCAAGCACATCAACCGCACCAAATCCGCCATCCACAACACCATCGTCGACTTCTCCGGTAAGGGTGAAGGCCATGAGGTAGAGATCGCGATGCAGTGGAACGCCGGCTACTCGGAATCGGTGCACACCTTCGCCAACACCATCAACACGCACGAGGGCGGTACGCACGAGGAGGGATTCCGGGCGGCGCTCACGACGGTGGTCAACAAGTACGCCAAGGAGAAGAAGCTCCTCAAGGAGAAGGACACGAACCTCACCGGCGACGACATTCGTGAAGGCCTGGCGGCTGTGATCTCGGTGAAGGTGGGCGAGCCACAGTTCGAAGGCCAGACCAAGACCAAGCTCGGCAACACCGAAGTCAAGTCGTTTGTGCAGAAGGTGTGTAACGAGCAACTGCAGCACTGGTTTGATTCCAACCCGGCCGATGCCAAAACGGTTGTCAATAAAGCGGTTTCGTCGGCGCAGGCACGTATCGCGGCACGTAAGGCACGCGAGCTGGTGCGCCGCAAGAGCGCCACCGACATCGGTGGGCTGCCGGGCAAGCTGGCCGACTGCCGCTCGACCGATCCGTCGAAGTCAGAACTGTATGTGGTGGAGGGTGACTCGGCCGGTGGTTCTGCCAAGAGTGGCCGCGACTCGATGTTCCAGGCGATCCTGCCGCTGCGCGGCAAGATCATCAACGTCGAAAAGGCCCGTATCGACCGGGTTTTGAAGAACACTGAAGTCCAGGCGATCATCACGGCGCTCGGCACCGGTATTCACGACGAGTTCGACATCGCCAAGCTGCGGTACCACAAGATTGTGCTGATGGCGGACGCCGACGTTGACGGCCAACACATTTCGACGCTGCTGCTGACGCTGCTGTTCCGTTTCATGCGTCCGCTGGTGGAGCATGGCCACATCTTTTTGGCGCAGCCGCCGTTGTACAAGCTCAAGTGGCAGCGCAGTCAGCCGGAGTTCGCATACTCGGACCGTGAGCGCGACGGGCTGATGGAGGCTGGCCTCAAGGCGGGCAAGAAGATCAACAAGGACGACGGCATCCAGCGCTACAAGGGTCTGGGCGAGATGGACGCCAAGGAGCTGTGGGAGACCACCATGGATCCGTCCGTACGCGTGTTGCGTCAGGTGACGCTCGATGATGCCGCCGCGGCCGACGAGTTGTTCTCGATCTTGATGGGCGAGGACGTCGAGGCACGGCGCAGCTTTATCACCCGAAACGCCAGGGACGTGCGCTTCCTCGACGTGTAGTGACGCTCGTCCGACGGGCGAGATAGTTGCAGATTCAATTTGATCTTGAATCTTTTGGTTCCGATGGAACCGATCCGGATGCTCTGCCGTCGTACGTACGAGTACGAAAAGCAGCCGGAGGGATTGTTCTAGATGGGTGAGAAGTTCAGTGTCGACACCGAGAAGTTGGCGGGTTTTGGCGGGGGCGTTCAGGACCTAGCTGCGTACATCGGCAAGGTTCAGGGCCTGGTCGACTCCGATGGTGGCCCGAAGAACGGGTGGGAGGGACTTATGTCCCAGCTCAAGAGCCCGTTTGAGAACACCAAGACTGAGACATCCAAGCGGTATGACAAGCGTCAGATTGCCACATACATGACCGGCAACGAGTTGATCTCGCTGGCCAACGTGTACAAGGAGCAAGAGAAGACGAGAGGCGCCAAGATCAGGGCCGCGGGGTCGTCGTTGCCGGGGCATGACTCGCCTCAGGCCGGCGATGCGACGACGACGGCTGCGCACCTCGCGACGGGCGATCTGCCGGACTTGGCCGCTCCGAAGGAAGAAGAAGCGGATGTGCGCGGACTCATCAAAGACTCCATCGGATGGGTTGCTGACGCGGATGAACAGATCGAGAAGGTCTCCGGATGGAGTCCCATCAACGACACCTTTAAAAAGGTTGTAGGCAACTGGGCGGAGCTGACCCGCATCGGCAACGTGTACGAAAAGGCCGGGAAAGGCATGGAAGGCGCCGGCAAGTCGCTGGAGGCCATGACCACGCAGTCGGGTTCGCATTGGGATGGCAAGGCGGCCCAGTCCTTTGACACGTACTCCAAGAACTTGAGTAAGGCACTCGAGGCGGAGGCGCCGCTGACGAAGGTCATCAAGGATTGCCTGGATGTTCTGGTGGAGCAGATCAAGAAACTGGTCAAATCCATCGCCGAATTGGTCGTCAAAAAGCTGGAAGAGGAAGTCCAGATCGACACCTGGAAGGACAAGCTCAAGGTCCTGGCGAAGAAAATTCCTATCGCAGGAACAGCTTGGCAAATTGAGCGATTGGGCGAGATTCTCGTCAAAGTCTGGACGGAGGCATCCAAGCTAGTCGACCAGGTTCAGAAGGCCGTCGAATTGGTGAAGTCCGTCATCGAGTTCTTCAAAGATCCGGCCGGGTATTTGAAGGATAAGGGCTCGGATGCCCTGAACAAGGCGTTGGATGGTGCTCTGGATAAGGCGGGCATCGAAAGCGATGCAGGCAAACAGCTGGCCAAGGATCTTCCCGCAGCGGTCTTGTCGGCTGACGACTATCAGAGGGCCCCAGACGGAGGACTTCCCGTGAGTGCGGGCAGCACACCATGGGATGATGGCAACTGATGATCGATATTCCCGATGATCCCGATCTGCGAGCGCTGGTGCTCAAAGTGGCCGACGGCGTTGCGGAGATGGAAGCGGCTCGGTTGGAGGCCGAGCGGTTCATCGAAACCCCGATTGAACCGGTGTTCCAAAGCCAGCAGCAAGCGGAGGCGTCTCCTCCTCCGTTGCCAACCCCAACAGAACTCGAAGAAGACGACTTTTACGCGTTCAACGACCCGTTCGGTAGGAAGAAGTGGAAGTGATATGAGCAGGCGAGCATGGGTAGTCATGACGGCCACAGCGGGCCTTCTTGTCGTGGGTTGTGGGCCGCAGAAGACGGAGACTGACGCATCGACACAGAGTTCTTCAGAGTCGTCGGTGGCGCCCTCGACGGAGACGAAAAGCTCTGGCTACCAACCTTTTACCCCGGCGACGGATCCGTGCGTCCTGGTAACGCCGGAACAGCTGAATCAGCAGGGAGCGACACCGATCAAGCCGGGAGTATCGGATACCGCCAACGGCGTACAGCAGTGTTCGTACAAGGACGACGGTGGCCATGAGGTGCTCAGTGTGTCGCTCTTCAAAAACTCGGACGGCGCCTCGAACTACCGAAAGATCCACGTCCGGATCCTTGAATCTGACGGTGCGCAGATCTATGTCATGAAGGATGAGCCGGACGAATGCGGTGTCGGATTGGTAGATCCGGAGGACAACATCGCCAAGTTTGTATTCGAGCCGGGTGCTGCCGCCGTCGCCGCTGCTGCCTTGCCCGCGGGACAGACATGGTGTGACTTCTCAGCGCCCGTGATCGCCGAGGCCAACAAGAAGTTGGGTTGGACCAAGTAGCGTTAATGACTTTGGGTGGCTAAGCCAGTCACCCAAAGTCATTCGGAATCACTCGTATTTGACGTCCCAGCCGAGCTTCTTGTAGCGCTGCTTCTCACGTTCCTGCGCTTGCTTGTCGGCCTTCTCCTGCTCGCTCCAGTCGCCGATGACAGCCGGTGATGCCTTGGGTAGGTCGCCCATGAACTCGTAGGTGTTGTCGAGGTTGATCAGGATAGCCGGGGTTTCGTGGTCGTCATCCTCGTCGTGACCGCCCTTTCCATGTGCGCCCGCGCCTCCCATCATGCCCATCGGACTCATTGCGCCCCCGCGTACTCCGGAAGCCCCGACGGCAGCCGGGTTGGCGCCCGCTCCGCTGGTGGCTCCGCCCGGAAGTCCGCCGCCAGCGCGCAATGCGCTGGCACCACCGGCAGTACCCGAGGCGAGTCCTGTCCCACCCGCCGAACCGGAGGAGCCGTAACCAGCGGCGGTCGTCGCCCCGAGCGGAAGTCCTGAACCACCTGTGCCCGTGCCGGTTCCAGATCCAAACGGCGAGCTCCCGCCAGCACCGGAACCGGAGCCGGAGCCTTGCCCGCCGCCTGAGCCAGCGCCGGAACCTGAACCGGCGCCTTGCCCTTGGCCGCCCTGACCCTCGCCGTTGGCCAATTGGGGCTTGGTGTCCTTGTTGGCCAGACCGTCGGTGCCGCCTCCTGGGGACTGCAGACTGTTACCGGACCCACCACCCGAGTTGCCATCGCCTCCGCTACCGCCGCTACCGCCGGGCCCTTGGGGCATCGAGCCCATCGGTGAGCCTTGCTTGGCCTCGTCTACCTCGGGTCTGTCGACATTGAGTGGTTCGGTGTAGAGACGTTGGGCCTCGGCCCGAACAGCTTCTAGGAGCTTCTGTTTGGAGTCCTTATCGGTGTCCTGGGGCGGCACGGGGTACATCTGTGGCACACGGCCAGCGTTGGATAGGCAGGCACTGTCTTGCGAGAGGGCATTCTGCAGTTTCCCGGCCTTGGTGGGTATTCCGTCAGGAGCCTGTAGCTCCTTGTATTTGTTGTCGAATGATTGTTTAGCGGCCTCTGGCCCGTCGCCGGTCCAGACCCTCTGCATGGTTTCAGAAGCCTTCGAATATTGCTCGGCCGCGTCAGATACCTTGCTGTAGATATCGCTCCACGATTGAGCTAAACCCCAGGCGTTGTCAGGTGCCAGCTGACTGAGCTTGCCCACGATGTCGGCATGTGACATGCCGTCCCATCCGTCACCAGACATACGTGCACCCCTTTCGTGTCATTTCGGAAGCTTCCCCACAGTGTCCGTGGCGATTTCGACGGCCTTGATGCAGGGATCTGGAATTGCCCTCTTGGCTTTAGCAGTATCTACCGCAACAAGGGAGGCGACGACTGATCGTTCGGATGGAACCTGTGCCGAGCAGAAGCTGTTGTCAGTCTGATTCAGGCGATGCGTCGAACCCTGCAGCCCAGCAATAGTGACTGGCTGGGCATCGGGATAGTTGTTGGTGTCGAGATACTCGGAGATCGAGCGGTTGATCACCAACTGTTGTAGGCGCCACCCGTCGCCCTTCCAGCTGCAGCCGCGTTGAAGTTGATCGCTGACGTCTTGGACGGTGGAAGGTTCGAGCCCCCACTTGGTCAACTCCGCCGCGCTATATGCAACGCAGGGGTCGAAGGTGGTCCCATCGCTGTTGTGGTTGGGCGGTGGATGGGGACCAGGAAGAGTATTGGCCACCGTCGTCGATGAAGCCGTTGTGGTGCTCCTCGAAGATGTGCTGGCCGCAGTGACGGCGTCTCCGGAAACGGGGCCGCCACAGCCCGCGACCGTGAGAGCGAGTGCCGACAGCAGTGCCAGCCGGTGGGTGCATGTCATTTGTACTCGACCGTCACCTTGTGGTCGAAGATCCGGCCAGCGTTGTAAGCCTCCATGTTGTTGTACAGAAGTTCCATCGCCAGCACATGGTCGATCTTGTCTTGGCAGTCTTTCTGGAGATCGGTTAGGCGAGTCCTCATTTCGGGGGCCTGTTTCCGGTAGTGCTCCATGGCATGTTCGCCGGTCGGCAGGGCTCCAAAGCCCTCGACATTGCCCAGCTTCTCGGTGATCGCCAGTGCCTCGGTGATCAAGTCGAGAGCAGGAAGTAGTTCTTTGGCCACTGTTTGGCCAGCCTTCTCTTCCATGTGCAGCACCTTGCCCGCGTCGTTGGCCGCACTCCGCTGCGCGTCTGGGTGCATCCCGCCCAGATCGAACTCGTATTTCTTATCCGTCATGCTCCGCCTCCAGAAACCTGCTCTCAATGGGTACGACGCGTCTACCCCCGGTCTGGTTCCATCTTTCCGGAACTTTTCTTTATCCCAGCTCAGGAGAGCGCCGCAGCAACTGCTCTTCGCTCCGTTGAGCTCAGCTCTGGCGGGAGGGGTCGCCACCAAGTCCGGAGGCGGTGCGGTCGTCTGTTCCGGTGAGCGCCGCGCTGGTCATCCGAAGCTTGTTCCGGTAGTCGTCGCAACTAGCTCCGCCGCTGGTCATTAGCCCGGCGAGACGCTCGATTGCCGGCCCGATATCCGCCATCTGATCCGCGTAATGCGAGCCAAACGTCTCGGCCTTCATCTCGCACGATCGGATCGCGTCTCCTTGGACGCGAAGTACCTCGGCGGCGCGCCCCCAAACGCCGGCCAGCCTCTCGACACCATCAGAGTCGACGTAGACCATCAGAACGCTCCTCTCCCTGAAGCTCCAACTATCTGTTGAGACGGCGCTCGCAGCGAATTGGTTCCAGGAATTTTCAACGAGCAGGGGAGGCGCTAGCGGATTGAGTTTTCGTCAAGATGCTGCACAGGTGCCCTCCCGAAGGATTGAATTGAGTGCCGTGAACGGTATGTGGGGTTGGAGAAATCCCGCAGGCATGCCTGCCGGGCCGCCCTCCCCCGGCATGTACAGAACCAGGTTGTCGCCGTCGAGCGCCCAGGCTTGATAGTTGTTGGCCAACGAACCTGGACTAGTGCTTGGTTCGAAGTCTTCAGCCCGGAAGGCCTGTGCGAAGCTTCCGCCGATCGTATCGAGGGAATGCTGTATGTACGGACGAACCAGCGGTGGGAGCGCTTTCACCGGATCGATGCCCGCGCAGAACAGGTCGGTAAGCCGAATCTCCGCGCCGTCTTTGAGACTGAAGGTGAATGTGCTGATCGAACTGTTGGGATGAGCCATTCCAGGGATAAACCAGTCGCTGCGAAGAACAACCGACTTGGCCACGCCCGGCCGCTCAGTGGCCGTGTAGGCAAGGTTCGCACTGCCCTCGCCGGCGGTGTCCTTCTGCGGAGATTGGGGTGGTTGAAACTCGGCCACCCACTTCTGTAGGTGGGCGCGGAGCGCGGGAGCCGGGGCCGAACTGTTGTCGACCAACCCGGCCGGGTACTTCATCGCGATCTTGGCGGTCAGGCCGCGACCGTTTGTTGTAGTCAGTCGGCACGATTCTTGCGGCTCGTCCCATGAGCCGCCGATGCTGACGCAGAAGTTGGTCGACGGCGCAGGCACTGGCGTAGTAGCCGCAGGTGTACGCGACGGCTGGCAGCCCGTCATAGCAGCAGCTAGTACTAGGACCGCCAAAAACAGAAGTGTGCGAGCGGGTTTCATAAGAAGTCGATCCATGGTCATTCGCTCCGTGTATCTGTGTTTGTGGGCCCACTAACGGCTGAGCACATCTACTGCTCTGTCGAAATACTTCTTACGCTCGGCATATCCGGTCAAGCCGCCGTTGACTGCGCGCGTGACCGCTTCAAAGTCGCCTTGATCGATGGCTTCGTTCATCGATCTTCCGTCCGGCGTCGAGTGGTTGTTGTAGTACCACGTTGCGATACGAAACCCGGTTGCCGGATCGGCAGCCAACTCGGGATTGTTCTCGAGGTCTATACCCAAAGCCTCTCCAGCCCTCCGATAGTTGGAGCGCCCAGTGAGCTGGAATGGGCCACGACCACGGAAGCGATCGCCGTCCCCCGGTTGGGTGTTGCCGAGTTGTCCGGATGCATTCGTATACGGGTACGGGTTCGAGGAGTTGGGGGGAGTATCGGCATCGCGCGGCGTGTCCCAGGTGAAGGTCACTCCGGCGTATTCCGGTCCGTACATCTCGTTGGCAGACTGAGTACTGCGGAGTTCATGCATGAATTTCAGTTCGCCGCTTTCCACAGCACAAGTAGCCAGGAACGCCGCTTGTCGTTCCGGCGTGTTGAGTCCTGCAGCCGCCATCGCGGCGTTGATTTGTGGAACGTACTCCTTGACTTTGTCGGGCGGAAGTGTTGGGAAGATCTGCTGTAGCTCGGCTTCCGTAATCCCATCGAAACCCGCTGGTACATCTGTGTTTTCGGCGCCGATGTTGAGGGCTTCGCGCAGGGTGGCGTAGTTGATGGTGACGAATTCGTCCATGCTTTTGTTGGCGTCGTTGAACGCGGCGATGGCGGTGGCGAACGCACCGATGACAGTGGTTTGCAGGTCGTCTTTGACTTGTCGGGCAGGCCAATTGACCCCGGGGCTGCCATGCCAGGCATACAGCTGCGGGCTGGCACCACTGCTGCCAGTGTCGCCTGCTTTGATCACCGCGGCACCCGTGCTGAGCCGGTTTTCGAAATCTGTCGGGTTGTTCTGAATAATTCCCTCGATCATCAGGGTGATCGCCGCGGTGTACTCGTCTTGTTTCTTGTTGAGGCCGAAATACAGGTTGTCGTCGACACCCTGGACGGCTTCCTGGGCGTTGGTGAGTTTTTGAAGGTTTGCCTTCAGTTGCTCATCGGTGAACTCGTACTTCTTTTGCGCCGCATCGGCCGCGTCGCCCTGCAAGGACTGATCGAGTTTTTTGGTCTCAGCGATCAACGCACGCTGTTCGGCGGCGCCCACCGCGGCGTCCTTGAGGCGATCGCCCGTCTCACGGATCACCTTCAAATTGATGTCGGCCTCTTTGTAGTAAGCCTTATCGAAGGAATCACCGCTTTGATCCATCGGCAGACTCGAAAAGTCAACACCAGCTAGAGACAACTCACCCTGATGCCGCTTCAAGATCTCCCAGTAGCCACAAAAATCCCGGATCTTGGCGCCGTCATCGAGCACCTGCCGACCCGTGTCATAAACCACCACCACAAACCCCCATCAGCCCTAGTACTTCAACCGATTACCACGAAACTAGAGCGCACGTTTAGCCGCTGCAGCTGCGGTTTGTCTGGCGATGTCTGCACAGTTTGTATTGTCAGGTGTGTGGATGTCCACTGTCACAACAGGTGTGAGTACAGACGGTTCGGGAATGCCGGTACCAACTGAAGTGGGTTCGACGACGGAATTGGTTTTGGCGGCAACTAGGCAGTAATTCTGCTGCGAGAGGTCAAACAACTCCACCCCATCCTGCTCACTGCGAATTTGATTGGGGGGAACAGTGTCTCCCACGCGTGGATCAAAAAAGATCTTGTCGGACCACTCTGCAAGGCCGTAGCGCACCACGGCCGAAGAGACTCCAGAGCCAGCACCGTCCCTGCCGAATTGGAAATTGCAGACACCAGGATGACGCCAGGTTGCCGGCGACTGAGCCTCCGGCGAGGGTTCAGTCCAGATGAAGCTCGTGGCCCGTAAGTCCACAGCAGCGGCGCAGGGGTCACTTGTTAGGAGCTTGCCTGTGATGGAACCACGATCAGCGTGTACGGGCACACCACTTTCTCGCGTCCGCAGCGCAATGTCCCCGGCTACCGCCTGCCCAAGTTGGCACAACGAGGTGTCTGTGAGATCACCCGTTCCGTCTGAGGCCTTCACGGGGAGCACTTCGAGGACGGGATCGTGCATGGAAGCCGGGGCACCTGCAAGTGCAGTCAGCGGAAGCCCTACACGGAAAGCACATATCGGCGCATCCCGTTTCGTCAGACCTGGCCGGGACGTATCTGGGCTGAAGCCAGCGTCATTGATCCGGTTCTCTCCGGGTAGAACCCGCAGGGACAGCGCCATGGGTGTCTCCGGGAAGACGATCTTGCATCCGTCGGCACCAAGGGGGGTAAGTGCTGAACCGTTGCCGATAGAACGAATAGCTGAGTACGAATAGCTGAAGTCCTTACGCCCTTCGGCAAGGAGTGCAGGCTTGTCGACGAATCCACACGGATCTATCTGGCGGAGCGCGTACAGCTCGGCCAGCCGGTCTCTATCAGTTGCCGATAGGTCCAGCCCGTAAGTGTCGAGGACCCCGGGGAAGAAGATCTTGGATTGATCGGGTTTCGGAACCGGCGCGGTAGTGCTGCTTGCCTCAGACGAGGTGCCAGCCGGCGCGGGTGCGTGTTCGTCGCAGGCAGCCAGCGTGACGCATACGACAACGGCCGACAGACAACCGATGAGTCGCGACATGTCAATTCCCTTCTCGGTAAGCTCAATTCACATTGCTGGCTAGATGGTGGCGTAACCTGGGGGCACGCCGATGGCGGTTCTATTCATCAGGAATCTCATGAGTTCCTCCCGCGTGGAGGGGTTCCTCAGCGTTCCGCCGTTCGCGACACCGTCGGAGCGACGGTTCGAGTCGTTGACCAGGTACATCGTCTCTCCGTTCGGTCCGACGGTTGTTCCGGTGATGGAGAGAATGTGGCCGTTCATGTTGGGGTCCGTCGAGGGTGTCACCGAGCCATTCACGATCGCGAATTTTCCGGATTGAAGATCGGAGGTGAGCTGGTCAACCAGCAATGAAACCTCTTGTTGACTGGTACCTTGCGCGATATTGGGCGCCGAAGTCAGCCCGGAATTCTCTCCAAATCCGTTCAGCTGTTTGGACATCAGTGTCATGTCTCCGGGGAACCCCCACCCGGGTTGTGCATTCTGCGCCGTGATGATTTTGTTGATGTCCTCGCGAGTTGGCGGGAAATGCAGCGGCTGTCCACCCATAAGCCGCTGCTGAAGATCTGGCGGCAGGTCGATCTCCTTCTGCCCGTCCGGACCCATGCGAGTGCCGTACTTGTTCGCAAGAGCACTCGCCGTCGCCCATCGAGAGCAATCAGCATCTCCATTGGAGACGGAATACTGCGACCACTGCGCAACCTGATCCCGTTCCTCTGCGCTGAGCTTGCTTCCGGTGGGCGATGTGTTTTCGGCGCCGATGTTGAGGGCTTCGCGCAGGGTGGCGTAGTTGATGGTGACGAATTCGTCCATGCTTTTGTTGGCGTCGTTGAACGCGGCGATGGCGGTGGCGAACGCACCGATGACAGTGGTTTGCAGGTCGTCTTTGACTTGTCGGGCAGGCCAATTGACCCCGGGGCTGCCATGCCAGGCATACAGCTGCGGGCTGGCACCACTGCTGCCAGTGTCGCCTGCTTTGATCACCGCGGCACCCGTGCTGAGCCGGTTTTCGAAATCTGTCGGGTTGTTCTGAATAATTCCCTCGATCATCAGGGTGATCGCCGCGGTGTACTCGTCTTGTTTCTTGTTGAGGCCGAAATACAGGTTGTCGTCGACACCCTGGACGGCTTCCTGGGCGTTGGTGAGTTTTTGAAGGTTTGCCTTCAGTTGCTCATCGGTGAACTCGTACTTCTTTTGCGCCGCATCGGCCGCGTCGCCCTGCAAGGACTGATCGAGTTTTTTGGTCTCAGCGATCAACGCACGCTGTTCGGCGGCGCCCACCGCGGCGTCCTTGAGGCGATCGCCCGTCTCACGGATCACCTTCAAATTGATGTCGGCCTCTTTGTAGTAAGCCTTATCGAAGGAATCACCGCTTTGATCCATCGGCAGACTCGAAAAGTCAACACCAGCTAGAGACAACTCACCCTGATGCCGCTTCAAGATCTCCCAGTAGCCACAAAAATCCCGGATCTTGGCGCCGTCATCGAGCACCTGCCGACCCGTGTCATAAACCACCACCACAAACCCCCATCAGCCCTAGTACTTCAACCGATTACCACGAAATTCCCAGAAGCTGTCCTCGTCGTCCCAGCCCGGTGTGGCCGGGCGTTTCGGGGGCGCTTCCTTTCGTGTCGCGGTGGGTGGTTCGTCCCCAGGTTCAGGTGCGTTTCCTGCCTGCCAGGCCGCGCGTTCTCGTGCCTGCCGCGTCTGCTCCGCGCGTATCTCCTGAAAACGTTGCGCAGTCTTCAGCTTCCGCGCTTCGGAGGATCGCCCAAACTCCAGTTGCAAGGCGTACAGCCGATCCGCGTACCCCATGATCCCGTGTCCCTTCACAGACTGAAAGAGTCAGATTTCGCCCATCTACGTACTCAGACGCACGTCTGGCCGATTCGGTTCCAGGGAATTTGCGGGTGTGGAGAAGGGCTAGGACCTGGAATGTGCGGAATCACCACACGCCAGGGACCAGCCGGTAGCGCACCCGCGCGGCGTACTCGGGATAGCCGTCAAGCTCTGCGGTGAGCAGCCGCTCCTCCCCGACCGCACGCATCCCCAGGGCGAGGACGGTCGCCGCCGACCCGATCAGTCCGTACCAGGAGCCCAGCAGCAGAGGCATGCCCACAAGGAACGGGATCGCCCCCGAGTACATGGGGTGGCGGACGTAGGCATAGGGGCCGGTATCGACAATCGAATGTCCGCGCTCTGCCTGCACCTTCACTACGGGTGCCGCAAAGCTGTTGGCTCGGAATACCAGCACCATCGACAGCAACGAGACGGCGATAAGTACCGCGCCCACGGCCTGAATCCAGATGGGCACCGTCGACCAACCCCATCGATGATCGAGCCCGGGTACTGCGAACCAGAGCGGCATACCCACGACGGCGAACGCCACAAAGACCTTGTCCCATGCCGTTTGGTTGGGCTGGCGGGGTGAGCCGAGTCGTTCGGCGAGCAGCGCGGGATTGTCATTCAGCAGCCACAGATGCACGCCAAGGTTCAAGACAGTGACGTCGATGCCGAGTATCCACAGTTGGGGCCAGTGCCAGGTACCGGCAGCCAGGACCATGAGCCCGCCCAATGCGAGAGTGGACACGATGTTGGTGATGAGCAGTTTGACCAGCAGCCGTGATCTCGACGGTGCGTCTTCAGTCATGTGCCGACGTTACTGCTGCGCTAGCCTCGTTAGCAGCAGTGACGAATCGTCGGCATCCAGTTTGATGCCGAAGGTTTCTCGGAGCGTGACCAGCACCTGGTCGGGCGTCAGTTCGCGGGTGTTCCTGCCGACACCGGGCCGGATGTCGTGTAGCTCCCGATGGTCCAGGATGTACGCGTGATCGGGCGTGAGTCTTTGCACGAAAACCCTTGTGCTGAACGGGGAATTCGGGCTCGATGCGACGAAGTAGCTGGCCGCGCGGTAGTCGACCGGATATTGAGGTTCCAGGACGAAGGTGTGCCGACTCATCCAGCCTGGCCGCGTACCGTCGTCTGCCGCCTCCGACAGGGTCCAGCCGTCGGCGCCGGGTGTCACCTCGCCGCGTAGCAGCCGGTAGGTCCACGACTCGTCCGCGATCACGGCCTCGTCGACCAGTCGTATCGGAGCCAGCGGACTGGTGCCGAAGCCGACATCGCAAAGCCACTGTTCTCCGTCAAGTCGAATCACGAGCATGCCATGTGTCGCAGGCCGAATTGAGTTGGCGCCCATCTGCACCCGGCCCTGGATGCCGAAGAAGTCGAAGCCCAAGCGTTCCAGAACGGCCGCGAAGAGGGCGACATGCTCGTAGCAGTAGCCGCCGCGGGGCCTCCGCAACAGCTTGTCTTGGACGTTGGGGATGTCGAGTGCGACGTGCTTGTGCAAGACCGCATCGAGGTTCTCCCACTTGATGTTCAGAACGTGTCCGCGCTGCAGGCGGCGCACGGTATCCAGAGACGGCGACCGATCGCCGTCGAAGCCGATGAAGGCCAGGTATTCGTCGAGCGCGAGCTCATCACCGTTCCACATGGTGTGGACAACCTACTTGTTGTCTGAGCGATGCCTGTAGCGCTGCGGACCATATCTGGCAGAAAGGCGAAACCAAATGGTCGGCCGGCTGCGCCAAGGTGATCCGTTCGCCAGTTGAGAATCTCTGTTTTTGTGGGCATCGCACGGAGCTACATACTCTGTGGTCCGGCCGTGTTGATGCCGATCGCGTTGTTCTGGTCCATGTTCTCGAACGTCTGGACCGCGCGACCCAAAGCCTGTCCAGCAGTCCCTGTGCACCGTTGACTGCCGTCTCCAACGGTGTGGCTTGGTCGCCCCACGACTTAGCCATCCGAACGATTGGGTGAAGACATTGCGGTATCAAGGCGACGTTACTAGTTTGCCTGGTTCGCGAGAGAGCAGTCTCGTCGCGTTGCCGCATGGCGGCGTTGCGCTGTTTGGAGCCGACGATTACACCCCAGAGCAAGGCCGCAACATGGCAGTCGGTGCGATCACCGCGTCAACCCCCGAGGGGCTGCTGCAGGCCAGGCCAGTCACGGACCTGCTGCCTGCCGGGCAGACTCCGTGGCCCGGTGGCGCGCCCTATGCGGCCCTTCCAACGGGTGTCCATTGGGATCCAGCGCTTCGCGCCGATGTCGTGGACACCCGCGTCAGTGTTTGGCGGGGTGTCCCGGGTTTCCCGGGCGCGTATCCTCCGGTCACTTATCAAACCTCAGTGCCGATATTTCAACCGAACTCCTAGGAGAAATCATGATGGTGATGGGGCGACTGGCCGCGGGTCTCGTCATTGCGATGTCTGCGATCGCGTGCCAAGCGATTCCGGCGCCGGAGGCCGCCGGCCAACCGCCACAGGGTTTTCCGGATCTAGGGGGGTTCCAGGCCGTCGACTCGAAGCCCTTTCGGCATCAGTCCCGAGGCGGCATGTATTCGAGCTTTGTGACGGCTGACGGATTGATTAGCTGCACCATGGCCAGCGGTTCTAGCTCTGGGTGTCGAGGAGATCTTCCGGGTGTTCCAAGATCCGGGGGTAATGGTGACGGCGCCGGATGCGCCGTGGTGGGGGGTTGGGATCAGTACAGTTTTTCAAGTACGAAGGTCCAATGCCCCCCGTACTCTGGTCAAAAGCTGAATCAAAACGAAAAGCTGGTAGACGGTGACATGACTTGCGCTGTGGGCGGTGATCGCCTTGTTGCGTGTATTAACACCAGAGGAAACCATGGCTTCGTCTTGCGTCCCGAAGGCAGCTGGACCTTCTAACCCTGTCACCGCGCACCCGTAGGGTGGCCCCATGCCGCCGGAGAAGCCGACAATCTTCTTTGCCTCCCAACGAGACTGGGAAGCATGGCTGGAGGAGAACCACGAGAACTCCCCTGGCGTCTGGATCAAGATGGCCAAGAAAGCCAGCGGCATCCCCAGCGTCAATCACAGGGAAGCCCTGGAAGAGGCGCTGTGCTTCGGGTGGATCGACGGGCAGGCCAAATCGCTCGATGAGCAGTACACCCTGCGCATGTTCACCCCCCGGCGCCCACGCGGCACCTGGTCGAAGATCAATGTCGGCCACATCGAGCGGCTCACGCAGGAGGGCCGCCTGCGGCCTGCCGGCCAACGAGAAGTAGAGGCCGCCAAGGCCGATGGACGCTGGGACGCTGCTTACAGTTCGCAGGCGACCATCGAGGTCCCCGACGATTTCGCGCAGGCACTGCGGGCCACGCCGACAGCTTTGACGTTCTTCGAGTCCCTCACCAAGACGGCCCGCTGGCCGTTCCTGTTCCGGCTCACCACCATCAAGAAGCCGGAGACCCGCGTTCGCCGCATCGCTCAGTACGTCGAGTTACTGGCCGAAGGAAAGACCTTGCACTGATGCGCTTTATGCCTTGTGTGCCACCGCGACGATGTAGTCCGAATGGAGCGAAAAGAGCCGCATACCCACCGAGTTGAACTGGGCACGCAACAGCGGGTTGACGTGCTTCATGTCCGGCTGACGCAGCCGCTTGGCCAGGAACTTGGACAGCGGCGGATAGACGTCGTTGGCAATCGACCAGGTCTCGGCACGCGTAAAGCCCGTGTCCAGCAGCAGATCCCGGTAACCCTCCACGTCGACGGCCCAGGGCACCGCGCTGGCCGGCGCACCCCGCCAGCCGCGCCGGGCCACCTGGTTACGCGCCAGCGCCGTGAGCGCGGTGCGCCGCGGAACGATGTCCGCCGTCACCAGCCGTCCGCCGGGTTTGAGCACGCGCAGCGCCTCACGGAAGAAGTCGATGCGTGAGGGGAAGTGAAACGCCGACTCCAGCGCCACCACCTTGGTGCAGGACGCGTTGTCGAACGGCAGGTCGGTGGCCGACGCCTTGACGTAGGAAATGGTGTCGGACAGCCCCGCGGCGGCGACGCGTTCGGTCGAGATGGCGATCTGCTCCTCGGCGATGTTGACTCCGGTGATCTTCTTCACCTTGAACTCGTTGGCCCACAGAATGTCCTGATCGCCGTAGCCGCAACCGCAATCCACCACCACATCTGAGGGGGTGAATCCGGCGCTGGAGGCAACCAGTCGTGCGAGATCGCAGCTCGCCTCGTCGAGGGTCGTTGGGTGATCGCGCCAGTACCCGAAGTTGATGAAGAGTGATTCCTCCCCGAACAGGTTCTGCGGCCCGACGATGTCGTACACCATTCCGGTCTTGGGGCCGTCGGCGTTCGACACCGCGACGGCCGCCATACGCCGCCACTCGTCGGCCCAGCGGCGGAAACGTTCGCCGGTTGATTCCTCGGTGAAATCGGTAGTCAGAGTGGTCATGGCTGGCAGCTCCCATTCGGTCCTGGCCGCCCCGTTGCGGCTCACGCCTGCGTAACAAACAGTACCGGATACCTGGAATATCGGCATCTAAAGCCGCTGAGAACGACGCACGGGTCTGCATCCGGGAAACCGGTCGGACAAGTGACTAGGCTGGTGAGGTTGCCCGGCCTTCTCCGGGCGGAGCATGAACGAGGAGCACATGACCGACACAACGCTGCCCCCCGGCGGTGATGACGCCGTCGACCGCATCGAACCGGTAGACATCCAGCAGGAGATGCAGCGCAGCTACATCGATTACGCCATGAGCGTCATCGTGGGCCGCGCCCTCCCCGAAGTACGCGACGGGCTCAAGCCCGTACACCGCCGCGTCCTGTACGCGATGTACGACTCCGGCTTCCGGCCCGACCGCAGCCACGCCAAGTCGGCGCGCTCGGTCGCCGAGACCATGGGCAACTACCACCCCCACGGTGACGCCTCCATCTACGACACCTTGGTCCGCATGGCACAGCCCTGGTCGCTGCGCTACCCGCTGGTGGACGGCCAGGGAAACTTCGGCTCACCGGGTAACGACCCCGCGGCCGCCATGCGTTACACCGAGGCCCGGCTGACGCCGCTGGCCATGGAGATGCTGCGTGAAATCGACGAGGAGACAGTCGATTTCATTCCGAACTACGACGGCCGGGTCATGGAGCCGACCGTGCTGCCGAGCCGGTTCCCGAACCTGCTCGCCAACGGCAGCGGCGGCATCGCCGTCGGTATGGCCACCAACATGCCGCCGCACAACCTGCGCGAGCTGGCCGAGGCGGTCTACTGGGCGCTGGACAACCACGAGGCCGATGAGGAGACGACCCTCAAGGCGGTCTGCGAGAAGATCACCGGCCCCGACTTCCCGACCTCCGGTCTGATCGTTGGGACACAAGGCATTCACGACGCCTACACCACCGGCCGCGGTTCCATTCGCATGCGCGGTGTGGCCGAGATCGAGGAAGACTCCAAGGGCAGAACGTCTTTGGTGATCACCGAGTTGCCGTACCAGGTCAACCACGACAACTTCATCACCTCGATCGCCGAGCAGGTGCGCGACGGCAAGATCGCGGGCATCTCCAACATCGAGGACCAGAGCTCCGACCGTGTCGGTCTGCGAATCGTGGTGGTGCTCAAGCGCGATGCCGTTGCCAAGGTGGTGCTGAACAACCTCTACAAGCACACCCAGCTACAGACGAGCTTCGGTGCCAACATGCTGTCGATCGTCGACGGCGTGCCGCGCACACTGCGCCTTGATCAGCTGATCCGGCTCTACGTCAACCACCAGTTGGACGTCATCATCCGGCGCACCCGCTACCGGTTGCGCAAGGCCAACGAGCGCGCGCACATCTTGCGCGGTTTGGTCAAAGCCCTTGACGCCCTTGATGAAGTGATCGCGTTGATCCGCGCCTCGCAGACCGTCGACATTGCCCGCACGGGCCTGATCGAGCTGCTCGACGTCGACGAGATTCAGGCGCAGGCCATCCTCGACATGCAGCTGCGCCGCCTGGCGGCCCTGGAGCGGCAGAAGATCATCGACGACCTGGCCAAGATCGAGGCCGAGATCGCCGACCTCGAGGACATCCTGGCCAAGCCGGAACGCCAGAGGGCCATCGTCCGCGACGAACTGAGCGAACTCGTCGAACGTTACGGCGACGACCGCCGCACACGCATCATCTCAGCCGACGGAGATGTCGCCGACGAGGACCTGATTGCACGCGAAGACGTCGTCGTCACCATCACCGAAACCGGGTACGCCAAGCGCACCAAGACAGACCTGTACCGCAGCCAGAAGCGAGGCGGCAAGGGTGTGCAGGGTGCGGGCCTGAAGCAGGACGACATCGTCAAGCACTTCTTCGTGTGCTCGACGCATGACTGGATCCTGTTCTTCACCACCAAGGGCCGGGTGTACCGCGCCAAGGCGTACGACCTGCCCGAGGCCGCTCGCACTGCGCGTGGTCAGCACGTTGCCAACCTGCTGGCCTTCCAGCCCGAGGAGCGCATCGCCCAGGTCATCCAGATCAAGAGCTACGAGGATCAGCCCTACCTGGTGCTCGCCACCAAGAACGGTCTGGTCAAGAAGTCCAAGCTCACCGAGTTCGATTCCAACCGCAGCGGTGGCCTGGTGGCCGTCAACCTGCGCGACGGCGACGAGCTGGTGGGTGCGGTGCTGTGCGCCGCCGAGGACGACTTGCTGCTGGTCTCGGCACACGGCCAGTCCATCCGGTTCAGTGCCACCGACGAGGCGTTGCGGCCCATGGGCCGCGCCACCTCGGGCGTGCAGGGCATGCGCTTCAACGGCGAGGATGAGCTGTTGTCGCTCAACGTCGTTCGCGAGGGCACCTACCTGCTGGTGGCCACCTCCGGCGGCTACTCCAAGCGCACCGCGATCGAGGAGTACCCCGTGCAGGGTCGTGGCGGCAAGGGTGTGCTGACGGTTCAGTACGACCCGCGTCGTGGCTCTCTGGTGGGTGCCCTCGTCGTGGACGAGGAGTCCGAGCTGTACGCCATCACCTCCGGCGGCGGCGTCATCCGCACCATCGCGAAACAGGTCCGTAAGGCCGGCCGCCAGACCAAGGGCGTTCGGTTGATGAACCTCGGAGAGGGCGACACCCTGTTGGCAATCGCGCATAATGCCGATGAGGGGGATGCCGACCCCGATGACGGTACGGTCGGCGCCGAGAGCGAGTAAGGAGCTGTAGGTGAGTTCACCGAACGATCCGGGGGAGTCTGGCGCAACCGAACGCCCCGTGGACCAGGCGGACTTGCCTCCCTGGCAGCGGGCGGAGCGGCGGCGTGGCTCACACGCCGCCGCCACCGGCCCGCAGCGGATTCCCAGCCGGGAGCCACGCCCCGGCGGTGCACCGACCGAAATCATCCCCATCGTGGACGACGCCTCGGCCCCGCCGACGGCTCCGACATCCGCGCCACGACCCACCAGCCGCCCGTCCGCAGGACTGGATGCCCGGCTCAGCAGATTCATTTCCGGGACCGCTGCCCCGGCCGGATTCAACACCCCGCCCGCTCGGCCCGAACCCGAGCCGGAGCCGGAGGTAGAGCCCTACGACGAGGTGCCGGAACGTCCCGAAAGACCCGAGGCTGCCCGGCCGGAGCCCGCACGTTCAGGCACCCCGTGGGGTGAGTCCAGCGCGCAGGAACCCGTGCGCGCTCCCAAGAGCGCACTGAAGAACGAAGACCTGCCCGACCTCTCGGGTCCGGTCCCCCGCCCTCCACGGAGAAGTGATGCGGTACAGGGTGGCTCGGCCGTCACGGTGGGTCCGTCGCGCCGGGGCCCGCTGCGGGCGGCCATGCAGATCAGGCGCGTCGATCCCTGGGCGACCCTCAAGGTTTCCTTGGTCTTGTCGGTGGTGTTCTTCTTCATCTGGATGATCGCCGTCGCGATGCTGTACCTGGTGCTCGGCGCGATGGGTGTGTGGTCCAAGCTCAACGAGAACGTCGGCGAGCTCATCACCAACAGCGGTGGCGGCGAGCTGGTGTCCAGCGGAACCATCTTCGGCACCGCTCTGCTCATCGGTTTGGTGAACATCGTGCTGATGACCGCGGCCGCCACCATCGGCGCATTCATCTACAACCTGACCACCGATCTTGTCGGTGGTATCGAGGTCACACTGGCCGATCGCGACTAACGGTTTGGGATGCACCCCTTCGGTGCGGTAATCTCTGCCTTCGGTTCAGGGGCTATAGCTCAGGCGGTTAGAGCGCTTCGCTGATAACGAAGAGGTCGGAGGTTCGAGTCCTCCTAGCCCCACCACATTTGTTGGGAGGTCCACCACATGAGAGTGCTGCTGCTGGTGCTCGTACTGTTGGGTGTGGCCTATGCCGCAGCACTCACCGTGGCGCGCAACAACATGGAAGTGTGGCACACAGCAGCAGGTGAGGGGCCTTAGCTCAGTTGGTAGAGCGCTACCTTTGCAAGGTAGATGTCAGGAGTTCGATTCTCCTAGGCTCCACAAAGTTCCTTGATGCGCTCCAGTGAGCGGTAAAGCCCGTTCAGAGCGTGGTTGTCCCGGGCGCACCGACTCGCCCCGACACGCGCAACATCCGGTGCAGAAAAGCGCTTTTGGGCCACTCGCGGTACTCGGTGACGACAACCCCGTTCCCGGCCGGTGTGAGGTTGTAGCCCCATCGGGTGTGACGGCCTCCGCCGACGAGCAGTCTGGGGTGGTGAACCCTACGGCTGTGGTTGCGGATCCACACTCGGGGCCAGCGGCGACGGCTCGGGCTGTCCCGAGCGACGCAGCACACTGAAGGCGACAGCGCCCGCACCCAACAGGCCAACCACTGCCAGACCGGTCAGTGCGCGCGGCAGCTTGCGCTTGCGGGCACTGCTGACCACCTCGGGCAGGGTGTCGACCACGTCGGCGACGGCGTCCTGGACCTCCGACGACACGACCTTGCCCCGCCGGACCAGCTTGCCCGCGACGCGCGTCGCCGATTTCGCCAGTCCGAATCCGAGCCCGGCGGTGCCGCGTGACACATCGATCGGGGCAAGGGCCGCCTCTTTGAGTCCGCGGACGAGACGCTCCCCGGAGGTCAACTTGACGGCGGGTTCATCGGACTTGGTCAGCAGGCTCATCGTCAGCGGATCCCTTCGTTGGGCGGTGGTTCTAGACCAGTACTTCAGATTGCCATCTTTGCGCATCGACAGCCATGCCTCGCGGAAAAGACTCTCGTGCCGCATGGCTGTTGTGAAACATCCGCGTGAATGTCTTTTCCGCGCGGATAAGGTGGTCGTCGTGACTTCACCAATCCAGACACAGACCGCAACCCTGCACACCAACCGCGGCGACGTCGTCATCGCGCTCTTCGGCAACCACGCCCCGAAGACCGTCGCCAACTTCGTCGGCCTCGCCGACGGCAGCAAGGACTACTCCACCAAGAACGCCAAGGGCGAGGCCGCAGGCCCGTTCTACGACGGTGCCATCTTCCACCGCGTCATCGAAGGATTCATGATCCAGGGCGGCGACCCCACCGGCACCGGCCGTGGTGGCCCCGGATACCAGTTCGCCGACGAGTTCCACCCCGAGCTGCAGTTCGACAAGCCGTACCTGCTGGCCATGGCCAACGCGGGGCCGGGCACCAACGGCTCGCAGTTCTTCATCACCGTCGGCAAGACCCCGCACCTGAACCGTCGTCACACCATCTTCGGTGAGGTCGTGGACCCGGCCTCACAGCAAGTTGTCGACGCCATCGCCACCACCGCCGTCGATCGTGGCGACCGTCCCACCGACGACGTCGTGATCAACTCCATCACCATCAGCTAGATCTCGATGGCTCATCCCGGTCAGGTCCCGGTCTACGGGTGCGCATGGCACCCGGACCGGGCCACCGCGGTGCGCTGCGTGCGGTGCGGGCGTCCCGTATGCCCCCAGTGCATGCGGTCCGCGCCCGTCGGACAGCAGTGCGTCGAATGCGTCCAGCAGGGCGCGAAATCCGTGCGCCAGGTCAAGCCGCTGCAACAGGTGCGCGCCTGGATCACCTGGGCGCTGATCGCCGTCAACGTCCTGGTCTACGCGGCGACGGTGTCGGACAGCGTGGACGGCGACCTCACCAGCAGCGAGCTGTTCCGCCAGCTGGTGCTGTACCTGCCCTGGGTGGCTCAGGGTGAACTGTGGCGCACCATCACCACCGGCTTCCTGCATCTGGGTCTGATGCACATCGCGGTCAACATGCTCTCGTTGGCCATGATCGGGCCGGGGCTCGAGCGCGCGTTCGGTGGCCAGCGCTACGCCACGATCTACGGCACCGCCCTGCTCGGTAGCAGTGCCGCCGCGATGTGGCTCAGTCCGAATGCCTTGGTGGCTGGGGCATCTGGTGCCATCTACGGGCTGTTGGGGGCCGCACTCGTGCTATCTCTTCGGGAGCGGCTGAACCCGCAGACCATCATCGTCGTACTGGTGCTCAATATCGGGCTGAGCATCACGCTGCCGGGTATCTCCTTGGCAGGGCACCTGGGTGGGTTGCTGTTCGGCGTGCTCAGTGCGGGCGCGCTGCTCTACTACCGCGAGGTGTGTCGTGGGGTCGGCATGCCGGACCTCGTGCGGAAGCCCTCGACGCCGTGGGTGCTGGCCAGCGGGGTCGCCGCACTGTCCGTCGGCCTGATCCTGGCGAAGGTGTTGACCTACGCGGGATAGCTCAGAGCGGCAGCCTGGCGGTCAGAAACGCCAGGCTGGTGTGCAGCATCGCCAACTCGGGTAGCGCGTCGGTGAGGGGGCGCCCGTACTGTGCGGCGATGTCGGAAATCGTGGTCGTGGATGTCGTCCAGCCATGGCCGGCCAGCCAGTCGCCGGGGCGCATCCGTGAATCGGGATAGGTCAGCATCCAGAAGTTGGCGGCCTTCACCTGGTCGGGCGCCAGCGGTTCGACGGCCGTGTCCCACCGGTCCACTGAGGGGACGAAGTTGTCCGCGTCGCAGTTGACGGCGCTGCCGGGGGCCGACAGCTCGATGATTCGCTCGAAGAGCACGTCGTGATCGGAACCCGCGAGTCCGGCGGTGATGGCGGGCTGGATGAGCCAGGCGGTGGGCTGTTCCGGGTCGAATCCGGCGGCGCACATGTCTTCTGCCCAGGAAGCGGTCACCGCTGATGCGGCCACCGAATGGTGTTTCACCCGCGCGGGAATTCCCCGGCCTCGGAGCACGTCGCCGCGGAACTGCAGGGTGTGCGGATAGTCCACTTCGTAGACGGTCGTTTCATCCGGCCAGTCCAGGCGGTACACACGGGTGTCCAAACCGGTGGCGAACAGCACCACCTGTCGCGTGCCGACGGCCAACTCCGCGGCGAGGAAATCGTCGCCGTACCGTGCCATCAGCCCAGCGGCACTGAGCAGCAAGAAGATTCGGCCGCCGTCGTCCGTGGAGGTGTCGGGAAAACCCGCGGCAAGAAGCGCGCTGCTCAACGGTTCCTTGGCGGCGTTGACGAGTACCGCCGCAAGGGGATCGTCGATAAGCGGATGCCCGCGCTTGCCTTCCAATGCGCGCAGGGCGGCGTAGAAGAGGTCGAATTGCAGCTTGTGTGACGGTGTGGACACCGTGCTTTCTTTCTTGCCCTCCAAGGGATCACCCCGCTTCCCGGCTCGTGGACGTGCGCACTGAATTGCAGGCTATCGACCGCGGTGCAAACCGGTGGTCAGACGCGAAAAGCCGCCGCGGAGGTGCCGGCAACGGTACAAACCTCACCGAGGAGCCGGGCCGTTGGTGAGGCGCGGATCTGCCGATCGTCCCAGGTAGTCGGTGGGCAGGGTTGCGGTGAGAAGGCGTCGGTCCGCCAGATCGTGGAAGCCCCGGGATATGTCCTCGCGGAAGGGCCGACCGTAGCGCTGGGCCAACTCCCGATTGGTGAATGTCTGCGTCAGCCAGCCATGCCCGGAGAGCCACTCACCGGGGAGCGTGCGCTCGTCGTAGTGCGCGAGCACCGAGTAGTCGGCGCCGCGAATGGCCTCGGGAGTGGTGGCGTCCACGATGTCGCACCACGCCTGCCCCGAGGGAGCCAGCGGATCGTTGTCGGTGGCGATCATGCTGCCGGGTGCTGACATCTCGATGATCCGCTCGAACATGGCGTCCTGGCTGCGGCCGGGAAGATTGGAGATGACGGCTTCGGCGAGCCACGCCGTGGGTGCATCGGGGTCGAATCCGGCCAAGGTCAGCTCGGCCTGCCACCAGTCGGCGAGCCCGGAGTGCACCATGCGCTGAGTCGCCCGGAGCACGGCACCCGAGTTGTCCAGGGCCTTCATTTTGAGCGTGAGGGCTTCGGGATAGTCCACCTCGTAGACGACGGTTCCGTCGGGCCAGGGCAGTCGATACGCGCGGGTATCGAGGCCCCCGGCAAGCAGCACCACCTGCCGGGTGCCGCCCCTGACGGAGGCGAGCAGAGAATCGTCGTAGTACCGGCACATCACGGACATGTAGTTGGTCAGCAGGTGAGTGCGGAGCTCGTTGTCTGTGGAGGGTTCCTCGTGCAGGCCGATATCCAGAAGTGCCTGTGTGTACGGATCCCCGACCGCGTCGATGATCGTCTGGGCGTGTTCGTCGAACAGCAGCGGGTTTGCGCGGCGAGATTCGAGCGCGCGCAGGGCAGCAAGGGTCAGCTCTATCCGTATGCCCTGGCGGGCAAATGCACGGCTCCGACCGTTCGCAGGCATGACTCCCAGCTCTCATCCCCCACCGTCAAACCATAGGCCTTTGCCAATTGACCTGTTAGTACAGACGGCACCCTTGTAACCGATTGCATGGGAAACACTAGCTGAGGCGAGACCGAAGGTCCCACCGCCTCATCCGTCCGCGCGCCTTGCAGTCTGTGGCTAGCGTGTGGCGGTGATGAAGTAGGCGTCCGACCACAGCGCGGTGATCTCGCTGTGCTCGCTGGGTGCAGGTCGCCCGTAGTCGGCGGCCTGCTCAAGCCGGTTCGTGGTGTCGACCTGCCAACCATGCTCGCCCAGCCACGCAATGGGGTCCTTGCGCTCGTCGTCGTAAATGAGGGACCCGATGCTGATGTCCTTGACGAACTCCGGCCGGAGTTGGTTCACGGCGTCCTGCCATTGACTGGCGGTGGCCACCCGGCGGCGCCATTCGGTGGCGAGGAAACTGCCGGGCGCGGAATGCGTGGTGATGTTCTCGAACAGTGCGTCCTGGGCCGCTCCGGGTAGGTAGGCCAACAGGCCTTCGGCGAGCCAGGCCGTCGGCTTGGTCGCATCGAAGCCCGCCGTCTGCAGGGCAGAGATCCAGTCATCGCGAAGATCCACGGCGACCTCTCGCCTTTCGGCCAGCGGAGTCGCCCGCTCCTCGTTCAGCACGCGGTCCTTGAACTCCAGCACCTTCGGTTGGTCGAGCTCGTAGACGACGGTGCCGTCCGGCCAGGGCAGTCGATAGACCCGTGCATCGAGGCCGGCGGCCAGGATGACCACCTGACGAATCCCCGAATCCGCTGCAGCGGCGAAGAATTCATCGAAGTACTTGGTGCGGACCGCGAGATGGTTCACCAGATAGGTGGTGGCGGTGTCCCACTCGGATTCGGGTTTCGGCGAGGCCAGCGCCTCGGTCAGTCGGGGTTCACCGGAGGCCTCGACGAAGGCCCGCGCGTATTCGTCGCGAATCAGCGGTTCAGAGCGGGTGGTCTCCAGCGCGCGGAACGACGACACCATGAGGGCCGTGAAACCGACGCTGCTGACAATGTCCCACTGGTCGCCGTCGGTCCGTGTCATGTGCCCGCCTCTTACCTAGGAGTAATTACCTAAGGCAACGATACGCGGATTGTGAGGTTCACGCCGGATAGCGGGCCGCGCGCAGTACCTCGTGCACGTCGCGGGGGTCGGTGCCCAGGTCCCACCGGTTCAACACGATCAGTCGATCACCCGACTCGATCTCCAATAGTCGGGTGCGTCGGCCAAGCCGCCGAAACTCGGTGACCTTGACCGAATCCACCTCGGCGCGGGCCAGCAGCGTGCTGCGGGTGATGCCCTGCATCTCGAGGCCGTCGTCGACCATGCGCAGTTTGGGACGGCACCGCCAGGACACCGCGGCGAAGATCAGCAGCCCGAGGCCGGCGATCGAGGCCAAGAGGCGACCCGGTGCGTCGGCGACCAAGAAGAGGGACGCGGTGCCCAAGGCGAGGCCGACGAGGGCCACGCCGACAATGCCGACGGGTTTCGGGCCCCATTCGACAGGGGATCCGGTCGAGTTATCCACAGGCGTTATCCACAGTGGGGATAAATCACATCGTTGTGATTGGGTGTCTGACGGGTGGACTCGATGGAAACGGGTGCCATCCAGAGCTGCAACGACAACATCGGATTCGTCGTGGCTTTGGTCAGCGCCAACGCATGGTCAGCAGCAGCCCGGTGATCATGAAGGCAAACGCGATGGCGTAGTTCCACGGGCCTAGATCCATCATCCAGGTGATGTGCTGAGCGGCCAGCTGGAACACCATGAGCCAGGCCAGGCCGATGAGCATGAGGGTGAGGAAGAACGCGACGAACCAGACGCTCGACGGACCGGCTTTCACCTTGACCGGAGTACGGCTAACGGTGGTCGCGTTGAACGCTGACTTCTTACGGACCTTGGACTTGGGCATCGACTACCTCGGAAGCATCTCGGATATGGCGGCACAGCGAGTGGTGATCGCGGCCGGCGTCGTAATGGGTTCCTACGCAGGTTACAGCCCAGTGCTGCGACAATGCTGTGGTGACCTCCGATGAGCAGCCTGCGCGAACCGGCTCGGGCCCCGACGAGGCTCCCACGAGCGAGCGGGGCGCCAAGCGCAAGCCCCTCATCTGGCGAATAGGTGTTCCGCTCGTGTGCGCCCTCGCGGGCTTTCTGTTGGCCGCGACGCACACGGTGTCGGGCGGTAACGAGATCCGGCGCGGTGACTCCCCCTCACCCCGACTGGTGGACCTGGTGCGGGAGACCCAGAAGTCGGTGGACAAGCTCAGTGCCACACGTGACGGTCTGGCCAACGAGATGGCCGCCGCGCGCGAGCAGTCGGCCGGCGGTGACGACCGGGTGGCGGCGGCACTCGCGGAAACCCGTGAGATGGCCGATGCCGCAGGCGTTCAGCCGGTCACCGGGCCCGGTCTGGTGGTGACACTGACCGATGCCAAGCGCGACGCGTACGGCCGGTTCCCCCGCGATGCGTCTCCCGACGACTTGGTGGTGCATCAGCAGGACGTCGAGGGTGTGCTCAACGCATTGTGGAGTGCCGGTGCCGAGGCCATCCAGATGCAGGACGACCAGCGCCTGGTGGCGAGCTCGGTACCCAGATGTGTGGGTAACACCTTGCTACTGCACGGCCGCACCTACAGTCCGCCTTACGTGATTACAGCGATCGGTGACGCCGACGCCATGCAGGCAGCGCTCGACGCGGCGCCGTTGGTGACCCTGTATCGACAGTATGTGGCGCGATTCGGCTTGGGCTACACGGTGACTCGCGGCCACCATCTTGAGGTTGCCGGATACCGGGACGCGGTCGGCCCGGGCCGCGCGATCCCGGTGCAGGGCCCGTAAGCCTTCGTCGAGCACCGGCCGGGTAAACCGGCTGGGAAACCGCTGGCGCCTGTCCGTACCCTTGACCTGTGCGCATCCTGGTCCTCGACAACTACGACAGCTTCGTGTTCAACCTGGTCCAGTACCTGGGTCAGCTCGGTGTGGACGCGACGGTGTGGCGCAACGACGACCCGCGACTGTCCGATACCGATGCGGTGGCGGCCGACTTCGACGGCGTGCTGATCAGCCCCGGCCCCGGCACACCGGAGAGCGCGGGGGCGTCCATCGCCATGGTGCACTCCTGCGCGAAGACGGGGACCCCGCTGCTCGGGGTGTGCCTGGGGCACCAGGCCATCGGAGTGGCGTTCGGCGGCACCGTCGATCGTGCCCCGGAGCTGTTGCACGGGAAGACCAGCACGGTCGAGCACGAGGATGCCGGCGTGCTGCGGGGCCTGCCGAACCCGTTCACGGCCACCAGGTACCACTCGCTGACCATCCTCCCCGACACCGTGCCCGAGGGGCTTCGGGTGATCGCACGCACGGCCAGTGGCGTGATCATGGGCGTCATGCACACCGAGCATCCGATCCACGGGGTGCAGTTCCACCCCGAGTCGATCCTCACCGAGGGCGGACACCGGATGCTGGCCAACTGGCTTACCTATTGCGGTGCGCCCCTTGATGAGCCTCTGGTGCGCTCGCTCGAGGCGGAGGTCGCCTCGGCGCTGAGCGGGGTCAGCGGAAGAGTCGCCGCGCTCGGCGGCTAGAACCGTCTAGCCCGCGCCGAAGCGCAGCTTGATCGGCCCGTTGTATCCGACACCGGCACCGGCCGGCGGATCCTGCGAGACCACCCGGGCCCGGTTGCCGCCGTCGGACGGTACGTCTTCGGTGCTGAGGCCTCCGCCTTGCCACCCAGCCTGATAGAGCATCGGCTCGGCATCGGTCCAGAACTTGCCCATGAGGTTTGGCATCCGGAACTGGCCGCCACCGGAGACCCGAATCTCGATGACCCCGTCCTCCGGGAACATCGTGTTGGCTGGCGGGTTCATGCTCAGGATCTGCCCCTTCGACTCGGGGCTGGGAACGGTGATGACTGTGGGCGGTGCGGTGAACCCGTAGTTGGGCAGGTTTTTGATGGCGACGTCGATGTTCTGGCCCACGAGATCCGGTGCCGGCTTCTCGCCCGGTCCCTTGCCGACCACGATGGTGATGTTGTTGGTGACGGCCGAGTACTGCCCCGCGGGTGGGTTGGTGGCCATGACTCGGCCCTTGTCCTCGGGCAGCGACTTGGTCTCGCTCTGGGTGAACGTGCCCTTGAAACCGGCGGCCTGCAGCTTCTTGACGGCATCACCGAAACTGAGGCCGTGGCAGTCGGGTACCTGCTGGCTCTCCGGTCCGATGGACACGTTGAGAGTGACCTCTGAGCCTGCGGTAACGGTCGAGCCCTTGGCGGGGTCGGTGTCGATGACCCTGTCGGGTGCGAGCTTCGAGCTGGTGTTCTTCTGAATCTTGGTCTTGAAGCCGAGGTTCTGCAGGCTGGCCACGGCCTCGGCCTGGGTTTTGCCCGTGACATCCGGAACTTGTACGTCCCGCGAGGGTCCACTGCCCCAGATGATCGCGAAGGTGACCACCACGGTGAGGACCACCAGGGCGGCTAGGCCGACCAGCCAGCGGCTCAACGGATTTCGCCGCGGTTCGGCGTAGTGGTTGGGCAGCTCGTTGGTCTGTGCACCCTGAACCGGGAAGGCCTTGGTGTTGGGCGGCGTGTTGAGCATGGTGCTTCGTTCGGCGTCGGTGAGGACCTTCGGCGCTTCGGGCTGCTCGCCCTGGTACACCCGCATCAGGTCGGCCCGCATTTCGGCAGCGTTCTGGTAGCGATTGTCAGGGTTCTTCGAAAGCGCTTTGAGCACAACGGAATCCAGTCCTGGAGGGATCTCTGGGTTGTGCTTGGACGGCGCCACGGGGTCTTCCCGGACATGCTGGTAGGCGACGGCAACGGGTGAGTCGCCCACGAAAGGCGGCTCACCGGTGAGCATTTCGTACAGAACGCAGCCCAGCGAGTAGACGTCCGAGCGGGCGTCAACCGTCTCGCCACGGGCCTGCTCCGGCGAAAGATACTGTGCGGTGCCGATTACGGCGGCGGTCTGGGTGACGCTGTTGCCGGCATCCGAGACCGCGCGCGCGATGCCGAAGTCCATCACCTTCACCGCGCCGGTCTTGCTGATCATGATGTTGGCGGGCTTGACGTCGCGGTGGATGATGCCGTGCTGGTGGCTGAAGTTGAGCGCCTGGCAGGAGTCGGCGATGACCTCGATCGCCCGGCGGATCGGCATCGGGCCGTCCTCCTTGACGATGTCGCGCAGGGTGATGCCGTCGACGTATTCCATCACGATGTACGGCAGTGGCCCGGTGGGCGTCTCGGCCTCACCGGTGTCGTACACCGCCACGATCGCGGGATGGTTCAGCGCGGCGGCGTTCTGTGCCTCACGGCGGAAACGCAGATAGAAGCTGGGATCCCGCGCCAGATCGGCGCGCAGCACCTTGATCGCGACGTCGCGGTTCAACCGCTGGTCGCGCGCCAGGTGAACCTCGGACATGCCGCCATAGCCGAGGATCTCCCCCAGCTCATAGCGGTCCGAGAGGTGCTGCGGAGTGGTCATTACGGTGATTTCGTCCCAGGGATCGGGTCCGGTTCGGCGACCGGAAGCAGAGCCACGATATTAGCTGGCGCGAGCGCTCCTGGCGAAGCTGAACCTGGGCTTGAGGGTGCCTCGGTGCCGGACACCGTCGGCGGGGTGGTCGGCGACTGATTCTTCTGCTCACTGGCTCGGAGCAGGATCAACGCCGCGATGATGATCGCGAAGATGCCCAGCACCGCGGCCGCCCACATCAGTGCCTTCTGGCCGGGTGAGAACGTGCCGCGCCGGGGTGGTGGTGGCCGGTGCGAGCCCGTCGGCGGGCGGGTACGGGACGTCGGCGGAGCGACCCGGCTCGGTGCCCCCACCGCGGGCCGTACCTGAGTGGCGGGCGGGATCGCCGCCGGTGTCGCCCGGCTGATGGTTGGCGCCTGGTTGGGGCGCGGCGGACGTCGCCCGGCGCGCACCGCGGCCACGGCGTCGGCGAACGGTCCGCCGCTCGTGTACCGGTTCTGCGGGTTCTTCACCAGGGTGATCTCGATGAGCTCGCGCACGTTCGGCGGCAGGTCGGCGGGCAGCGGCGACGGCGTCTCCTTGATGTGCTTCATCGCGACCGTCAGCGCGCCGTCCCCGGAGAACGGCCGCTTGCCCGAAACCGCTTCATACCCGACGACTCCGAGCGCGTAGACATCACTGGCGGGAGTGGCGTCATGGCCCAGGGCCTGTTCGGGGGCGATGTATTGGGCGGTGCCCATCACCATGCCGGTCTGCGTGACCGGCGCGGCGTCGACAGCCTTGGCGATGCCGAAGTCGGTGAGTTTCACCTGGCCGGTGGGCGTGATCAGGATGTTGCCCGGTTTCACGTCGCGGTGTACGAGCCCGGCGGCATGTGCGACCTGCAGGGCGCGGCCGGTCTGCTCGAGCATGTCCAGCGAGTGACGCAGTGACAGTCGGCCGGTGCGCTTGAGTACCGAGTTCAACGGTTCGCCGTGGATCAGCTCCATGACCAGGTAGGCGGTGCGGCCCTCGCTGTCGATATCGGTCTCGCCGTAGTCGTACACGCTGGCGATGCCCGGGTGGTTGAGCATCGCGACGGTGCGTGCTTCGGCACGGAACCGCTCGATGAACTCGGGGTCCGAGGAGAACTCGGCCTTGAGCACCTTCACGGCCACCTTGCGGCCCAAGCGGCTGTCGGTGCCCTCCCAGACCTGGCCCATGCCACCGGTGGCGATGAGCCGCTGCAACCGGTAGCGGCCCGAAAGCGTTTCTCCCACACGAACGGTCATGAGGCCCCCTGTAGTGCTGCGGCAATGACCTGCCGCCCGATGGGTGCGGCGACGGAGCCGCCGGTGGCCGCCAGGGCGCGGTCTCCGCCGTCTTCGACGAGGACCGCGATGGCCACCTTGGGGGTGACAACGGTGGCCTGAGGATCGGATGTGGTGCTCTGGGCCGGCGCGAAGGCGATGTACCACGCGTGCGGTGGAGTGTTGCGCGGATCGGTGCCGTGCTCGGCGGTGCCGGTCTTGGAAGCGATCTGTACGCCGGGGAGGGCTCCGGTCTGTGCGGTGCGCTGTTCTGAGGCAATCATCAGTTCGGTCAGTGTGTTCGCGATAGCGGGTGTCACGGCTTGGCCGATGTCATCCGGGGTGGTGGTGGACAGATTCGAAAGGTCTGGGCCCTTAAGGCTATCGACCAGGTGTGGCTGCATCAGCACGCCCTTGTTGGCGACGGCCGCGGCAATCATCGCGTTCTGCAGCGGGGTGACCGCGACGTCCTTTTGCCCGATGCTCGACATCGCGACGGCCGCATCATCGGACATCGGCCCGACGGTCGAGGTAGCTACTTGCAGCGGAATGCCGTCGAGCTCGTGGTCGAGACCGAACGCCTGAGCCGCCTTGACCAGCTTGTCGCGCTTGAGCTGTTCGGCACCGAGTTTGGCGAAGGCGGTGTTGCAGGAGCGCGCGAACGCCTCCTTCAGCGAGGTGTTGTCACCACCCCCGCAGGAGGCCCGGTTGTAGTTCTCCAAGGTTGCGTTGCTGCCCGGTAGGAAGATCGTCGGCGACGCGGTCACCTCGGTGTTGACCGTCTTGCCGTCGGCCAGTGCGGCGGCGGTAGTGATCACCTTGAACGTCGAACCCGGTGGGTAGGTCTGAGAAATCGCACGATTCAGCATGGGCTGCGCCGGGTCCTCGGTGAGCCGATTCCAGGCCCCGTTCTCCTTCGCGGCATCCTGGCTCGCGAGCAGATTGGGGTCGTAGGACGGTGTCGAGACCATCGCGAGGATCTTTCCGGTGGAGGGCTCCAACGCCACCACCGAACCGCGGCAGCCGTCCTTGCAGCCGCGGTGCATCGCGTCGTACGCGGCCTGTTGCACGTCAGGGCGGATGGTGGTGACCACGCTGCCGCCCCGGGGGTCGCGGCCGGTGAAGAAGTCCGCCAGCCGCCGTCCGAACAGCCGGGGGTCGGATCCGTTGAGCACGGTGTCCTCGGCGCGCTCCAGCCCGGTGCTGGAGTAGTTGAGTGAGTAGAAGCCGGTGACCGGTGCGTACACCTCGGGGTCCGCGTACTGCCGCAGGAAGCGGAAGCGGCTGTCGGTGGCCACCGAGGAGGCGAGCAGCTGCCCGCTCGCCGAGATCTGCCCCCGCTGGCGCGAGTACTCGTCGAGCAGCACCCGCTGGTTGCGGGGGTCGGCGCGCAGCCCGGGGGCGGTGAACACCTGGGTGAGAGTGGCGTTGGCCAGCAGCAGCACGACCAGAGCCATGACGAACAGAGACACCCGGCGGATCGATGTGTTCATACGCGATCGATCAGTTCCGTGCGGGCCTCCGCGATGGGGGCAGGATTCGGCTTGTCGGCCGTGCTCACCAGGGGACGGCGCGCGATATGCGAGATGCGCAACAGGATGGCCAGCAGCACGTAGTTGGAGACCAACGAGGATCCGCCGTACGAGATCCAGGGCGTGGTGAGGCCCGTCAACGGGATCAGCTTGGTGACGCCGCCGACCACGATGAACAGCTGCAGCGCCAGTGCCGCGGACAGGCCGGAGGCCAGCAGCTTGCCGAAGCTGTCCCGCACCGCCAGCGCCGTGCGGAAGCCGCGGACGATGAGGATGGTGAACACCAACAGCACCCCGGCCAGGCCCACCAGTCCGAGCTCCTCGCCGATGGCGGCGATGATGAAATCTGTCGAGGCGGCCGGAACTGTACCGGGCTGACCGTTGCCCAGACCGGTGCCGAAAATGCCGCCGGTGGCGAAGCTGAACAACGACTGCATCATCTGGTACCCGTTGCCGTCCGCGTCCGCGAAGGGGTCGAGCCAGGTTTCGACGCGCACCCGCACATGCGCAAACAAGAAGTACGCCAGGAAGGCTCCGCCGACGAACAGGCCCAGACCTATCAGCACCCAGCTGATCCGCGCCGTCGCGACGTACAGCACCGTCAGGAACGAGGTGTAGAGCAGCAGCGAGGTGCCCAGGTCCTTTTCAAAGACCATGACGCCCACCGAGATCGCCCATACGGCCAGCAGGGGGCCAAGGTCGCGGGCGCGCGGTGATTCCACGCCCCAGTAGCTGCGGCCGGCGGTGCGGAACAGATCGCGCTTGGTCATCAGGAAGGCGGCGAAGAAGATCAGCAACAGGATCTTGGCGGCCTCGGCCGGCTGAATCGACAGGAACGGCAATTCGATCCAGATCTTGGCGCCGTTCTGCTCCGAGACCGAGGACGGCAACAGTGCCGGGATGGCCAACAGGACGATTCCGACGATTCCGAAGGTGTACCCGTACCGCGCGAGCACCCGGTGATCCTTGACGGCTACTAGCACCCCGACGAGCGCACCCACACCCACCAGTGTCCACAGCACCTGCGCGTTGGCTTCCAGGGAGTCAGGGCCTTCACCGGCGGCCGTCTTGGCCAGGTCCAGGCGGTGAATCATCACCAGCCCGAGTCCGTTGAGCAGCGCGACGCAGGGCAGCAGAAGCGGATCGGCATAGGGGGCATAGCGGCGAATCGCAAGGTGCGCCAACGTAAACAGCACCAGGTAGGCGATTCCGTACTTCAGCAGGTCCAGCGACAGTCCGCGTTCGAGGTTGGCCTCGACCAGGATCAGGGCGACGGTGGTGATGGCGGCGGCGAAGCCGAGGAGCCCCAACTCCGCGCTGCGTCGTGTCGGCTGCGCGGGTGGCACATTGGGCACGACAGCGGTTTGGGGCGCCGTCGTCATGACACGGTCCGGCAGGTAACACCCGGCTCTTGTGGTGGCGCCGGCAGCGGGGCGGGCGCAGGAGTGGTCGTGGTGGTCGGCGCGGTGCTGGCGCCGGGAGTCGTCGTAGACGGGGACGTCGGGGACGGCTTGGTCGTGGTCGTGGTCGTGGTCGTGGTGGTGCCCGACGTGGTGGACGGCGTGCGACCGGACGCGGTGGGCGCGGGTGAGGGCGGCGGCGTCTTCGGTGCGGGCGGCAGGCACGGCGGCAGCGCGTTTTTGGTGAGTTGGCGCAGTTGGCCAATCGCCTGGTCGAGAGTGCCGCCGGGGAGCCCGGTTTCGACCTGCTGGCGCTCGGACGGCCGCAGATCGGACACCTTGAGGTACTTGCAGGACAGGCCGGAAGCGGCTTCCCCATAGCTCACCAGGGACATGTCTCCGCGACTGTCGAGGCAGCCGACGAGGTCCGGCCGCTGCAACCGATACCCCAGCAGCGAGCCCTGGACCCCCTGCATGATGGAGACGTTGCCTTCGTAGGCGCTTACGTAATAGTTGTTGAGCACCACGCGGCGGGCGATCGCCAGGCCGGACAATGCGATGAGCACCACGAGCACCGCCGCGATCAGCCAGCGCAGCCGCCGCTTCTTGGGCTTGGCGGTGTTGGATTCGCTTGCCTCGGAATCGGATTCGTCCTCGGCAGGTTCGGGTTCCTTCAGGGCGCGCTGAATCGCGGCGGCGCGACCGGCGGCCGTGTTGGGCGGCGGGGTGTCGGTGTCGGCATCGGTGGACACCGCACCCGCGACGATCGGCCGAGTCTGTCCGTAGTCCAGTTCCACGACGTCGGCGACGACGACCGTGACGTTGTCGGGCCCTCCGCTGCGTAGCGCGAGTTCGATAAGCCGGTCGGCCGCGGCCGAGACATCGGCGATTTCCAGTGCCTCAGCGATGGTTTCGTGACTGACCGGATCGGACAGACCGTCCGAACACAGCAGGTACCTATCTCCGGCGTGCGCCTCGCGCATGATGAGTGTGGGCTCGACCGGGGCGCCGGTGAGTGCGCGCATGATGAGCGAGCGCTGCGGGTGGTTGTGCGCTTGCTCCGGAGTGATGCGACCCTCGTCGACAAGCGTCTGTACGAAGGTGTCGTCCTTGGAGATCTGAGTCAGCTCGCCATCGCGCATCAGATACGCACGAGAGTCACCGATATGCACCATGCCCAGGCGCTTCCCCGCGAACAGGAAGGCCGTCAGGGTGGTGCCCATCCCGTCCAGCTCGGGCTCGGCGCGCACATGATCGGCGATTGCGCCGTTGCCGGCGTAGACGGCGTCGGCAAGGGTGTCCAACAGATCGCCGCCCGGTTCGTCGTCGTCCAGCGGTGCCAACGCCGCGATGACCAGCTGCGAGGCAACCTCACCGGCGGCATGACCGCCCATACCGTCGGCCAACGCCAACAGCCGGGCCCCGGCATAGACCGAGTCCTCGTTGTTCGACCGCACCAGTCCGCGATCGCTACGCGCGGCGTAGCGGAGTACCAGTGTCACGAGCGCAGCTCGATCACTGTCTTACCGATCCGTACCGGCGTCCCCTGGGGAACCCGCAGCGCCGTCGTCACCTTCTCCCTATCCAGATATGTGCCGTTGGTCGATCCTAGATCCTCGACGTACCAATCCGCCCCGCGTGGCGATAGCCGCGCGTGCCGCGTCGACGAGTAATCGTCGGTCAGGACCAGTGTGGAATCGTCGGCACGACCGATCAAAATGGGCTGTGTACCGAGCGTGATCCGTGTGCCTGCCAGCGCGCCCTCGGTCACCAGCAGGTACTGCATCTGCCGCCTGCCCGTCTTCGCGGGGCGGATGGAGCGCAGATTCAAACCCCGATTTGCCATCAGCTGGCCGGTCGGAGCGTAGATATCGGTGCGCAGGATGCGCAGCACAGACCAGATGAACACCCACAGCAGCAACAGGAACCCACCGCGGGTGAGCTGGAGCACCAGTCCCTGCATCCGGTTGTCGTTCCTCTCGCTGGTCCATCGCGCCTCGGCGAGGGTGTCCGGCAGACCGGACATATTCGGCAGGGCAACGATACTTGTCAGGCTCACCCGCCGGGGCCCGATACGTGCAGCCTGTGTCGAACGCGGTGTTGCCGATGCGGTCGCGGTTCCTCTGTTGCCTACTGGACCCGAACGATGATCTCGGAGTGGCCCAGCCGGATGATGTCGCCGTCGGCCAGCTGCCATTCGGTGACCGGTGCGTTGTTGACGGTGGTGCCGTTGGTCGAGTTCAGATCGGACAACAGCGCGGCATGTCCGTCGAAGCGCACCTCGAGGTGACGGCGCGAGACGCCGGTGTCGGGCAGCCGGAACTGCGCGTCCTGACCACGACCGATGACGTTGGTGCCCTCACGCAGCTGGTACGTACGGCCGCTGCCGTCGTCCAGCTGCAAGGTGACGGTCGTGCGTCCGGCGCCCGGGCCGCCCGCGGGGGCACCGTAATCGGGGCTGCTCTGGTAGCCACCCTGCTCGTAGTCGCCGTACTCAGGCTCGCCGTAGCCACCCTGCGGTGATCCGTAACCGCCCTGCTGCGGAGGGGCTCCGTAGCCGCCACCCTGCTGCGGATAGGCGGGAGGACGGCCGTAGTCCTGGCCCGGAGGGGGACCCTGCTGGCCGCCGTATCCGCCGCCTTGCGGCGGGGCACCGTATCCACCGCCCTGCTCGTACTCGCCGTAGTTGGGGCGAGGGGGCTCGCCGTAGCCGCCTTGCTGCGGTGGAGCTCCGTAGCCGCCTTGCTGCGGCGGAGCCGGGGGACGGCCGTAGTCCTGGCCGCCGCCGTAGCCGCCCTGCTCATAGCCGCCCTGCTGCGGAGGACGCTGCTGGTAGCCGCCCTGCTCATAGCCGGCGGGGGGACGGCCGTAGTCCTGGCCGTACTGCTGACCCTGTCCGTAGCCGCCACCTTCGTAACCGCCCTGGCGCGGGGGGTATCCCTGGCCACCCTGCGGCTGCTGACCGCGCGGATCCTGGTCGGGACGCCCGTACCGGTCGTCCTCTCGGCCGTACTCTTCGCCGGGGCGTCCCTGCTGGGGACCTGGGTTGTCAGTCATGGATGCTCCTGGTTGTGGATCCGGGGTCGTAGGGGCAGTCGTCACGGCGCCGTGCGTACGGTCCCGCTTGGTGTCGGGATTGACCACACCGCGCGCGCGAAACTGGCCGGTGTGCAAGTTTGGTGATTGTTCGAATCGGACAACAACCTCACCATACGTTTGCCACCCCTGATCGCGAATATATTCGCGCAGGTGTTCGGCGAACGTGTCTGCGTTGAGATCGCGATCGTCGGCCGCCTTCTCGTGATCTCCGGTGCTGAGGAGAACAAAGAACTCGTTCGGAGCCAGCAGCCGGCCCTGGCCTGCTGACCTGACGCCATCGGCGGCCTCACGACGTAGGGAGGCCTGCACTTCCTGCGGGACGATGCTGCCGCCGAAGACGCGGGCGAAGGCATCGCCGACCACGTCTTCGAGCTTGCGTTCGAAGCGCTGGACAATTCCCATGCCTTCCTCCTTTCGGCGATCGCGTGGCAGGTTCTGCGCGCATGGCGCAGCGCGCCGCCACGAGCGGATCTCGAGTAGATGGTATCGGTTTGATGATCGGCGGCACCCACTCCTCTATTACGAGACGACATCGTCTTGGCACCAACAGTCGTTCTATGCATGTGGTTTGTGACAATTGGCATGGGTGAGCGGGCGGCCGCCGGGCCTTCGCGGTTCGGAGGTGGGGTCGGGATCGTGATAGGCTGCCGCGGTCGTTGGGGCGAGTGGCGGAATGGCAGACGCGCTGGCTTCAGGTGCCAGTGTCCTTCGGGACGTGGGGGTTCAAGTCCCCCTTCGCCCACAAGTATGTGGGCTACCAAGCCCAGCGATAAAGGCCGGAGACCCCGCGGGGTTTCCGGCCTTTTTCTTTCCAGTTCTTTCCCCGGATGCCAGATTGCGGGGGCCGTCGTCCCCCGCACCTCGTGACGTCAGCTACGTCGCCTGTTGGGAGGAACCCGCTGGGCTGTACGGTCATCATTCACAGGGTGTTTTCTATGATTCGGGCAGTAAGGGGGAACAGATGCCCGATCCGTACTCACACGGTGACGAGGCCGGCCAGCGCGAGGCGCAGCAAACCTGGGGTGCCATACGATGGCAGGAGCCGGGTATCACCACACCGCGCCCGCCAACCGTCGCCGAGTCGCGGGCCCGGGACAAAGCGCGTCGTGCCCGCGAGGCCGAGCGCAGGCTGGCCGAGGTACAGGCTCAGAAGGCCGAGGAACGGCGACGGACCCGCAACAACGTCCTCATGGGCTCCGTTGTGGTCGCGGGCATCGCGGCGGTCGTGGCCGTCGGCTATGCGGTGATCGACCGCGATGACGATATCGAGGCCACATGTGTCCAGGATGGCTCCAACGTCGTCGCTCCAGAGGAGTACTGCGAGCGCGGTACCCAGTCGTCTTCGGGCGGCGTGTTCATCTACGCCGGATCGCCCTACCGGTACTACTACGGCGGCCGAAACCAGGGCATCGGGACCATCGCCACCGGCGGCACCCTGGAATTGCCGAAGGGCACCACGGCCAGGACGGGCTCGGGCACCAAGATCACCAAATCCGATGGTTCGGGCAGTGTTTCGCGTTCTCCGTCGGTCTCGCGCGGCGGCTTCGGATCCAGCAGCTCGGGAAGTTCGGGGAGTTGATGCGCCGCGAGCATGCGCTCCCCCGTTCCGGCTGGGAACAAACCGTTGCCTCCCAGGGGATGTGTTATGGCACACCAGCGCGGATGGCAGACGGAAGCGACCGTCCCTACTGGGACGAGTCCGTTCACTATGTCTTCGACATGGATGAGGTGCTCTCGCTCGAGGCAACAGTCGAAGTGCTCCACTCCATGTGCCTGGAAGCCGTTGAGCATGTGATCCTGGTGGGTCGCTACCGAGACTTCGGCCTGCCGGAATGGGCCTGGGAACACATCGAGAAGTCTTGGCGTAGAAGAGATCCGCATTTGTACGGACGTTTCGACCTGCGATACGACGGGCGGCGACCACCCGTTCTGCTCGAGTACAACGCCGACACGCCCACCTCCTTGTTGGAGGCATCCATCCTGCAGTGGCATTGGAAGACCGAGGTGTTTCCCCGGGACGATCAATGGAACTCCCTGCATGAGCAGCTGGTGGCGCGCTGGAAGCAGATCAGCAGGCAATTTCCTGGCGCGGAAACACATTTCGCGTGGTCATCGGCGGACCAGACAGGCGAGGACCATGTGACGTTGGCCTATCTTCAGGAATGCGCCGCCGAGGCCGGGCTCAACACCGTTGGCCTGCCCATCGAGGAAATTGGCTGGGATCACGATCTCAACCGCCTCGTCGATCTGGAGGAAGCGCCGATCGAGTCGATCTTCAAGTTGTACCCGTGGGAATGGATGCTGGACGACGACTTCGGCAGGCACGCAGTGGATCTGCTTCCCGAAACCTTGTGGATCGAGCCGCTGTGGAAGACGCTACTGAGCAACAAGGCAATTCTCGCGATTCTGTGGGAGATGTATCCCGGGCATCCCAATCTGCTCCCGGCCTACATCGACAGCCCGCACGAACTGACCGAGTACGTCCGCAAGCCGAAACTCGGCCGCGAAGGCGCCAACATCACCGTGGTGGGAGCGGGCTACGAGACAGCCACGGGCGGTGTCTACGGTGAAGAGGGGTACGTCTATCAGCTGCTGGATCCGTTGCCTGAGTTCGACGGCATGAGGCCGGTCCTGGGCGCCTGGATTGTCGGCGATGAATCGGCGGGCTTGGGGATTCGTGAGACGGCAGGCCTGATCACCGACGACGGTGCCGCGTTCGTTCCCCACCGGATACCACCTCAATAACGACACCGAGCACCAGACAGACGGGATGACAACCATGAACGCAGCGGGATACTGGTCGATCGTCGCGCACGGTGCAGCGGCCATCTGGCTATACGCCGCAGTGGGATTCGCGCTGACGGCCATCGGGTTCTTCGTGCTGGACTGGACCACGCCGGGCCCATTGCGGCAGATGGTCCGAGCGGGTCTGCCCAATGCGGCAGTGATTTTGGCGGCGGGCCTGTTGTCGCAGGCATTCGTGATCGTCCTCGCCATCTACACGGCGTCGGGGAACATCGTCGAGGGACTGGTGCGCACGCTGGTCTTCGGGCTTATCGGCATAGCGGCCCAGACGATCTGCATCAGACTGATCGAGTGGGTGATGGGTATTGACGTCGGAGACATACTGGCGCACAGGAAGTTCGTGCCCGCCGCACTCGTCGTCGCCGCGGCCTATCTGGCGGTCGGATTGGTGATCGCTGCCGCAATCCTCTAGTGCGGGCGGCAAATCGTGCCGCGCGCGGCCTATCGTCTGGTGTCGACCCATTCCATATAGGCCGACCCGCCCACCGGATTGCCTTGATATTCACCGGTATAGCTGTAAGCGCCGGTGTAGCCGCGCCCATGTCCGTACCGCAGAGGCGAGTCGACAAGGCCCTCGACCGCGAGCACCAGATGCCCGCGGTCGTCGCGGACGGTCCATGTCAGCCGATGGGGGATGCGCATGGCGCGCCCCTCCTCGTCGATCGACGGGTTCTCGCGGTACTCGGTGACGTCCATCCGGACATCGGTGTATACCTCGGTGGACTTGCCGAGGACGCGTACGTGCGCCAGCAGGCAGGCGGCGACCCCGCGTGCCCGGACGTCGGTGAGCAGGATCTGGGCCCCGTCGCCCAGATCGATGATCTGATAGGTGAAGAAGTCGACGGGTAGCTTCAGCGCTTCGGGTAGCGATCGCCGGGTCAGTGACTGGTGGCTGAGGAACCGTGCGTATTCGAAGGTGCCCAGTCCGCTGATCGCCGTGGCTCCGGTGGCATCGACTATGACGCCCGTGTACTCGGCGAGCAGACTCAGGTGGTCGTAGACGGGGGTCTTGACGAAGTAGGAGACCTGGTCGGTGACAGTCAGCTCGACATCGGCCGAAAATTGTCGGTACCGGCCGCGCACGGTGACGTGCGGATGGTCGACCTCGATTTGCAGGTCGTTGCCCCAGCGCAGGACGCTACCGTTGTCGGCGAAGTTGCAGTCGCGCAGGGAGTCGTAGGCACGGTAGTGATGGTGCTCACCGGCGGCGGTGGACGACAGGACGGTCGCGGTGTGCCGGGCATCGGGGGTGGCCAGGTAGTCGTTGTCGAACAGCTCAGCGCCGATCGCGCCGATCAGGGTCATGGTGTTGAGGTACCGGTGCGGTGAGGGCAGGTCGGGAATGAAGACGCCGTAGTGGGTGGCTGCCCACATCCCGCTGGTGGCGTGCGGGCGCAAGATGTCCTTGTCGGTGAAGGGTTTACGCGATGCCTCCAGGCGGCGATCCATCAGAGGTCGCAGCCCGGCCAGGACAAGGCGGGCGAACGCGCGTGAGATGGGCTGGCGTGTCATCGGTTCCGCCGATCTGCCGCGGCGGTACGTCGTCTCGGCGGGATGGGTTCGGATAGCAGGACGCGGTAAACATCGCAGGCGGCTCCGGGGTGGGTGTTCTCCCGCCAGACGCTCGCTACGGAAGTCATGGAGCCGCCTCTCTGCGTTGCGGCGAGTCGAATCGCCACGAATTGACCGACCGGTAATATATGACGAAGTGACCACACGGTCAATCCCTGCGGCGGCTGCAGATCGGAGCTGGGGACGGTTTGTGCGCATGCTCGCCAAGGGGCTCGGCTACCGTCATATGGGTGCAACCCCTCCGGACCGGCAGCAAGGGAATGCCTCGTCAGGAACGGGAGCAGTGGATCTTGACCGCAGCCGCCAATGAGTTCGGGGAGTCCACCTTCGCGGCGTCGAGCATGAACGGGATTGCAGCGCGCGCCGAGGTGTCCAAGGCCCTCGTGTTGGCCTACTTCGGGTCCAAAGAAGATCTCTATGTCGCCTGTGTCGAGCGTGCCGGCGAGCGACTGGCCACTGCGATCGGCGAGGCGCTGACGGGATCACCTGTACGTACCGAGGTCGCGGAAGCGGTGTTGACGGCAATCTTCACCACGCTCGAGAACAGGCGCAGTGACTGGCCGGTTCTCTACGACAAGACGGTGCCCCCCGGGCGGGCCCGGGATGCTGCCCGGCAGCAGCGGACGATTCTGCGCGAGCAAGCTGCCGCGGCAGTGACCAGAACCCTTGGGGCCGTGGGGCTCCATGATGACGACGATCTTTCGGCGGCGACGCTGGTCTGGGAGAACGTGGTTTCGGCATTGGTGCAGTGGTGGCGGCACCACCCGGACCGTTCGGCCGATGAGATGGCCGGGCGTGCACGGAGAGTCCTCACGGCGCTGTCGGACCGCGCCGTCGACGAAACCCGACTGTAGTAGTAGCCCCGGTCCGATGGGCATTGCCGGTGACTTACGCCACAGTCGCGGGGAGTGCCTGCACCCTATGTGCCATCGGCACACTGGGCCGCGTTCTCTGGAGACGGGCGTTATACGCGCAGGTCACGCTTGACGGGGGCGCAGTCGAGCAAGTGCCAAGTTGATCTCAGCAATCTAGAAGTTTCGGTTAGAAACAGCTCAAGGCATACGAATCAGTTCCAAGCGAACTATCGACACGGCTATTAGGCAATGCTAACTTCAGCTCATGCGGTCGCCGATTCGCAAGGCTGGACGATCACCAGTCATCGACTCAGCTACTACAAGCCACTGGTCGTGCCGACCGCGTTCCGGTGCTGGTGCATCGGACTGGGCCGAGGCCGTCTGTTCGCTCGTCGGTGAGCATGTTGCTCAGGGAAGGGAGTATCCACGATGAATCTGAACGTTGTTCCGGAAGGTTTGATGGCCACCAGTGCGGCCGTGGAGGCACTGACCGCACGGTTGGCTGCCGCCCATGCCGCCGCCGCTCCGGTGATCGGTGCGGTCGTGCCGCCGGCGGCCGATCCGGTATCGCTGCAGACCGCCGCGGGTTTTAGTGCTCGCGGTGTGGAGCACACCGGTGTCGCGGCGGTGGCCGTCGAGGAATTGGGCCGGGCCGCACTGGGTGTGTCGGAGTCCGCTGCCAGCTACACGACCGGGGACATGCAGGCGGCTGCGACCTACCTGATCGCGCGAGGCTAGATCCGGTGACGGCTCCGATTTGGATGGCTTCGCCCCCCGAGGTGCATTCGGCGCTGCTCAGCGCCGGGCCCGGCCCGGGCGCACTGTTGGCAGCTGCCGCGCAATGGCAGGCGCTCTCGGTGCAGTACGCCACGGCCGCCACGGAGTTGACCCAACTGTTGGCCGCCACCAATGCCGGTCCCTGGCAGGGGCCCAGTGCCATGCAGTACGTGGCCAGTCATGCGCCGTATCTGGCGTGGCTGACGCAGCAGAGCGCGATGAGCGCCACCAACGCCGTCCTGCACGAGACGGCGGCAGCCGGGTACACCACGGCGTTGGCCGCCATGCCCACGCTGGCCGAGTTGGCTGCCAACCACATGATCCACGGCGTGCTGCTGGCCACCAACTTCTTCGGTATCAACACGATTCCCATCGCAGTGAACGAGGCCGACTACATCCGGATGTGGGTCCAGGCCGCCACCACCATGAGCATCTACCAAGGTGTCTCGAGTACGGCATTGGCCGCCGCCGCACCCACGGAACCGTCGCCGATGATCATGGCGCCGGGCGGGGAGATGTCCCGCATGACCGCCGACATGACCGGCATGGCCGCACAGGCCCAAGCCCTCGAATCCGGCACCGCACTGGACAACAGCAACAACATGATCGATCAGCTCATGCGATTCATGACCAATCCGCTGGGCACTCTGCAGGACATGATCGAAGACTTCATGAAGAATCCGATCGCCGCGTTCTTCGCATGGTTCCCGCTGTTGTTCTTCATCGCCTACGAGGCGTTCTTCATCCCCTTCGGATTCACCTTCTGGGGTGTGTTGCTTTCGGCACCGGCTTGGCTGCCGATCGTGCTGGGGCTGGCGCTTTCGGCGCTGGTTCCGCCTGCCGGGATCGAAGAGCCGGGCCAGCAGGACGAGCCCGGACGCGAGCCCGGACGGATTGAGCGCAGAAATCCGCACCAGGATCTACAGCTCGTACAGGTCCCGTCGTCTCCGTCGATACCGACCGGGTCGTCTTCTGTTCCAACGACTTCCAGCAGCCCGGCGTCCCCCTCGCCGACCCCGGCCACTGCGGCTCCGGCATACTTGGTCTACGCGGTACGGGAGGATCCGCCGGCGGCGCGGTTCGGGCCGACGTTGAACGAGGGCAGTGGCGCCAAGGCGCCTGCCGCGGGAATCTCTGCGGCCGCCGCGGCTGCGGCCTCGTCGCGTTCACGGGCGCGGCGCAAGCGCGGCGCACAGATCAAGGACCCGGCGCACCAGTTCATGGACATGAACTCAACGGTGAGCCCAGAATTTTCGGAGGCTGCCGCGCGACAGCCAGTCGGCGTGGGGGCCTCCGCGCGCGGTACAGGCCGACTGGGTTTTGCCGGCGCCGTACAGGCAGGGGCCGGAGCCACGGCGGCGGCCGGACTCGCCGAACGCGACAACAGCATTGCCGAGGCATTGGACGGTGCCCGCACCGCTCCGATGCTGCCGACCACCTGGGGCGCAGACCCCGAACACAACCCGGACGGTCCCGCCGAAGGGGGGTCCAGCAGCTGACCGGCAACCCCTGTCCGCCGACTAACCAAATCACTAGACAGCACAACATGATTGAGGAGATGTAGATGAGTTTGCTTGATGCGCATATTCCGGCGTTGGTGGCCGCTGAGGGCACGTTTGGTGCTAAGACGGCGTTGATGCGTTCGACGATTTCGCAGGCCGAGTCGGCGGCGATATCGGCGCAGGCGTTCCATGTCGGTGAGTCCTCGGCTGCTTTCCAAGCCGCGCACGCCCGGTTCGTGGAGGTGGCCGCCAAGGTCAACGCACTGCTGGATATCGCCCAGGTCAACCTTGGTGACGCCGCGGCGACCTACGTCGCAGAAGACGCCGCCGCTGCCAGCCGTTACGTCGGCGTCTAGGAAAGGACGGATAAGACAATGTCGCAGATCACTTTCAATTATCCCGCGATGCTGGCCCATGCCGGTGAGATGAACACCTTCTCCGGTGTGCTGACCGCTCTGGGCGCCGACCTGGCGGCTCAGCAGGCTTCTCTGCAGGCTGCCTGGCATGGTGATACCTCGATGAGTCAGGCCGCTTGGCAGGCTCAGTGGAACACCGCGATGGAAGAACTCGTGCGCGCCTACCGCGCCATGGGCAGCACCCACGAGACCAACACCCTCTCGATGAACGCCCGCGACATGGCCGAAGGAGCCAAATGGGGCGCATAAACACCCACGGCTGACTGTTCAACGCATAAGGGCCAGAGACTCGAAAGGTCTCTGGCCCTTATGCGTTTCACGATTCGGTGGACTCCCCGGGAGGGGGAAACGGCGGGCGTCCGCTACCCCGCAGCCGATACCGCCCCCACAAGTCGATCTCGTCGACGACGACAGCGGACTGCCCGTAGGCGGTGCGGAGGATTCCGGACGCACGATCTCTGCCGAACTGTGCGAGCGAGTCTGTCGCAGAGGTAATTCGGCCATGCCAGCGGTACGTGCCGTCGATCGGCTGGAAGAAGCCCCGGAGCCGTACGCTGACGTCGAGCTCTTCATCGTCGACTATCAGAGTCGCCGGACCGCAGTAGTGCACCCCATCGTCTGTGTGCGCGGAATCGTTGGCTAGTCGCATGCGCACACCCTCTAACGACGCAAATCAGGTCTTGCTTCTTGGGGAGGAAGGAGTACCGTCCTCAGCTATACCGAACAGTATATACCCGGTACTGATAGTAACGAAATCGCGACGATCATTGCGTCGCGGGACGGGAGTGGCAATGAGTGTCGAAGTCACGAACCAACGAGGCCGAGTCCGTGGGCGACCGGACATCGACCCGCAACTGGCGATGGAGCGCCGTCTGAAAGCCTCGACCGAGAAGTACTACGACCCGGAGATCGACATCGATTGGGAGGCTCCGATTGACCCCGAGCGGCCATGGTTGAGCCCACACCGAGTGAGTCTGGAGGGTACGGAGCTGTGGGAGAGCCTTACGCGGGAGCAACGGCTTGAGTTCGGTCGACAGCAGCTGGGCTCGATCCTGATCCTCGGTATTTGGTTCGAGACCGCGTTGGCGATTTTCCTGTATCACGACCTCATGGTGAGTCCGGTGATCGGTAGCCGGAGCAGGTACCTGCTCACCGAAATAGGCGAGGAGACAAGGCATTCCACGATGTTTGCGCGCCTGGTCGAAAAGATGGGGGAAGGGTCCTCTGCGGTGGAGTTCCGTCTACCGCGCCTTGCGCGTGGCGCGGTTCCGTTCTTCAGCTCCCTGCTACCCGTGGGTGCGGCGATGTACACAGCCATCTTGATGGCGGAGGAGGTGTTGGATCGTCTGCAACGTGAAGGAATGAATGACACGGGTCTGCAGCCGCATGCGCGTGCCGCGATGCGGATTCACGTGATCGAGGAAACGCGACATGTTTCGTTCGCAAAGGAGGAGATCCTGCGCGGCTACCGCCAAGCAGGGCCCGCTGGACGCTTCTTCACCCGTATGACGGCGGCAGGAGCGGCGCTGGTCTTTCCTGCACTCGCACTGACCAACCCCCGGATGTACCGCGCGATCGGGGTCAATCCGGTTGCGGGCATGCTGACCGGCTTCTTCGGTCGGCGATACCGCGAGAACGCACAGTTTCTTTTCGGCCCGATGGCGCGCTTTTTCTACGACGCGGGAATCATCAGAGGTGTTCTGGCACGGACGCTTTGGCGGCTCTCCCGGGCCCTGCCGGAAGACGTGCGGGAGTCTATGAGACAAGACGGCGGGATACCGGGCAGCCGAACGCACCTATCGCTGGTGCGCTCGGCACCGGATGAGAAGGCGCAATGACCCGGGCGCGCACACCCGATTGGGTGTTGGAAACGGGGGCCCGCGCGATGGAGGCCAGTCACAGACTGCTGCTCGCGGCAACGGGCGGACGGTTGGGACAACGCTTCGGGCGCAACCAGACCGTCGAGTTGCATGTCGCCGGCCGGAAAACGGGCCGGCGTATCTCGACGCTGTTGACATCACCGGTCTATGCGCCTGAGCGGATGGTGCTGGTTGCCTCGAAGGGCGGATCGTCGGATCATCCTGACTGGTACAAGAATTTGGTGGTCAATCCGGTTGTCGAGATCACGGCGGAGGGAACCACTCAGACATACCGGGCACGCACGGCCTCGGCGGACGAGAAGGCGCAACTGTGGCCGAGCATCGTCGCGTCCTTCCCCGGCTACGACGGATACCAGCGGAACACCGACAGGCCAATTCCCGTGGTGATCTGTGAGTTGACGCGTGACTGACCGCCTGACCGCCGTTCAGGACGCGATGGGCGCACCGGTGACGCGCCGGTCACCGCCATTGCGTTCCTGCCACCGACGGTAGACGGCCACGGCGTCGTCGCGGGATTCGTGACGCAGGGGTAGTCGCCGCTGATCCCAGGGTTTGTCGAATTCGCCGTAGAAGGTGTTGAGCTCGAAGTACTTTCGGTCATCGACGTAGTGCGGTTCGTAGGCCTCGCGGGTGGTGAGGAACACGACCTCGTCGGGCGAGCAGTAGTAGAGCGCGCCGAGGCACATGGGGCACGGCAGGGCGAGAATATAGATGGTGGTCCCGATCAGGTGTTCAGTGCCCAGCCGGGTACAAGCGTCGCGGATGGCCAAGATCTCCGCATGTGCCGTGGGGTCGCTGGTCTGCGCGACCTTGTTCGCGCTCTCGGCCAGCACTTCTCCGTCCTTGACGATCACGGTGGCGAAGGGACGACCGCCCTCGTCGACATTGCGGCGTGCCAGATCGATTGTTCGTTGCGCGAAGTCCATGGGAATCCTTCTGGGCTGCTCGGTGATTGACGACGTGATCAGAACGGCACGGTGGGCAGGTACTTGCCGTCGAGGGTGATCACCGCGCGGTGACCGCCGTCTGGATCCGGAACCTTCTGCACGTCGAGCCTGAAGTTGATGGCGCTGATGATGCCGTCGCCAAACTTCTCGTGTACCAGCGCCTTCAGCGTGGTGCCATACACCTGGAGCATCTCGTAGAAGCGGTAGATCGTCGGATCGGTGGGGATCCCACCGGGAATCGAGCCGCGGGTCGGGATGGTTTGCAAAAGGGTGGCGGCGTCGGTGCCGAGGTCGAGTAGGTCGGCGACGGCCTCGGCGGCCTTGTGCGGTAGCGGGTGCTGGCCGAGTACCGCGGCGGTGACAAAGGCCGGTGAGTATCCGGCGGCCTCGGCGATCTGTTGCCAACTGAGGTTTTTGGAGACCTTCGCCTCGACGGCCGTGACGGCCAGTTCTTCGCGACTGGTGGGGTCGAATTGCGCGTGCGCCATGGTGCGGCACTCCTCTCGGAGAAGGGATGTGGGGCAGTTCGGGTGGGACCCTGTGCCCCGTCGGCAACTCCAGCGTGCGCTACCGATAACTATAGAGTCCAATACTTGTTTTCAATGGAACCTATTGATCTGATGAATAACTCTGCTCAGTATTCGAGAGCTGCGGCGCGCACGATCTCCGCGAAGGCGCGGGCGGCAGCCGAGTGATAAGCGGTGTTGCGTCGCAACAGTTCTACAGTGCGGGTGGGCATGGGCGGAGCGAGCGGCACCAAGCGCAGGTCGGTGTGCTCGCGCGCGACCGCGTCGGGAAGGACGGTGGCCAGCGAACCGCGCCTGACGAACTCCAGCAGCGCGCTGATCGAGTTGGCCTCCACCGCGATGTGTGGCGAGACTTCGAGGTCGCTGAAGTAGGCGTCGATGTCCCGCCGCGTCGCGAAGTCCGCGCTGAGTAGGCCGAGTGCCTCGTGCGCGAGCTGACGCACGGGCAGCGCGCGTCGTTTCGCGGCGAGCCGATGATCCGGGCCGACCACCAGCCGCAGTGTCTCGGTGAACAGCGGGACGTGGTCGATGCCCGCCGGATGGGCGCCCGCGAAAGCGATGCCGAGATCGAGTCGGTCGGCCAGCAGATCGGCCTCGATGCGTTCCTGCGTGGTCTCGCGAACGGTGAGGGTGATCCCTGGGTGTGCGGTGCGAAACCGGTGCACCAGCGAGCCTATGAAATAGGTGGTGAAGGTCGGCGTCATGGCGATCCGTAGATGCCCGCGCGACAGGTCCTGCACATCGTGGACCGCACGTTCGCCCGCCTCGAGGTCGCGCAGGGCCAAGCGTGCGTACTGAGCATAGGCCTCGCCCGCGTCGGTCAGGCGAACGGTGCGGCCCGAGCGGTCGAGTAGCACCACCCCGAGCGAACGTTCGAGTTGTTTGATCTGTTGCGACAGCGTCGGTTGGGAGATGTGCAAGGCCTCGGCCGCGCGGGTGAAATTCGCGTGGTCGGCGACCGCGAGCAGGTACCGGATATGGCGCAGCTCCATGGACGCCACTGTAGGCGTCGCAGCCAACGCCACGCGCTGATCAGCGAGCGGCGTTGATGGCCTTGAGGATCCGCTGCTCGCTGACTGCTCGTGCGGTGCCGAGCTGTTGTGCCCACAGGCTCACGCGCAGCTCCTCGATGAACCACGCGATGTCCCGGATCTGGGGGTCGTCGGCGCGGCCTGCGGGAAGATCGCGCAGCAGGTCGTCGTAGGCGTCTTCGACGGCGTGCACCCGTCGCATCCGCTCGCGATCCGCTTCCACGCCCTGGGAGAGGCGCTCCAGTCGCTTGCCGATTGCGGCGACATAGCGTGCCAGGTCGGTCAGGCGCACCGCACCGGCGGCCGCGACAAACCCCGGCTCGAGCAGCCTGTCGAGCTGATCGCGCATGTCGGTGACGGCCTCGGATTGTGCCGCAGGCACTTTGGCGGGCAGCGCTACCTGCACCTCACTCCAGGCCGCCACCACCTTCTCTGCGCGGCGCACGATATCGAGCGTTGTGGCCGCCAGATCTCGGGCGGTGCGATCGTGCAGCGTGGTGAATTCAGACCGGGTCCAGACGGGTGAGGGAGCCAAAAGGTCGGTGGCAGCATCGGCGCAGTCGTCGAGTAGCGCCGCCAAGGAACCGTCGGGATTCGACGAGAGCAGCAGCTTGGAGCGCGGATCAAGGCCCCGTTCAACGGTTTTGAAGGGTGACGGAATTGACAACCGCAGCAGCCGGCGGGTGCCGGCCGCCATGGCAGCCCGTTGTTCGGCGGCGGTAGCGAACACGTGGACATCCACCGTGGTGCCCGCGTCCACCAAGGCGGGATACCCGCGCACGGTGTGCCCGCCGCTGACTTGTTCCACGGTGCGCGGCAATTCGACGAGATCATCCGGCCAGCCGCGCAGACCGCTTCGCTCCCACTGGCCGGCTACCGCAGCGGCCACCGCCTGGCGCGTGGACCCGGCCAGCCGCTGTTGCAGGGCGTCGAGGTTTTTGTCGCGCGCGACCTCGGTGCCGTCGGCGGATTCCACGACGAAGGTCACGCGCAGGTGTGGGGGAACCTTGCCCAGGTCGAATGCGTCGGTGGGTACGCGGATGCCGGTGAGCCGGTGCAGCTCCCGGCCCACGGCGTACACCAGCGGTTCGGTCCCGGGCTTCAGGTTCTCCAGCACGGCGCGGGCGGTGTCAGGCGCGGGAACAAAGTTGCGTCGCAGCTCTTTCGGCAGTGACCGGATGAGGGCCGTGACCAGATCCTCGCGCAATGCCGGTACATGCCAAGCGAATTCATCGCCACCCAGGCGCGCGAGCACCTCGACCGGGATGTGTACGGAGACACCGTCGTCGGCCGCGCCCGGTTCGAATCGGTAACTCACCGGCAGCGCCACATCACCGGAGCGCCAGGTGTCGGGCATCCCGGCGGCCGCATCTTCGGTGCGCAGTAGGTCGTCGCGGGTGAACGTCAGTAGGTCGGGTGTCTTGTGTCGCTGCTTGCGCCACCAGGTGTCGAAGTGCCGCGCGGACACCGCCTCGGCCGGAATGCGGCCCGCGTAGAGGGCGTAGATTTCGTCGTCGCTCACCAGCAGATCTCGGCGGCGCGCCTTGTCCTCCAGCTCGGACAGCTCCTGCAGCAGCCGGGCGTTGTCGCGCAGGAAATGATGCTTGCTCTGCCAATCGCCCTCCACGAGGGCGTGCCGGATGAACAACTCACGCGCCAGCTCGGGGTCGACTTGGGAGTACTCGACCCGGCGCCGCGGTACCAGCGGCAACCCATAGAGGGTGACACGCTCGAAGGCCAGCACGGCTCCGCGCTCGGCATCCCAGTGCGGCTCGCTGTAGGTGCGCTGCACCAGGTCTGCCGCGATCCGTTCCACCGATTGCGGCTCGATGCGCGCGGCGATCCGGCCGAACAAGCGGCTGGTCTCCACCAGGTCGGCGACGACGACCCAGCGCGGCGGCTTCTTGGTCAGCACCGAGCCGGGAGCCAGAACGAATTTCGTGTTGCGGGCGCCGGAGTAGTCGCGGGTATCGCCCTCGCGCAGCCCGATGTGGGAGAGCAGACCGGCGACCAACGCGGCATGGACCAACGCCGGCTCGGCGCTTTCGCCAGATTCCCGGATACCGAGGTCGCGCGCGATGCTGCGCAGCTGGCCCACCAGATCCTGCCATTCCCGAATGCGTAGGTAGTGCAGGAACTCCTCCCGGCACATGCGGCGAAATGCGCTGCCCGAGAGTTGTCTTCGTTGGTCTTGCAGGTACCGCCAAAGGTTCAGATAGGCGGTGAAGTCGGAGTGGTCGTCGGCGAACCGGGCGTGCTTTTGTCGGGCGGCTTCCTCCCGATCCACGGGGCGCTCCCGCGGGTCGGGTATCGACAGCGCCGCCGCGAGTACCAGGATCTCGTCGACGCAGCCCTCGGCGTCGGCCTGCAGGATCATCCGTCCGATCCGCGGGTCGAGCGGTAACCGTGCCAGCCGGCGGCCCAGTTCGGTGAGGGCACCGCTGGAGTCGAAGGCGCCCAATTCTTGCAGTAGCTGCACGCCATCGCGGATGCTGCGCTTGTCGGGCGGATCCAGGAACGGAAAGTTCTCGATGTCGCCGAGTTGCAGGGCAGCCATCTGCAGGATGACGGCAGCGAGGTTGGTACGGAGAATCTCCGGATCGGTGTAGCGAGGCCGTGCCTCGAAATCCTGCTCCGAATACAGCCTGATGCAGATGCCGGGCGCAGTCCGTCCCGACCGGCCGGATCGCTGCGCGGCGGATGCCTGCGAGATGGGCTCGATGGGCAGACGCTGCACCTTGGTGCGTCGGCTGTAACGCGAGATGCGGGCCGTGCCGGGGTCTATGACGTACCGGATGCCGGGCACCGTGAGCGAGGTTTCGGCGACGTTGGTGGCCAGTACCACCCGTCTGCCGGTGTGCGGCTGAAAGATCTTGTGCTGCTCGGCCGCGGGCAACCGCGCGTACAGCGGCAGGATTTCCGTGTTCCGGAACGCTCCGCGCAGGGTCTCGGCGGTGTCCCTGATCTCGCGCTCGCCGGACAGGAACACGAGCACGTCCCCGGGTGGTTCACCTTCCAGCTCGCGCACCGCGTCGGCGATGGCCTCGGTCTGGTCGCGTATCTCGGTCCGTACGACCTCGTGATCGGGATCGTCAGGTTCGTCCTGGGCCTTCGTGCCGGAGCCGCCGGATACAGGGACTTCCAATGGCCGGTAACGGATCTCGACGGGGTATGTCCTACCGGATACCTCGATGATGGGTGCGTCGGCGAAATGAGCCGAAAAGCGTTGCGGTTCAATGGTGGCCGAGGTGACGATGACTTTGAGGTCGGGACGCCTCGGTAGCAGTTCGCGCAGGTAGCCCAGGAGGAAGTCGATGTTGAGGCTGCGCTCGTGCGCCTCGTCGAGGATGAGCGTGTCATAGCGCAGCAGCCGCCGGTCGCGCTGGATCTCCGCGAGCAGGATGCCGTCGGTCATCAGTTTCACCAGAGTGCGATCGCTGGCCTGATCGGTGAATCTGACGGTATAGCCCACGGTTTCACCCAGCGGAGTGCCCAGCTCTTCGGCGATGCGCTCGGCGACGGTGCGTGCCGCCAGTCGGCGTGGCTGTGTGTGCCCGATGGTGCCGCGGATTCCGCGGCCCAGTTCCAGGCAGATCTTGGGCAGCTGGGTGGTCTTTCCCGATCCGGTTGCGCCCGCCACGACCACCACCTGATGCGCGGAGATGGCCCGGGCGAGCTCCTCGCGGTGCGCACTGACCGGCAGATCCGGGTATGTGATGGTAGGGACGGCGCCGGACCGGGTGGCGACCAGTGCTTCGGCGGCGGTGATCTGCTCGGCGAGTTTTGTGACGTCCGCAGGACTTCTCATGTTCTTGAGACGACGGCCCAGCCGCGATGCATCGCGAATCGTCAGACCGTCGAGGCGCACACGCAGCGCGGCACGGGACACCCCCGACAATTCGGACACTCCGGCAACGATAGGCGGCGAAGGCGGCCGCCCGGGCATCCGGCTCTAGATTCTGTCGGTGAAGCTGCCGTGGAATCCCGGAAAGTGGTGGCCCGGAAGAACCGCGATGGTCAGAGCGGGATCTTCGATGGCGGCCGCGTCGAGGATGTGCAGTTCGGTCCGGTGTTCACCGCTGTTGTAGACGACGGTCAGTATCCAGCCCTCGTCCTCCTCCGCGCAGTGATTCTTCGGGACGAAAATTGGCTCACCGGCGACGAGGCCCGGCGCGAACGCGTGGCAGCGTTGGGTATCGGTGGCGCGGTCGAGTTTTACGAGGGTGTTCTCGTCGGCGCTGCTCTGCGCGGACAGATACGTATAGCGGTGTTCGCGGCCGGTTCGGCGCTCGTCGTGAGTGGGGAATTCCGCAGGAGCGCTGGGGTAATCGGTGACCCGGACCGTTCCCCCGGGGGTGATGCGCAGTCGTGTCGGCCAGCCCAGAGTCGGCATCTCGGTGCGGAAGTTCTTCAGCCCGGCCGTGAGAAAGTCGAAGTCTTGGTGGCGCACGATGTCCAAGACGACGTCGCCGTGATCCTCGTACGCGTTGTCGACGTGCACGTATACCAGTGGGTCGCATTCGACGACGCGGTGCGGACCACCAGCGCGCGGGACCAGGATGATTCGCATGCCCTGTTCGGGGCGGTAGTCGGCGCTATCGCCCAGCGCCGTGAAGCCCAGCCCTGCCCATGCGGCGCGAACGGGATCGATGGTGATGGGTGCCAGCGCGAACACCAAATAGCTTGCTGTGATGGCAAAGTCATGCTGGATGTAGATGTGGTCGGTGGGAACCTTGGCGATCTGTGTCAGTCTTCCGTTCGGGTCGACCCGAAAGCAGCGCAGGCACGCGACGGTGCGTCCCGATGGTGAAAGCGAAGCGTCCAGTCCGAAATTGAACAGGTCACCGGTGACTGGATCGATGCGCGGATGCGGGGAGAATCGGGAGAATCGAGGCAGCTGCCCGGCGAAGGTGCAGGGTCCGATGGTGCGCAGATCGTCAGGATCGATCTCCCAGGGTCGACCGGCATCACTCAGTGCCAGAAGTCGATCGGCGTGGATGACGGCGTGCGTGTTCGCGGTATCGGCGGGCAGTCGACCAGCGTTGTCCCGCAGGCGTTCCCCTTGGGTGTAGAGGCCGCGGACGCGAGCACCGCGGCCGAGTGCTTCCTTGCGGCGCTTCGGCGTATCGACGAAGCGCGAGCGAAAGCGCACCTCGCCATCGGCGATCGTGAACTTGACCACAAGCCCGTCGCCGTCGAACGGATGGGCGGCATGGAACCCGCCGTGGTCCCAGTCGGCGGGGCCGTTGCGATAGAGGGTGCCGCGGAGCTCCGGTGGCACCGAGCCGATCAGCGGTAGGACTGTCTCGTGAGGGGCTTCCCGCGCCGGCCGGTACATCGTGAGGGCGTCGGCAAGGTGGCTGTCGGCAATTGTCATCGCATCTCCTGGGCTGAAGGGCGGATCTGCATATCTGCACACATATGTGTGCAGATATGACTTGATTGTGTTCCCACCGCGGAGCGGAAGTCAAGAGCGGTTCGGATCGGTCAGCGCCGAACACGGGACCGGGCACGGTTCCATCGGTAGCTTCGGCCCCGTGACGGGGTTCCTATCCGAGACGGCCTTCACCGGTCGCACTGTGGTCCTGATCGGCGGTGGTACCGGTATTGGCTTGGCCGTTGCGCGGCTGGTGACCTCGGCAGGCGGCGATGTCGTGCTGGGTGGACGCACGGCTGCGACCCTGGCTGCGGCCGCTCATGAGCTGGGTGCAAGAGCGCGTTGGCATCTGGTGGACACCGCGCAGCAGGCGAGCGTCGATGCGTTCTTCGCGGACATCGAGGTGGTGCACGGGCTGTTCACCACCGCCGCGACCTACGTGACCGGTTCGTTGGCCGAACTGTCCGTGCGGGAGGCGGCCACACCTTTCGAGTCGAAATTCTGGGGCCAGTACCGAGTGGTGAAGTCCGCATTACCGCGCTTGGCTGCCGATGCCGCGGTGGTGTTGATGGCGGGCGCGGCAAGCGTCCGGCCCGCAGGGAATGCACCGGCGTACGTCGCCGTGAATGCGGCCATCGAGGGCCTGGCGCGCGGCCTGGCGCACGAACTCGCACCCATTCGCGTCAACGCACTCTCCCCCGGCACCGTGGACGGGCATCTATGGGCCCAGCGCGCCCCCGAGGTGCGGCGGCAGGCCTTTGAACATATCGCCGCGGCGTCCACGCTCGGTCGGCCCGTCACCGAAGACGAAGTGGCTCGGGCCGCCGTCTACCTACTGCTGAACACCGGTACAACCGGCTCGACGCTCTACCCCGACGGCGGGTATGCGCTGCGCTAAACGCTCCAGGCGCTCGCCAGGCCGGCCGACACCGAGGCCGCCGCGGTCAACAATCCGTGCCAGGTTTCCGGCTGCAGCTGCTGGATATCCAGTGGGCCCGCGGTCGCGATGTGCGGGTCGTAGGGCACGGCCACGATGTGGTTCGGTGAGATCCAGCGGTGGAACCGGGCGACCATCGCTGCCACCAGGCGCTCGGAGTTCCGGCGGTCCTCGCGACTGTCGTAGCCACGAACGTGGTTGATCACCACCACCATTCGTGGGATCAGGTACTCGTAGCCCTCGGAGATGAGCCACTCGATGGCGCGCACCGCGCCCTCGGCGCCGACCGGTGTGGCGGCCGCGACCAGTACCACCCCGTTGGCGCTGCGCAGCACGCCGGGCATCACCGGGTGCCAGAAGTCGACTCCGGTGTCGGTGAGCAGCAGGCTGTAGAGCCGCTGCAACCGGTTGTGCGCCTGCGTGTAGATCTCGGCGTTGAGCTCGCCGCGGGGCCGTACCGAATGTGCGTTGGCGGCAAGCACATCCAGGCCGGTCTCGGGGTTCTGGCCGACGAAGAAGCGCAGATCGAAATTGCGTTCGGGTTCGTTCTGTGCCAGCACGTCGGCGAAGGTCGACGACGCCGACGGGTCGATCCACGAGGCCAGGTTGGCCGACTGACCCGGATCGGCGTCGGTGGCCAGCACCATGTCCTTGCGGCGCAGCTCCGACAGCACCGAGCCGAGAGCCGCGGTCATCATGGTCTTGCCGACGCCGCCGTTGCCGCCCAGGACCGCCAGGGAGTGGATGCCGCGCCAGGGGCTGCGCACCACGGCGGTGAGCTCGCGAAGTTCGGCCTCTTCACGGGATTCGCCGGGGTTGATGACGCCAAAACTGCTGCGGTACACCCACTTACGCCAACCGACGGATGCCGGGCGCCGCGGTGGGGGCAGGATCTCCGAACGAAGCTGGGCCCCCAGCGCGTCGCCGATGGCGGGCGGGAGGTCGACAAGCGGATCGTGCGGTGGCACGGCGTCGACAATGGACAGGGGGCCACGGGGCGGCAACTGCGAGGGTGGAGGTTCCTGCGCAGGAGGCTGTTGTTGCGCCGCGGCCTCGGCGCGCAGCCGCTTGGCGTGCGCGCCCAGCTTGATGGGGATGATGGGTCCGGTCCGGTCGAGGATTTCGTCCTCGGAGCCGTCCGCCGCGGAATCGTTGGGCGCACTCACGACAATCTCCTCCTCCACCAGAAACCGTTTGTCCCCAGCGCTCCGACAGTTTCGTTCTGCGTCGCGGGCAGCATCAGACCCGTCGCATACGAAGTCTCATATGCGCGTTGCGCGGTTGGCGAGGGCCGTTACCCACCCGTGTCTGAATCGGCATCAAATGGGACGAGGTTGGTGCGCACTTGATATCCGCCGGGACAGATCCCTATCAGCAGGTCACGTCCACGTACATGGTCTTGGTGGTCGTGGTGTTGGTGAAGACACCGGGACGCTTGTTGCTCGGCAGGCCGTAATCGGACCGCACGGTGGTCTGTCCGGGACGCACGCTGCTGGCGGTGCACTGGTTGAGGGCCTTGGAGCCGGTCTTGCTGACGATCACGCTGTAACCCTGCGCCTGCAGCTCGCTGACGGTCTGCTGGGCGTTGGAGCCGTCGGTCTGGGCGGATGCGGTGCCCAGGGCGAAGCCGAGAGGAGCCAGGGCGAGAGCGGCGGCGGCAGTTCCGGCGATGATGTACTTCTTCATGATTTCTCCTGTGCCAGTTGAACTTTGAGTTGGATCACCGGGTTGCTTGGTGATACTTCAACGATGCGGCGTGGAGAGCGGAAAGTATGTCGGGCGATCGCCCGATGCGGCGGATGATCTTGTTGTCCACCAATTGGGGGACACGCGCCGATTTGACGTGCCAAGCTTGCGTTTGTGCAGGTGAGCGGCGAACTTGTGCGGGTGGTGGTGGGCGATGACCACCCGCTGTTTCGTGAGGGTGTGGTCCGGGCGCTGACCGCGAGCGGTCAGATCGCGGTGGTCGCGGAGGCCGAGAACGGCGCCGACGCCCTGGCCTTGATCAGGGAGCATGCGCCCGATGTCGCACTGGTGGACTATCGAATGCCGGAGCTGGACGGCACCCAGGTGGCGGCCGCGGTCCGCCGCGACGAGCTGACCACCCGGGTACTGCTGCTTTCCGCGCACGATGACGCGGCGATCGTCTATCACGCGTTGGCCGAGGGGGCCGCCGGATTTCTCTCGAAAGAGTCCACCCGCGCCGAACTGGTCCGCGCGGTGCTCGACTGCGCGCGCGGCCGTGACGTGGTGACGGCCAGCCTGACGGCCGGCCTGGCCGGGGAGATCCGCAAGCGCGCGCAACCGGCGGGCCCATCGCTCAGTACGCGAGAACGCGAGGTGCTCAGGATGATCGCCGGCGGGCAGACGGTGCCGGCGATCGCCAAGGAGCTGTTCCTGGCCCCGTCCACGGTGAAAACCCATGTGCAGCGCCTGTACGAGAAACTCGGCGTCGGTGACCGGGCCGCCGCGGTGGCCGAGGCTATGCGACGCGGATTGCTTGAGTAGACGTGGCGCGCTCGTTGGACCGGGTGGCCGACTACTTCACCGCAGAGCCCATGCGGGTATCGGCCTGGCTGCGGCTGCCGCTCATCGTGTTGATCCTGCTGCTGGGCTCGAACCCGAACATCGAAATGTGGCATGACGGGGTGTATTACGGGGTGCTCGGCGTATACGCGGTGTCCGCGATCGTGTGGGTCGCGATCGCGGTTCGTGGACACGTCCCGCAGTGGGTGGCCCCCGCCGCCACCGCCGTGGACATCGCCGCCGTGGTGGCTCTGTGCGTGGCCTCCGGTTACGGCACCTCGGAGTTGCTTCCGGTGTTCTTCCTGCTGCCGATTTCGGTGGCCTTCCAGGAGCGGCCCGCGGTGACGGCGATACTCGGAACCATTACCGCGGCAGGATATTTGGGCGTGTTGGTGTTCTACACCGCGAGCGGCAACACTGACGGCATTCCCGGCGACGAATACGTCACGGTGGCGACCTTGCTGTGGCTGGCCGCAGCCACCGCAGGCATGTGTTTTGTGCTCAAACGCCGTTCCGAGCGCGTGGGGCAACTGCTGCACACGCGGGAGCAGCTGGTTCTGGAAGCGATGCGCGCCGACGAGCGCCACAACCGCGAGGTTGCCGAACGGCTGCACGACGGACCCCTGCAGAACCTGCTGGCGGCTCGCCTGGAGATCGAGGAAGTACTTGAACGCCAACCTGATCCGATGCTGCAGGCCGTGCATGCCTCGTTGCGCGATACGGCGGCCGAGCTGCGTGGGGCGGTGTCCTCGCTGCATCCCCAAGTGCTCGCCGAGCTGGGATTGACGGCGGCGATCCGCGAGCTCGGCCGGCAGTACGCGGCGCGGGGCACCGTGGAGGTCACGACCGAACTGCAGGAGGTGGGCAGTCCTCCGGTGCAGCCGCTCCTGTACCGCGCGGCCAAGGAATTGTTGACCAACGCGGTGAAGCACGCCCGTGCCAAGAGCATTCGGGTCGAACTCGTGCGGGATGGAAATCTGCTGACCCTCCTCGTCGCCGATGACGGTAGGGGTTTCGATCCGTGCGGCCTGGCCGCCTCGGTTGCCGACGGGCACATCGGGCTGGCCTCGTTGACGGTTCCGATCGATGCCGCAGGTGGCCAGGTCGACATCGTCTCGGCACCGGGCGCGGGGACCCGGGTGTCCGTCACGGTGCCGGCCGATATGGCAGCGTGAGGGAGGCGCTCGGCCCTCAAGAGAAGGAGTTCAGGTGTACGACCTTGTCATCATCGGTTCCGGCAGCGGCAACTCCTTGCCCGACGATCGCTTTGCGGATCAGCAGATCGCGATCATCGATCGCGGTGTGTACGGGGGCGCCTACGGCGGTACCTGCCTGAACGTCGGATGTATCCCTACGAAGATGTTCGTCTACCCGGCGGACCTGGCCGACGAGGCGCGCGAGGGTGCTCGGTTGGGAGTCGACAGCTCGGTGAGCGGGACGCGCTGGGCGGACATCCGTGAGCGTGTGTTCGGGAGGATCGATCCGTTGGCGGCGGGCGGGCTGCGGTATCGCGTCGAGGACTGCCCCAACATCACCGTGTTTCAGCAGGAAGCGCGGTTCATCGAGCCGGGATCCGATGGTGACGGTGACCCGGTGCATCGGCTCCGGCTGGCCGACGGCACCGTCGTGGAGACACGGCAGGTGGTGATCGCGGCGGGTTCCCGTCCGGTGATCCCCCCGGTGATCGCCGAGAGCGGCGTGCCCTTTCACACCAACGACGACATCATGCGGCTACCGGGGCTGCCCGGTCGTGTCGTGATCGTCGGCAGCGGTTTCATCGCTGCCGAATTCGCGCATGTGTTCAGTGGCCTGGGATCGGCCGTCACGGTGATCGCGCGCGGTCCGCTGTTGTTACGCGCGCAGGACGAGACGATCGCGCGGCGTTTCACCGACGTGGTGTCCGCCCGATGGGATGTGCGGCTGAACGCGGAGGTGGTGGGCGCCCGCGAGACCGGCAGCGGGGGTGTCGAAGTGGACCTCACCGACGGGTCGACGGTGGCCGGAGACGTGCTACTGGTCGCTACCGGCCGCACCCCCAACGGCGACCAGCTGGATGTCTCGGCGGCAGGACTGACCCTCGACGACAAGGGACGCGTCCCGGTCGACCAGTACCAGCGCACCCCAGTGCGGGGCATCTACGCGCTGGGCGATGTGAGTTCGCACTATCTGCTCAAGCATGTCGCCAACCACGAGGCCCGGGTGGTGCAGGCGAACCTGCTCTCCGGGTGGGACTCCCCCACCACCGCAAGCGACCACCGATTCGTGCCGGGTGCCGTGTTCACCCGCCCGCAGGTGGCCTCGGTGGGACTGTCGGAGGAGCAGGCGCGTCGGCGCGGGATCGACGTGGCGGTCAAGGTGCAGGCCTACGGCGACATCGCCTACGGGTGGGCGATGGAGGACACCGAGGGGCTGTGCAAGCTGATCGCCGATCGCGCGACCGGGCTGCTGGTCGGCGCGCACATCATCGGCTATCAGGCCTCGGCGCTGATCCAATCGTTGATCACCGCGATGAGCTTCTCGATTCCCGCGCGCGAGATGGCGCGCGGACAGTACTGGATACACCCGGCGCTGCCGGAGCTGATCGAGAACGCGCTGCTGGGCCTGGAGCTCTAGTGTTCAGCCGGCCATGAATTCGTCATAGGCGGAGGCGAGGCCCGGCGGCAGCACGGTGACGTTGCACTCGCGCTGGGCGTCACCGATCGGGGCCAAGATGCCACGTAGCTCGTGGTATTCGCCCGGATTGGCGGTGAAGTACGCGCGGATGTTGGCGGCCGCCTGGGCGCGCGGTTGGTCGGGCGCGGCGTCGAGCACCGCGCGTGCACCGGGGTGGTTGTCGAGATATCCGCGGGCGGCGAGCGTCGTCGAGCCGACGGTGTTGGACAGCCTCTCTTGGCTGCAGTCGGGCGCTGCCGACGACACAGGCGCCGACACGATGGCGGTTGCGATGGCCCCAATTGTGCTGACGGCGGCCGTCCTGTAACCGAGGCTGCGGGAGATTTTCATGATATTTCCTTCGCTGGGTCAGTCGTTGCTGATTCCCGATCCAGCGCGGGTATACCCCGTAAACAAGCGCTGAAACACCGTGCCCGTCAGACGAGCGGCACCTCCGCGGCGATGAGGTCCAGCAAGGCCGGGTACCGCTTGGCCTCCTTGTGGTTGCCTGGTTTGCCGCTGCTGACCACGCCGACGGACAGGGCACGTGCCGGGTCGGCCCACACGGCGATATCCACCAGACCGGTGTGTCCGAATGCGGCCGGCGAGTTGCGGCCGAACGGACCGAACCGCTTGGAACCCAACATGTATCCGGTCCCCCAGCGCATCGGCATACCGCCGGTGGCCATATCGGGGCGCAGGCGGCGGGCGGGCGCCGCCGCGGCCCGGATGGTCTCCGCGGACATGATCCGCACGCCGTCGAGTTCCCCACCCCTGCAGAGGATCTCGGCGAATCGGGAGAGCTCGTTGGCGTTGGAGACGGTGTTGGAGGAGGGCACTACGCCGGTGAGGAAGAACGGCTGGTTCGACATCGGGATGATCTCGTGCATGGTGCCGCCGACCACCGCGCGGAAGGCCGCGCGCATGGGAGCGGGCAGCGGCTTACCGGTGGGATGGCTCGGTGCCACCAGCGGCACGTCCTGCGGCGCGACACCGTAGTTGGTCCACCGGAACCCAAGGGGATCAAGGATTTCCGTGGCGAGGATGTCGCGAATGCTCTTGCCGGTCGCGCCCAGAACGATCTCGCGTACCAGCGGCCCCCAGGTGAGCGCGTGGTACATGTGCACCAGGCCGGGCCGGTACAGCGGCCGCAGCTGGCCGAGCTGTTCTCGGGTGTACTCGCTGTCGTCCATCCGGGTGATGTCGGGACGGGGTCCGGTGGGCACCGGGATGCCGGCACTGTGCGTCATCACGTGCCTGATGGTGATGCGATCCTTGCCGCGGCTGGTGAAGGTGGGCAGGTATTCGCAGACGCGATCGTCGAGCGACAACGCTCCGCGTTCGATCAGCAGATGGACCACCGTCGTCGAGATGGCCTTGGCGGCCGAGTAGACGCAGAACGGTGTGTCGGTGGTGACGGGGATCTTCTCGGCGTCGGCGGGATCGGTGGGTGCGTTACCCCAACCGTGCCCGATGGCGCGGTTGAGGATCACCTTGCCCTTGTGTCGCAAACAGACCTGGATCGCCGGATGCATGCCCGCCTGGTACCAGTGGCGGGCCGCCTGCCAGATTCTCTCGACGGCAGCAGGATCGATGTCGGAGTGGTCCTCGTTGGCGATATCGGTCACCGAGTCCAGATCCGCTGGAACTCGTATACGCCCGTCGTCGGTCATGAATTCCTTCCTACCCGACCCCGTTCAGCGGCCTCAGAAGCCCAGGTCGCGGCCGATGAGCTCCTTCATGATCTCGTTGGAGCCGGCCCAGATCTTGGTGACGCGGGCGTCCATCCACGCGCGCGCGACCCGGTATTCCTTCATGTAGCCGTACCCGCCGTGCAGTTGCACGCAGGCGTCGATGACCTCGTTCTGCACCTGCGACGACCACCACTTGGCCTTGGCAGCGTCGATGGCAGTGAGCTCGCCCTTGCTGTGTGCCAGCACGGCTTGATCGACGTACACCTGCGCCGCTTCGAGCTTGGTGACCAACTCGGCGATGAGGAACTTGTTGTATTGCAGGCTGCCGATCTGCTGGCCGAACGCCTTGCGTTCCTTGGCGTATTCGATGGTCTCTTCGAGCACAGCCACCGCATGCGCGATGTTGGCCACCGCGCAGCCCATCCGCTCCTGGGGGAGACGCTGCATCATCGAGATAAATCCCTGGTTCACCTCGCCGATGACGTTCTCGGCGGGCACCCGCACATCGGTGAAGAACAGCTCGGCGGTATCGGCTTCGGGCTGGCCCACCTTGTCCAGTTTGCGGCCGCGCTCGAAGCCGGGCATGCCCTCCTCGACCGCGAACAGGGTGATGCCCTTGGCCTTCAGCTCCGGAGCGGTGCGCGCCGCGACGACGACGAGATCGGCACGGGCACCGTTGGTGATGAACGTCTTGGAGCCGTTGATGACCCAGTCGTCACCGTCCTTGACGGCGGTCGTCTTGAGGGCCGCCAGATCGGAGCCGCCCGAGGGCTCGGTCATACCGATGGCGGTGATCATCTCGCCACTGCAGAACTTGGGTAGCCAACGCTGCTTCTGCTCGTCGGTGGTCAGCTCCACCAGATAGGGGGCGACGATGTCGAAGTGGATGGACATCGAGGAGGCCAGTGCCGCGCTGGAGCGGGCCAGCTCCTCCTGCAGAACCGCGTTGTAGCGGTAGTCCCCGGCGCTGCTGCCGCCGAACTCCTCGGGCACGTCCAGACCCAGGTAACCCTGCTTGCCGGCCTCTTCCCAGAGTTCGCGGTCGATGTAGCGCTGCTCGATGAACGTCTCGGCGCGCGGGTCGACGTGGCGTTGCACAAACGCCTTCACGGACTCGCGGAATGCCTCGTGGTCCTCGGTGTAGATGGTCCGTTGCATGGTGTTATCGAAGCACGCGTCTAAATTCGCGTGCAGGGGTGATAGGGATGGGAACCATGAAACAGTTGGCCCCTGCCGTGCTGACGGTCCTTCTTGCCGGTTGTGGCGGGCCGGCCGAGCAGCCCCAACAGACTGAACAGCACGAGCACGACGGCTCGCTGACCGCGCCGGTGGCCGGCGATCCGGTGTGGACGCAGCAGCGCGCACCGATCCGCGTGCACGGCGATACCTATTACGTGGGGACCGAAGGCATCAGCTCGGTGCTGGTCCACACCGATGCCGGCCTGATCCTGCTGGACGTGGGGATGCCGCAGGCGGCACCGCAGATCGAGCAGAACATCCGCACGCTGGGATTCGCCGTCGATGATGTGAAGTACGTGTTGACCTCCCACACTCATGTCGATCACGTGGGCGGTGTGGCGGCGGTGGTCCATGACAGCGGTGCCACCGCGGTATCGAGCCCCGCGGGAGCCGCGTCGCTGGGCGTCGGGCACGTGTCGCCCGACGACCCGCAGGCCTCCGATGCCGCCAATGCTGCCTTCCCCGCTGTCGAACGTGTCCGCGAGATCGCCGATGGTGAGACGCTGCGACTCGGAAACACCGTGGTGACAGCGCATTTCACCCCAGGTCACACACCCGGAGGGGTCAGCTGGACCTGGAAATCGTGCGAGGGCGATCAGTGTCTGAACATGGTCTACGCGGACAGCATCAACGCCGTCGCGGCGGGAGATTTCCGGATCACGCCGTTGGAGGCGCAGTTTCGGCGCAGCATCCAGACCGTACGTGAGTTGCCCTGCGACATCGTGTTCTCGGTGCATCCAGAGCAGTCCGATGCCATCGTGAAGCTGAACGGGCTTGCCATGCGAAGAGATCCGAACCCGATGATCGATCCGGCGGCGTGCAGGGCACTGGCCGACAAGTTCGAGGCGAAGCTGAACGATCGGATCGCGAAGGAGCAGGCGCCCCGTTAGCGCACCGAGTCAACGTTCCGCGGCGCTCCCCGTGTCCCCCGAACCATGGTTCAGTTCTGCCCGCTTCTGTGCGACAACTGGCCGCGTAGACCGGGCCCCGGGATGTTTGTCGCATGAAGGCGGGCAGAACTGGACACCTGCCGGGGCCGTGCCGTAGTTCAGGGTCGGCCACGACGTGATGCTGAACACCCTGTGAAGTGCGCTTTTCAGTTTGCGATGTTCGACTGCATCATCTTAGATACATGTTGTGTCTATGATTCGTACGGCGGCCATCTCCGCAAGTGAAGAGGCGTATCGCTCCGTGAAGGAGCGCATTCTCAGCGGAGACATTCCCGGGGGTGAGCTGCTGAGCGAAGGGGAGATCTCGGAACGGATGGGGTGCAGCCGCACCCCGGTGCGCGAGGCGTTTCTGCGTCTGGAAACCGAAGGCTGGCTGCGTCTCTATCCCAAACGCGGCGCCCTGGTGGTACCCATCACCCCGCAGGAGCGGCTGCATGTCGTCGACGCACGCCGCGTCATCGAGGGAGCAGCGGCGGCACGCATCGCCGAACGCGGTGCCTCGCCCGCCCTGTTGTCGGACCTGTCCACCCTCATCGACGTGCAGTTGGGACGCGCCGCGCAGGGAGACGCCGCGGGCTTCGCCGCGGCCGATGTGGACTTCCACCGCGCCATCGTGGCCAAACTGGGCAACCCGCTCCTGGAGAACTTCTACGACAGCCTGCGAGAGCGCCAGCGCCGCATGGCAGCCGCGGCCATTGGCGTGGACCCGGTGCGGGTCGCGCGTTCGGTTGCCGGACACCGCGCGCTGGTCGACGCGCTGGCGGCGGGCGACGCGGCGCGCTTCAGCACCGAACTGGTCGAGCACATGAAAGTGGTGACGGACGTTGACTAGCCGTCTGCTGTCGCGTCTGGCGCCTTGGCAGCGCGTGGGTTTGGCGATGTTCGGAATCGCTTGGGGAGGTAACGAATTCACCCCACTACTGGTGATGTACCGGCAAGCCGGGCAGTCCGCGGCCTCTGTCGACACGCTGTTGTTCGCCTACGTGCTGGGCATCATCCCCGCCCTGTTCCTGGGCGGGCCGCTGTCGGATCGCTACGGCCGCCGTGCGGTGATGCTGCCTGCACCGTTCATCTCGATGACCGGGTCTTTGGTGCTCGCACTCGGTTCGCAGCACTTCGCGTTGTTGTTCACCGGTCGCGTGCTGTCCGGCATAGCGCTGGGCCTGGCGATGGCCGCGGGGAGCTCGTGGGTCAAGGAGCTCTCGGCTCCGCCGTTCGACCGTCCCGGTGCCGGAGCGCGGCGCGGGGCGATGAGTCTGACGGCGGGCTTCGCGCTGGGTGCCGCGGTGGCCGGGGCATTGGCGCAGTGGGGGCCGTGGCCGCAGCACCTGGCCTTCCTGGTCAACATCGCCATCACGATTCCCGGTGCGGTGCTGGCGCTTTCGGTTCCAGAGTCCGCTGCCGAGCGCGCACCGGGTCGCCTGATCGACGACCTCAAGATCCCGGCTGCGCGCCGCCGCCGTTTCCTGTTTGTGGTGATGCCCCTGGCGCCGTGGGTGTTCGGCTCGGCGGCGGTGGCATATGCGGTGCTGCCCACGCTCATCGCGCCGACGCTGGCCGGTGACCGGATCGCCTTCTCCGCGCTGTGCTGCCTGGTCTGCCTGGGCTGCGGCTTCGCCGCGCAGATGTTCGCACCCCGGATCGATCGCGCGGGCACCGCCAGGCTCGGCATCATCGGGCTGGCATTGGTTGCCACGGGCATGGCGCTGGCTGCCCTTGCCGCGCACCGGCTCACCATCCCGTTGGTTCTGGTCGCCGCCCTGGTTCTGGGCGCCGGGTATGGCACCGCTCTGGTCAGCGGACTGCAGGAGGTGAATCGGATCGCCGGTCCCACTGACCTGGCCGGGCTCACGGCCGTCTTCTACGGGCTGACGTACCTGGGATTCGGGGTGCCGATGATGCTGACGGTGCTCAGCGGTGCACTGCCGGCCTTGACGCATCCCGTGCTGCTAGGTGGCGGAGCGATACTGGCCACCATCTGCCTGGCGGTGCTGGCTCTGAGCTCGCGTACGGATATCTGCCAGGAGCCGCGCGTCGAGGCGGCGCAGGTCGAGGCGACGCTCGAGTCGGCGGTGCGTTAGCGGCCGGACCGATAGGCTCTGTCAGCATGATCATCGCAGGGCTGGTGCTGACCGGAATCGCGGCACTCATCCACGTCTACATCTTCTACTTGGAATCGATCGCGTGGACCAGTGAGAAGACCCGCAAGGTGTTCGGTGTGCGCACCGCGGAGGAAGCCGAGATAACCAAACCGCTGGCCTTCAACCAGGGTTTCTACAACCTGTTTCTTGCCCTCGCGATCGCGTTGGGCACAGTGCTGTGGGTACGAGGGTGCACCCCGGTGGGAGCGACGCTGGTGTTCACAGGCGCCGGATCGATGGTCGCCGCGGGTCTGGTGCTGCTGATCTCCTCGCCGGACAAGGCTTCTGCGGCGTTGAAGCAGCTGGTGCCACCGCTTCTCGGGATCGTCGCCCTGGTGGTCGGACTTCTCTAGGCCGGATCCGTTCCGGTGGCGACGGGTCGTTGTGGGTCGCTCGACCACTCCGACCAGGAGCCCGGGTACAGGGCGGCGTCGTATCCGGCGATAGCCAGCGCCGCGATCTGGTGGGTGGCGGTGACACCCGAACCGCAATACACGGTGACGGGGGCCTGGCCGGCACCGAGCTTGCTGAAGCGTTCGCGCAGTTCTGTCGCGGGCCGGAAGTTGCCGTCCGGAGTCAGATTCTCGGCGGTCGGAGCGGAGATGGCGCCGGGGATGTGCCCGGCGCGCGGATCCAGGGGCTCCTCGTCCCCGCGATAGCGGGCCGACGCGCGGGCGTCCAATACGAGGGCATTCGTCGATGAGGCTTGGGAGGCAATCGCGTCGGCGTCGACGGCGGCAAGACCGTCGAGGGAAGCGGTGGTGATCGTGCCGGGCTCGGGGACGACCTCTCCCGTCTCGACGGGTCCGCCGAGACGCTGCCAGGCCGCCCAGCCGCCGTCGAGAATCCGAACGTCGGGCACCCCGGCGGCACGCAGCAGCCACCAGGCGCGCGAGGCCGCCTGCCCATTCCAGTCGTCGTAGACCACGACGGCGTCGCCGTCGTGCAGGCCCCAGCGGCGCGCACTGGCCTGCAGTGCTTGCGCGGTGGGCAGCGGATGGCGGCCGCGGCCGGTGACGGAGTGATCGGACAGATCGGCATCGAGATCGACGAATACCGCGCCGGGGAGGTGACCTTCGAGATAGGCGGGATGGCCGTCGGGCGCCATGACGGTCCAGCGCACATCCAACAGCCGGACATCGGAGAGGCATTCAGCGAGCGCGGTGGCCGAGATCAACACGTCCATACCGAGACGGTACCGCCGATCGGGACTATCGCTGCGTGCTGCTGGCGTCGACGGGAAGACTCACCGAGGTGATGTACCGAGCCTCATCGGAGGCCAGCACCATGGCGCCGCCCCGGTGGGCGATCAGCTGCGGGGTGGCTACCCGGCGGTATGGCAGACGCCGGTCAGATTGACGTCCAGCATTGTCTGCCAATCGCTTTCGGGCATCTCAAGCACGATGCCGGGTGAGGTGATGCCCGGGTGGTGTACACGATGGAGGGGGTGTCGCTCAAGAATCTTCTTGGGCCGGGCGGGATCTGTCATGTGCCCCCGCATGACCCGGAGAACCACACTGTGCTTGAGGACTTGCGGCTCTGCCGGTGTCTCATTGGCCCACTGGCTTATTGCTGCCATCGGCCAAGGTTAGCAACGTCGGGTGCCGTAGCGGCTGCTCCCGGGCCGCTCAGCGGGACAAGGGTAGCTGTGTCAACATCACTGATGTGGATAAGCAGGAATGGCAACCGCTCGGCGCGTTGATGCACCGTGTATCGGCCGCGTTGCGATCGGAGATCGCAGAGGCGTTGGCACCGCTGAATCTGCCATTCCCTCAGTACGTCTGTATGCGAGTGTTGTCCGAGAATCCAGGTTGGTCCAACGCGGATCTAGCCCGCGCGATCGACGTGACTCCACAGTCGATGAACACGGTCCTGCAGGCGTTGCAGGATGCGGGTCTGGTATCGCGGCCGGACACCGTGGACTCAGGCCGCGCCCGGCCCGCGCAGCTGAGCAGATCCGGGACCGTCTTGCTCCAACGGGCGGACGTGTTGGCCCGCGAGGCCGAAGAGCACCTGTTGTCGGGTATCTCGACGCGGCAGCGCCGTGATTTCTTCCAAACCTTGCGCGATATCGCCGGTGAGGACGCACCCGCCGACTGAAGCTCGTGACCTTCGCCAGGCCGCGGGTAGTTTCAAAGTCATGAAGTGGCTCTTGGCGTGTGCGGTGATCGCAGTGTCGGCTGTCGTCGTCGGATGCTCGGCCCATACGGCGCCCGTCGGAGAGGGTGACGCGCCGCGCACCACTGTTCCCGACCGGAGTACACCGGACGGCGCCATCATCGTGACCCCCGACAACTTCGTGCGTGCGGAGACGGACCTGTACTTCGGGAACATCGTGAAAGACGGAGGGTTTGGCGCCTTCCATCATATCCGCGAACTGGCACCGCTGGATAAGCAGTTGGTGATCCGGCAGAACCGCGACACCCTCTACTCCTCGGCGGTGTTCGACCTCGATGCGGGACCGGTCACCGTCTCGATGCCCGACCCAGGACAGCGATTCATGTCTCTACAGGTCATCACCGAAGACCATTACGTGCCGGCCGTCTTCTACGGCGAGGGCGAGCACACGATCACCAAAGAGCAGACCGGCACCAGGTACGTCGCGGCGGCGGTACGCACTCTGGTCAATCCGAGTGATCCCGCGGATGTCGCGCAGGTCCAGTCGCTGCAGGACGCGATCAGTGCACGGCAGGATCGGGTGGGGAGCTTCGATGTCCCCAAGTGGGACAGTGCAAGTCAACAGAAGGTACGGGCCGGCTTGCTCCAGCTGGCCGCCACGCTGCCCGACACCAAGGCGATGTTCGGTACCGAGGTCACCACCGACCCTGTTCGCCATCTGATCGGCACGGCCTCGGCATGGGGCGGCAACCCGGAGAAGGATGCCCTGTATCTCAATGTGTATCCGACCAAGAACGACGGCGCCACGGTCTACCAGCTCATGGTGGGGCAGGTGCCGGTGGACGGCTTCTGGTCGGTCACCGTCTACAACAAGGACGGATATCTCACCCCTAATTCCCGGAATGCATACTCGCTCAACAACATCACCGCGCGGCGTGGCCCCGGCGGCGACACCACCGTACAGTTCGGCGGGTGCGCGGATAACACCGTGAACTGCCTGCCCATCACGCCGGGCTGGAACTACATGGTGCGGTTGTACCGGGCACAGCCGCAGATCCTCGACGGCGGCTGGACATTCCCAGAGGCCGTGCCCGTCGTATAGATCAAAACTATTGCGGTGTAACGATCTTGGCGATCTGCTGGGCAACCTCTGCCCGGATGTCGGCATCTGACATGTCGTCGAGCCCGAGTCCGGCGCGCAGGCTGGGGCCCATCAGCCGCCAGCCCAGCTGTAGTGCGATCGCGTGGGCCGCCGCGAGCCGGGCGTCACGCTCGTCGGCGTGGCCCGGACGCACCTGTTGCAGGAGCCAGTCCATCCCGGGCTTGCGTTCCTGGAGTTCCTCGATGGGAAAACCGTCCAGGGTGGAGCGGACCATCACGCGCAATTGCAGGTCGTGTGCGGCTTCCAATTCTTCGATGGGTGCTCCGGCCTCGCGCACCGCCGCCGCGGCGTCGGCCAGGTGCTGCAGGGTGTCTGCCAGCAACTGACGCTTGCTGCCAAAGTGGCGATGGACCAGGCCGTGGTTCACCCCCGCGCGGGTGGCGACCTCGCGTATCGACGTAGCGGCCGGCCCCTTCTCGGCGAAGAGTTGGGCGGCGGCGTTCAGAACGGCCTCGACAACCTCCTCCTTGCCGACGGGGCGAGCACCCGTTGCCTCCGATGTAGTCATGTGTGTACAGTAGCGGATGACCAAGGTGTAGTCAGTTGACTACACCGGATTTGTCGGAGAGAAGGAACGGGTCATGAGCAGCGATTTGAACGTGGTGAAGCTGGGCGAGAACATCGGCGCCCGCATCGACGGAGTACGTGTTGGTGAGCTGGACGCCGAGACCGCGGCCGCCGTCAACGCAGAGCTTCTGGAGCACAAGGTGATCTTCTTTCGTCGGCAGCATCACCTCGACGACGCGGGGCAGTTCGCCTTCGCGCAGAGCATGGGCATACCCACCACGCCACATCCGACGCTCACGTCGACGGAGGTCAAGGTGCTTCCGATCGACGCCGAGGAGGGTGGCCGGGCCAACCAGTGGCACACCGACGTCACCTTCGTGGACCGGATTCCCAAGGCCTCGATCCTGCGGGCGGTCGAGCTGCCGCCGTATGGCGGAACCACCACGTGGACCTCGACGGTCGCGGCCTACCGGCAGCTGCCCAAGGCACTGCAGGATCTGGCGGACAACCTATGGGCGATGCACAACAACCAATTCGATTACGCCCAGGTCGATCCGGCCAAGATCGCGGAACTGCTCGCCACCTCGGGGGCCGGATCCAAGTACGTGCGCGAGTTCGGCGCGACACACTTCGAGGCGCATCACCCGGTGGTCCGGGTGCACCCCGAAACCGGTGAGAAGGCACTGCTGCTGGGCAATTTCGTCAAGCGGATCCTGGACGTGAGCGCCAGCGAGTCGCAGGCGCTGTTCCGGATGTTCCAGGACCGGATCACCTGGTTGGAGAACACCATTCGATGGAATTGGGAGCTCGGCGACGTCGCGATGTGGGACAACCGCGCTACCCAGCATTACGCCGTTTCCGACTATGGCGACCAGCCGCGCCGGATGCATCGCGTCACCCTCGCCGGCGACGTGCCGGTCAGCGTCAGCGGCGAATGCAGCCGGGTGATCGCCGGAGACGCCAGCGACTACTCGGTGATCGACAACCCGAAGCGGTTGGTGGCCTAGTTCGCGATCCGCGAACCTCCTCTTGCCATCGCTACTAATGTAGCGCTACATTTGTAGCGTCGCGATGGCAAGAGGAGGCGTGGTGATCGACGTAGGGATTATCGGGGCGGGCCCGACAGGGCTCATGCTGGCGTGCGAGCTGGCGATGCGCGGGGTGAGCTGCCGGATCTTCGAACGCCGGACCACCACGCCCAACATCACCAGGGCGTTCGCGGTGCACGCACGGACCCTGGAATTGCTGGATACCCGGGATCTTGCCGGGCAGGTGTTGGCACGCGGGAAGGCGATGGGCACGCTGGCGCCCCTGCCCGGGGTGTCGATGGATCTGAACACGATCGACTCCTCGTTCCCGATGGTGGTCATGGTTGCCCAGAGCGGTACCGAGGCCGTTCTGGAACAGCGGGCCCGGGGGCTGGGGGTGGAAATCGTCCGCGGCGCCGAGCTGGTGGGACTGGAACAGGACGATCTGGCGCACCTGAGGTTCGTCGACGGTAGCTCCGAATCCGCCCGCTACGTCGTCGGATGCGACGGCGCGCACAGCGCGGTGCGCAGCCTCCTGGGCGTCGATTTCGTGGGAGAGCAGTACCAGACCCACATCATGCTGGCCGACGTCCTACTAGACCCGCCGGAGAACTCCCCGATGTTCGCGCGGTTCAACAGGGATGGGCTGGTGCTGGTCCTACCTTTCGAGGACGGCTACTTCCGCGTCATCGCCTGGGATCTGAAGAACGAGGACGTCCCGCTGGACAAGCCCCTGGAGCTGGAGGAGGTTCGATCCGTCGCCCGCCGGGTGGGCGGCAGCGACTATGGCATCCGCGACCCGCGCTGGATGTCACGGTTTCTGTCCGAGCGCCGGCAGGCGGCGAAGTACCGGGTGGGCCGGGTGTTCCTGGCCGGAGACGCCGCGCACGTGCACTCCCCCATCGGTGGGCAGGGCATGAACACCGGAATTCAGGACGCGATGAACCTGGGCTGGAAGCTCACCGAAGTGCTGCGCGGACAGACATCGAACCACCTGCTGGACACCTATGAATCCGAGCGCCATCCGGTGGGAGCGCAAGTCCTCGCCCTGACCGATGGACTGACAAAACTCACCTTGAGTCGCTCGCGAATACGCCAGGCCGTGCAGCCGATGCTGCTGCGTGGAGTGTTGACCATCCCGCCCATACGCGATCGTTTTCTGGGGCGGGGAACGGGTATCGGGATCGCATATGCCCGCCAGCCCGGAGAACATCCCCTGGTGGGCACTCGCGTGCGTGACTATGGTTCGGCGCCAAGGCTTTACGAAGTCATGCGGGACGGAAAGTTTGTACTGCTCGACGGTACCGGCGGCGCAGTGCACGAGGTCACGGCGCCCTGGGCCCAGCGTGTCAACGTGTTCCCGCTGGAGCGCACGGCGAGGGGACCTTCCGCGGTCTTGGTGCGACCCGACGGTTACGTTGGGTGGGCAACCGACGCCGACGGGTCTCGGGTGTCACAAGAACTGCCATCCGTGCTGAATCAATGGCTCGGAACCGCGCAGGCCGCATCGACGCAATAGGAGACCTTGGTGCCACCGGTCAACACCGAACGCCGAGCGGCGCTCGCGGACGTTGCGATCACGGTGCTTGCCGACAGGGGACTGAAAGGATTGACTCATCGCGCCGTGGACGCGGCCGCGGGTGAGCCCGTGGGCACCACGTCGCGGTACTTCCGGACGCGGGAGGCCCTGTTGCAGGGGGTGGCCGAACAGTGCGCGGGCCGGTTGGCGGGTCAGCTCGACAACGCGGCCACCGCCGACATCGGCACGCTGTCGATGGAAGACCTGCTCGATCGATTGACACTGCTGGTCGACCAGGCGATAACGACCAACCGGGCACGCACCCTGGCCATGATGGAACTCTTCCTGGAGGGCACCCGCTCGGCCGAGGTGCGTCCACTGTTGGCGGCCGCGCTCGACACCGTGCTGCCGGTACTGCGCGCCCTGCTAGAGGCGTCGGGCTTGCGCCCGACGAACCGCGATGTCGTGAGTCTGTACTCAACCATCAACGGGGTGGTCCTGACGCTCCTGACGCACTCAGCGCAGGCGCTGGGATTGTCGGCTGGGGCGACAACGGACCAGTTTGTCCGGGATGCACTTGCGGCCGAACTGGCCTCCGTAGCAAGCTGATTCATCCCGGGCTGCCGTCAGAATCCGTCGAGGTGCAGTTTCCCCTCGCTCTCCTGCAGGACCAGCAGCACGCCAGGCGCCATCTGCATTTTGTTGACAGACAGGCGTAGGGCGACCCGCTCTCGGAATTCCTCGCCCCACACAGGTTCATAGTGTCACGCCGCAGTCGCTGTGTGGCGGAATCAAGTTCGCTGCCGGCCCAGGAAGAACGCGGCCGCTGCACCCAGGATGGCGGCCACCACCGCGATCCCACCGGCCACCCACCAGGAGGGTCCGTCTGATGCGGCCGGGCTCTTGCTTCCGAGCAGCGCGCCGACGATCGTGTTGAAGTTGTCGGTCTGGTCGGTAAGCCCGGATACGTTGGCCGCGCCCGGGCCATACGCGGCGATGCGCACCTGGGTACCGGTGTGCGTCTGCGACTCCCCTTCCGGCGCAGTGGGGTACATGATCCGCATGGTGGCGCCGTCGGCAGTCTTCACCGCAACCGACAGCGCGGTGGGGTTGTCGAAGTCCTCCGGGACGATCAGCGAGGAATGTCCGTGATCGGCGGTGACGATCACCAAGGTGTTGCCATCCTGACGGGCGAAGTCCAGGGCGGCGGCAACGGCCTCGTCCAGGGCGATCGTCTCACCGATCTGACCGCAGATATTGGCCGCGTGATCCTGCTTGTCGATCGATGCCGACTCGACCTGCAGGAAGAACCCCTTGTCCTTGCCCTTCTTCGAATTCACCAACAGGTCAATGGCTTTGGTGGTCATCGCGGACAACTGAGGCTGGTCCTTGGGCAGGTCCGGGTTCTGTCGGCAGGTGGTCGCGGGCAGCTTGCCGCCACCCGGAACGGCTGCGGGCACCTTGTCCCACTGCACCGGCAGGTTGCCCTTGCCGAACACTCCCAACACGGGGGTGTCGAGGTTGTTCACCCGGTTCAGATCGCCTGCGGTGGTGGGCAGCTGGTAGCCGGCGGCCTTGGCCACCTCCAGTGAGGTCTTGCCCTTGTGCTCACCTGCGGTGAGGGTTTCCTCGAAGTACTTGCCGCCCCCGCCGAGGCTGATGTCGGCACGGGTGTTCACCAGCTGCTCGGAGATCGAGCCCTTGCCGCCGTTGTCGACGGCGTTTCCGGCGCACTTCTCCAGGGTTTCCTTGGGGCCCTTGCAGTCTCGATCGGTGACATGCGCGGTGAGCACGGCGGGGGTGGCGTCCTGCAGTTCCGCGGTGGTGACATTGCCGGTCGCGAAGCCCTGCTTCTGCACGATCTCCAGGATCGTGTCCAGCGGCTTACCGTCGAGGTCAACCGAGATGGCACCGTTGTACGTCTTGGTGCCTGTCGCCCAGCCGGTGCCAGAGGCCGCGGAGTCGGTCACGTAGTCCGGCTTGCCCTTCTCCGGTCCGTCCTTGGTCAGGGCGAAGGTGGTGTACTCGCCGGTGATGGGCAGCGCGTCGAGGCCGGGAAGTGTTCCGGCGGCGCCGTACTGGTAGTTGCGCGCCGAGGTGATCTCCGAGGTGCCCATGCCGTCACCGATCAACAGGATGACGTTCTTGGCGTTGCGGCCCTGCACCGAATCGCGCAAGTCCGCCGACTTGTCGCCCTCGCGCCCGCCCTCGATGCGGTTGGCGCCGCCGGTCTTGGCGATCTCACCCGCGGGCACCTCAGGGGAATCCGAGGGCGGTGCGGCGGTGGCTGACGGGGCCAGCGCCACGATGAGCGCTGATGTGAGGGCGGCGGCTGCGTGGGGGATGCGCATGGAGCTAGTTAACTGGGAACCGATGAACACGGGGTGAACCATCGCGTGGTCCACCCAAACCGGGGTCATGGCGTGCGAACGTCTCGCGCTCGGTGGCCACAACCGCGGTTTGGGCCGGGGATCGCTACTCGGCGGGCAGGTCCAAAACCAGGCGCCCCTCGCCGCGCGAGACACAGGTCAAGATCTGCCCCTCTTCGCGCTGCGATTCGGTGAGAATCTGGTCGCGGTGATCGGCAGTGCCCGCCAGTACGTTGACCTTGCAGGTCCCGCAGAAACCCTGCTGGCACGAATAGGCCACGTGCGGCAGCCGCTGCTTGATGACATCCAGCGCCGTGCGATCGGCCGGTACCTCCAACACCGGTCCGCCAGGACCCAGCTGCACTTCGAAGGGGTGACCGTCCACGACCGGGGCGGCGGCAAAGCGCTCGAAATGGAGTTCCACGGAGGGCATTTCGAGGAGACGTCGCTGCAGGACCGCCAGCATCGGGGCAGGGCCGCAGCAGTACACGGCGTCGTTCTCACCGACGTCGGGCAGCAGGTCGTCGGCGGTGGGCAGACCGAACTGATCGTCGGTCCGGATGATGACCCGATCGCCAAAGCGCTTGAGCTCGTTGAGGAACGGCAGTGAATCGCGGTTACGGCCGGTGTACACCATGGTCCATGGCTTACCCAGCTGCTCGGCGAAGGCGATCATGGACAGGATCGGTGTGATGCCGATGCCGCCGGCCACGAAGTGCAGCTTGCGCGGTCCGGGCTGGGTCATGGCGAGCGGGAAGGCGTTGCGCGGCCCCAGGATCGATACCGTGGCACCGATCTGCAGCGCGTCATGCACCTCGATGGAGCCACCGCCGCCCTCGGGGATGCGACGCACGGCGATGCGGTAGTGGTACGGGTCGGAGACGTCGCCGCACAGTGAGTACTGACGCATCCGGCCCGACGGCAGCAGCAGATCCAGGTGCGCGCCGGGATGCCACGGCGGAAGGCGCTCTCCGTCGGGAGCGGCCAGCACCAGGCTCGCGACGTCCTGATCCTTGGCCTCGATCCAGCGGTCCTTGACCACCAACTGCAGCGTCCGGTCGACGTGGTTCTCCGGCGGCTTCTTGAGAATCAACAGGGCGCCGATGGCCCGGACCGCAATCGGGAACAGCACGCTGCCGAGTGCGATCGTGGGCGACACCGGCAGGGTGCCGTACAGCGTCGGCGGCAGCGAGGGCCGCTTGCGCTGGGGTGTGGGCCGCGGCGTGCGGCGAAAGCGATCGAACATCAGTAGCCGGCCGCGGCCTTCGCGGCGGGTGACGTGCTCAGGTACGCCACCGCCTGTGCCGTGCTGCCCACCTGGTCGGGTGAGAAGCCCGGGCGCATGAACTCCAGCGCCGACTTGGCCAGCTCACGCCACTTCAGGAACGCGCCGCGCTTCATGGCCTTGTTCATCTGGCGCAGCACGCCGAACACCCCGTAGTTGGGCAGCGACGGGTCCTGTCGCACCAGGAACTTGGTGTAGCGCAGCATCACACCGACCAGCAGCACGGTGGCCAGCACGAAGGTCAGCATCATGTGCCCGCGACGAATCTGGAAGTACCGGGCCACGTCGTAGGCGACGCTGCGGTGCTCGACCTCTTCGGCACCATGCCAGCGGAACAGGTCCACCATCTCCGGGTCGGCGTTGAACTTCTCGAAGGGGTGGTTCAGCACCCAGTCGCCGAGTACGGCGGTGAAGTGCTCGATGCCGGCGATGAGCGCCAGCTTTTCCACCATCACCCGGTAGCGCAGCTTTTCGCTGCGCAGTTCGTTGGTCCGCTCCAGCATGTGGGTGACGTATTCGATCTGGGTCAGCGCGGGCCGCACGTCGAGGCCGTTCTTCTCCAGGAAGTCCCCGAGGACCTTGTTGTGGGTCTCGGCGTGCACGGCCTCCTGACCCATGAAGCCGATCATCGCCTCACGGATCTTGTCGTCCTTCACGTAGGGCAGGGCGCGGGTGAAGGTGTCGACAAAGGCCCGCTCCCCCTCCGGCAGCAGGAGATTGAAGGCCGAGATGAAGTGCGACACGATGGGCTCGTTGGGAATCCAGTGCAGCGGGGTATGGCTGGTGTCGAACTGGACATTGCGCGGCCGCAGCACGACCTCGCCCGGCTCGGTGGGTACGACCTGCAGGCCAGTGGCCCCAGTTGTGTTGCGCGCCATATGTCTGTCTCCTTACTCGCTACCGACTGATCTTGTCACTGAGGCCCCAGAAGAACCGGTTCAGCGCCGGGGCCAGACGGCTGAAGTGGTACTGCACATGTGCTTCCGGGGTAACCGGGACGATCGACTTGCCCTTGGCCACGGCATTGACGATTTCCTTGGCCACCTTTTCCGGACCGTATCCGCGCTTGGCGTAGAGCCCGGCGCCCTGCTGCTGCCGTTTGGCCTCGTCTTCCGGTGAGAGACCCGAAAACTGGGTGGTGCGAATGATGTTGGTGTTGACGATGCCCGGGCAGATGGTGCTCACCTTGACCTTGTCGCGCGCCAGCTCGCCGCGCAGCACGTCGGAGAACATGAACACGGCAGCCTTGCTGGTGGCATAGGCGCCCATCTCGGGAATCGGGGTGTATGCGGCGGCGCTGGAGATATTGACGATGTGGCCGCTCTTGCGCTCGGCCATGCGCGGCCCGAACGCGCGGCAGCCGTAGACGACTCCGCCCAAATTGATGTTGAGCACGCGCTGGAAGTCGGCGGAGGGTGTGTCGAAGAATCGCCCACCCTGGCCGATACCGGCGTTGTTGATCAAGACGTCCGGCACACCGTGGTCGGCGCACACCGCCTCGGCGAATGCGGTCACGGCGGATTCGTCGGATACATCCAGGGCGTAGGGGTGCGCGGATCCGCCGAGCTTCTCGATGAGCCCGACGGTTTCGTTGGCGGTGTCGACGTTGATGTCGGCGACGACGACACGCGCTCCCTGGCGGGCGAAGGCCAGTGCGGTCTCGCGGCCGATACCGCTACCGCCGCCGGTCACCACCACCAGGCTGTTGCGCTGGGCACTGCCGGATGTCATGCATCCTCCGAATCCTGCGCACCGCTGCGCTTACGTGATGGAGGAGATTGTAAATCACCGCGAGCAGGCAGAAAAAGACGTGACGTTCAATACGGGTATCACGGGCATTTACCGAGGAAACATGCGTTGACCTTGCTATGAAGAACGCATGGAAAGCATGATGCCGCGAGGTGTCGCGCCATCTAACCACCCGAGTTGGCGTGCACCGGGGTTCCTGACATATCGTTTTGGTTACTTGTCGCGTCGGGGCACGAGATCCGCTGGTCAACGGTGTCCGGTGGGTGCCTCATCGTCACCGCGAGCACACCCAGCAGACGGCCGAGAAGGACGCTACGGACAAGGGCCAACGGGCCTTCGTCACCACCCCTGGTGAAGGTCTGTGAGGCACCTTCGAGGAGGGTATTGACGGGCGCATTCAGCCGATGCGCCTGGGGAAACCCTGGAGACGAGACGAGCAGCCATGACACACCCCGCGACCGGGCTCTACAACCCGGCCTACGAGCACGATTCGTGCGGTGTCGCCATGGTCGTGGATATGCACGGCCGGCGCAGCCGCGACATCGTGGACAAGGCCATCACAGCACTGCTGAACCTGGAGCACCGTGGTGCGGCGGGAGCCGAGCCGAATAGCGGCGACGGCGCCGGCATCATGCTGCAGATCCCGGACAAGTTCTTCCGTGCCGTCCTGGCCGAAAACGGAAGCTTCGAGCTGCCCGCCGAGGGCAGCTACGCCTCCGGTATCGCGTTCCTGCCGCAGGGATCCAAGGACGCCGCCGCCGCGTGCGAAGCCGTCGAGAAGATCGTCGAGGCAGAGGGTTTGACGGTCCTTGGCTGGCGCGAGGTTCCGCACGACGACTCTTCGCTGGGCGCCCTCGCCCGCGATGCCATGCCCACCTTCCGTCAGCTGTTCATCTCCGGCGCCTCCGGTATCGACTTGGAGCGGCGCGTCTATGTGGTGCGCAAGCGCATCGAGCACGAGCTGGGAAATCAGGGATCCGGCCGGGGCAGCCTCGGCGAGGAAACCGTGTACTTCCCAAGTCTTTCCGGTCGCACCTTCGTCTACAAGGGCATGCTGACCACCCCGCAGTTGCGGGCGTTCTACCTGGATCTGCAGGACGAGCGGGTCGAGAGCGCACTGGGCATCGTGCACTCGCGCTTCTCCACCAACACCTTCCCGTCCTGGCCGCTGGCACATCCCTACCGCCGGGTGGCGCACAACGGCGAGATCAACACCGTCGCAGGCAATGAGAACTGGATGCGGGCCCGTGAGGCGCTCATCAAGACCGATGCCTTCGGCGATCCGGCCCAGCTGGACAAGATCTTCCCGATCTGTACGCGCGGTGCCTCGGACACGGCGCGGTTCGACGAGGCACTGGAACTGCTGCACCTGGGTGGCCGCCCCTTGCACCACGCGGTGCTGATGATGATTCCCGAGGCGTGGGAACGGCACGAAAGCATGAGCGCCGAACTGCGTTCCTTCTACGAATTCCACGCGTCCCTCATGGAACCCTGGGATGGACCGGCGTCGGTCTGCTTCACCGACGGCACCATCGTCGGCGCGGTGCTCGACCGCAACGGCCTACGGCCGTCCCGGGTTTGGGTGACCAGCGACGGACTCGTGGTGATGGCTTCCGAGGCTGGCGTGCTGGACCTGGATCCGTCCACCGTTGTGCAGCGCACCCGCCTGCAGCCCGGCCGCATGTTCCTGGTGGACACCACTCAGGGCCGCATCGTCTCCGACGAAGAGGTCAAGGCCGAGCTTGCCGCGGCCGAGCCGTACCAGCAGTGGCTCGACGAGGGTCTGGTGCGGCTGGAGCAGCTGCCCGATCGCCCGCACCAGCACATGCCGCACAACCGGATCGTGTTGCGCCAGCAGACTTTCGGATACACCTATGAGGAGCTCAACCTTCTGGTGGCGCCGATGGCGCGCACGGGTGCGGAGGCACTCGGATCGATGGGCACCGATACCCCGATTGCGGTGCTGTCCAACCGTTCGCGCATGTTGTTCGACTACTTCCAGCAGCTTTTCGCTCAGGTCACCAACCCCCCGCTGGACGCCATCCGTGAAGAGGTGGTCACCAGCCTGGGCGGTGTGATCGGCCCGGAGGGCGACCTGCTGAACCCGACTCCCGAGTCGTGCCACCAGATCCTGCTGCCGCAACCGGTGCTACACAACGACGAGTTGGACAAGCTGATCCACCTCGATCCCAGTGACGAGGTCAACGGTCGTGCGCATGGCTTCTCCAGCCGGGTGATCCGTTGCCTGTACCCCGTCGCGGAGGGCGGCGCGGGTCTGCGGACCGCGCTGGAATCGGTGCGTGCCGAGGCGTCCGCGGCCATTGCCGACGGTGCTCAGGTGCTCATCCTGTCCGACCGTGAGTCGGATGACCAGATGGCTCCCATCCCTTCACTTTTGGCGGTTTCTGCAGTGCACCATCACCTGGTGCGTGAGCGGTCGCGCACCAAGGTCGGCCTGGTGGTCGAGGCGGGCGACGCCCGCGAGGTGCACCACATCGCGGTGCTGGTGGGCTTCGGCGCCGCCGCCGTCAACCCCTACATGGCCTTCGAGTCCATCGAGGACCTCATCGACCGCGGCATGATCACCGGCGTGGAGCGCGACAAGGCGATCCGCAACTACATCAAGGCCGCGGGCAAGGGTGTGCTCAAGGTGATGTCCAAGATGGGCATCTCCACGCTGGCCTCCTACACCGGCGCCCAGCTGTTCCAGGCCATCGGCCTCTCGCAGGAGCTGCTCGACGAGTACTTCGCCGGATTGGCATGCCCCACCGGCGGTATCGGTCTGGACGAGATCGCTGCGGACGTGGCCTCGCGTCACCACCTGGCCTTCCTGGAGCGCCCGGGGGAATGGGCGCACCGCGAGCTGGAGGTTGGTGGCGAGTACCAATGGCGGCGTGAGGGTGAGTACCACCTGTTCAACCCCGACACCGTCTTCAAGCTGCAGCACTCCACTCGCACCGGTCAGTATTCGGTGTTCAAGGAGTACACCGCTCTGGTCGATGACCAGAGCGAGCGGATGGCCTCGCTGCGCGGCCTGCTGAAGTTCAAAGACGGTGTACGCCCGCCGGTTCCGCTGGACGAGGTGGAGCCTGCCAGTGAGATCGTCAAGCGCTTCTCGACTGGTGCGATGAGCTTCGGCTCCATCTCCGCCGAGGCCCACGAGACGCTGGCCATCGCCATGAACCGCTTGGGCGGTCGTTCGAACTCCGGTGAGGGCGGCGAAGATCCGCGCCGATTCACCCCGGACGAGAACGGTGACTGGCGCCGCAGCTCCATCAAGCAGGTGGCCTCCGGGCGGTTCGGTGTCACCTCGCACTACCTGAGCAACTGCACCGATATCCAGATCAAGATGGCTCAGGGAGCCAAGCCCGGCGAGGGAGGCCAGCTTCCTGCACACAAGGTGTATCCGTGGGTGGCCGAGGTACGTCACTCCACGCCGGGCGTGGGGCTCATCTCCCCTCCCCCGCACCACGACATCTACTCGATCGAGGACCTGGCGCAGCTGATCCACGACCTCAAGAACTCCAACCCGCAGGCACGCGTGCACGTGAAGCTGGTGTCGGAGAACGGTGTCGGCACGGTGGCCGCGGGTGTTTCCAAGGCGCACGCCGACGTGGTGCTCATCTCCGGGCACGACGGCGGTACCGGTGCCACCCCGCTTACCTCCATGAAGCACGCCGGTGCGCCGTGGGAGCTGGGCTTGGCCGAGACGCAGCAGACCCTGCTGCTCAACGGTCTACGAGACCGCATCGTCGTGCAGGTCGACGGTCAGCTCAAGACCGGCCGCGACGTGATGATCGCGATGCTGCTGGGCGGCGAGGAGTTCGGTTTCGCGACCGCCCCCCTGGTGGTGTCCGGCTGCATCATGATGCGGGTGTGCCACCTGGACACCTGCCCGGTGGGTGTGGCCACGCAGAACCCGGTGCTGCGGCAGCGGTTCAACGGCAAGCCGGAGTTCGTGGAGAACTTCTTCCTGTTCATCGCCGAAGAGGTGCGTGAGCTCATGGCCGAGCTCGGCTTCCGCACCGTCAACGAGGCGGTGGGCCAGGTCGGCGCGCTGGACATCGAACGCGCGGTGGCGCACTGGAAGGCCAGCAAGATCGACCTGACGCCGGTGCTCACCGAGCCCGAGTCGGCATTCATGAACCAGGATCTGTACTGCAGCGGTTCGCAGGACCACGGCCTGGAGAAGGCCCTGGACCAGCAGCTCATCGTGATGAGCCGCGAGGCGCTGGATCGCGGTACCCCGGTGAAGTTCGAGACGCTGATCACCAACGTCAACCGGACCGTCGGCACCATGCTCGGCCACGAGGTCACCAAAGCCTATGGCGGCGAGGGCCTTCCGGACGACACGATCGACATCACCTTCACCGGTTCAGCGGGCAACAGCTTCGGTGCCTTTGTGCCGCGCGGCATCACGCTGCGCCTCTTCGGCGACGCCAACGACTACGTGGGCAAGGGCCTCTCCGGCGGACACATCGCGGTGCGTCCCTCGCGTGAGGCGCCGGAAGGCTTTGTCCCCGAGAAGAACATCATCGGCGGCAACGTGATTCTGTTCGGCGCCACCAGCGGTGAGGCATTCCTCAACGGCGTGGTGGGGGAGCGGTTCGCGGTCCGTAACTCCGGCGCCACCGCCGTCGTCGAGGGCGTGGGTGACCACGGCTGCGAGTACATGACCGGTGGCACCGTGGTGGTGCTCGGTCCGACCGGACGCAACTTCGCGGCGGGCATGTCGGGTGGCGTCGCGTACGTGTACGACCCCGACAAGCAGCTGATGGACAATCTCAACGATGAGATGGTGGACCTGGAGGCGTTGGATCCCGACGACGAACAGGTGTTGCGTAGCTTGATCGAGAAGCATGTGGCGGCGACCGACTCTGCTGTCGGACAACGCATTCTGGCCGACTGGAGCGGCCAAAGCGACTCCTTCGTCAAGGTGATGCCCCGCGACTACCGTCGCGTGCTCGAGGCCATCGCCGATGCGGAGCTGACCGGAGGCGATGTGAACGAGGCGATCATGGCGGCTGCTCGTGGGTGACCCAAGCGGCTTTCTGACCCACACCACCCGCGAGCTGCCTAAGCGGCGTCCCGTGCCGTTGCGGCTGCTCGACTGGAAAGAGGTCTACGAAGACTTCGACCACTCGGCGCTGCAAACGCAGGCGTCACGTTGCATGGACTGCGGAATCCCGTTCTGCCACAAGGGTTGTCCGTTGGGTAACCTGATTCCGGAGTGGAACGACCTGGTGTACCGCGGGCAGTGGCGCGAGGCCATCGAGCGCCTGCATGCCACCAACAACTTCCCCGAGTTCACCGGTCGGCTCTGCCCGGCTCCGTGTGAGGCCTCGTGTGTGCTGGGGATCAACCAGGACCCGGTGACCATCAAGCAGGTCGAGGTCGAGTTGATCGACAACGCCTTCGACAACGACTGGGTCAAACCCATTCCGCCCGAGGTGAAGACCGGCAAGAAGGTTGCGGTCGTGGGCTCCGGACCCGCCGGACTGGCCGCCGCACAGCAGCTGACCCGTGCCGGGCACGACGTCACCGTCTACGAGCGGGCCGACCGCATCGGTGGTCTGCTCCGCTACGGCATCCCCGAGTTCAAGATGGAGAAGCACCACATCGATCGGCGTCTGGATCAGATGCGAGCCGAGGGCACGGTGTTCGAGGCGGGCGTGAACGTTGGGGTTGATATAACAGCGGATCACCTCCGTTCAAACTTCGACGCGGTGGTGCTGGCCGGCGGCGCGACCGCTTGGCGGGATCTGCCGGTTCCGGGCCGCGAGCTCGAAGGCATCTACCAGGCCATGGAGTACCTGCCCTGGGCCAACAAGGTGCAGCTGGGCGACGACGTCCTGGGTGAGGACGGCCAGCCGCCCATCACGGCAAAGGGCAAGCACGTCATCATCATTGGTGGCGGCGACACCGGTGCCGACTGCCTGGGCACCGCCCATCGGCAGGGTGCGGCCAGCATCCAGCAGTTTGAGATCATGCCGAAGCCGCCGGAGACTCGTTCCGAGCGCGACCCCTGGCCGACCTACCCGACGCTGTTCCGGGTGGCCTCCGCGCACGAAGAGGGTGGCGAGCGGATTTATGCCGTCAACACCGAGCGTTTCCTCGGCGAGGACGGCAAGCTGACCGGCTTGCGCGCCCACGAGGTCGTCTTCAACGCGGGCAAGTTCGAGAAGGTCGAGGGCTCAGATTTCGAGCTGAAGGCCGACATCGTCTTCCTGGCAATGGGATTCGTCGGCCCGGAGAAGCCGGGTCTGCTCGAGAGCCTGGGCGTGGAGCTCACCGACCGCGGCAACGTGGCGCGCGATGACGCGTACGCGACTTCCGTCGACGGCGTATTCGTGGCCGGCGACATGGGCCGTGGACAGTCACTGATCGTGTGGGCGATTGCCGAGGGGCGCTCTGCCGCTGCCGCGGTGGACGCGTACCTCACCGGTGAGACAGCGCTGCCCGCGCCGATCAAACCGACTGCCGCACCGCAGCGCTGACACTCCTCGGCGAGTAGTTGCCGGAGCCGCTCGGATCGGTAGCTCCGGACAATCTCACTCGGTGTTACCCGACATGTTTGCTTGACATCGGTGTGACACGTGAGATCGGCGGGAATTTGCGTTATGCTACTGACCGGTTCTGAAAGCTTGCCGACGCAGGAGATGTTCTCGTGCCCAACACACCCGTTACGAAGACATGGGTTGGCCGAATTGCCTGGTCACTGCTCCGCCATCCCATGAAGAGTCATAGTTTCCCTGCGAAGAACGAGCGACTCATCACCCCCGAAGAGCTTCTGCGCTTCAGTCACTGAGCGTTGCTCGCGGCAGTCGTAGGGCGTGTCGGAGTGTCAACACGCCCGGTATTACAGATCGTTATCGATCTGTAACCAGTGCGTTCGGAGTCGGTAGCGGATAGCGGCTGGTTGGCGGTCTGCCTAGGCTTTTGATGTCAGCACCTGCGGTCCGTCCTCGGTGATCGCGATGGTGTGCTCGGAATGTGCGCCACGAGAACCGTCGGCCATCCGCAGCGTCCACCCATCCGGATCGACCGCGAGTCGATTGGTCCCGCGTCCGAACCAGGGCTCCAACGCCAAGGTGAGGCCTGGCTCCAACTTCATGCCACGCCCGGCCGTGCCCTTGTTCGGCACATGCGGGTCCTCGTGCATGGTTCGGCCCAGGCCGTGGCCGCCGAAATCTGTGTTGATGCGGTACCCGGCGCCCTCGGCCACTGCGGCGACGGCAGCCGAGATGTCTCCGATCCGATTCCCCGGCCGGGCCGCCGCGATGGCAGCATCCAGCGCCGCTCGCGTGGTGTCGATCAGCCGCACATCCTCGGGATCCGGGGTCCCGACGATGACGCTCACCGCCGAGTCGGCCACCCAGCCGTCGATACTCACCGCGAAGTCCATGCTCAGCAGGTCGCCGTCGGCGAGCACATAGTCATGCGGAAGGCCATGTAGCACAGCGTCGTTGACCGACAGGCAGATGACATTGCGAAACGGTCCGCGCCCGAACGAGGGGGAGTAGTCCCAGTAGCAGGACACCGCGCCACGCTCGGACACCATCTCGCGGGCCCGCTGCTCCAAATCGAGCAGATTCACGCCAGGGGCAGCCAACGTCGAGAGCTCGGATAGCACCGATGCCACGAACTCGCCGGTCACACCCATGTGCGCGATCTCCGTGGGTGACTTCAACTCGATCACACGCACCTCCTGTTCGGTATTTAAATACCACCTTAGGGCTATCGGTATTTAAATACCAAGACTAAAGTGGGCGGCATGGTCCGTCAGCCGCTTACCGTCGAGCAACTTGCCGCAGGCAAGCGCCTCGGGGCACTGCTACGCGCCGCCCGCGCCGACCGGCCGCTCGACGACATCGCCCGTGCCTCGGGGATCTCGCCGGAGACGCTGCGCAAGATCGAAACCGGACGGCTTCCCACACCCGCGTTTGGAGCCGTCGTTCAGCTGGCCGCAACCTTGCGCCTCGACCTCAATGACGTCGCGGCGGTCTGGCAGGAAGAGACCAAGATCGGCGCCGCGTCCTAAGTGCCGTTATCGCCGTAAACTCTGGCGGATGCACAGCTGGGGAGGGGAAAAGCGGCTGCCACGCGCGGTCGCCGGGGGCGCTCTGGTCGTGTCCGTACTGGCCATGGTGGTACACAACCGCCTCGTCCCCTTTCCGACCTCGTTTTTCGGTCTGACCGAGAACGGCTACGACCTGGACACCTACCGTGCGGCGGTGCGTGGGCTCTGGGACGGCAAGCGGCTCTATGAGGCCCCCGCGCTCAACAAGGCCTGGTTCGTCTATCCGCCTTTCGCGACGTTGGTGCTCGCGCCGTTGGCGTGGGCCTCGTTCGGCGTCGCCAAGTGGGTGCTGCTCACCCTTTCCGTCGCCGCGCTGGCACTCATCGCGTGGCGCATCCTGCGCCTGGCCGGCATTCGTGCGGATGCCCGGCTAGCCGTGGTGAGTGCGGCGCTCGCGGTCATTCTCATCGACATCGAGCCGGTGCAGGCCACCGTGTGGTGGGGTCAGGTCAACATCCTGCTGATGGCGATGGTGCTGCTCGACCTGCTGCGCCCCGTGACCGCCCGCGGTCGGGGCATCGGGCTTGGTCTTGCCGCGGGCATCAAGCTGACCCCACTGATCTTCCTGCCGTATCTCCTGCTCACCCGACAGTGGCGTGCCTCGGCTATCGCCACCGGGACCTTCGCCGCGACCGCCGCGCTCACCTGGCCGGTGCTGCCCCGCGACAGCTCGTGGTTCTGGAGCCATCTGGGCGACACCGCACACATCAGTCGCATCGATCACCTGGCCAACCAGTCGATCAACGGCTTCCTGGCCCGCTACTTTCTCCCGCACGTGCGACCGGAATGGTTGTGGATTACGTTGAGCCTCTTGGTGCTTGTCGCTGGACTGGCCGTCGCGGTGTGGGCTCACCGCAGGGGGGGAACGGGTGCTGGCGGTGGTAGTGGTGGGCCTGACGGGCTGCGTCGTGTCGCCGTTCAGTTGGGCCGCGCACTGGGTCTGGTTCGCACCGGCGATCGTCTGGCTTGTCTCGAAAGCCTTGACCACGCAAGGCCTATGGGCACGGGGCTGGCTCTACCGCGCGGCCGGGCTGTTCGCGATGACCTTCATGTGGACCCTGCACCGTCCGGGGCGCGGACACACCACCATCTATTTCAGCGGGGTCTACTGGAACTTCCTGGACCTGCGGCCGTTCTGGGTGGGTCAACTGATGAGCGGCTGGTATCCGTTGGTATTCCTGTGCTTCCTGATCGGTGCCGCGAGCTGGTTGCGGCGCAGCGCACCGGATGCTGACGATCAGGATGAGCTGGGGATCTTGTCGACGGACATCGAGGACTATCCCCCGGAAATTCTGGATGAGGAGTTGGCGGTCCGCGCCTAGAGTCCAAGACATGGACCCCGTCGTCGCCTTGCGTGAGATCGCGTACCACAAGGAACTCGCCCGCGAAGAGTCGCGCCGGGTGATGGCGTATCGCAAGGCCGCCGACGTCATCGCCGCGCTCAGCCCCGAAGAGCGAGAACGACATGGTGCCAACAAGACCTGGAAAAGCCTGACCGGTCTCGGGCCCAAGACGGCGACCGTTGCGGCCGAGGCGTGGGCGGGCAAAGTCCCGTCCACACTCGAACAGCTGCGCGCCGCCAAGAAGAGCACCGGGGGCGGCGCGATGCGGGAAGCGCTCAAGGGCGATCTGCATCTGCACTCCAACTGGTCCGACGGCTCGGTACCGATCGAGGAGATGATGAGCACCGCCAAGGCGCTCGGGCATGAGTATTGCGCGCTCACCGACCACTCGCCGCGGCTGCGTGTCGCCAATGGTTTGTCGGCCGAACGGTTGCGCGCCCAGCTGAAGGTCATCGACGGGCTGCGAGGCCACGTGGCGCCCATGCGAATTCTCACCGGCATTGAGGTCGACATTCTCGATGACGGCGCGCTGGACCAGGACCCGGAGCTTCTCGACCAGCTCGACATCGTCGTGGCAAGCGTGCATTCCAAGCTCGCGATGGACGCCGATGCGATGACCCGGCGGATGATCGCCGCGGTCACCAACCCGCGCGTCGACGTGCTGGGTCATTGCACCGGAAGACTGGTGGAGGGGGAGCGGGGTACCCGTCCGGAGTCGAAATTCGATGCCTCAGAGGTCTTCCGGGCCTGCCGCGACTCCGGTACCGCCGTCGAGATCAACTCACGGCCGGAGCGCCGCGATCCACCGCGCCGGTTGCTCGACCTCGCGCTGAACATCGGTTGCCACTTCTCCATCGACACCGACGCGCACGCCCCAGGGCAGCTGGAGTTCTCCGGCTACGGCTGCGAGCGTGCGCTGGAGGCGGGCGTTCCGCCAGAGCGGGTGATCAACACCTGGCCGGTCGAGCAGCTGCTGGCCAGGAACACGTAGGGCCGCCGATCGCCTATTGACACTTTGAACACATTCGCGCAAAGTGTTCAAACGTGAAGCTCGTGAAGACGACGGGTCCGCGCGGTGAGGTACCCGAACCGATCGTCGCGGCCGTCGCGCAGACCCTGGTCCGGTCCGGAATCCAACGTTTCAGCCTTTCGGCGGCCGCCGACGAAGCGGGTGTGTCACGCGGAACCATCTACAACTGGTTCGGCGGCAAGAAGGAGGCCATCGACGTTGCCGTTGGCTTCATCGCGGGCGCCTTCATCGAGCTGTTCGCGGGGGCGGTGAGTGCCAAGACGACCCTCACGGACCAGGTCGGCGAGGCGGCGGTACGCATCAGCGATCACCGCGCCTGGTCCGATCGGCTGGACCCGACCCTGCATGTGTCGAACGTGCTGGAACTGGTGCTCGAGGAGTGCGGCGACGACCTGATGCGCCGTTCTGTCGAATTCTGGGTGCCGCAGGTCGAGGCGGCCCGGGAACGCGGCGAGATCGGCACGGACGTCGATGCCACCGAGGCCGCCGAGTGGATCATGCGCACGCTGATGAGCATCGAGGTGCTGCCCGCCATCTCCGTCGACCTGAAAGACCCGGACCGGGTGCGTGACTACTTCTCTCGATTCATCCTGCGCGGACTGGCATGACGGATATCGATTTCGAAGTCGCGATCGTCGGGGCCGGCCCGGGCGGTATCGCCGCCGCGCACTATCTGCGCAAACAGGGGATCAACGACTTTGTGATCCTGGACCGCGCCGATGACTTCGGCGGCACCTGGCGGGACAACACCTATCCGGGCCTGGCCGTCGACATCCCGATCCTGTTCTACCAGTTGAGTTTTGCGCGTACAGGAAGCTGGAACAAGCTGTTCGCCGACGGCGCCGACATCCAGCGTTACCACCTGTCGGTGGTCGAAGAGCTGGGGCTGCGCGCTCACTTCCAGGGAGGCAGTTCGGTCACCGCCGAGCGCTGGGATGAGAGCGGCGACCACTGGGAACTCTCCATCGCCGGGAAGCCGCCTGTTCGCGCCCGGTACGTCATCAGCGCGGTGGGCGGATACATCGACACCAAACCGGGCCCCGACATCGCCGGGCTGGGCGACTTCCGGGGCACGATCATGCGCCCCAACGCCTGGGACCATTCCTACGACCACGCGGGCAAGCGGGTGGCGGTGATCGGTACCGGCTCCAGCGGGATACAGATCGCGCCCGCCGTCGCGCAAACAGCCAAGTCGGTGACGACTTTTCAGCGCACGCCGGCCTGGATCATCCCGAAGCCCAACCCGGACCTCTCGCTGCGTGCCCAGCGGATCCTGAACGCGCCATTCGTGCTGACGATCGTCAACGCACTGATCATCGCGGCCATGGACATCGCACAGACGGTGCTGTTCCACCTCCTGCCCCTCCTTTCGGAACCGGCACTGCGCGTGCTGATTCCCCGGTACGACGCCATGGCGCGACGGTGGTATCGAAGGCTACTGCGCGACACCGTCGCCGACCCCGCTCTGCAGGACTCCCTGATGCCGGACTACGGCATCCTCGCGCGCCGCACCATCTTGTCCAACGACTTCCTACAGGCGGTCAACGCCGGAACCGTTCTGCTGGTCACCGACTCCATAGTCCGAGTCACCGAAACCGGCATCGAGACCGCGGACGGCACACATCACGAGGTGGACCTGCTGGTCCTGGCCACCGGCTATGAGATCTACACCGATCCCGAGCACTACAAGCCAGGAAAAGTACAGGGCAGTAGCGGATTTGATCTCGGCGAATACTATCGCGACCACGAGATGCGGACGTACGGAGGCTCGGCGCTACCGGGCCTGCCCAACCGGTGGATGCTGGTGGGTCCCGAAGGCAATCAGGGTCAGGGATGGCATGCCATGGTGGAGGCCAACGCCCGTCACGCCGCGCGGGTAATCGCCGAATCCCGCCGGCGCGGCTGCCAGGTCGCGGAGGTGAGCCGGCGGGCCTTCGCCAAGTGGGTACGGCGGATGGCACACCAAAGCAAGGCGATTCGGCTGTACGCCACCGACTGTCAGCCCCCGCTGAATACCTACTTCGTCAACTCAAAGGGCGAGACACGCTACTACCGACCCCAAACGGTGAGCGAAATGAATTGGTTCTCAAGCCATTCCCCGCTCTCTGACTACTCCTTTCGTCCCGCATCCATCCAAGCAAAGGCGCTCCATGGACCACGACACGAACCATCAGCCCGCTAGCCCACTTGCCGGGCGCGTCGCGTACATCACCGGTGCCGGTCGCGGGCAGGGCCGTGCGCACGCCATCCGGTTGGCGGCCGACGGCGCCGACATCGTGGCCATCGACACCTGTGACAAGCCTTCGCTCTATAACGAGTACCCGGCAACAACCGCCGAAGATTTCGACGAGACCGTCGCGGCGGTACGGGATCTGGGGCGCGAGATCATTGCCGAACGCGTCGACGTGCGCGACCTGGCCGGGCAGCAGAAAGTGATTAACGAGGCCATCACCCGGTTCGGGCGCCTGGACATCGTGGTGGCCAACGCGGGCATCGCCAGTTGGGCGCGACTCTGGGAAATCGAAGCCGACCAATGGCGCGATGTCATCGACGTCAACCTGACCGGCGTGTGGAACACCCTCAAGGCCGCGGTTCCCGCGATGATCGAGGCCGGCAACGGCGGATCCATCATCACGGTCAGCTCGTCGGCCGGAATCAAGGCCATGCCCGGCTGCGGACACTATGCCGCCGCCAAGTTCGGTGTCGTGGGGCTGACCAATTCTCTGGCAGTCGAGTTGGGGGAGTATGGAATTCGCGTCAACTCCATTCACCCGTACGGAACCAACACGCCGTTGGCGGCCGACGAGTCGGTGCTGAGAATGTTCGAGAAGCACCCCGGATACCTACAGAGCTTCAGCCAGACCCTGGTGGACAACGACAGGCTCGTGGAACCTGACGAGATCGCCGAGGTGGTGGCCTGGCTCGCCGGTGACGCATCCAGCGTCATGACCGGTGCGCAGATTCCCGTCGACAAGGGGTACCTGAAGCGATGAGCGCCTGTCCCTTCGCGCCGGGGTTCGACTTCACCGACCCGGACCTCATCCAGCAGCGTATCCCCGTCGAGGAGTTCGCCTACCTGCGCAAGACCGAACCCATCTGGTGGAACGCACAGCCGAGGGGAGTGGCTGGATTCGACGACGACGGCTATTGGGTGGTGACCAAACACGCTGACGTCAAAGAAGTATCGCGCCTCAACGAGGTATTCTCCAACAGCCTGAACACGACGGTGGTGCGTTACAACGAGGACATCACCGCCGAGCAGCTCGAGATCCAGCGCGAAAACCTGCTCATCGACATGGATGAACCCAAGCACCGCATCCTGCGGCGGATCGTGTCGCCGCTCTTCACACCCAAGGCGGTCAACGGATTACACCGACGGCTCGTCGCACGTGCCAGGGACATCGTGGACGCCGCCGCGGAGAAATCCGGCGGCAATTTCGTGTCCGACATCGCCTCGGTGCTGCCGATGCATGCCATCGCGGACTTGGTTGGAATTCCGGAGTCGGACCGGCAGCAGGTGCTGGACTGGACGAACCAGATGTTCGCCTACGACGACCCGGCGGTCGGCAAGGACACGGCGACCCAGGCCACCGTCGCCATGCTGGGTTACGCCTACACGATGGCCGAAGAGCGGCAACTGAATCCGAGGGACGACATTCTCACCGGGCTGGTCCAGGGCGCCTACGAAGACCGTCCGCTGACCCCGTTGGAGTTCGCCTACTTCGTCATTCAGCTCATGGTGGCAGGCAACGAAACCTCCCGCAACGCCATCACGCACGGCGTGCTCGCCTTCGCCGACAATCCCGCGCAATGGGAGCTTTACCGACGGCATCGACCTCCGACGACCGCCGACGAGATCATCCGATGGGCGAGCCCCATCATCGCCTTTCAGCGCACCGCGCTGCAGGACGTCGAACTCGGGGGAGTGCGGGTGCGCAAGGGCCAGCGTGTCGGGATGTTCTATGCCTCGGCGAACTTCGACGAGGAGGTGTTCGACGAGCCGTTCAGCTTCAGCATCGAGCGCGACCCCAACCCGCATCTCGCATTCGGCGGACACGGGATCCACTACTGTCTCGGCGCCAACCTCGCCCGCCTGGAGATCGGCATTATGTTCGACGCCATGGCCGATCGACTGCCGGATCTGGTGCCTACGGGAGAACCCACTCGGTTCCGGTCCGGCTGGATCAACGGGGTGGTGGAACTGCCCGCGAACTACGTCGGCAGAGGGGGTCGCGATCAGCCGGCGTGGGGGCTCACCAGGGCCGAGCGGCCCTGACCTGCGACGTCGGCTGCACAGTGTGAGCACTATTGCAAGGGTCTAACTTTACTTTTCTCCCCGATCTGTAAGCGGTAGCATCGCGGCATGTCCGAACACTTTGACGTGCTCATTGTCGGCGCCGGCATCTCCGGCATCAGCGCGGCCTGGCACATCCAAAACCGCTGCCCGTCCAAGTCCTACGCGGTGCTTGAGGCCCGCGACGATATGGGCGGGACCTGGAACCTGTTCAAGTACCCAGGTATCCGCTCCGATTCGGACATGTACACCCTCGGTTTCCGGTTCTCGCCGTGGAACGACAGCAGGACCCTGGCCGACGGCCCGTCGATCCTCGACTACGTGCACAAGACCGCCGCCAATGCCGGAATCGATGGACACATCCGATACCGGCACAAGGTCGTCGGTGCGGCTTGGTCCACCGACACCCAACAGTGGACCGTCCAGGTCGAGCACGACGGCACGACCATCGAATACACCTGTTCCTTCCTCTTCTGCTGCAGCGGTTACTACGACTACGACCAGGGCTACTCGCCGGAATTCCCCGGCGTGGCAGATTTCAAGGGCACCGTGGTGCACCCGCAGCACTGGCCCGAGGACCTCGACTACAAGGGCAAGAAGGTGGTGGTCATCGGCTCCGGCGCCACCGCGGTCACGCTGGTCCCGGCGATGGCCTCCGATGTCGGGCACATCACTATGCTGCAGCGCTCGCCCACCTACATCCTTTCGCTGCCCAACGAGAACCCGATCATCAACGGTCTGCGAAAGATTCTGCCGCCCAAGGTGGCTTACCCGATCGCGCGCTGGATCAACATCGGGCAGCTGATCTTCAGCTACCAGGCGAGCCGGAAGTTCCCCCGGGCCGCTCGGCGAATCATCATGCAGCAGGCCAAGCTTCAGCTGCCCAAGGGCTACGATTACAAGACCCACTTCGGCCCCAAGTACAACCCGTGGGACGAGCGGCTCTGTGTGGTGCCCAACGGCGACCTGTACAAGACCATCCGCAAGGGCAAGGCCGACATCGTCACCGACCACATCGAGACCTTCGACGAGACGGGTATCAAGCTCAAGTCGGGCAAGCACCTCGACGCCGACATCATCATCACCGCAACTGGCCTGAACCTGAAGTTCTTCAGCGGCGTCATCCCGACGGTCGATGGCGTGCCGGTGGATCTGCCCGCCCAGACCGTCTACAAGGGAGCGATGCTCACCGGCATCCCGAACATGGCGTTCACCATCGGATACACCAACGCCTCGTGGACCCTCAAGGCCGACCTGGTGTCCGAGTACGTGGGACGACTGCTGAACTACATGGACGAGAACGGCTATGTCACCGCGGTTCCCGAGCTTGCCGACGAGACCATCGAGAAGCAGCCGTTCATGGACTTCACCCCGGGGTATGTGCTGCGTGCGCTGGACGAGCTGCCCAGGCAGGGTGACAAGCACCCGTGGCGGTTGAAGCAGAACTACGCGTACGACATCGGGATGATGCGGCGCAGCCGCGTCACCGAGGGCATGCGGTTCGGCCGGAAGAGGGCCGTCGCCTCGTCGTCGCCCTCCGAGTCGGTAGCCGTCAACAGCTAGCTGGCCGAGCTCCTCACGGAGATTGAATCGTGGGCCCTGGCCACCACGCCTGCATTTGGTTACTATTCGTAACCAGATAGTCGTGGTGGTCAGGGGATGGAGAGCGGTATGGGACGACATAGTCTGCTCTCCCTCGTGGACGGCGTACAGAAGCAGCCGTCTCATGAGAACTGGACTACCGACTTCGCATGGGACAGTGACAACGGGGGAGCCTCGCGTGTGGCGGCTGCCGACAGCGATTCCGTCCCCGTGCCGCCGCCCTGGTTCAGGGCTTGACCGGACCCAGAAGCCGGTCTAGGTATGCACTGCTGAACACGCCCTCGGGGTCGAACCTGGCGCGAACGTCTTGGAAGGTCTGCCACTCCGGATACCGCTCGCTGAGCTGCCCGGCGGTCAGCGTGTGCCGCTTGCCCCAGTGCGGACGCCCGCCCAACCCGACCAGGATGGGCTCGAGGTCACGGAAGTACGCCTCCCATTGCCCATGAATCGTCTGGTGCACAGCCAGATACACGCTCTCGCGACCATAGGCCGGGGCCAGCAGGGCATCGTCGGCCTGAGTGAAGCGGACCTCCAGTGGGAAGGCCACCCGGTGGCGGCCGCTTTCGATCGTGGCCAGCACGGTCTCGATCGCCTCGCGGGCATTGGTCAGTGGAAGTGAGTACTCCATTTCGGTGAACTTCACCTTGCGCGGGCTCGCGAAGACCGCCGCGCTCTCGTCCTGGGATTCATTGGAACCGGCAAGTTTTGCCACGAATTTCGATACGTACGGGGCGGCGGCAGGAAACCGACCGGCCGTCCACATCAATGCTCCGAGCGCGCCGTTCTCGACGAGGTCGCGCTCCACCCAGTGCTTCACCGGATGACGTGGCCACGGGGCCTCGTCGGTGCGGGTTGACTGCAAGAGCAGGACCCGCCGCGTGTGTGGGAACAGGTACAGCTCAAGATGATCGGTATCGGCCAAGAGCGTGGGGAGATCGGCGAGCACGGTGTCCAGGTCATGCACGGACTGGCGGCGGTGCAACCGGAAGGCCGGTACGCATTGCAGGGTGAGCTCGGTGACCACGCCCAGCGCGCCCAGCGAGATGCGTGCGGCGCGCAGCTGGTCTCCGCCGTCAATCTCGTGAACAGTGCCGTCGGCGGCCATGATGCGCATCGACACGATGGTTTGCGAGATGTTGCCGAATCGCAGACCCGTTCCGTGCGTGCCGGTCGCCGCGGCCCCCGCGAGAGTCTGGGCGTCGATGTCGCCGAGGTTGGGCAGGGCCAGGCCGTGCCGCAGCAATATGCGGTTCAGATCATGCAGGGTGATCCCGGCCTGCACACGCACCCGGTCCTGCTCATCCACCGAGATCAGTTGTCGCAGTTCGGAGATATCGACCTGCACGTCCTCGGTCAGGCACAACGGGGTGAAGGAATGCGAGGAGCCGACCGGCCGTACCGTACGGCCCGCCGAGCGCCGGAGGGCGAACGCCAGTTCCTCCTCGGACCGCGGGCGCGCCACCAGGGACGGGGTGCACGAGGTTTGACCACTCCAGTTGTGCCACTCGGTCACAGGAACATCATTCCCTCGCCTCGATACGTCGCGACCGATCCGGCAGGTTGACCGTCCTCGACAAGCTGTAGCTCGGTGAAATGCTCACAGAGCTCACCGGCCTTGGCATGCCGAAACCACACCACATCGCCGATCCGCAGCGCCCGGGCCCCGCGTAAGGGGGTCTGTACCTCACCGGCGCCCTCGGCGGCCTCGAAGGACAGCCCCACGGGCCATGACGGCACCGGGACCCGACTTGCTCCGGCCGGGCCACTGGCGATGTATCCGCCGCCCAGCACCGTGGCCAACTCCGGTGACGGCTTGCGCACCACGGGTAATGCGAACGCCGCGGCCGGATCCAGATCCAGGCTGCGGTAGTGGTCGAAGAGAGCGGGCGCGAAGAAACCCGATCCGGCGGCCAGCTCGGTGGCGAAGCCCAAGCCCGAAATACGGGCGAGGCTGCCGGTCCCCCCCGAGTTCACCAGCTCCAGCGGCGGTGCCCCGGCCGCGCGCAACCGCGCCGTCACCGCGTCCAGAACGTGGGGTAGACGCTCGCCGAGCTCGCGTAGCGAGGATGTCTGCATTCCGCGAACTGCCAACTGGTACCAAGGATTTCCTGGAACGATGTCGCCCACGCCGGCGATCTGGCCGTCATAGGCCATCACCGCCGCCAGCCGTAATCCGGGCGTCGCGCACACCAGATCGGTGAGGGCGGCCGCCTGTTCGGGAGTGCGCACGGGCGATCGTTTCGGCCCCAGATGCACCGGACCGCCCAGCGGGCGCCACCCCGCGTCGATATCGAGACACACCGGGATGGGTGCGTTCGTCTCGTGCGCGATCTGCTCCAGTAGACGCACATGATCGGCCGAGTCGATCAGGGGGCGGATGACGGAGCGATGCCGGGCAGCCGTGGCCAGGGCCCCGCGGTCGACGCTGGGGTAGGCGATCAACAGATCATCGACGCCTGCGTCGGCAAGATGCACGGCCTCCGCGGGGGTAAAGGCAAGCACTCCGCGAAAACCCGGAATCTCCAAGAACTTACGGATCAGTGCGGTGCTGCGGATCGACTTACTGGCCACCCTGATCGGTAACCCGGCAGCGGCACCGACCAGCGACGCGGCATTGGCCCGCGCCGCATCCATGTCGACCGCGGCCAGCGGTACGGGTGCTCCCCGCAGCGCCTCCGCCAGCCGCCGCACCGACATCAGGCAGGAACCACGACAACGCCGTCATGATCGGCGTAGCAGATCGCGCCCGGCGTGAAGTCGATGCCGCCGAAGCTGACGACGACATCGCGTTCCCCGGCCCCGGTTTTGGTGCCCTTGCGGGGATTGGTGCCCAGCGCCTTGATACCGATATCCATGGTGGCCAGTTCGGCGCTGTCCCGAACCACGCCGTTGATGATCAGGCCGGACCAGCCGCTGTCGACCGCGATCCCCGCGATGATGTCTCCGACCAGTGCGCAGTGCAGCGATCCGCCGCCGTCGATCACCAGCACGCCGCCCGAACTAGGCTCCGACAGAATGGATTTCAGCAGCGCATTGTCATGGTGGCAGCGCACCGTGGTGATCACTCCGGCGAAAACCGGCCGTGCACCGAACTGGGTGAGCTGAAGATCGCAACTGGCCATGTCGATGCCGAGTTCGTCTCCCAGGTCGGCGGTCGGTCGGGGTGTGATCGGTGCGGTCGTCATGCCCCAAGCCTATGCGTCGGCCCCTACTGCTGGGTCTTCGCATAGGCGGCAACGGCGTCGTGCAGCCACTGCGCCAGACCGGGCTCGGCGGAGTCGTAGTAGGCGCGGAAGCGATCGTCCGTGAGGTACATCTGGGTGAGGCATACCTGCAGCTGCGGGGTGCAGTCGTAGTAGGACTCGATGCTCCGCCGGTGCGCCCGGGCCAGCGCGTTGGCTCGCTCCGAGCCGGGCCGCACATCCGCCCGCTTGGCCGCTGCGAGGTCGGCGAGCAGCTGATCCACCTCGGCCTTGATCCGGGCCCAGTCCTCCTTGGAGTATCGGGCCACGCGCTCCTGGCTCTGTTTCCAGGCCTTGGTATCACCCCAGCGCTGTTGTGCCTCGGTGGCGTACTCGTCACCGTATCGGCTGTCGCCGAAGATCTCGATCTGCTCTTCGACGGAAAGCCGAATGCCGCTTTTGCGGGCGCTCATCATGTTCGCCACTGCCACGACCATGCGGTGCAAGCGGTCGATTCGCTCCAACAGCAGCGCACGCTGACTTTCCAGGTGCGCGTACATGTCGATCGCCGGATCGTCGAGCAGGGCCGCTATCTGCTCAAGACCAAACCCCAGCTCCCGGTAGAGCAGCACCATGTGCAGCCGCTCGATATCGGTATCGGAATATCCGCGATAGCCGGCCGTGGTGCGGGCGCTGGGAACCACCAGACCGATCTCGTCGTAGTGGTGCAGTGCCCGGACCGAGAGACCGGTCATCTCAGACACCCGTCCAACCGTCACCAGGGCTTGTCCCCGTGCGTGTGCGTTCACATCCGCCACTGTGCGACCTCCCGTGGCGTGAGGGTCAAGCCCTTTTCCGTACCGGCGGCGCGGAACCGATCAGTCCGATTCGACGGCGTCCTCGCGGCGACGCCGTCGACGGAGCAGCAGGAGCGCAAAGATCGCGAACGCAGCTCCCAAGGCGATCTTCAGATTCGGGGACTGGCGCCCCTCTTCGAGAGCGGGGCCGGGAATGGGCGGTGGGGCGGAGTCGACTGTGGACTTCGCCTGTGCGGCAGTTTCCCTGGCTGCAGCCGTGAGATCCGGCTGCGCCGGCTCGGGTGCAGGTGCCGGCTTGGGAGCGGCCGGCTTAGGTGCTTCGACGACGGGCTTGCGCGCAGGCGCCTCTGGTGCGGGTGCGGCTTCCGGCTCGGGTGCGGGCTTGGGTGCCGCAGGTGCCGAGTCCGCCGCGGGGGCAGACGCCGGTGGCGTGGGCTTGGGGGTTTCGGAGGGCTGGGGAGCCTCGGATGCGGGTGCTTGCTTGGGCGTGGCGGGAGGCTTCGGGCCCGGCTCACTGCTCGCGCTGGGTGCTGCCTTGGGACCGGACTTGGGTGGTGCCGACGAGCCGGCGGGCCGCTTGGCGGGGGCGCGTTTGGCGGCCGGACGCTTCGCAGCCTTGGCAGGCCGGGCCGGCGCCGCGGGCTTCGGAGTCTCGCCGCTGGCGGGCTTCTCCGGTGTTGAGTTGGGCTCGTTGGCCGAATTGTCCTGGTCCGCCATGCGCCTGCTCCTTCGCAAGTTTCGGTCGTCCTGGGTGTTCGTGGCGTACTCCTGGCCACGATGGGCGGCTCACACCCGAATCTCTGCCGCCCCGCCGTTGTCCATCATGCCGTCACGGTGAAAAAAGGCCAGTCCTTGGCCCAGTGGATCAAGACTGCCGGCGCTGAGTCCAGATGAGTGCCGCGCCCACCGAGACCACCACTGCCACCACAAACGGCCACATCGGCAGGTCGCCGTCGGTGGGATTCGCCGACGGTACCGGGGCCGAGGAACTCGTGCCCGAAGGCTGCTGAGACACCGCGGGCGCGCCCGCGGAGGCCGGTGCACTCGAGCCGGTGATGGTGAACGGCCATGATCCGTCGACCGGGTGCCCGTCCTCGGAGATCACCCGAAAGTTCACCGTGTACTTTCCGGCGGGGGCGTCTGACTTCATGCCGACGGAAATCACTGCGCCGGAGACCAACGGCTCGCCCGATTGCCACTGATCGGTCTTGCTGTCCGGGCCGATCACCGTCATCGCGGAGAAGCGCTTCTGCAGCGGCTCGTTGAAGGTCGCACTGACCTGGGTGGGCGGGCCGGACAGTACGGCGTTCTCGGCCGGGTCGGACGATACCTTGACGGCGTGCGCCGAGGCCACGCCCGGCAACGCCAGGCCCAAGGTCAGCGCGACGAACGCCGACAAGAGCATCGATACCGACTTACGCAGAACTGTCATCACTGTTGCCTCCGGCGATTCGTCACAGCAAGGACCAGGGCGACGGCGCCGAGGATCAATCCGATTCCGCCGAACCAGCGGGCGGTCTTGTCGGCATGGGCCGCGCCCGTCCCGGATTCGTGGACAGCGGACACCTGGGGTGCGTGCGCCGAGTGCCCGTCGTGGTTTGCCTGGCCCTGTGTCAGGTCCAGTACGGGTGCGGGGTGCTCTGGCTCTGCACCGCCCGGCTGTGCCTGCTGGTCCCACCTGACGACCTGACCGTCGGCATACGTCTGGGTCGCGGGGAAGCTCACCGATTCGGTATCGGGGAGCTTGACGCGCACTCGGAACAAAGCGAACTGGTCGGGGCCGATCCCGTTGCCGGCAGCGGCCTTCCACGTCACCGACCTGACCGTGCCCTTGGCTGCGTCCCGATCCAGAGTGCTGGTCCAGCCGGGCAGCAGCTCGGTGCTGGCCGAGCCGACATCCGGAAGCTGAACGGTCAGCCCGGTGGTGAGCGCCTTGGTCGCAGACTCGTTGGGGACCGAGAACTCCAGCGTCGCGTAGCCGCCGCGAGCGGTGTTGTCCGTGGTCACGCGCACATGGGCGAAAGCAGGAATGGCAAAAGCCAACAGGGCGGCGGCCGATGCGGTCGATGCCGCGACCAGCCGGACGAACATGCGCATCCCTTACCTCACTCCGAGTCGTGCGAGCAGATCCGCGTCGATGCCGTCGAGCTCGCGGGCGATGGCGGCATGCGCCGCACGACGACGGGTCGGCGGCATGTGCTCGGAGGCCCCGACGGCAGTGCCCAGCTCCTCGAGCCGGGCCCGGACGGTCGAGGCGAACTTCTTGGTTTCGGCATCCTTGGGTGCCCTGTCCAGCACGGCCTGGATCGACTGCTCGGCACCGGCGATACGGGCCGAGAGCTCCGCGCCGAATCCGGAGTACTGGCCGAGTTCGGCAAGCGGTATGCCGAGGCGATCGGCGCGGCGCTGATCCAGTACCCCGCGGACCGCGATCGCTGCTTTGTACAGCAGTGGGAGCAGCACGGGGGCGAGGAGCCGCACCACCGTCAACGTGCGCTTGATACGTGTGGGCGAGAGCAGCTTGCCCTCGCGCACCGCCTTGAGCTGGTCCTGGGCGATCAGCCGCTGTGCCTTCAATGTCGCCAGCTCGGTCTTGCGCGCGTCACGGCGGGCAGCGGATTCGGACCGCGCCTGGATGTGTAGCCGCCGCCGGTCGTTGCGTGCCGCCAATCGGGCCTCGAGCTTGGCCTTCGCCTTCAGAGCGCGCGCCTCAGCGCGTTTTGTCGAGCGGCTCTTGCGGCTGGTGAGAAAACCCATCCCAGCGGCCTCCGTTCATCGCGTTGCGAGTGTGGCGCTAACCCTAGCGCGCCGATCCTGGTCGGCCCCGTGCGGATAGGACCTCGTATTCAGGTGGTCGGGGTGTGCACTGCAAAGGTTCCCGTTGGCCTCCAGCGAAATCCTGACGGCAACCGTTTTGGCGGTGTATGGGGAACATGAGGTGAAAGAGGCCACAATGTGTGACGGATATTTGACCTCCGAGCAAATTCCCGGCATGCTGTTCGCCGTGGGGCGACATCGAGCAAAATCGAGCGGGCGAAGCCAGCAGCTGAAGCGTGCCTCCGCGCGCGCGGCTGTGGTGACGGTGCTCAGCTCGGGGACCCTGATGGGGGGATTCGGGGTTTTCGCCGTGTCCACACCGGCTGCGGACGCAAAGCCGGGCGGTGGATCCGGTGGCGATAACGATCATGACCACGGTCTGGGTGGTGCCATCCACAAGATCACCGGCGGTTTGTTGGGTGGCGGTGTCGGTGGTGGCGGCGGTCCGGGCAGCGGCGGTACCCGCAACGCTCCCTCCTCGCCGAGCTTCGGCAAGAGCCTGAACGGCGCCTCCGGATCGGAAGGCGCGGCGGGCGGCAGCGATTCCGCCAAGGGCGACAAAGACAAAGATAAAGACAAGGGCCCGGGGGCGAACGTCCCCAAGCCGGGGTCCGCGGGCTCGAGCGGCAACAAGTCGTCCGACAATGCGGCGGGCGGCACCGGTTCGGGCACGAACATCTCGGGGACACCCGGGGGCACCATCGGCGCGGGAATCGGTGGCGGCCTTGGGGCGACCCTGCCGCACTCCGGGGGTGCCGCGGGTGTCCACACGCCGAACGCCGAGGCCCCGTCCGCTGAAAATTCAAGTGGCACAACGACTCACGCCGAAGAGCATCCCAGCCTCAAGGGCGCTTTGGGCTCGGTGGCCGGTGCACTGGCGCCCAAGACTCAGACCGCCACCACACCCAAGGCCGACACGGCGACCTCACCGCACACCGCGACGGCACCGGGTGCGACCGCCGACACCCCCTCGGCCAGTTCCACTCAGACGGAGCATGAAGCGGCCTCCGAAGAGCCCAAGGTCCCGGGCGTCACCGTCAACATGGGCGGGCGCACCATCATCATCTGGAAGAAGAAGCCGAGTACCTCGACGCACACACCCGGCACCGGCGGCGGTACGACGCACGATCACGAGACCACTCACGAGCACGAGACAACCCACGATCACGAGGGCGAACACTCCCCCGTGATCACGCTGCCCGGGCTTCCCAACCTCGGCGGCGTCCCGAATCCGGATGCCCCCTTCGGCGGTGCGGCCGGAACGCGCACTCCGGGCGGAAACCCCGGCATCCACACCGGGCCCATCGCTCCGCCGACCGTAGCCACGCCCAAGACGCCCGCCGTCGTGATCGCGGCGCCGCCGGCCCCGCCGGTCCTCGCACCGTTGGCACCTGTCGTGCCTCCAGCCCCGCCGGTAGTCACCATCAAGCAGGCTGAGGGCGGCCGTGGCGGTGACGCGGTGGTCACCGCGGGCGGCACCAAGCAACCCGAGGCTGTCACCAAGCCCATCCAGCAGTTCGTCGCGGCCGAAACCATCGCGCCGCGCACCGGGTACACGGACTATCTCCGACTGACGAAGACGTCCGAGATCGCCGCCGTGGCCATTCCGGGCGCCGTCGGCATCGCGATGATGACTTTCGTGGGCGGCGCGCTCGGATATCGGCAAGCCAAGGCCGGCCACAGCGTGCGTGCCTCCGCTGCCGCTCGATTCCTGGAGTAGGGGAGAATGGGTACAGCACCCCGTGAGGGGTCTGTCCAGGAAGGCATACGGTGAGGGGAGAGGCACATGGGCGCAGGCCGTCGTGTGACCGATGCCGTCAATGCCGTCCTCGACCTGGCCCCGCGTAAGGGTGAGGTGACGTTGACCGGCCTCGTCGAGGCCGTCGGCCGCGATCGGGATCGGTCCATCGAGATCATCTCTGCGGATCTGCCGCCCGGTGTGTGCGGTCAATGGCGTCAATACGAGAACGAAGACATCTTCATCATCCAGCGCGGCCTGCCCACCTGGGATCGCACTCTCGCCCACGAACTGGGCCACGTGGTGCTGCGCCACGAGGGTATCTCGGTGGTCGAAATGGCCAGGGACGAAGCCGAATTCGCCAGCGATGACCTCATCGCGTACATGCTCTCCCAGCGCACCGGTTGCATGGGTGCCGCCGGGATGGAGGCAGAACAAGAGGCAGAGGACTTTGCCGCGCTGCTGCTGTACCGGCTCGGCCGGCTGCCGTCCGATCGCGCATCCATTGTCCAGGTGAGGCTCGGGGAGGCCTTTGGGTGATCGCCTGGGTGATTGCCGGGCTGCTGGGTATGGCGACGGGTTTGCGCATCGGGTGGGTGCTCGTCCACAAACAATCCCCGGTGAGCACCGGAATGATTGTTGCGCTGGGCAGTCTGGCCCTGGTGTCGGCGTTGAACTGGGAGCCGCTGACGATTCTGGTGGACAGCTCGCTGGGCTGGCCCAACATCTCGGTGGCGGTGAGTCAGGCCGCGTTGACGGCCTGTGCGGCGGGCAGCTGCGTGATGATCACGAGCATGTCCGCCAGCCGTACGGCGGTGGCCAACAAGCGGTGGGCGCGCTGGCAGTACCTGGCCGCGACCGTGATCGCCGGTGCCAGTCTGGCGGTGTTCTTCTCCCGCGGTCGGCAGCCCGAGATGACCCCGCGCGAATTCCTCAAACGGGATCTAGGCGGGTTCGCATCGGGCACCGCCTGGTTGGTCCCGATGCTGTACATCGCGGTGGCCCTGTCGGTGGTGCTGTGGGCGGGAATGGCCTACTCGAACCGCACCCGTCGGGGGCGTGCACTGTTCTTGTTCACCGTCGGGATCAGCCTGCTGGTGCTCGCGGTACTGGTAGTCGCCGGTGTCGCGGTGGCCAAGTCCGAATACGTCACGATCGGCACTGCGGCCACGCTGATCGGCTGCGCGATGGCGATGGTGGCGGTGGGGTCGCTGTTGCCGACCTTCGAGACATGGTTGGTTGCCCGTCGCGAGATGTTCGTACTCGCTCCGCTGTACAAGGATCTCAAGAAGCGTCAGCCGGACGCGGCGATCGGAGTGCGGCCCCGTGGACCGCTGGCCTTCCAGGTGGCCGATCGTATGGCCTATATCTCCGACGCGCTCTTCCTGGAGGCGATGCACGCCCAGGGTCTGGACCCCGAATCGGAGGGTGAAGGCGATATCGAGCTCGATGTGGAACCGGTGAAGCTTGAGGTGCCTCCCGCCGCGCAGGCCCACGCGATAGTGAAATGGGTTCTCACCGACGGTGATCCGAAGGAGAATTTCCCGGGCCCGGAATGGCTACACCAGCCTGACGGATACTCCGATCGCGAGTGGATTCTCGCGATCGCTTCTGAGTACCGCAGGCTGGTGCGGGCCGAACATCGTTCTTAAGTTGTAAAACCACGTCCCCCAGTGCGTACCCCGCCGGCTCGACGAGCGGTGAACGCCAAACTGGCCGGTCCTTCCCCGAGTGGACCGGCCAGACAAGCGGCGACTAGCTGTCGAGACCCTCTTTGCGACGGTATTCGTCGACGGTCTGCGTGATGCGATCCTGCGCCTCGACAGACAGGCCGACGGTGCGGGCCGCGATCCGGCGGACGCCTTCGTCACGCATGTTCGCCAGCCAGGTCAGCTCCTGATCGAGCTTCTCGTAGTACTCGTCATCGGTGAAGTACGCGGGCTTGATCCGGAAGAAGTTCGCGAGCGCCTTCATGGTCGCCGACGAGGGGTTGGTCCGGTTACCCGACCGCAGCTGCGACAGGTACGGTGCGGACATCGTGATGCCCTCGGAGCGCAGAGCCGCAATCACCTCGGCAGAGGTGTGGGGGCCGCGGCCGGGCGGATACACGGTGTCGAACAACCGATTCAGACGTGCGGTGAACGTGGTGCTCATCGAGCCTTACCTCCACAAACAGATAAAGTTGCTAATTCGGGGGACGTATTTGCTGCCCATCGTAACCTTAGTTTTGCCTGTAGCCAAGCGCAACCGTCAAGTTTGGCTGCGGTGGACATGGTGTTCGGTTATCCAAACCTGCTAGCTCAGACACATCTGTGCAGCGTCCAATATTCGGGACGATCTGGGAATCTTCGTTCTCAGGCAAATGATTGATGAATCCCCAGCGCGATCGCTCGGAGGCGTCGGCACGAGCCGTGTGGAGAGATCGCATTCGTTTCCTAAGTCGGCCGGGCTCGGTGTCCGGCTGTATAACCTGCTGAGTTGCTACTGGCACCAACACCGCGCTTTCTCCGGGCACGCCTCGCTGACCTGGCACGATGTCACGTCCGTGACGATAACGGCAGCTTGCGATTATGGTGGGAATCGCCGCGCAGAGGTAACGTTTTAATAATGGAACGTTGACCGCAAGTGCACCCCTCAGCAGGGCATCCCCTCTGACCAGCGGTAAATCGGTATCGATGGACTGTGAGGAAGATCACAGCAACTACGCGCATATGAGAACGGTCGACGCGACCCGCGGATGCCGTCGGGGGTCGTCCCGCGGGGGACCATCGCCGCGATCTTCTGTGACGGATGCGACGAAAGAGATATGCCCGGCCGCGTGCCTGCGGCGATCACATCCGCGTCAGCGCACACCGGGCTTGTCGACGGGTCCCACCGCTGGCCGTCCGCCGAGGGTCGCTGGCGAGTTCGGCAACGGCCGATGTCGTTCGACCCGGAACGCGCCCGGAGCGTGTGACGAAATGATCGCCACAAAGGTAAAACGAGTCGTACGGGCCGTCGCTGGTACGCCGCGGCCGTTTGCGTTGTTCTGGAAGGGGCGGCACCGGCGACGTGCGTGACGGCGATGGACAGGGTCGTGAACACCGGTTACGAACACCGAAATGCCTGCGGGCGCCCCAGTCATCGGCTGCGCAAGCCACAGGTTGTGGCTATCGGTGCCACCTGATCACCGCACTCTCGGAGAGCAAGCCGTCTAGCGGTTGCCAGACTCTTATCCGAACCGATTACGCGGCAAGCAGCATTGCCAACACCGCGGTATCGGGATCGCTGATGGGGTCGATGCCTACGCGGCTCACCACCGAGGTGACCGTGCCGTCGGACTCGGCCTCCACCCACGCGGCCCGGTGCTCCAGACCCAGATGAGGCAACCCGGGCAAGAGTAGGCATCCCGATGCCGCGCCAAGGCATTCCGGCAACGTGGGATTGGTCTCGGATGGCGGATGGAGCATCAACAGCGCCGGTGGTTGATGCTCGGCGAAACGGCCGGGAGTGACGGCGGATTCGCCGAGCACCGTGCCTTCGGCGATGACCAGGCCCACCATGCCAGGTGCGGGATCGTCGGGCAGATCTTCACGGGCGCCAAAAATCGTTGTGGTGGAAAGCAATCCGGGCAGGGTGGCAATGCGCACCGTAACGATGAGCAACTGCATCCATTCCTTGGTGGAATCGGGCCAGCGGCCACACACCACGAACCCTCGCAGTGATCCGCCCGCATGGAAGGGCGCGATCTCGATCGGCTGATCGGAGCTGGTCGCCATATCTGCCTCCGCGACATCACAATCCACAATTGCGCGACGCTGCTGATTCCAGAATTACCATGCGCGGAATCACCCCGCAATTGCTAGCGGACACGCCGAAAACACACGTGGGCCCCGGTTTCGCAAGCGAAACCGGGGCCCACGCGAAACAGCGAGATCAGCCGAAGATCAGACCCGAGGTCTTCGTCGTGGCCGCGGTGTAGCGGTCCTGCACGTCGGCCCAGTTGACCACGTTCCAGAACGCCTTGACGTAGTCCGCCTTGACGTTCTTGTACTGCAGGTAGAAGGCGTGCTCCCACATATCCACCTGAAGCAGCGGGATGATGCCCAGCGGGACATTGGCCTGCTGGTCGTACAGCTGGAAGGTCAGCAGCTTCTGTCCGAGGCTGTCGTAGCCGAGCACGGCCCAGCCCGATCCCTGCAGGCCGTTGGCGGCGGCGGTGAACTGGGCTTGGAACTTGTCGAACGAGCCGAACTGGTCGTCGATGGCAGCAGCCAGATCGCCGGTGGGCTTGTCGCCGCCGTTGGGGGACAGGTTCTTCCACCAGATCGAGTGGTTCACGTGGCCGCCGAGGTGGAACGCCAGGTTCTTCTCGTTGAGGAAGATCGCGGCGTGGTCGCCCTTCTCTCGAGCCTCTTCCAGCTTGGCCACAGCGGAGTTGACGCCCGCCACGTAGGCCGCGTGGTGCTTACTGTGGTGCAGCTCGTTGATCTGTCCCGAGATGTGGGGCTCCAGCGCTCCATAGTCGTAGTCCAAATCGGGCAGTGTGTACTCAGCCACGAGATTCCTTTCGCTTGCTTCGTAATCGCTCGTATCTGCGGTATGTGCAGACCTATCCAATAGAAGACACGGCTAAACCTGTTCCACCGGAGTGCCGGCCTACCGATTCAACCCTGCTCTATTGCGCAACGCGTCGCAAGGATGCAGACATCCCCGTTTGGTTATCGATTGTTGGCCGGAGCGGGCCATCCGGCCAGGAGTCCGTCAGATAAGTCCGTCAGAAAAGAATGAGAAACGCCAGTCCGGCGGCCAGTATGAGGGCGATGACGAGTGCCCGAAATGCTGCGACGCGGTACGACGTGTTGTAGCAGCGAGGCGTGAGCTGCCAGCCGGAAGTGGACATCGACTCATGTCCTGCCGACTGTGCTGTCATTGCCGCCCTCCTGCCGCCCTGTGCAAGTTTCTCCACGGTGAGATGAGTCACAGCATCTCTCGTGTGACGGTCATCATAGCTCCAAATCGCGGTGCGCGAAAATTTACCCAGCGTCCACGCGGAAACCGCAGCTAGACCAGCAAATCGGGAGGGTGGGCGGCGTACCATCAAGAGCATGGCTTCTTGGGTAGATAACGTTCGCGATCAGATCCTGGGACGACTCGAAGACGGGTTTACGCCGGGAAAGTCGGCAATCGTCGACGAGGGTGCGGCCCTGCCCGGACGTGCCACCCCGATTCGGATATCCGGCACGCACTTCGTCAACGGCCACACCATCGTGCCGCCCTTCCCAGAAGGGCTCGAGGTCGCAGTCTTCGGCGAAGGGTGCTTCTGGGGTGCCGAGCGCGGATTCTGGAAGCTGCCGGGGGTCTATTCGACCGCGGTGGGGTACGCCGGGGGCTACACGCCCAATCCCACGTATGAAGAGGTGTGCTCCGGGCGGACCGGTCATGCCGAGGTCGTCCTGGTGGCGTTCGACCCCCGTGACGTGACCTACGAGCAGCTGCTGGTGCAGTTCTGGGAGAGTCACGACCCAACTCAGGGCATGCGGCAGGGTAACGATCGCGGGACCCAGTACCGCTCGGCCATTTACACAACCGGTAAGGGACAGGCCGCGCAGGCGGCTGACAGCGCGGCGCGGTATGCGTCCGCGCTGGCCGACGCCGGCTACGGGGCGGTCACCACGGAGATCGCCCCGCTGGACGGGCCTCTCGGGCATGGGTCGCGGCGCTTCTTCTATGCCGAGGACTATCACCAGCAGTACCTGGCCAAGAACCCGAACGGATACTGCGGACTCGGTGGCACTTCGGTCTCCTGCCCCATCGGTCTGGATGTGACACCCGGCGATCCAGCACAGGCGTGAGCTATCCCACGGTGACTGTTGCGAATTCGCTAACTATGCAGAGGCAGTGCTACGGTTCCCCGTCGCGAGCGCCGCTGGGTGCCTCCATGAAGTCCTGGCCAGCGCAAATGCAAATGAGCAGCCTGTGGTTTGTGGATCAACCTGTGGATACTGTGGATAAGCCGACATTGCTGTGGCGTGGGTCACACTGTGAAAAGTTGCAGGCGGGGCAGCGGCTACGCCAATCGAACGATAGGAATGAACGATGAGCTTCCCTTCGGGCGACGAAGTTCCACAAGTCGGCGTCGACGAGATCGCGGCTGCGCTGGATCTTGGTGTCAAGTTGCTTGACGTTCGTGAGGACGACGAGTGGGCGGCCGGGCATATCGACGGCGCGCAACATATACCGCTGGGCGACGTGCCCTCCCGGATGGACGAACTCGATCCGGATGCGCCGCTGTGGGTGATCTGCCATGCGGGCGGGCGATCACAGCGTGCCGCCGCGTATCTGAACCGCAACGGTTTCGAGGTCAGCAACGTCTCGGGCGGCATGCTGGCCTGGGTACAGGCAGGTAAGCCCACCGTCAGCTGAGGGTCCGGCGATCAACCTCGCCCGTCGCCGCCCGCGCACTACTCGCTGCAGGTTGGGCCCCTAGGCCGTTACCCTGGACCAATGATCCAGGTGTGCTCCCGCTGCGGTACTCAGTGGAACGTGCGTGAGCAGCGTCGATACTGGTGCCCGCGGTGCCGTGGCACTCTGCTGGAGCCGGGTATGACGGCCCCGCCGCGTCCGACCGCACCGATGCCGCGACCACCTGCCGGGGCACCGCCGTCAGGGGGCAAGTACTGGGTTCCGCCCACTCAACAGGGTTCTGTGGCAACGCCCGGAGGGCGTCCTGCCGCCCGTCCCACACGGCTTCCCGCGGGATACCGATGGATTGCCGTGCGTCCGGGATCGCCCCCGACGCCGACCCGCCGAAAGCGTCCGCTGGGGCCGACACCGCACTACGGGTACATCCCGCGCTGGGGTCTGGTCGACCACATCGAGCCGGCGGGATCCTCGCGCCAAGGAATAGCCGGGGGATCTGTCCCCAGCCGGGTGCTCGAAAGGCTCCTGCTGGCCACAATCATCACCCTGGCAATCGTTTCGTGTGCCCATTTTCTTCGATATGCGTTGATGGTGTACAACCGCGGAGCGCTGATCCCGAGATTTGTCGCCAGCACGTCGAACGGGCTAGTGCTCGTCAGCGTGGCGCTCGCCTTCGCGGTGCTGGTGGCCACCGCATGGTTCCTCACCGACTGGATGATCGCGCGACGCGCTGAAACATACCGTGACCTGGGATTCGACGACCCTCGCGGGCGGTGGGAGATCCGTGTGGGTTGCCTGCTCCCGATCATCAACATCGTGGGCATCCCGCTGCTGCTCCTGGAGCTCGCCAAGATCGAGAACCGCTGGTATCGGCAGTACCGAAACATCCTGTGGTGGTCGATCCTCTGGGGCGTGACGTGGTTGTTGGTCCTGGTGACCTGGGTGGTGCGCGATTCGGCGACGGTCCAGGGCATCGCCGACAACGCGCTGTTCACCGCCATCGACTACGCGATTGCGGCGGTCGCGGCCTGGTCGCTCCGAAGGGTCTACGACGGCTTCACCGCGCCCGAAGGACACCACCGGTCCGTGCGCTGGCTGGCGGTGGAATCCCCGCAGGGACCGGTACCGATCGAGGCAGATCGCCCGGATGTGCCGGCGACACGCGACGACAATTCTGGCGCTGCGGTTGAACCAGTGGGCCAGGAACCGGCAGCATTGGAGCGTGACCGAGTCGTCGGAGCCTGGTGATGACGCCCCTCAGCCCGCCCAAGGAGTCGACGATATAGACGGCAGAGGCGAGCGCCATCCGTTCGTCGTCGCGCATCGGGGTGCGTCGGCGGACCGGCCCGAGCACACCCTGGCGGCCTACGAGCTCGCTCTCGAGGAGGGGGCTGACGGGGTGGAGTGCGATGTCCGCCTGACCAGAGACGGACAACTGGTCTGCGTGCACGACCGCAGGGTGGATCGCACCTCGAACGGGACCGGGTTGGTCAGCGAACTGACTTTGAGCCAGCTGCGGGCGCTGGATTTCGGCGGATGGCATCCCGGTGGCGCGGAGGCCGGCTCGGGAACCGGGCTACTGACACTGGAGGAACTGGTCTCGCTCGTCCTGGACTGGAATCGCCCGGTGAAACTGTTCATCGAAACCAAGCACCCGGTCCGCTACGGATCCCTGGTGGAGAACAAGGTGCTCGCACTGCTGCACCGATTCGGAATCGCGGCACCTGCCTCGGCCGATATGTCGCGTGCGGTTGTCATGTCGTTCTCGGCCGCCGCGGTGTGGCGCATCCGCCGGGCGGCTCCCATGCTGCCGACCGTCCTGTTGGGAGAAACGTCCCGATACCTCGGGGGCAGCGCGGCGACTACCGTGGGCGCCACGGCGGTGGGGCCCTCCATCGCGACCCTTCGCGAGCACCCGGAATTGGTCGACAGGGCGGCTGCGCAGGGGCGGGCGACCTACTGCTGGACCGTGGACCATTACGAGGATGTCGAGTTCTGCCGGAGTATCGGCGTCGCGTGGATCGCCACGAACCATCCCGGACGAACCAAGTCCTGGTTACAGCGGGGCCTGACCGGCACCACCTTGTGAACGATTCGTCGGTGTAATGACAAAGCGCTAGCACCACAACGGCTTTCGTCGCGGTGGTTCAGTGCAGATAGCTGATCGGCAGTGTCGCGGTGAGGAATCTGCGGGCATCGAATTCGTCGACGTAGGGAGCCAGGGCGTCGTTCGACTGCAAACCGTAGCGGTCCGCCAGTTCCCGACCCGTGGTGGTCTGCGCCAGCCAACCGTGACCCGATAGCCACTCGCTGGATCTTGTTCGCTCGGCGTAACCGCGCGTGAGTTCTGTGGCATTGAACGCCTCGGCGGCCAGTGCGTCCCGAACGTCCGCCCAGGATTGGCCCGAGGGTGAGATCCCGTCGGTGTCCGTGGCGATCGTGCTGCCCAGTGCCGACATTTCGATGATCCGCTCGAACAGGGCGTCATGGCTCGGTCCGGGCAGATGGGAGATGAGTGCCTCGGCCAGCCACGCGGTCGGCAGGTCGGGGTCGAAGCCGGCCGCCGTCAGATCGGACTGCCAGGGCCCGCTGAGGAACGTGCCGACCTGTCGGCGGGTGGTGCGCGGTATCGCACCGGCGGTCTTCAGGACCGTGCTCTTGAATTCGAGCAGCTCCGGGTAGTCGATCTCGAAGACGGTGGTGCCCTCCGGCCAGTCCAGCCGGTAGGCGCGTGTGTCCAGTCCGCCGGCCAAGAGCACCACCTGGGTGGCGCCGGATTGGGCCGCCGCGAGCAGGGAGTCGTCATAGTGCCGTGTCATCACGGCCCGGCACCGGGCGATGAAGATGGCGCGCTGGGCCGCGGTGTCGGTCGGAGGATCTGCGCGGTGCATGTCCAGCAGTGCGAGTGCATAGGGGTCCTCGGAGGCGAGCACCAAGCGCTCGGCGAAGACGTCGATGAACAGCGGCTCGGTGCGTTCGGACTCGACGGCACGCGACGCGGTCAGTGTCAGTTGGATTTGCCTACCGCGGAACAACCTTTTGCACACCCTTTCGCTGCGCCGTCACCGAGCGATGTTCTCAGGATCCGAGGAAAGATTATCGGAAAGCAACACGGCAAACGTGTGTGTTCACCGCCGGAAATACGAGACGTCCCCCACCCCGGCGATGTGCCGAGATGGGGGACGTCTCGTCGCAGCGTTTAGAGTGAGCCGCCGGCGGCTGGTGGTGCGGTGGGGTCGCTGGATACGACGGAGATTTCCCGTGCCACGAACTCTTCGAGGTCGAAGTAGTTGTCACCGGCGCGCTCCGCGACGGTGAGCAGCGTGTCCATGAGGGCGACCTCTTCGACCTGTTCCTTGAGGAACCACTGCATGAACTGCTCGCCGATGTAGTCGCCCTCGTCGCGGGCGGTACGCGCCAGCTCGGTGACCTGGTCGGTGACCGTCTGTTCCTGGGCCAGTGCCAGCGCCAGTGGCTCGCGGGGCGACGTGAACCCGTTGGTCACTGCGCCGACCGGAGGGATCTCGACGGATACGCGTCGGTCAATCAGGTACCGGACGATCATCATGGCGTGATTGCGTTCCTCGACCGCCTGCTTGTAGAAATGCGAGGCGAGTTGAGGAAGGTCGGCGTCATCGAAATACGCGGCAATTGCGATGTATTGCTGCGACGCGGTGAACTCGTGGCCGATCTGGTCATGGAGAAGCGCATTGAATTTCGTTTTGGGAGTGTCGGTCGCGGTCATGAATTTGACAATAGGCCAGGTCAGAGGCCCTGTCACCCAAGGCGAACCTTAATGAGGTTATCGTCACCTAAGTAATTGGCGGATGTTGCGCAAGCTAATTGGCAGAGTCTTATCGTAGGCAAAGTTAATTTCTACCCGTGCGCGCAATGGGAAATCGTCGTGCACAAAATTGGCTAAAGAGCCCCACCGGCAGCCGGGGGCGCCGTCGCATCCGGGCTGACGGGGCGGGCGAGCTCGCGCGCCACGAAGTTCTCCAGGTCGAACAGATCGTGATCGGCGCGGTCGGCGACGGTGAGCAGCGTGTCCATGAGGGCGACCTCTTCGACCTGTTCCTTGAGGAACCACTGCATGAACTGCTCGCCGTAGTAGTCGCCCGACGACCGTGCCGCGCGTGCGAGCTCGGTGACCTGATCGGTGACCCGCTTCTCCTGTTCGAGTGCGAGGGCAATGGGTGCGCGCGCATCGCTGAACTCGTTGATGACGGCCTCGACACCCGGGATGCTGACCGCGACGTTCTTGTCGATGAGATACCGGATGATCATCATCGCGTGATTGCGCTCCTCGACCGCCTGCGCGTAGAAGCGTTTGGCGAGTTGCGGCAGATCCGCGTCGTCGTAGTAGACCGCGATCGCGATGTACTGCTGGGACGCGGTGAACTCATTTCGGATCTGATCGCGCAAGAGCTCTAGGAACGGTGAGGATGCGCGTGCGTGGAGATCGGTGGTAGCCACACCGAAAAGCCTAGTGTGTCAAGGGGTCGGTGTGGCCGAGTCCGGCAAGAGGTCTGCAGGAACCTGCTGGCCGGTGCGTAAGGCGTCGAAAAGGCGCGCCGAGGCGTCCTCGTCCCAAGTGACGACGTCGCCCGCCCAATTCGACGAGAACGAACCGATGGGCATCGTCAGATTCTGTACGGAACCCGATAGGGCCCAGCCTAATTGGGCCAGGTTCCAGCTGTGGTCGCTCTGGGCGATGGTGATGGCGTCTGCGGTCGACGTGGAGAGCGGATACCACCGGAACGGGTTGGCCCATACCGCAGGACTGGTTACCCGATGGAACAGTGCGGCCATGAATGCCCGCTGATGTGTCATGCGGTCTAGATCGGCACGCGGCGTAGCGCGACTGCGCACGTATCCAAGTGCGCTGGGCCCGTTGAGTGTTTGACACTCGGGTGGAAGATTGATCCCCGCCAGCGGATCGTCGATGGGCTCGTCCAGACAGACCGAGACGCCGCCGACGGCGTCGACCACCGAGGCGAATCCGCCGAATCCGATTTCCGCATAGTGGTCGATCCGCAGTCCGGTCGCCTGTTCGACGGTTTGGGTGAGTAGTGCCGGTCCCCCCAGTGTGAAAGCGGCATTGATCTTGTCGTGGCCGTATCCGGGAATGGGAACGTATGAGTCGCGGGGCAGCGACAGCATGGTGGCAGTTCCGCCGTCGTAGAACGCGGGGATGTGTACCAGCAGGATGGTGTCAGTGCGGCCGTCGCCGGTGTCTCCGCCGGTGTCTCCGCCGGTGGCGAGTTCGGCTTCCTGTTCCGGGCTGAGTGCCTGACGGCTATCAGAACCGACCAGGAGCCAGTTCGTTCCGCTTCCGGGTGATGGACGCTCCGGATACTCGGTGAGCGCGTCCACGCGGTGCAACCGCCCATCGATCCACAGCGCCGTGCCGACGATGGTGCAGAAGCCGAGGAGGACAAGGGTCGTCGCTAGAAGGAAGGCGCGTCGTATCCATGTGCCCCAGCGTCTCTTCCGTGGGGGACGCGATGGCGGAGGGGGCGGCGGTTTAGGCGGAGCCGCAGACCGGCGCGGTCGCGCATTGCGTGAGGAGGGCCGGGGTGGCTTCTGCTGGCGAGGTGGGGGCGGGGGACTCTGCCGGCGCGGCGGATTGCCGAGTGGCGGAGGGGGCGGTTGTGAATGCCGACGGATGACCTGGTTCTCCTCCCGTCGGTCGGGGCGCCGACCACGGAAGGGGATGGTGGGCTCGGTCATCGCGGGTGTCCCATGAGACGAGGCTAATGGAGCCACCCAAGGTGATCCCGGAGCAACGCGAACCCGACGAAGGCCACGGTGTCGATCACGCCATGGGCCACTACCAGCGGCCATAGCCGACCGGTGCGGTGCCAGACGTACCCGAAGAGCAGCCCCATCGCCAGGTTCCCCATACCTGCGGAGACGCCCTGATACAGGTGGTAGCAACCGCGCAACAATGCCGAGGACGCGATGGCGGTGGCCGTTCCGTAGCCCAGCTGGCGCAGTCGGGTCTGCAGGTAAGCGACGACGACCACCTCTTCGGCCCAGCCGTTCGCGAAGGCGGACAGCACCAGCACCGGTATTCGCCACCAGGTGTCGTCGAGGGACGCGGGTATGACTTGAACACTCAGGCCCATCCAGCGCGCACCCACGTACAGTGCCAGACCCGGAAGCCCGACGAGTGCCGCCAAGCCGAGCGCCCCCAGGCCGTCGGCGCGCCAACGCCAGCGTCCGAGCCCGAGAGGGGCGAGGTTGAATCCGCTGCGCCACAACAGGTACAGCGCGAGCGCGCCCCAGGCGACCAGCCGTGTGATCGATACCAGGTTCAACCCCAGGTCGATCAGGCTGAGCTCGGCTCGGCGGGGATTCAGCGCGACGGTCTGGCTGGACAGGCCCGTCAGGGCGGCCGATGTGAACTGCAGGACGGCGCTGACAGCGCTCATCCCGAAGCTGATGGCGAGCACGATCCCCATCTCGATGCGGATCGTGCGCGCGGACATCTCCGATTCGACCACGGCGCTCATTGTGGCTGGTATTGGTGGAAGAGTGTCCGATGTGGTCAGCGCTTTGCGCTATGTGGCATCACCCGACGGGGTGCGGCTGAGCCTGACGGTGTCCGGAGAAGGGCCGCCGCTGGTCATGGTGCACGGTGCGATGGACTCCGGGGCCAGCTGGTCGGATGTCGCCACCGAGCTGCGGCGAGACTTCACCTGCTTTCTCGTCGACAGACGTGGTCACGGCGCCAGCACCGATGCGACGGAACACAGTCTGGCGCGCGAGGCGGACGACCTCATCGCGGTGGCCGCCGAGGCGGGACCGCATGCGGTGGTACTCGGTCATTCGTTCGGTGCGGTTGTCGTGCTGGAGGCATTGCGGCGCGGACTGGATGTGGCGGCCGTGGTGTTGTACGAGCCTCCGTTACCGGTGTCGGACGCCGTCGCAGCGGCGAATCGGGAAGGGAGCCGGGTGGTCCGCGCACGATCGGCGACTGTGTCGCGGGAGTTCGAGGCGTTGGATCGCTGCGCGGGACTTCTCGACGAGTACGTTCGGTCCGTCACCCCGATGCTGCTACTCGAGGGCACCAACTCGCCGCTGCAGTTCCGCGAGCCGGTGGGATACCTGGCCCGGCGGATAGCCGGCGTTCGGGTCAAAGAGCTTGAGGGGCAGGATCATTTCGCGCATCGCGATGCGCCGACGATGTTCGCCCGGGTGCTGCGCGAGCTATTGCTGGGTTAGATCTTGCGGGCGCGCAGTCCATTGAGGAACGGGCAGCCTGCCAGGATGCGTAGCGCCTGGCTCAGGCCCGCGGTGTCGTTGACGGGCGCGTTGAACGGCAGCCGAACGTCGTGGTCGCCCTCGGTGCCTTCCACCCGCAGCTGGATGCCGTAGCGGTCGATGCCCAGCAGGCGCACGTCGCCGTGTTGCAGATTCAGCGGAAGACGCCGGGCCAGTCGTTCGACGAGATCGCGGTGATCCTGGTCGATGTGTGACAGCCATCCGGCTTCGAGTGCGCAGAAGGGGTCTGGTTGCGCGCCGAGCAGAGCCGAGACGTCCACCGATTCGGCTCCGGTGGAGTCGGCGACGACGACGGACTCGACCGTCAGGCACAGCAGTATCGAGCCCGGTTCGGTACGCAGACGCATATCGGTGCGGATGTCCAACAGTGCCGGATCGGGTATGCGGCTGGCGATGACGTCGACGATGCCGCGCGCCTCCCGGTCGGAGGCGGCCACCACGTTGCCGCGCACCCAGACCAGGGATCTGACCGGTTCGCGCAGCGGAAGCGGTGCCTGATCGGTGAGTTCGAGGAGGGCCGGCATGCCGGGTGATCCGGCCGCCACCACTGTTGCCGCGATGGCGCTGTGCGCGGGGACCGCTACCGCGAAGGTGCCGTCGTCGAACAGGTGATGCAGCGAGGTTCCGACGACGTCGGCTCCGGCGATCGCGAGGGTCGAACTCGCGGCCCGTGCGCAGGCCGAACGGACTCGCTCGGCGGTGGTGGGCGGTGCTGCGGTCATGGCGGTCCTCTTCCTGACGAACTCAATGAACTGAGGTAAGCCTAAGTTAACAACGGGAGGCGGAGAGTGCAAGGGACACGTGTGCTGTCGCCTGTGTCGTGGGTTCGCCTGGCGATCGAACGCCTAAGGTTTGAAGTGTGCAGCGCATCACGTATTTGGGGCCGGAAGGCACGTTCTCCGAGGCTGCGCTGATCCAGCTGCGGACCACGGGACGCATTCCCGGCGCACCGGAGGTGGAACCGGTGTCGGTTGCCAGTGCGCGCGAGGCATTGGTGCAGGTGCAGAAGGGGGAGGCCACCTACGCCTGTGTTCCCATCGAGAGCTCACTGGAAGGCCCGGTGGTGCCGACTCTGGACACCCTGGCGGTCGGTGCTCCGCTGCAGATCTTCGCCGAGACGGTGCTGCCGGTGTCGTTCACCATTGCCGTGCGACCGGGGACCTCTGCACAGGACGTGAAGACCGTTGCCGGGTTCCCCATCGCGGCCGCACAGGTGCGGGAGTGGCTGGCCACCAACCTGCCGAATGCCGAGTTGGTCGCCGCCAACTCCAACGCCGCGGCAGCCGAGGATGTGAAGGCGCAGCGGGCCGACGCCGGGGTGTGCACGGAATGGGCGGCACAGCGACTGGAGTTGGCGGCCCTGGCCAGCGGCGTGGTGGATGAAGCTCACGCGCACACACGTTTCGTGCTGGTGGGGCAGCCGGGGCCGCCCCCACCGGCCACCGGATCGGATCGCACCTCGGTGGTGCTGGGACTGGGAAACGTGCCCGGTGCTCTTGCCGCGGCCATGAATGAGTTCGCGATTCGGGACATCGACCTGACACGTATCGAGTCGCGGCCCACCCGTACCGGTTTGGGTACCTACCGCTTCTTCCTGGATTGCGTTGGCCACATCGACGACATCGCCGTCGGGGAGGCACTCAAGGGCCTGCACCGTCGTTGTGAGGATGTGCGGTACTTAGGATCGTGGCCGAGGGGAACGACGGCGCCTGCCGGCTCCAACCCGCCGGTGCTGGACGAAGCGTCGGGATGGCTCGCAGAGACACGGGAAGGGAAGCTGCGATGAGCGGGCGCCTTGTCCTGGTGCGGCACGGGCAGTCCTACGGAAACGTCGAACGCCGGCTGGACACCAAGCCGCCGGGTGCGGCGTTGACCGAGCTCGGATTGCAGCAGGCCCGCCTATTCGCCAGGCAATATGAGGAACATGCACCGGCGGTGCTGGTGCATTCGGTGGCGGTGCGCGCTGTGCAGACCGCCGGCCAGATCGCGGAACACCTTAGTGTGGAAGCACTTCAACTGGACGGCTTGCATGAGGTGCAGGCTGGGGAGCTGGAAGACCATACCAGTCTGGACTCGTTCGAAATTTTCGACCGCACTTATGAGCGTTGGCATTTCGGTGATTTCGGCGCACGGTTGCCTGGAGGGGAATCCGCTCAGGACGTGTTTGACAGATACCTGCCAGTGGTGGCCGATCTACGGCTGCGGCACCTGGAAAACGATGCGTCGACCGGCGACGTGGTGGTCGTCAGTCATGGTGCGGCGATCCGTCTGGTCGCTGCGACACTCGCCGGGGTGGATCCGGGCTTCGCGGTCAACCGGCACCTGCGCAATGCGGAAGCCGTTGTGCTGGCGCCGATCACCGACGGACGGTGGAGCTGTGTGCAGTGGGGTGATGCGGCGGCGCCGTTCCCGCATCAGGAAGCCGAAAGCGCCGAGGAGTTGGCGCAGTCGGCCGACCCGATGGGCTAGATCGCCAGCCGGATATCGCGTTCGCAATCACATTGCGCGGCAATGCAATCGATGACCAGGCTATGCCGCAGTAGATGCGCGCCGTCGCAGTCGCGATCTGTGCACTCGGCATGCCGGGAGGAATGTACGATCAGCGTGCCGTGACAGTGGTCGATATCGCGGACGCAGTCGCGGCAGGCCACACCGCAGCTGATGGCGCGCCGCCACTCCGGTGCCTTCTTCATACAAGTGTTGTAACACCGGACGCCGACAAGTCGTCGTCACCGCACGGGTGAGGGCCCCTTTTTCTGCCTGGATCGTCGAGTCCAGTTCGTCGTCGCGGATGCTTCGGGTAGGGGCTTGCGCATGGAACGGACGCCCAACGTACAAATCTCGTTCCTGAGCCGTTCATACGCCGTCCACGCTGCCCTCATAGACATTTCAGTCATACCCCAACGGGGTACCGGGTTCCTGATTGTGTGGCGCCCTGAGATGGACTGAGTTGGACAACCGGAGAGGCGCCACCGCACCATGCTGAAGAGTCTTGTCGCCCTGACCACCGCCTACGCCCTCGGTGCGTCCGCGCCCGTGGCTCTGGCAGATCCGCTCGGCGGTGAGCCACTACCGGACGGCGTCCACGCCGAATCCGCGGCTGCTCCGGTGGCTGATAGCGGTGCTGTCGCCTCCGGCGAGCCGGGCACCCTGCGCACACGGGACGGTTGGATTCTGGCGGTCGCGGCCAAGGACGAGATCCAGTTGCCCGTCGCCCCGTTGACCACCGCGTTGTCTTCGCGTGAGTACTTGGTCAGCGGTACCTTCCTGGGAACTATCCAGGGGGCCGGCACGACCAAACTGACGGACGGCGTGCTGGAGGCTGGGTACCAAATCGGTTGTGGCATAAGCGCTGCCGAGGTAGACCTGAGATTCGGCGGCGGCATCACGCCGCAGATCAGTCCGGCGGGAGCGCCGAGCGTTGCAGGCAACGTTTTCGCCCAGATCCGTCCCACCCTCAAGCCGGGCACCGCGACCATCATCCCGGTCACCAAGATGGCGTTCGAGGGAGACTCCGCCCGCGTCTCGATCACTGCGTTCCGCATCAAGATCGACAGCTGCGTGGGTCAGTCCTTTATCCGCTCCTACGCGATCCTCACCAGCTCGACCGACGACACGCAGGATGTGGTCACCTACATGGGCGTCACCAAGGCCGTCTGAGGCGACAACCCGCCAAATACACACTCGCTCAACCTTATCCAGATCTGAGAGGCTTCGATGACGATGTACAAGACCCTTGCCGCCGTGACCGCTGCGTGTACGTTCGCGGGGGCGGCACCGCTGGCGGCGGCCGAGCCGGTTCCCTCCCCGCTGCCATTGCCGGCCACGGCAGAGAACCAGCCGCCCCCGGTCGAAGGTGAGCCCGGTCCGCCGCTGGACAACGGTGTTGTCGCCTCCGAAGCGCCGGCCACCGTCACCACACCCGACGGCTGGGGGTTGTCCGTCGCGGCCGAGGAGGAGACTCAGCTGCCCATACCGCCGCTGACTACGGCGGTGTCGTCCCGCGAGTACCTTGCGGGAGGCACCTTCATCGCCACCGTCAAGGGCAGTGGCAGCACCAAGCTCAAGGGCGGAACGCTGGAGGCCGGCTACCAGATCGGCTGCGGTATCACCTTGAGCGCAGTCCGATTGACCGGAAGCGTCGGACTCTCCTCGTCACTGGGCCAATCCGGCATCGGCACCATCGGCATGCCGCTGGTGGGCAATATCGAAGTACGGCCGAAGCCCGGTGAGGTCATCAACGTCTCCGTCACCAAGAAGAAGTTCAAGGGCAAACAATCTCGCGTCACCCTCAAGGACGTCCACATCAAGATCGACGGATGCATCGGACAGTCGTTCCTGCGCTCGTATGCGGTACTCACCAGCACCACCTCGGGAACTGAGGACATCATCGCGTACTACGGGGTCACCAAGATGGTCTGATCGGGCCGGTTCGACCGGCCGCGCGGCCTACTCCAGCCCGAGGCTCTTGAGTGCGTGCGTCATCCGCTGCGGCGTCGCGGGCGTGAGGGTGGCCCACAGCGCGCCGTCTGCGGATGTGCTGGGGGTGGCCATGATTCGCCCGAATGCGGTGTCGTACACCGCAACTCCACCGGGTGCGCGATCGGTGATGCCATCGACACGACGAATCGCGGTGATCTCGGTCATCGCTCCGCGGCGAGCCATTGCCTTCGCCACGGTGACCGCGTCGGCCTTGGCGGCGCCGAGAGCCATGAGCTGACGCGCCATGTCGGCGGGCTCGGAGTTGAGTGCCAGAGCCAGCTGCTCGGCGGGTGCGTTGATCGACCCGAACTTCAGCGGGGTGGCATCGCCCAGGTACCGCCACAGCTCGGCGCCAAGTGAGCCGGTCACCGATCGCATGGCCACGCCCTCGCCATCGTTGACCAGCAGCACGTATGCCTCACCGTGCTCGACCAGGCACAGACGCAGCATCTGCGAACCCGCCCAGCGGCGGACCGCCACCTGTCCGGTGGCCTTGCTGGCCGAGGCCAGCATGTCGCGCAGCGTGGGGTGAAGGTCTTCACCCTTCAGCAGGTTGCGCTCCTTGAGCCGGGCGCGGGCACTCTCCAACGCGTCGCGATGCTCGGCTTCGTCATCGTGGCGCGGACCTGCGGCCAGGACTACCGGCAAGAGGTCATTGCCGGTGATCTCGCGGGTCAGCTCCAGTTCGTCGAAGTCCAGGCGGACGGTCACAGCTCCGCGCTCGCGCCGAGGACCGGAGGCGCTACCGCGCCCTTGGAGCCGCCGCGCTCGAACAACGATGAGGCGTCGACGTTTTCGAAGTCGGCAACCTTGTCGCTACCGGACTTGCTGGTCAGGATGTCGGGCAGCTCGACGGGCTTGCTCTCGTCGCCCATGAAGACGCCGGTGGCGCCGATGGCGGTGAGATCCTTGTCGTCCTCGTCTTCGTCCTTCTTGTTGACGCTGCCGCCGACCTTGATGCCCTTACCGGCAGATGCTGCGAGAGCGCCGCCGGCCATCATGCCGGCCATCGGGGCACCCATACCGCCCATGCCGTATCCGCCGCCACCGGCAGCGGCCGGGTTGCCGGTCATCGAGATGGCCGCCGCGCGGGCACTCTGCACGCCGGGTACCGAGTCGGGGCTCAACGGGCTGGGGCCCATCTCCGACAGGCCGACGCCCGCAGCGCTGACACCGGTGTTGCCGCTGTTGGCCTCGGACTTCTCTTCCGGGTACTTGATGACCTCGGGGGCGGCCGGGAACTCTACGACCTTGGCCGCGGGCTCGCTGGCGGACTCGTAGGTCTCCATGGCCTTGGCGGCCTGCAGATCCAGACCCTGCTCCATGCCCTCGGTGGTGGCGTGGAGCCCGAACAGCGCTCCACCTGCCGACAGTGCCTCGGCCTTGGCCTTCTCAAGCTGGGCCAGGTCGTTGATGTGCGGCATATCCAGGACCGCGGTGCCGTACGACTCGGCGTATGTGTTGGCGGTGTCGCTGACCTCCTGGGTCAGCCCGGCCATCTTGTCCAGCCATTCGGTGAACGGGGTCAGCTTGGTCAGCGCCTCTTCGGCGCGAGGGCCGCGGTAGCCCTCCATCAGCTTCTCGCCGACCTGCAGGCTGTTCTCGTGCACCTCGGCGAACGCAGCGCTGATCTCCTGCCAGGCCAATGCGCTGTCGACGACGTGTGTCGGACCTGCACCGGTGGTGAGGTCCAGGGCCAGCTTCTTCGCCTTGCGGGCTGCCCAGTTGACGCCAGTGAATCCGGTCATGATCTATTCCCCCACACCATTGATACGGGCGGCGTTGTGTCGTTCCAGGTCCACGAACGCCTGCGAGTTACGCCGGAATGCTTCGGCGATGCGCTTGAGCTGCTCGATGCCGTCCTTGGCGACCTTCTCGAAGTTCTCGTTGGTCTTCGCGGAGGCGTTCGCCACCGCGGTGGACACCTCGTCGCGGCCCGCCGAGCCGAACTTCGCGGTCTCGAGCTGCTTGTCGAGAGCTTCCTGCAGTCGCTGCGCCATCGCGTCGTACTCGACGGCGGCATCCTTCATCACATCCGGATCGACCTGCAGAACAGTTCCCGGCTGGTTAGCCAGGTCCCAACGGATCTCCTCACGCTGGGCGGGCGCCGGTACGTCAGCCATCTTCTGTCCCCTTTCCCCCACTTGTCTCGCGTCGTCCTAAGGGCAGTTTTGCCCTTTCACTAAAGATGGACGGCGGATCCCTCTATTCGGTTCCATCATTCTCCAAGATTTTTGGATTTTTTTCCAGCAAACCTCAGCCGCCTCTTTAGCCCCAGCCCAGCTGGTGTAAGCGCTCGTCGTCGATACCAAAATGATGGGCGATCTCATGAATCACGGTGATCGTCACCTCGTCCACCACTTCGAGTTCGCTGGAACACATCTCCAGCAACGGTTCGCGGTAGATCGTGATGGTGTCGGGAAGCGCCCCCGCGTAGAAGCTGTCGCGCTCGGTCAGCGCGATCCCCTCGTACAGCCCGAGTAGCTCGGGATCATCCGGATGGCGGGCCTGGACCAGGACGACCACGTTGTCGATGGCGGCGGCGAGTTGAGGCGGCACGGCGTCGAGAGCATCGGATACGAGCTCTTCGAACCGTTGCTCGCTCATCTGGACTGGCATCGTGCGACGGTGTCGTGGGCCGGCACAGCTAGGCAGGCCCGGGTGGCGGGGCCCCGGCAGGTGCCTGCCCCGGTGGCGGTCCCTCCATCGGCGGACCTTCCATGGGCGGACCGTCCATCGGCGGACCCGCTGGTGGCGGTGGCGGACCCGCACCCGGAGGCAGCGTCGTCACGATCGTGTTGCCCGGAGGATTGCTGGGGTTCGGTGTGGCCGAGGAGGTCGGTGGCGCCGAGGTGCGGGTTGGCTGCTGAGTTGTCTGCTGGGTTGGTTGCTGCGTCCGTGTCGGCTGTTGCGTGTACGTCGGTTGCTGGGTGTAGGTGGGTTGCTGCGTCGGCTGCTGGGTGGGTGCCGGAGTGGTCGACAGCGGGATCGGCGGCATGTTCAACCGGTCCGCGGGAATGTCCGGCGGCGGCACCGGCGGTTGGCCGTTGATCAGCAGCTGCCCGCTCTTTGCGCTGTTGACCAGGGTCGACCAGGCGCCATTGCCCAGGGTGGAACCGATATTGCAGCTGACCTGACGGCTACCGGCCGTCCAGCTGGGCAGGGTGATCGTGTTGTACGAGAGCGTCAGCGTGGTGGCGCGGAATCCATCGGGATTACCCATGTACTCGTTGGTCAGCCGGGTGCAGTTGTCCTTGATGAACCCGTCTTGATCTGGCTCGGGAGGAACCGAACCCGGGAACTGCTCGGCCAGGCTCACCGTGCCGGTGATTTCCATGGCATGAGCCTTGTCGCAGTCCACGGGAAGCTCGGTGGGCAGGTTGGTGGTCGAGTCGATGCCCAGGCAGGTACCTGCCGGCCACACCTTCGACTGATCCTGCTCGGCGACCTTGCCACGGAAAAGCTGTTGCTGGTTGTCTGCGCCGGGAAGCTGTAGCCCGCACAGGACGCGGCGCTCACCCGCCTCGGTCCAGCCCTTTTCGCCCGGCCACAACATGCCCATGGTGAATCGGCTGTTCGGGTCGTAGCGGTCGCCCAGGTAACGGTTGATAGCAACCTGGCACTGTTCCTGGCTGATCTCCTGGATGCGGCCGACGGTGGGTGGCTTCGAATCCGGCCCGTACTCCGCGCCCGGGAAAGTGCGAAGGTCAATGGACTCGGCGATCTCGAAGCGATGGTCGTTCGCGCAATCGACGACGTTGACGTCGTTGGTGGAGGCCGGCGCGGGCCAGTTGAGGCATTCGCCCGCCTTCGCCGAGTTGAAGGTGCTGTTGCCGGGCGCGCCGGTGCTCGGCACCGGGTTGGAGTCGATCTTGTTGACCAGACGGTCGGCCGAGGTCCAGCCGTCCGGGAGGGCCTGGGTGATACCCGCGATGAACAATCCGCCGAAGGTGACGAGCAGCAACGCGCGATGGGTGGAGCGTTCCTTGAGCCCCTCCTTCAATCCTGTCCACCAGTGCGTTTTCTCGGATTCGGGTGCTTCGTCTCCGGACTCTTCGTCGGGCGCCGCGGCCTCGTCTTCGATCGGGGGGTACTCCAGGATTTCCGTCTGCGGCGCTTCGGCGGGCTCGGCAGGTTCGGTGGGCCCCTCGGGCCCGGGGGCAGTCTCCTGCGATTCTGCAGGTGGCGTCGCAGAGTCCGGCGACTCGGCGGCGGAATCTCCGGGTGTATCGGTGCCCGGCGCGTCATCGGTGGATTCGTCCGGGGTGGACTCGTCCGGCTCGACCTTCGGCGTGGGTTCGGCTTCGTCACTCATACTGCAGTCATTGTTACAGGTGGCGGTGCGGGTTAGCCCAGCGATGCTGTTCGCATGCGCCGCTAGATTGAACTCTGTGACAACGATGGAACCTGACCGTGACAACCCGAACGACCAGGCGGGGGAAGCCGAGCATCAGGCCCGCGTTGCCGAGCAGGTGGCCGCACTGGCCCCGCAGCTGTTCGACATGGCCAGAGAAGGTAACGCGTCCACGCTGGCCGCCTACCTGGACTCGGGGGCACCTGTGGACCTGACGAACGAGGCCGGCGACACTCTGGTCATGCTGGCCGCCTATCACGGGAACACCTCGACGGTGCGGTCGTTGATCGCGCGCGGCGCCGACGTCAACCGCGCCAACGGCAAGGGACAGACTCCGCTGGCGGGAGCGGTGTTCAAGGGCTCGGACGAGATCGTCGAGATCTTGGTGAAGGCGGGGGCTGATCCCACGGCCGGGACGCCGTCGGCACTCGATGCGGCACGGATGTTCGGCAAGGGCGAGTATCTGGGCCTGTTCGGCACCGACTGACGCCGCCGGCGTTCACGGTGAGTGCAACCCTGGCCACCTCACGGACGGCTACGCGAACGTAGCGGTGTGGCAGCTGCTGAGACCTATCCAGAGCTCGCGGCTCTGGCACCCCGGCTCGATGAGCTTGCGCGACTGTTGAAGGTTCGATCGGTGCTGGTCATGCGCTCGGAGCCCAGCGCGATGGCTGTCGCGGCCACGGCCGGAGCGGCCGCCGAGCACTACCCGGTTGGGGCAGTGGGCAAGAAAGCCGGAGATGACCAGGGCAGAGTGCCTTTGTACTGCGAGCGCGTGGTGGACACCGATGAGGAGGTCTTCGTGCGGGACTCGCGTGTCGACGACCTGTTCAAAGGCAACGAGGACGAGGTCGAATTCGGTCTCACCAACTATCTGGGGCTTCCTGTGCACGACGCGGCGGGTGCCGTCGTCGGGACGGTATGTGTGCTCGATGATGCGGCACGCGAATACACCGATGCGCAGCGCGCTGAGCTGGCGGGGCTACGTGCCCAGGTCGAGGCGATAGTCCGGTCGGACGGGTCGGCACTGGGCTGAATCGCGGGTGCGACAACAAACCCCAGTAGGGTGCTGCTGGTGATCGACCTGAAATTCCTGCGCGAGAATCCTGACGCGGTGCGTGCCTCGCAGCGCCTGCGTGGCGAGGATCCGGCACTCGTCGACGTGCTGCTGGACGCCGACACAGCACGCCGGGCCGCCATATCCACGGCCGACACGTTGCGTGCCGAACAGAAGGGCGCCAGTAAGAAGGTCGGCCAGGCGACACCGGAGGAGCGCCCGGCGCTACTGGCTGCCGCTTCCGAACTCGCGGCGCAGGTGAAAGCCGCCGAGGCCGAGCAGGTGGTCACCGAGGCCGCGTTCACCGAGGCGCACAAGGCGATCAGCAATGTGGTAATCGACGGAGTCCCCGCCGGTGGCGAGCAGGATTTCGCGCTCCGCGAGCTGGTCGGCGAGCCCGCGGCCATCGAAAACCCCCGAGACCATGTGGAATTGGGTGAGTCGCTAGGCCTGTTCGATATGGAGCGCGGCGCGAAGGTCTCCGGTGCGCGGTTCTACTTCCTCACCGGCTACGGGGCGCTGCTTCAGCTTGGTCTGCTGCAGTTGGCCGTGCAGACCGCGGTGGCCAACGGCTTCACCCTGCTGATCCCGCCGGTCCTGGTAAAGCCTGAAATCATGGGCGGCACAGGGTTTTTGGGCGCGCATGCTGATGAGGTGTACCACCTCGAAGAGGATGACCTGTACCTGGTGGGTACCTCGGAGGTGCCGATCGCCGGGTATCACTCCGGTGAGATTCTCGACTTGAGCGAGGGGCCGCTGCGGTATGCCGGATGGTCCAGCTGCTTCCGCCGCGAGGCGGGCAGTTACGGCAAGGACACCCGCGGCATCATTCGGGTGCACCAGTTCGACAAGGTGGAGGCGTTCGTCTACTGCAAGCCCGAGGATGCCGAGACCGAGCACGACAAGATTCTGGGCTGGGAGAGGCAAATGCTGGCCCACATCGACGTGCCGTACCGCGTGATCGACGTCGCCGCAGGCGATTTGGGTTCATCGGCGGCGCGCAAGTTCGACTGCGAGGCATGGGTGCCCACGCAGCAGGCTTACCGCGAGCTCACCTCCACCTCCAACTGCACCACCTTCCAGGCGCGACGGCTGGCGGTGCGTTACCGGGACGAGAACGGCAAGCCGCAGACCGCCGCGACTCTCAATGGCACCCTCGCCACCACCCGCTGGCTGGTGGCGATTCTGGAGAATCACCAGCTGCCCGATGGCAGCGTCCGAGTGCCCGCGGCGCTGGTGCCCTTCGTCGGAACCGAAGTGTTGGAGCCCAAATGAGCAAGATGCTCGATGTCGACCTCGATGAGCTGCGTACCTGGTTCGGATTCGGGGTGGCGGGGAACTTCGCAGGCCATCTCGAACAGGCGGGGGAATCTGCGGATTTCGTGAATGTAGCCTCGGAAGGCATTGCGCCCAAGGGGATATTCCCGTGGTACGCACCCGGCGACGACGGCTTCCTGGGGCAGTTTCCGCTCTCGCAGGACGAGACGGTGCTACCCGAGAGCGACACGCCGTTGAATCTGCAGATCGAACCCGAGGTGGGGTTGGCGTGCAAGGTGCACTGGCGCGGTGATGTCGTAGCCTCGCTGGAGCCGTTCGCGCTGGGTGCCTTCAACGACTGCTCGATCCGGCGGCCCAACGCCGCCAAGATCAGTCACAAGAAGAACTGGGGTCCGGCGTCCAAAGGTGTTGCGCGACAGTTTTTTGAGGTCAGCGATCTCACCCCGGACGGCCCCACCGCGACCCTGCGGCTGAACTGTCACCTGCACACCGCGGACGGTCAGGAGCACGAGTACGGCGTGGATAGTCCGCTGCTCGGATACTCCTATTACGGAGAAGTGCTGCTGGACTGGATTACCGAGCGGCTGGACAACCAAAAGGGCTCGCCGGAAACGCCGTTGGAGGATGTGGGAGCGCTCATGGTGGCCGCCGGACACCCACAGCATGTGCTGATCGGCATCGGAGCGACCAAGTACACGCCGTTGGGCGAATCCACCTACCTGCAGGCCGGCGACGAGGCCGTGGTGCGTGTGTACAACACCGAGTCCGATGCGGTGTCCGAGCTGCGGCAGCGGGTACGCACCGTCCACTAGGCGGGACGCATGGAGGCAGACTTTCCCGGTGCGCGCTAGCGTCGGGGCATGACCGAAGGCGTGACCTCGGATACCTACCGGGAACTTTCTGAAAGCGATGTGCAAAAGCACAATAACCGGATGATCCGCCTGCTCCGGGAGAACGGTGGCAAGCTGCCTGGGGTGTCCGACGATGAGATGCCGGTGCTCATCGTGACGATCACCGGTGCCAAGTCGGGAATCGAGCGGCTGACGCCTCTAGGGTATTTCGAACACGAGGGCCGCATCTTCGTCGTGGGATCCAACGGCGGGCAGGAACGACCGCCGTCGTGGGTGTTCAACGTGCGCGCCAACCCTGCGGTGACCGTCGAGATGGTGCCGGATGTCTACGATGCCATTGTGCGCGAGCTGGATTCGGCCGAGCGTGATGTGATTTTTCCGGCGCTGGTGACCAAATACGGGTTCTTCGGTGACTACCAGTCCCGCATCGGAAGGGTGATTCCGATGTTCGAGCTGATGGTGCGCTAGTCCAGCTTCCTGGACCGCAGCTCGTGGCCCTTGGAGGTCAGGCAACGCCCGTTCTCCAGGTTCCAGTCCCAACCATGCAGGTTGCAGGTGAGGGTTTTCCCTTCCACCACACCGAATTTCGACAGGTCGGCCTTCAGATGCGGGCACCGGCGCTGGATCTCCCAGCCGGCCAGCGTGATCGAGGCACTGTCGTCGTGAGCCTCGGCGAACCAGCCGTCGGCGTAGGCGATGCGCTCGTCGGTAAGACATTTGAAGAAGGTGTACAGATATTCGTTGTAACCACCGACACGCCAGGCCTTGAATCGGGTGGACAAGAAGATGGTGTTCACCCAGTCCGGCTCGTCATCCCGCAGCACCGTCCGCACCAGTTCGGGCGCGATTCCGAATCCGTAGCGGAACTTCTCATTGGGAATCGGTTCACGGACAATGCGTTTCGGAAAATCGAGTGCCACCGTCTCGTCTCCCATGCGCAGCTCGACGGGATAGCCGATGCCGTCGCAGATCTGATCGGTTTGCGCCATGATCGGCTCGAATTTGGCGCGCAGTGGTCCCAGGAGTGGTTCGCCCTCGGCGGGCGCCCAAGAGGCCTTTTCGGCGGCCAGCACGGGGGCCATCCGTTGGGCGTATTCCTCGATGTAGGCGGCCTTGCCGGCGCCGAAGATGTGTTCGGCTTCCTCGTCAGAAACCGGATGTGTCAACGAATTCAATTCGGAACCCGTGAAATCGGCGACGGTGCCGGGGATCATCAGCAGGCCCTTGTCGTGGCCGTGCTGGCGCATCTGGTCCAGGAACACCAGCTGGTCCGGGAAGATGTTGGCCGGATCGCCATGGTCGTCGTTGAGGTCGCGCAACTCTGCGTCCAGGAAACATGGCGGCCCCGCGGAGGGGATCACCCAGGTGGCGCCCACCTGCGCGATGTACTGACGGCACCTGTCCATTCCGCGTTGCCGCTTCTGGGTGCCGAAGGACTCCTTGGCGCGGGCGGGCATGTCATAGACCATCGGATACCAGATGGCCCCCGAGTACTGCAGCATGTGCACGTCGACATGCCCGAATTCTTGGGCCAGGACATCCAGGTCGACGGGGCGGGCGTCGTTCATGTTGAAAGCGGTGGTGGTGCCGTCGGAGACCACCAGCCCGGAGTCGCCGATGGGCCCGTCGGCGGGGGCCCGCAGCGCGATGATCATGATGTCCAGCTCGCCCTTGGGGCCGCTCACCCGATGCTTCACCGAGTCCTCGGTCTCCACGAAGGTGTGGAAGCCCAGTCCCTGGAGCTCACGCTTTAGATCGGGCACCGGGTAGTCCGGCAGCAGCACCACCGCGTCCTTGTTGACGTGTTCGGTGAGGTTCTTCGGGTCGTAGTGGTCCTTGTGCAGATGCGAGACGTAGAGGTAATCGCAGTTTCCAAACCGGTCCCAGTCCAGGGTGCTGTTATCGGGGAACGGGAACCACGAAGCGAAGTACGCCGGGTTGACCCAGGGGTCGCAGAGGATGCTGCCCGCCGCCGTCTCGATGAAGAATCCGGCATGGCCGACGCTGGTGACTCGCATGGCCCCCAGCCTATCGAGCTGCGATTTCGGTAGCCAAAAGCGCGGTCGGGCGCGTAGGTCCGCTGTTTATGCGCCGAAATCCCCTTGTATAGGGAACCTACGTAAAGTTGGGAGTGTGTCCCCCACCGATGGCCTCACCGCCGATGTTCTGACCGTGATCGCGCGGCTCAACCGCTGGGTATCCAGTCACGCCGAACTGCCGGTACCCACCGGGCAGGCGCGACTACTTGCCCTCGTCGGGGAGATGGAGGACGCGCGGATCTCGGATCTGGCGCAGGCTGACCACTGCAGCCAGCCCACCATGACCGTGCAGTTGAAGCGGTTGCAGGATGTCGGGTACGTCGAGCGCCGCGTCGATCCGGCCGACAAGCGGGCGCAACGTATCAAGCTGACCGTCGCCGGCCGTGAGGCGCTGGCGGCCATGCGTGCCGAGCGGCAGGGCGTTCTGGATCCGTGGCTGAGCACGCTGCCCGCCGGCGAGCAGCGCACCCTGGCCGAGGCGGCACGGATTCTGGAGGGCCTTACCCGGCGGATGGCGGCACAGTCCGGCCGATCACCAATGCCCGATGAAGTACTCGAGCACGGCGAGGGAAAGCGCGCCTAGCACGGCGATCACCGCAGCGGCGATCATCGTGAGCGCGACAGCCCGATCCGGATGCAGCCGCGCCGCGGCCCACCCCGCGATGGCGCCCAAGCCGCCGACCACCAGGAATCCGCCCAAGACCAGATAGAACACCGCGCCCACCACCGCGGGCCAGGCGGCGTCCAAGCCGCTCTCGTAGCCCGTCAACGGGATAGGGAATCGATAGACGATGGCCACCAGAACGGCGGCCATCGGACTCAAGGCGATCGCCGACACCGAACCAATTGCCGCGCAGCGTAGTCCGTTCATTAGGCCTCGAATAGGTGCCGTAGATAGGCGCGCGGATCGGTCAGGAAGCGCTGCCAATGCCCGACCATCTCCAAGTCTGCCCAATCCCGTTGCTGCACACCGTCGTCACCGAACTCAAGAATGGTGGCGCCCGGGAATGCCGCCAGCACCGGCGAGTGGGTGGCCATGATGACCTGCGAACCGGTGGCCACCACACTGTCGAGCATGGCCATCAACTGCAGCGACGAGGTGAAGGACAGTGCGGCCTCGGGTTCATCGAGGATGAACAGCCCGCGTTCCATGTCGCGTTCGGCCAGGAATGCCAGGAAGGACTCGCCATGCGAGCGCTCGTTCAGTCTGCCGTCGAAGATCTGTTCCGGGGTGTGTCCGTCGACTGTGGTGAACAGCTGATGCATCGCCTCGGCGCGCAGGAAGCACCCTCCGCTGGGGCGTGGATGCTCGGCGTCGAGGGTGAACGTCCAGTGCAGGTCGGTGTCTTCGTCACTGGATCGTGCGCCCCAATGCCTTACGGCGGCAGGAAGTTTCCAGCGCCAAGAGGATGCCAGCGCTTCCAGGAAGGTCGACTTGCCCGAGCCGTTCTCCCCGACGATCACGGTGACACCGGTGGTCAATCGCACGGGCGCGGTCGCGATGTGGGCTATCGCGGGAATCTTCAAATACCAAGCATCTGGCTGCTTTTCACGATTGATCGCGATCTGACGCAGGATCACTCGTCGATGGTATCGGGATATCGCGTTCTCTACTGATGAGATATGTCGCGTCAAACGTTCTGAAAAACAGAACGCTTCTATCGTTAGAAACCGTTGGACCTGCGGTTTCTTGAGATCCTACGGTTGAGGCATGACCTTGAAGACGCGGCTGACCGACCGCTTCGGCATCGAGCATCCGGTGGTTCTGGCACCGATGGACAACGTGGCCGATGCATGCCTCGCGAGCGCTGTCAGCGCTGCGGGTGGGCTCGGATTGCTCGGCGGCGGCTACGCGGACCAGACCTGGATCCGTGATCAATTCGACCGGGTGACAGCTGCGGTCGGATGCGGATTCATTACCTGGACGCTGAAGGGAAACGAGCAGGCCCTGGACCACGCGCTGGAACGAAACCCCGCCGCGATCTTTCTGTCCTTCGGAGATCCCGCGCCCTACGCACCGCGCATCCGCGCCGCCGGTGTCCCGCTGATCTGCCAGGTGCACAACGTCCGGCAGGCACTACGGGCCGTTGAGGTGGGTGCCGATGTCATTGCCGCTCAAGGAGGAGAAGCAGGCGGACACGGCGAAGGGCAACGATCGACATTCACCCTGGTGCCCGAGATCGCCGACCTGGTGGCGAGCACCGCGCCGCAGGTCCTGGTGCTGGCGGCCGGTGGAGTGACCGATGGCCGCGGCCTGGCGGCATCGCTCGCCCTCGGGGCCGACGGGGTGCTGGTCGGGACCCGGTTCTGGGCGGCGCACGAAGCCGCGATCTCCCCGGCTGCCCAGCAATACGCCCTTCGGGTCAACGGCGACATGACCATCCGTCAACACGTCTACGACATCGTGCGTGGCAAGAGCTGGCCGCGCACGTACAGCGGGCGGGTGCTGCGCAACGACTTCGTCGACACGTGGCACGACCACGAGAACGAGCTCGTCGCCCACCTCGACCAGGCCCGGTCCGGTTACGAGATCGGGGTGACGGCTGAGGATTACCGCGTCGCGAATCTGATCGTGGGCGAGGGCATCGGGCGGATACGACAGATAGAGACTGCCGCGGACATCGTCCATTCCATGGTGATCCAGGCAGCCGCAATCAGCCCGACACATCAAGGAGTCAACACATGCCACTAGTGCGTATCGACCTCACCTCGGACCGGTCCCGTGCAGAGCGGCGCGCCATCGCCGATGCCGTGCATGGCGGGCTGGTCGCGGTCCTGAAGATTCCCGAGCGAGACCGCTTCCAGATCATCACCGCACACGACCCGGCCGACATCATCGCCGAGGATGCGGGACTGGGATTCACGCGCTCGCAGGTGGTGATCGTGCACATCTTCACCCAGGGCGGCCGCACGGCGCAGACCAAGCAGCGGGTCTTCTCCGAGCTGGCGAACAGACTTGAGGCGGTCGGCGTCGCGGGAGCGGACTTATTCGTGGCAGTTAGCGAAAACGGGCCGCAGGATTGGTCTTTCGGCTTTGGCAAGGCACAGTACGTCACCGGCGAGTTGGCGGTGCCTGCCATCGCAAGCGCATGATTGACTCCAGGTATGGAGCTCAGTGATATCACGCACTTCCTCGCGGTTGCCGAGGCCGGCGGTATATCTCATGCCTCGAAGCGGCTGCACACCGTGCAGTCGAATGTCAGCGCTCACATCAAGGCGTTGGAAGACGAACTCGGCGTCGAGTTGTTTCGGCGACATGCTCGGGGCGTGACCCTGACCAACGCCGGGGAGGCATTCCTGCCGTACGCGGAGCGGATCAGGGCGCTGTTGCGAGAAGCCGCGCAGGTGGTCGGCGATGAGGCCGAGCCCACCGGGACACTGGCGATCGGGTCCATGGAAACCACGGCTGGTCTACGGCTACCCGGCATCCTGGCGGCATATGCCGCGGCGTGTCCGCGGGTGGACTTCACACTCAGCACCGGCACCACCGCCGAGCTGACCGACATGGTGATCGATCATCGGCTCGACGGTGGATTCGTCTGTGGTCCCGTCGAACATGGATCTCTCACAACGGATTTAGCGTTCGTAGAAGAGCTGGCCCTGGTCACAGCTCAGCGACATACGGACATCCGAGACGTTCTCGGCACCCTTGGGCGGATGCTTGTCTTTCGGCACGGGTGCGCGTATCGGGCCCGGCTGCATGAGATCTTCGTCGACCACGGCACCGTCGAACCGCAGGTCCTCGAGTTCGGCAGCCTCGAGGGAATCCTTGGCTGTGTCGCGGCCGATATGGGTGTGACCCTGCTGCCGGTGGGAGTGGTCACGGCTTCGCAGCGGGCCTCGTTGTTACGGATGCATCCGCTGCCGACATCACACGCCCGGGTTGAAACGGTGTTCATCCGTCGTGCGGATGCGGTTGTCTCACCGGCGATGTCACAGTTCCTGCGTCACTTACAACGCGCCGATGCGCCGGTGATGCTGCGCTCGGTCGCGCCCTGATCACTCGTAGCGCCCGTATCCGGTGATACCCGGGTCCTCGGCGGCCACGTAGGTCGACAAGCCCACACCGCGCCCCTCGCCGCCGCCGACGGTGGTCAGGGTGCCGTTGTCGTTGACGAGCACGATGTTGACGTGCTGACCCTTGGGACTCGGTTGGTCGTACAGCACCATGTCGCCGGGCTTTGGCGCGTAATCGGGGGTCTCGTAGCGCCCCGCGTCCTTGAGATACGCGGTCAGCGTCAGCACCCCGGGAATGCGCCAGTTTCCGGAATTGGGGTTGGAGAACGGCTTGCCGGACTCGCGCATCACCCAACTGGTGAAGTCGGCACACCACGGCTCGTCGTTGCCCTCGGAGTACTTGATCATCCCGGCCTGCGTGGCGTACTCCTGTTCCAGGATTCGTACCACAGCGGCGCGCCCGGGCGACAACGCTGAGGTGTCGACAACAGGAAATTCCGGGCTTGTGGTGCGGGAACGGTAGTAACCGAGGGCGCCGCCCGCCACCACCACAAGGGTCGTGACGAGTGCGACCAGTAGTAGGGCCCGGCGGATAGATCTGCGCATGCGATCCAGAGTACGGACGTTTGCCCGGTGGCCGGTTCTAGTCTTCGGCGTCCCACAGTCGTCGGTAGTAGGCCATGCGCTCAGGGTCGTGGGCCACCCCGTACGCCTCGAAGAACGTAGCGTCCCAGCCCTCGCCGTAGTTCCATTGCAGTGACCAGCTGGCGACCGCCAGGTCAGCCCAGCGATCGGCAACTCCCAGGTCGCCGAAGTCCACGTGCCCACACCATGTCCCGCCGTCATCGAGCAGGGTGTTGGGAGCGCAGGCATCGCCGTGACACACCACCAGGCGATCGATCGGCGGGTGCTCCACGAGCCCGCCCGGTGCCGAGATTCGCGCCACCCGGTCGGCGACCGACCAGCTGAACGGACACCTATCGACCGGCAGCCGGTCATGCAGCGCCCGCAGCCCGGACCCGATGGCGCGGACCGCGCGTCCGGGGTCCTCGACCCAGCGCGGCGCCACCGCACTATCGCCGCGGATTCCGGCGGTGTGCAGCCAGTGCAGCGAGCCCTCGGTGTTGACGTCCAGCACGGCGGGAACCGTCGTGTAGCGACCCGCCCAGGTGAGTTTCTCGGCCTCGGCGCGCAGGTCGATCGCGGGGTGCGGCGCCGTCACCTTCACGAATTCGCGGGCGATCCCGGTGCCGATTTGAAACGTGTGACCGCCGATTTCGTTGTCCCACACCGGCAGTATCGGTCGGCCGGAGGCGAGGCGGGCCACGATCTCGGGGATGTTCCCCGGTCCGGTCGGAATCGTCACCGGTCCAGTCTGCCCGTCGTGGGCTGGCGAGTAGCGTGCCGGAGGTGAACCTCAACGACTTTCAAGCGCTCTACGACTTGTCGGGCCGTACCGCCATCGTCACCGGCGGTACTCGGGGAATCGGCTATGCGATCGCCGAAGCCCTCGGTGCCTGCGGGGCATCGGTGGTGGTGTCGAGTCGCAAGGCAGACGCCTGCACCGCCGCGGCGAAGGAACTCCAGGACAAGGGATATCGGTCGCTCGGTGTGCCCGCCCATATGGGCGATCTCGGCGATATCGATGCCTTGGTGGCCAGCACGGTCGACGAGTTCGGGGGCGTCGACATCGTCGTCAACGCGGCGGCCAATCCGGTCGCGCAGCCCATGGGCAGCTACACCCCGGAGGCGCTGGGCAAGTCGTTCGACGTCAACGTGCGCGGGCCGGTGTTCCTGGTGCAGGCCGCGCTGCCGCATCTGAGCGCCAGCGAGCACGCGTCGGTGCTCAACGTGGTGTCCGTGGCGGCATTCCAGTACGTGCCGATGCTCTCGATGTACGCGGCGATGAAGGCCACGCTGATGTCGTTCACCCGGTCGATGGCCGCTGAGTACACCGGGCGCGGCATCCGGGTGAATGCACTGGCACCCGGCACCGTCGACACCTACATGCTCCAGCAGAACCCGCAGGAGATCATCGACGCGATGGCCGCGCAGTCCTTCATGGGCCGCGTGGCACACACCGACGAGATGATCGGCCCGGCTCTGTTGCTGCTGTCCGACGCCGGTTCCTTCATCACCGGGCAGGTGATCGTCGCCGACGGTGGTGGTGGCGTGCAGCGCTAGGAGGGTATCGAGTGTGCAAGCTGGACCTCCAGCGCTAGGCTCGTCACGTGGAGCCTGTCTATGGAACGGTGATCGGGCTTGCCCGCACCGTCTGGGCCATTCAGGGCCTGAAATTCACCGTCACCGGTGTTGAGAACCTGCCGACCGAGGGCGGCGCGGTGGTGGCGATCAACCACACCGGCTACATGGATTTCACCTTCGCCGGGCTGCCGGCGTTCCTTCAGAAGAAGGGGCGCAAGGTGCGGTTCATGGCGAAGAAGGAAACCTTCGACAACAAGATCACCGGCCCCATCATGCGGGGGTGTCGGCATATCTCGGTGGACCGCGTCGACGGTGCCGCCTCCTATAGCGAGGCGGTCGAGAAGCTCAAGGCGGGTGAACTCGTCGGGGTGTACCCGGAGGCGACCATCAGCCGCAGCTTCGAGATCAAGGAGTTCAAGAGCGGCGCCGCACGGATGGCGATCGAGGCCGGCGTGCCGATCGTCCCGCACATCATCTGGGGCGCTCAGCGCATCTGGACCAAGGGGCACCCCAAGAACCTTGGGCGCACCAATACGCCGATCTCGATCGCGGTGGGTGCACCCATCCCGCCGACGCTGCCCGTCTCGGAGCTCACCGCGCTGCTGCATGCCCGCATGCAGCACCTGCTGCTGGAGGTGCAGGACGATTACGGCCCGCACCCGGCCGGTGAGTACTGGGTGCCGCATCGGCTGGGTGGGTCCGCGCCGACCCTGGCCGAGGCCGCGCAGTGGGATGCTCAGGACGCTGCCGAGCGCAAGGCACAGCGCGCCGCGCGCGAGGCCGAAAAGCAGTCCCAAAAGGATGGGGCACAGAAAGAAAACTAGATGGAACCGGTTTACCGACTCCTCGAAATCACAGCCCGTACGGCGGTCTTCCTCACGGGGACGACGATCAGATATCGAGGTCTGGAGCAGGTCCCATCCAGCGGTGGCGCGGTCATAGCGATCAACCACACGAGTTACGTCGACTTCCTCCCCGCAGGTCTGGCGACAGTACGCGCGGGACGGAGGTTGCGGTTCATGCTCAAGGCAGAGATGCAAGAAGTCCCGGTCATGAACTTCCTGATCAAACACGCCAAGGCGATTCCCGTGGACCGCAGCGCGGGCCATGGCGCCTACGAGGCCGCGGTCGAGAGCCTGCGCGGTGGCGAGATCGTCGGGGTGTATCCGGAGGCGACCATCAGCCGCAGTTTCGAGATCAAGGAGTTCAAGAGCGGGGCAGCGCGGATGGCTGATGAGGCGGGAGTACCGATCGTGCCGCTCATCGTCTGGGGTGCCCAGCGCATCTGGACCAAGGATCATCCAAAAGATTTGGGCCACGCCAAGATTCCGGTGAATGTCGTGGTCGGCGCACCGCTGCGCAGCTCTGCGGATTTCGAGCGCACCACGGCCGAATTACACGACGCCATGGAGCAACTGCTCACCCAGGCGCAGCAGGACTATCCCGGTGAGCCGGGTGCGTACTGGTTGCCGAGGCGTTTGGGCGGTAGTGCTCCCACACCAGAGGAGGCCGCTGTGCTGGACCGTGCGGAACTGGCCGAACGTGCCCGTAAGAAGGCCCACAAGAAGACAGATCCGGGGCGCGCATGAACTCTCCCGCCCTGATCGCCTCCGATGTGGACGGGACGCTGATCGATTCCGATGAGGTCCTGTCCGCGCGTACCCGTGCGGTCATCACCGCCGCGGTCGAGTCCGGCGCGGGGTTCATCCTCGCCACCGGCCGTCCGCCTCGGTGGATCACCCCTATCGTCGACGCCCTCGGTTTCGCGCCGATCTCGGTGTGTGCCAATGGATCCGTTCTGTACGACGCGGACAGCGACCGGATCATCTCGGCGGCCACGCTCGGGGCGCAGGAGCTGGCCGTGCTCGCCGAGGTGGCGCAGGCGGCCATTCCGGGGGTCGGGCTTGCGGTGGAGCGGGTCGGCCGCAGCGCGCACGACGCGGCAACACCCCAGTTCGTCAGCTCACCCGGCTATGAACACGCCTGGCTGAACCCGGACAACACCGAGGTGTCCCTGGAGGATCTGCTGAGCTTTCCCGCGGTGAAGCTGTTGGTGCGCAAGGCCGGAGCCCACAGTTCGGAGATGGCCAAGGTCCTGGCGCCACTGGTGCGCGAGGCGGGTGCGGCCATCACCTATTCCACGGACAACGGGCTCATCGAGGTGATGCCGACCGGAATCAGCAAGGCCAGCGGTATCGCAGTAGTAGCGGAACGTGCTGGTGTGCAACCGGAATCGATCATCGCCTTCGGTGACATGCCCAACGACGTAGACATGCTGCGCTGGGCGGGGCATGGGGTGGCGATGGGCAACGCGCACCCGGATGCGCGTGCCGCCGCCAATGAGGTGACCGCCACCAACAACGACGACGGCGTGGCCAAGGTTCTCGAACGCTGGTGGGGCTGAGACGCTGCTTCTCGCGGAGCGCTAGCCTGCGGGTGCGAACTGTTCGACCGGGGGCGGTGGGGGAGGCGGAGCCGGTGCGGGCGGGGGAGGCGCCGCGGGAGCTGCCGGGGCAGAGAACTGCTCGGGCAAGGCATTCTGCGCCACCGGCGCCACCCCCAGGATCTCGCGGGTTTCTCCGTTGATCACGCTCGACACCCGGCCGCTGGCCCGGTCATAGATCAACGAGCCGTTCTGGAAGTTCTGCACGATGATGTTCGGTTCGCCAACCTCGTCGGTCACCGGCAGGCCCAGCGGTCCACGTTCGAAATCTGTTTCGGCCCAGGCGTGATAGATCGCGCCGACGACGGGGTGGGTACCGGTTCCGGGCGAGAAGTACATCGCGCCGTTGCGGAAGGTGGCAAAGCGTGCGTCGCCGAGCGCCTGCTGCTCGGTCGAGGTGGGTGCGCCGAGGGAACCGTCCGTGCTGCCGAGCCGCATCCAGGTGTCGTAGATGGCGCCGCCGCGCATCGCATCGACCAGATCGGGCGGATCGCCGTTGGCCGCGCCGGCAGCGATATCGCGCAACCGGGGCATCAGACGGTATGCGGCCTCACCGGGGCATTCGGTGTTACCGACGTCGCGGTGGGTGAAGATTGTTGGGAGCGTGACGACTTTCCCGCCGGGCACGGTGGTGAAGGGCCCGCCCTCGGAAGCCAGGTCCACTTGTCCGCGCGGATCCACCCCGGCGAGCCGCAGGCGCCAGCCCAGCATGCGACCGGCGGATTGCAGCATGGCGGGGGAGGGTTCGTCGCGGGTGAAGTCGCCGATCAGTGCGAGGCCCCAGCTGTGTTCGTTGAATCCGCCGGTGTGTGCGCCCTGCACATTGTTGGTGATACCGCCGAAGCGCCCCTCGAAGATCTGTCCGTACTTGTCCACCAGGACGTTGTAGGCGATGTCGCACCACTTGAGGGTTTTGGTGTGGTAGGCGTAGATGGCCCGGATGATCGCGGCGGAATCGTAGGGCGTGTAGTTGTTGCTTCCGGCGGTGTGGTGGACCACGCCCGCACGTACATCTCTGTTGTAAACCGCTGGGCAGCGGTCTGATTCGTTGGCGCCCCACTGGGCGCGGGTGATGATCCGCGGCCCTGCTTGAGGCAGTGCCACCGGTGCAGACCAGCGTTCCTCGAATCGCGCCCCGTCGGGTGGCGCCAGTTTGGGGCTGATCAGGATGGCGTCGAGCCCTGTGGTCAGCGGCTGCTCGATGCTCGCGGGCCGATAACCCAATCCGGGGTCGGCCGGTGTTCGGCCACCCTCGGCCTGGGGCGGCTTCACGTTAGTGCCGTACTTCGGCTGCACTGCGATCTGTGCGGAGTGGGTGGAACCGACGAAGACCGGCTCGGTCGCCGCAGGGATCCCCTTGTGCTCGGCGGTCGGATCGCCGGATTCGACGGGGTCGAGCTCGTACCATCGTCCCCAGCTGCCATCGGTCTGCTGTGCCCGCACGGACACGTCGACGGATGCGAGGTCCTCGCCGCGCACGGCGACGAGGCTGAAGGAGTCGGCCTGCTGGATGTCGTGCACGGTGGCCGGAGTGTTCGGACCGGGCAGCCCGACCTCAGCGGTCAGGACGTCATGGGTCGCGGCATTCTGTAGTGACTGCGAGGTGATGGCAGTTTCTTCGGCCTGCTCGGACTTGATGTGATCGACCACGCTGACGGTCATCACCGTCGCGGTCGCGGCAACGGCCAGCGCAAGCTGCCGTTTGACTGGCATCTTGCTGACTCGTATGGGCACGTCGTCTCTCCCTGGATCACACCGGACGCGCCGCACGGAGCGACACGACCACCAGGAATGTTACGTATGAGACAAATGTGACTAGTGATTCGACACGCGTCGAATATTGATCTTGGTGTGTGACGGGTGGATCACACGCAACGACACCGCAGAGCCTCTGTGCCCTGCGGTGCCGTTTCGCTACCTAGCTTTGTGTGGTCGGACTAGCCGGCCGGAGGCGGAGCCGCCGCGGAGGCGGCAGCCGGGATGGCGCCCTTGATCAGGTCAACCGCCTGGGTGATGCCCAGCTGGTTGACCGCACCCATGGCATCGCTGATCAGGCTGTTGCCGCCGCCCAGTCCGCTGCCACCGCCGAGGGCGCTAGGCGAGCCGAGGCCCGCCAGCGAGGGATCGGCCAGAGCCGGATTGGTCAGGCCGGTGCCCAGTGCGGGGTTCGGCGTGATCGGGACTTCACCGCCGGGGGAGGTGAGCCCGGCGGCCGGATCGGTCAACGCCGGGTTCACGCCCGTCGCACCGGTGCCCGCGGCAGGAGTCAGTCCCGGGGTGCTGGCGGGAGCGGCCGGGTTGGTCAGGCCGGGATTGGTCAGCGCCGGATCGGTAAGACCCGGTGTGGTGGACCCGCTGGGGCTGGTGAGGCCCGGGTTGGTCAGTGCGGGGTTGGTCAGTGACGTCGAAGGGCTGGTCAGGCCACCCGGCGTGGTGAGACCACCGGGGGCGAGCGCCGGGTTGGTGCCGCCCAGACTGCCGAGGCCGCCACCGCCCAAACCGGGGATGTTGAGGCCGGACAGCCCGGGAATCTGCACGCCGAACTGTGACGTCATCTGCTGGACTGCGCCCATGACCTCTCCGGGCAGGTCCGACACGATCGCGGCCTGCACGAATTCCTGCTGTGAAGGCGCCGGTGCGGCGGCCTGGGTCATGTTGGTCGCGAGGGCGATGGCAAACGGACTTGCGACGGCCAGCGCGGCGACCGAGCTCAAGGCTGTCGAAAGCCGGCGGCGGCGACGATTAGGCACGGAAGTCTCCTCAATATCGGGTCGATCACTTATGGTGTTCTGTGTTTTTGCTGGTCTTGCTGTTCTTCCCACGAGATTTCCCGTGGGTGTCGGATCGGCGGATCGGCACCGGAACCGACGCATTCGATGGTAACCAGAGTTACGGGTGTGACTAATGGGACGAAATCAAATCGTGAGCTAATCGCGACCGGATCCGTATCTGCGAACACCGGCGTACTCGTTCGTCCCGGGCCGGATGTCGCTGTCAGGGGCTTGCGGTGCCGGTCCAGTACCCTGACTGCACGTGACCGCCGATGAGCCGCTTGCGCGAAGAGCAGACAGCGGAGAAAACCAGCAGTTCGACCTGATCGTCGTCGGATCTGGGTTTTTCGGCCTCACCATCGCCGAGCGCGCCGCGACTCAACTGAACAAGCGAGTGCTGGTCGTCGAGCGCCGCCACCACATCGGCGGCAATGCTTACTCGGAGCCGGAGCCCCAGACGGGTATAGAGGTGCACAAGTACGGCGCCCATCTGTTCCACACCTCCAACAAGAGGGTCTGGGACTACGTGCGGCAGTTCACCGAGTTCACCGGGTACCAGCACCGCGTGTTCGCGATGCACAAGGGGCAGTCTTACCAATTCCCGCTGGGCCTGGGCTTGGTGTCGCAGTTCTTCGGCCGGTACTTCACCCCCGATGAGGCCCGCGCGCTCATCGCCGAGCAGGCCGCCGAGATCACCACCGCCGATGCCACGAACCTCGAGGAAAAGGCGATCTCACTGATCGGGCGCCCCCTGTACGAAGCGTTCGTCAAGGCCTACACCGCCAAGCAGTGGCAGACCGACCCCGTGGACTTACCGGCTGCCGTCATTAATCGCTTGCCGGTGCGCTACACCTTCGACAATCGGTACTTCAACGACACCTACGAGGGTCTGCCCGTCGACGGGTATACCGCGTGGCTGCAGAACATGGCCGCCGACGACCGGATCGAGGTGCGTCTGGATACCGATTGGTTCGGGGTCCGGGACGATCTTCGCGGAGCTAATCCGTCGGCCCCGGTCGTGTACACCGGGCCGCTGGATCGCTACTTCGACTATGCAGAGGGCCGGTTGGGCTGGCGCACACTGGATTTCGAGGTCGAAGTGTTGGAGACCGGAGACTTCCAGGGCACCCCGGTGATGAATTACAACGACGCCGACGTGCCCTACACCCGGATCCACGAGTTCCGTCATTTCCATCCCGAGCGGGCCTACCCGACCGACAAGACCGTGATCATGCGGGAGTTCTCGCGGTTTGCCGAGGGGAACGACGAGCCGTACTACCCGATCAACACAGAATCCGATCGCTCCATCCTGGCCGCCTACCGTGCCCGCGCGAAGCAGGAAACAGCTTCGGCGAAGGTGCTGTTCGGCGGCAGGCTGGGCACCTATCAGTATCTCGACATGCACATGGCGATCGCCAGTGCGCTGAGCATGTACGACAACGTGCTCGCGCCGCATCTGGCCGACGGTGCACCCTTGTCCGGAGGTGACGACAATGAGTGATATTCCATTCGGCCCCATCGATTCGACCGAATCACACGCGGTGAGCCTGCTGTCCCGGGTGATAATGCCCAGGCCCGGTGAACCTCTCGACGTGCGCAAGCTCTACATCGTCGAGTCCGACACCAATGACCGACGTGCGCACCCGCCCACCCGTACCTCGCTGGAGATCGGCTCGGAATCCGAGGTGTCCTTCGCCACCTACTTCAACGCGTTCCCGGCGAGCTATTGGCGACGCTGGTCCACGCTGGAGAACGTGGTGCTGCACATCGAGCTGACCGGCTCCGGCCGTATCGACGTATACCGCACCAAGGCCACCGGGGCGCGAATCACCGTGGGCGGCACCCAGTTCAGCGGTGCCAACGCCGTGATCGAGTTCGAGATCGGCCTGGACGCCTTCGAGGATGGTGGCTGGATCTGGTTCGACATCACCACGGACAGCGAGGTTACGCTGCACAACGCGGGCTGGTACTCGCCGACCGCCGCGCCCGGCCGGGCTAGCATTGCCGTCGGAATACCCACCTTCAATCGGCCGAACGACTGCGTGAACGCGCTGAAGGCCCTTACCTCGGATCCTTTGGTGGACAAGGTGATCACCGCCGTCATCGTTCCCGACCAGGGCACCAACAAGGCCAAGGACCACCCGGAATGGGCGGCTGCCTCCGGTCCGCTGGAGGGCCGGCTGCGGGTGCATGACCAGCCCAACCTCGGTGGTTCGGGCGGCTACAGCCGGGTCATGTACGAGGCGCTCAAGAACACCGACTGCGAGCAGATCCTCTACATGGATGACGACATCCGCATCGAGCCGGACTCGATCCTGCGGGCGTTGGCGCTCAATCGATTTGCCAAGTCGCCCATGCTTGTCGGCGGTCAGATGCTCAACCTCCAGGAGCCCTCGCATCTCCATGTGATGGGCGAGATGGTCAACCGCGACAACTTCATGTGGAGCAACGCGCCGTTCGCCGAATACGACCACGACTTCGCCAAGTTCGCGCTCGACGACATCGAACAAGACCGCAGCAAGCTGCTGCACCGCCGCATCGACGTCGACTTCAACGGCTGGTGGATGTGCATGATCCCGCGCGCTGTCGCAGAGGAACTGGGGCAACCGTTGCCGCTGTTCATCAAGTGGGATGACGTCGAGTACGGGCTTCGCGCCAACGAGCACGGCTACGGCACGGCATCGATGCCGGGCACCGCGATCTGGCACATGGCCTGGAGCGACAAGGACGACGCCATCGACTGGCAGGCCTACTTCCACCTGCGAAACCGACTGGTGGTGGCTGCCCTGCACTGGGACAACCCGATCCGCGGTCTGCTGGCCAGCTCGGTGAAGGCCACCCTCAAGCACTTACTGTGCTTGGAGTACTCCACGGTCGCCATCCAGAACCAGGCCATCGACGACTTCCTGGCAGGGCCCGAGCACATCGCCTCGATCCTGGAGTCGGCACTGCCCGACGTGCGCAAGATGCGCCAGGCGTTCCCGGATGCCGTGGTGCTCCCGACCGCCACCTCACTGCCTACCCCGTCCGGGCGGCGCAAGGTCCACAAGCCGCCGGTCTCCTTGCCTGCCATCGGGTTCCGCCTTTCGCGGGGCGTGATTCACCAGCTGAAGAAGGAGAATCCCGAGCATCACGTGCGCCCCGAGCTGAATGTTGCGACGCAAGATGCCCGTTGGTTCCTGCTGTGCCGTGTCGACGGCGTCACCGTGACCACCGCCGACGGGCGGGGAGTGGTGTACCGCCAGCGTGACCGCGCCAAGATGTTCGAGTTGCTGCGCGCGTCGGCCCGCCGCCACCTGCAGCTGATGCGTAATTTCAACAAGATGCGCAAGACCTACCGCAACGCGCTGCCGACGCTGACCAGTAAAGAGCAGTGGGAGAACATCCTTGGCATCGGCACGGACGTTCAGGCGGCGGTTCCCGGGGTGAGTGCGTGACCGCGGAGGAGTCCCCCGCACGTGGAAAGGACCCCCAGCTTGGGGTGGACGTACCGCTGCCGGGCGAGGTCACCGCACCTCAGGGGGAGACCGCCGTCCTCGTCGCCGTGCAGGCGGCTCTCGCCGGGCGACCGGGCGTTCTCAGCACCGCGCGCGGCCTCTCACACTTCGGTGAGCACAGCATCGGCTGGGTGGCCGCCGCGCTGATCGGCGCGGCTGTCGACAAGCCTCGCCGGCGCAGCTGGCTGGCGGCGGGCGCCGGAGCTTTCGGCGCGCACGCGGCCTCGGTGATCATCAAACGCCTGGTGCGGCGTCGTCGTCCGAGCCACGAGGCGGTCCGAGTGAACGTCGGTACCCCGAGCCGTCTGAGTTTCCCGTCGTCGCACGCCACTTCGACCGCGGCAGCGGCGGTGCTCTTCGCGCCGTTGACCGGCCTGCCGTTGCCCGCCCTGCTGATTCCGCCGATGGCGTTGTCGCGGTTGGTTCTTGGCGTGCACTACCCCACAGATGTGGCGGCCGGCGTCGCGCTTGGTGCGCTGATCGGTGCAGCCGTTCGTCGGGCCGATACCCGCCTGGCAGTGCTCAAGGAGGAGCAGCGATGAGTGAGGAAGCGCCTGTGAGCGGGAGGGACCCCCAGGCTCCGACCGCGGGCCCGCCGAAGAATCTCGCTTCGGGGATCGTGAAGGCGGTGCGCCCGCGCCAGTGGGTGAAGAACATTCTGGTTTTCGCGGCGCCGCTGGCAGCACTCGGTGACATCGCACCGCATGACTACCGCGCGGTATTCGCCAAGGTCGCGATCGCCTTCGTGGTGTTCAGCATGGCGGCCTCGTCGATCTACCTGATCAACGACGCGCGTGACGTCGAGGCCGATCGGCAGCACCCCACCAAGCGATTCCGACCGATTGCCGCCGGGGTATTGCCGGTACCGGCCGCCTATGGGCTTTCGGTGGTGTTGGCCGCCGGGTCCCTGGCCATCGCGTCGCAGGTCAATTCGAATCTTGTCGTCGTCATCGCGATCTATATCGCGATCCAGCTGGGCTACTGCTTCGGCCTGAAACACCAGCCGGTCATCGACATCTGCATCGTGTCCTCGGCGTACCTCATCCGTGCGATCGCCGGTGGTGTGGCGGCCGGTGTGTATCTGTCGCAGTGGTTCTTGCTCATCATGGCCTTCGGGTCGCTCATGATGACCGCAGGGAAGCGGTACGCCGAATTGCAGATCGTGGAAAAGACCGGTGCCAAGATCCGCAAGTCGCTTGAGGGCTACACCGCCAGCTACTTGCGATTCGTGTGGACGCTGGCGGCGACGGCGGTGGTGGTCTGTTACGGGCTGTGGGCCTTTGAACGTGACCACCGTGCCGGATCCTGGTTCGTGGCATCGATGATCCCGTTCACCATCGCCGTATTGCGCTACGCGGTGGATGTCGACGGGGGCGAGGCCGGTGAGCCCGAGGAGATCGCGCTGGGTGACAGGGTCTTGCAGTTCCTCTTCGTCGCATGGATCGGATCCCTCGGTGCGGCCTTCTACTTCTCCTGAACGGACCCGGGCGCTGGGCCCTAGCAATGGGCTGACCCGCTTCACGGTGTGGGTCAGCGTCCTGACCGTGACCGTGTTGTTCGGTTGGGGAGCCTGGCAGCGGCGCTGGATAGCCGATGACGGGCTCATCGTGTTGCGCACCGTGCGAAATCTGCTGGCGGGCAATGGGCCCGTGTTCAACAAGGGCGAACGGGTCGAGGCCAACACCTCCACGGTGTGGACCTACCTGACCTACCTGGGCGGCTGGGCCGGGGGAGGCTTGCGCCTGGAATACGTGGCGCTGACCTTGTCGTTGGTGCTCAGCCTGGCCGGTGTCGCCCTGGCCATCCTCGGAACTGCCCGGCTGTACGCGCCGCTGCTCGCCGGGCGCGCGGCAGTCATGGTTCCCGCCGGAATGCTGGTGTACATCGCCATTCCGCCGGCCCGCGACTTCGCGACTTCCGGGCTCGAAAACGGTTTGGTGCTGGCGTATCTGGGCGGGCTGTGGCTCATGATGGTGATCTGGGCGCAGGCGGTACGCACGCCGGTGACCCTCGATCGGCGCGGCGGCCCGCATCAGCCGGTGGACCCGCGGATCGTCCACGCCGGCCAGAAGGACCAGAAGGACGTTCTCAGCAGGCGGTTCACGATCGGCCTGGCCTTCTTGGCGGGATTGAGCGTGCTGATCCGGCCGGAGCTCGCGCTCATCGGTGGCGGTTTCCTGGTCATGATGCTCATCGCCGCTCGCGGATTCACCAGCCGCGTGTGGATTGTGGTGGCCGGTGGTGCATTGCCGGTGCTGTACCAGATCTTCCGCATGGGCTACTACGGCCTGCTGGTGCCCAGCACCGCGATCGCCAAGGACGCCTCGGGTTCCAAGTGGGGCCAGGGATTTGTCTACTTGCAGAACATGAACTCGCCCTACCTGATCTGGATACCTGCGATTCTGCTCATCGCTCTCGGGGTGGGTGCCTACCAGGCCCGGCGCGGCCAGTGGTGGGTGCGTCAGGTGGCGGCGCCCGGCTACGGATGGCTGGCGCGCTTCGTGCAAAACCCCACGGCGGTAGTAGTTTTCATGCTCGCGAGTGGATTCATCCAGGGCGTGTACTGGATCCGTCAGGGCGGGGACTTCATGCACGCGCGCGTGTTGTTGACCCCGGTCTTCTGCCTGCTGCTCCCCATCTCGGTGGTGCCGTTGGCCGCACCGGACAGCGCCGCTTTCACTCCTAAGAAGGCGCGCCTGCTCACCGCGGCCTCCATCGGACTGTTCGCCGGGATCGTGGGTTGGGCTGTGTGGGTGGCGAATTCACCGGGAATGGGCGGTGACGGCACCAAGGTCACCTACAGCGGCATCGTCGATGAGCGGCGCTTCTACGCGCAGGCGACGGGCGTGGCCCATCCGCTGACCGCCGCGGACTACCTGAACTACCCACGGATGCGGGCGGTACTGGTCGCGATCGACAACACCCCGGATGGCGCCCTGCTGCTCCCGTCGGGGAACTACGACCAGTGGGATGTCGTGCCGGCCATCCCGCCACCACCACCGATTCCGCACGGCTACCGTGGCCCGCACGCGGTGCTGTTCACCAACCTGGGCATGCTCGGCATGAACCTGGGTCTTGATGTGCGGATCGTGGATCAGATCGGTCTGGCCAACCCGTTGGCCGCACACACCGCGCGCATCACCGACGGGCGTATCGGTCACGACAAGAACCTCTTCCCGGACTGGATGATCGCCGACGGCCCCTGGCTCAAGCGGTATCCGTACATCCCCCGGTACATCGACCAGGACTGGGTGGCCGAGGCGGTCGAGGCGCTCAAGTGCCCACAGACCGACGCGATGTTGAGCGCGGTGCGCAAACCGCTGTCACTTCGTCTTTTCGCGTCGAACCTGTTGCATTCCTACGAGTTCACCACGTACCGAATCGACCGTGTGCCGCGCTTTGAACTGGCCCGATGCGGTCTGCCGATGCCCAAGCTGGACACTCCCCAGTACACTGGGCTTCCGGCAACAGGTCCCTAGACCGTTCCCGTCCGGACCCTCGAAGCGGCCGTTCTGTATCCGATTTGAGATCCCAATTAGGTAACGCCGCGGCCCCGTCACGGCGATACGAAGACGACCTTGTCAGACACTTCAGGCGCAACGTTGCGTGACAGAAGTGACTGTTGTGACTTCCCCGAATGAAACGGATGGACCCCAGATGAGCGTGCGTGTGAGAGCCCGCCGCGTGCTGTCGGCCCTGTTAGCGGCGTTTGTGATGCCGGTGTCGATGACTGCGGCCGTGACGATCAACCCGGCCACCGCGCACGCCTTCTCGCGGGAGGGACTGCCGGTCGAGTACCTGGACGTCTACTCCAACTCGATGGGACGCAACATTCGCGTCGAATTCCAGGGCGGCGGACCGAAGGCGGTGTACCTGCTGGACGGGCTGCGCGCCCAGGACGACTTCAACGGCTGGGACATCAACACCGCGGCGTTCGAGTGGTTCTACCAATCGGGGATTTCGGTGGTCATGCCCGTCGGTGGGCAGTCGAGTTTCTACACCGACTGGTATTCGCCGTCGGCGCTGAACAAGCAGCCGTACACATATAAGTGGGAAACATTCCTCACCCAGGAGCTGCCTGCCTATCTCGCCACCAACAAGCAGGTGTCGGCCACGGGCAACGGAGTGGTGGGACTGTCCATGAGTGGTGGCGCCGCGCTGATCTTGGCCGCCTACCACCCGGCACAGTTCAGATTCGCCGGCTCGCTCTCCGGGTTCTTGAACCCGTCGACGATCTTCATGACCAACGCGATCCGGGTCGCGATGCTCGATGCGGGCAGCTACAGCGTCGACAACATGTGGGGTCCGCCATGGGATCCGGCGTGGCGGCGCAATGACCCCACCGTGCAGGTCCAGGCGTTGGTCGCGGCGGGCACCCGCCTCTATGTCTATTGCGCTCCCGGTGGCTCGACACCGATCGACGAGAACGCCGATGCGGGTGTCGCGCTGAGCGCGAGCAGCTTGGAGTCGCTGGCAGTCAGCGGCAACAAGAGGTTCCAACAGGCGTATGCCGCGGCCGGCGGCAGCAACGCCACATTTGTCTTCCCCTCGTCCGGGAATCACTCCTGGCCGTATTGGGGACAGCAACTGCAGGCCCTCAAGGGTGATCTGATTGCCACGATCAATGGCTAGGGTCCCGGGGCACCTTGAAAAGGTCCGCAGGCGCACATGGTGATGGTGCTGACAGGTCTAGAGATGTGGTTGACTACCGCGCGAGCGTGCGACGGGCGTCCATCAAATCCCTTGGCCTGCGCGTGGGAAATCGATTGAAAGAGATGGGAAAACGAGGTAAATGAAGCTCTTTTCGAAGATGCGTGGTGCCACCGCGCGTCGACTGGCTGTAGTGGCGACGGCCGCGGCCGTGCTGCCGGGTCTGGTCGGTGTTGCCGGTGGTTCGGCGGTTGCGGGCGCCTTCTCGCGTCCCGGGCTTCCGGTCGAGTACTTGCAGGTGCCGTCGGCGTCGATGGGCCGCGAGATCAAGGTTCAGTTCCAGCCCGGTGGCGCCAAGGCTGTCTATCTGCTTGACGGTCTGCGTGCGCGCGACGACTTCAGCGGCTGGGACATCGAGACCACGGCGTTCGAGGACTACTACCAGTCCGGCATCTCCATGGTCATGCCCGTCGGCGGACAGTCCAGCTTCTACACGGACTGGTACAACCCGGCCAAGGGCAAGGACGGCGTGTGGACCTACAAGTGGGAAACCTTCACCACTCAGGAGCTCCCGGCCTACCTGGCTGCCAACAAGGGCATTTCGCAGACCGGTAACGCAGTCGTCGGTCTGTCGATGGGTGCCTCGGCGGCGCTGACCCTGTCGATCTACCACCCGCAGCTGTTCATCTACGCGGGTGCGCTCTCGGGCTTCCTGAACCCGTCGGACATGAAGTTCCAGATCGGCCTCGCCATGGGTGACGCCGGCGGCTTCAGCGCCTCCGACATGTGGGGCCCGGACAGCGATCCGGCCTGGCAGCGCAACGACCCGTTCCTGAACATCCAGAAGATCATCGACAACGGCACCCGGCTGTGGCTGTACTGCGGCACCGGTGACTCCACCGATCTGGACGCAACCCGCAATGGCTTCGAGAACTTCACCGGTGGTTTCCTCGAGGGCATGGCCATCGGCTCGAACAAGAAGTTCGTCGAGGCCTACACCGCGGCCGGTGGCAAGAACGCCCACATCGAGTTTCCTCCGGGCGGTATCCACAACTGGACCTATTGGGGTCAGCAGTTGCGCGCCATGAAGTCTGACATGGTTGCCTACCTGCAGAGCCACTAGGCATAAGCAGTAAAAAGAGCGGTGGTCCCCCGTCATGCGGCGGGTGGCCACCGCTCTTTTGCTTCTTCGCCGAGTTGGGTCTCGAGAAAACATCGGTGTGGTTGCGGTGCGCCAACAACCGCCGGACAACGCCGACGGGATGTGTTGACAGGCCACCTGATGTGGTTGACTACCTCGGGAACCCCAGGGACGTCCATCGGGATGTCCATCGGCCTGACATGTGTAACGCCGATAGAAGCAGACGGGATACTGAGGTAATGAAGCTCTTTTCAAACTTGCGCGGTGTGACCGCGCGTCGACTTGCTGTCGCCGCTGCGGCAGCTGCTGTCCTGCCGGGACTCATCGGTGTCACCGGTGGTTCGGCGGTTGCGAACGCGTTCTCGCGTCCGGGTCTCCCGGTCGTGGATCTGCAGGTGCCGTCGGCCTCCATGGGCCGCGACATCAAGATCCAGTTCCAGGGCGGCGGCGCCAAGGCCGTCTACCTGCTGGACGGTCTGCGCGCGCGCGACGACTTCAACGGCTGGGACATCGAGACCACGGCGTTCGAGGACTATTACCAGTCCGGCCTCTCCGTGGTCATGCCGGTCGGTGGACAGTCCAGCTGGTACACCGACTGGTACCAGCCCGCCAAGGGCAAGGACGGCGTCTTCACCTACAAGTGGGAGACCTTCCTGACCCAGGAGCTGCCCGCGTACCTGGCCGCCAACAACGGTGTGTCCAGGACCGGTAACGCGGTCGTCGGTCTGTCCATGGGTGGCGCGTCCGCCCTCACGCTGGCCAACTACCACCCGCAGCAGTTCATCTACGCCGGCGCACTGTCCGGCTTCCTGCACCCCGCAGACATGAAGGGGCAGGTCGGCATGGCCATGGGCGACGCCGGCGGCTTCAGCGCGCAGGACATGTGGGGCCCGGACAGCGACCCGGCGTGGGTGCGCAACGACCCGTTCCTGAACATCGACAAGACGGTGGCCAACGGCACCCGCCTGTGGATCTACTGCGGTAGCGGCGACGCCACCGACCTCGACGCCACGCGCAACGGCTTCGAGAACTTCACCGGTGGATTCCTCGAGGGCATGGCCATCGGCATCAACAAGCAGTACGTCGATGCCTACACCGCAGCCGGCGGCAAGAACGCGCACGTCGAGTTCCCCCCGGGTGGTCTGCACAACTGGACCTACTGGGGCAACCAGCTCAGGGCTATGAAGTCCGACATGGTCTCCTACCTGGGCAGCCACTAGGCATAACGAGCACTCTCGGCGGCGGCGGCCACTCTGTCTTAGGACAGAGGGTCGCCGCCGTTGTCGTTGGCAGGTGGTGGCCAATGGCCACAATCGAGTAACGAATTCTGTGCTGTGGCGATCATTTGCGCAGGTGCGGACGGCACCGGTTCGGTAGCCTCGCCCGGGGTTGCCGGTACCTTGGAGCAAGCGAGAGCACGCTGCGAGACCGCACGTCGAGAACGGCCAGGAGACACATGCCCAAGAGTTCGAACAACAAACGGCACCGGATTCTCGGTCTGGCCGCGGCCCTTGCCGTCGCCGTCGTCGTCATTCTGGTGATCGCGATCGTCGTGGTCATCGTGCGCAGGCCCGACGACGTCACCCCGGGGGCGGGCCAGGTCACCACCACGACACCGCCATTGACCCGTCCCGGGCAGAAGCCCCGGCCGGCCTTCCAGAGCGCCGACTGCCCAGATGTGCAGACACTCGTCATCCCGGGCACCTGGGAATCGTCGACCACCGACGATCCGCTCAACCCGACGCAGTTCCCGCGCTCCTTGCTGCTGAACGTCTCCCGGCCCATCACCGAGAAATTCGACAAGGCCAGGATGGAAACGTGGACGGTGCCTTACACAGCGCAGTTCCATAACCCGTTCGCCAACGACAATCAGATGTCATACAACGACAGCCGCAAGGAAGGCACCGATCGGGCACTCAAGCAGCTGACCGAGATGTACAACCGATGCCCGCTCACCAGCTACGTTCTGATCGGTTTCTCGCAGGGCGCGGTGATCGCCGGTGACATCGCCAGCCAGATCGGCAACGGCGAGGGCCCCGTGGACCAGGACCTGGTGCTTGGCGTGACATTGATCGCGGACGGCCGTCGTCAGGACGGGATCGGACAGTCGCCCGGACCCAACCCTCCGGGGCAGGGCGCGGAGGTGACCCTCGGCGATCTCGGGGTGCTGGATTCGTTCGGGCTGAAGATGACGGGCCCTCGTCCCGGCGGGTTCGGTGAGCTCAACAACCGCACCAACCAGATCTGCGGAACCGGCGACCTCATCTGCGCCGCGCCCCCGGACGCGTTCAACATCTCCAACCTGGGTAAGACCCTGGACATCCTTTCCGGTGGTGCCGGTGCCCCTGTGCACGCCTTGTACGCCACGCCGGAGTTCTGGCAGATCGACGGTCAGCCTGCGACGGTGTGGACCACGAACTGGGCTGAGGGGCTGATCGAGAACGCGCCGCACCCGAAGCACGGATGAGCCGCTTGCGTGAAGACCGGGTATTCGGATGAGTCGGTCGCACGCGTTGATGTCACTTTCACAACGGGGCGCCGAGATATTTGGCGGGCACGGTACGCTCACCTAAGATTAAGAGAAAAATAAGACTGTAAGCCGTTCGCGGGGTCGAGTGATTTTGGCTGGCCGCCGCCGCCCGATAATCTCGTCGCGAATGGCCGCCTGAGCTGCCGTAGTACGCGATTGCCTCTCGGTACGATCATCGAGGATTTGACGTTCGCGATGACGCGTGCTCGCGAATGCCTCAGGCCCGCGAAACGCGCACAATGCGCCGTCAGAGGAGAGAAGCACACATGGCGTTCGACAACCCGTTCCTCGACTCGGCGGGCCACATCAAGTTCCCCGAGGACGGGAGCATCGTTCGTCATGTCGAGGGCTGGGCGGAGTCGAAGGCCGACAGCTTGGCCTATCGATTCCTCGACTTCTCCACCGAGCGCGACGGCGCTTATATCGACATCACCTGGTCGGAGTTCGGTGCGCGCAACCGTGCCGTGGCGGCGCGCCTGCAGCAGGTGACCAAGCCCGGCGACCGCGTCGCCATCCTGGCCCCGCAGAGTCTTGACTATCTGGTTGCGCATTACGGTGCGCTGTACGCAGGTGCCATCGCGGTACCGCTGTTCGACCCCAGCGAGGCCGGTCACGCGGGTCGCCTGCACGCGGTGCTCGACGACTGCCAGCCCTCCGCGGTGCTGACCACCACCGATTGCGCCGAGGGCGTGCGTAAGTTCTTCCGGAATCGCCCGCCCAAGGAGCGTCCGCGCGTCATCGCGGTCGACGCGATTCCCAATGACGTGGGCTCCACCTGGGTTGAGCCGGTGGCGACCAAGGACACCATCGCGTACCTGCAGTACACCTCGGGCTCGACCCGCGCACCCGCCGGTGTGCAGATCACCCACCTCGGCCTTGCGACCAACCTGCTGCAGCTGATCGACGCGTTGTCCGCCAAGCAGGGGCAACAAAGCCATGAGGATCTGCGCGGAACCACCTGGCTGCCGTTCTTCCACGACATGGGCCTGATCACGGTCATGGTGCCCTCGATGATCGGCCGGTACATGACGGTGATGAGCCCGGCGGCGTTCATTCGCCGTCCCCTGCGTTGGCTGCGGGAAATGGGCGTCAAGGGCGACGATCATGGCGGAACGTTCTCGGCGCTGCCGAACTTCGCCTTCGAGCACTGCGCGCTGCGCGGTGTGCCCAAAGAGGGCGAGCCGCCCCTGGATCTGTCGAACGTGTACTCGATCATCAACGGGTCCGAGCCGGTGTCGACCGCCTCGCTCAAGAAGTTCTGCGATGCGTTCGAGCCGTATGGCTTCGATCCCAAGGCGATTCACCCGTCCTACGGCATGGCCGAGGCCACGCTGTTCGTCTCCTCGACCATCTGGAACACGGATACAGCGCGCGTGCTGCACGTGGACCGCGCCGAGCTCAACGCCGGGCGCATCGTGCAGGTCGAGCCGGGCTCTGAGAACTCGGTGACCCTGGTGTCCAGCGGCAGGATGGCCCGCGACGAATGGGCAGTGATCGTCGACAGCGAAACGGCCTCCGAGGTACCGGACGGGCAGATCGGCGAGATCTGGTTGCACGGCAACAACATTGGTTCGGGTTACTGGGGCCGCCCGGAGGAGACTCGCGAGGCCTTCCACAACACCCTGAAGTCCCGGATCTCCGAGTCGCACGCCGAGGGCGTGGCCGATGACGCCAACTGGCTCAACACCGGTGACCTCGGTGTCTGGGTGGACGGCGAGCTGTACATCACCGGCCGCGTCAAGGACCTCATCATCGTCGACGGACGCAACCACTACCCGCAGGATGTGGAGTACACCGCGCAGGAAGCCAACAAGGCTCTGCGGCCAGGTTACGTCGCGGCCTTCTCGGTGCCGGCCAACCAGCTGCCGCAAGAGGTCTTCGACAACCCGCACGCCGGTTTGAAGTACGACCCGGAGGATTCCTCCGAGCAGCTGGTCGTCATCGGCGAGCGCAGTGTCGGTGGACACAAGTCCGACAACCAGGTGGTGGGCGACGATGTGCGCGCCGCCGTGGCGGTGCGCCACGGCGTGACCGTGCGCGACGTGCTGCTGGTTCCGGCCGGCTCGATCGCCCGGACCTCCAGCGGCAAGATCGCCAGGCGGGCCGCCAAAACCAGCTATCTGGACGGCAGCCTGCGCGGCGGCTACCAGCAGACCGCATTCCCCGACGACCGGCAGTAGGCGATCAAGTATCGCCGTCGCCATCCGATACCCCGGAGATAGGCCTCGAACATGACTGACACGCAACAGGATTCGACACCAGAGACCAAGGCTCCGGAGGTAGCGGCGCCGACGGGTGGTGCCGAGCTGACCGTGCCCGAGATGCGCGAATGGCTGCGCAACTGGATTGCCAAGGCCACGGGGGTGAGCCCCGACCGCATCGACGACTCGGCGCCGATGGTCGAGATGGGTCTGTCTTCGCGCGATGCCGTGGCCATGGCCGCCGATATCGAGGACCTCACCGGGGTCACCCTGACGGCGACTGTCGCCTTCCAACACCCCACCATCGAATCGCTGGCCACCCGCATCATCGAGGGCGAGCCCGAGGCGCCGGATCTCGGCGAAGAGGATTGGTCGCGCGATCCCAAGGCTGCCGCAGGGGAATTCGATATCGCCGTGATCGGTCTGTCGGCGCGCCTGCCCGGTGACGTCAACACCCCGGGCCAGCTGTGGGAGGCGCTGCTGGAGGGCCGCGACGCCATCACCGATCTGCCGGACGGTCGTTGGGAAGAGTTCACCAGCGAGCCCCGCATCGCCGAGCGCGTCGCGCAGGCCAGCACCCGCGGCGGATACCTCAAGGACATCAAGGGATTCGACGCCGAGTTCTTCACGCTGTCCAAGATGGAAGCCGACAACATCGATCCGCAGCAGCGGATGGCCCTGGAGCTCACCTGGGAGGCGCTGGAGAACGCGCGCATTCCGGCGTCGAGCCTGAAGGGCGACAGCGTCGGCGTGTACATCGGTAGCTCCAACAACGACTACGGATATCTCTCGGTGGCAGACCCCACCGTCATGCACCCCTATGCCATCACCGGCAACGCGAGTTCGATTATCGCCAACCGGGTTTCGTACTTCTTTGATTTTCGGGGCCCGAGCGTCGCCGTCGACACGGCATGCTCCTCCTCCCTGGTCGCAGTGCATCAGGGTGTCAAGGCCCTGCGTTCGGGTGAGGCTGACGTGGTGGTGGCCGGCGGTGTCAACGCCCTCATCACCCCGCTGGTGACCGTCGGTTTCGACGAGGTCGGTGGCGTGCTGGCGCCGGACGGCCGCATCAAGTCCTTCTCGCAGGATGCCAACGGATACAGTCGCTCCGAGGGTGGCGGCATGCTGGTGCTCAAGCGTCTTTCGGATGCGCGCCGCGACGGCGACCCGATCATGGCGATCATCGCCGGCTCCGCGGTCAACCATGATGGTCGGTCCAATGGCCTGCTGGCGCCCAATCCGGACGCTCAGGCAGAGGTGCTGCGCAAGGCCTACAAGGACGCCGGCATCAACCCCCGCGATGTCGACGTCATCGAGGCGCACGGCACCGGAACCATTCTCGGCGATCCGATCGAGGCCGACGGCCTGGGCCGGGTGGTCGGTCGCGGCCGCGACCCCGAGAAGCCCGCGCTGCTGGGCTCGGCCAAGTCGAACTTCGGCCACCTGGAGTCGGCGGCGGGTGCCGCGAGCCTGTCGAAGATCGTGTTGGCGCTGCAGAACAACAAGGTGCCGCCGTCGATCAACTACACCGGTCCCAACCCGTACATCGACTTCGACGCCATCCACCTCAAGGTGGTCGACCAGGTCTCCGAATGGCCGCGCTACAGCGGGCACGCCATCGCCGGTGTTTCCGGTTTCGGTTTCGGTGGTGCGAACGCCCACATCGTGGTGCGCGAGGTGCTGCCCATCGACCTGGTGGAGCCCAGCGACAGCACGGCGCCGGAGTCCGAAGACGCCGATGCTGACGGCAAACACGCTGCGGCAGAAGCAGATACCGAAGACGGCGCCGACTTCGGCGCGTCTCGTTTCGATGAGTACGGCGAGTTCGTCGGCGGGTACTCCGACGAGCCCTACGAGCTGCCCGGGCTCACCGACGAGGCCAAGCGTCTCAGGGAAGAAGCGCTCGCGGCCCTGGCTGAGGCAGAATCGGTGACTCCCGTTGTCCCGCTGTTCATTTCGGGATTCCTGTCCTCGCGCAAGAAGGCGGCAGCGGCCGCGCTGGCCGACTGGATGGAGACCGAGGAGGGCCAGTCCTACTCGCTGGAGTCCATCGGACGTTCGCTGTCGCGCCGCAATCACGGGCGCTCGCGTGCCGTGGTGCTGGCACATGACTTCGACGAGGCCATCAAGGGTCTGCGCGCCGTCGCCGAGGGCAAGCAGAAGCCGTACGTGTACTCCACCGACGGCCCGGTCACCAGTGGCCCGGTGTGGGTCATGGCTGGCTTCGGCGCCCAGCACCGCAAGATGGGCAAGACCCTTTACCTGAGGGACCCGATTTTCGAAGAGTGGATCAACAAGGTCGACGCGTACGTCCAGGACGAGCGCGGCTACTCGGTCGTCGAGCTGATCCTCGACGACTCCCACGAGTACGGCATCGAGACATCGAACATCGTCATCTTCGCGATCCAGATCGCCCTGGGCGAGGTGCTCAAGGCACACGGTGCCCGGCCGTCCGCGGTGATCGGCCAATCGCTGGGTGAGCCGGCTTCGGCGTACTTCGCCGGTGGGCTCTCGTTGCAGGACGCCACCCGTGTCATCTGCTCGCGTGCTCATCTGATGGGTGAGGGCGAGGCCATGCTGTTCGGCGAGTACATCCGCCTGATGGCGTTGGTCGAATACTCCGCCGAGGAGCTCAAGACGGTGTTCGGGGACTTCCCGGACCTGGAGGTGTGCGTCTACGCCGCGCCGTCCCAGACCGTGATCGGCGGCCCGCCCGCACAGATCGACGCCATCGTCGAGCGCTGCGAGGCCGAGGGCCGGTTCGCACGCAAGCTGCAGACCAAGGGCGCCGGGCACACCTCGCAGATGGATCCGCTGCTCGGCGAGTTCGCGGCGGAGTTGCAGGGCATCACGCCGACGAGCCCGTCCATCGGAATCTTCTCGACCGTGCACGAGGGCACGTACATCCGGCCGGGTGGGGAACCCGTCCACGACGTGGAGTACTGGAAGAAGGGGATGCGGCACAGCGTCTACTTCACCCACGGCACCCGCAACGCCGTCGACGCCGGCCACACCACCTTCCTGGAGTTGGCCCCGAACCCGGTGGCGCTCATGCAGGTTGGGTTGACCACCATGTCGTCGGGGCTGCCCGACGCGCAGCTGATCGCGACCCTCGCCCGCAAGGAGGACGAGGTCGAGTCGATGATCAAGTCCATGGCGCAGCTGTACGTGCACGGCCACGCCCTGGATCCGCGGACGTTGTTCGGCAAGGCGGCCAAGCCGTCGGATTACGCGCCGATTCCGCCGACCGAGTTCAAGCGCAAAGAGCATTGGCTCCCGGCGCATTTCAGCGTCGACGGGGTGACTCGGATTCCGGGCACGCATGTGTCGCTGCCCGACGGCAAGCATGTGTGGGAATGGCAGCCCGGAGCCGCGCAGATCAATTTCCCCGAGCTGGTGAAAGCCGCTGCGGTGTCGGTTCTTCCGGACGCACAGCTCACCGCGTCCGAGCAGCGTGCCATCGCGGGCGAGGGCTCGACGCTGGTGACCACGTTGTCGCGGCACCCGGGCGGGGCCACCGTGCAGGTGCACGCCCGCATCGGTGAATCGTTCACGCTGGTCTACGACGCGGTGGTGAGTCGGGCCGGGCAGGGCGGCGCGCTGCCGTTCGCCACGGCCGCCGGTGTCGCCACCAACGGCAGCGCCGTGGTGACCGCTGCGGGCACCGCGATCGCCATCGCGGAAGAGGAAGTGCCCGAAGAGATTCACGACAACCTGCTCTCCGGGGCGGGTGCCGGCGCGGACTTCAAGAAGTGGAGCAAGGAGTCCGGAGAGCCGGTCATCGAGCGTCTGGCCACCATCGTGTCGATGGCCATGGGCTATGAGCCCGAGGACGTGCCGCGCGAGGTGCCGCTCATCGAGCTGGGCCTGGATTCGCTGATGGCCGTGCGCATCAAGAACCGCGTCGAGTTCGACTTCGACCTGCCGCCCATTCAGCTGCAGGCCGTGCGCGATGCGAACCTGCTGGATGTCGAGCGTCTGGTCGTCTACGCGTTGGAGAACCCCGACGCCGTGCACGAGTTGCACGACTACCAGCAGACCGAAGAGTTCAAAGACGCTGCGCCTACCGGCGGCATGCTGTCCAAGGCCGATATCGAGCAGGCCCTGAGTGCCGGTGCGGCCGAGGCAGGTTCGCGAGATGACACTGATGCGAGTCAAACGCCGGAATCCACCGGCGCAGATGTCATCTCGCCCGTGGAGGCTCCGGCGGAGACACCGGCCATCTCGGAGGAAACATCCGAGCTGGCGAAGGCCGCGGCCGTGATGAACCAGGAGGCCATCGCCGAGGCGCTCAATGCCGATGTGCCGCCGCGCGATGCGGCCGAACGTGTCGCCTTCGCGACGTGGGCCATCGTCACCGGCGAATCGCCGGGCAGCATCTTCAATGCGCTGCCCAAGATCGACGACGCGACGGCACAGAAGCTGGCCGAGCGTCTGTCGCAGCGTGCCGATGGCGAGATTCCTGCGGAGGAAGTCAAGCTGGCGCCGACCATCGAGGCACTCGGCGAGGTGGTCCGCAGCCGACTGGAAGCGGGCAAGATCGACGGCTTCGTGCGCACCCTGGCCCCGCGTCAGGAGGGATCCACGGCGGTTCCGGTCTTCGTGTTCCATCCGGCGGGTGGGTCGACGGTCGTCTACGAGCCGCTGCTGAAGCGCTTGCCGGAGGACACTCCGATGTTCGGCTTCGAGCGTGTTGAGGGCACCATCGAGGAGCGGGCAGCCAAGTACGTGCCCAAGCTGATGGAGCTGCACAAGGGTCCGTTCATCCTCGCCGGGTGGTCGCTCGGTGCGGTGCTGGCGTACGCCTGTGCGGTGGGCCTGAAGGAGGCCGGTGCCGAGGTCGCGTGGGTCGGCAACATCGACGGGGTGCGCCCCGGGACGCCGATCCTGCAGACCAAGGAAGAGACCCGCAAGCGCTGGGACCGGTACGCGGCCTTCGCGCAGAAGACGTTCAACGTCGAGATCCCGGCCATCCCGTACGAGCAGCTGGAGGAGCTCGACGACGCCGGCCAGGTGACCTTCGTGTTGGAGGCCGTCAAGGCCAGCGGCGTGCAGATCCCGGGCGGGATCATCGAGCATCAGCGCACGTCCTACCTGGACCAGCGGGCCATCGACACGTCGATCCCGGTGCAGTTCGACGGGCACATGACGTTGTACATGGCCGACCGCTACCACGACGACGCCATCACCTTCGAGCCCGCGTACGCGACCCGTCAGCCCGATGGCGGCTGGGGCGAGTTCGTCTCCGATCTGGAGGTGGTCCCCGTCGGTGGGGAGCACATCCAGGTCATCGATGAACCGATCATCGCTAAGGTCGGTGCTCATATGAGTCAGGCGCTGCGGACCATCAATGCCAAGAACCAGGAAGGCTAGACGTGCCACCACACACAACCGCCGAAAAGCTCGCCGACCTGCGTGAGCGGATGGCGCTCACGCAGGAGCCCGGTGACCCCAAGGCCGTCGCCAAACGTGACGCCAAGGGCATCCCGAGCGCCCGGGCCCGCATCGACGCGCTGCTCGACAAGGGCAGCTTCCTGGAGCTCGATGGCTTCGCCCGCACCCCTGGCGATCCGAACGCGCCCTATACCGATGGTGTGGTGACGGGGCTCGGTCGCATCGACGGTCGCCCGGTCGCGGTGTTCTCCCATGACCAGACGGTTTTCCAGGGCTCGGTCGGCGAGATGTTCGGCCGCAAGGTCGCCAAGCTCATGGAGTGGGCCGCCACCAACGGCTGCCCGGTGATCGGCATCAACGACTCGGCGGGTGCCCGCATCCAGGACACCGCCACCTCGCTGGCCTGGTACGCGGAGCTGGGCCGCCGCCACGAGCTGCTGCGCGGCAACGTTCCCGAGATTTCGATCATCCTCGGCAAGTGTGCCGGCGGTGCCGTCTACTCACCGATTCAGACCGATCTGCTGGTGGCGGTGCGCGATCAGGGCTACATGTTCATCACCGGCCCGGACGTCATCAAGGACGTCACCGGAGAGGATGTCAGCTTCGACGAGCTGGGCGGTGCGGACGTCCAGGCGCAGCGCGGCAACATCCACAAGGTTGTCGAGGATGAGGCGGCCGCATTCCAGTACGTGCGCGACTACCTGAGCTTCTTGCCCTCCAACACCTTCGACTACCCGCCGATCGTGAATCCGGGCCTGGAACCCGAAATCACCGAGGACGACCTCTATCTGGACACGATCATCCCGGATAGCGACAACCAGGGCTACGACATGATGGAGGTCCTGCTGCGGATCTTCGACGACGGCGACATTTTCGAGATCTCCGAGCAGCGTGGCCCCGCCATGATCACCGCGTTCGCGCGGGTTGACGGGCACCCGGTGGGAGTAATCGCCAACCAGCCGCTGCAGATGGCGGGTGCGGTCGATACCGAGGCCTCCGACAAGGCGGCGAGCTTCATCCGGTTCTGCGACTCGTACAACTTGCCGCTGGTTTTCGTGGTCGACACCCCCGGCGCTCTGCCCGGTGTGGCGGAGGAGAAGAACGGCATCATCAAGAAGGGCGGCCGGTTCTTCAACGCCGTGGTGGAGGCTGACGTACCCAAGGTCACGATCATCACTCGCAAGGCCTACGGCGGCGGGTACGCGGTGATGGGCTCCAAGCAGCTCTCGGCTGATCTGAACTACGTCTGGCCGACCGCGCGTATCGCGGTGATCGGTGCCGAGGGTGCTGCGCAGCTGCTGGTGAAGCGGTTCCCCGACCCGACGGCACCGGAGGTACAGAAGATCCGGGCCGACTTCATCGAGGGTTACAACAAGAATCTGGCCACACCGTGGATTGCCGCCGAGCGTGGCTACATCGACGGCGTCATCGAGCCACACGAGACCCGTTTGCTGATTCGCAAGTCCCTGAAGTTGTTGCGGGACAAGCAGAATTTCGGCAAGATGCAGCGCAAGCATGGTCTGACGCCCATCTAGACCGGGTCTGCTCGCGCTTTGGGGTCAGTCGCGTAGGACCAGGGCGCGGCTGCCTGCGTGCGCCCACACCATGGCAGCGCCTATCGAGATCAGCACCGCCACCCAGGAGAACCAGGTGACGTCGACGCGCGGACCGGATACGAAGCTGTCCTGCACCGCGGGCCAGTAGGTGGGCAGGAGGTGCACGTAGCCGAGCCCCAGGAAGCTGGCGCTGCCGACGACGATGGTCGCCTCCGGTGCGCGCTTGCGGTGGCCCACGATCATCGTCACCGCCACCGCGATCAGCACCGCGTGGGTGGCGCTCAGATAGGTGAGGGTCAGGGGCGCCGCGGCAAAACCGCGTCGCAGGTGATCGATGGCGTCCAGGCCCCAGCTGATGACGAAGGCGATGGTGGCGGCCCGCAGAAACGCATCGGCGCGAGTACTGAACTCTGCCATCGTCGCCTCCGTTTATCTACTACACCCGATAGTAGATACCTAGTTCTTACCCGACAAGGTGCTTTCGCCGGCGCGGTACGGCTCTCCGTGGGGGTCGAGGCAATGCGCAGACGCTTCGGCGTCTTCGTGGTCGACCTGCAGCGTGGTGTGGTCGATGTCGTACTGCGTATGGAGCAACCCCTCGACCTCGCGCCGTATTCCGTGGCAGTCCGCATCCGGGGCGACCAAGATGTGCGCCGACAGCGCGGGCTGACCGGAGGTGATCTGCCAGATGTGTAGATCGTGCACCTCGGCCACGGATGGCACGGATGCGAGCTGAGCCCCGATGGCATCGGGGTCAAGGCCAACGGGTGCGGCCTCCAGGAAGATTCGGCCCGACTCGCGGACCAGTCCCCAGCCGGCCTTGAGCATCAGTGCGGCGACGACGAGGGCCGCGATGGCATCGGCACGAGTGAATCCGGTCAGCCACACCACGGCACCGGCAACGGCGGTGGCGATGAAGGCGTACAGGTCGTTGAGGATGTGCTGGAAGGCGCCCTCGACGTTGAGGCTGGATCGATTGGCCTTGCTGATGCACCAGGTGGCGGCCACGTTGACTGCGATGCCGGCGAGTGCGGTCACGAACACGAGCAGACCCGATACCTCCGGGGGAGTGATCAGCCTGCGGATTCCCTCGTAGATGAAGAAGGCGGCCAGTAGGAACAGTGTGACTCCGTTGGCCTGTGCCGACAGGATCTCGGCGCGCTTGAGCCCGTAGGTGTAGCTGCCGCGGGCGGGGCGGGAGGCGAGTCGAATGGCGATGAGCGCCAAGACGATCGACGCGGCATCGGTCAGCATGTGCCCGGCATCGGAGATCAGTGCCAGCGATTGGGCGATGATGCCGATGACGACCTCGATCACCATGAAGCCACCGATCAGGACCAGGGCGATGGTCAGCCATTTCCGGTCGGCGGTGGCGCTCACGCCGTGGGAGTGCCCGGATCCGTGCTCGTGTGTGTCCGCAGCCATGTCCGCTCCTTCTGAATCATTCATGCAAACATATGCATGCTAGCATGTGTCATGACAAACGTTCAGCCCCTGACCTGTCCGAAGTGTGAGTCGCAGATGCTGTCGACGAAGTGGTTCGGTGTGCGCACATTCCAATGCACGGGTTGCGCCGCTCTACTGCTGGAGCAGGACAGCCTGCAGCAGTTCGTGGACGGCGCCGCGCGCTTCGGCCCGTCGGCGCATATCGACCAGCCGCCGGCCGCACAGCCGTACTCGTACCCGCCGCCTCCAGCTGCCCCGCAGGACTACCGCGGCATCATGGGCGGACTGTTCGGTGGTGGTGGCCACGGCTATCGCCGCCGCGGCCACCACTAGCTAGGGCTTGATCCGAATCTGGTTCGGCTTCCACAGGCCGCTGTGCACCTGTGAGCCGTACTCGATCTGTGCGGGCTGGGCATCGACGATGGTGTCGAGCTTGCGCAGCGAGCCCCAGTCCCTGCCCCAGTCCTTCGACAGGTAGGTAGGCATCACGTGCGCCCGCAGCAGCAGGTCGGTGATGCCGAGTAGGCCACCGTTCTCGCCGTCCTGCCAGGTGTCGGTGTCCTTGCGCTTTTGGTCGTAGTCCGGCGTGATGCGGAACTCGGGGACCTCGGTGATCCCGTACTGGTGCAGCATCGGCTGTTGGCAAGGAAAGACCAGTCCCACGGTCCAGTCCAGAAGGACGGGCCGCTTGCTACCCACGTACTCCTGCAACGACTTCAGCTCCGGAACCCGTGGCGGGGCGAAGGCGAGCCAGTCGCCGGGCGTCAGCGATCCGTCGATCGCGATAATCCGTACGGCGGTCGCGGTATCGGGGATATCCGAACGGGCGAAGCGCAGGTTGCGCCAGGACGGCGCCGGCCCCAGGTCGTAGGGCGTGAGACGCCCGGCCGGGATGAACGCGCCCTCCGGACCGGTGGTGCCGTACTCCAATTGCAGTGTCTGACCGGATACCGGACCCTTGACGTTCTTGGCCGCGATGGTTCCGGCCGCCGTCACCACGATCAGGGGGTGCGCGGCATCGCGCGCGGGCAGCCGATACCAGTCGGAGCTCACCTTCGCCTGCTGCTGGGGCCCCACACGGTAGGAACCCACGATCGGCACGCGCGCCGGATCCAACCCGTAGGGCAGGCGCACGGTGGAGCCGTTGATACCCGGAGTCTTGTTGCGGTCCTTGGAGTCCCAGTCGTAGTCGGTTCCGGGCCGAGAGTCGGTCATCCGGATGGACTCGGCGACGATCTTGTCCGGCACGCCGTCGGCGGTGAAGCCGGAGGGATCGGTGCCACCGAGCGGGCCCAGCGGGCCCCCGGGCGCGCCGACTGCCGGCAGGAAACCGTTGTTCGCGTCGGACTCGACGAGGACGTCGTCGGCCAGTCCGCATCCGCCCGCGAGCTCGCGGATGTTGGCCCAGCCGTTGGAGTACGACGGGTATTGCCGTACGACGCCGATCGCCAGCTGGCAGATGGAGGTGAGCACCATGAATCCGGCGGCCCAGGCGACCGGCGCGGAGGTGATGGACCGCGTGATGCGGTTGTCCTCATGTCGCGGCGAGAAATGCAGCCATGCGGCATACGCCACGGCGAGCGCGAACAGCGCGAAAAATATTGTGCTGACGCTTATTCCTGCAATCTTGGGCATGCTGCTGTTGAACGGGATGCCGAAACTCGAGACATACCACCAGCCTGCGGCACTGGCCCAGCTCAGGGCCAGCACGAAGAGCACCGTTGCCACCACGGCCATCCGGTTGCGACTCCAGCGCAACACTGGTGGCGACACCAGAACCGTGGCCAACGCCGCGACGGCCGCGCCAAGGGCGGCGAAGAGTCCGAAGTGGTGCACCCACTTGGTGGGTGCGAACATCAAGAAGAAGATGGTGCCGAAGACGACACCCAGCACGCGCCAGGCGGGTCCGCGAGCCACCCCGGCAACGCGCTTGCGGCGCAACAGGATGAACATCGAGATGAACAGGCACGCCGCGATCAGCAGGAACCCGAAGCGCCGCGATACCGAGCCGTCGACGGTCGGCAGGAACATGTAGTAGTACCGCAGGTTGTCGGTGTACCACGCCTGGGATGGACCGATGGCCGTGCGAATCCTGGTGGCCTCGAACACGGTTGCCAGGGTCTGATCGGAGAACACCACCGGCAGGATGACCGTACCGGCCGCCAGCATCGGCGCCACCAGCGGCCAGGTGCCCACCTGGCGATGCTTGGTCACGATGATCCGCAGAATGGGCCGGCCACCGGCGAGTAGCGCGGCGACGGCGATCAGACCCGTCGGCTGGATGCCCAGGGTGAAGGCCGCGGTGATGGTGGCCAGCGCGGCGGGCGTCAGTCGGCGTGAGGTGATGGCGCGCTCGATGAGCACCCAGGTGATCAACGACCCGACGGCGATCTGTCCCTCGGGCCGCAGACCGTTGTTGAACGGGAACCAGGACGCCAAGAGCACGAAGCCTGCGGCCCACGCCGCAGGCCTGCTGCGTGCGACGGCAGGACCCAAGCGGGGCAGCACTTCCCGGCTGATCAAGAGCCAGCAGACCAATGAGGCCACCAGGTCGGGCAGCCGGATCCACAGGCTGATGTCGCTGACCTTCGTCATGATGGCCAGCAGGTTGTAGTACCAGCCGAACGGGTCTTCCGGGCTACCGAACCAGCGGAAGTAGTTGGCCATGTACCCGGCATGCTCGGCCGTGCGTGCCATGCCCATCTGATAGCCGTCGTCCGACGATCCCGCGCCGATCACGTACCACAGCACCAGGGCGCCCATGATCACGGTGTCGGTGAAATCGAAACGGCGCCAACGGGTCGGGATGATTCGCTGCATGCGATGGCCGTCGGTCTGGTCGATTCGCCACAGCGCCACCAGCGCGCTGATGGTGGAGATCACCGCACCCACCATCGCGGCCAGCTTGAGAAGGGTTGGGCTCGAAGAGAACCGGGTGTCTATGTGGGCAGTGAGGCTCAGCCCTGCGGGAGCGGGGCCGCTGAGCTGGGTGAAGACCCCGACGATCTGTGGGCGCAAGTTGGGATCGGGGAACCCGGTGCTCAGTTCCTTGCCGGTCTTCTCGTCTCGGAGACCCTCGAAGGTCGCGAAGGTGCCCTTGTCGGACGAGGTGATGACGATCTGTCGGCAGTCGGGAGAGGCGACCTTGGTGCGGGGCACGCTGGCAATCACCACGTTGCGATCGGTGACGTCGACGCGCTCTTTGGTAACCCGGACGAAAAGGCTTTGGAGCGCGGCCTCTTTGCCCTCCGGCGGTGCGGTGCCCACGATGACCGCACCGTCCGCCGGCGCGGAGGCGGCGACGGTGCACGGCACGGTCACCGTCATGTCCATGGGTGTCTGGGTGATCAGTGGTGCGGTGACGTTGTTCAGTTGCCCCTGCTGCGGCCAGTTGAGCGTCGCGGTGGACACGGTGACCGGCAGCAGCGGGATGGAGACGCTCAGCACGAACCCGAGCAGACCGAAAACGGTTGCCGTCCAACGTGCGATGTTCAGTTTGCGGGCCTCAGGGGAGACGTCTGTCACGGATCTCTCTGTCATGGCAGGGCTCGAATCGGTCCTTTACGGGTCCAGCCGTTCACGACGACGGAGCCCTCGGTGAGTTGTGCATCGGGTGCCAGCGCCGGCGCCACGATGGGTTCGTACTTCTCGATCGAGCCCCAGTCGCGGTACCAATCGTTACGCAGGTAGGTGGGAACCGACGAGGTGCGCAGCAGCGCCGTGGTGAACATGAACGGCCCACCGTCCTCGGCCGACATCCACATGTTCGAGGACGTGGCGACCTGCTTGTGCTCGGGCATCACACGATACTTGGGCAGCTCGGCCACCCCGAGACGCTCGCCGAACGGCCGCTGGCACGGGAAGTTCTGCGCGACAGCCATATCCAGGAGTACCGGCGTCTCGGAGCCCAGCAGGTCCTGCGCGGTCTTGAGGGTTGGTACTCGCGGTGGGGTGAACGCCAACCACTGGTCGCTGGATAGGTTCGGGTCGTCGGCGACGATGCGAACCACATTGGCACCGGGTGGCGCGGTCTTGGTCGGGAACCGCAGGTTACGCCAGACCGTTTGCGGCCCAATGTCAATGGGGTAGTCCTGGCGAAGAGCCCTGACGCCGCCGGGGCTCTGCTGGTCGCGGACGCCCCATTCCAGCTTGAGCGGCTGGCCGTAGTTGATCTCGGGGTTGAAGGTGCCGTCCTGCTGGAACGACCAGATAGCGCCCGCGGCCGAGATCACCACCAGCGGACGGTCGGGGCTGGCCGGCGGCAGTTCGTACCATGACGACTTGAGATGTGCGGCAATCGTATTCTCGCCGTAGCTGCCCATCACCGGGGTGCGGGCGGGGTCCAGTCCGAACGGCAGCAGCGCACTGGATCCGTTGATCCCGGTGGGGCCGACACCGCCGGTGGTCCCGGCCGCGTCGCTCACCTCCATGATCGGCGCGTTCGGCGAGGCGTCGGAGTTCACCAGGCCCGGCTTGCCGATGACGGGCAGGGATGTCATGCCAATACCCACACCATCGGGAATGAAGCCGACGGGATCCATGCCGCCCAGGGGGCCGTACTTGCCGGACTGCTGTCCCGGAACGGGTTGCAGCAGGCCCTCGTTGGCGTCCGGCTCGACCAACACGTCGCGGGCCATGGCGCATGGATCGCTACCGGTCAGGGCCAGCAGGTTGGCCTTGCCGGTGGTGTAGGTGTCGCTGCGCGCATAGACGCCCTTGGCCAGCGAGGTGACCTCGAGGATCACCATGATGGCGGCCACGATCATCAGCGGAGTGGAGGCCAGCAGGCGGTTGCGACGGGTGTTCTCGACTTCGGTGTGTCCGGCGTAGTCCAGACGGAAGTGCAGCCACCCGGCGATCAACGCGGTGATGATCGACAGCACCAGGAACATCGTGGTGACCGGGTGGCTGGCGATGACCGGCTGCTTGTCGAACCAGGGCACGCCGTAGTTGCCCACATAGAACCAGCCGTTGATGCCGGAGGTCGCCCAGGCCAGGATGAACAGCAGTGCGGTGACATACAGCGCCAGGTTCCGTCGCGAATGCAGTCCGACGCGCGCGAAGGTGAACGCGGCGACCGCACCGAGCGCACCGGCCAGCCCGGCGAAGATCCCGAACTGGATGGCCCACTTGGTGGGGGTGAAGGTGAGTAGCAGCAGCCCGATGGCGGTGCTGCCGATGAGGCGCCACACTGGCCCACTGGCCAGGCCCGGCAGTACTCCGCGTCGCAGCAACACCGCAAGCGTGCCGAAGAGGCAGAGCAGCAGGATGAACACCGCGATGCGACGGGTCAGCGACCCGTCGACATTGGATTCGACAGTCAGGAAGTAGTAGCGCAGGAACTCCTGGTACCAAGCGATCGTCGGCCCGACCACGTATTTGATGCGCGCGGATTCGGCGACGGTGGCCAGGGTCTGATCCCGGAAGGTGAAGGCGAACACGCCCGCGACCGCCGCGGCCAACACCGCGATGGGGGTGAAGCGTCCGTACCGCACGCGCCGCACCGCCACGACACGGGCGATGGCGCGCCCACCCGCGAGTAGCGGCCCGAGTGCGATCAGCCCCTGCGGGGCCACGGTCGCGGCGAGCAGCGCGACGACGATCGCCAGCGCGGCGGGGGACAGGCGGCGGGTCGCGATGGAGCGCTCCACCAGGATCCAGGTGAGCACCGTGCCGAACACGATGATCGGTTCGGGCCGTAGGCCGTTGTTGAAGGGCAGCCAGGCGGCCAGGAAGACCAAGGCGCCGGTCCACACGGCCGTCCGGCTTGCCGCGAGCTGTTCACCCAATCGGGGCAGCATCTTCTTGCGCAGGATGTACCAGGTGCCGATGCCGGCGAGGGTGGCCGGCACCCGCATCCAGACACCGACGGTGCTCACCTGCGTGAGCCAGCTCAAAAGGGTTGCATACCAATCGAATGGGGATGCCGTGGCGCCGAAGTAACGGTAGTACTCGGTGACGTATCCGGCCTGGTGAGCGACCCGTGCCTCGACCAGGACATTGCCGTCGTCGGAGGTGATGGCGCCGATCACATGCCAAAGAAGAAGTGTGCCAACAACTCCGATGTCGGCGACGCCGTTGGTGAGCAGGTCCGCGCGACTCGGCAGGCGGAAAGATTTCCGGGGCAGCTTGCGCCCACCGCGTTCCAGCACGGCCAGTGCCCCGATGGCGATCGCCACCGCGGCGATGCCGAGCACCATGGCCGCCAGTTTCACTGTGGTGGGAGTGGTGATGAATCGGGTGTCGACCACCACATGAGCTGTCGGCCCGCCCGCCGCGGGCACCTTCAGATCGGTGAACAGGCCGGTGACCTGAGGCTTGTTCTCGATGGACAGGGTGCCCTCGGTGCCTGGGAGCCCGGCGAAGTTGGCGCCGACGCCGCTGGCGTTGGCCCAGATGTCCAGTGAGGTACAGCCGCCGGATTCCACCGCCTTACGCGGAGCGACCGTCGCGACGTTGTCACGGAAGGCGACGACCACCAGATCGGTGGTCGCCCGCACGAACAAGGCGTGCCGGCTTGCCTCGAAGCCTCCGTCGGGACTGGTGGACAGCACCACGCCGCCGGCCGCGGGCAGGGTCGCGATGGCGGTGCAGGGGATGTGTGCCTCGAAAGACAGCGGTGCGCCGGACACCAACGGCGCCGTGATGCCGGTGATGTTCCCGTCGGCATTGACTCCCTGGGGCCAGGTGATGTCGACGGTGGACTGGCGGACCGGCAGCAGGGGGACGAGCACGCACAACAGCACACCGATGGTGGCCGCAGCCAAAGAAATCAGACGTGCCCGGTGGGCTGTACCTGCTGTCGCGGACTGTGAAAGCGGCGAAGGCACGAGGGCGATGGTATGTGACGAAGCTTCGCGCACCGGAATGCAGCGCGCTCGGTTGGCCGGATTGAGACCTCTTTACCCGATACTGATTGATACCTTGGTGAAAGTATCGAAAAGTATCCGTGATGTCGGACTCGGCTGATACCTATTGATACAGACCTGCGAAGTATCAAGTGAGGACATATGCAGCCCAGCCCGTACACGCCAGGCCAGGTGGCGCGCGAGGTGGTCGGCCGTGCCGAACAGCTTGCCGAGATCGGCGAGCGGCTGATGTACATGGCCGAGCTCGGCCGGTTGATCGGGCGTATCCGTGTCGATACCGGACCGCGCGGGGTCGGAAAGACCTCGTTGTTGCGGGAGGTCCAGCGCGAGGCGGAAGCACGGGGCGTGGCGACGGTGTGGGTCACCGCAGGAGGGGACGAGCCGCTCGTGGCGGCGATAGCGACACAGATCCGTGCGCGGGCAGCGGGGTGGGGAAAGAAGTCGCGCGGGCGTCTGGTGCGTGCCATCGATCAGCTGAGTGTCACCGCGGGCGTGCCGGGTGTGGCTCAGGTCGGCGCGACCATCAAACCCGCGCAAGGCGCCGCCGAGCCGTCGTTCAAGGAATTGATCGTCGAGACCGCCACGGCGGCGCGCGAGGAGGGGCATCGCGGTCTGGTGCTGTTGATCGACGAGGTCCAGGACGCCGACCGGCCGGGCCTGCGCACCCTGGCCGTCAGCTGGCAGGACCTGCAGGCCGAGGCCAGTACCCTGCCCGCCGGGGTTTTCGCCGCGGGCTTGCCGCAGACACCGGAGATCATCAGTGCCGCCGCTACTTTCAGTGAAAGGTTCGCCTACCGCACACTGCATCGACTCGGCCCGGAGGCGTCCAGGGTGGCACTCGTCAAGCCCGCCGCCGCGGTCGGAGTCGACTGGGCCGAGGAGGCGCTCGATGAGGTTGTCGTGCAGACGCACGGATACCCGCACACCCTGCAGCTGTACGCCGACGCCGCGTGGGCGCGTGCCGGATATCCGGGCCCCGGCGGCCGGATCCAGATATCCGATGTCGAGCATGCCGCCCGGCAGGTCGCCGAGGACATGGATGCGCTCTTTCGGGCGCGCTGGAACAACGCGACCCCGGTGCAGCAGCAGTTCATGTCTGCCATGGCGCAGTCACTCACCGATGATCGGTTGGCCGGACGGTCCGACATCGCGACCAGCATGGGACGCGATTCGCGGGCCATCAGTGCCGCCCGGGCCGGCCTCATCGACAAGGGCCTGATCGCCGTCGCGGGTCATGGGCTCCTGGAGTTCACCATCCCGGGGTTCGCGGAATTCGTTCGCGAACAAGACGGTTGACCACCACGCCGACGCGTCGTGTTCTACGCCGCGCACGCGGTAACGCATCGCAAACGGTAGTCCCGGCGCTCGGTCAGTCGTTGTGTGGCGACTTCTCCCGGATTGCTCCCGAGCGTTCGCATTTCGGATCGACCTTCACCGGGTGGTGCGGGCAGGGTTCGTCGTCCTTCGGTTTCCCGTGGCTTGGGAACGCCGTCACCAGGCACGACGCCAGGGATGCGGTCACCAAGAACTGCCAAGCGATTTGTCGCAGCACGGCCGGCCTTCCTCTGGGATGTCTGTACTGACAACCCCATTGAAGTTGGCCGACGTTTTACTGGCTTCCGATAACTTGCCAGTTTCTATCGGAAATCAGCCAATCGAACGTCTGGCGTTCATCTGCTCTTGCGCAGCGGCCCGGGCGTCCAGAGTCCGCTGTGCACGGCGGTGCCGAGCTGCAGCTGCGCCTCGGTGGCGTTCCGGTAGTACGGCGTGAACCGTTGCAGCGCACCCCAATCGCGGAACCAGTCATTCTGTAGATAGGTCGGCACCGGGGTGGCCTTCAGTAGAAGCTCGGTGATGCCCAGGGGGCCGCCGCCGAGGTAGTCCATCACCGGCGAGTTGGCCTCCGCGCCGAAGCGGTCGGGCAGGATGCGCCACTTCGGAATCTCGATGACACCGTTCTTGTGGTCGAACGGTCGCTGGCAGGGGAAAGCAAGTCCGACAAGCCAGTCCAGGAAAACGGGATCGGATCCCACGACCGACTGCAGCGAGCGTAGCGAGGGAACTCGGGGCGGGGTGATCGCAATCCAGTGCTGCGGTGCCAAGTCGTCATCGGTGACCAGCAGCCGGATCCGGGTCGCATTTGTCGGGATCGCATCGCGGGACAGTCGCAGGTTCCGCCAGGCCGGGGATGGTCCCAGGTCGGCGAAGGAGATGGCGCCCAAGACCTTTCCGTCCTCGCCGGCGAACTGCACTTGCAGTTCGACCGGATCGAATCGGCCGGCGGCCGCCAGCACGACCAGTGGCTTGGTGGCGTCCTTGGGAGGTAGTCGATACCACGCCGACTGCAACCGGGCCGGGCGCTGGCTGCCTACCTGATAGCTGCCCATCACGGGTGTGGTCTCTGGCTTGAGGTCGAAGGGCAGGCGGGCGCGGGAGCCGTTGACGCCGGCCACGACGGTGGTGCCGCCCTCGGTGTCCTGGCTGCCGTTGGCGTTACCGCTCTTGTCGCGTTCGACGAAGCTGTCGGAGCCCTGCGGGTTGTTCTCCTCGTCGGCCGACACGTCCGACGGAATTCCGTTGGGATCGAACATGATGTTGGTATCGGCGGCCAGCGCCTGACCGACCGGGGCGTCGATCGGCTGCAGCATCCCGGCATTGGGGTCTTCCTCGACCAACACGTCGTTGGCTAGCCCACAGCCGTTTCCGCGCAGCGCGTCGAGGTTGGACCGCCCGACCGACCAGGCGGGGTACTGGTTGATCATGCCCGCGGTCAATGAGAAGACCGACCAGATCACGACGATCCAGGTGCCGACGGCCAGTGGGGATTCGGCGATGCGCGCGAGCACCGGATGCACGGGCGTGCGGCCGGGATGGTCACGGCCGGTGAAATGCATCCAGGCGGCTATCAAGATGGCGAGCACCGACAACCCGAAGAACACGGTGCTGATGCCAAAATGCCATTGCGGGAAGGAATTCGACCACGGCACGCCGAAGTTGGAGACGTACCACCAGCCGTTCACGCTGGAGAAGGACAGCGAGAGCACGAACAGCACGATCGCGGCGTAGAGCGTGCGGTTACGCGGAGAACGCATGGCCGCCGCGGTCACGGCCACCGCGGCCAGCGCGCCGAGCGACCCGGCGAGGCCGGCGAACACGCCGAAGTGGTGGGTCCACTTGGTGGGCGTGAACATGATCGCCACGAACGAGATCAGGGTGATGCCGATGATCCGTCGGCTGGGCCCGCTCGCGGTGCCGGGAATCTTGTTCTTACGCAAGGTCATCGCCACTGCCACGCCGAGTGCGATGAGCAGGGCCAGTACCGGGAATCGGCGGGAGATGGCGCCGTCGGTGGTCGGCAGGAACAAGCGCTCGTACCGGACGTGCTCGTCGAACCAGTTCAGCGACGGACCGACCGCGGATTTGAGCGCGTTGGCCTGCATCTCCCCGATGAGGGTTTGATCGCGGAAGATGACGATGAGCGTCACCAGCCCGGCCGCCAGGATCGGCGCCAGCAGCGCGGCGTAGCCGAATCGCTTGGCGCGCTTGGCCACGATGGTGCGCAGCGGACCGATCGCGACCAGCAGTGCGCCGATGGAGGCGATGCCCGTCGGCCCGGAGAACAGAGTGAGCGCGCCGATGATGCACGCGGCCGCCGCCGGCAGCAGTCGGTTGGTGGCAATGGAGCGCTCGACCGAGCACCAGGTCAGCAGGATGCCGAGCGCGATGATGGGCTCGGGCCGCAGTCCGTTGTTGAACGGCAGCCAGAACGCCAGGAACATGGCGGCCGCTGTCCACGGCACCACGGGGTTGGTGCGCGCGGCATGCCCCAGCCGGGGAATTACCTCACGACTGATCACCGCCCAGCACAGCAGACCCATGGCCAGGGTGGGCAGACGCATCCAGACGCTGGCGGTGCTGACGTGCGCCCAGATGGTCAGCAGGTCGTAGTACCAGCCGAAGGGCGATTCGGGAGTCCCGAACCAGCGGTAATAGTTGGCCATATAGCCCGAGCGTTCCGCGACGCGGGCCATGGTCAGGATGTAGCCGTCGTCGGAGGTGTTGGCGCCGACGAAATGCCACCAGACCAGCACCGCCCCGACAAGTGCGTCCAGGGGTCGCGGCTTCCACCAGCCCTCGGGCATGAAGCGCTTGTGGCGGCGCCCGTCGGCAGCGTCGAGGGTGTGCAGGGCGACCAGCGAGATCGCGGTCAACAGAACGCCCAGGACCATCGCGATGAATTTGAGGGCGGTGGGGGAGCTGCTGTAGCGGGTATCGACGGTCGCGGAGAGTTTCAGGCCCTCGGGCGCGGGCCCGGACAGATCGGTGAAGATACCGACGATCTGCGGCCGGAAGTCGTACCCGCCACGTTCGCCGGAGCGTGGCTGCCCGGGCTTGGCATCCTTGGGTCCCTGAATGAGGCCGACGAACTTTCCGGTCACCTTGTCCGAATGCGCCGTCACCTCGAGTCGCTGGCAGTTGGGACCGAGGACTTCGGAGAGCGGAGCCGAGACCACCGGCACATTGCGCACGATCACCACGAGGTCGCCGCCGATGCGCTGGATCAGCATGCCGCGGTCCACCGCGTTGGGGGCCTGTTTGGGCACGGTGGACAGCAGTACGTTGTTGTGACCGTCGAGGCCCTTGGCCGTCGCGCACGGCACGGTGATGGTGAGGTCGGTGGGGACGTATCCGATGAGGGGAGCGTCGACGCTGGCCAGGGTGCCGTTCTGCGGCCAGTCGAGCTGCGCGGTGTCCTGCCGGACCGGCAGCAGCGGCGTGGCGATGGCGAGCAGTGCGCCGAGGAAGCCGGTGACGATCGCGATCAGCCGGGCCCTGCGGTATTCGCCGTCGCCGTCGTTGGCGACCTTCTCCGTCGCGTTCCCCTGAACCGTCACGGAGGAAGATGTTAGTTGGCTACTGAGGTGGTACCCGAACGACCAGGACGAAGGGTCCTATGGTGCGCACGGTGAACCGGGGATCAGCGAACAGCTGCTTGTTCAGCGTCACGGTGTACCGCTTGACGTTCGGCTGGTTGGGGTAGACGTCCTTGGCGAGCCGCAGAGAGTAGTTGTCCCCGGACTGCCGCATCAGTAGGACTGTCGGCGCACGCCAGGGCAGGGCGTCCAGCGCACGAATCATCTCGTCGGCGGTGTGCAGGTCTTCCCAGCTCTTGATCACGGCTGCACGCTTGTCGAACTGCGCCAGCGGGTTTGCGTAGTGCGGCGTCAGTCCCTGGAAGCCGTAGTACGGGTAGAACGCCAGGAAGCTGTAGTCGGCGGTGAGCACCACGACCTCATCGCGCGGCTTGCCGGTGAGTTCGGTGATCGCCTTGTCGATGGCGCCGTAATGACTTTCCGGGCCGGGCGGGCGACGGTCTGCGCGTTGTCCGGTGCCGTCGGTATCGGCGTAGGCGATGACGATGTCGGAGCGCAGGAAATCGGGGATGTCCTGGCTGAATGCCAGTGCACCGGCGAGGCCGACGACGGTGGCCACCAGCGTGGCGGACTTGGCGCGCTGGGCGGCCCAGGCGGCCACCTCGAGGAAGGCGAATGCGCCCGCCGCGGCGAGTAGCACGGTGAGGGTGGGCACCAAGCGGAACGAGAGCAGGGTGGTCTTGGCGAGGGTGGCCAGCATGGACAACAGCGACCACAGATATACGGATGCCACGCCGATCGCGAGCGCCCCGGCACGCGCCGAGCGGCGAGCCCGCACCACCAGCCACACCGTGCCGAGTAGGCACAGCCCGCCGAGCATGGTGGGTTGGAACATGGGGAAGGACAGCTCGGCGCCGTCATTGGGCAGGTAATGCTGTGCCGATGCGGCCTTCTCCAACGAGGCCCGCGAGACCGCGATCAAATAGGGACCCCAGAACACCAGGGCCAGTGCGATGGCGATGCCTGCGATGGCGAGCCAGCGCAGCAGGGGCTCTTTCACGGCGGGCCACCAGCCGTCACGCCGGATCCGGCCGATCGCCACCACCTTGGCCGCGACGGTGATGGCCAGCGCGCCGTACGCGGTGAGCAGTGTGTAGAACAGCGCCGCGAAACCCAGGAACACACCGGTCCCGATGACGGCGCTCCAGCCGCTGCCCGCGGGCGCCCGGAGCGCGCTGTAACCCAGAACCAGCACCGGTGGCAGCAGCACCGTGATGATCGCGCCGTAGGGTTCGGCGGCGGTGGAGTACAGGGTGACGGCGGCGGTCGCGGTGGTCACGATGAGGGCGTACTCGAAGCGGATCATCTTGTTCCACAAGATGAATGCCGCACATACCCCGATCGCCAGCGAGGCGATGGCCCAGGGCTTGTACATCTCCCAGCCGGCGGTTCCGGTGAGTGCCGCCAGCCGCCCGCCGATCCAGAACCAGCCCGCCGGGTAGAACGGCGGCATGTCCGGATAGGTCATGTCGTGCAGCGCGGGCGAGTCGGTGAAACGCGTCAGGTACTCGGTGCGGAACTGTTGGTCCACCGAGATCCCGAACAGGTAGAGCTTGGTGGCGCCCAGGGGCATGCCGATGGTCACCACGGTGAATGCCGAGAGAAACAGCAGGGAAAGCACTTTCGCGACGGTGTGGCGGCCCCGGCGCCAGAGAATCCCGGCCAGCACCAACCCGGCGATGGTGCCGAACTGGCCGACCGTGGTCAGCGCGTGCAGCTGGTTGGACGAGCCGAAGGCCGGCCACTCCACCCGTGCGATGGCGGTGAGCGCGACGACGCTGACGGCGGCGGCCGTGACGACGGCGAGCGCCAGGTCTTTGGTGGTGTCCAGTACGTGCCGACGTGCCGCCTCTGCTGTCTGGGCCGTCATCGTGCGCCTAGACGGGCAGCTTGCGGAAAATGGGACGCGGAACGTGGCGCAGCACCGACATCACAAATCGCCACTGGCCCGGTGCCCAGATCAGCTCCTTGCCCGCGGCGGCCGAGGCCACCACCAACTCGGCGATCTCTTCCTTGTCGACCGTGAACGGCGCCTCCTTGGCGCCAGTGGCCTTCCAATGCTCGATGGTCGTGGTGGTGCGTACCTGGCCCGGCCGGACCACCAGCACGTGGACGCCGAACTCACGCAAGGCCTCTCCGAGGCCGAGGTAGAACCCGTCGAGACCGGCCTTGGTGGAGCCGTAGACGAAGTTGGAGCGGCGCACCCGTTCGCCGGCCACCGAGGACATCGCGATGACCTGACCGAAGCCCTGTGCCTTCATCTTCTGGCCGATCAGCACGCCGACGGAGACGGCGGCGGTGTAGTTGACCTGCGCGCTCAGCACCGCCTTGGCCTGGTTCTGCCAGAGCTCCTCGGCATCGCCGAGAACTCCGAAGGCGACGATGGCGACATCCACATCGCCCTGTGCCCAAGCGGATTCGATGAGTGCGGGGTGGCTTGTGGTGTCGACGGCGTCGAAGTCCAGATACTCGACCGACTTGGCGCCCGCGGCCTTGATCTGCTCGATGGCCGCCTCCCGCTTGGGCGCGTTCGGCAGGTCGGCCAGGATGACCCGCGCTTTGGCGTTCTCGAGGTAACGCTCGACGATGGCCAGGCCGATCTCCGAGGTGCCGCCCAGCAGCAGGATGGTCTGGGGGTTGCCCGTGGCGTCAATCATGTTGTCTTCCTTGCTAATTCTCAGAGCAGCTCGAGGCGGCGGGCCATATCGGAGGCGAACACGCCGTGCGGGTCGGCCTTGCGCCGGGTGGCGATCCATTCGTCGACGCGTGGGTACATCTTGTGGAACTTCTCCGCGCTGACCCGTGAGTCCTTGGCGGTGTAGACCCGCCCGCCGAACTCCATGGCGCGGTTGTCCAGCTCGTTGAGGAACTCGTTGACGCCGGGCTTGTTCGGGAAGTCCATGGCGACGTTCCAGCCCTTCATCGGGAAGCTCAGCGGCGCCTTGTTTCCCGGGCCGAAGAGCTTGAAGACGTTCAGTGCCGAGTAGTGGCCCTGGGTCTGGATCCACCGGATGATGCCCTTGAACTCATCGAGCGCGTCGGGTGGCACCAGGAACTGATGCTGCGCGAAACCCTTTGGGCCATAGGCATACTGCCATCCGGTTGTGATGTCGAGCATGTGATAGAACTGCGTCAGGTTGACGATCTTGCCCTGGTAGTTGCCGCTCATCCGGTAGAACGCCTCGCCGATCGCCATGAGCGACGGCTTGATCATGAAGTTGACCGGGAAGAGGTTCGGGAATCCGGGGAGCTGCGGTGCGCTGAATTTCAGCGGGTCCTTGGCCAGCTTCGCGGGCAGCTGGTCCAATGTGGCCAGGCTGCCGCGGCTCACGGCCGCGCGACCCAGCTTAGGCGGCGGATTGATCAGGTCGAACCAGGCGCTGGAGTAGGTGTAGTTGTCCTCGGTGCCGTCCTGGTGCACCGCGATGGTCTCGTCCAGGTCGTGGGTGGCGACACCGTCGGCGATGAAATATGCGGTCTCGGTGCGGGTCATGGCGATGCGCGCACGCACGACGATGCCCGTCAAGCCGTTACCGCCGACGGTGGCCCAGAACAGCTCGCTGTCGGGCCCGTCGGGGGTGAGGGTGTGCACGTCGCCGTCGGCCATCAACAGGTCCAGGGACAACACGTGGTTGCCGAAGCTGCCTGCGCTGTGGTGGTTCTTGCCGTGGATGTCCGATCCGATGGCACCGCCCACGGTCACCTGCCGGGTACCCGGCAGCACCGGCACCCACAGGCCGAACGGCAACGCGGCCTTCATCAGCTGATCCAGGCTCACGCCCGCGTCCACGTCGGCGACCGCCGTCTCGGCGCTGATCGCGTGCACCTTGTTCAGCGATGTCATGTCGACGACGATCCCGCCGCCGTTGCACGCGTGATCGCCGTAGGAGCGGCCCAGACCGCGTGCGACGATGCCGCGGCGCAGGTGGTCTGGGCTGCTGGAGCTGGCGTCGGCGACCCTGCGGACCGCCTCGGCAATGACGTCGACATCGGGGGTGGAGAGCACGTGCGCCACGGTGGGGGCGGTACCGCCGAAGCCGGTGAGGGCGCGCGGAGTGAGAGGTAGCTCGGACTTCGGAGTTGTCATCGGTAATTGAGCGTAGCGGCTCAGCGGATCCGGAAGATCACCGCGCGCTGGACGACGAAGTTGATGACGGTTGCCGTCCCCTGGGCGATGACAAAGGCCACGGGCACCCGCCACGGCTTGTCCTCAAACTGCATGTAGAACACGTAGTTGATGCCGACCTGGACGGCGTAGGTCAGGCCGTAGAGCGCCATCACCGCGATGAATCGGGCCCGACTGGGCTCGGCCTGGAAGGTCCAACGCCGGTTGATCAGATACGCGGTGGTGGTGCCCGCCACGAAGCTGATGGATTTGGCGATGTTGACCTGCAGGCCGAAGTGCAGCAACAGCACGTACAGCCCGAAGTCGACGATGGCCGAGAGTCCGCCGGTGATGACGAAACGGGTCGCTTGGGTGGTCAGCGACAGCGGCGCCGGCTCGGCTGGGGCATCTGACACGGGCCAGAGCCTATGTCAGGCCGCCTCGCGGAGCTCTAGACGCACCGCCGCGCCCACGCGCATCAGTTCGGTGCGCACCGGCAGCACGCCGGTCAGCCCGCGCATCCGGCGCAGCCGCGATTGGCTCAGGTGGTAGTTCAGCTTCCGCGGTTCGACATGGGCGACGTGGAAGCGTCGGGCCAGCGCGCGGTCGTACTCGCGGCGGCCGCGATAGAAGGTCTTGTGCTCCAAGAATGGGCCCATGCTGGTCCACCATTCGTCGAACGAGGACGTGGTGTCGGCGAATCTGGCCCGGGGATAGAACGCGCGCGACCAGCGTTCGCGGTAACGCGGTGGCAGTCGGTGCACGTAGGGGACGCCCAGGTGTGCCTCGCTGATCAGTTCCTTGGTGGGAAACAGATGGATGTGGACACCTCCGGGCTTGGTGATGCGGGCCAGCTCGTCGACAACGCCGTCGAGCTGTTCGACGTGTTCGAGTACCTGGTTGGAGCACACGAAATCGAAGGTGTGATCGTCGAACGGCAGCGCCTTGCCCGGCTCTAGCAGCTTGATCCGCTGACGGGTGGTTTCGGGGATCACCTCTTTGCCGTCGTGGGCGTAGATCTCGCCCTCTCCGTAGTACGTATCGGCGCCCCAGAAGTCGGCGTCACCGCTCTGTTGGGAGTGCGTGATCAGTCTGCCGTTGCCGCAGCCGAAATCCAGGGCGGTCAGCACCCTGCCCCGGCTTGCGCATTGTTGCCGATACTCGTCAAAGAGCCAGTGTTCGTTGGGAAGCACCGGCAGAGCTTCGCATAGTCTGGTTAAGGGCGTGATCCAAAGATGGCGGGCGGGGTCTTTCGCGCCCGGGTAGGGTCGCGAAGGATTGCTGGAACATCGACGCGTGAGGGGCAGCTATGACGACTCCAGGGCACGGCAGGCATGAGCGGGCCGAGGGTGAGGGCGTTGATCCGCTGATCGACTTGTCACGTGATCCGAACCCCGGAGTCGCCGATCACGCCAAGGACGACGAGTAAGCGCTCGCACTCGGTGCGGGAGTCATAGCGTGACCGCATGGCTTCCTCTCGGAACTTCCTGAACGCGCCCGAGCGCTTCATCCCGGATTCGTTGCGTGGGCTGGTGGCGGCGACCGCCGACCTCCGTTGGAATCGCGAACACGGCTACCTGATCAGGGATTCGCCGTTGCCGCAGGGCCAGGTGGCCATCGTCTCGGGTGGTGGCTCCGGTCATGAGCCGCTGCATGCGGGCTTCATCGGTCACGGCATGCTGACCGCTGCCTGTCCCGGCCTGATCTTCACCTCCCCGAATGCCCTGCAGATCGCGGGAGCCACCGTGGCCGCCGATGCCGGTGGGGGCGTGCTGCACGTGGTGAAGAACTACACCGGCGATGTGATGAACTTTTCCATCGCACGCCAGATCGCCGCGGAATCCGCTGTGCGTACCGATGTGGTTCTGGTCGACGACGACGTTGCCACGGATACCGCGGACGCCGGTAAACCCGGCAGGCGCGGGACGGCCGCCACCGTGGTCGTCGAAAAGCTCTGTGGGGCCGCGGCCGTACGCGGGGACGACTTGGCCGCGGTGGCCGCACTCGGCCGTCGGGTGGCGGCGGCGGCCCGCAGCATGGCGGTGGCGCTCGCCCCCTGCACCGTCCCGGGCTCGGTGGTCCCGTCATTCGACCTGCCCGACGGCGCGATGGAAATCGGGATCGGGATTCACGGGGAGCGCGGTGTCGATCGCGCGCCGGTCGCCACGGCATCGGACATCGTGGCGGCGTTGTTGCCCCGCATCTTGCCCGAGGCCGGGGTGAAGCATGGCGACGAGGTGATCGTCGTGGTGAATGGCCTCGGGGCCACACATTCGCTGGAGCTCAATCTGCTCTTCGGTGAGGTGGCTGCGCAGCTGTGGGCCGCGGGAATCGTGGTGGCCCGAAGTCTGGTCGGCAGCTTCGTGACCGCGCTGGACATGGCGGGCGCGTCGCTGACGGTGGTGCGTGCGGATCCCGAGATGGTCGAGCTGTGGGATGCGCCCACCGGTGCTCCGGCGTGGCCGGCGGTGACGGGCCCGCGGGTTGCCGAGCTCACCGACGGCACGATCGTCGAGCCCGACGACCGTGCCGATCGCGGGGAGGAAAACCGCTGGCTCTCGGCGTTTGTGGAGCGGGTACGCGAGTCCGTGGCGGCACTCACCGAACTCGATCGGAGGGCGGGCGACGGCGACTTCGGCACCAACATGGCTGCCGCGCTGCGGCATTACGTGCTGCCGTTGCGCGGAACCGACGCCGAGGTGTTGTTGGCCTTGTCGACGTCGTACTTCGTGAGGGCGGGTGGCACCTCCGGTGCGGTGTTCGGCACGTTCTTCCGTGCGCTGTACGCCGGGCTGGCCGAGGAACCGTGGTCTACGCACCTGCTTGCGCGCGCGGTCCGTCAGGCGCTGGATCAGATCCAGGCCCTCGGCGGAGCGCGTGTGGGGGACAAGACCGTCGTCGACGCCGTGTCGCCGGCGGCCGACGCCCTCGACGACGCCGCGCAACGGAAACGCTCGCTTACCGCCGCGCTCCGGTCCGCGGCCGATGCGGCATCGGCCGGGGTGGAGGCCACCAAGGACTCACGGGCCGCCCGTGGCCGTGCCAGCTATGTGGGCGATGCGGCGCGTGGCGTCGAAGATCCCGGTGCTCTGGTCATGTCGTGGTTCTTCGAGGCCGCGGCCGACAGGTGATCGCCGCTCACACGCGTTGGGCGGCGAATGCCTCGATCTCTCGCACCATCAGTTCGGGCTGGTCCTCGCTGACAAAGGTGTAGCTGTCGGGCACCTCGACGAGTTTCGCGTCGGGCAGCAGCGCCGCCCAGCGCTCGGCGTGTGCGAATGGGAAGAACGGCAGCTTGCGCGGCCACAGCAGCAGCACCGGCTTGTCAAAGCCACGCAGAGTCTCGGCTGCGGCCAGGGTGTCGCGGTTGTCGATACCGCGCAGGAAGGCCCGCACGTCGCGCCGCACGGCCTTGTCCGCGAGCAGCGGCCGCACCCATTCACCGAGCACCTCGTCGGGGATCGAGTGTTTGGCGAGCGTGTTTCCGAGCGCCCGCCGTGCCCACTTCAGCTTGAAGGGGCGCAACACGAAGTCGGTACCCGGCACGCGCGCCCAGTATTGGAAGACGCGTATCGACAGCGGCAAGAAGTTGTCGAAGGAATCGCAGGGCGTGAGGACCACCCGGCCGATTCGGTCGCTCCCGCCGGCGAGCAGCAGCTGGGTGATGGCTCCGCCCGTATCGGTGGCGACGACGGTCACGTCGTGCAGATCGAGGCCGCCGATCAGCTCGCGGACCAGTCCGGCGACCGATCGTGGAGTGAGCTCGGCGCCGGGATGCATCGGGGCCTTGTGTGCGCCGAGCGGAAGATCCGGCGCGATGCAACGAAAGCGCTCGCTCAGTGGGTCGATGATCTTGCGCCACATGGTCCCGGTGACGAAGAGCCCGTGCACGAAGACGATCGGCGGACCGTCTCCGCTGTCGCGATAGTGGATGGGACCGGCGGAGGACTCGAAGGTAGGCATGCCCCGACTCTCGCCGTGACCTGCTGCCACGACGAGGCATGGCACTGCCAGACAGTGCCACCGTCACAGGCCGGCGGCTTCCAGGACACCGCACAACGCCTCGACGGCCGGTCCGAAACCGTGATCGGCGGGTGTGCCGAAGCTGACCACCACGCCATCCGGATCGGGGATGTGTGGGCCGGCGAGCGGGTGGCGCAGCCGGGAGAGTCCCGCCAGCGCCACACCCGCCTCCGCGGCGCGATACAGCACATCGGGCTCGGCCCCGTCGGGCAGTGTCAGCAGCAGATGCAGTCCCGCCGACAGTCCCCGGACGCCGACGTCGTAGTCGGCGAGACGTTCCATGAGCAGGTCGCGGCGGCGCCGATATCGGGTGCGCATTCGCCGGATATGCCGGTCGTAGTGGCCACCCGCAATGAAGTCCGCCATGGTCAGCTGCGAGATCGCATCGACGTACCACTGTCCGCCGCCCGCGGCCGCGACGGCGGTATCCACCAGTTCCGGGGGCAGCACCATCCAGCCCAGGCGCAGCACGGGCGTCAGGCTCTTGCTTGCCGAGCCGAGGTATACGACGCGATCGGGATCCAGACTCTGCAGCGCACCGACGGGTTGACGGTCGTAGCGGAACTCGCCGTCGTAGTCGTCTTCCAGAACGTAGGAGTCGGTGCGACGTGCCCACTGCACCACCGCGGTGCGCCGAGCCGGGTGCAGCGGAAGTCCGTGCGGAAAGTGGTGGGCCGGGGTGACCAGGGCGGCACGCACATCGAAGTCTTCCAAGTCGTCCACCACCGCACCCGCGTCGTCGAATCCGATCGGTGTGCTGGTGCCGCCCGTCGCCTCGATGCAGTCGCGAAAGATGAACAGGCCGTAGGCCTCCACGGCGATCGGCTGGGTCAGGCCATACATCCGGGTCAGGATTTCCACGGCATGGCGGGTGCCCGCGCAGATGACGACCGAATCGGGTGTGGTCCGCACGCCGCGCACCCGCGCCACGTATTCGGATACAGCCGAACGTAATTCGTGACGTCCGCGCGGGTCCCCGGCGCGCAGGGCCTCGTGAGGTGCGCTGCTCAGTGCGCGGCGGGCCGAAGCAAGCCAGTCGGCACGCGGGAACGCGGTGACATCGCCGGAGCCGGGCATGAGGTTGTGCGGTGGGGGCGAGCCCGCACCGCGCGGCCGTGGCGGCAGTTGATTCTGTCCGCGATTGACTACCCGGGTTCCCGAGCCCTGGCGCGATTCGAGCCAACCCTCGGCGGCGAGTTCGGAGTAGGCCTCGGCGACGGTGTTGCGCGCCAGTCCCAGGTCTGATGCCAGGGTGCGTGACGGCGGCAGCATCGAGCCCACCGTCAGGCGCCCGGATCTGATGGCATCGCGCAGCGCGGAGATCAGCAGCTCGCGTACTCCCCGGGTTCCCGGGGTGATGGTGTGCCGCAGGTCGAGATGCAGGTCGTGGCTGAGGGGCCGCGTCTCCGACGCACTCGAATTGGCCCATGAATTCACGGCCGAATTGAACCATGAAAGTGGGCCTTTACGGCTTTAGCGTTGAGGGCATGACGCACACAATCGAACACACACTGACGACTCCACGAATCCGCATGGAGAAGGTCTCCCCCGAGGTGTACGAGGCCATGATGGCCCTGAGTATCGCCTCGGCCAAGGACGTCGAGCCGAGTCTGGCCGAGCTCATCAAGATCCGCGCATCACAGCTCAACCACTGCGCGTTCTGCCTCGACATGCACACCCACGATGCGCGCAAGCAGGGCGAGACCGAACAGCGCATCTACCTGTTGAACGCCTGGGCCGAGGCCGGCGACATCTACACGGAACGGGAGAAGGCAGCGCTGGCCCTCACCGAGGAGGCGACCGTTCTTTCCGCAGGTGAGCACGTGTCCGACGCCACCTATGCGCGTGCGGCGGAGGTGTTCACCGACCGCGAGCTGGGACAGATCATCGGGATGATCCTGACGATCAACGCGTGGAATCGCATCGCTGTCACTACCCGCAACGCACCTCCTCGCCGTGGATAGCTTTGCCACATTCTTTCCAGTCGGCGTGACAGAAGCGTGATCGTTTCGTAATCTGACCAGGTGCTCTTGGCGAGATGGCGTGCGAAGGACGGGAAGAAGAGGCCCGCGATGCCGCCCTCGCGCCTCGCGGGTCTGGCGCTGTCACTCGTTGCCGGTGCCGCCGTCATGGGGGTTGTGAGCGAAGTCGGCAAGCCCGACGTTCAGCTTTCGATCAAGCCCGAGCAGCAGGCGATCGCGCTCATTGCCGACCTGCCGCGGGCGCAGCGTGACCGGCGCTACGTCTCGGCCGAGGCATTGGCGTTGGAGGCCAGGGCCAGAGCCATCAAGCCCTGCTCGACGGTCTTGGCGGGCGCTCAGCCCGCGGTGGCGCAGGCGGGAAACTTCCTCAAGGGGATGTTCGGCATCGGTGACATCGGCGGTGCGAACGGCCGCGGTGGCGGTGGCGATCATGGTCGCGGATTGGCCCTGGACTTCATGACGAGTTCCAACTCCACGGGTACCGCTCTTGCGAATTTTGTTCTCGCCAACCGTGATCGGTTGGGCGTGACCTACGTGATCTGGCAGCAGCGTTATAACGACGGCAATGGCTGGTCGATGATGGAAAACCGCGGCAGCCCGACCGCCAACCACATGGATCACGTGCACGTGTCGTTCCGGGCCGGCGCCAAGCCGCCGGCCGTCAACTGCTGACGGATAGCCGCCGCCCGGACTCCATGCGGGATATGTTGGGCCGCATGGGTTTCTTTCCATCTCGGAATTCTCTTCGCGGTCTGCGCCAGATCGGCGACGGCCTCGGCACGCTCGACCGCGAAGTCTTCGAAGCTATTGCGGAGTCACCGAGCCCGCTGCTGGACGCCGTCATGCCCCGGCTCACCCGCGCTGCGGACCACTCCAAGCTGTGGATCGGAATCGGCGCCGGGCTGGCGATGTTCGGTAAGCCGGCGATGCAGCGGGGTGCCACGCGTGGGCTGCTGACACTGGCCGTGACGAGCGCCGTCACCAACCAGGTGGCCAAGCGGCTGCGGCGGCGGGAGCGGCCCAACCACCTCTCGGTGCCACTGATGCGGCGCAGCAGGCGCGTGCCCACGTCGTCATCGCTGCCCTCGGGGCACTCGGCGAGTGCGGCGGCCTTCGCGGTAGGCGTCGGTCTGGAGAGTCCGCCGTTGGGCTTTGGGCTCTCGCTACTGGCCGGGTTGGTAGGCCTGTCGCGGGTGGCCACCGGCGTCCACTACCCCGGAGACGTGTTCGCGGGATTCGGGATCGGCGCGGGAATCGCGGTGCTGGGCGCGCGTGTGGTGCCGCCGATCGTGCAGACGGCCGTCCCTGCGGGAGATCCGCTGCGGGTAGAGACCGTCGCGCGCCCCGAGGGCGAGGGTGTGGTGCTGGTGGTCAACCCCGCATCCGGCGACGGCACCGGGCAGCGAATTCTGGATCAGGTCCGGAAGGCTCTGCCACACACCGAGATTGTCGAACTGAACAAGGACGACGATGTCATCGAGGTGATGCGCGCGGCAGCGCGCCGCGCCGAGGTGCTCGCGGTGGGCGGTGGCGACGGCACGGTGGCTTGCGCGGCGGGCGTTGCGGCCGAGATCGATACACCGCTGGCGGTCTTCCCCGGTGGCACCTTCAATCACTTCGCCAAAGACATCGGCTGCGACAGCGTGGCCAAAACGGCCGAGGCCATCCGCCGAGGAACGGTCAGCCGCGTCGATCTGCTCTATCTGAACGAGAGCCAGGTGGTGATCAACACCGCCAGCATCGGGTCGTACCCCAAGTTCGTCCAGATCCGTGAGAGGCTCGAACACCGGATTGGCAAGCCGCTGGCAGCCGTGTACGCGATGCTGCACATGCTGCGGCGCGAGCATCCGGTGCGTATCCGATTCGATAACAAGACCATCCAGACATCGTTGTTCTTCCTGGGCAATTCTGTTTATCTGCCTTCGGGTTTCGCGCCATCGCTGCGCAGTCGCATGGATGATGGCCTGATCGATGTGCGGATCCTGGAGACGGGCCGCAAGTTCAGCGGCGTACGCATCCTGACGGCGCTGGCGCTGGGGCGGCTGCAGCGCAGCCCGCTCTACCACGAGCTGCAGGTGCCCGAATTCTCCTTTACCGCAATCGATGGGCCTACCACTCTCGCGCGTGACGGTGAGGCAGGCGACAAGGTCTCGGAGGCCAGCTTCAAAGTTCGCTACCGAGCGCTGGCGGTTTTTCGGCCGCTGCCCTGACCGGTCGTGGTGGCAGGATCAGCAGGCAGGCAACGAAGTACGCGTAGCCCAACGCCCATCCGGCCATTACGTCCGACGGGTTGTGGACATTGAGCAGAACTCGGCTGACGCCGATCGTCAGAATCAGCGCGCCGCCGAGAACCGCGAGCCAGGGGCGAAATGCCGCAACCGCTTTCGGCGTGAACACCGTGAGTAATGCCAGTACACAGACCATGACACCCAGGGCGTGCCCGGAGGGGAACGAGGATCCGTACGCGTCGACCAACTTGGTCGCAGGGCGCGGGCGTCCCGCCAACAGTTTGGCGATCTCGGTCACCAACGCGCTCAGCTCCACGGTGATCAGCAGGAACACCGCCGTGCGTCGCTGGCGCCGCACCAGCAGCACGACGATGATGACGGCCACGGCCAGGCGGAATGCACCGGGGCCGAAGACGGTGGCGACCACATCCCAGGCGGTGATCCAGCCCGGGTGCGCGATTCCGTAGTCATGCGCCGGCGCCAGCGCCGCGACGTCCAGCCGGGACAGCCAATTCCATTGCTGGGCATAGCCCAGCCAGAGCAGTGCGAACACGATGAGTGCAGCGCAGGCGGACACCAGCAGCCATGCGTGTCCCCGGGCGGATCTCGTCGGCATGTCTACACCCAGTACGGGACCCTGGCCCGGTATTGGCGCATCACCACGATCGCCACGGTCCAGCCGACGAGGGTGATGGCGAGCGCGATGATCCAGTGGTGGAGCTGTTGGTCGAGCCCGAGCAGCGGATCACGGATGATGGCGAGGAAGTGTACGAACGGGTTGAGCTGCACCACGGTGGCCAGCTTGCCGACCCGCTCGCTCAGCATGTTCTCGTTCCAGATGATCGGGGTCATGAAGAACAGCAGCTGAACCAGGCTGCCCAACAGCGGTGAGATATCCCGGTAGCGGGTGGCGAGCACGCCGAAAACCAGGGAAACCCAAAGGCAGTTGAGCGTGATGAGTATCAAGGCGGGGATGAAACTGAGATCGGTGTAGTGCCAGTGCGGCGGGTACACCGCGACGACGATCAGGAAGATGATGATGTTGTGCGCGAACAACAGCAGCTGCCGCCACACCAGCCGATAGACATGCACGCTCAGCGGCGTAGGTAGTTGCTTGATCAGGCCTTCGTTGGCGACGAAGACGTCCGAGCCTTCCAGGATCGCGGCGTTGAACAGGTTCCAGACGATCAAACCGATGGTCACGTAGGGAAGATGCTCGGCAAGCGGGAGCTTGAACAGCTGCGAGTACAAGATTCCCATCGCCAGGGCGGTGGAACCGGTGGCGATGGTGATCCAGAACGGGCCCAGCACCGAGCGCCGGTAGCGCTGCTTGATGTCCTGCCAGCCCAGCTGCAGCCACAGCTGACGATGCTCGAAACCTTCGGACAGATCACGCCATGCACGTTTGAAGGTCCGGGAGTCCGAAGACAATTCCAATATCTCGTTCGTCAACGTCACTCTCCTTCGACCTGCGGTGCAGGGCTGCCTGGCCTGCCGAATTGCTCGCGTTTGCCCAAGCGCCGCAATGCAATCCATTCACGAAACCCGGACAGATCGCGCCGGGTGATCAGGAAGTACCACCCGAAACGCACCCATTCCTGGAGTAGCAGCTTGCGCATGCCGGGTTGGGACATCAGATAGCCGCGGTTGCGGTAGGTGAAGTACCGCTTGGTGGCATCGTCGGGGTACTGGGTGTGCATGCGTCCGCCCAGAATCGGTTTGAATTCGGCGGCGCCGTTGGGGTGTAGATACGTCGCATCGAGGCAGGTTCCGAAGGGCAGGCCCGAGCGCACCAGTCGACGGTGCACGTCCACCTCGTCGCCGCGCACAAAGAGGCGCAAATCCGGTACGCCCACGGCCTCCAGGGTTTCGGCGCGAAAGAGCGCACCGTTGAACAGTGAGGCGATGCCGGGCAGCAGTTCCCCGCAAGCGGGAGATGCCCCCAGGCCCGCATCATCGGTGCGCAGTTCTTCCACCCGACGCCGCCACACCAGGCCGCGGCGTAGCGGAAACGCCAGCCGGCCCGGGTCGTCGATGTCGCACACCATCGGCGATACCTCGGCGAGACGATGCTTGCGGGCACAGGCCAGCAGGGTCTGCAGCACATCGGGGCCGCCCGGACGGCCGTCGTCGTCGGCAAGCCATACCCAATCGGCGCCGAGAGTGAGCGCATGCAGCATGCCGAGCGCGAATCCCCCTGCACCCCCGAGGTTTCGGCTCGAACCCAGGTATGTGGTGGCGACGGGTTGACCGTCGACCAGAGCCTTGACGGCGGGGTCGTTGTCGTTGTCCACCACCACGAGGTGGTCGGGGGTGACGGTCTGTGTCGCGACGATCCGCAGCGACTCGGCCAGTTCCACCGCACGCCGATAGGTGACGATGACGGCGACAACGCTGTCAGGCATGCTGGTCGTCTTCGGCCAGGATCTGTGCCACGTGGTCGGCGGCTTCATTGCCCTCGTAGGCGCGGACCACGTCTTCGATACCGCCGCTCATCCGGATGGTGCCGTGGTCGATCCACATCGCGGTGTTGCACAGGCGGGCCAGGAACTCGTTGGAGTGGCTGGCGAAGACCAGCATGCCGGAGCGTTCCACCAACTGCTGCAACCGGATTCGTGCCTTCTTCATGAATTCGGCATCGACCGCTCCGATGCCCTCATCGAGCAGCAGGATCTCTGGGTCGATGCTGGTGACCACGCCCATGGCCAGGCGCACACGCATGCCGGTGGAGTAGGTGCGCAGCGGCATGGAGAGGTACTCGCCCAGCTCGGTGAAGTCGGCGATCTCGTCGACCTTGGCCTGCATCTGCTTGCGGGTCTGTCCCAGGAACATGCCGCGGATGATGATGTTCTCGTACCCGGAGATCTCCGGGTCCATGCCCACGCCCAGGTCGAACACGGGCGCGACCCGCCCCTGCACGTACGAGCTGCCCCGGGTGGGCTCGTAGATTCCCGAAAGAAGCCGCAGCAGAGTCGATTTACCTGCGCCGTTGTGGCCGACGAGCCCGACTCTGTCGCCCTCCTTGAGAGACAGGGTGATGTCGCGAAGCGCCTCGATCACCACGACATTCGATTCATTTCGTCCGATGGCACCGCCGGCCTTGCCAAGGAACGCCTTCTTCAGCGAGCGTGATTTCGCGTCGAATATCGGGAACTCCACCCACGCCTCGTGGGTCTGGATACTGACCATGTTTCCGGGGGCCTACAGATACTGGCCGGTGCCGCTGCCGCCACCCTGCGCAGGCACTGAAAGACCCGGTGGCAGAGCCCCTTTACGCATCTGTTGGAGTTGTGCGCGGGCTGCCATCTGCTGCGCGAACAGGGCGGTCTGGATCCCGTGGAACAACCCTTCCAACCACCCCACCAGCTGTGCCTGGGCGATGCGCAACTCGGCATCGGACGGAATGCTGTCCTCGTTGAACGGCAGGGCCAGACGCTCCAGTTCTTCGCGGAGCTCGGGTGCCAGCCCGTCCTCCAACTCGCGGATGGAGGTGGCGTGGATCTCGCGCAGGCGGGAGCGGCTGGCATCGTCCAGGGGAGCCGCGCGCACCTCCTCGAGGAGCTGCTTGATCATCGTGCCGATTCGCATCACCTTGGCGGGTTGCTCGACGAGATCGGTGACCGACAGATCGTCGTCCAGGCCGTCGGCACCCTTGTCGGAGTCGTCTGCGCCCAGGATGATCACCTGGTCGTCGTCCTCATCATGACCGGGATGGGTCATCTGTCACCTTCCGCATCTGATTTCCGGTCGCCGACCCATTCGTAGATCCGGGCGGCGCCGTTGTCGTAGAGCTTTCTCCATGATCGGGATATGTCCAACGACCTTAGTCCGTCGGGAACCTTGAACCCCTGGACCACGGGAGTACTGGTCATGACATAGCGAATGTTCAGCGCATGCACCGCTTCGGCCACGCGCCTGTCGGTATCGGCGTCGTCGGCATAGGCCCAGAAGATGTACCGGTGATAGCCCGGGCCCTGCTGCTGCGGGAAGTCGTAGTGCGTCCACAGCGGGTGCAGACCCGCCACCGCGTACATCCAGCCCGACCCGTCCACGTTCCCGTCGCCGATGGTGGTGTCCTTGGCGCCGGGCAGCGTGGCCAGGTAGGCGAAGGCCTCGAGTTTCTTGGGGCCGACCATCACCTGGTCGTACTTGGCGCCGACGAGATACTTGTGCGGCAGGAAATAGTGCCGTGCCGAGAATCCGCATACCGCGGCCAACACGATCGCCGTGGCCACCAGGCCCCACGTGCGGATGCGCTCGCCGCGCAGCCGGGACAGCACGGCATACGCCAGCGCGAACAGACCGAGCCCCGCGGCCGGTGCCAGCAGCAGACACACGATGGCCGACAGCCTGCGTGGGTCGCTGTAGAACGCGTCGGAGAACAAGGCCACCGCGTGGCCGACGAAACCGCCGAAGGGTCTGGAGGAGTGGACAATCGCGACGATGAGCAGCAGCCATACGGCGATGGGCCAGTACACACGCTTGGCAATCAGCACAACCGCGCCGAGTAGCGCCAGCCACAGCAGCGCGGACTGCACCGGGTAGTCGGCGAGGTGGCGGGTGTGCTGGGTGAGGGCATCCAATAGCGCACGCTTCTTACCCCAGGGTGTGGCGAACTGGTGCCCGGCGATGATCTCGGACAGTTGCACCAGCGTGCGCAGTTGCGGATAGAGCAGCACCAGCGAGCCCACACCCGCGATGGCCAGCGGCACGAATCCGTTTCCCATGCGGTGCGCGGATTTTGGCTCTTTGCCTCGATAACGAGACAGTGGTGCGAGTACCCACCAGGCCGCTACGAAGACCACCACCACGATGGCGCCCGAGGTGTGTACGGAGGCGACACCGACGAACGCCAGGATCGCCACCGGTATGCGGCTGCGGTCGGCGACGACGCCGGTGATGGCGATCACCGCCGAGCCCACCAGGGCGAAGGACACCAGGTTCGGGATGGCCGAGACGTGGAACTCGACGTAGGGCAGCGCACTGAACGAGGCCGATAGGGCGGCGGCGGTGGCGGCGGCGCCGGCCTGGAAGGTGAGGCTGCTGCGGCCGCGCAGCATCTGCCAGGTCAGTGCCGCGGCGCCGAGAGGGAACAGCAGCGACCCGGCGACCGAGTAGAGCGTGTAGCTCGTGGTGGGGGCCGCCCCCGTCAGCTGACAGAGCACCGCGGCCAGCCCGTGGAAGGCGGACGGGTAGTACAGGGTGGCGTGCGTCTCGACGTTGCGGAGGTCGCCCATACGGGTCGACGATGCTTGCCCGGTGTCGAGGATGTAGCGGATGGTGTTGCCGTGCCACATCGAGTCCCAGGTGCTCGGGATCGATTGCCAGTTGGTCAGCCCGCGCAGGAACGCGTAGAAGATGAGCGCCGATCCGACCGCGATGCCGAACGTGACGGCGAGCAGTGCGGCGCGATTTTGTGACGCGGATTGTTCCGCGTGCTCTTTTGTCCGCAGCCGGTGGCACAGCAGCCGCGCGAGGACGATCGCGCCGAGAAGCGCAAACCCGGCGGAAAGTGAGTTCCACGGTATGCCGATTGAGCCGAAGGCAACGATGCAGAGCCCAACTAGCCCATAGGTCAAAGCAGGTGCGGTGACGGCGGCCGAATGCGTTGGTAGCCCGCAGGCTCGGCCAATCAGCCAGCCTGGGATGAACAGCAACAGCAGTGCCGCAGCCACCCCGAAAGCGAACGACATTGTTCTAGTATGACTACACGAGACGGCGCCGTTGACCGTCGTCCGTCGGGGCGTGGTGCAACGACGGGTTCAGCGCCGTGACCTGTGGTGAGCATCTAAGGTGTCTGGCATGGCTTATGACGTCGCCCGGGTGCGTGGTTTGCACCCGACCCTCGGCGACGGGTGGGTACATTTCGATACCCAGGCCGGGATGTTGATCCCCGATGCGGTTGCTACGACTGTATCCACAGCCTTCCGGGGATCCTTCTCCGACACGCGGGGTCCGCACCCCAGCGCGCGGCGCAGTGCAGCCGTTCTGGAGGCCGCCCGACACGCTGCCGCCGATCTGGTGGGTGCCGATCCGCGCGGGGTGGTGCTGGGCAGTGACCGCGCCGTTCTGCTGAACTCACTGGCCGAGGGGTCGTCGTCGAAGGCCGGCTTGGGCTACGAGCTGGTGGTCTCCAGGCTCGACGAAGAGGCCAATGTGCAGCCGTGGCTGCGTTCGGCCAATCGGTACGGCGCCAAGGTCAAATGGGCCGAGGTGGACATCGAGTCCGGTGATCTGCCGTCCTGGCAGTGGGAGTCGTTGATTACCAAGCCGACTCGTCTGGTGGCGGTGACGGCGGCCTCGTCGACGCTGGGTACGGTGCCGGATTTGCAGCAGGCCACCAAGCTCGCGCATGCGGTGGGCGGCCTGGTGGTGATGGACTGTTCCAGCCTGGTGCCGTATCGCGGCTTCGATATCGAGGATCTGGACGCCGACGTGATCGCTTTCAACGCGACGGCCTGGGGCGGACCACCGGTGGGCGCGTTGGTCTTCCGTGATCCCGCGCTGCTCGATTCCATCAGTTCGATTTCGCTCAACCCGTTGGCGAGCGGCCCGGCGCGGCTGGAACTGGGCGGACACCAGTTCGCGATGCTGGCCGGCCTGGTCGCCAGCGTGGAGTACCTGGCCGGTTTGGACGAGTCCGCATCGGGCACCCGGCGTGAGCGGCTGCTGACGTCTCTGAACTCTGCGGGCGCATATCTGGACTGGCTGTTCCGGTACCTGGTGAGCGCGCTGCGGACCTTGCCGCGCGTCATGGTCATCGGGGCCCCGGAGGACCGGATTCCGGCGCTCAGCTTCACCGTGATCGGGATTCCCGCGGACCGGGTGGTGCAGCGCCTGGCTGACAACGGGGTGTGTGCGATCGCCAACACCAGCTCGCGGGTGCTCGACGCCATCGGCGTCAACGAGATCGGTGGCGCGATAACGGTTGGTTTGGGCCACTATTCGACGGCGGCCGAGGTCGACCAGTTGGTGCGCGCGGTTGCCTCGCTGGGCTGACCTTCGCCGGGCTGACTAGAGCCTCAGTAGTACCTTTCCCACGACCTCGCCGTTCTCCAGCAAGCGATGCGCTTCGGCAGCCTGGCTTATGGGCACCTCGGCACCTACCACCGGGCGTACCGTGCCCTTTTCGACGAGCGGCCACACGTTCTGCACGACGGACTCGACGATCGCGGCCTTGCCGGAGGGGCCGGCGAGGGGGCGGCCCCTCAGGGTGGTGGCCGTGATCGAGCCGCGTTTGGCGATCAATTTGGCGATATTCAATTCGGCGACCACGCCACCCTGCATGCCGATGATGACGAGGTGTCCGTCATTGCCGAGAGCATCCACATTCCGGTCCAGATACTTCGCTCCCATGATGTCCAGGATCCGATCGACGCCCACGCCGTCGGTAAAACTGTGAACGGCCTGTACAAAGTCTGTATCGCGATAGTTGATGGTCAGGTCGGCACCGAGATCGCGGCATGCGTCGAGCTTGTCGGGTGTCCCGGCGGTGACCGCGACGCGCACCCCGAGTGCCTTGGCGAGCTGGATGGCATGCGTACCGATACCACTGGCGCCGCCATGTATCAGAAATGATTGTCCTGCACTCATTTTCGTCGTCATCATCATGTTCGACCACACGGTGCACGCGACCTCGGGAAGGGCGGCTGCGATATCGATTTCGACGCCGGTGGGTACCGGTAGCAACTGGCTAGCAGGCGCTACCACCTTCTCGGCGTAGGCGCCGCCGGATAACAGTGCGCAAACGGGTTGTCCCACAGACCATTGCGTGACTTCCGGGCCGAGTTCTCGGATGACTCCCGAGCATTCGAGACCCAGAATGGAGCTTGCTCCGGATGGCGGACTGTACAAACCCTGACGTTGCAGCAGATCCGCTCGATTAACTGCGGCGGCGGCCACGTCGATCAAGATCTCGCCGGGACCCGGAATTGGATCGGGAACTTCACTCCAGCACAGCGCTTCTGGTCCGCCTGGATTGTCAACGGTGATAGCGTGCATAGCATCCAGACTATGCCGAGCTATCGGCCGCCGGATTACTGGACACAGCGTGTGGAGGCGCGGTCTAGGCCATAGCGTGGTCGGTGGGAAGGGGGGAGTTCGTATGAGTACACGTTCGGAGAGTGAAGTCCCAGGGCTAGATCTCGCCGAATTTCGTTCATGGCAAAACTTTTGGGTGGCAACAAATCGGCTGAATTTCTTGCTGAACCGAAAGATGGTTGCATCGCACGGTATTTCGCTTACTGATTTTCATGTGCTGCAGCAGTTGTTGCGATCTGCGAATGGCAGTTGCCGCATGGGGGATATCGCCACCAGTCTGTTGGCCTCGCGTAGCCGGATCACCCACCAGGTGCGTCGCCTTGAGGAGCAGGGCCTGGTGAAGCGGGGATCGATGCCCCAGGACCGCAGGGCGGTGTTGGCGGCGCTGACGGAACAGGGGCGCACCCTGGGCGAGGCGGCGATGCGCACCTATTCCGAGTGTGTGCGTGAGCACTATCTGATGCGCCTGACGCGGCCGCAGCAGGCGGCCATCGCCGAGAGCTTCCGGCGGGTGGGTGAGGGGGCCGAGGAGGCGCTGCACGATGCCGAGGGACGCGGCGGGGAGTAGGCGGTCGCGGGGAGCGGCTAGGCTTGCCGACGGTGGCGTGGCAGAGCGGCCTAATGCACTCGCCTTGAAAGCGAGAGACGGCTAACACCGTCCGGGGGTTCAAATCCCTCCGCCACCGCTCTTACGCTTACGAACGTTTGGGTCCCGGCCCGGCTCGAACGGGCTGCCTCCCTCGCCGGCTGCGCGAGCAGCGGACCGCACGTACCGGTTAGCGCGGTCTAGGGCGGGCGCCGATGATGCTGTCAGGCGGACCGGGCGCCCGGCAAAGGATTTACGACTGCGGCCGGGTGAGCAGTGTGGTGACCACCGGCGTGGTGCCGGTGGTCAGATCCAACACGGGGCAATGCGCGTCGACGGCCTCTTGCAGTTCGCGGTAGCGCTCGTCGGCGTCCGGACCGGAGACCGTCACGGTGACCCGGATCTGTTGAAAGCCCGGCCGCACGGTGTCGTCCAGGCCGAAGAAGCCGCGCACGTCGAGGTCACCCTCGGCGCTGGCGCTCAGCGAATCGACTTGTACCCCCAGCCTTTCCGCCCAGAACCGGTAGGTGACCACCTGGCACGACAGCAGCGACGCCAGGTAGTACTCGACGGGATTGGGTGCCGTGTTCTGCCCGCCCAGGCTCGGCGGCTCGTCGACGTGGACGCGGTACTTGCCTAGCGCTATTTCGCTGCCGACCGTGCCCTCCGGTTGGGCGGATGCCTTGAACACGACCGTCGCCGCGGCCGGGTTTTCGGCGACGGCGGCTTGGGTGGCATCGGTGATCGCGTTGAGGGACGTCGTCGAGGCAGTCACGCGCGGTAACGGTAGTGGGAGCGCCAGCGCGATGGGAGGGTTGTCTCCGTGATGAATCCAACTCCCGGCAACGTAGGCCTATTTAAAAGGATATCTATCCTCTAAATTGGAGGTATGGTCGAGAAACAAATACTTCCTCTGGCTGGTCGCCGGGACGAGGACCTTCCGGGGCACTGGCTGTTGGCGCGGTTGGGCAAGCGTGTTCTGCGCCCCGGCGGGTTGGAACTGACCACCCGTCTGCTGGCCGCCGGACGGGTGACCGACGCCGATGTGGTGGAGCTCGGGCCGGGACTCGGACGGACCGCGCGGGACATCGTGGCGCTGCGGCCCCGGTCCTACGTCGGCGTAGATGACACCGCGGCGGCCACCCAGTCGGTGCGTGACGTCGTGGCGCCGTGTGGCGGACGGGTGATTGTCGCGGACGCGGCCAGCACCGGCCTACCAGATGCCAGCGCCGACGTAGTGGTGGGCGAGGCGATGCTGACGATGCAGAGCGACAAGGCCAAGCGGGCAATCGTGGACGAGGCCTATCGGGTGTTGCGACCCGGCGGCCGGTACGCGATCCACGAACTCGGCCTGACACCAGACTCCGTCGACACCGAGACCAAGGACAATATTCGCCGCGCACTTGCCCGCTCCATCAAGGTCAACGCCAGGCCGCTGACGGTGGCCGAGTGGAGCGAGCTGCTGCGGGTCTCGGGATTTGAGGTGGTGAGCACCGACCGGGCTCCGATGGCCTTGCTGAAACCGCGCCGCGTCATCGCCGACGAAGGCATTCTGGGCGCCCTTCATCTGGTGAAAAACGTTCTCCTGCACGGAGGTGCGCGCAAACGTGTGCTCGCCATGCGCCGCACGTTCAATCAGCACAAGGGCGCGCTGACTGCGGTCGCACTTGTCGGTGTCCGTCCCGAATGACCGGTAACCGCAGGGCGGGTGAGCAGCGTGAGCGGGTGTTGGGGCTGGTGCGCGAGGCGGCTGTGCCGGTCGGCGCGCAGCACATCGCCGACAGCTTGCGGATACACATCACCACGGTGCGGTTTCACCTGAAGACCTTGGAAGAGCAGGGGCATATCGTGCGGCGCAGCGGGGATGCCGAGCAGAAGGCGGGCAGACCTAGCCTCGTGTACGCGATCGCCCCGCGCCTGGATTACTCCGACGTGGTGTCGCTGTTCGCGGTACATCTCGGTGGCACGTCCGCCGAGCGTGAGTCACGGGCGGCATTGGTGGGTGCCGATCTGGCGCATCGGGTGAATGTGGCCCGCCGTCGCGCCCCGCTGCCTGCCGTCGACCTGGTGGTGGAAACCCTTGGCGAACTGGGGTTTACGGTGCAGTCCACGCTGATGTCGTTCGGGAGCGTCACGGTGCGGATCTGCTCGTGCCCACTCGCCGAGATCGCCACGACTGCCCCGGAGGTGGTGCGCGGGATTCAGCGAGGCCTCATTCAGGAGGTGCTCGACGTCAACGCCGACGCGGTCGGCGGGCAGTTCCAGGTCACGGTGTCGCCCGATGCCGGGCACGGGGACTGCACGGTCAGCCTGGCGTTGCAGCCGGTATCCCAACACCAGTAGAGGAGGCGAGGGCATGGATGTCCTCTCGATGACGGCCCTGGGTGAGGAGCGCATCGAAACGGCACGGCACGCGAGCAGTGGCCGGGCGGCGCACACCGTGCACGGCGGCACGGGCCACGCGTTGCGGCAGGTGCTGTTGGCGCTGGCCGCTGGCCACCGGCTTGCCGAACACGAAAACCCTGGTGAGGCAACACTATTGGTGCTGAGCGGACGAGTCGAGCTTGCGACCGCGAGCGCCACCACGGCGGCTGGTGCCGGTGACTACGTGGTCATTCCGCAAGAGCGCCATGACCTTACGGCGATCGAGGACTCGGCGGTGCTGCTGACGGTGGTAGGCCGCTCGGGGTGAACCCACCCGGGAAAGCTCATCGAGCGCATACCAGGTGCAGGCTATTTCCGCGAAACACCTGCGTGCGGTATGCGCTCGACGAACTGAGCCTTACGCCTTGGGGCCGCCGCTTTCCGCCAGGCGCCGGACCGCGTCGATGAAGACGTCGATCTCGTCGAAGGTGTTGTAGAACGCGAACGACGGCCGGACCGTCTGCTCCAGCCCGAGCCGGCGCAGAATCGGTTGCGCGCAGTGGTGTCCGGCGCGCACCGCGATGCCGTCGGCATTCAGTGCCTTGCCCACCTCGACGGGATCGTGCCCGTCGAGCACGAACGACAGTACCGATGCCTTGTGATCGGCCGTCCCCACCAGTCGCACGCCGGGAATCGCGGCCAACCGCGGTGTCGCGTACTCCAGTAGTGCGTGCTCGTACTCGGCGATGCGGTCTATGCCGATGCGCTCCACATACCGCAGCGCCTCGCCCAGTCCGACGGCATCGGCGATGTTTCCGGTGCCCGCCTCGAACTTGTTGGGTGGGCCCTGGAATACCGCACGCTCCAGGGTGACATCGGCGATCATGTTGCCGCCGCCCTGCCACGGCGGCGTCTCGGCCAGCGCGTCTTCGCTGCCGTACAGCACGCCGATCCCGGTGGGGCCGTAGATCTTATGACCCGAGAAGACGAAGAAGTCCGCGCCCAGCTCCTGCAGGTTCACCGCGAGATGCGGTACCGACTGCGCGCCGTCGATGAGCACACGCGCGCCGTAGCGGTGCGCGATCTCGACGATCTGCTTGGCCGGGGTCACCGTCCCCAATGCATTGGAAACCTGAGTGGCCGCAACCAGTTTGGTGCGCGGACCCACCAGGTCCTCCAGCTCGGACAGCAGCAGGTTGCCGGCGTCGTCCACCGGGGCCACCTTGATGACGGCGCCGGTCTTCTTCGCGATCAACTGCCACGGAACGATGTTGGCGTGGTGTTCCAGGTGGGTGATGACGATCTCGTCCCCGTGCCCGAGGTTCTTGCCGCCCCAGGCATGGGCCACCAGGTTGATGGCCTCGGTCGCCCCGCGCACGAAGATGATGTTCTCGTCCGCCTCGGCACCCAGGAACTTGCGGGCCGCACCACGCGCATCCTCGTACGCATCGGTGGCTCGCGCCGCCAATTCGTGTGCGGCACGGTGGATGTTCGAGTTCTCGTGCTGATAGAAGTGCACCAGCCGATCGATCACCGACTGTGGCTTCTGCGTGGTGGCGGCGTTGTCGAACCAGATCAGCGGCTTGCCGTTGACGGTCTCGGACAGGATCGGGAAATCCGCCCGAATCGATGCGACGTCGAAGGCCCGGGCGTCCTCGTGGATGGGTGCCGCGGCCGGTGCCCCGCCCAGGAAGTAGTAGCTCGCCTCGTCACCGCCGGTCGGTGCCACCGGGGTGGTCCACCCCAGGTCCGGTACTGACGGCGCCTCCGAATGAGGTGCCACCCGCGTGACCGACGCCGGTGTGACGGAGACGGGACTGGCCAGCACGCCGGGGATGGTGGGAACCAGCCCCGAGGGCACCGCGAAATCGGCCAGACCCGTTGTCGGGTAACCCGTTGCTGCGGTGTGCGCGGCAGAGGTGCCCGATGTCAGGTCACCGCCACCACCGCGCGGGGCCACCGGCACCGCACCGGGAACACCGTCGGGAGCACCCGAACCAAAGGCCGCGACTGGCGGGGCCACGGTGGCCGTCGACAGCGCGTCCGCCACGGGCGCCGGCGCGTACGGGCTGGCCAGCGCACCCGCCGTGGCGGCCGCGGACGATCCGGCGGTCGCGTCCGGGACGGTGCCCCGGGGCGCGACCGGTACCGCCGGTCCCGGAGTGTCGATGCCCGGCGCTCCTGTGGGTGTTGCCTCCCAGAACAGCTGAGTGGCCAGTGCGGCCAACTCAGCCGATGACGGGAACCCCGGCGGACTGTCCGCTACCGGAATCTCGTCACTTGTAGACATGGAACTTGTCCACCTGCACGTCGTCGAGAACGGCCAGTGCGTCATCAGTCAGCACAGCCAGCGACGAATACAGGGTGACGAGGTACGAGGCGATGGCCGACCGGTTGATGCCGGTGAACCGCACCGACAGACCGGGTGCCTGCTCGCCGACCAACCCCGGCTGGAACAGGCCGACGACGCCCTGGCGTTCCTCGCCGGTGCGCACCAGCAGGAACTTGGTCTTGGCGTCCTTCACCGGAACCTTGTCGGACGGGATGATCGGGATACCGCGCCAGGTGATGAACTGCGCACCGAACAGGCTGACTACCACTGGGGGCACGCCACGGCGGGTGGCCTCACGGCCGAAGGCGGCCACGCCCAGCGGGTGGGTGAGGAAGAAGCCGGGGGTCTTCCAGACCTTGGTGATCAGGGCGTCCAGGTCATCCGGGGTGGGAGGGCCACCGAGGGTCTTGATGGTCTGCTCGGGCGTGGCCTGGGCCAGCAGGCCGTACTCGGCATTGTTGATGAGCTCGCTCTCCTGACGTTCCTTGATGGACTCGATGGTCAGGCGCAGCTGCTGGGCGATCTGGTCGTGCGGGCTGGAGTACAGGTCCGAGACCCGGGTGTTGATGTCCAGCAGAGTGGAGATGGTCCGCAGCGTGTACTCGCGCGGGTTGGTCTCGTAGTCCACGTAGGTCTGCGGCAGCGGGGCTTCGCCCTCGCCCTGCTCTTCGCTGTGGATCGCGACCTTGTCGGGATTGATGACCCGGTTAACCCGGTAGATGCCCGCCTCGACGGGGACCCAGTTCAGCAAGTGCAGCAGCCACCGTGGGGTGATCGTAGACAGCTGGGGGACTGTCTTGGTGGCATTGGCTAGCTGCCGTGCGGCGAGGTCGCCGAGGGCCTGAGATTCGTTCTGGGCAGCGGGCACAGCGGATTCCTCCTCGGCGACGGGTTCAAGAACTGATGGCTGAAATCCTAATGGCGATCACCGCCTCGCATCAGGTAACGAACCCTCGTGCGTCAAACTCACCCACGCCGGTTTTTGCCGACACGCCGCGTCGCGGCGGATTCGTAGCGCACGGGTTCACCACGGGGCGGCGTGTCGACAGCGCGGATTGCCGAAATAGGCCGCGCGGTCGCCCGTACGTAGACTGGTTGCATGCAGCACGTCGCACAGTCGCACCGACTCCGGGCGATCAGCGCGCTGCGCGCCGACAGCACCGGGGCGCGCAGCGTCGCCGTGTGTTGCTGTTGTTGTTGATTCCCTAACCCCGCCCCTGGCCCCAAGATCACCGTCTTTCGACGTTGTTGAGCTCCTGGGCTGCAATCCGCCAGCATAAGGATCAACCAACCATGACCACTCATTCTTTGCTATCGCTCGTCGAATGGCCGTCCGCCCGCATCACCGGCAGGCGACGTCGCCCTAACGCCGATGTGCTCCCCCAGCGCCTGACGCGGTACCGCGGCGGCACCTATTCGTCCACCGTGGACGAGGTTGTGTTCACCGACGGGACTTCGGCTCGTACAGATTTAATTCGCCTGAACCCCACCATCGCCGCGTATTCGCTCGATATCGCGGGCATTGCTCCCAATTTGCCTTCGGGTTACGCGGTAGCGGACTGGCTGTCGGTGGCGAACCTGCGGGCACGCACCCGTGAATCACAGGTCGCCTGGATTTTGGCCAACTCCTTTCCTGCGCTTTCGACGGCACAGCTGAGCCGGCGCTTGCGCGCTGCCGGATACCTGGGTGCAGCCAACATCAAGGATCACGAGGCCATCGCGGGTACACAGGCGGCGATCTGGTTCCTCACCAACGGGGTGGAGCTGGACACCGCCGCACGCAATGTGCCTAGTGCGACGCGAAAGTCCCCGTCGTTCATCGAGTTTGAGTTCAACGAACGTCCGCAGCTGGGCGGGCTCGCGGTGCGCACCGGTGCGGAACAGCGCCCTGCCGATGTCCGGTTGCACGCATCGATCGACGGTTCCATGTGGCGCGAGGTTTCCTCCTCGGAACTGAGCTTCGCGGCAGGCGAGGCTCGCTACGTCAAGGCGCTGGGCGTAGGCGCGACGGTGGCTGAGACGCGACACGGGGGAAGCAATCTTGGGTATCGCTTCTACCGTCTGTACGTACAGGGAGGCACCGCCGCCATCGAAGATGTCGAGTTCTGGTTGCACGACGCGCGCAACCATCGCAATGCCGACCGTGTGGTGCAGCTGTACCGGTACCTCCTGGAGCAATCGCTGTTCGCCACCGATCAGGTGGATCATGCCCCCACCATCGACGACTCGCAGGCCGTGATGGCCGCGGGCCTGATGGGGCCGTTCGTGGTGGATTCACAACGTCCGGTTCTGCTTTCGATCTCCGAGGGCGCCACCGCGATGGACATCTCCGGTGTCGAGCTCGCCGGGCCGGTCGACCCGGGCACCCGCTTCTATGTGCGCCCTGCGGAATGCGTGGCGGCGGTGACCGTCTCGGTGGCCGATCCAGCCGCGGCGGCACGTGTGCTCACCGGTGTAGCCGAGGGGCCTTTGACCCCACTGGCATTGGTGCATCCGGGTACGCAGGACATCGTCGAACTCACCGTGGAATGGACCGCGGCTACCGAATTGTCTCGGGTGAGCTAGCGCCAGGCCCGCGCGAAGTTCAGGAATGCATCGTTTTCTTCTGGGGCGGCGACGGTGACACGGACGCCGTCTGTAGCAAAGGGCCGCACGATGATTCGTGACTCGGCGGAAGCCTGTGCGAACTCCGTCGATTGGTCACCGAGTGGCAGCCAGACGAAGTTGGCCTGTGATTCGGGTACGTCGTAGCCCGCCTCGCGCAGCGCAGCGGTCACTCGGGTGCGCTCGGCGACAACGCCGTTGGTCCGTGCCAGTAGTTCCTCGGCGGCACCGAGTGAGGCAATCGCGGCGGCCTGGGCGAGGCTGGACGCGCTGAACGGTACGTACACCTTGCCCAGCGTGGTGATCACATCGGGATCGCCGATCGCATAGCCCACGCGCAGGCCCGCCAGGCCGTACGCCTTCGAGAAGGTGCGCAGCACAATCACATTGGGGTGTTCACGGACAAGCGCCAGGCTGTCACTGAAGTTCTCGCGCACGTACTCGATGTAGGCCTCGTCGATCGCGATGAGGATGTGCGGCGGCACCGTCTCGACGAACCGCCGCAGATCGGCGGGGGGCACCACGGTGCCGGTCGGATTGTTCGGGTTGCACACGAAGATCAGCCGGGTGGCGTCTGTCACCGCGGCAGCCATGGCGTCGAGGTCATAGGTGTAGTCGGTCAGCGGCACCTGCACGGGGGTGGCCCCGGCGACCCGCACCACCAGCGGGTAGGTCTCGAAGGACCGCCAGCCGAACAGCACCTCGTCGCCCACCGTCGCGGTGATCTGAACGAGCTGCTGACACAGGCTCACCGATCCGCAGCCCACCGCGATGTGCTCGGGCGCTAGGTCCACGTGTTTGGCCAGGTGTGAGCGCAGCTCGGCGTACCCGTTGTCGGGGTACCGGTTGATCAGTGCGGTGGCGTCCGCGATGGCCGCACGCACACTCGGCAGGGGCCCCTGCACGGTCTCGTTACTGGCGAGCTTGATGGCTCCGGGCACACTGCGTCCGGGGGTGTAGGCCGGCAGTTCGGTCAGCTCGGGGCGAAGTCGGGCGGGCACCGGAACAGACTATCGGTGCATGTTGGACCGGATGGCGACCAACGGCTTTGCCTTCCGGGCTCGCGGGCCTGTACTCTGTGCCCTCGGCGGTTCGGGATCCATTTTTCTGGGTTCGGAGTACCGCTCGGGAAGTTCAGGAGGCGTGCCAGAGCGGCCGAATGGGACTCACTGCTAATGAGTTGTCCCCTTTACGGGGGACCGGAGGTTCAAATCCTCTCGCCTCCGCGTCGGTCTGCAGGCCAAACCTGTTGACCTGCAACAATTGAATAGCTAGCGCCCGTAGCTCAACGGATAGAGCATCTGACTACGGATCAGAAGGTTAGGGGTTCGAATCCCTTCGGGCGCACCATAGGACTTCTTCACGAGTGAGTGTGAAGCGATGACACAGGTTCAGCGGTATTTCCCCCACCCGCCTCAAGACGTATGGTCGGCTCTCATCGATCCGGCGTCCTGGTGGGGCAAGCCGGACGCCCCGGCCGACGTCATCGTCGGGAACACCTTCACGATGACCACGGTCCAGGTGGTGGGGACCAGATTCAGCGGAGTATTCGAGATCGAGTTCCTCGACGCTCAGCCATACGATCATTTGACCCTGGGCCTTGTCGCCCACGCCAGCACGGGCCAGGCGGCCCGCTGGACGCGTCATGTGGCCTTCCGTGAGCACGAGGGCGGCACGCTGCTGACGGTGACGAACAGGGGCGTCAATCTTGACGACCTCGACGAGCGAATTCTGCTGCGGGTTGTCAAAGAGATTCAGGCCACCGAGCTCCACGGCATCGCCAAACTGCTGGATCAGCCGCGCGGCTGATCCGTTGCGAAGCGTTGTAGTGGAGCGGTTGCCAGTATCTGTTCGGCGTCGAATTGAAAGAATGTCGACACGGGCTCGAATCCCAACCGTCGCAGCAGTTTGACCGACCGCGCGTTCGCGCTCTGGGTCGCCACGAGCACGGGCCGATCGGATAGTTCGGCCGCGGCGGCGCCGAGTAACGCGAGCGCCGCCCGGTGGGCCCAGCCCTTCCCCCAGGAATCGCGCCGGAACACATAGGACAGTTCCAATTCGCCTCCGCCGGGCGTCACATGTCCAGGAAGATCCGAGTGTCGGTAATCCAGTGTCATGGTTCCGGCGAACCTGTCGCTGGACTTCTCGGCCACCACGAATGCCCCCGCTGCCGCCGTGGCTGCGTGCGTTCCCCGTTCGTCGAGAAATCTCTCCACGTCGTTCCTTGGGCGCGGCCCACCGATGTAGGCACGTACGTCCGGGTCGGTCATGATCTCCATCAACCCCTCGCGGTCGGCGTCGTGCGCCTTACGGAGCACTACGTCACCCGCGTCGACGTGATTCACCGCCAAGGTCATGTGAGTCCGTCCCGCAAGCGCTGAAATCCTTGGGCGACAAGTTCTCCGGGATCTCTGGGCAGCGCGGAATCGGACACCGCCAGCTGGATCACCGTGCCGAGGACCGCGTAGGCGGCATTGCAGACCAGCCGCGGATACAGGTCGACGTTCGGATCCAGGCCCGTGCGTCGACTGACCTCCGCCAGCACCACTGTTCCGACGTCGTCGGTTCGGGCGGCGTCATGCGCGGTCAGGCCGGGATTCTGCGCCGATAGCCGGGTGACGGCGACGGCGGTGCTGAACGCCTCGGAGGTCGCCAAATCCAGCATCACGGCCTCCAGTGAATCGACTACGTGCTCGTCGGCGGGGCGCCGACGCAGCAGTTCGACGGCGTTGTCCTCAATCCCGCGCAGCGAGAACAGGACGGCGTCTTCCTTGCTGGTGAAGTAATTGCGAAACGTGCGGGACGAGACGCGCACCGCGTCGGCGATGTCGTCGACGGTGACGGCCGCCAGGTCTCCCCGGTCCAGCGCCAGCTCTAGGGCGGCTCTGCTCAATGCCAGCTTGGTCTCTGACTTCTTCTGCTCGCGCAGGCCGTTGGGCGGTGGCATGTGGCCATCGTAACAAACCTTCCGATTTAGGAAACTTTTCCAAAATCGGAAGCGTTCTACCGGTATAGCCGGCGTATGGAGAAGCCGGAAGCATCAAGAAGAGGCAACTGACATGCGGAAAATACTGGCCACAGTGGGAATCGCCGCCGCAATGGCCGCTGGGGGCATCGCCCTGGCCGGACCCGCCGCAGCGGCTCCGTGCGGCAAGGTCGTGGTGTGGGGCAACGGCGGCGGTGTCTGCGAGTCTGACTACGCCCCCGACGGCAGCTTCACGCGCTGCGACACGGTGTATGTGCTCGGGATCGGCGGGACCAACTGCTACCGGGTGTACCCCTGACCCCACAGGTGGGACGTCCTGTACCAGAAGCTTCCCGGCGCGCTGTCCAGTCCGCTAGCGTCCACCCCATGGTTGAGGACCTGGCTGCTGACTTTGTCATCGTGGGCGCGGGATCGGCGGGAGCACCGCTGGCCGCCCGGCTCTCCGAACGGACCAACGACCAGGTGCTGGTCCTGGAGGCGGGTCCCAAGGACAAGGACATGGGCATCCACATTCCCGCCGCCTTCTCGAAATTGTTCCGCAGCGATGTGGACTGGGACTACCTCACCGAACCCCAGCCGCAGCTGAACAATCGCCAGATCTATTGGCCGCGAGGCAAAACGCTGGGCGGCTCGTCATCCATGAACGCGATGATGTGGGTTCGTGGCTTTGCGGCCGACTACGACGACTGGGCCGCGGTCGCCGGCGATCAGTGGTCCTTCGCGAATGTCGCCCACTATTTCAAGCGCATCGAGGCGGTCGAGGGCGCAAGGGAGAGCGACGAGGGCATCGACGGTGCGTTGAAGATCTCCAAACAGCGCAGCCCCCGTTCCAGCACCGCGGCGTGGTTGGAGGCGGTGAAGGAAGCCGGTTTCGATGTCGAGCGGGCCAACACCCCTGAACCGAAGGGCTTTTCGGAGACCATGGTGTGTCAGAACGGAGGTCGGCGTTGGAGCACTGCGGACGGCTACCTCAAGCCCGGTCTGCGGCGCCGGAACCTGAACGTGGTCACCGATGCCCAGGTACGCCGAGTGTTGTTCGACGGCACCCGCGCCGTCGGCGTCGAATACGTGCGCGACGGCATCACCCACACCGTGCATGCCCGTCGTGAGGTGATTCTGAGTGGAGGGGCGATCAATTCCCCTCAGCTGCTGATGCTTTCGGGTATCGGCGATGCCAAGCGGCTCGGCGAGTTGGGCATCCCCGTCGTGCACGACGCGCCGCAGGTGGGCCAGAACCTGCTTGATCACCTGTGCTGCCCGGTGGGCTACGCCGTTGAGGCCGACTCGTTGTATGGGGCGGAGAAGCCGCTGCAGCTGGCCAACTACTTTCTGCGCCATCGCGGCATGCTCACTTCCAATGTCGGTGAGGCCTACGGATTCCTGCGCAGCCGCGCCGAACTTGCGCTGCCCGACCTGGAGCTGATCTTCGCTCCGGCACCCTTCTTCGACGAAGGGCTGGGCGAGGCCACCGAGCACGCCATCGTGATGGGTCCCATCCTGCTCAAGCCGGAAAGCAGCGGCGAGATCACTCTGACCTCGCCCGATCCGCTGGCCAAGCCACGCATCGATCCGCGCTACCTGAGCGACCCCGCCGGGCAAGACCGCGCCGCCATGATGTTCGGCTTGCACACCACGGCGCGCATTGCCGAGATGCCCTCGATGCGGGCGTTGCTGGGCAGGATCCTGCGGCCCAGGAACCCCGGCGACAACCTGGAGGAGACACTCGTCGCCGCACTGGAGAACAACTCACACACGCTGTATCACCCCGTCGGCACCTGCCGGATGGGTGCGGACGAGTCCAGCGTGGTGACGCCGGACCTGACAGTGCGCGGCGTGCAGGGCCTACGAGTGGTCGATGCCTCGGTGATACCGACCCTCATCCGGGGCCACACACACGCTCCAGCGGTGCTGCTGGGCGAGAAGGCGGCCGATTTGGTTCTTTCTCCACAAACATGAAACCGATCCGCGTCTCCGAACGTCTGACTGGATAGAGTCACCGATGAGGAGTTAGCGGAGGGAATCATGAGCGACGAGTTCGGGGTCCGCACCGAGGAGCTCGCGGCCATTTCCAAGACATGGCTGGGCGAGACATTGCACATCAACGACATGCCGTGGATGTCCTTTCAGGATGCTTCGGGCTCGGGAAGCGAAGTGCTGGCCGCTATCCGCGATACGGCCTCCCCCGGTATCAAGGCGATGTCCTCGATCGCCCGCAGGTTCTCCGACATGGCGGGGCTCGTCGACACCTTCGCCACCAATGTGACGGTGCAGGACGAGAAGACGGCCACGTCCTTCGACGCGCTCAAGCCCCGCTGATGCGCCCGACGATCAGTGCGCTGCGCGGCTGGAATCTCGATGCGCTCAGCAAGGCCGCCGACACCGCACGTGACAACGCCCGGACGCTGGATGCGTCTCTGGACTCGTGCGACCGTGTGTTCAACGACGCGTCGGGCTGGTTCGGTAAGACGCACGATGCGGCCAGGATCAAGGTCGACCAGGAACTCGACCACGGTCGCGAGGTCCGCAATGTGCTGAACCGGCTGTCCGACGACGCCGAGGATGCAGGCCGAACACTCAAGCACGCCAAGGAATACACGCTGCAGGACGTGGACGCCGCCATTGCCGACGGGTTCACGGTCACCGATACCGGCGAGGTCAGTCACTCGGACCCCAAGAAGGAACAGGCCGCTGCCGACCATCAGCGCAGGATCCAATCGGGTCTTGACGAGGTGGCCCGGCTCGACGAGATGTACGGCCGGAAGCTGCGGGAGGCCGTCAACGACCTGGAGGCCATGCGCGATGGGCAGCAGGACGTGACGCTGCCGTCGGGGGAGCAGATCGATCCCGATGCACTCGTCGACCGTGTGCGCGGCATGTCCGAGGAAGACCGCAGGGCGTTCCTGGAGAGCCTGCCCCCGGAGACAGTGCACCAGATGGTCATCGCCGACCCGGAGTTCATGGGCAACAACAACGGGGTGCCCTTCGATGTTCGTGCCGACGCCAACGAGATCAACATCCGGAACGCTCTCACCGACGAGCTGCAGAGGCCGTCTCCAGATCAGGCCCGCATCGATCAGCTCAGGGCGATGCTCGCGCCGATGGACGATCCGTTCGCCACCATCCCGGCGGGAGGATCACCCGCCGACTTCAAGGTCGATCGCAAGTTCGTCATGTTCTCCACCGAGGGCAACGGGCGCATGATCGAGCAGATCGGCGACCTCAAGCCCGGAGCTCCGGGTGTCGGCGTCTACGTTCCGGGCACCAACACCAACCTCAACGGCAGCAGGAACAACCACGACTCGGCCGTCAACCTGGCGAAGCAGAGCGGGTCGCCGGTTTTCCTCTACATGGAGAACGACTTTCCGCAGGGGCTGGACAAGGCCACAGACCCGTCCTATGGATTGGCGATGGCACCGCAGCTGGTCTCGTTCGGCAAGGAACTCGACGCGGAGGTCGCTCGCCACGCCCCGGGCACACCGACCACCTACATCGGGCACTCGTACGGCGGATCCGTCGTCGGCACCGCCGAACAGATGGGGCTGCGCGCCGACCGTGTGCTGTATGCGTCCTCCGCCGGTACGGGCATTCTCAGCACCGAGTGGCATAACCCCAATCCGAATGTGCAGCGGTTCTCCATGACCGCGCCCGGTGACCTCATCGGTGCCGCACAGCTTGCCCCGCGGGACAGCGACATCCCCACCAGGTTCTCGCCCTTCCCCGGGGTCAATCTGGACCTACCGCCGGTGATTCCGCGGGCGCCGGACGGTGATATCGGTAATCCACACGCGGGCAATCCGCTTGGCGGAGATCCAGATTCGATTCCCGGGGTCACACGCCTGGATACCGGCTATTACAGCGACGACAACAAGGATCATCCCGGCGAGGTGGTGTTCGGACCCAACGGGCACGGCAGTTACTGGGACGACCCGAAGTCTGATGCGTTCCAGAACATGGCGAACGTCATCAAGGGCGGTGAGGTGACCACCTATGTCGAACGGGGCATCGAGTCGAACAACGTTGACATCAATATCGGGGACGACAGCAGCCTGAACGAATCAGTGAAGGACATCGCCAAGGCATATGGCGATCAATGGTTGTCCGGTGCCAAGATCGGCCCGTTCACGCTACCGACCAACCCCAAATGGGAAGACCCCTACGGCAATCCGCATGTCACGGACAACCCCGGCCTCGGGCGCAAGGTGCAGGTCCGATGAAGCGTGCATGGACGATCGCGATGGCGGGATTGGCGATTCTGGTTGCGGTTTCGTGCAATCCCGGTGCGGACAGTGAGCAAGGAGGCAACAAGATCATGGAACCCACGCCGGTGAAGATGTCCGAGGCGCTGCGTGTCACGACCGAGAACCTGGCGTTCGTCACCGCCGAGAAGGTGGAGCCGGGTGTCAACGACGTTGAGCGGATGGGCTGCCGTACCAGCTACAACTCGGCCCTGCCGGAAGGGCCACCGTGGTGGTTGCGGCTGCAGCGCGATTTCACGAACCCCACTCCGGAGCTGATTGCGGCTGTATTGGAACGCCTCGAATCACTGTCCAGCAAGGGGTTTCATCGTCAAGAAAGCAAGCGACCAGAGCCCGAGCCGGTCAACAGTCGAACCTATCGCGATGGTGCCGGCTATATCGTGAGCGCACGTGAAGATGTTCGCGGCAACGGGATTCACGTATACGTGGTCACCTCGTCGTCCCCTTGCGCCGACGAGGACTAGCGATAGGTCACCAGATCTCGGTTACCGCCATCACCGATCAGGTGGGTGTGGTCGTTGAAGGCGAGCAGGCTCAAGCCCCGCTTGCCGTTCACCAGCGATGTGATCGATGAGTTGATGACAACGCGTTGCGCGGTGAGCCAATTCGAGACGTTCCCGCCCCACATGTCCGCGACGATCATCCCGATGACGCCGGCAGAAGTGGCCACCACGGTGTCACCGTCGAGCTTGGAGGTATCGGCCATGGCCGCCAGCACGCGCTGCTGAAAGCGGGTGTAGCTCTCGGCGTACTCACCGGATGAGTCGGTGCTCGCCCACTGCGCCAGACCGTCTTCCAGGATCGCCTGGGTATTGCCCTTGGCCAGGCTCTTCACGGTGTTGACGGATGCCAACCGCCGCATTCGTGAGTTGCCGACGATCTCTTTGTAGTCGTATTCGTCCCAGCGGTCGTCCTGCTGGGGCTCGGATCCCAGGGCTATCGCGACAGCCTCGCCGGTCTGCCGCTGCCGCTTCATCCCGCCGTGCAGGATTCGGGTGCCGCCCAGTCCGCGGCGGCACAGCTCAGCCGCCACGGTGTCTGCCTGCCGCTGTCCGGTGCTGGTGAGCGGGCTATCGGGGCTGCTCGAGTAGTTGGCAGCCTGACCATGCCGGACCAGGTAGATGACGCCCATACCGGGAATCGTAACGACTAATCGCCGCCGAGCACCCGGCGCTTCTCGGCCTTGAACTCCGCTTCGCTGAGGGCCCCGGAATCTCTCAGCGCGGCAAGAGATTTGAGTTGTTCGATGCGAACCCCGTCATCGGAAGGTTCATAGGAGGTTGCTGCCTGCGAGGGGGCCGGAGGCGATGGCCGGGCTAGCCGTGTCCTGGCCAGGACGTAGGCGATCCAGCCGAGTGTCGACACGGCGAGCAGCCCGGCGAAAAGCCAGGTTAGGTACCAGTAGCTGCTGCCGTGCCCGAACGCGAGGCTCGGCCGGACGAAGCCGTTCACCTCGCCGTCGACCTGCACGTCATAGGTGCCGGCGGCAGGGATCTGCACGATCCACACCCGGCGGTGTGCGTCCCCGTTCATCGTGGTCGAGCCGCCGATGCTTTCGCGCACTTGGGGGTCGGCCACCCCGGCCGGAGGAAAGATCGACAGGCCCAGCTCGGGGATGGGCAACCCGTTGTCGCCGGATACCCAGGAGTGGAAGCTGACGGTCACCTCGCCTGCGGGCAGTTCCAGCTGCGTGTTACCGGGAATCTTCACCTCGCCGTAGGCGTCGAACTTGTCCAACACGAACACGTTGAGGATGAGGGTGACGATGAGGCCAACCACACCGCAGACCGTCGCGGCGCTGAGCGTCAGCAGGCTCACTCGGCTCTTGCTCATGCCGCGAAGTCTGTCACGTGTGGCGCTCGCACCTCTAGCATCGGACAAATGGACTTCGCCCCGTCTGACCGTGCCGCCGAACTGACCGCCGCCGTCCGCGAGTTCATCGACGGGGAGATCATGCCGGTGGAACGAGCGGTACTGGCGCACCACGACCAGCTGCTGGGAGCCCGTTCGGGCACGGCGGCCGAGCTGTGGAAAGTGCCACCGGAGCTGGACACGTTGAAGACGAAGGCGCGCGCCGTGGGGTTGTGGAACCTCTTTCTGCCCGACCCAGAATTGGGTGGTGGGCTGTCCAACGCCGATTACGCGCCGCTGGCCGAGCAGATGGGCAGATCCCTGTTCGCGCCCACCGTATTCAATTGCAACGCACCCGATTCCGGGAACATGGAGGTGCTGCACCGGTACGGCAGCCAGGAGCAGAAGGAGGTGTGGCTCGAACCGTTGCTTGAGGGCGATATCCGCTCGGCGTTCTGTATGACCGAACCCGATGTCGCGTCTTCGGATGCCACCAACATGGCCGCCACCGCCGTCGTCGACGGCGACGAGGTGGTGATCAACGGACGCAAGTGGTGGAGCACCGGTGTGGGGCACCCCGACTGTAGGGTGATCATCTTCATGGGGTTGACCGACCCCGATGCGCATCGGTATGCCCGCCACTCGATGGTGCTGGTCCCGATGGACACCCCAGGTGTGACCGTCGAACGGATGCTGCCGACGATGGGCTTCTACGATGAGCCGGGCGGCCACGGGGTGGTGTCCTTCGACAACGTGCGCCTTCCGGTCGACGCGTTTATCGCGGGGCCGGGCAAGGGATTCGAGATTGCCCAGGGCAGGCTGGGCCCGGGCCGGGTGCACCACGCGATGCGTCTGATCGGTCTGGCCGAGGTGGCGCTGGAGCACGCGTGCCGCCGTGGGCTGGATCGCACCGCATTCGGCAAACCGTTGGTGAATCTGGGCGGAAACCGCGAACGCATTGCCGACGCGCGCATCGCCATCAACCAGACCCGGCTATTGGTCATGCATGCGGCCTGGCTGCTGGACACGATAGGCATCATGGGTGCGTTGTCTGCGGTGTCCGAGATCAAGGTGGCGGCCCCGAACATGGCTCAGCAAGTCATCGACATGGCCATTCAAATGCATGGCGGTGGAGGCCTTTCCAACGACTTCCCGCTAGCGGCAGCCTGGGTGAACGCCCGCGCGTTGCGCTTGGCCGACGGCCCAGACGAGGTCCACCGCGGTGTGGTGGCCCGAATCGAGCTGGCCAAATACGCTAGCGAGTGACGGTGAGCGCGTAGCGCATTCCGCGATGCAGGCTGGCCCCCACCAGCAGCCCGAGTGCGATCGAGAAGATCGCCATGCAGGTGTCGATCAGCGCGGTGAGGTTGGCATGCCCGGTGGCGGCGACCTCGCTGACGTTCACAAAACTCAATGCGCCCGGCACCAGACACCAGAAGGCGGCCAGTAGCAATACGATTGCCGACGGTGCGCCCTTGAACCGCGCCGCGAACAGCGCGAAGGGAACGACGGCGACCGCGCCGACGAAACCCGTCATCGCCGGTGCCAGGAACAGACCACCGAGTCGTTGGCCCAGCATGGCGACGCCGATTGCCAGCACCAGCCAGATCAGCGACCCGCGCGGTGCGGACTTGTAGAGATAGAACCCCACCGCGATCACCGGCACCGCCAGTGCGATCGTCCAACTACCCAGAGGCGGCCCCAGTGGTGAGGGCTCCAGTGGCCCAGCCACTTTCACGCCGATCACCACGCCGAACGCCAGTAGCATCAATTGGGCAATGCCGTACACGATGCGGGTGGACCCGGCCATCAGCTGGGTACTGGTCAGTTCCAGGGCCCCGATGGTGAGGGTCACCCCGGGAAGCACGGCGATCAGGGCCGGCGCCAACACGCGCGCCAGTCCCTCGCTGGGCACGTTCGCGACGATGAACGTGCTGATGACTGTGACCACGAAGGCGGCCACGGCGGGCATCGTGGCAGCCAGCGTGGGCATGGGATTGGTTGCCAACATGAGCACGCCGACGATCAATCCCAGGACCAGATAGGCGGGCAGGGCTGAGGACGTGGGAGCGAGCGCCAGCCCGAATCCGAGGGTCAAGACGGTGTGCCCGATCACGGTGACGATCGTCCCGAAACGTGGCTTCAGGCATCTGATCTGGTGGATGCGCGCGATCGCTTCCGCCGGCGCGATGGCGCCGGCGGCGGCCATGTCGGCAATGCTGTCGATGTGTCCTGCCTGGTCCAGCTGTGCCGTGCTGCGGGTGGATTCCTCGACTTCCAGCTGCCCGGTGACACCGTCGATCTGGATGATCAGCACCGTCGGCAAGACGACGGCGCGTAGCTCCTTGTCGGTGTATTGCGGTGCGATGTCGTGCAATTTGGCGAGCACCAGGTTGGTGGGCTGGCCGACTTCGAGCATCGCGATGCCGAGCAGTCGCAGCATCGTGACGACCTCGGCGTCGGAGAAATGCTTCGCGTCGGCCAGCGGTACGGGCTTGTCCTTGAGTGTCTTCCGGACAAGTGCCGTCACCCGGTCACGCCAGGTCAGCGCCATCATGCGCCGACTGTAGTCCGGGAGATCAGGCCTTGAGGTTCTTCTTCGCCGCGCGCCGCAGCTGCACGATGCGCACGATGCCGACCAGGGCGGTCAGCAGCGCACCCGCGACGGCGGCGATGAGCACCGTCACGCCCAGCGGCAGATTGAGATGCCAGACCAGGAAGGTCGTCGTCACCGTGTTCATGTTCTGCGTAATGAAGATCAGCAGCAGAATCAGGATGAGCAGGCCGAGGATGACGCCGGTCCACGTTGCCGCCGCCCGAGTCCGCGTTACCGCGTCCTCTTTCTTCTTGGGCTTGGTGGACTCGGACTTGGCGGGTAGTGGAGGCTGCTCCCCGACGGGGATTTCGGTCGATGAGTCGGCAACCGGAGAGTCCGGTGTCGTACCGGGGTCACTGGTCATGGACTTATCATTTGCTACATGGGCGCTGATTGCAAGCGCCGAAGGCCGACTTTTCACGGAAAAGGTCGAACAAACGCCGCGAAAAGTCGGCACTCGGCCCAGGTCAGGCGCGGATAGTGCCCCTGCCCGCGATCAACGGCAAATCCAGGGGTGTGAGGAATCCCGGCTTAGCGTCGATGACCGCCGGTATCGCGTTGATCGCCCGCATTCCGGTAGCCAGGCAGCCGCCGATCGCACCGTCGCCGGAGCGCTCGTCCCGGAATACGGTCTCCTGCGTGATATTGGGGCTGCCCTTGATTTCGATGCGGTAGGCATCGTTGTCGACGGATTGCGCCCTGGGCCAGTGCGGCGCGGCGTCGTTGGTGATCCGGTTGACGTGCTCGATGACGATCTTGGGCTTACCGCCCACCCAGCCGCGAATCTCGAAGCGCACGGCGGCGCAATGACCCGCCTCGATGGTGCCGGTGTTGGGTGCGGCGCCATAGGCGATCTCGGTTGGGGTGGACCACTTCTCGTAGACGGTATCGATCTTGTCCAGCTTCACCCCGACCGCGTCGGCGATCATGGGGATGGTATGGCCCCAGGCCAGAACCAGCACCTCGGGAATCTCCAACACGGCGGGTTGGTCCATGGGCGCACCCAGTCCCATCGGCGTGCTGAAATCGCCGTTGTAATACTGATAATCCAGAAGCTCTTGCACCAGAACCGAATCCACCCGTCCGCCCACGCCGAGCAGGGTCATCGGAAACAGGTCGTTGGCGAAGCCGGGGTCGATGCCGGTGGTGAAACAGGAGGTCTGACCGTCCTCACAGGCTTGCTTGATGTCGGTCAGCATCTCGGGCGGGCATACCTGCGGATACACCCAGGGCGTCATCGCGGTGGAGACGATGTTGTGTCCGCTGCGCAGTGCCCGGGACATGTTGTCGATGTTCTCCAGCGCGTACTGCGCCGTCGGCCCGAAGTACGCGACCGTACCGTCGGTGCCCAACGCGGCGTCGATATCGGTGGTGGCCGCCAGCCCGATCGGGTGGCTGTTGACCAGGGTGCCGACGTCCACCCCGTCCTTGGCGGGATCGTGTACCAGCACCGCGGCTAGTTCGAACACCGGATGGTCCAACAGCTCGCGGATAACCAGCTTGCCGACAACCCCTGTGCCCCAAACGATGACGGGATACTTGTCACTCATGCTCTGTCCACTCTCTTCGCGTAAGCGCTCACCGGAAAAACTCACCACCATTTACGAACAAGGTCTGCCCGGTCACCATCCGGGCCCTGTCGGAGGCGAAGAACACCACCGCGTCGGCGACGTCCTCATCGGCGGGCATCTCACCCAAGGGGAACTTGGCTGTCAGTTCTGCCAGCACCTCGTCCTCGGTGATACCGCGCTGCTGGGCGACAAGGCCGATGTACAGCTGGATGGGCGGCCCGTACATCCAGGTCGGCACCACCATGTTGAGACGAATCTTGTGTGGCCCCAGCTCCTTCGCCAGCTGGTACATCGCGTTCTGCAGCGCTCCCTTGGACGTCGCGTATGCCGATTGCGGCAGCTGCGGGTGGAAGGCCGACTGCGAGCCGATGAAGACCACCGATCCGCCGTTCTTCTTCAGTTCCGGGACGGCGGCCTGGACGAGCTGGAGGGTGCCGACGACGTTGGTGTTGAGCATCGCCTGCCACTGCGCCAGATCCGCGCCCTCGATACCGCCGAACACGTCTTCCTTGGCCGCGACATTCACCAATGCGTCCACTGCGCCGAACTTCTCGACGGCGGTCTCGACCAGGCCCTGGCAGGCCTGCGCATCGTTGATATCGGTGACTGCCCAGGTGGCGGTACCGCCCGTGCTGTCCAGCTCGGCGGCGAGCTTCTCGAGGTTTTCCCGGGTGCGAGCGCCGAGTACCACGTTCGCGCCGTCCTGATGTGCCTTGAGTGCGACCTCGCGGCCCAACCCGGTGCCCACACCGGATATCACCACCGTTTTTCCGGAAAGAAGTCCCGTCATCGGCTGCCCTTCTGTCTGTGACCCACGCCTCAACGTTACACAGTGTTACGATATTTGCAATGAGTACCGACGAGTTGCCTGTGGGCAGGGGTGCGATGTCGCCGGCGTCGCGGCTCCGGGGCCGCCGCCGTAGCTCCGGTATCGACGTCAAGGCGCTTGCTGCTGCGCGTGAGCTTTTGGTGGAGCAGGGGTGGGAGGCCACCACCATGGTTGCGATCGCCGAGCGTGCCGGTGTCGGCAAGCCCGCGCTGTATCGACGATGGCCGTCCCGTGCACACCTGGTGTTCGAGGCGGTGTTCGGCTGGACCGCCCCCACGCCGGAGATGAGCGCCGCCGCCGGGGTCGACGAATGGGTCCGCCAATCCTGCTCGTACACAGCTGAACTGTTCGAGCGTCCGGATGTCATCGCGGCGGCCCCTGCGCTGCTCGGTCAGATGCGCGTCGATCCGGAATTGGGGCAGGCCATGTGGGCGAGCTTCGGGGCCACCGGTGCCGACCTGCTGTCGCAGGTGATGCGCGCACAGCGCCCGGAGGTCGGTCAGCGGGAGGCGCAGGATCGAGCCAACGCCACCATGCTGATGATCGTCGGGGCGAACGTCCTCGCGCGCCAACTGCTGCCCGACGAGCAGGCGGAGGCCGTCATCAAATATTTGCCAGAGCTGCTGGCGCAGCCGGGGGAGAACACCACGCCCACCGACTCATCTGGTTAGCCACCGGAATCTTCCTGACGGTAAAGCCGGGCGGTACGGCCGTTGCCCGGTTACTGTCGGAGGATGCGCAGGGCCGTACGACTGCTCGCTGCCGTCATGGCGGCGGTTTTCTTCAGCGGCTGCGGAAGCGCCAATCCCCTGGGCGGAGGCCCGCTTTCGGGCGACCTCAACACGCTGATCGTCGGCTCGGCCGACTTTCCCGAATCGAAGATCGTGGCCGAGCTGTACGCGCAGATATTGCAGACCAACGGCTTTGAGATCACCAAACAGCTGGGCATCGGTAGCCGCGAGACCTACATCCCGGCGGTCAAGGACCATTCGATCGACCTCATCGGCGATTACACCGGAAATCTGTTGCGCTACTTCGACCCGGAGGCCACCGCTACCAAGCCCGACGATGTCGAGCTGGCACTGCTGCGCAAGCTGGATGGCGACCTGGACATCCTGGCTCCCTCTCCGGCATCGGATGCCGACACGCTGAGTGTCACCAGAGCCACTGCGGACAAGTGGAATCTGCGCTCCATCGCGGACCTGGCCGCGCACTCGGGGGAAGTGAAGGTCGGGGCGCCCTCGGAGTTCCTGCATAGAAGTGTCGGACTGGCCGGGCTCAAGGCCAATTACGGACTGGACATCCCGGAGTCGCGATTCGTGGCCATCAGCGATGGCGGCGGCCCGGCCACGGTCAGGGCATTGGTGGACGGGACCATCACCGCGGCCAACATCTTCAGCACCTCGCCGGCCATCGCCGAGCACGATCTGGTGGTGCTGGACGATCCCAAGTTCACCTTCCCGGCCGGCAACCTGGTGCCGTTGGTCAACGCGCAGAAGAAGTCCGAAAAGTTGAAGAAGGTGCTCGACGCGCTGTCGGCGCGATTGAGCACCGAGGACCTGACCAGGCTCAACGCCGCCGTGTCCGGCAACAACGGCGGCGATCCCAAGGAAGTGGCGCAGAAATGGCTGGCGGACAAGGGTTTCGACAAACCGATAGGGAACTGATCGCGTGATCACCTTCGAGAACGTCACCAAGCGATATCCTGATGGGACCACGGCGGTCGACGACCTCAACATGCATGTCGACAAGGGATCGTTCACGGTGTTCGTGGGGCCTTCCGGCTGCGGCAAGACCACCTCGATGCGGATGATCAACAGGATGACCGACCCGACCTCGGGTGTCCTGACCGTCGACGGGGCGGACGTGCGGACCGTGGATCCGGTGAAATTGCGCTTGGGCATCGGATACGTCATTCAGAACGCCGGTCTCATGCCGCACCAGCGGGTTGTCGACAACGTGGCGACGGTTCCCGTGTTGCGCGGTGAATCCCGTCGCACCGCACGCAAGGCCGCCCTCGAGGTATTGGAGCGGGTGGGGCTCGATCCGAAGTTGGCCACCCGGTATCCGGCGCAGCTCTCGGGAGGACAACAACAACGTGTCGGCGTGGCACGGGCCCTGGCCGCCGACCCGCCGATCCTGTTGATGGACGAACCGTTCAGTGCCGTCGACCCCAATGTGCGCGACGATCTCCAGGCCGAGATGCAGCGGCTCCAGGCCGAGCTCAACAAGACCATCGTCTTCGTCACGCACGATATCGACGAGGCGGTCAAGCTGGGCGACAAGGTCGCGGTCTTCGGACCCGGTGGCGTCCTGCAGCAATACGACGAGCCCGAGCGTGTGTTATCCAATCCGGCAAGCGATTTCGTTGCCGGATTCATCGGGCGCGACCGCGGATATCGCGGGCTGCAGTTTCGGGAGGCGGGAGAGGTGCCGCTGCACGCGATCAGGCAGATCACCGAAACCGAGGTGCCCACCGCGATCATCGCACCGGGTGACTGGGTGCTTGTCTGCAACCCGGACGGCACACCGTTCGGGTGGATGGACGATGCCGGCGTAGACGTCTATCGGTCCGGGAAATCGTTGTACGACAGTGTGATCGCGGGCGGGTCGTTGTTCGGTCCGGACGGGACTCTGCGGCAGGCGCTCGATGCCGCGCTGTCCTCGCCGTCGGGCCTGGGTGTGGCCACCGACGAGGAAGGCCGGGTGCGCGGCGGTGTTCGCGGCGACGACGTGCTGATCGCACTGGACCGCCAGCGCCGTAACGGGCATCGCTGACATGCGCTATCTTTTCACGCACCTCGGCGACGCCTGGGAGCTGACACTGATCCACCTGCGGCTGTCGCTGGTACCGATTCTCATCGGCCTGGCCATCGCGATCCCCTGCGGTGCAATGATTCACCGGCGCCGAACCGTACGGCGGGTGACGACGGTGATCGCCAGCATCGTGTTCACCATCCCCTCGCTGGCTCTGTTCGTGGCGTTACCGCTGATCATCCCGACCCGGATACTCGACGAGGCCAACGTGATGGTCGCGCTGACGCTGTACACCACGGCGCTGCTGATCCGAGCGGTGCCCGAGGCGCTCGACGCCATCGCGCCGCAGATACGCGACGCCGCGACGGCGGTGGGATACCGCTCGCTGGCCCGTCTTGTCCGTGTTGAGTTGCCGCTGTCCATACCGGTCTTGGTGGCGGGCCTGAGAGTTGTGGCGGTCACCAATATTTCGATGGTGTCGGTGGGTTCGGTGATCGGCATCGGCGGCCTGGGCACCTGGTTCACCGAGGGGTACCAGGCCAACAAGAGCAGCCAGATCGTCGCTGGCATTGTCGCGATCTTTCTGCTGGCCGTGATCGTGGACTCGCTCCTGGTCATCCTGGGCCGCGCGGCCACGCCGTGGACCAGGGCGACGAAAGCCGTTGGTGCCGTATGAACTTTCTCTCCGATGCGCTGGGCTACATCTTCACCGCATCCAACTGGACGGGCAGCAGCGGCCTGGGCATGCGGATCGGGGAACATCTGCAGTACACGGTGATCGCCGTCCTGGCCGCGGTCGTCATCGCGGTGCCGATTGGTCTGCTCATCGGGCACACCGGGCGCGGAACCTTCCTGGTGGTCAGTGCGGTGAACGCCCTCCGCGCGCTGCCGACACTGGGTGTACTGCTGTTAGGCGTGCTGCTGTGGGGCCTGGGCCTGGTGCCTCCGACCGTCGCGCTGCTGCTGCTGGGCGTGCCGCCGCTGTTGGCGGGAACCTATTCGGGCATCGCGAACGTGGACCGCACCGTGGTGGAGGCCGCACGCGCCATGGGGATGACACAGCGCCAAGTGCTGTTCGGTGTCGAGCTGCCCAACGCGCTGCCGCTCATCCTGTCCGGGCTGCGTACGGCGACCCTGCAAGTCGTCGCGACCGCGACCGTCGCCGCCTACGCCAGCCTGGGCGGGCTCGGTCGGTATCTCATCGACGGCATCAAGGTGCGGCAGTTCCATCTGGCACTGGTCGGTGCCCTCATGGTGACCGCGCTCGCCCTGCTGCTCGATGCCGTCCTGGCCCTGGCGGTATGGCTGTCGGTCCCGGGTACCGGACGGCTGCGACCGGTACCGCGAGATCTCGTCGGCGATTCAGGGGCGCGCGACGCCGGCGTAGAGGGGCGGGTCGAACCAGCTCGGCACGCCGCGGCACAAACCTGATGGCCCGCTGAACGACACCTCACCGGATCTCATCACCTCCGACCATGTGGAGTCGCCGCGCCACACGCGGGTCAGGCTGCGCAGCCGGGCTGCTACGTCCACGCCGATTTCGAACCCCGGGTCGGCATCGCAGAGATCGGCGGCCTCGGGGGTGATGATCAGCCACCAGTGCCGCTTGTCGGGGGTCACGTCGTCGAAATGGAAGTGCAGCACGGTACGGCCCTCGGGAACCGCGCTGCCGATGACATGGCGACGCATGTCCCAGAGCAGCAGTTTCGGGTCCAGGTCCTCGTCCCCGATCTCGCCGATCCACCGGATTCCCCACTGGCTCAACATCTCGACCACGGGCCGGAGCTCGCTGCCGGCGGCGGTGGGCATGTACCGATTGCCGTGCCGTTCGGCGATGCCGGCCCGCACCAGCCGGTCCAGTCTCTTGGAGAGCAGAGTCGGCGACATGCGCGGCACGCCACGCCGTATGTCGTTGAAATGCTCACTGCCCAAGAGTAATTCGCGCACAATCAGAAGTGTCCAGCGCTCGTCGAGCAGCTCCATCGCCTTGGCGACGGGGCAGAATTGGTAATACGACGCACCCATGGATGAACGGTAGGCCGCCGACGTCGTCGTGAACAGCCCTAGTACAGATCTTGTACTAGCCAGCGGTGGCGCGATCTTCCTACCGTCTACAGGCATGAACACAGAAACAGCCCAAAGAGTTTCGCTGTGGGCATTGGGCAATTATGCGGCCGTGGCCTCCGAGGTGATCGCGTCGCTTGGTCCGGTGCTCGTTGAAGAGTCGGGCATCGTGTCCGGCATGCGGGTGCTGGATGTCGCGGCCGGATCCGGGAATGTGGCGATTCCGGCGGCGAACGCCGGGGCGACGGTGGTGGCTTCCGACATCACGCCCGAGCTGCTGGAGGCGGGGCGTGCGGCGGCCGGTCGGGTCGGGGCGGATATCGACTGGCAGGTGGCGGACGCGCAGGCGCTTCCCTTCGACGAGAACGAGTTCGATGCGGTGGTGTCCTGTGTCGGGGTGATGTTCGCTCCGCGTCACCAGGACAGTGCCGACGAGCTGATCCGTGTCTGTAGACCGGGCGGAACCGTCGGGCTCATCAACTGGACGCCGCAGGGCTTCATCGGGCAGATGTTCGCGACCATGAAACCGTTCGCGCCCACTCCGCCGCCGGGTGCCGGGCCGCCCCCGCTGTGGGGCGAGCCGGATCATGTCCGGGCGTTGCTGGCGGGCCGGGCCGTCGAAGTCACCGTGCAGCGGCGGATGCTGACCGTGGACCGATTCGCCACCGCAGAGCAGTTCCGCGACTTCTTCAAGGCCTGCTACGGACCGACGATCGCCGTCTACGCCGGTATCGCAGACGATGCAGCCAAGACCGCCGAACTCGACGAGGCGCTTGTGGAGCTGGCCCGACGGCACGATCGCGGCGACCGACATTTGGTGATGGAGTGGGAGTACCTGCTCTACGTGGCGCGCAAGCGGGACTGATCGGGGCATTCAGGGCTAACGCGGGCTCCATTTGCGCGGTCGCCTACGGTAGACGGGTGAGTAACCCCAGCCAGACCGACGCGGCGACCGGACCTGCCGTGCTGACCTGGCGCGCCCATGACGCCTCGCGCATGGAGTCGACGCGGGTCCAACTATCGGGCCGGCGCATCCGTGCGCACGGCCGTTTTGTGGCCGGCGCCTCCGATGCGCACCCGGCGTTCAGCGCCTCCTACGACCTGGTGACCGACGAGACCGGCTCCACGAACCGGTTGTCGCTGTCCACCACCGTCGCCGAGCGGGAACGGCAGCTGTCGATCGCCCGCGACGAAGAGGGCATGTGGACGGTACAGAACCACGAGGGCGCGAAGCGCTCCGCATTCGACGGTGCGCTGGACGTCGACGTGGTCTTCAGCCCCTTCTTCAATGCGCTGCCGATCCGCCGGACCGGCCTGTATCAGCAGGAAGGCAGCGCGGTGCTGCCCGTGGTCTACGTAACCCTGCCGGATCTGGTGGTCAGCCCCGCCACCATCAGCTACCGCAATGACGGCAAGGGCATCAAGGTGGTCTCGCCGGTCGCCGATACCACGGTCACCGTCGACGACGAGGGATTCCTGCTGGAATACCCCGGGCTGGCCATCCGGATCTAGGGCACCATCCGCAGTACGCCGCCCTGGCGGCCCGCCTCGGCCAGCTGTTCACGCCAATCGGCGTCCTGGCGGCTGATGCCTGTGATGTCGAACCGTTCGTGTGCCTCGTACCGCTGGCGCGCGGCGTAACCGGCCTCCACCAGCAGCTCCACCGAGTTCTCGGCATTGAGGGTGTTCCACGTCGCTGCCAGCAGGGTCATGGCCTCTTCCAGGGCCGGCAGCACCCCGTGCGGGTTCGACTCGCACATCGCGCGCACCAGTGAGGGATCGGTGGCGGCAACCCGGGTGCCGTCCCGGAACGACCCGGCAGCCAGCGAGTAGGCCAGCGGAACTCCGTCGGCGGTCACGGCGAGAGCCTCGGCAAGCAGATGTGGCAGGTGCGAGATGGCTGCCGCGGCCGCGTCGTGCTCATCTGAGCGCGCCGGAACCACGACGGATCCGCAGTCCAGAGCCAGCCGGGCCACCTGTGCGAACACCTGCGGGTCGACGTCGTCGTCGACGCTGACCACCCAGGTCGCATCGCGGAAGAGCTTCGCGTCTCCTGCGTCCCAGCCCGATTCCGTTGTCCCCGTCATGGGATGGCCGCCGACGAATCGCTGTGCCAGGCCGTGCTCGGATACTTCCTGCAGTACAGCGGATTTCACGCTGGTGACGTCGGTGAGCGGGCACTCCGGGGCCAGCTCCGCGATGCGGGTGAGCAGCGCGGGCAGGGCTGGGACCGGCACCGCCAGCACGATGAGTGCCTGCGCGTTACGGGCACGCCGCAGTGCCAGATCCAGATCGGTGGTGGCATCGAAACCGGCAGCCCTGGCGGCGTCGGCGCCGTCGGCCGAGCGGTTGTATCCCCAGACGTGTCGGCCCGCCGCGCTGGCCGCGCGAACGAGGGAGCCGCCGATGAGTCCGAGGCCAAGTACGCAGATCGGAGGGCGTTGGTGGTCGTGTTCGGCGGCGTTCACAGGTTCAGGTTGTCATACGTGACCAACTTCTTTGTGGTCACAACACGGGGTGTGGCATTACCGTATTGCCCATGGATGCACAGCGCGCAAAGGCCGTAGGGCCCAGTGCCGAGAGCCTTGAGGGCTTCGGTGTGGCCGTCGTGCGCGAAGAAGGCCGCTGGCGGTTGACATCGCTGAAGGCAACGGCACTCACCGATTTGGCCGCGGCCGAAACCGAGCTGCGTGAATTGCGCAGCGCCGGTGCGGTCTTCGGCCTGTTGGATGTTGACGAGGAATTCTTCATCATCATCCGGCCGGCGCCTTCGGGAACGCACCTGCTGATTTCCGACGCGACGGCGGCCATCGACTACGACATCGCCGCCGAGGTGTTGGACCGGCTGAATGTCCCTGTCCCGGAGCTCGATTCCGATGAGCTCGACGAGGTCGATCCGTGGGAGGAAGGCGATCTGGGCCTGCTCTCCGACATCGGTCTACCGGAGCCGGTGCTGAGCGTGATCCTCAGTGAGACCGACCTCTACCCCGATGAGCAGCTCGGCATGATCGCGGCCAGGATGGGCTTCGCCGACGAGTTCGGTGCGGTGCTCGACAAGCTGGATCGGTGAGTTTCCCGGACGACGAGGCGCTGATTCGCGCGGCACTCGAGGCTGCCGGGGATGCCGGTGTGGACGATGTGCCGATCGGCGCGGTGATTTTCGCCGCAGACGGAACCGAACTGGCCCGCGCCGCCAATGCGCGTGAGCGCCTTGGTGATCCGACCGCGCATGCCGAGGTTCTCGCGCTGCGAGAGGCCGCCGCGAAACATGGCGACGGCTGGCGGCTGGAGGGTGCGACGCTCGCAGTGACCGTGGAGCCGTGCACCATGTGCGCCGGAGCATTGGTTCTGGCGCGGGTAGGCCGGGTGGTGTTCGGGGCCTGGGAGCCCAAAACCGGTGCCGTGGGCTCGCTGTGGGATGTGGTGCGGGACCGGCGTCAGGCACACCGCCCGGAGGTGCGCGGCGGCGTGCTTGAGCAGGAGTGCGCGGCGCTGCTCGAAGAATTCTTCGCGGCGAAAAGGTAGGGGCCCGCCCGGCGCAGGCGAGGGGTCGGGGTCGCACGCCGGACGGGCCGATTCGGGAGGTTTAGCGGCGCCAGTCGTTACCGGGCCCGCGGTCCGGCCCACGATCAGGTCCACGGTCCGGCCCACGATCAGGTCCACGGTCCGGCCCACGATCAGGTCCGCGGTTGTCACCCGGGCCGGGGCCGTTGTTGCGCCAGCGGCCGTCATCGCCGCGCCAGTCGTCAGGACGGTCGCGGTCCAGAATGCCGTCGGCGTGGCATTCACCCCAGTTCATGTTGAATCCCCAGATCGGATTCCAGAATTCACCGGGGCACCAGTGGTAGGTGGGCGCGGAGGGTAGAGCCGGAGCGGGAGCCGCGTTGGCCGTCGCGGCCAACCCGAGCCCGCTCGCGGCGATGGCAGCGGATGCGGCAATGCCGTAGAGGATTTTCACACGATAAGCGAAACATTCGATGCTGTCAAAGAACCGCTTCCTCGCGTACAGAGCGCTGTAAATCTGCTGTCAGATAATAAATTTCGTTGATGTGGCGATTGGCTTACGTCGATCTGTATTGACACATGGCAAACCACTGCACCCGCCGATACGCGTCCGGCGGGTGCAGTGGTTCTCGACGAGAGGGCTAGGGCCGCCAGTCGCGGTCATGGCCGCGCCAGTCGCCGCCACGATCATGGTCATGCCAGTCGCCTCGATCGCCGTGCCAGTCGCGGTCGTGCCAGTCGCCGTCACGGTCGCGATGCCAGTCGTCGTGGCATTCGCCGAATTCCCAGTTGAATCCCCAAATCGGGTTCCAGAACTCGCCGGGGCACCAGTGATAGGTGGGGGCGGGCAGTGTCGGCGCCGCGTTGGCGGTCGCCGCCAACCCGAGTCCGCCGGCCGCGATGGCCGCGGATGCTGCGATTCCCACGAGAATTTTCATCGGTCAGGGCCTCCACATGTGATGGTGTCGATCTCTCTGGTGCCGATTCCCGCTGGGTGTTGATGGCCGGCAGCATCCGCCCGCCCCGACGAGGCGGATGCTGCGAGGCCAACGAGAACCTGCACAAGGATTATGAAAAGCCACCATCCTTGGAGCCACGCCGCTGAATTCGTAGAGCGAGCTGGGAGTTTTCTGTCAGCTATGCGGAATCACGCATATGGAAGACCTGCGTTGCCGCCGGTCGCCGGGTCAACCGATTGGGGGATAGGGGCGTGCTGCCTGTAGTCTTCTCGGCGGTGGCGTGTCCGAGCGGCCTAAGGAGCACGCCTCGAAAGCGTGTGACGGGTAACCCCCGTCCGAGGGTTCAAATCCCTCCGCCACCGCCATTACCCCCTGACTGTTAATACAGCTCAGGGGGTATTTTTATGGCCGCACAACCGTTCCGCCAACACGTGCAGCGACCGCGCGGTGCTGTCGACCACCACACGCATCAGCACCTTCTCGGAGTGATCGTTGATATCAACCCCGTCGAGATACGTGGTGAGGTCGGTGCCGCCGCCGTCTGTGGCGGTGAGGCCATGGCCGATGGTCCAGCGAGCGGGGTCACCCTCGCGTACCGCACCCACGAACTCGACTGCCAGCAGAGCGCCCGGATCGGCGGCGACAACGGTGCACTCACCGGTGCCCAATAACCGGGTGCCCATGATCGCCGGGTGCGTAATGCGGTACTTGCAACCGACCACCGGCCGGAACCCGCTGGTCTGCAGTGACCACAGATCGGGATCGACCATTTCCTGCCAGACCTGTTGCGGTGAATGTGCGAAAGATCGTTCAAACAAGATCATTTCGGCGCCCTCACCCGGGCAGCTTAGACGGTCGTCAGCACGCGTCAGTCTCGGCGCAAGGTGAAGAAGTACGGCTGGTCCATGTCGCGCAGATCCATGATGCCCAGCAGCGTCGCGTCATCGACCTTGCGGAAGTGGTCGATGATCGCCTTGTGGTCGTAGACCATGGCAGCGCTGACGGCGCCGCGGAACTCGATGTTGCGTAGCCGGGCGCGGTGCTTATTTGTCCTGATCAGCGGCTTGAGCGCGGACAGGGCTGTCGGTGAGGTCCGCTTGACCATCGGGGACTCGGTCAACCCGCTGATCCGGCCCGCCAGCCCCATCGGCGCCAGCATCGGATCGACCGCGAAGATGTCGCCGCCCCCGTCGCTGAACAGCAGCGGATGCACGTGGTCCACGTCATCGAATTGCTTGCCGTACCAGCCGGAGACGGTGAGGATGCCGTCCATCGAATGCCCGGTCGGCACCTCGCCCCCGTGCCATCGCTGACCGATCAACTCCTCTGCGCGCACCGGCTCCAGATTGTCGAAGAAGGTCAGTGCCTCCTGCGTGGTGGTGCCATGTTCCAGCGCGAGAAGATCCGACGTCGATGTCATGACCTGAGCCTACGACTCAGGGCCGCGACGCGCCCAGGCAAAATATCCCCAAATGACTGACCCGTATTTCTCCATCGATGCGACCCTGCCCGGCACCGCGGGACGGGCCGGCGTCATCCACACCCCGCACGGCGATATCCAGACCCCGGCCTTCATCGCCGTCGGGACCAAGGCCACCGTCAAGGCGGTGCTGCCGGAAACCATGGCCGCGCTCGGGGCGCAGGCCGTCCTCGCCAATGCCTACCACCTGTACCTGCAGCCGGGCCCCGACATCGTCGACGAGGCCGGTGGCCTGGGAGCCTTCATGAACTGGCCCGGTCCCACATTCACCGACAGCGGCGGGTTCCAGGTGCTCTCACTGGGGTCCGGCGCACGCAAGGTGATGGCGATGGAGGTCGACCGGGCGCGCGCAGACAACCATGTGGTCGCCGGTAAGGACAAGCTTGCCCACGTCGACGACGAGGGCGTCACCTTCACCTCACATTTGGACGGGTCCACGCATCGGTTCACCCCCGAAGTGTCCATGCGGATCCAGCACCAGCTCGGCGCCGACATCATGTTCGCCTTCGACGAGCTCACCACACTGATCAACACCCGCGAGTACCAAGAGGATTCGGTGCAGCGCACCCACGAGTGGGCGCAGCGTTGTCTCGACGAACACGAGAAGCTCACCCGTGAGCGCGCCGACAAGCCGTATCAGGCCTTGTTCGGGGTGGTGCAGGGCGCGCAGTACGAGGATCTTCGTCGTCAGGCGGCACGTGGGCTGGAAACCCTTGCCAGCGAGGAAGGTCGGGGTTTCGACGGCTACGGGATCGGCGGCGCGCTGGAGAAGCAGAACCTGGGCACCATCGTCGGCTGGGTGACATCCGAACTGCCCGAACACAAGCCGCGACACCTGCTTGGGATCAGTGAGCCCGACGATCTCTTTGCTGCGGTCGCCGCCGGTGCGGACACCTTCGACTGCGTGTCCCCCTCGCGGGTCGCGCGCAATGCCGCCGTCTACACCCGAGACGGCCGCGTGAACATCACCGGTGCCAGGTACCGCCGGGACTTCACCCCCATCGACGCCGAATGCGACTGCTACACCTGCACGCACTACACCCGGGCCTACATGCACCACCTGTTCAAGGCCAAGGAGATCCTGGCCTCGACACTGGCCACCATCCACAACGAGCGCTTCACTATCGGCCTGGTCGACCGCATCCGTGCCAGCATCGTGGACGGCCGCTTCGAGGAGCTGCGGGAAGACACCCTGGGCCGCTACTACCGCTGAGCGGAATTAAGGCAGATCTCAGCATCCGGGCGCACACTGAACAGATGCCTACTACGACCGACCCGGGCACGCTCTTGCTTCAGGTGCTCGACCCGGCCAATCGTGCGAATCCGTATCCGGTGTACCGGCAGCTGGTCGAGCAGACACAGCACGGGCCGGTGCACCCGCCTGGCATGGGAGTGAGCGTGCTGGCGACCTTCGCCGACTGCAATGCCGTGCTGCGCCATCCGCAGGCGTCCTCGGATCGCCGCAAGTCGAAGATCGTCCAGCGGCAGCTCATGCAGAACCCCAACCTGATCGCCAGGCCCTCCTTCTTGGGACTGGATGCACCCGATCACACCCGGCTACGCAAGCTTGCCTCAAAGGCATTCGCGCCCAAGGTCATCAACGCGATGGCCGAGGATATCCAGGCGCTCGTGGACCGGCTGCTGGACGACATCGCCCGGCGCGGCACCTTCAACCTGGTCACCGATTTTGCCTATCCGTTGCCCGTCGCGGTGATCTGCCGCATGCTGGGCGTGCCGATCGAAGATGAGCCTGAATTCGGCAGGGCCTCAGCACTTCTCGGCCAGGGATTAGATCCGGTGTTCGCCTTCACCGGGCAGGCCGCCGGGAACATGGACGAACGCATCAGGGCGAGCCACTGGATGTGGGACTACTTCATCGACCTCATCGCCGCCCGCCGCCGGAACCTGGGTGATGACCTGCTGTCCGCGCTGATTCAGGTGGAAGAGGGCGGTGATCAGCTCACCGAAGAAGAGATCATCTCCACCTGCACCCTGCTGCTCATCGCCGGCCACGAGACCACGGTCAACCTGATCGCCAACGCCTCGTTGGCGATGCTGCGTGCACCCCACCAGTGGAAACTGCTGGGAAACAACGCTGATCGCGCACCACAGGTCATCGAAGAGACGCTGCGTTACGACCCGCCGGTACACATGGTGGCCCGGGTTGCCGAGGGCGACATGCAGGTTCGTGACTTCACGCTGCCCCACGGCGAGTGGGTGCTGTTGATGCTCGCGGCCGCCCAACGCGATCCAGAGGTCGGTCCGGACCTTGAGGTCTTCGATCCCGACCGCGCCGAGATCAAGCACCTGGCCTTCGGGCACGGACCGCACTTCTGTCTGGGCGCGCCGCTGGCCCGGCTGGAGACCAAGTTGGCGTTGAGTTCGATCACCGCCCGGTTCCCTGGGGCGCGGCTCCTCGGCGAGCCCAGCTACAAGCCGAATGTCACGCTGCGCGGGCTGACCGACCTTCCGGTGAGCATCGGCTAGCGCGCGACGGATTTCTCCAGACGCTGTTCCAGCCGGTCCTGCACCACCGACATCGCCATGCAGACGATCCAGTAGTAGACGCCGGCGGTGACGTAGAGCGTGAAGAACTGAAAGGTCGGTGCGGCCGCGACCTGCGCGGTGCGCATCACGTCGGTCACCAGGATCGCCGAGGCCAGCGAGGTGTCTTTGACCAGCGAGATCAGCGTATTCGACAACGGCGGCACCGCGACCCGGCTGGCCTGCGGAATCACGATGCGCCACAGCGTGGTGCTGTAACTCATGCCCAGGCTCGAGGCGGCCTCCCACTGTCCGCGCGGGATGCTCAGGATGGACGATCGGATGATCTCCGCGGCATAGCCGCCGACGTTGAGGCTGAACGCGATCACGGCCGCCGGGAACGGGCTGATCTTCACACCGAACTCGGGCAGCGCGAAGAAGATCAGGAACAACTGAAGCAGCAGCGGTGTGCCCCGGATGATCGAGATGTAGATCCGGGCGAGGCCGGAGATCGCCCGATGTTCGGACATGCGGGACAGTGCCACCCCGAGGGCGATCACCAGTCCGATCGCGAAGCTGATGGCGGTCAGCGGAAGGGTGACCGTGAGCATCGCGCGTGCCATCGGCCACAGGTTGTCCAGCACCAGTTGGGTGTTGGATCTGCCCTGGGCCTCCGCTTCGGGTTGTGCCGTACCGCTGGCGTCTGCCTTGAGGTACTTCTCGGATATGCGGCTCAAGGTCCCGTCGGCCGAGAGCTGATCCAACGCCTTGTTGAGCTCGGGCAGCAGCCCGCTGTTCTTCCGGGCCGCGAAGCCCTGTTCGCTGCGCTCACCGGTAGTCCCCGCGATCTTCACGGCAGGATCGCCGGTGCTGGCCAAATAGGCGTAGACGGCGATGCTGTCGTTGATGACGACGTCGACCCGGCCCTGGCTCAGCAGCGTGATGGATTGGGTGAATCCCTCGACCGCCTCCACGCGACCTCCGGCGTCGCGGGCGATCTGCGACCAGTTGCTCGTCGCGTTCTCGGCGGCTACCTTGCCCCGGACATCGGCCAAACTGTGAATGGTGTTGTCACCGGCACGCGTGACGATCACGCCCTCACCCACCGCGTACGGTGTGGACAGGTCGTACTTGGCCCTGCGCTCGGGGGTGATCGTGACCTGGTTGGCCACCACATCGAAGCGCTCGGCGTCCAACCCGGCGAAGATCGCATCCCAGGGAATTTCGACGAATTCTACTGGGCGGCCTAGCTTCTCGCCCACGGCACGGGCGACATCGACGTCGTAGCCGGTCAGTTCCCCGGTCCGCGCGTCGTGAAAGCTGAACGGGGCATACACACCCTCGGTGCCGACCCGCAGCGGTTCTTGCGCCGGGCCCCCACAACCGGCTACCGCCAGCAGTGTCAGAAGTGCGAGCGCGAGGGCACGAAACACTGCGGGAGGCTAACACGATTCGGCCGGAACCCAGGCCTCTTCGGATCAGCCCGGGTATATCCAAGGCTCACGGGGGATGCGCCGCGCGTCGAACTGCTGCAGCAGGTCGGTGGCGTCGGTGGCCACGTAACCCAGTGAATCGCAGATCAACCGGAAGGCGGGTTGTGCACCCAGGTCGGCGATGGTCACCGCCCCATCGCGTTTGGCCAGCCGTGCGCCTGCGGTGTTGAGCACCAACGGGACATGGGCGTACGTCGGTACCGGATACCCCAGCAGTGTGGCCAAGTACGCCTGCCTCGGCGTGGAGGCCAAGAGGTCGTCGCCGCGCACCACCTGGTCAATGCCCTGTGCGTGGTCGTCGATCACCACTGCCACGTTGTAGGCCGTCACGCCATCGCCGCGGCGGACCACGAAATCATCGACCAGGCCGGTGTATTCACCGTGCAACAGATCCTGCACGGTGCAGGGCGAGTTCTGTGTGCGCAGCCGCAGTGCGGGCGGGCGCTGAGAACGGTCCAGACGGCGCTCTGCGCGTTGTGATTCCGACAGGTCGCGGCAGGTGCCCGGGTATGCTCCGGGTGGGGAATGTGGTGCAGTCGGAGCCTGGGCGATATCTTTTCTGCTGCAGTAGCATTCGTAGAGTAGTCCGCGAGATTCCAGCGATGCGATGGCGTCGCGGTAGGCGGCGGTGCGGTTGGACTGCCACATCACCGGTGCATCCCACCGCACACCGATCGCGGCGAGATCCGTCAGCTGGCGATCGGCCACCTCGGCGCTGGTGCGGGTATCCAGATCCTCCACCCGCATCAGGAACCGGCGCCCGCTCGACCGCGCGAGTAGCCACGCCAACAGCGCCGTGCGTAGATTGCCTACATGCAGGTCGCCTGACGGGCTCGGCGCGAATCGCCCCGCACCCGTCACACCAGGCCCGGAACAATATCGTTGAGACTGAACTCAATTGGCCGTTCGAGTTGCTCGTAGGTGCACGAGCGCGGATCGCGGTCCGGACGCCAGCGGTTGAACTGTGCGGTGTGACGGAACCGCACCCCCTCCATGTGGTCGTAGCGGACCTCGACCACCCGCTCGGGTCGCAGTGCGACAAATGACAGGTCTTTACCGGCATTCCAGCGGGAGCCGGCGTTCTTCTGCGGGGTGCGCTCACCGGCCTCATGGGCGGCCCAGTTCCAGGGGTGATCCTCCAGGGGCGTGACGAGCGGCTGCAGTTCCTGGAAGAGCCGCTTACGCTCGGCCATCGGGAACGCCCCGATCACGCCGACCGAGGCGAGTGCGCCATCGTCCTGGTACAGGCCCAGCAGCAGCGATCCGATCGCGTCGTCACCCGACTTGTGCACCCGATATCCCGCGACCACGCAATCGGCGGTTCGCTCCGGCTTGATCTTGAACATCACCCGCTTATCGGGTTGATAGGCGATGGCCAACGGTTTGGCGATGAGGCCGTCGGTGCCGGCACCCTCGAACTCCTCGAACCAGCGCTGGGCGGTGTCCTGATCGGTGGTGGCGGGGGTCAGATGTATCGAGGTCCCGGCACCCGAGAGCGCGTCCGTCAGCGCGGCGCGGCGCTCGCTGAACGGCCGATCCGTGTAGTCCGCGTCGTCCAGCGCCAGCAGGTCGAACGCGACGAACGAGGCGGGGGTCTGCTCGGCCAGCAGACGGACCCGGGAATCGGCCGGGTGGATCCGCTGCTGTAGCGCCTCGAAATCCAGGCCGGCTTCGGTGGCGATCACGATCTCCCCGTCGATCACGCACCGCTGCGGCAGCTCGGCCAGCACCGCCGCGACCAACTCGGGAAAGTACCGGGTCAGCGGCTTCTCGTTGCGGCTGCCCAGTTCCACCTCCTCGCCATCCCGAAAGATGATCGACCTGAACCCATCCCACTTGGGCTCATATGAGGCGTCTGCGGGGATTTTCGCGACAGGTTTCGCGAGCATTGGTGCGATAGGAGGCATGACGGGCAGGTCCATTCCCATATGATGACGGTAATGCCCACGCCCGCCGAGGAACTGGATGTCGACGGCATCGCCGTCCGGCTGAGCAACCCTGACAAGGTGTATTTCCCCCAGTTGGGGGCTGACGGCGGCACCAAGCGCCACCTCGCCGAGTACTACCGCACCGTTGCCGCCGGGCCGATGATGAACGCGCTACGCGACCGGCCCACGCATCTGCAGCGTTTCCCCGACGGCATAGACGGTGAAGAGATCTATCAAAAGCGGCTGCCCAAGCACTATCCCGACTACCTGGACAGTTGCGAGGTCACCTTTCCGTCGGGCCGAACCGCAGAAGTCCTGCGGGTGACCAAACCCGCCGCCATCGTATGGGCAGCGCAGATGGGCACCGTGACCCTGCACCCATGGCAGGTCAGGTACCCCGATCTGGATCACCCCGACGAGCTGCGCATCGACTTGGATCCACAGCCGGGAACCGGATTCGACGAGGCCAAGGCGGTGGCTCTCGATGTGCTGCGTCCGTTGCTCCACGAGTTGGGCTTGGTCGCCTACCCGAAAACCTCGGGCGGCCGCGGCATCCACGTCTATCTGCGCGTCGAGGCCCGTTGGGACTTCATCGAGGTGCGCCGGGCCGGCATCGCGCTGGCACGTGAGGTGGAACGACGGGCACCGAAGCAGGTGACCACGTCCTGGTGGAAAGAGGAGCGCGGCGAGCGCATCTTCATCGACTTCAACCAGAACGCGCGCGATCGCACCATGGCGTCGGCGTACTCGGTGCGGCGCACCCCGATCGCCACCGTCTCCACCCCGCTGACGTGGGACGAGCTCATCGATGCCGAACCTGACGACCTCACCATCGCGACCGTGCCCGGGCTGCTGCGGAAACGCTCAGACCCCATGGCCGAGATGGACGACGCACCGCAGTCGATCGAGCCGCTGCTTGAGATGGTAGAACGGGACGAGGCCAACGGACTGGGCGATATGCCCTATCCGCCGAACTACCCGAAGATGCCGGGAGAACCGAAACGCGTTCAGCCGTCCCGGGATACCGATAGGAAGCAGTAGTGACAGTCCGCAGCATGTCCTGGCGGACGGCTGTCGCGTGGTTGGCGGCCGGGGTCATCGCGGTGCTGCTGCAGCATTGGCTGATACCGCTGAATGCCCCGAACAGCTTCGGGTTGTTTAGCAACGGCGGCGATCTGATGACCTACCGGTTCGGCGGTCTGCGAGTGTTGCATGGCGAGCCGTTGTACGCCACGGAGATTCCGGACGCGGGATGGTTCACCTACACCCCGTTCGCGGCGATGCTGTTCGCGCCGTTGGGTTTTGTGTCGCTGGGTACAGCGAAGATCATCTGGTTCCTGGTGAATCTGTCGGCGCTCTTCGCCATCATCTGGCGGTGCTGGCGCGTTCTCGGATTCTCGGCCAATGGCCCCCTGGCCGTCGCGTGCGCGGGAATGAACTTGGTGGCCTGGGATATTCAGCCGATTCACGGCACCCTGTGGCAGGGGCAGGTCAACCTTGTACTGGCTGCGATCATCATTTGGGACCTCACCCGGCCGCAGGGAGCCCGCTGGCGCGGCTGGTCGGTGGGTGTGGCTTCCGGTGTCAAGCTCACCGCCGTCATCTTCGTCCCGTACCTGTTGATTTCCCGTCAGTGGCGGGCGGCAATTGCGGCGGTGACCGCGGCGGTCGGCACCGTGGCATGGGGGTGGATCGTGTTGGCATCGGATTCCTCCGACTACTGGTTGGGTGCGGTGCGCACCACCGGCCACATCGGCTCGTTGGACCATCCGGCCAACTCGTCGATTGGCGGCATGTTGTCGAATATATCTACGCCGCAACCCATGCCGACGTGGTTGTGGGTTCTGCTTGCGGGCGCCGCGGCGCTGCTGGGGATGGCGGCCGCGTGGCGTGCGCACCAAGCGGGCCGAGAGCTGTTGGCGGTCACCGTCGTCGGGATGGTCGGCTGTGTTGTGTCGCCGCTGGCCTGGACCCACCACTGGGTGTGGACGGTGCCGCTGATGGTCCTGCTGGTCAACCAGATCATGACTGCGGTCGGCACGGCGCGCTGGCGGTGGGCAACCGTGACCGCCGTGATCGCGGCACTCGTGTCCATGTGGTGGTACTGGGGGCTGTACGTGCGCGCGATGAGGATCGACCCCCACTTCGGTTCCTACATCACCGCATGGGACGCCGTCATCGCGCACATGTCCCGCGCGGAACGGGTATTCGACACCGGGCTCTACCCGTTGCTGTTCTTTGCGGTGGCGATTTGGGTGCTCTCCAGCACGTCGCGGCGCGGCGGTACCGTGCAGGAATGAAACGGTGGGTTGTTGCGACGCTGATGTTCAGCTTGTGCGGCTGCTCGTCGTGGGACGAACCCACGTCCACCCAGACGTCGTACACACCGCAACAGACCGGAGCGTCGCCGATCCGCTATGACTCCGAGCCGCTGGAGCAGCGGTTCCCCAAGCTGCCCAAGCCGGTGACCGGTGAATGGGTGCAGGGGTTCTTCAGCGACGAACCCCTGCCCGGGCCCGACACCACATATTGGGTAGACGCAATCATCGAAATGCCGCCGCAACAGCTGGCCGCTTACGTGGCGCCCTTCCGTTCCAGCATGGTGCTCGCAACACGACCCCGGCTGTGGAAGACGCTCGACACCGGCGTGCCCGCCGCGGCCCAGTTCGAACGCAGCGATGAGCTGGACCGGATGCTGTCCACCAAGACAGACAAGGGCGGCTGGGAGGTCAAGGCCTTCGCACCCAAGGACGGTTCGGTGCTGGTCCTGTCGGCGCGGGGCAAGGACGCGAGCTAGGAACGACGGGTGCGGCGGTTCCGCAGGCCGCGGGCCGGTTCGAGTGCGTCCTCACCCTCGGGCTTCTCGGAGGACTCTTCCGGTGTCTCGGTTGTCTCCGCGGCGTCAGGTTCCTCATCAGCCGTGGTCTCGTCGGACGTTCCGGTCTCGTCGGTCGCGTCCGTATCCGTATCGGATGCGCCCTCGGCCACTTTCTTCTTGGTCTTGACCGGCCGAGGCTTGCGTTCCTTTTCGGGGAGCTCGGCCACAAATGCCAGCGGATAGGCCGCGAAGGCCAGGAGCCCGATGGCCGCGGCGGCGCCGTACACCCCGAACTCCCAGATGCCGAAGCGATCCAGGTTCAGCCAGATCTCGGTGACCGCCGTGCCGACAATCAAGGCTCCGGCCAGGAAGTGGCCGGTGAAGGCCGCCGCACGCAAGGTCAGCGCCAGCTGCGGCGTCGCGAACTCGGGTCGTCGGGTCCGCCGCCAGGACATGAGGGCCGGGATACCCGCTGCCGCCAGCAGAACACCGGCGGTGATGCGCATGGCGGTACCGAAGGCGTGGCTGGTGGCACCGTTCAACTCGGGCCAGCGGGGCAGCACGAAAAGAAAGAAAAGCAGTCCCGCGATCAAGGAGAGAGCGGCATGGCTGCTGGTCAGAACGATGGTCGCCGTCCGGCGTCCGGCAGCCATTGCCCTCCTTGATGCGGTCCTGCAGTGGCGGAGGATAGGGGATTTGAACCCCTGAGGGCTATTAACCCAACCCGCGTTCCAGGCGAGCGCCATAGGCCACTAGGCGAATCCTCCGTCGGTCATGGTAGCGGACTGGGCTGGGTGCCTATGTCCACCGTCGCCTTGACCGGCCCCGATGCACGCCGTGAGCTGGCCACGAGCACCGCGCCGCCGACCAAAGCGGCCACCAGCAGGCCCAGCAGCGGGCGGAATCCGAGGGCATGTGCGAGGTACGGCGCGGAGCTGGCGCCGAGAAAGACGGTGAATCCGTACAGGGCGGTACCGGCCCCGCGCCGGGGCGCCGCCCTATCGCCGAACATGGTGACCATGGCCGTCGAGGCGACGGCGATACCGGCGACGAAGATGTTGCTGCCGATGATGATGACTGGAATGGAGTTGGCGCCGAGGGCCTCCACCGTCAGACCCGCTGCGGCCAGCGCGTAGCCGGCCAGCGCGCCGGTCTCGGTGCCGACCTTGCCCACCCATGACCCCACGAACGGGGCCACCAGCATCCCGGGGATGCCGGCCAGCCGAATGGTGGTGCCCATGGATTCGGGCAGATGCAACGCATCCACCAGCTGTGTTGCCAGGCTGGCGTACATCGCCACGAACGACAGCATCAGCACGAAGACGGCGGCCAGTGGTACCGCGATGTCCGCGCGAGTGAGGAGCCGGGCTTGTGCGGTGAAGCCGGACACCACCCGCGCCGAGGAATCCCCGCTGGGCTCCTCGCGCATGACCACCGCCAACAGGGCGACATTGCCAGCGAGCCCGATCGCACTGACCCAGAACAGCCACTGCCAGCCCCAGGCGTCCGTGACGACCGAGGCCAGCACCTGTCCGAGCACCCCGGCCATCAGATACGCGGTGGACACCGCGCCGATCGCGGTGGTCGCGGTGCGCCGAGGCAGTACCTCTCCCAGGTAGCTCAGTGCCGACGGCGAGAACGCACCGCCGGCGAAACCCTGCAGCACACGGAGCAATCCGAACAGCGCGGGTGTGGGGGCGAACGGAAGCAGAAGGGTCAAGATGGCCATGGCGGACACGCCGGCCAGCAGTACACGCCGGCGACCGAACCTGTCGGTGATCGGACCGAACAGCAGGAATCCCGCGGCGTAACCGAAGAGTGCCGCGGAGAGGGCGGGCGTCATGTTCTGTCCGCCGTAGGACGACGACACCACATCGTGGATCGGAATCCACACGTAAAGCTGCATGGTGACCTGCAGCGCGCACAGCACGATCAGGACAACCCGCGTCATTTCTGCACTATTGACAGGGCTCGGGTGTATCGGCAACCAGCGGCGCGATTGTCCGTCACCTCCGAGATGCGCTGATTCCCAGTGATTCTCCAGAATGTGTGAAACCTGTTTTCAGGAATCGTAGGGACAATCGGGGCGTGCCGCCGTCGGGGACATGGGTGCTGGCCGAGCTGCCTGCATATGCGCGCAACAACCCGCTGTACGCGGGGCCGTCGCTCATCCATGGCTGGCTTCCGGTGACGATGCAGGTGCTGGCCGCGCTGGCGGTGATGGCGGGCCTCTATCGCCGCCCGCGGGGTTGGCTGCGGGTCTGGGTGCCCGGTGCCGTGTTGTGTGGTGTGGGTGTCGGCGCTGTGGCGTACTGGTACATCACCTCACAAGGAATGGCGGACAACCCACCTCCGCTGCTGCTGTGGGTTTGGATCGGTGTGGCCGCAGTGGCATTGGTCGTCCTGATCGTGGGCTGGCTGCACACCCGGTGGCTGCGGCGCGGCGCGATGATGCTGGCGGTGCCGCTGTGTCTGCTTGCCGCGGCGACGGTGCTCAATCAGTGGATTGACTACTACGACACGCTGCGGCTGGCGTGGGCCGCCGTGACGGCGGGCCCCTTGCCCGACGAGGCCGACCTGAATGCGGTACGAGACTTGAAAGGCAAGGGTGTCACGACAACCGGGCGTGTGGTCCCGGTCGAGATTTCCGCGGATGTCTCTGGGTTCACCCACCGTACGGAGTACGTGTACTTGCCGCCCGCCTGGTTCGCACGGCCCGCACCCCCGGAACTTCCTGCGGTCGTGATGATCTCCGGGGCCTGGTCGACACCCGCGGACTGGCTACGCCAAGGCGATATCGCGGGTGCGATGGATCGTTTCGCGCAAAACCACGATGGAGTGACACCGGTGCTGGTGTTCGCCGACACCGGAGGGACCTTCAACAACGACACCGAATGCGTGAACGGTCCCCGGGGCAATGTGGCCGATCACATCACCAAAGAGGTTGTTCCATATGTGAATTCCGAGTTCGGGACGAGCACCGGCCCCGACAACTGGGGCGTCGTCGGATGGTCGATGGGCGGAACGTGCGCGGCCGATCTGACGATCACCCACCCCGACCTCTTCCATGCCTTCGTCGACATGGCCGGCGACCTCACTCCCAACGCGGGCACCAGGGAGCAGACCGTGGAGCGGCTCTACGGTGGTGACGAAAAACAGTGGGCGCTGTTCGACACGCTATCCGTGATACACGACCACGGACGGTACCGGGATGTGGCGGGCTGGCTGGACGTATCGACTACCGCGAAGATCAGGGCGGGGCAGGAACAACTCACCGGACCGATCGCAGCGAGTCGGTTGTGTGACGCCGCACTGCAGGCAGGGATCGAGTGCGCGGTAGTCAGACGCGCCGGTAATCACGACTGGGCGTACGCGCAGGAGGCCTTCGCACAGGCGTTTCCCTGGATCGCCGGTCGGCTCGGTAGTCCGGGGGTCGACCGGCTCCCATTGCCCCCGGCCTCGTCGTGAATGGCAAGCATTCGCAACGCAATCCGTCACGTTGTGAGGACCGCGGGCATGCCGCAAGATATGCGCATGCGCGCCGCCTACATCGAGCAGCGGGGTCCCGCCGAAAACATCCGGTACGGCACGCTTCCTGAACCTGTTGCCGCTGTGGGTGAGGTACTCGTTCGGGTCGAGGCGGTGGCGGTGAATCCGGTCGACACCTTCGTACGGTCGGGCTCCTATCCGACGGCAATCCCGTTGCCGTTCGTGGTGGGGCGCGACTTGGTCGGCACGGTGGTAGAGGGCGCCGCGGGATTTCGGGCCGGCGAGCGGGTATGGTGCACCAGCCTTGGGTACGACGGAAGGCAAGGTGCCACAGCCGAATTAGCTTCAGTTCCCGCTGAGCGGCTCTACGAGTTACCGGCGGATGTGGATCCGGTGGCTGCCGTCGCGGTGGCGCATCCGGCCTCTACCGCCTATCTGGCGACCGTCGAATACGGTGAAATCAAGGCGGGCGAAACGGTGCTGATCGTCGGCGCGGCCGGAAATGTGGGCTCGGCCGCCGTCTCACTGACGGCGCGTTCCGGCGCAGCGGTCATTGCGGTGGCCTCGGGCCGGAGCCTGGACAGGTGCCTGCAATTGGGCGCCTCCGAGGTGTACGACTACACCTCGGACTGGGTTCCGATGGTGAGCAAGGCGCATCAGGGCGCAGTAGACGTCTACCTGGATACCTCGGGCCTCAACGACATCGCTGCGGCGGTGGATCTACTTGCACCGCACGGTCGGATCGTCCTCGTGTCGGGAGACGGAACCCCGGAAACCCAGCGACCGGTTCCGCTGGGTCCGCTGTACCGCAAGAGCGGGTCTATCCGAGGGTTCGTCATGTCCAGGGCATCCACCCGCCAGCTCGCCGATGCGGCCCAGCGCGCCGCCGTGCTGCTCACCAGTGGCGAGCTGGCGCCGAAAGCCATTGATTTGATGCAATTTTCGGAGACGGCGCGGGCGCATCGACGCATCGAGAACGAAGTCATGGGCGGTACCCGCCTCGTGCTTCTCCCCGCCTGATTCCTCGCCGCAACCAGGCGTTTGCCGTCTGCGGCAGGCCGACTTGACGGACCCGAAAACCAACTTGACGGACCTTTCGCGGATACGTCGCTGCCGGCCGAGCGCCGGTGCCAGCCTTTGATGCGTGAGCCTCTTCGAAATCGAAACCAGCGCCTTCTGCAACACATCCCCCGACGAGCTGTACGCCTTGGTCAGCGATCTCCCCGAAAGCGGACGCTGGAGCCCTGAATGCATTGGTGGACAGTGGATATCCGGTGAGCCCGGCCAGGTGGGTGCTCGCTTCCGCGGTAACAACAATCGCGCGACCGATGTTGTCGCCTGGGCGCCGGTGGTGCGCGGCGGCTGGCAGACGGAGAGTGAAATTGTGGCCGCCAATGCGCCGGAACAGTTCAGCTGGTCGATCCTGAACCGTTCCGGTGAATTACAGGAGAGCGTCTGGAGCTACTTCGTCGACCCGGCCGAGGGCGGATCGATCCTGAGGCACCACTACCGGATGGGCCAGCCCACCGAGGGCATCACCGAGATCATGTCCCACCTCGATGAGGAGGGTAAGCAGCGTTTCGTCCGCGAATGGGGCGACAAGCTCCGCACCGACATGCAGGCCACCGTCGACGCGATCGCGCGCATCACCGAGGAAGCCCGCGCTGGCCGGAAGGCTGGCGTACCCCAATGATTCTGCAGCGCATCGGAAACCGCGGCATCAAGCTGGGCACGCTCTTCGAGCGTGCGGCGCGAAAGCACCCGTCGAATACCCTGACCCTGGATCACCGGCCCTCGCTGGCTCCGCAGTTGGAGGGCACGTCTTCCATCGCCGACGTGGCCGACGCCGTCGATGACATCTCGCGCCGGCTTCGCGCCGCCGGTGTTGCACCGGGTGAGAAGCTGGTGATCCACAAGTCCGACGGTTTCGACATCACCCTGGCGGCCTGCGCCGCCGCACGCGTGGGTGCGGTGCCGGTGTTGTTGTCCCCCAAGCTTGACGGCGCGACAGTGGCCACGCTCATCGGTCGCGTGGGCAACCCGACCCTGCTGACCGATGCGGCAAAGCTGGACGGCGAATTGGCCGGTGAGCCTATCGCCGAGCTGACCTCCCGCATCCTGCTCGCCGAGGGTGAGCACCCGCAGGCCGTGACGCTGTCCGGGTTGACTCCCGCCGCTGCGGCTCCTGCCGTGGTACCGAGCCCACATGATCCGGCGTTGATCACTCACACCTCGGGTACCACCGGTGTGCCCAAGCTTGCGGTGCACACCAACTTCACCTTCGAGGCACGGTATCGTCCACAGGCCGCTGTCGCCGCACTGGTGCGTCGCCGGGAACCCATTGTCATCCATGTGTCCTTCGTGCACTCACGCTTGGTGACCGCGCTGGCCATCGCGATCCTGCGGGGGTTCCCCGTGGTGGTCCTTGTCGACGACGAACCCGAGCACGCCGCGGAGATCTTCCTGCGTGTGAAGCCGGGAATCCTTGAGGCTCACCCGAACACGTTCATCAACTGGGAGGTGCTCGCCGAAGACCCCCGCCGGCCCCTGGCCTCCGTCAAATACTTCAGCAGCACCTTCGACGCCATCCACCCGCGCACCGTACGCACTCTGCTCGCGGCCTCGGGGCGGCGGCGGCCGCTCTTCGGACAGTTGTACGGTCAGAGCGAGGTCGGTCCTATCGTCGCCCGCGGCTTCAGCCGACTTCGGTCCGCGGATTCCGATGGGCGTTGCGTCGGTTACCCGTTCCTCGGGATGACCGATGTGCGGATCGTGTCCCGGAACGGGCAACCGCCGTCGTCGGAGAATCCCGGGTACATCGAGGTGCGCACCGACGGCAGGATCCGCACTTACCTGGGCGAACAGGAGCGCTACGACAAGCAACTCGATGACGGCTGGTGGCGGATGGGAGATGTCGGCTACCGCACCCGGTGGGGCTGCATTCACCTCCTCGACCGAGAGGTCGACCTCATCGACGGCTTTGGCAGCACCCTGGCCGCCGAGGATCGGCTGTTCCTGGCGGTGGACGAGCTCACCGAGGTGATCATCGTCGCCGGCCCGGGCGGCCTGGCCCAGCCGGTCGTGTGCACGAAAAACGATGTGCCACTGAATCTGAACGCCTGGGATGCGGCTGCAGCTCAGCTGCCGCCGATGGCCCCGCCGCTGCAGCTGCGTCTCGATGAGCTCCCGCAGACGGCTACCACCAAGATCAAGAGACTGGAGCTGTCGGCGCGGATCGGGGCGGGGGCCATCTGATGTCGCGGCTCATTGTCGTTGGCGGCGGCATCGGTGGGCTTGCCGTGGCGTTGAGCGCGGCCTCCTCCGGCAACGACGTGGTCGTGTTGGAACGAGCACGCGAGTTCGCCGAGATCGGAGCCGGTATACAACTCGCGCCCAACGGATTACATGCTCTGGATCTGCTGGGAGTGGGCGACGAGGTTGCCGGTATCGGAGTGCGGGTGGACTCGTTGCGGCTCTTCGACGCCACTGTCGACCGCCTGATCAACACCATGAGTCTGGGCGTGGACTATCAGCATCGATTCGACAGCCCGTACCTGGTGGTGCACCGCGCCGAGTTGCATCGCATCCTGGTCGACGCGTGCACCGCGGATGGCCGCATCGAGCTCCTCAGCCGCAGTGAGGTATTCGGATACCGACAAGATGGTGCCGGAGTGCGGGCTCTGCTTGCCGATGGCACCAGTGTCGAGGGCGATGGCCTCATCGGCGCCGACGGCATCAATTCGGCGATCCGGCGCACCCTGCTCGACGACGGAGAACCGCGGGTCGCGGGGATCACCGTGTATCGCACCACCGTGCCGATCGAGCAGGTCGAGGAGAGCCTGCGGTCCAACTCGGTCACCTGGTGGACCGGGCCCGGATGCCATTTGGTGACGTACCCCATCGCCGGCGGTTCACTGCTGAACCTGGCTGCCAGCCGCACCGATGGTGCTGCACAGGCCTTCTCGGGGGTGTCGGTGAGCGAGGCCCGAGTGCTAGGTGAGCTGTCCCCGCTGCGGGGGACCGCACGCAGGCTACTTGAGCTGGGTCGGGACTGGAGGTCCTGGGCATTGGTGGATCGTGACCCGGTGCGGCAGTGGTCGGACGGTCGCGTGGTCCTGTTGGGCGATGCGGCCCACCCCATGCTGCATTACGCGGCGCAGGGTGCCAGCCAGGCGCTCGAAGATGCCGTCGTGCTCGGCGGGATCATCGGCGCCGATCCCGACCGCATCCCCGTCCGGTTCGCCCGGTTTGTCGAGGCGCGGCGTGACCGCACGGGCGATGTGACCTTGGCAGCCCGGGACAGCATCGGCATCTGGCATGCCGCGGGTGGCGCGGCCACGGTACGCAACGAGAAGCTGGGCGCCATGCGCGATGCGGACCTGCATGAGGCGTTGGCCTGGATGCACGGCGACACCGATTTCGGGTTGGCCGCGGTCACGACGGCGGCGGGGGTGCGCTAGATGTCCGATCACCAGATTTGCATCATCGGAGCGGGCCCCCGCGGTCTGGCGGTACTGGAGCGGCTGTGCGCCAATGAACGCCACGCTCCCAGCGCGGATCGGATCGTCGTGCACGTCGTCGACCCCTACTCCCCGGGCGCGGGATCGGTGTGGCGCACCGACCAGTCCTGGCATTTGTTGATGAATACGGTGGCCTCTCAGATCACCGTGTTCACCGACGACAGCGTGGCCATCGAGGGCCCCATCGAGCCGGGCCCGACACTCTACGAATGGGCACAAAGCCTTGCCCTGCTGGGCGATCCCTCGCGCAGCGGAGAGAAGGCGATTGCCGAGGCGCGCACGCTGCGGTCCAATTCCTACCCCACCCGCGCGCTGTATGGGCATTACCTCAGCGATAGTTTCGCGCGCGTGGTCGGCTGGGCACCCGAGCACATGTCGGTTCGGGTGCACCGTTCCCGCGCGGTGGCGCTGGCCGACACCCACGGTGATATCGATGGCCCGCAAGGGGTTCGGTTGGAGAACGGGACTCGCCTGCACGATCTCAAGGCCGTGATCCTCGCGGTGGGGCATGTGCCCGCGGGTCTGCGTCCCGGTGAGGCTCGTGCGGCCTCGTTGGCACGTATCCACGGATTGACCTACGTCACGCCCGCGAACCCCGCTGATATCGATCTGTCGGCGATCAAAGCGGGTGAGCCCGTGGCCGTTCGAGGGCTGGGACTGAACTTCTTCGATTACATGGCCCTGTTGACCGTGGGGCGAGGCGGACGATTCGTGCGAGAAGGCGAGCGCCTGGTCTACCAGCCTTCTGGCCAGGAGCCCGTCCTGTACGCCAGCTCGCGGCGTGGCATCCCGTATCACGCGCGCGGGGAGAACCAGAAGGGATCATCGGGGCGCTACTTCCCCCGGCTGCTCACCGTGGAGCGGATTGCGCAGTTGCGTGAGGATCTCGGCGGCCTTCTGCAGTTTCGGCGGGACCTCTGGCCGCTCATCGCGCGTGAGGTCGAATGTGTCTATTACGAAGGACATCTGACTCAGCGCGGACTGCCGGAGCAGGCATTCGCCGAACGGTACCTTCATGCGCCGGAGCGCGACCTGGAGGCGCTCTTGGCGGAATTCGATCTGCTCGACATCGCCTGGAAATGGGACGATCTGGACCGCCCGTGGGGTGAGCGTGAATTCACCGGACCCGAGGACTTCACCGCGTGGATTCTCGAACACCTGCGTGCCGATGTGGTGATGGCGCGGGAGGGCAATGTCGACGGGCCGGTGAAGGCGGCACTGGATGTCTTGCGGGACCTGCGCAACGAAATCCGGCTGGCGGTGGATCACGGGGGTTTGGACGGCAAGTCATACCGCGACGAGCTGGAGAGTTGGTACACACCGCTCAACGCCTTTCTGTCCATCGGCCCCCCGGCCCAACGGATCGAGGAGATCATCGCGCTGGTCGAGGCGGGGGTCATGCATCTGGTGGGACCGCGGATGCAGGTGCGTTTCGACACCCACGACCCTGCCGTGGTCATCGAGTCGCCACTCGTTCCGGGATCGGCGGTCCGAACACGCAGCCTCATCGAGGCACGACTGCACGAACCAGATCTGCGCCGCAGCAGTGACCCGCTGCTGATCTTCTTGCAGGAGACGGGGCAATGCCGCCCCTACGAGATCCCCACGGATGACCACAAGGCTTACCAGACAAGGGGATTGGCCGTCACTGAGCGTCCGTACCGGTTGATCGGTGCTGATGGGCGCGTACATCCGCGCCGGTTCGCCTATGGCGTTCCCACCGAATCGGTGCACTGGGTGACCGCGGCGGGAATCAGACCGGGGGTGGATTCGGTCACGCTGGGCGACGCCGACGCCATCGCCAGGGCCGCGTTGGCGAGCGCGCCAAGCCCGGCAGCGGATGTGGGTGATCACGGGGTGCTGGTGTGAGCGGTTTCCTGGAGACCGGACTGCTCTCACCGGTCAGTGCCGGCACCGTTGCCGAGGGTGAATTGACCGATGCGGCCTGGCTGCAGGCGATGCTCGATGCCGAGGTCGCGCTGGCTGCCGCGCAGGCGGATATCGGTGTGCTGCCCAGGGATGCGGCCGATGTCATCGCCAAGGCGGCGGCCGCGCACGATATCGACGCCCGCACGGTGGCCTTGTCGGCGCGCGAGACGGCCAACCCCGTCGTCGGCCTGATCAAGGAACTGACCCGGGTGGTGGGTGAGATCGATCCGCGTGCGGCCGAATACGTGCACCGCGGGTCGACCAGCCAGGACATTCTCGATACCGGGGCGATGATTCTGGCCAAGAGGGTGTTGGAGCTCGTCGCCACGGATCTGGGTTATGTGGGTGAGGCGCTGGCGGATCTGGCCGCCGAGCACTGCGGGACGGTCATGGCGGCGCGCACGCTGGCGGTGCAGGCGGTTCCGACGACTTTCGGGCTCAAGGCATCCGGCTGGCGAGAACTCGTCCTCGATGCACGAGCTCGCGTGCTCGCGGTTGCCGATGCACTGCCGGTATCGCTCGGCGGTGCTGCGGGCACCCTTGCCGGCTATCTCGAATACGCAGGACCGGAGGGTGCCGATCCCGGCGCATTCGTCGAGAAGCTGAACGCGGCCTTCGCACGGAGGACGGGGCTGGCCGAGTCGGGGCTGCCCTGGCATGCGCTGCGTGCCCCGATAGCCGATATCGGCAGCACCACGGCCTTCGTCGCGGGAGCTCTCGGCAAGTTCGCAGTCGACGTACTGACGTTGAGCCGCACCGAGATTGCCGAGTTGGCCGAACCCGCGCCACCGGGCCGGGGTATTTCCTCGGCTATGCCGCACAAGCGAAATCCGGTGTTGGCGACCATGATTCGATCGGCTGCGTTGCAGGTTCCGGCCCTGAGCGTCATCCTGACGCAATCCTTGCTCAGCGAGGACGAACGCTCGGCCGGTGGCTGGCATGCCGAATGGTTGGCGTTGCGGGAGTGTCTGCGGCTCACCGGCGGTGCAGCCCAAACCGCCGTCGACCTGAGCCGCGGGCTGCAGGTGCGTCCGGAGCGTATGTCGGACAACCTTGCTCTGCTCGGCGGACAGCCGTCGGCCGAGCGGCTCTCGGCGGCCCTCACCCCGCGGTTGGGCAAGGGCCCGGCGAAGTCCGTCGTCTCCGCAGTCGTCGATCATGCCGTCACAGCCGGTCTGAGCCTGCGTGACGCGAGTGCCGCCCACCCGGAGATCGCCGCATGCCTCAGCCGGGCCGAAATCGACGAGCTGTTGAATCCTAAGACCTATGTAGGAGCTGCCGGTCAGCTTGTTGAGGCCGCAATCACCCGCCTGATCTAGAAGCCACCTGGGGAAACTTTCCCTCATATCGATTCTTTGCGAACTGTTCGCGCGCGAGAATCTTGACGCGCCGGTACCCCACATTTACCGTTGCCACGCACACACGGCAGACGGGTAGTTGATATTGGCTGAGATACAGGTCGGCGGAGCGCGCGAAGGGGCTGCCAGTGCGGGCCACTCAGCGCTATCTGTGCTGCGACTACTGGCATCGGGAACAGCACCCGATGTCTTCGAGGCCAGGCTCAAAGAGATCGCGCGCGAGTCCTCTCCACCCTGGAGCGCTGCGGATTTACACCGCGCCCGCGGATACGCCGAACGCATCTACGGACTTATCGAAACGCAGAACCAGCGTGAGGCCCGGCTCTCGAATCTCGTGGGTGTGGGCATCGAACTACTGGGGTGCCTCGACATCGACGAGGCGTCGAGCACTCTGGTCAAACGCGCGCGGATCATGCTCGACGCGGACTTCGCATTCATTTCCGTGCGGGATGAATCCGGCCCGGATGTGCGCCATCACGTCCGCTACGTCGACGGGCCGACCACCGCCATCAACCATGGCCTGTACTTCCCGATCGGTGACGACATCGGATTGGTGAGTCTGTACCGCCCCGGACACGGCCCGGTGTGGACCGCTGACTACCCGTCCGACACCAGGTTTACCCGAGCCAGCGACGGCGACGCGGCCATGCGATCCGAAGGCGTGCACAGCCTGATGACCATGCCGATGGAGCATGAGGGCAGGCACTTCGGAAACCTGTACGTCGGTTCACGCACGGTGCGCAGCTTTACCGCCGCCGAACGGTCTCTCTTTGCCAGCCTGTGTTCCTTCGCCAGCATCGCACTTTCTAGTGCCGACGAACTGTCAAGGCATTCAAGGCGAATCGCCGAACTTGAGCAGCGGATCGCACTGCGCACCCTGCTTCTGGACACCGGTTCCGGGCCGGCGGGGATGGACGGATTCGTCGTCACCGTCGGCGAGCAGCTGGGTGTGGCGGTGCGTGTGACGGGGCATGACGGAGCCGAGATCGCTTCCTACAAATGGGAACCCGACGCGCAGAGCATATTGTCGACCGCGCTCACGGTCGGTGACGACTATCACGGCGAGTTGTCCGTCGCCGGGCTGGGCGACGGACCGGTCTCGGTGTATCCGTTGCAAATTCAGGATCTTGCCACCACTGCGGCGGTGGTCATGTGCGGAGACAATCGGATGTCGCTGTCGGTGTCGCAGTTGCGCAATGACCTGCTGCATGACGTGCTGGATTACCGGCAGCGAGACAGTCGCCTCGTTCAGATCTATGCCCGCCGTTTGGCTTTGGATCTCAACCAGCCGCACATCGTGGTCATCGTCAGGCCGGAGCGCGGTGGACTGGACCGGGCGGCCCTGTGGTCCGCATCGTTCGCCTCGCGGGTGGGTGGGCTGCGCGCCACCCAGGACGAGGTGGTGGTTCTGCTCATTCCCGGTTCCGACCCGGGCAGGATCGCTCAGTCGGTGTGGAACGAAACGACTGCGCACCTGCGGATGCCAGTGACGGTTTCCTCGGCCGGACCGTCGGAGCGCATCGAGTCCATCGAGGAGACATACCAGGATGCGATGCGCTGCCTGGATGCGATGAGCGCGTTGGGTGCGCTCGGAACAGCGGCTGCCGCAAATGAATTGGGTTTCCTTGGGGTGCTGCTCTCACGCCATCAGGATGTGGAGGGTTTCGTCAGGTCGATGGTCGGTCCCGTCATCGATTACGACGAGGGCCGCGACACCGACCTGCTCCAGACGCTCGATGTGTACTTCACCGTCGGTGCCAGCCCCACGCGGGCCGCGAAGATCCTGCACACGCACCCCAACACCGTGGTGCGTCGCCTCGATCGGGTGAACGAGCTACTTGGTGACGGGTGGCAGGATGCCGAGCGGCTCCTGGACACGCAACTCGCCATCAAACTGTGGAAAGTGAGAGGTTCGCTGCTCACTCGCCAGACCGGGTGACACCAGGCACCCCACCGTCGCCGCGATGGACACCAGAGTGGCGTGACGATGCCAGCCGGTGAACGAGCGGCCCGCGAAGTCCTGCATGCCCATGCGGTTTGCCAGGTGCAGGTATCCCTGTTGCACGTGGTCGGCCAGCGCCACCTGGTGCGCCTGCGATGAGGTGGAGAACTCGGGGTCGTTGGTCAGCCAGAGCTCGGTGCGTGCACGCGGATGATCCAGGGGCGTCATGCCGACGAGGGTCAGCGGCGTCCGTGAACGTGCCGCCGAGGGATCGGCCAGCTGGACCTTCGCGATGCTGATCAGGTGACGCCGTCCCTGGTAAACGTACTGCTCGGTGCGCCGTGAGCCCTTGGTGGCCTGCACGATCTGCGCGGCGGGGAGTACGCGCCCCTGGTATCCGGCGAACGCCGGATCGACAACCTGAAGCTGCAGGTCGCTGGGAACACGGGTGGTCGCCACCTGGTGAGAGAGAGTTCCGAAGACCTGTGCCAGGTCGGCACCGTTGGCACCCAGCAGATCGAAGATCACCGGCGCTTTCGAGGGACGTGCCACCCGAACGAATTCCTGGAACGACGAGAGCGCGCATCCGCTCACCGATTCCAGCGGGTAGTCCTCGGGGATCGAGGTCTTGGACTTCTTGGTGGTCGACTCCAGCCAGGGCTGCGACAGATGCAGCCGCCAGCTCACCGGAACCGCGAAACCGTCGGCAGCGAGCCACACGCTGAGGGCCAGCTGGCCATTGACCGCGCGCCCGGCACGTGGGCAATAGCGCCGGTCCACCCCCACGGAGTGGACGCCCGCCTTGGGGATCAGCATGGGGGTCACCACCCACGCCGCCGCGTGGTACGCGCTGGTGAGATAGGACGTCAGATCCCGCCGCACGGCCCACCAATCCCAGGTGGAGCTGTTCACGAAGTGATGCAGGTTCTGCTCGCTCACCTCTCTGCCCATCGACTGGCCCATCGTGGCGGCCATGTTGCGTGCGGACTTGCGTCCGCGCACCTTCAGCAGGCCGGTGACGTAGTCCTCGCCCTTGGCACGCTGGTCGCAACGCGGCAACGATCGCAGCACTTCGGGGCATACGTGCGCGGCTACGGACGCCATGGCGTCGACCGAACTAACGCGGGAGCGCGTGTCAAACAGCTCGGTCGCGGCCTGAGTCTTGGTCGCAGAAGTCATGCTGAAGCACCTCGATGAGTTAGCGGATGTTCAATGTCGACCCAAGAATGGGCCAGATGCGGGCCGGGGACCAGGTATTGGCACCACACAAAGTGACGGACTATGCGGGTGCCCCGCTACACCAACACTGGTGGACTAATGCGAGATGACAGATCGATGAACAACCCTATGACCTGCGAATCATCGTTTGCAGTGTGACTGCGTAGGTGGCGCAATGGGGTGCCGGCGGGTTCAACTTGACGGATTGTCTCCGAACTGACGAATTGAATTCGCGATTGTTTGGTGCGCGATGCCGCATCCCGAAGATAGAGAGGTGATCACCCGGCGGGCGTTGCTAGGAACAACTTTTGCGTTGGCTGGTGCCGCGGCGCTGGCCGGTTGCGGCTCGCAGGCAGGTGCGGCTGACCCGCAAGTCTCCGTGACCGGAGGCGCGATCCGCGGGGCAGCCACCGGCAAGGTGCACGTGTTCCGCGGCATCCCCTATGCGCAGTCGCCGACGGGGCAGAACCGATTCAGGTCACCGCGTCCGGTGACGCCGTGGCGGGACACGTTGAACACCACGCGGTTTGGATCAGATTTCATTCAACCGGCAGGCGGTGACCCGGTACGCCAGGAAGACGCGCTGTACGCCAATGTCTGGACCCCTTCGGTCGACAGCTCAGCACTACTGCCCGTGATCGTCTACATCCACGGCGGTGGCTGGTCGCGGGGAGCGGGGAGTCTTCCGGTCTACGACGGAGCGGCACTTGCCGAGCGTGCCGGTGCCGTCGTCGTCAATTTCAACTACCGGTTGGGCGCCTTCGGCTTTTGCGGTCACCCTGCCCTCGAGGACCCCGAAACCGGGCTGCACACCAACTGGGGTTTGCAGGATCAAATCGCCCTTCTCCGTTGGGTTAGTGAGAATGCCAGGGCTTTTGGCGGTGACCCGGGCAACATCACGCTGGTCGGGACTTCGGCGGGTGGCGCCAGCACCTGGCAACTTTCTCTGCATCCGCAGACGCGGCCCCTGCTGCGCCGGATCATCAGCGTCAGCCAGGCGCACGTCTGGAGCCCATATCTGAGCCTGACCCCCGACGACGCCACGGCGACGTTCGATGCCTTGGCGGCCGCTCAGGGGGTGTCGGTGAAGAACCTGAAAGATGTGCCCGCGGATCGGATTCGTGATTGGTGGGTGGCGCAGTTCGCCCAACCCAGAGCGCAGCGTGTGGTCGAGAGCGGCCGCCAGTACCGGGGGCCGGTCCTGGATCCGGTGCTCCTTCCGACCTTCGACATCAACCAACCGCTGCCCGACATCCCCGCCATCTCCATCTACACCAGCACGGAGGGCTCGTTCTTCACCGGCCCCGGCGCGCCCGAACCGCAGTCGCCGCCCACCGATGCCGCCACACTGCACGCCGCCTTCCGTGACATCCTCGAGCAGGGCGTGCCGTCGATTCCGGAGTCGACGGTATCCGATGCCGTTGCGTTGTATAGAGATTCGGCGAAGCAGGATGGTCGTCCATCGGATCCGCTGTCACTCTGGACCGAACTGTGGGGCGACGCCCTGATCCGCCACGGCGTACTGGCCTTCACTCGTCGTGCGACGGTCGAGCATCGTGCGCCGCTGTATCTGATGGAATATGCCCACCCCGTACAGCCGCCGTACTTCGGGGTGCCCCACGAGTCGACATCGCCGTTCCTCTTCGGCACCTACGCGCACCCGTCCAATGTGGCCAAGTTCGGCGACGGGCCCAAGGAACGTGAAACCTCGGCCGCTTTTATGGATCTGGTGACCGAGTTCGCCCACGGCCGGCCACCGGCGAGTTCACGGCTTCCGCGATGGGACCCGGTGGGCAACGATCTGCGGCAGCTGGTGCTGCGCGACGGGGCCGGAACAATCACCACTCCCACCAAGACCACACAGCTGGGCGTTCTCGACGCAGTCCAGTGGGGCAAGTGAATCAGAAATCAATCGAATGGAGATCACGGGAATGACTGCGCCATCACTGCTGCTCGATACCGGACACGCTGTCCAACAGCCGGTCTGGGAGAATCGCGTGCACCTGGAACGCGTGCGCGCGGAACTCAGCGAGCTGCCCGCATTGGTCGGAGCCGACGAGATCAGGACGCTGCGCACGCTACTGAGCACCGTCGCCCAGGGGAGGGCCACCATCATCCAGGCGGGCGACTGCGCGGAGGACCCACAGGAGTCGACCGATGCTCACGTCGCCCGCAAGGTGGCGCTGCTGAACGTGCTCGCCGGCACCATGCGGATGAAGACCCACCGCCCGGTGCTGCGCGTCGGTCGCATCGGCGGGCAGTACGCCAAGCCGAGGTCCAAGCCCACCGAAACCATCGACGGTGTCGAACTGCCTTCTTTCCGAGGGCATCTCGTCAACGGACCGCAGCCGCACCCGGTGCATCGGCGTGCCAACCCAGACCGGATGCTGGCCGGATACTGGGCCGCGAATCGAGTGATGGGTCACCTGGGATGGCGCGTGCCGTCCTCGCTTTCGGTCATCGAACCGCCGGTGTGGACATCCCACGAGGCGCTCCTGCTCGACTACGAGGCGCCGCAGCTGCGTCGCGACGGTGAGAACCGCATGGTGCTCACTTCCACACACTGGCCGTGGATCGGGGACCGGACCCGGCATCTGGATGGCCCGCACGTCGAACTGTTCTCGCGTATTGCCAATCCGGTGGCATGCAAGGTGGGTCCGTCGATGACCGCGGAGGACCTGATCGCGCTCGCCGATAAGTTGGATCCGGAACACGAGAGCGGGCGGCTGACGCTGATCGCCAGGTTGGGTGCCTCCGCAGTGCGTGGCAAGCTCCCCGAACTGGTTGCAGCAGTCCGCGATTCCGGACACCCGGTGATCTGGATGTGCGACCCGCTGCACGGCAACACGGTGTCCACCGATTCGGGGTACAAGACGCGGCACGTCCAGACCGCCATCGACGAGGTACGCGGCTTCCGTGAGGTGCTGGACGAGGCCGGCGTGCACGCGGGCGGCCTGCATCTGGAGGCCACCCCGGACGACGTGATCGAATGCGTCTTCGATGTTTCGCAGAATCACGAAGTGGGCGAGCGGTATTCGACTCTTTGCGACCCGCGCCTCAACACCGCTCAGGCCGCCGAGGTGGTGTCGGCATGGTAGCGGTGGTCACCGGCGCGGGAGGCGGGGTGGGTTCTCGCGTGGTGACGACACTGGCCCGTCGCGACGAGCGGGTGGTCGCGGTGGACATCGACGAGGTCGCCATCAAGCAGTTGGTCGAGTACGCCGCCGATGAGGGGCTGGATGTCATCGGTCAGGTCCTCGACATTACCGACGACACCGCGGTCGCGGTGGGCGTGGCCGACATCGAGTCCCGTATCGGGCCCATCACCTCATTGGTCAACGGTGCCGGTGTGCTGAGAACAGGAGCGGCGGTGGACTTCTCCGACGCCGACTGGGCGTTGACCTTCGACGTCAATGTGCGTGCGCCCTTCGTGCTGAGCCGGGAAGCGGCACGGTACATGATTCCTCGGCGCGCGGGATCGATCGTGACGATTGCCTCCAATGCCGCGCTGGTGGCGCGCAAGGGCATGACGGCGTACTCCGCTTCGAAGGCGGCGGTCAATGCCTTCACCAAGAGCCTGGGATTGGAGCTCGCCGAGTACGGGATCCGTTGCAATGTGGTGGCTCCGGGATCCACGGACACCCCCATGCTGCGGGCCATGCTCGGTGATTCCTCCGATGCCGGCCTGGTCGCCGGAAGCCTCGGCGACTACAAGCCCGGAATTCCACTGGGGCGTGTCGCCCAACCGCACCACATCGCCGACGCTGTGGCTTTTCTGCTCTCCGACCAAGCTGCCCACATCACCATGCAGACGCTGGTGGTCGATGGCGGCGCGACGCTAGGAGTTTGACCGATGACCACCGTCACACCCGGTATCCCGATCATCGCCGAGTACGATCTGCCGACCGCCGACCTGCTGCCTGCCAACACGGCGACCTGGCAGATCGATCCCGATCGTGCGGTGCTGCTCATACACGATATGCAGCGTTATTTCCTTGCCCCGTTGCCAGTTTCGTTACGTGCCGAATTGGTGAGCAACGCGGCGGCCATTCGCGGTCGAAGCGTGGAGGCGGGCATCCCCGTGGCCTACACCGCCCAACCCGGCAGCATGACTCAGGAGCAGCGTGGCCTACTCAAGGACTTCTGGGGGCCGGGGATGCGCGTCGATGAGGAACATCGTCAGATAGTCGACCCCATCGCGCCCGAGCCGGGGGACTGGGTCTTCACAAAGTGGCGGTACAGCGCCTTCCATCGTTCGGCGCTGCTGGAACGCATGCGTGCGGCAGGGCGGGATCAGCTGGTGATCTGCGGGGTCTACGCGCATGTCGGGGTGCTGATGACCGCGGTGGATGCGTTCACCAACGATATCGAGACCTTTCTGGTTGCCGATGCTATCGCCGATTTCGAAGACGAATCGCATTGGATGGCATTGGAATACGCCGCGCGGAGGTGCGCCGTGCTGACCGTCACGGATGAGGTGCTGACATGAGTGGGCTGCTTGGGCGCGTCCTGACCGGTGACGCCGGTCCATTCGCACTGTTGTACCGGCCGGAATCCGGCGTGCCGGAGACCGTCGACGTCTTCACCGGTGAGGTGACCTCTGTCGACCGGATTGCCGACCTGCCCTTGCGTGACAACCAGGTTGGGCATGATCTGCTTGCCCTGGTGCCCTATCGGCAGATCGCGGAGCGGGGATTTGTGGCTCCCGACGACGGCGCGCCGCTGCTGGCACTTGCGATCGAACAGCAGGAGCGTGCGCCGTTGTCCGAGGTGCTGGATCGTATCCCGGAAAATCCAGTGGTGGTCGGCCACAGCGACTTCGATATCGACGATGACGAGTACGCCCGGCTGGCCGCGGGGATCATCTCCGAGGAGATCGGCCAGGGAGCCGGCGCTAACTTCGTGCTCAAGCGCAACCTGCTGGTCCAGCTGCACGATTACTCGATTCACACCGCACTGACGCTCTTCCGCAGGCTGCTGGAACGTGAGAAGGGCGCGTACTGGACGTTCCTGGTGAGCACCGGAGAACAGGTCTTCATCGGCGCCACGCCCGAACGGCATATCAGCGTGCAGGATTCGTTGGCGGTGATGAACCCGATCAGTGGGACCTACCGATATGACGCCAACGGCCCGAGCCTGGATGCGGTGATGGAGTTTCTCGCCGACACCAAGGAATCCGATGAGCTGTACATGGTGGTGGACGAGGAGCTGAAGATGATGGCTCGCATTTGCCCCGACGGTGGTCAGGTGCACGGGCCATATCTGAAGGAGATGGCCCGTCTCGCGCATACCGAGTATTTGATTTCCGGTGTGACGGATCGAGATCCACGCGAGATTCTCGCTGAGACCATGTTCGCGCCCACCGTGACGGGAAGCCCGCTGGAGAACGCGTGCCGTGTCATCCAGCGGTATGAGCCCCAGGGCCGCAGGTACTACAGTGGAGTTGCGGCGCTGATCAGTACCGATACAGCCGGTGTGCGGCAACTGGATTCGGCGATCCTGATTCGTACCGCCGAGATCTCACCGGACGGAGCGCTGACCGCCGGTACCGGTGCGACCATCGTCCGCCACTCCAATCCCGTCAGCGAGGCCGCCGAAACACGCAGTAAGGCAGCGGGGTTGCTGTCCGTATTGACAACCCGACGTGAGCTACGCAGTCATCCCCGGGTGACGGAAGCCTTGGCCAGCCGCAATACCGGCATCGGAACCTTCTGGTTGGGGCACGAGTCAGGTGAGCGCGCGGCGAATCTGGCGGGACGTACCGCGCTGGTGGTCGACGCGGAGGACACGTTCACGTCGATGATCGGACTTCAGCTGCGGGCATTGGGGCTGCGCGTGGATATTCGCCGGTTTGACGAGGACATCGATCCCGGATCTCATGATTTCTTGATCCTGGGTCCGGGTCCTGGCGATCCCACGGCGATCGATGTACCGAAGATCGCGGCTCTTACCGCTTTGACGAAGAATGCTCTCACCCAACGTGTTCCGTTCCTGTCGATCTGCCTGAGTCACCAGGTGCTGTGTCGGCAACTCGGTCTGCCGATCCGGCGCAGGGAGCAGCCGAATCAGGGTGTTCAGCGGCCGATCGACCTGTTCGGCACCGAACGGCACGTGGGGTTCTACAACACCTTCGCCGCGGTGACCGGTGGCGAGTGGGTGGACACTCCGGCAGGACGGATACAGATCAGTTCCGACGCCGTGACGGGCGAGGTGCATGCGTTGCGCGCGAAGCGGTTTGCTTCGATACAGTTCCATGCCGAGTCCATCCTCACCAGAGACGGGGTAGGGATCTTCGGCGAGCTCTTGACGCCTCTGGCCACGGGGGTGCCGGTACTAGCATGACCGGTGTGCGCATCGATATCCACGCTCACCTATGGTCCGACGATTACCTCGCACTGCTCGACGGATACGGGAGGGCGGGCACGGACGTGCACCGTCGTCTCGGAGCCGGCGCCACCCGGGAGGACCTCGACGGGCGTTTCGCTCTGATGGATGAGGCCGGTGTCGACCTGCAGGTCCTCACCGCGACGCCGGCATCGCCGCATTTCGAGGACGAGGCGGCAGCCACGGAGAGTGCACGGTTCGTGAACGACGAGTACGCGAGGCTCGCGAGTGAGTACCCCGGGCGGTTCCGTGCGCTGGCGTCACTGCCGCTACCGCACATCCCGGCCGCACTGGAGGAACTGGCGCGTGCGATCGACGATCTCGGCATGTACGGCGCGGCAATCACCACCTCGGTGCTGGGGAGATCGATCGCCGACCCGATCTTCGATCCGGTATACGAGGAGCTGAACCGCAGGGGTGCAGTACTTTTCGTACATCCTGCGGGGTGCGGCGCGGAGTCGTCACTGATCACCGATCACTCGCTCACCTGGTCGATCGGTGCGCCGATCGAGGACACGGTCGCGATCATGCATCTCATCGTCGCGGGTATTCCGTCGCGGTATCCGGACATGAAGATCGTGACATGCCATCTGGGTGGTGCACTGCCGATGGTGCTGGAGCGTGCGCACCGGCAGGTCACCGAGTGGGAGGCCACACACTGTCCGGAGGCGCCCAAGGACGCCGCCCGGCGGATTTGGTACGACACGGTCGGACATGACCACACCCCGGCACTACAGGCGGCCGTCGCGTCGTTGGGTGCTGATCGGCTGGTCTTCGGATCGGACTTCCCCTACCAAGGCGGCCCGCGGTACGTCAGCTCGGCGACCTATATCCAGGAAGGCCTGTCCGCCGACGAGGCGTCACTCATTCTCGATCGCAACGGCGCGCAGTTACTGGGACTGACTGATTGGGGCACGGGGCGCAACGCGGATCACTCGTGAGCACCCTGTGCCACAGCGATATCTGTGGGCGACAAAAGGCAGGCGCGAGCTTCCTCGGAGAATGGTGTCGAGCGGCGTGACTTTTCGTCCATCAAGACAATGACGGAGCGGGCTTGTGCGACACAGCGATCTTCCTGAAAAATAGCCTGACGGAGTTTGAGTGAGCTGCGTCCGACGGAATCCACGGTGGTACCGATAGTTACTTGGCCCGGCCACAGCATTTCGCCCAGGAAGTCGATTTCCAAACGAGCAATGACAAATGCGGTGTTCGGATCAAGGATGGGCCTGGCACTGTTGTGGAGAAACTCGACTCGCCCGGTTTCCAGCAGAGTGGAGAAGACGGCGTTATTGACATGCCCCTGCCGGTCTGTGTCGGCGTAACGCAGCTTATCGTGTGAATGCAGCGGAAATTCTGCAAGAGTTGGAATGCCTTCCATATCCGGCAGTCCTTTCATATACGAATTCGAGGGCACGGGGATCTTGCCTCAATCCGATGTGGAGGATATCGGCAGGCAATACCTACCACGGTCACGGCCGGCCTGGCCCACCCACTAGACTGGTCGGCGGACCCCGCGCGGCGTCTATCCTGTGAACTCCCCCAGGGCTGGAAGGCAGCAAGGGTCAACGGGCTCTGTCGGGTGCGCGGGGTCCCCTTTCCGAAGATCGCGACCTCCAGATGCCCCGCAGGGGCGAATAGGGGAAAGCCGTGTCGTTCCTGTCGCTCGGACCCGACGAACTCGCAGCTCAGCATCGCTTGCAGCAGGAGAACTACAGCCGGCTCAAGGCCAAGGGCCTGTCGCTGGACCTCACCCGCGGCAAGCCCGCGCCCGAGCAGTTGGATCTGGCCAACGGGCTGCTCGCGCTGCCCGGTGAGGGTGACTATCTCGATGGCAACGGCACCGATACGCGCAACTACGGTGGCGGTAACGGACTGCCGGAGCTGCGTGCCATCTTCGGCGAACTACTCGGCATCGCGGCGCCCAACCTGATCGCCGCGAACAATGCCAGCCTCTCGCTGATGCACGACGTGATCGTCTATTCGCTGCTGCACGGAACCGTTGACTCGCCTCGTGCCTGGAAAGACGAGCCGGTACTGAAGTTCTTGTGCCCGGCGCCCGGGTACGACCGTCACTTTGCGATCACCGAATCCTTCGGCATCGAGATGATCCCGGTCCCGCTGCGCGAGGACGGCCCCGACGTCGACCTCATCGAGGAACTCGTCGCCTCGGACCCCGCCATCAAGGGAATGTGGAGCGTTCCCGTCTTCTCCAACCCGACTGGAACCGTCTACTCCTGGGAAGTTGTGCGCCGGCTCGCCCAGATGAATACGGCCGCACCGGATTTCCGGCTGTTTTGGGACAACGCCTACGCCGTGCACACACTCACGCACGATTTCGTCAGGAATGTCGACCTGCTCGGTCTTGCGGAAACCGCCGGACACCCCAACCGCCCGTTGGTCTTTGCCTCCACCTCGAAGATCACCTTCGCCGGGGCGGGCGTCAGCTTTATGGGCGGATCGTTGGCCAACATCGCGTGGTACTTGCAGCACGCAGGCAAGCGCAGCATCGGGCCGGACAAGGTGAACCAGTTGCGACACCTGCGCTTCTTCGGCGACGCCGAGGGCGTCAAGCTGCACATGCAGAAGCATCAGCAGATTCTCGCGCCGAAATTCCAACTGGCGCTTGAGATCCTGGATGATCGGTTGAGTGATAGCAAGATCGCGTCCTGGAGCGAGCCCAAGGGCGGATACTTCATCAGCCTCGATGTTCTCGACGGCACCGCCAAGCGCACCGTGGCCCTGGCGAAGGAAGCCGGGATCGCGCTCACGGAGGCGGGCGCGACCTTCCCGTATCGAAACGACCCGCACGACAGAAACATTCGGCTGGCACCGTCATTCCCGCCGCTGGAGACCGTCGGCGCCGCCGTCGACGGCCTTGCCACGTGCGCTCTGCTGGCGGCAACCGAGAAGCTGCTGGAGCGCGACGGCTAGGGTGCGTTTTGCACCTTGGCGATCTGCTTGTTGAGCAGCGTCAGCGCCAGCTTGTCGTTGTCACTGGTCCAAGGCTCCATGGCGTGCAGCACCTTGACCGTCACCGTGGCACCGCGCAGATGTGCGGTGAGCGTCTTGATGGTGATTTCGACGGTCTGCTCACCGCCGATGCCCAGGCCGCCGGTGAAAACGCTTTCCGTCGCTTCGGCGGTGGCCCCGGGGACCCGCTCCATCGTGACGGTACCCGTACCGTCGACTCCGTCGAGGTCCAGCGTCACTGAGCCGCACCGCGCGGCCTTGTCCTCGATGGACTTGAATGAGTCGGCAATGCCCTTGCCGACCACCACGTCCACGCGCAGCGCCCCGTCCTCATACTGCGCGGCCGCCTGGTCAAAGCCCACGGTGTCGTGATTGACGAAGATGTTGCACTCGGTGGGTTTGACGGTGGGGCCGTCATCGCCCGGTTGTGCCAGCACCTCGTACGTCCCCGCGCCGTCGGGGAAGTCCTGGCGTGGCAGCAGGAGCGAGGAGGGGTCGCCCTTGGGCAGCCCGGGAGAGCCATCCGTTCTCGGTTCGCCGTCGATGACACTGGTGCACCCCGGGGCCAGGATCAGCGCAGCGGATATCGCGCCGAGGGACAGTATGCGAGCCACGGGATTTCCCCCATCCGTTGTCTGCGGATTCGCCTACGGCGCCTTCTGCACCTTGGCGATCTGCTTGTTGAGTAGATCCAACACCAACGCGTCCTGTTCGGGGGTCCACGGATCGATGAATCGGTCGACCTCGATTCGGACGGTCGTCCCGCGGGGATGTGCGATCGCGATGTGCGACTCGACGCCTATCTGGTCGCCCTCGGGTCCGAGCAGGCCGCCGACCTTCACCAACTTGGACTCCACGGAGGCGCGCGGCAAATCGGCGACGGAGACGTTCGCCTTCATCGCCACTCCGTCACCCTCCATCTGAACCGAGGCACATTCCTTGGCGCGCCGCGCGAGCTCGTCGAACGACTGCTTGATGCCGAGCCCGACGCTGCTCTCTGCCGTCACGGTGTCCGCGTCGTACTTGGCTCGCGCCCTGTCGTAGTCGCCGTCGCCCTCGGAGATGAACTCGTAGCATCCGGGCGGGTCGACCTTCTCCGGCTTGGACTTGTCCGTCTTTTCCTTGTCGAGCTTGAGCTTGTCTTCGACGGTGAACGTCCCATTGCCCGGGGGGAAGTCCTCACGGGTCAGCAACAGCGCAGTCGCGGGGCCCTCGGGCAACTTCGCGCTGGGTTCGTCCGGCTTCTGAGAACTCGACGACGGCGCCGGTGGATTGTCCGGCGATTCCTTGGAACAAGCAGAGGTGAATGCGAGTGCAATGACACTCGCGCCTACCGCCAACACAGTGTTCATATCAACGCGACGTGTCTTCATGCGCGGACTTTAGCGAACAAGATCACACAATGTGGCAGTTTGTTCGTCAGGTGGGCCACCGAGGGAGTCCGGGGTCGCCGGTACCCTTGCTCTCCGTGGCCCTGTACCGCAAGTATCGCCCGGCGACCTTCGCCGAAGTTGTCGGCCAGGAGCATGTCACCGGACCGTTGACCACTGCCCTGGACGCCGGCCGGATCAACCACGCCTACCTGTTCTCGGGGCCCCGTGGCTGCGGTAAGACATCTTCCGCCCGCATCCTGGCCCGCTCGCTGAACTGTGTGCAGGGGCCCACCTCGACACCCTGTGGGACCTGCGAATCATGTGTTGCACTGGCTCCCAACGGCTCGGGGAACGTTGACGTCATCGAACTCGACGCCGCCAGCCACGGTGGTGTCGACGACACCCGCGAGCTGCGTGACCGTGCTTTCTATGCGCCCGCCCAGTCGCGCTATCGCATCTTCATCATCGACGAAGCGCACATGGTCACCACTGCCGGCTTCAATGCGCTGCTCAAGATCGTCGAAGAGCCGCCCGAACACCTGATCTTCGTCTTCGCGACCACCGAACCCGAGAAGGTGTTGCCGACCATCCGGTCGCGTACTCACCACTACCCCTTCCGGCTGCTGGCGCCCAAGACGATGCGCACCCTCGTCGAGGGCATCTGTGCCCAGGAGAATGTCTCGGTCGACGACCCGGTGTATCCGCTGGTTATCCGTGCCGGTGCTGGGTCACCTCGTGACACCCTGTCGGTGCTTGACCAGTTGCTTGCCGGTGCGGACGAGGAGCGCGTCACCTATCAGCGGGCGCTCTCGCTGCTGGGTGTCACCGATATCGCGTTGATCGACGACGCGGTAGACGCGCTTGCCGCCGGTGATGGCGCGGCGGTGTTCGGAGCGATCGAAGGTGTGATGGATGCCGGGCACGACCCGCGGCGCTTTGGTACCGACCTGCTGGAGCGCTTCCGCGATCTGATTGTGCTGCAAGCTGTTCCAGATGCCGTGGAACGCGGTGTGGTCGACGCTCCGCAGGATGTGCTCGAGCGTATGCGTGAACAGGCCGAGCGCATCGGTCCGGCCACATTGACTCGCTACGCCGAGGTGTTGCATGCCGGGCTGGGTGAGATGCGCGGTGCCACGGCGCCGCGGCTGCTGCTGGAAGTGGTGTGTGCCAGACTGCTGCTGCCCTCGGCTACGGATGCCGAATCGGCTGTGCTGCAACGTGTCGAGCGCATCGAGAAGCGATTGGACATGTCGGTCCCTGAGGCTGCGGGCGTGGGTGCGGCACCGAGGTTTGTGCGCAAGTCGCAGGCGCCCGCTGTCGCCCAGGCGCAGGAATCTGCTCCCGAGCCCGTAGTGCCGGATCTCGTGCCAGCTCCGGCACCGGAGCCACCGGCCCCCCCACCACCGCAGGCACCCGCTCCCGCTCCAGAACCAGCCCCTGGTCCCGAGCCAGAACCAGCACCCCCGGCTCCGGAGCCAACGCCGGAGCCCCCCGCGCCGCCTGCGCCTGCCCCGGAACCGGAACCGGCCCCAGAACCGGAACCAGCTCCGGCGCCCGAGCCGCGTCAGCCCGGCGCTCTCGACACCACAGCCGTACGCAACGCCTGGGCTGAGATTCGTTCCAAGGTGAGAGACCGCAGTCGCACCACCGAGGTCATGCTCTCCGGTGCCACCGTTCGGGCAATCGAGGGCAAAACCCTTGTGCTGTCCCATGATTCGCCGCCGTTGGCTAAGCGCATCACCGAGTCGCGTAACGCCGAGGTGATCCGGGAGGCGCTCAAGGACGCACTCGGTGTGGACTGGGAGATCCGTTGTGAGGCCGGCAGCGCGGAGGCAGCGGCGCCCGCGGCCGCCTCTCGGCCGGCCAAGGCCGCCCCGCGGGTGGTCACCCGGCCCAGCCGCCCGACGCCCGAACCGGCGCCAGAACCCGAGCCGGAGCCGGAGCCTTCGTCACCCGAGGATGACGAAGAGCAGATGCTCGCCGAGGCGGGACAGAGTGAGGCCGGCCCGCGACGCGACCCGGAAGAGGTTGCGCTGGAACTACTTCAGAACGAGCTGGGCGCGCGCAAGATCGATCCCAACTAGGGCTGCCACCAGGGGCGTAGCGGCAGCGCGGAGCCGCCGCGCTCGTCCAGCTTCGTGGCGAGCACCTGGTGCAGCTGCACGACATTGCGTTCGAAACCGAGCCGCGAACCGGCCATGTACAGGCCCCACACCTTGGCGGTGGCCTCGCCCACCTCGGCGACCGCTTCATCCCAGTGCTCGACAAGGTTGGCGCACCACTCCTTGAGCGTCAGCGCATAGTGATGTCGCAGGTTCTCCTCATGCAGCACCTCCAGGCCGACGTTCTGTATCTCGGTGATGATCTTGCCCGAGCCCGTCAGCTCACCATCGGGAAACACGTAGCGGTCGATGAAATACCCGGCGACGGCCGATGTTCGGTTGTCGGGTCGGGTGATGCAGTGGTTGAGCAGCAGGCCACCTGTCTTCAGGCGTGACTGCAGGAAACGGAAGTAGGCAGGGTAGTTCGCGATGCCGATGTGTTCGGTAAGCCCGATCGAGGACACCGCGTCGAACTCTCGTTCGGTGGTATCGCGATAGTCGGCGTGGCGTACCTCTGCCAAATCCGAGAGTCCTTCGTCGGCAATGGCCTTTTGCGCCCAGGCGGCCTGCTCTGCTGACAAGGTGACTCCGATGGCTCGCACGCCCCGCCGGGCCGCGTACCTGACCATCGACCCCCACCCACACCCCACATCCAGCAGCCGGTCCCCGGACGTGAGCGCCAGTTTGTCGAACACCAGTCGGTACTTGTTCTCCTGCGCTTCTTCCAGCGTGGCCTCGGGGTGCGGATAGCAGGCACACGTGTAGGTCATGGACGAGCCAAGCACCCACTCGTAAAACGCATTCGACACGTCGTAGTGATGGTGGATGGCTTCGGAGTCACGCGTCTTGCTATGACGGAATCCTTCTACGACGCGACGCCATCGCGGCAGCGCTTCCTGTGGCGGCGGTGCGATGGGGCGCAGGTGCTCGAAACCGATCGACCTGACGATGTTGGCCAGCACCCGTGCCGGTGGCCGTTTGAAGTCAAGTCGGTCGGCCATGGCTTTCAGCAGTTCATAGGGGTCGCCCGGATGTACCCCTTGCATTTCGATATCGCCGGAGACATACGCGCGTGCCAGCCCAAGGTCACCGGGCGCGGTCGCCAAATACGTTGTGCCGCGCGGTGTCAGTAGGTCGAGTCCCAGTTCGGCATTCTCCGGGCCGGCAGTGCTGCCGTCGTACGCGCTGAAGCGCAGGGGCAGATCGCCGGCTGCCATGATCTCGAGAATCTCGGCCAGCGAGAGTCTGCCGTTCTCGCCGCGCTCGTTCTTGGCCTGAGTTGTGGTCATTGTCGCCGTACCGCCTTCGCGTAGAGATCCAGCAATCGGTTATCGGGGTCGTACGTCTTCTTCAAGGTCCGGTAGTGCTCGCCGCCGTATAGCGACTCGAACTCTTCACGTGGATAAAAGGATTCGGAGTACAGCGACTTGTGTCCGCCCAGTTCGCTGACCTTGTGCTCGATGAGCCGGTTGGTGGCTCCTTCGGTAGAGCCGACGGGCACCGATGACCAAAAGCCGACGTTGACGTACGTCTGTTCTGATCGTATCGGGTACAGCGGCCAGCCCTGGCTGTCGCGTAACCTCAACGGACACAGCCATACCGGCTCAATCGGTACCTCGTCGAGGAACCATCGCAGGAACTGCCCGGTGTGTGACAGCGGTACCTCGACATCCTGCACGACGCGTTCCCGGACCGGGCGACCGTTAAACCTCTCGATGCGGTCGGCGATGTCGTAGCGCTGGTCCAGGCCGATCAACTTCCAGTACACGCTGCTGCGCCGATACTTTCGCGGCCACAGCCTGCGGATACGCGGGTTCTGTGCACCGAAGGCCCGTGAGCACCAGAACCAGTCGGTATCCCAGCGCCAGAGATAGTCGTGGATGGTCAGCCGGTCGTTGCCGATTCCGTCCGCATGCTGGATCGACCGGTAGTAGATCCGCTGTCCGGTGTAATCGCTCACCGGGCCGGACACCTCTGTCTGTGTGCCCAGACAGAGGTAGGACTCGTCGGCGCTGAACACGACGCCGTCCACGTAGTCCACGCGCTCGTCCTGGAAGGAGGCTGAGTTCACGATCGATTCCATGACGGCTACCAGCTCATCGAGACTACGGAATCGAATGTGCCGCAGGGCAACGAACGGCCGTACGGGCTCGAGTTCGATGCGCAGACGCACCGAGTAGCCCAGTGTGCCGTACGAGTTGGGAAATCCCCGGTACAGGTCCGGATGGTGATCCGGCGACGCGGTGATGATTTCGCCTGAGCCGGTGAGGATATCCATTTCGAGAACCGACTCGTGGGGAAGTCCGTTGCGGAAGGAGGCGGATTCTATGCCGAGTCCGGTAACCGCCCCACCCAGCGTGATCGTCTTGAGTTGTGGCACCACCAAAGGCGAGAGCCCGTGTGGAAGGGTCGCCGCGACCAGGTCTTCATAGGTGCACATGCCGGCCACATCGGCCGTCTTACCGACGGTGTCCACGCCGAGGACACCGGTGAGCCCCGAGGTATCAAGGCCCGGTGCGGTCGACTTTGCCCTTGCGCGGAACAGATTTGACGTGGGCTTAGCCAAGCGGACGGTCGACGTCGCGGGAATGGCCCGGTAACTCCGCAGTAGCCGGTTCACTCCCTCGCCGTGCGCCGATCCCGATGCGATAGGCACAATTCCTACGCTAGCCCCGTTCCGGGCGGGGCGCACCCGAGATCTTGATTCGGTGACGAACTGAGACCAGCGGGGACTAACCCAGGGTCAATCGCCCTAGCCGGATCGATGCTCCGCCAAGCTGTTCGTCGATGCGAAGCAGCTCATTCCACTTCGCGGTCCGCTCGGATCTGGTGATCGAGCCGACCTTGAGTTGCTCGGCGCCCCAGCCCACCGCCAGGTGCGCGATGGTGACATCCTCGCTCTCACCCGACCGGGCGGAGACGATGGTGTCCCATCCGCAGTCGTGAGCGGTATCGTGCGCGGCCTTGGCAGCGCTGAGTGTTCCGGCCTGATTCGGCTTTACCAGCAAGCCGTTGCACGCGCCGATCTCGGTTGCTCGACGCACCCGATCGGCGTTGGTCACCGTGAAATCGTCGCCGACGACCAGGACACGGTGTCCCACTGCTTGAGTGAAGGCCGCAAGAGCCGCCGGATCGTCCTCGGCCAGCGGGTCTTCGATGGAGGCGATCGGGTACTTATCGATCCAGCCGATCAGAACCTCGGACCATGCATCGGAGTCGAGTTCGGTGCCATCCAGCCCGAGGCGGTAACGGCCGCCGCTACCGAACTCACTCGACGCGATGTCCAGCGCGATCGTGACCTGGGAGCCGGGCTGCAATCCGGCCCGCTCGATGGAGGAGACCAGCAGCTCCAACGCATCCTCGTTGGAGTCCACCACCGGCCACCAACCGCCCTCGTCGGCCACGCCGGACAGCCTTCCTCGCTCGGAAAGTATTGCCCCGCAGGCACGATGGATCTCCGCCACCCAGTTGAGCCCCTGCTCGATGCTGTCGGCGGCGGCGGGTACGACCATGAAATCCTGGACGTCGGTGCGGCGCGCCGCGTGGGCGCCCCCGCCGATCACCTGGATCTCGGGTAGGGGCATCGCGGGCGTTCCATCGCCGATCAGATACCGCCACAACGGGATTCGGTGTGCTTGGGCTGCGGCGTGCGCGGCGGCCATCGACATTGCCACGGAGGTGTTGCCGCCGATGGCCGCGAACTCCGCCGAGCCGTCGGCCGCGGCCAGCGCGGAATCGACCTGCTGCTGGTCTGCGGCATCGACGCCGACGAGGTGCTCCGCCAGGTCACGGGCCGTGGCGACCGCGGACGTCACGTCATACCCGGCGAAGGGCCGGCCACCGTCCCTCAGATCGGTTGCCTCCCCGCTGCCCCGTGAGGCGCCGGCGGGGGCAATCGCCCGTCCGATGCTGCCATCGGCGAGGAGTAGCTCCGCTTCGACGGTCGGCCGTCCCCGCGAGTCCCACACTCGTCGCGCGTGCACACCGCTGATCTGTGTTCCGGTCATAACCCTTCCAACTGTTGTGCCATGGCCAACGGATCGGTGGCCGATTGATACAGGGCCTGCCCGGCGCGAATGCGCAATGAATCGCGTTGGCCGGTGGACAAGTAATCCACGGGGGAGCGTCCGTCAACGCGCGCCAGCGCCAACGCGGGCAGTAGCCTTGCGGTCCGTGCGGCCACGGCACTCGATGGCTCCCAGGAGACGCCCCCTAGATACGCGGCGAGGAACCGCGCACTGGTCTCCCGCAGCAGATCCCGGTGCTCCGGCTTCCATATCCGCTTGAGCAGCAGGTGGTTGAGGCAGAACGCCAGGTCGAAGGCGGGGTCGCCGTACCAGGCGCATTCGGCGTCGGTCAGTACTGGGCCAGCGGCGGTGACGATGATGTTCTTCGGGCTCACGTCTCCGTGTGCCAACGCGGTGTGCGTGTCGGCGAGGTCGTCGGCCAGCTGTGTCAGCACTCCCGCGTGTTCCGGTAGGTGCCGCGCCGTGTAGCGCAGGTACGGCTCGGTCCGTAGCGCCTCGAACAGGTCATCGGATGCGAATTCGCTTGCCGTCGTGGCATCACCGGCGGTGCGAGAGTGAACAGCGACAAGGCGTGTCCCGAGTTCCGCGCCTACCTCGGGATCGATGCGACCGTTGGCCAGGTCCTCCCGCCAGGAAGGGATGGGCCCCAGGTCGATCATGGCGAACGCGTTGAGATCTTCGTCGGCGACCACAACGTTTGGTGTGAACGACGGCACGATTCGTGATACGCGCGTTAGGTAGCGTGCCTCGAAGGCGTTGCGCTCCAACGGCACCACCCAGCGCGCTTGCACGCGAAGTTGTTCGACGGCCCTTTTGGCCACCACCGATTCACCGGAACTCAACCGCACTCGCCACACGTCGGAGGACACCCCTCCGGTCAAGGGCTGTGCTTGCAGTGGCACGAGTGCGGCCCGGGAGAGGAGGGTGACCACCCAGTCAGGTGGCTCCATGTGCGCCTTCGGATTTCCACCACAGCGCGTTGAACCAGATGCGGGCCAGAGTGTCGATGGCCTCTTCGTCGCTGACCGAGCTGCGTCCGGTCTCGCCACCCTCGACCAGCCAGACGTAACAGAAGTAGTCCATCATCGCGCCGATGGCGGAGGCGGTGATGTCGGGATCCATTCCCGGGCAGTAGTCATGCGTTTGTAGACGCCGAATGTTGTTGGCGATCATCGTGCGTGCCGGAGCGCGCAAGTCTCGCCAGTAGGCCACGAATGTGGGGTCGATCTGGGCCGCTTGGAATACCCCGGAAAGGACCGGTGCGTGCTCGCGATAGGTGGTCCAGTACACGGTGACGATGTCGCGGATCACGTCGTACGGGGCGCGATCGTCGGTCGCGACGGTGTCCCCGCGGGTGTAGGCCTGGTCGCGGAACTCGTCGACCATGGTGCGCAGCAGCTCGGCCTTGTCGGTGAAGTAGTTGTAGAACACCCCGACCGACTTGCCGGCCTTGGTGGTGATGTCGATGACCCGCGTTTCGGCGTAACCGACCCTGGAGATGACCTCACGCGCGGCATCCATCAAGGCGCGACGCGTGCTGCGCCCGCGTTGTGTCGAGGGCTGATCGGCGGGCATGGGCCGGATCTCTGAATCGCTAGACATCACCACGCCGCCAAGGCTACATTAAACCTGAATCGAGATTCAGTTTCAGTCCGATCGCGTGTCATTCCCTAATGATTGCGCAGGTTGCGAGGTTTTGATGACGAGTTCGACAGCAGTACAGACCGACGCCGTGCAGCGTGCTCGCGAGCTTGCACCCGCCATCGGCGCACGGGCGCTGGAGGCGGAGCGCCTGCGCCGGATGCCCGACGAGACCATTGCCGAGCTGTCCCGGTCGGGTCTGTTCAGCCTGATGGCCCCGCGGAGATACGGTGGCGACGAGGCCAGCCTGGAGACCTTGGTCGGTGCGGTCATCGAGGTGGGCAAGGTCTGCGGATCGACCGCCTGGACGTTCTGTATCTACGGAATTCACAATTGGCTGGCCGGATTGTTCCCCGAGAAGCTGCAGGACGAGATGTTCGGCTCGGTGCCCGCCGGCTCTCCCTTGCTGTTTCCCGGCAGCTGGTCGCCCTCCGGTGTGGCCACCCCCGTCGACGGCGGCTACAAGATAAGTGGGCGTTGGCAGTTCGGTAGTGGTGTGTGGCACTCGTCGTGGGCTTCCGTGGCGGCGATCGTGCAACACGAGGAGCCGCCGAAGTACCCCGATCTGCGCACCTTCATGATCCCCCGATCAGATCTGGAGGTCATCGACACCTGGTTCACTTCCGGCTTGCGGGGCACCGGAAGTATGGACATTGCCGTCGATGACGTCTTCGTTCCCGAACACCGAGTGCAGGAGTTCGGTCCGCTGGCACGCGGGCAGTCGCCGTCCGCGGAGCTGCACGGCGCCGCCATTTACCGCATACCGCTGTTCTGTGCCCTCTCCAATGTCGCCGCCGCGCCTGCGGTGGGTATGGCCTTGGGCACTGTGGAGCTGTTCACCGAGAAGATCAAGACCAGGGTGATGCGGTATTCGATGCAGGAACAGTCCAAGCTCGCCACCGCACATCGCCGTATGGGACATGTTGCTGCGCAAGCGGAGTCCGCTCGCGCGCTGCTGTTGAAGACGGTGCGGGATGTGGAGGACAAGCTGCGTTCAGGCGAGGGGCTGACCACCGAGGACCGGGTGGCCGTGCGCCGTAACTGTGCCTACGTGGTGGAGGTCTGCAAGCAGGCGATCGCCGAAGCTGTCGAGGCATCCGGGGCTTCGGCCCAGTACGAGGATTCACCGTTGCAGAGGCACCTGCGCGACGTGAACACGTTGTCCACACACGTTGTCTACGACACGGATTCGGCCTACGAATTGTTTGGGCGGGTGGCGCTTGGGCTCCCGCCCGGCTCTGTCGCGTTCTGATAGCCGCCAAACGATGAGCACCGATGTCCCCGAACTCGCCGGATTGCGCTGCGAACGCGATGATCGCGTTGTCACCGTTCTGATTGACCACGGGCCGCTCAATCTTCTCGACGGGCCACTCATGTCGAGCCTGTCACGCCTGGCCCGATGGCTCGCCGATCGAGACGACGTGACGGTGGTGCTGTTCGGCAGCGCCAACCCGGAGTTCTTCATCGCCCACTTGAATGTTGAGATTCTGCAAACCGACTCGGCACGCACGGCCGAGTCGGTCGAATCCTTTCAACGGCTGGTCGGCAGGTTCCGTGCACTGCGGCAGGCGACCATCGCCCTGGTGGAGGGCCGGGTAGCGGGTGGGGGCAGTGAGTTTCTGCTGAACCTGGACATGCGCTTCGCGGTACGTGGCCGGGCCATCTTCAATCAAGTGGAGACGGGGTTGGGCATCGTCCCGGCCGGCTCGGGCCCGCAGCACCTGGTCCAGAGCATGGGGCGAGCGCGCGCACTCGAGGTGATTTTGGGTCACGACGATTTCGGTGCGGACCTGGCGGAGCGATACGGCTGGGTGAACCGTGCCCTGGACCCCGATGAGGGGTGGCGGTTCGTGAATCGGCTCGCCCGGCGTATCGCAGTCAATCCGCTCGCGTTGATCGCGGGTGCCAAGAGTACGGTCGATGCACAGGCGACGGACCTGGAACCGGGATTGGCCGCCGAGCGCGCAGCCATTGTCGAGGCATTCGCCGACGAACACAGCACCCACCGCATTGCGCGCTTCCTGCGGCATGGCGGCCAGACCGTGGAAGGCGAACGTAGCCTGGGCGATCTGGTGGGTGACCCCTAGACTGCGACTACGACCAGTAGTAGAACCAAATAGTAGCGAGGGAGAACTCATGGGTCAGGTCAGTGCGTCCAGTTCGGTGTTGATCGACGCGGCGCCCGAGGCAGTGCTCGCCGCGGTAGCCGACTACCAGAATGTGCGCCCGAAGATCTTGTCCGGCCATTACCGCGATTACCAGGTCCTCGAAGGCGGTCAGGGTGAGGGCACCGTCGCATCCTGGAAGCTGCAGGCCACCGAGTCGCGCGTGCGAGACATCAAGTCCACTGTGAGCGTGGCCGGCCACACCGTCATCGAGAAGGACGCCAACTCCACCCTGGTGACCAGCTGGACCGTGGCGCCCGCCGGAACCGGCTCCACCGTTACCACCAAGACCGCGTGGACCGGTGGCGGCGGCATCAAGGGCTTCTTCGAGAGGACCTTCGCGCCGTTGGGGCTCAAGAAGATTCAGGCCGAGGTGCTGGCCAACCTGAAGAAGACCGTGGAGGGTTCGGCGGCCTAACCGCCGGGTGCTGGTGCCGCCGCCGGGTCAACCCCCGGCGCCGGTGCCGTGCCGCTGAGGTAGGCGACGATGCCCTGGACCACGGCCTGCGCGTACTTGGCTCGGCCCTCGGGGCTCGTCATCATCGCCGCGTCCTGGGCGTTCTTCATGTTGCCGAGTTCGACGAGCACCTTGGGGTGCTGGGCCAGGTTGAGGCCGGCCAGGTCGGAACGTCCGTAGAGGCCGCCGGTGCCGATGTACGTCGAGGGCGTCAGGCCCGCGGCCTGCAGGCTGTCGCGCATGGTCTTGGCAAAGCGCAGCGTCGGCTCGCCCTGCACGGCGTTGACCGGAGGGCTCGAGTAGTTGACGTGGAAGCCGTGGCCGCTGGCGGGGCCGCCGTCGGCGTGGATGCTGACCACCGCGTCCGGGTTGTAGCCGTTCTCGATTTCGGCACGCTTGTCGATGCACGGTCCGAGCTTGTCGTCATCGCCACGGGTCATGGCGGTGCGGACGCCGAGCTGGGTCAGCTGCTGGCGGATGAGCAGCACGGTGTTCCAGGCGAAGGTGTGTTCCGGGTATCCGCCGTCGGTGACGGTACCGCTGGTCTGACAGCTCTTGGTGCCGCCTCGGCCGTCGGGCACCTGGTTGTTGATCGAACTGTCGTTGGCGCCGTTGTGCCCGGGATCCAGCACGACGATGCGTCCGGCGATGCCGGGGGCCGCGGCGGCGGTGACGGTGGTGGGGGCCGACGGCACGCCGATGGGCAGCACCGTGACCGATGCCGCCGTCAGTAGGGCCGTCCCAGCCATGGCCATGGCACGGCGGCGCGGGACGGGCCGCGACAGATGCTGGCCGAAACTCACTCGCACCTGGCCACGGTAGCCCGGACGGCGGCTACCCTTGTTGACGACCCGCCGAGGCCCGGCGAGCGTGACCAAGTTGATACCCGGTCGCTTCGAGCGAGAAGGAGAGTCCATGCAACCCGGAGGCGCCCCGGATATGTCGGCCCTGCTCGCGCAGGCACAGCAGATGCAGCAGCAGCTGATGGCTGCTCAGGCGCAGATAGCGGCAGCGGAGGTCACCGGTGAGTCCGGTGGCGGCTTGGTGCGCATCACCGGCAAGGGCAGTGGCGAAGTGACCAACGTGCAGATCGACCCGAAGATCGTCGATCCAGAAGATGTCGAGACGCTGCAGGACCTGATCATCGGCGCGTTTGCCGATCTGACGTCGAAGACACAGGAACTCGCAAGTCAGCGGCTGGGTCCGCTCGCGGGCGGCCTCGGCGATCTTGGTGGAGGGCTGGGATTGCCCGGTGTTTGAGGGCCCGGTCCAGGACCTCATTGACGAACTGGGCAAGCTGCCCGGGGTAGGACCCAAGAGTGCACAGCGCATCGCCTTCCATCTGTTGGGTGTCGAGGCGCCCGATATCGATCGACTGACCGCGGCTCTGACCCGGGTGCGTGACGGTGTGCAGTTCTGCGAGGTCTGCGGGAACGTCTCCGACAAGGAGCGCTGCCGCATCTGTGCCGACCCGCGACGCGATATCGCGTTGGTCTGCGTTGTCGAGGAGCCCAAGGACGTGCAAGCGGTCGAGCGCACCCGCGAGTTCCGCGGCCGCTATCACGTACTCGGTGGGGCACTTGATCCGCTCTCGGGCGTCGGTCCCGATCAGCTTCGTATCCGAGAGCTGTTGACACGCATAGGAACCGAGGAAGACGGCGTCTCCATCTCGGAGGTCATCATTGCCACCGACCCGAACACCGAGGGGGAGGCGACGGCCACCTATCTGGTGCGGATGCTGCGCGATTTCCCCGGGCTCACCGTCACCCGGCTGGCTTCCGGCCTGCCGATGGGTGGGGACCTGGAATTCGCCGACGAACTGACCCTGGGACGCGCCCTCTCCGGACGACGCCCCCTCTAGTTCGCTCCGAGCTGGAACTACTTGGCGGACAACCGCTCCCGGCGCAGTCGCGCCACCTCGTCCAGATCCAGCGGGGTCAGCTGCTGTACACCCATGGCGCGTGCGAGCAAGAGATCCGCGAGCTCGGGGTTGCGTGCCAGACACGGACCGTGCATGTACGTGGCGATCACGCTGCCCTGCACCACCCCGTCGGTGCCGTCACCGGCCCGGTTTCCCGCGCCCCGGGAGACGGTGCACAGCGGCGCCGCCGCGGGGCCCAGAACCGTTCCGCCACGGTGGTTCTCGAATCCAGTCAGGGTGTCTTCGAGCTCGTCCATGATGGGCACACCGGCCAACTCCCCGATGGTGCGTTTCTCTTGCGGACTGGTCGTGACGTCGAGCAGGCCGACACCCTCGACACGTTCACCGGAAGAGGTTTCGTACCAGTGGCCGAGCACTTGGATGGCCGCGCAGATCGCCAGTACCGGTGCGCCGCGCTCGACGGCACGCTGTAGGCCGGGGTGCGCGATGAGATGCCGGGTGGCCAGTCGCTGCGCGTAATCCTCGGCTCCGCCCAGTGTGTAGACATCCAGGGAATCGGGTACCGGATCTGCCAGGGTGATCTCCACGATGTCGGCGTCGATACCGCGCATTCGCAGTCGCTGCCGCAACACCACGGCATTGCCCGAATCGCCGTAGGTGCCCATCACATCGGGAAGCACCAGGCCAACCCGAACGGTGGATTCACTCATGCCGCACCACCTTTGGCCAGCACACGGTTGAGGTTGAGGAAGGCCGTGTAGTTCGCGATCACGTCGACCCTGCCGGGCGGGCAGGCATTGATGGCCTGCACCGGGTCGTGATGCAGGGTGTGCGTGACGCTGGCGTAGGTCAGCCGGACTGCCAGATCGGTGCCGCGCTCTCCTGATGCGACGACGGGTGGCACAGTGGTCGCCTCGTTGTCGCAGGCGAAGTGTTCGAAGTTCACATCCCACAGCCAGGACAGGTCCTCACCGTCGGGCACCTGGCCGTTGACGGCGATGACCAGCCCGTCGGCATCGGTATCGACCATCGACAGTGCCTCCTGCCAGCCGGCCGGATTCTTGGCCAGCAGCAGCCGGACCGTGTGGTCGCCCAGGTCGATGCTGCGATAGCGGCCCGCTACTTGGTCGACGGCGGACACGGCATCGACTGCCGGGCCGGGGCGGGCGCCGAGTTCGATGGCGGCGGCTACCGCCAGGGTGGCGTTTCCGCGGTTCGCGGTGCCGGGCAGCGTCAGCGACATCGGCAGGCTGATTCCGCTGGGGCCGTAGATGCGATCATCGTCGAACCACCAGTCCGGATCGGGCCGGGAGAAGTCGGTTCCCGTGCTGTACCAATGGTTTCCGTCGCGGACTATGAGCTCGCCGCTGCGCGGACAGCTCACCGAATCACCGGCCCAGCCGCCCCCGGCCGCCACCCAGACGACATTGGGGCTGTCGTACGCGGCCGACGTCATCAGGACGTCATCGCAGTTCGCGACGATCACCGCGTCGCGGTGCCGGGAAAGGCCCTTGCGCAGTGTGCGTTCGATGTTGTTGATCTCACCGACGCGGTCCAGCTGATCACGGCTGAGGTTCAGCAGCACGATGGCCGCGGGGGCGACCGCGTCCGCGACGTGTGGCACGTGCATCTCGTCGACTTCGAGTACGGCAACCTCGGCGTCCCGGGTGCCGGCCAGCGCGGCAACCAGACCGGCATCCATGTTGGAGCCTTCGGTGTTGGTGGCCACCGGTCCCACGGTCGCCAGTGCTGCCGCGGTCATCCGGGTGGTGGTGGACTTGCCGTTGGTGCCGGTGATCAGCACGGTGCGACGTCCGCGGCCCAGCTGTGCCAGCACCGAGCTGTCCAACTTGAGCGCGACCAGGCCGCCGATCATGGAGCCCGCGCCGCGACCGCTGATCCGGGACGCCCAGCGTGCCGAGCGTCCGGCGGCCAGTGCGATCCGGCCACGCAGCGATAGGTGCTCGATGGGCATCCGCGCAGTTTATTGGAGCGGCCGGGACCGCTGCCCGTGCGGCCGGACGAGATGGCCACACGGGCAGTGCGCGATGCCGTTTCTAGGCCAGGGCGCTCTGCAGCGAGCGCTTGACGTCGGTGACCGTGGCCAACAGAGTGGCGCTGGCCTCGGCCAGCTTCTCCTTCTGCTCGTCGGTGCCGGTGACGGCGATGACGCGCGCAAGGCCGGCGATCTCGGCCAGTCCCGAGCGCAGTTTGAGAACGTTGACGAGCTTCGGGAAAACCTTGGCGCGGAGTGCCTGCGCGGTCTGGCTGGTGATGCCCCGCTTCGCGAGCACGTTGCGGCCGAAATCGGTCAGGGTGGCCACGCCGTCCTCGGTCTTGACGACGCCGCGATGTGCCAGCCGCTCGAGAACACGCTCCACCACGGGTTCGGGCAGCAAGATCTCGCCCTCGGTCGCGTCGGAGACACGCTGCACGATCTGCGCCGCGCTGGCCGGCCCGTCAAGCAGTAGCGAGCCGGTGACCGCGCGCTTGATGCGGAAACCGAAGCCGCCCGGTCCGCCGCCGGGGCCGAATCCCGGTCCGCCGAATCCGGGGCCACCGAATCCGGGGCCGCCGAATCCGCCGAAACCAGGGCCACGTCCTTCGAAGCCTGCAAATGAATCAGACATCCAACTCTCCCTTTCTGGTGATCAGGCAGCTAGCCTGTCGCCGGCTGAACCCGTATCAACTTCCTTGATACCTGCGCCCAATCGGACATGTCAAGGTTCTTGATATGAGTATCCTGAGAATCTGCCGCGCAGTGGTAATCCATTGCACGGCAGGGGCTCACCGGGCCGGGCATCTTTGGCTTCGGGGAATGTCTCGACAGGCATGGCGAATCGCCCGGATCTACTGTGGGGTACTGCGGGCCTAAGAGCCGAGAGCCCGCGCAGGTCCTGAGAGGTTCATGCCAGGATGCTTGCGATGAGCCAATCCGATGAGGTCGAGCCGCTGGGCTACCTGATGTTCAGGGCGGGCGCCGTGATGCGTCCGCAGGTCCTTGCCGCGCTACGGCCCCTCGGGCTCGGCATGCCGGAGTTCATGTGCCTGCGGATGCTCAACGAAAGTCCCGGGCGCACCAGCGCCGAGCTGGCACGCGAACACAATGTGTCGGCGCAGGCGATGAATCAGGTTCTCAACGGGCTGCAGAACGAGGCGTTGGTGTCCCGGCCAGCTGCGCCTGCCTCGGGGCGGGCGTTACCGGCGCGGGTCACCGCCAAGGGCAGGGCACTGCTCAAACGCGTGGAATCGGCGATCTGGGCGGCCGAGGACGAGATGTTCGGCAGGCTCGGCGCCGACGATCGACGTGAGCTCAGGCGGATACTCGGGCGGCTGATCGACGCCGGTGGCGAAAACGCGTGAGCATCTCCCCAGCCAACCAGTCGGTTGGGTGGGCGGCTAGGGTAACGCGTGTGTTCCGGGCCACAGCTGAGACGACGCCACAGGACTGGGCCGCGCTCTCGGCCTGGGTGGCGCGGCAGGGACACGCTCTGGACGCCTCGGCGGCGCGACAATTCGCTGGTGGCAAGGCCAATCTGAACTATCTGGTGGCGCTCGACGACCGACCGGCGGTGTTTCGGCGCCCGCCCGCGGGCCCGATCGCCGAGGGCGCCAACGATATGGCCCGCGAATGGCGGGTGCTGTCACGGCTGAACGCGTGCTTCGCGCTGGCCCCGCGAGGGCTGCTGTACTGCGATGAGCTGGACATCGTGGCCGCGCCCTTTCAGTTCCTGGAGTACCGCGAGGGCGTGGCGATCGGGGGCGAGCTGCCGCCCGGATTGCCTGACGACGCCCCGGCTCGGATCACCGATACCCTGATCGCGGCCATGACGGCCTTGCACCGGGTGGCACCAGAGGCCGTGGGTCTGGGCGAGCTGGGTAAGCCGGAGGGGCTGCTGGAACGTCAGCTCACCGGTTGGACACGCCGCGCCGCTGCGGTCTGGCCGGACGGCCTGCCTGGGGTCGTCACGGACCTGATCTCACGTCTGCGGCGGCAGATCCCCGAGCCCGCGGGAGTTTCACTGCTGCACATGGATCTCAAGCTCGACAACATGCTCGTCGATCGGGAGACGTTGTCGCCCAATGCCATCATCGACTGGGACATGACCACCCGAGGCTGTCCGCTGTTCGATCTGGCGATTCTGGTGTCGTACTGGATGGAACCGGGCGACCCGGAGACAGTGCGCGCTATCAATCAAATGCCCACGACTGCAGTGGGATTCGGTAGCCGACAAGACGTCATCGAGGCCTATTTCGCTGCGACGGGAACCGCGCCGCGCCCGCTGCATTGGCATGTGGCCTGCGCACGGCTCCGGCTGGCCGTCGCGTGGATGCAGTTGTATCGCAAGTGGCAATCCGGCGACTTGGTCGGTGCGGATTACCCGGAGTTCCAGAACATCGCCATGGCCGTACTGGATTGGGCGGCAACACAATTCACCGAGGGAGAAATATGATCGACTTCAGCATTCCGGAAGAGCTGGCCGCCAAGGCGCAGCGGGTTCGCGAGTTCGTCACCGAGACCGTGATCCCTTACGAGCGTGACCCTCGTCTGACCGCGCACGGACCGACCGACGAGCTGCGCGACGAACTGGTCGGCAAGGCTCGCGAAGCCGGACTGCTAACCGTGCAGGCGCCGGAATCTCATGGTGGCTGGGGTCTTTCACACATCGGACAGGCGGTCATCTTCGAGGCGGCAGGCTGGTCGACCCTGGGCCCCATCGCCATGAACTGTGCGGCGCCCGATGAGGGCAACATGTTCCTGCTCGGCAAGATCACCAACGAGGAGCAGGCGGAGCGGTTCCTCAAGCCCGTCATCGAGGGGCATCAGCGCTCGGCGTTCGCGATGACCGAACCCGACGGAGCCGGATCGGACCCCTCGCAGCTCAAGACCTCGGCCATCTTTGACGGTCAGAACTTCGTCATCAACGGGCGCAAATGGCTCATCACCGGGGCACGCGGCGCCAAGACGTGGATCATCATGGCCAACCTGGAGGCCAACGACCATCTGCCGGAGGGGCCCACGCTGTTCCTGTGCGATGGAGACGCTGGGATTTCCGCAGGCGGGATTGTGATCGAACGAATCATGAACACGATGGACCGCAACTACGCAGAGGGCCATGCGGTCGTGCGATTCGACAACCTGACCCTGCCGCGTGAGGCACTGCTCGGGGAGACGGGCCAGGCATTCCGGTACGCGCAGTTGCGGCTGGCCCCGGCGCGATTGACGCACTGCATGCGTTGGCTCGGCGCCGCCTCTCGCGCTCAGGACATCGCGGTCGATTACGCGCGCACCCGGACCTCGTTCGGCAAGACCATCGGTGAGCACCAGGGAGTCTCCTTCATGCTCGCCGACAACGAGATCGCGCTGCATCAATGTCGTCTCACCATCTGGCACGCCTGCTGGATGATGGACAACGGTGCCAAGGGACGTCACGAAAGCTCGATGGCCAAGTCGTTCGTCTCCGAGGAACTGTTCAAGGTGACCGACCGGTGCGTCCAGGTGCTCGGTGGCATCGGCATCAGCGACGAGACGCCGGTGGAGATGATCTTCCGGGACATGCGTGCGTTCCGCCTCTACGACGGGCCCACCGAGGTGCACAAGTACGCCATCGGCCGGCAGGTGCTGCGTATCCCGCGCGCCTAGAGCGGCTTGTCGGTCCTACATGTCATCCTTCAGTCATGCCGATCTGGGGGCAGACGCCCGACCACAGCCCCAAGTGGGTCGTGGTTGACCTGGAGACTTCCGGCTTTCAGCCCGGTCGGGCGCGTGTCATCAGCGTCGCCGCACTGGCGCTGGATGCGGACGGAACCATCACCGACAGCGTGGTGAGCCTGCTCAATCCCGGTGTCGATCCGGGCCCGACGCATGTGCACGGTCTCACCCCGGAGATGTTGGAGGGGCAGCCGGAGTTCGCGGATATCGTCCCCGATCTCATCGCACTGCTGCGGGGGCGGACCCTGGTCGCCCACAACGTCGGATTCGACTACTCGTTCCTGGCGGCCGAGGCCGAGCTGGCCGGCGCCGAGCTGCCCACCGAGGCGGTCATGTGCACCGTCGAGCTGACCCGGCGCCTGGACCTGGACACCCCGAACCTGCGCCTGGAAACCCTGGCCGCGCACTGGGGTGTCGAGCAGCTCAAGGCCCACGACGCCTACGACGACGCCCGGGTGCTTGCCGAGGTGCTGCCGAAGGTGCTGGACCGGGCACGCGAACGCGGCACCTGGCTGCCGATCCGCGAGACCACGCGCAAACGCTGGCCCAACGGCCGTGTTACTCACGACGAGCTGCGTCCGCTGAAGACGCTGGCGTCCCGTCAGCCGTGTCACTGGCTCAACCCCGGACCGTATACCTCCGGGCAACCGCTGGTGCAGGGCATGCGGGTGGCGCTCAGTGCGGAGGTCGCCCGCACACATGAGGAACTGGTCGAACAGATCATGCAGGCCGGCCTCGCCTACGCCGACGCGGTCGACGAGGACACCTCGATGGTGATCTGTAATCATCCGAACCCCGAGCAGGGGAAGGGCTTTCATGCCAGATCTCTCGGTGTGCCGCTGGTGGACGACGAGACGTTCATGACGTTGATCGGCCGTGTTGCCGGGGGTACCGATATCGAGCAGTTCACGGTTCCCAGCCGCGCCGGAGCTCAATACTCACTGTTTTGATGAGCCCCGCCTGATGCGTCGAATCCTCGCTGCAGCGCTGACTGTTGCGCTGCTTGTCAGCGGCTGCGGGACGCGCGCGACCATCACCGCCGCGGACCTGGATGCGCCGACATCGGCCCGGCTCGATTCGGCGATCAACGAGGTGCTGAAGAGCGCCGGCGTCCCGGGGGCGATCGTCGGTGTGTGGGGTCCCAAGGGCAAGTACGTGCGCACGTTCGGAGTGTCGAACGCCGCCACTCACGCGCCGATGCAGACGGACTTCTATCACCGGATCGGTAGTGTGACGAAAACCTTCACGGTCACCGCATTGCTGCAGCTCGTCGACGAGGGCAAGCTGGGGCTCGACGATCCGATAGCCAAGTATGTGGACAAGGTCCCGAACGGGAACAAGATCACGCTGCGTGAACTCGCCCGGATGCAGAGTGGACTGTTCAACTACTCGATGTCCCTGGTCTTCAGCCGCGACCTGGAGGCCGACCCGCGTCGCCGCTACAGCACCCTGGAACTGCTGGACTACGCCTTCGCCCAGCCGCCGAATTTCCCGCCCGGGCAGGGCTATGAGTACAGCAACACCAACGCCGTGCTGCTGGGGCAGGTGGTGGAGAAGGTCAGCGGACAGACGCTGCCGGTTTTCGTGCGCGAGCACATCACCGAGCCACTCGGCATGAGCCACACCAGCTTTCCGGACACCAACATCCTCCCGGATCCGCACGCGCAGGGTTACACACAGCTGACGCCCACCGGGCCGATCATCGACAGCACCGACTGGAACCCATCGTGGGCCTCCTGGGCCGGCGCGATGGTCTCGACGCTCGATGACCTGAGGGTGTGGGTGCCGGCGTTGGCGACCGGCAAGCTCCTCGAGCCCGCAACTCAGGAACAGCGGTTGCAGACCGTGGCGATGCCTCCCGTACCCGACGACATCCGCTATGGCTTAGGGATTTTCGATGCACACGGATGGATCGGTCACAACGGCAGCATCCCCGGCTATCAGACGCTGGCCATCTACGCACCCGCCGAGCAGACCACGGTAGTGGCCCTGCTCAACACCGATGTGGCCAAGCAGCCCGCGCAGCCCAGCACGCTGTTCGGTACGGCCATCACCAAGGTGATCAGCCCGGAGCACGTCTTCCTGCTGGAGAACGCGATTCCGCAGCCTCGGTGATATCAGGCGTAGGGCAGCAACGCCATCTCGCGCGCGTTCTTGATCGCGTTGGCGACCTGCCGCTGTTGTTGCACGGTCAGGCCAGTCACCCGACGCGAACGGATCTTGCCGCGCTCGGACAGGAACAGCCGCAGGGTGTTGGTGTCCTTGTAGTCCACCGAGGAAACTCCAAGTTTGGCAAAGAGATTCGGCTTGGCGGGCTTGGTGTCGGCGAGTTTGACGCGACGATTGCGTGTGGGCTTGGTGGCCATCACCAGCTCGCTTTCCGGACGCCGGGCAGCGACCCGTCGTGCACGAGTTCACGAACTCGCACTCTGGACAAACCGAACTTGCGCAGGTAGCCGCGGGGGCGACCATCGACGGCGTCGCGATTGCGCAGCCGCACCGCACTGGCATCGCGCGGCTGCCGGGCCAGCTCGGCCTGCGCGGCCAGGCGCTGCTCGTGACTGCTCGACGGTTGGCGAATGATCTCCTTGAGCTCTGCGCGCCGTTCGGCGTAGCGCTCGACGATGACGCGGCGTTTCTCGTTCTTGGCGATCTTTGACTTCTTGGCCATCTCAGCGCTCCTCGCGGAAATCGACGTGCTTGCGCACTACGGGGTCGTACTTGCGCAGCACCATCCGGTCCGGGTCGTTACGCCGGTTCTTGCGGGTGACGTACGTATAGCCGGTGCCCGCGGTGGACCGCAGCTTCACGATGGGGCGGATCTCGTTGCGGGCCATCAGAACTTCCGTCCCTGTGCGCGCAGGCGTGCCACCACGGCCTCGATACCGTCGCGATCGATCACCTTGATGCCCTTGGTGCTGACCCGCAGCTTGATGCGGCGGTCCTCTGAGGGCAGGTAGTACGTCTTGAGCTGGATATTGGGTGACCAGCGGCGACGGGTGCGGCGGTGCGAGTGCGAAACCGCGTTACCGAAGCCCGGCGACCGTCCGGTCACCTCGCAATGCGCGGACAAGGGACCTCCATTCATTCCCGTTTGATAATGGGAATCGTTTTCGACAAGTGCTGTCCGGGACTGTACCGTGAAGCTCGTAGTAATGAAAATCGTTTGCATTTAGCTGTACGGAACCAAAGGGAGAGTCATGCGCACGCCGGTGCTACTCGTGTCCGGACAGACCGATACCGACGCGGTGGTGCAGGTCTTGGCCCACGACCCGGGAACGGTCGTCGTCACCCACAGGTTCGACGGACACATCGTGAAGCGGACCGTCACCGGCATCCGCGGCACCTCTGAAACCGTCCTGGAGCTGGCCCACGGCTGCGTGTCCTGCACGATTCGCGACGATCTGCTGGTCCTGCTGCGCAAGTTGCATCGCCGGGATGAGGTGGGCCGCATCGTGCTGCATCTGGAGCCCTGGCTGGAAGCCGATCCGATCTGTTGGGCGATCAATACCGTGCCCGTGCGGGTTGGGCCCGGATATGTCGACGGACCGGCGGCACGCGATGTCGAAATCGCCGGAGTGGTCGCGTGCATCGACAGTGCGCATTGGCTGGAGCAGGCGCTCGGAGACGACGAGCTTGCCGACGGCCGGACGCTGGCGCAGGTCGCGATCGGTCAGGCCGAGTTCGCCGACGTGCTGGTGGTGCGCAACCCCGAACCCGAGGTGCTTTCGGTACTGCGCCGTCTGGCGCCACGGGCGCGCATCACAGCTCGGATCGGCCGCGTCGAGCAGGCCCTCGACCATCTGGAGGACGACGCGCGGTGCGGCCGCGCCGATGATCCGCACGGCCCGCTGCTGGCGGGTCAACCGTCCCTGGCCGTCGACGGCCGGGTTGCGCTGGTGGAATTCAACGCGCGCAGGCCCTTTCATCCGGAACGGCTACACGCCGCGATCGACTTGCTGCTCGACGGCGTGATCCGAACCCGGGGCAGGTTGTGGCTGGCCACCCAGGATGAGCAGGCCATGTGGCTGGAGTCTGCCGGCGGTGGACTCCGAGTATCTGCTGCCGGGAAATGGCTGGCGGCAATGGATTCAGCCGAAGTTGCACGAACCGACCTGGAACGCAGGGCATTCGCCGATCTGATGTGGGATTACCGGTTCGGGGATCGCCACAACGCGATGACGGTGCTGATATGCGGCGCCGACAGTGCAGAGGTGCTCGACGCATTGCGCGGCGCTCTGCTCACCGATGCCGAAATGGCAAGCCCCGCATGCTGGGACAAGCTCAGCGATCCGTTCGGTGATTGGCACGAGGATCCCTGCGAACACGTATCCGAACTTGAGGCATTCCTTTCCTACGGCGACCACAACACAGAAGGAAACCACTGATGAAACCCGGAATTCACCCCGACTACCATCACGTCGTCTTCCAGGACGCCACCACCGGCAAGATGTTCCTGACCCGCTCGACGGTGACCAGCGCGCGCACCGTCGAGTTCGAGGGCCAGGAGTACCCGCTGATCACCGCCGAGGTGACGGCCGACTCTCACCCGTTCTGGACCGGTGATCGCCGGATCGTCGACACCGCCGGACAGGTCGAGAAGTTCCGGCGCCGTTACGGCACGCGCTAGGCGCGAGCAGCACGGTTGACCGCCGACACCACTGCCCGCAGTGAGGCGGTGGTGATCGACGGCGCGATGCCGACGCCCCATACGGTCTGGGCCTCACCGCCATGGGGGCCGACGACCATGGCTTCCACGTACGCGGCAGCCTGTGCGTCGTCGCCGGCACTCATGGCGTGCTCGGAGTAGTCCAGGACGTTCACGGTGTAGCCCACGGTGGACAACGCGTCTACGAACGCGGCCAGCGGGCCGTTGCCGCTGCCGTTGACTTCGGTTTCCTTGCCGTCGATCTTCACCACGGCGGCAATCGAATCCGTGCCACCGTCCTCCTCGGAGGCGGTCACCTTCTGGCGGATGCGCTCCAGCGGGATGATCGGTGCCAGGTACTCCTCGGCGAAGACGTCCCAGATCTCCTTGGGATTCACCTCGCCACCCTCTCCGTCGGTGATCCTCTGAATCGACTGCGCGAACTCGATCTGCAGGCGGCGCGGCAGCACCAGTCCGTGGTCGGACTTCATGATGTAGGCGACGCCACCCTTGCCGGACTGCGAGTTCACGCGGATCACGGCCTCGTAGTTGCGGCCGACATCCTTGGGGTCGATGGGCAGGTACGGGACCTGCCACAAGATGTCGTCGACGTCCGAATCGGCATCGTCCGCATCGCGTTTCATCTGGTCCAGGCCCTTGTTGATGGCGTCCTGGTGGCTGCCGGAGAAGGCGGTGTAGACCAGATCGCCACCGTACGGATGGCGCTCGGGCACCTTCAGCTGGTTGCAGTACTCGACGGTGTGCCGGATCTCGTCGATGTTGGAGAAGTCGATCTGCGGGTCCACGCCGCGGCTGAACAGGTTCAGTCCCAGCGTCACCAGGCAGACGTTTCCGGTGCGCTCGCCATTGCCGAACAGGCAACCCTCGATGCGATCCGCACCGGCCTGGAAGCCCAGTTCGGCTGCCGCGACAGCTGTTCCGCGGTCGTTATGCGGGTGCAGACTCAGGATCACCGAGTCGCGACGAGCCAGATTGCGGCTCATCCACTCGATGGAATCGGCGTACACGTTGGGGGTCGTCATCTCCACCGTCGACGGCAGATTGAAGATGATCGGGTTCTGCGGTGTCGGCTCGATGACGTCGCCGACCGCGTTGCACACTTCCAGTGCGTACTGCAGTTCGGTGCCGGTGTACGACTCCGGGGAGTACTGGAAACGCCAATGTGTATCAGGGTATTTCGCCGCTTCTTCAATGCACTTGCGGGCACCGTCGGTGGCGATCTTCTTGATCGTCTCCCTGTCGCCCCGGAACACCACGCGCCGCTGCAGAATCGACGTCGAGTTGTAGAAGTGCACGATCACGTTCGCGGCACCTTCGCAGGCCAAGAAGGTGCGTTCGATCAGCTCTGGACGGCACTGCGTCAGCACCTGGATCGTCACGTCCTCGGGGATGGCGTTCTCACTGATCAGCTCGCGGATGAAGTCGAAATCGGTCTGGCTCGCCGACGGGAATCCGACCTCGATCTCCTTGAAGCCCATCCGGATCTGCATGTCGAACATCCGGCGCTTACGGGCCGGACTCATGGGGTCGATCAGGGCCTGATTCCCGTCACGCAGGTCCACGGCCGCCCACTGCGGTGCGCGAGTGATCACCTTGTCGGGCCAGGTGCGGTCGGGCAGCTCGATCTTCTCGACTTCGTCGGCGAAGGAGCGATACCGGTGCACCGGCATCGAGCTGTTCTTCTGGGTGTTCCACGCGGGCTGGTCGGCCGGGATAGGCCCGTTCGGGGTGACGATGCTGCGCGGGGTGTAGTTGAACTCGTCTGAGGAAAAGCTGGTCATGGGAAGGCTCCGGGAGTTTGAGTGGTATCTCGACCGGCACGCCAACAACCCGCGACAGGAGGCCGGTCTGGATCAGACCCTGTCGCGGCGTCGGAGGAGGAGCGCCCGCTGCACAGACGGGACTCTACCAGCCGCGAGAAGCCCGATCATCTGGCAAGCTCGCAGAGCATGTGGGTACGCAGGGGGATGGCGGTGCTGGCGATTCTGCTGGCGGCCACCGGCTGCACGCGCACCCTTGCCGGGCAGGCACGGGGAAGTGAACCCGCGCCCGGAGCCGACTCGTTCTTCCACGGCGATCAGCCGGATTACGGCCAGAAGCTCAGTGCCCAGGAGAAGGCGACGCTCACCTATGCGCGCGCATTGCGGCGGATGGACCCCTGTGGTTTCGCGGCGAGCCTGAAGGAGTACGGAGATCCGGGTCAGGTCGTCGGTGACTTTCAGATCTGTTATGCCAGTGTCAAGATCACGGGTGATCCCGGTCTCACCGAGGTGTCCTACGAGTACTCCATGCAGGACAAGCGCACGGCACCCGAGTCGTTCCGGGTCGGTTCGGTTCCTGTCTACGAGACCGGGGAAGAGTGCGCGTACGAGGTTCCGCTAGAACTGGAGCGGCTGCCGGGAGCTCCGCCGAGTCCCACATTGCAGGCCGTGTTGTCGGTGAGTGCGTACCTCTATGGTTCGGACGAGTACTCGGACCCGGACTGTCGACTTGCCAAGCAGGTGGTGACGGCGATTGCCAAGCAGCTGCCTGCTGGATTGCCTGCGCGCTCCGCGCTGAGCGCGTATCCGATCAAACTCGCGGAACGTGATCCGTGCGAGATCCTCGGGGAGTACCCGGGAAAGGCACACGAGGTGTCCATCGACCTGCTGGGAGACCCCTTCGGTTGTGACTTCGCGCTTTCGGATTCCGGCATCGACTACACCGTGCAGCTCACGAGCAGTGTCGACGACTTCCCGGATGAGTACACCAGATCCACACGCGACGGCGTGACGTATTTCCACAACGAGGACCCGAGCCAACTGACGGGATGTCATGCGCTGGCACTGGTAGGAGATCCGTTGTACCCCAAAGACATCGGTGGCGGTGCGATGAACACCGATGCTGAGGCGTACTCCCCGGCGGTGGTCGCCAGTGCCTTCACCGAGGAGGGGCGCACCGACTGCGGACAGATGCGGGAGATTCTGGACAAGGCGGTGCGACTATTCGCAAATTCCGCTCGGTAGCACTGCTTCTGGTCGCCTTGCTGGCGATCGCAGGCTGCACGAAGGTCGTTTCTGGCAACGCGACAGGGCGCTCGCCCGCCCTCACCGGTCAGGCATTGTTCGCCGGTGAGCTGCCCACGTACGGTCAGACCTTCACGGCGAAGGAGGCCACGCTCCTGGCCTACATGCGCGCTCTTCGGCGGGTCGATCCGTGTGGTCTTCTGTTGATGCTCAAGGGTATTGGCGCGCCCACCTACATCTCGGGCGATGTGGGTGGCTGCTTCGGGTCCATCAAGGTCACCGGTACCGCCAACGCGTCGAGCGTCGGCCTGTCCCTGATACTCGGTGACTACTCACGCGAGAAACCCGAATTCACCGTCGGCCAGACGCCGGTTTATCACACCGCGGGCACGTGCCTCTACGAGTTTCCGGTCGCCATGGGCAAGCTCCCGAACGCTCCGAAGCTGACAGGGGCAAGCACGCCCGCCCTGCGGGTCGTGGTCGTCGACGGCGCGCGGAGTGCACTGGCGGCGAATTGTAAAATGGCACAACCGGTTATCGGGGTGCTGGCCACATTGAATCCAGCCGACATGCCCGTCCGTGACGCGCTGAGCGCATACCCGATCAAGATTGCCGAACGTGATCCGTGTGAGATTCTTGGTGAGTATCCGGGTCGGGCGGGTGAGGTGCGACCGTCGCTCTTCGGCGATCCATTCTCGTGCCGATTCTCTTTGCAAGACAACGAGAATCAATTCGAACTGTCCATCAGGTCGGGTGTTGATCCGCCGTCCAAGCTGCGCGGGGAAGTCCGAGACGGCGTCGAGTACTTCCATGGCCAAGACGGCAATTTGTGCACCAGCATGGTGCGCCTGGGCAAGCCGCTCTACGCCCGGGACGTTCCAGGGGGTGCGACGCAGGAGAACAGCACCCCGGAGCGAGTGTTCATCGAGGTGCTCAGCTTTTCGCTGAAGAGCGGCGACTGTGGGTCCACCCGCGCGATGATCGACAAGGCCGTACGGATCTACCGCGGTTCGTTCGACTGATGCGCGAGTCGCGACACAATGACCGGATGGACATCGGCGAGACCATGTGGGCGAGTGATGTCGTTCACGGTCGACTGACAGGAGCTCTGTGATGCCTTACGTCGAGTCGGCGCAGCGCACCCGGGAGGCGGTCACCGCCGCACGTGTGGTGCTGATGCGGGAGGGAGTGGGCCGCACCACGATGCGCGCGGTTGCGGCCGAGGCGGGTATCCCGCTGGGCACGCTCCAGTACGTGTTCCCCAGCAAGCAGGGGCTGCTCAAGGCGGTCATCGAGGACATCGTCGAAGAGATCGCCGGGGTGCTGCGCACTGCCGCAGGAACCGAGGCCGGTCTGGACGACGCAATTCGTTATGGCGTGCGGAATTTCTGGTCAAAGCTGGTCGCCGAGCACCGCAATCTGCAGCTGGTTCAGTATGAGCTCGTCACCCATGCACTTCGGGCACCCGGTCTGGAGGATCTCCCGGCCTGGCAATACGAGCGATACACCCAGGTTGTCGCCCACTGGTGCCAGGAGGCGGCGCGACGGGCCGGAGAGCGTTGTGCGGTGTCTTTCGAACGGTTGGCTCGAGTGCTTGTGGCCGGAATCGACGGGCTGATCCTGCAGCATGTCGTCAGTCCAGACCCGGCCCGTTCCGCCGAAGACCTCGATTCTCTGACCACGATGTTGATTTCACTCGCGGCGGTAACGCCCGCCTAGCGGCTCCCTTGCCCGGATCTGAACACCGCCCTATGACTAAATCAGTCATACGACTGACTTAAATAGGAGATGGCATGGCGGATGTGGATGTCGTGGTGGTCGGCGCCGGTCGGACGCACTGGGCCGGAGCTGAGGTGGCGCAACAATGGAGCGGATACATGGAACGGTGCCATCCGGTCGGGCAGGCCGCCGACGAAATTCTCGCCGAAGTGTGAGAGCGGTTAGCCGCCGAAACCGTTGCCCCAGCGCTTGGTGAACGCGATGTCGCCGAGCGCGGGTCGCTGTCGTGGAGCGTGGTCGCGTTCGACGGTCGACTCCTCGGCACCCGCGTAGCTGTTCAGGACCGGGCCGATCGCGACGACGGCGATGGGCCGCACGTTCTCGGGGATGTCGAAGACGGCGGGAGCCTCATCCACGCGAAAACCTGCCATGGGGTGGGTGTGCAGACCGTGGGAGCGTGCCTCAACCCCCAGCTGGGCGATGGCCAGGCCGGCATCGACCGCCGCGTAGACGGCGGTGTTGTCGTCATCGCCCAGGTCGGTGCTCACCAGGACGAGTGCCGCCGCAACTTTTGCATAAGAGTTTCCCCGATTGAGCAGCTCGGCCAGCGCCGCGTAGGTGGCATCGCCGCGCAGACCCACGATGTATCTGACAGGGAAACGCTTACCCCAACTGGCGGCCCAGCGACCCGCTTCGAGCAGGGCCGTCAGGGTGTCCGGGGCGAGGCTCGCATGGGGATCGAAATGCCGCGGACTCCACCGCGAGGCGATCAGCGGCTGGATCGGAACCGAGGTGATGGCGGTACGGTCGGTCGGGTTGCCCATACGGGCCAGGTTATCGAGTTGTCGTAACCCCTTATCCTGATGACTGGATCTCTCCCGACCCTGGCCGAACAGCAGGAAGGTATGACGTGGCGCTCGTCGTCCAAAAGTACGGCGGATCGTCGGTCGCAACGGCCGAACGCATCCGCAGGGTGGCCGAACGCATCGTCGAGACGAAAAAGAATGGCAACGACGTGGTCGTTGTCGTCTCGGCCATGGGTGACACCACCGACGAGCTGCTTGACCTGGCCCAACAGGTCTGCCCGGCGCCCCCGCCGCGCGAGCTGGACATGCTGCTCACCGCCGGTGAGCGGATGTCCAATGCCCTGGTCGCGATGGCCATCCACTCGCTGGGAGCCTCGGCGCGCTCGTTCACCGGCTCGCAGGCCGGCGTCATCACCACCGGCAAGCACGGCAGCGCCAAGATCATCGACGTCACCCCAGGCCGGCTGCGCACCGCCCTCGACGAGGGCCAAGTGGTGCTGGTCGCCGGGTTCCAGGGCGTGAGCCAGGACAGCAAGGACGTCACCACGCTCGGACGCGGTGGTTCCGATACCACTGCCGTCGCGCTGGCCGCCGCCCTGAACGCCGATGTCTGCGAGATCTACACCGATGTCGACGGGGTGTTCACCGCCGATCCGCGGATCGTGCCGAATGCGGCCCGACTCGACAAGGTCAGTTTCGAGGAAATGCTGGAGATGGCGGCAGCAGGGGCAAAGGTGCTCATGCTGCGCTGTGTGGAATACGCCCGGCGATACAACGTTCCGGTTCACGTGCGCTCGTCGTACACCGACAAGCCCGGCACGATCGTCAGCGGATCAATGGAGGACATTCCCGTGGAAGAAGCAATTCTCACCGGTGTCGCACACGATCGCGGCGAGGCCAAGGTCACCGTCGTCGGGATTCCCGACGTGCCGGGCTACGCCGCCAAGGTCTTCCGTGCGGTCGCCGATGCCGAGATCAACATCGACATGGTGCTGCAGAACGTCTCCAAGGTCGAGGACGGCAAGACCGACATCACCTTCACCTGCCCCAAGGAGAACGGCCCCACCGCGGTGGAGAAGCTGGACTCGCTGAAGAACGAGATCGGGTTCTCGCAGGTGCTCTACGACGACCACATCGGCAAGGTGTCGCTGGTGGGTGCCGGGATGCGCAGCCACCCGGGCGTCACCGCCACCTTCTGCGAGGCGCTGGCAGAGGCCGGCGTCAACATCGAGCTCATCTCGACCTCCGAGATCCGAATCTCGGTGCTGGTCAAGGATGACGAGCTGGATGCCGCGGTGCAGGCCATCCACAATGCCTTCGATCTCGGTAGTGACGAGGCGGCCACCGTGTACGCGGGGACCGGGCGCTAGGGCGAGCGAAGCGACGGGAGATAGATATGACTTCCATCGGTGTTGTCGGCGCCACCGGTCAGGTGGGCGCCGTCATGCGGAAACTGCTAGAAGAGCGTGACTTCCCGGCTTCCTCGGTGCGGTTCTTCGCCTCGGCTCGCTCCGAGGGTAAGAAGCTGACATTCCGCGGTCAGGAAATTGAGGTCGAGAACACCCAGACGGCCGATCCGTCCGGGCTGGACATCGCGCTGTTCTCCGCCGGGGCCACCATGTCCCGGGTGCAGGCTCCGCGCTTCGCCGAGGCCGGCGTCACCGTCATCGACAACTCCTCGGCCTGGCGCAAGGACCCGGACGTGCCGCTGGTGGTCTCCGAGGTCAACTTCGATCGCGATGTGCGCGGGGTGAAACTGCCGAAGGGCATCATCGCCAACCCAAACTGCACCACCATGGCCGCGATGCCGGTACTCAAGGTGCTGCACGATGAGGCCGGCCTGCACCGTCTCATCGTGTCGACCTATCAGGCGGTGTCGGGCAGTGGCCTGGCCGGGGTGGAGGAGTTGGCCACCCAGGTACGCGCCGGTGTCGACGGTAGTGAGCAGTTGGTGCACGACGGCTCCGCGGTGACTTTCCCGGATCCGGTGAAATACGTTGCACCCATTGCCTTCAACGTGATTCCGCTGGCCGGTTCGTTGGTAGACGACGGCTCCGGGGAAACCGACGAAGACCAGAAGCTGCGCAACGAGAGTCGCAAGATTCTCGGTATTCCGGAGCTTTTGGTGAGCGGAACATGTGTCCGAGTGCCTGTCTTCACCGGGCACTCGCTGTCGATCAACGCCGAGTTCGAGCGTGAACTCACGCCGGCGCGGGCCACGGAGCTTCTCGGCGCGGCAGCGGGAGTCACTCTTGCCGATGTGCCCACGCCGTTGGCCGCCGCGGGCGCCGACGACTCGCTGGTGGGCCGGATCCGTCAGGACCCAGGCGTTCCCGGCAATCGCGGTCTGGCGCTGTTCATCTCCGGAGACAACCTTCGGAAGGGTGCGGCGCTCAACACGATTCAGATCGCCGAACTGCTCGTCGCGGGCTGACTCACAGGAACTTCACGGGTTTTCCCGGGGCGAGACCCAGGGTGGTTGGGCCATGCTCGGGGTATGACAACACCCGATACCCCAACAGCACCTGTGCCCGCGCCTCCACCGCAGCCGGCACCGCGTTCGGCAAGTAACACACTGCTGGTCAAGGTCGCTGCCGTCGTCGGCATCGTCGCGGGCGCTTTCGTGATTCTGGGCGTCACGTTCGGCCTCGGCGTCCTGGCCGGCTCGCAATGCGGCCACCATGGTGGCCCCGGCGGTCCCGGTGGCCCTGGCGGCCCCGGTGAACGCGGTCGGCACATGATGTTCGACCGCGGCGACCAGCCGCCGATGATGTCGCCCGGTGGGTCGGTCATCATCGAGCGCGGCCCCGGTTTCATCCCGCCACCGCCGCCCGAGCGGCAGGAACGGCGTGACCAGCCGCCACCGCCTGCGCCGCCAGGGCCGTCGTCGACGGCCACCCCACGCCCCTAGCGGGTCCATAGCGATCCAGCCGAGCGGCGCCACTGGCTACCCTGTCCAGGGATGGTCGGTGGCGCCTTGGCGTCGGATAGGAGAAGAGGCGTGCAGCGTGTCAGGGGCGGCACAGTCCTACTGATCGCGCTCATGGCCCTCGTGGGCGGCCAATTTGCCTATGGCCCTGCCGCATTCGCCGATCCGTTACGGCCAGCGGCCCCACCTCTCGATCCCGGTGAGGTGGTGCGTATCGGGCCGGTCGCGGGCACCGGCACCGCGACCTCCGAATACAACCTGGGCGCAACCGATCTCTGCGAGTTCATGGTCTTCACCGGCGGCATGTTGCAGATCTGTGGCGACAGCTTCGCCGGCCAGGGCGTGGGCTACGGCGGCTGGTACTCCCCGGTGGCGTTACGCGTCGATACCGAGTCCGTGCCGGATGCTTCGGGTGTGCGTCACTCCGGAGTGTTGGGTACCGACCGCCCACTGCTGGAAGACCCGACCCCACCGGGGTTTTCCCAACTTCCTTCGGGCGTCATCGATGTCAACGGAACCAATTGGCTGTTCATCGCCGTCACCAAGAATCTGATTCCGCAGTCGACACGGCTGGTGAAGCCCGACCCCTTCCGCGCCGGGTGGCCGACCGTGCCGGGTTCGGTGCGCCCCGGCGACTATGCGGGCGGCCAACAGACACAGATCAGCGGCTATTACGACCCATTGTGGACCCCGGAGTCGCCGAAGGGCTGGGTGTACATCGTCAGCGACGCGTTCGATCGTTCGCTGCCGGCGGTCCTCTACCGGGCCAAGCCGGACACCTTCACCGACCGCGCGACCTGGCAGGGCTGGGGTGCCGATGCCCACGGGAAGTGGGCATGGGGTACGGCGGTGACGCCATTGTGGGGCGATCATCTGGGTGAGCTGAGCATGAAGATGGTCGACGGACAGGCGGTGCTGTCCTACTTCAACCAGAGCACGGGCAACGTCGAGGTACGGGTGGCTGACCGCCCGACGAGACTCGGTGCGGTGCCCGCGACCACCGTGGTGAATGCCGGCGCGTGGCCGGCGGTCGCAGACGAACTGCCTGAGTCTTGGGACAACACGTTGGCCCAGCCGTATGGCGGGTACATCGGGCCCGACTCGACGCTCGACCGGCTCAGCATCTACGTCAGCCAATGGAACACCGAGTCGCGTGACCATGCGCCCTATCGGGTGATCGAATTCGCGGTGAATCCGTTGCGGGCCGATGTGGGCTAACTAACATCCCCTTGTGACCAGAGTTGTCGACGCACGTATGAAGGCTGGTTAGGATAGCTGGCAATGATTGCTAGCGGAACCCTGATCGACATGGCTGCGGGTGAGTGGATAACCGGTGGGCAGGGTTCGCGTACCTTCGTTTGTGTGGACGCTGATGAGCTGGCAACTCGCGCGAGCGAGGCTCTGGCGTCCGGAGACGATGGTGAGGCACTGCGTCTCGCAAACGATGCGTTGGAGCTGGAGCACAAGAACTCCCTGGCTTGGCGCATCCTCGCGTACTGCCTCGGCAGCATGGGACGGCACTTCGATGCGATCGACTGCGCGCTCTCCGCGGTGCGGTACGGCAGCCACGACGCCATCAACCACTACACCCACGCATGGGCCCTCAATGGAGCCGGCAAACCGAACGAGGCGCTGACGGCGATCGGCGAGGCGCTCGATATCAAGCCGGATTTTCCCGATGCGTTGTCGATGCGCGCTATTCTTCGCCGCGAGCTCGGTGATCTTGAAGGGGCCATCGCGGACATGCGCCAGGCGAACAACTTCGACGGCCGTCTTCGCTGAGCGCGAATCATCGCTGGGGAGGGGATCTGGTGGCCGATGACGCCGTAATCGCCGAAATGCTGTCTGCCGTTGAGGCGAGCCCCGAGGTGCTCGCGCTGCGGCTGCGTGTCATCGAGCTGTTGGTTCAGCGTCGGCGCTTCGCCGAGGCTCTGAACCATTGCACCCTCGCGTTGCAGCAGGCACCGGGGGATGCCAGGGCACTGCAACTGCTCGCCGAATGCTCGGCGGGTTTGAATGCCCCGGCGCCCGAGCCCGGTGTCGCTGCGGAAGGCTTCGACTGGTCGGCCGCCGAAGACCAGGTGTCCGATATCGTCCGTCCGGCGTTCGTGGACGACGACCCCGAGCCGTTGGGGCCGGACGATGTCGGCGCGTTGGAAAAGTCCGATGTGCGCCTCGCGGATGTGGGCGGAATGGCCGATGTGAAACGGCAATTGGACCTCTCTCTGTTCGGGCCACTGCGTAACCCCGATTTGGTCAAGGCTTTTGGTGTTTCGGCCAGGGGCGGCTTGCTGCTGTACGGGCCTCCGGGATGCGGTAAGACCTTCCTGGCCCGTGCGGTCGCCGGTGAATTGGGGGCCAATTTCTACCCCGTCGGCATCTCCGATGTGATGCACCCGCTGTTCGGGCAGAGCGAGCAACGGATGCGCGAGATCTTTGAGATCGCCCGGCGGAATGCGCCATGCGTGCTCTTCTTCGACGAGCTCGATGCGCTGGGACATCGCCGTTCGCAGCTTTCGGGAAGTTCAGGCCTGCGGCCGCTGGTGAATCAGCTGCTAGCCGAACTCGATCCGGCCACGGAAAGCAACGAGGGACTCTACGTGCTGGGTGCCACCAACCACCCGTGGGATGTGGATGCAGCGCTGCGCCGGCCCGGGCGGTTCGACCGCATGATCCTGGTGACATTGCCTGACGAGGAGGCCCGCGCGGCCATCGTCAAGTATCACCTGAGGGATCGGCCGCTGGAGGGGATCAACCTCAAGGCGATCGCCAAGCGCACGGATGGGCGCTCCGGAGCCGACCTTGCGCATATCTGTAACACCGCCACGCAATTCGCCATGGCCGACTCGATCAGTAGCGGTCAGGTACGGCCGGTGCGCATGTCGGATATCGACACCGCGATCGCCCAGGTAGGGCCCAGTGCCGGCAGCTGGTTTGACACCGCGCGCAATGTCGTCGAGTTTTCCAATTCGGACGGGACCTACGACGAGCTGGCAAAGTATTTACGACACAGGCGATCTCGATGACCGCGGCCGGCGACACACCGCTGGCCCGTGCGTTGATGATTGAAGAGTTGATCGGAATAGGAAAGTACGACACGGCCGGCGCGCATCTCGGCGAGGCCTTGACGGCATGGCCGGACGCTCCAGATCTGTTGGCCACCGGCGCGTATCTGGATCTCAAGCGCGGACACTACCCAGGGGCGATGTGGTACGCGGACAATGCGTTACGTTTCGATCCCGCCAACAGCCAGGCGCAGCGGATCCGTATTTCGGTACTGCTGCGCAGCTGGAACAAGGGGCCGGCGATGGCGGCGGCCCAGCACTTGGTGCAGACTCACCCCAATCAGGCATCGAGCCACTACATGATGGCGGTGGTGCTGTACACCAGAAGACACAAGCGTGCCGCGTTGGCGGCCATCGACGAGGCATTGCGCATCGCGCCGGATGATTCTTCCTATCGAAACCTCCGCGGCCAGATCATCGGGATGCGCAGATGGAAAGGTAAGGCGCTCAAGGAATTCCGATTGGCACTGCGCGCCGACCCCGATAATGCCCATGCCATGGAGAACGTGGGCAAGGCGCAGTCGAGCCGGTGGAGGCTCTCGAGTGCGCTACGGGCCTATCTGGATCTGGCTGCCATGGACGTTCGCAGAGCCGACGATGTCCGGGCCGGTGTTTCCGAAGTGTTCAATCGAGTGGTCAAGGTGATGACCCCGGTGAATTTCCTGGCGTTGGTGATCCTCGGCGCCTCTGCCGCGATCGCCACACGGTACGGGAACCATCAGCTGCCCATCCCCGCGAGAGTGATCGCGGCGTTACTGGCGCTCGCCGCGGTCGTGCTGCCGGTCTGGCTGGTGCTCACCGTCCCACGGCGCTCCGCGAGGGCGCTGTGGTCCAGCCTGCGCCGATCGAAGCTGATCAGTTTCTGCGTGCTGCTCGGCATGGCCATCGGGCTGTGTTTGGCTGTCGTCGCACTCATCGGTTCTCAGGCCTTCACCGAGTCGGCATTGTCGCTCGTCGCGTTACCCGTCATGCTTCTGGTCGCGCTGCGACTGGTCGCGGACTTCGTGGGCTAGCCCTCCAGCGGGTGCCGCTTGAGGAACTCGTCGATCAGGGCATTGACCTCATCGGGGCGTTCCAGTGCGGCCAGGTGTCCGGTGTCCTCCATGATGACGAACTCTGCCCCGGGAATCGCCTCGGCCATGAGTTCGGTCTCGGCGACGGGAAAGGTCGGATCCTCGCGTCCGGCCACGACAAGGATCGGTGTGGTGATGCGACCGAGCAGCTCGCGCTGGTCGGGGCGCGCCGGAACCACGCTGTTGACCGCCCAGTACACGGAGTCGACGTTGAGGCCGCGCAGTTCCGCACGGATGGACTGCTCGACCTGAGGCCGTTCGCGCATGATGGTGGGCCCGACGAAGGCCTTGACGGCACGAGTGGTGAGCGGTTCACGGAATCGGCCGAGAATCCGGACGATCTCGGTGAGCAGTCGAAACTCGACCGTCTGGCGCATATTGGCGCGGGAGGCGGTGGCGTTCATCAGCACCGATGCGGCGGCCCTGTCGGGGTGCAGCGCTGCGAAGGTGCCGCCGATCATTCCGCCCCAGGAATTGCCGACGACGTGGGCGCGCGCGATGCCGAGGGAGTCCAGGATTTGTTCGATGCTGCGGGCGCAATCCTCGAAGCGGAACATGCGACTGAGCGCTTGGCTGTCGCCGTGCCCGGGCGGGTCGACGAGGATCACGGTGTACCGGTCGGCGAAGTATTGTGCCTGTTCAGACCACATGGACCCGGTCATCAGCAGGCTGGGCCAGAAGAGGATTGCGGGCCCTTGGCCGCCGACCCGCACGTGCAGGCCGCCGAGGCAGCTCTGGATGTACCGGTCGTGTAATGCCGCGGCGCCCATGCGCAGCAGGCTAGCGGCTGTGGGCAGTTGACAGGGAAGATCTACAGAATGTGGACATGCTGACCGCCCGGTTGTTGCCGCCAGTGCTACTCATCTGCTCGAACGTCTTCATGACGTTCGCCTGGTATGGCCATCTGAAATTCAAGGATCACCCGTTGTGGGTGGTCGTACTGGTCAGCTGGCTGATCGCATTCTTCGAGTACTGCCTGGCCGTTCCCGCGAATCGCCTTGGTAGCGAGGTGTATTCAGGCGCCGAACTCAAGGCCATGCAAGAGGTCATCACTTTGACGGTGTTCCTCGGCTTCGCGGTGTGGTATCTGGGTGAAAAGCTCACGCTCAATCACCTCGTGGGGTTCGTGTTGATCGCCGTGGGCGCCTATTTCGTGTTCAACGGCCCTTTCGGATGACGGATACCTGCGCCCATAGCCCTTCCGTATGCTCGACCTATGTCGAATGAGGGGCGGCAATATCGCGGTGAGGGTCGCACCAGGCGTGTGATGCGTGCCTCGGCCGGTGTTTCGGCGCTGACACTGGCGTTCGCGCCGCCCGCGCAGGCGGTAGGTCCCGAGGCGCTGGATACCGTTCTGCAGAAGCCCGCGACGGTGAGCAGGATGGTCGGTGCCGAACTGTCGGCATCGCAGACCTTCCACGCCCCGACAGCCGGAATTCAGGTGAGTGAGCCGAGTTGCGCGGACTTCGCCGATGTCGGCCTGGATCAGGTGTTCAACGGAAACCCGGGCACGCTCGTGGCGTACCGGGGCCAGTCGTCGCAGAAGTCTGCATCGGATGCGCGGTACTCGGTGAAACAGGCTGTGGGCGTGTTCAACAGCCCGATGGCAGCCGTCGATCCGGTGGTGGCGTTGATCTTCATGTCGGACTGTTACGGGCATCCGATCACGGTCACCGATGGCCAAGGTGTAACGGACACATGGACATTCACCCAGGAAAGCTCCAGCGACGGCGCCGCCGGTTGGTCGATGACCAATGAGGCGAACGACCGCACCTGCTATGTCGAGATGCGGGCGCGACAAGAAGTCATGTTCCAAGTAAAGGTGTGTTCGCCCAGAAGCGGAGAGCGAGCAGCGGCACGTATTGCCGACGCGATGGAAGCTGGTGTGTGATGGGTGTGATGGGTACGCCTCGAATTGTGCTGACGGCGGTGGCGGTCGCGGCTCTGGGGCTGACACTGACCCCGCTGGCGGGCGCCCGCCCGTCTGATCCGGGTGTCGTCAACTATGCCGTGCTTGCGCGTGGTTCGGTGAGCAATGTCATCGGTGCACAGCTGGGTTCGCACAGCGAGTTCACGCAGCCGTTCCAGGCGTTCTCGGTGGACGTTCCGGAGTGCAACAATTGGTCGGACATCGGGTTGGACGAGGTATACGCGGATCCGGATCTGGCCTCTTTTCGTGGCGCGACAACGCAGGATTCCGCCACGGATGCAACGCATTTGGTGAAGCAATCGATCGGGGTGTTCGCCAATAGCGACGCCGCCGATCGTGCGTTCCATCGAGTGGTGGATCGCACCCAGGGATGTTCCGGGCAGACGGCCACCTTGATCCTGAACGACGGCCGCCGTGAGGTGTGGACATTCACGGGACCGGCCGCCGGCGCTGCCGACGCCGCGTGGATGAAGGAGGAGGCGGGCCTTGACCGCCGCTGCTTCACTCAGACGCGCAAGCGTGAAAACGTGCTGCTGCAGGCCAAGGTCTGCCAGCCCGGCAACGGCAGCCTCGCGGTGAACGTATTGGCCAACACCATGCAGAACGGCCTGGGCCAGTAAGGGGTAGTTATGGGGGGATTGCTTCTTTTTCTGGGGTTGATCGTCGTCCCGTTTTTGTTGTGGTCGATTTTTGATCCGAAGAGCCAGTGGCAGGTGCTGTCTTCCTGGAAATACCGAAACCCCGAAGCCAACGAGCCCAGCGAGGCCGCCTACGCGATGACGCGGATCGGTGGTGTGGTGGGCCTGGTCGTGCTGGTGGTGGTCGGGTACAAGATGGTGCAGGCGGACCGCAAGTATCGAGAGCTGACGCCGCCGGCCAGCTCTGCGTCGATCACAAGCCCGCTGGACGGTCGAGCGTGCGGATCGTGTCGATATCCGGCCGGAAAACGACACGATCCGCACACTCGATCGGTCTTTACACCGACGCGGCAGCCTCGTTGAGCTCATTGAGGGTGTTGGTTGCCTCCAGGTACTCCTGCACCCAACGCTCGATCACCGCGGCTGACTTCTCCACCTTGGTGAACTGGCCGACGACCTGGCCGATGGGGTTGAAGGCGACGTCGATCGTCTGGTCAGGGAACTTGTGCGTGGCGGCGACGGCCATCCCGGAAACCATGTACTGCAACGGCATTCCCAGCGGCTCCGGGTTGCCCTCGGTCTGCCAGGCCTCGGTCCAGTCGTTCTTGAGCATCCGGCATGGCTTGCCGGTGAAGGACCGGCTGCGCACGGTGTCGCGGCTGGTGGCCTTGGCGTAGGTCTCCTGCTGCACCGCGGTGTTCTCGGCCTCTTCGACCATGAGCCACTGCGAGCCGCTCCAGGCACCCTGCGCGCCCATGGCCAGTGCCGCAGCGATCTGGTAGCCGCTGCCGATGCCTCCGGCGGCCAGCACCGGCACCGGGGCGATCTCCTTGACCACCTGAGGCCACAGCACGATCGAGCCGACCTCACCGCAGTGGCCACCGCCTTCACCGCCCTGGGCGATGACGATGTCCACCCCGGCGTCGGCGTGCTTGCGGGCCTGTTTCGGCGAGCCACACAGCGCCGCGACCTTGCGGCCGGCGTCGTGGATGTGCTTGATCATGTCTGGCGGAGGCGTGCCCAGCGCGTTGGCGATCAGCGTCATCTTGGGGTGGCGCAGCGCGATCTCCACCTGCGGGGTCGCGGTGGCCTCGGTCCAGCCCAGCAGCTGCAGGGCGTTGTCGTTGCCCTCTTCGACGGGCACTCCGTGGTCGGCCAGCAGCTTGCGGCCGAAATCCAGGTGTTCCTGCGGAACCATCGACTGGAGCATCTTGGTGAGCTCCTCGGCCGACATGTTCGCGTCCATGCCCTCGTATTTGTTGGGAATGACGATGTCGACGCCGTAGGGGTGATCGCCGATGTGCTCGTCGATCCAGTTGAGTTCGATCTCAAGCTGCTCGGGGGTGAATCCGACGGCGCCCAAGACGCCGAAGCCACCGGCCTTGCTCACCGCGACGACCACGTCGCGACAGTGGGTGAAGGCGAAAATCGGGAACTCGATACCGAGCTCGTCGCAGATGGGGGTATGCATGGCCATTCCTTGGGTGGGGCGGGTGATGGAGTGAAATGCTACGTCAAAAAACTGGAACGTGTTCTAGTTTAGCTGAGGTTGTGCGCACGCGAGCGGTGGCTTCCCTACACTCACGCTGACCTAATCGCACGAGCCGGGAGTAGCCAGCGCATGTTTCCGCATATGGGAGTGCCGGACGCGGCCAATACCGCCTGGGTGCTGACGAGTGCCGCACTGGTACTCCTGATGACCCCGGCGCTGGCCTTCTTCTACGGCGGCATGGTGCGCGCCAAGAGCGTCCTCAACATGATGATGATGTGCTTTTCGGCCGTTGCCGTCGTGTGGGTGCTCTGGGTGGCTTTCGGATACTCGATGGCGTTCGGTACCGATATCGGCGGCGGCCTGCTTGGCGATCCGTTCCAGTTCGCCGGGCTGCAGCACCTCTTCGAGGGCGATTACAAGGCACCCTCGGTGCCGCTATGGGGCCCGACCAACATCCCGGCACTGGTCTTCGTCATGTTCCAGGCCGGGTTCGCCATGGTGACCGTGGCGCTCATCGCGGGTGCGGTGGCCGATCGCATGCGCTTCCTGCCCTGGATCGCCTTCACCGCGTTGTGGGCCACCCTGGTGTACTTCCCGGTGGCGCACTGGGTGTTCGCGGTTGCGGGCACCACCGCCGACAAGGGCGGGTGGCTGGCCAATCTCGGCGTCATCGACTTCGCCGGTGGTACCGCGGTGGAGATCAATTCGGGTGCCGCCGGTCTGGCGCTGGCCATCGTTCTGGGCAAGCGGCGCGGTTGGCCGCGCGAGGCGATGCGTCCGCATAACCTGCCCGCCGTCATGTTGGGTGCCGGGCTGCTGTGGTTCGGCTGGTTCGGGTTCAACGCCGGATCGGCGTTGGCGGCAGACGGCGCCGCGGCGATTGTCATCGCCAACACCCTCGGTGCCGGAGCCATGTCGATGGCGGCGTGGCTGGTGGTCGAAAAGGTCCGCCACGGCAAGCCGACGTCATTCGGTGCGGCCTCGGGTGTGGTCGCCGGTCTGGTCGCCATCACGCCCTCGTGTGCGGCGGTGACCCCGATCGGCGCGCTGGTCGTCGGTGCGGTGGCCGGCGCGGTCAGTTCTCTTGCGATCGAGTTGAAGTACCGGCTGGGATACGACGATTCGCTCGATGTGGTGGGCGTGCATTTGGTCGGCGGTGTCATCGGGACGCTGATGATCGGCATCGTCGGCAGCGCCGCGGCGCCCTCGGGTGTCGATGGATTGCTGTATGGCGGTGGCTTGCACCAATTCTGGCTGCAGCTCGTGGCCGTCGCCGTGGTCCTTACCTACTCGGTCGCGGTTACCGGGCTCATCGGGCTGGGCCTGAGGCACTCCATGGGAATCCGGTCGCATCCGCAGCACGAGTCCGATGGTCTCGACGATGCCGAGCACGCGGAGTCTGCCTACGAGCTGGCTACCACGCGCGGCGGTGGGCTCATCAACCCTGGGCGTTGAACCTGCCGATACCCGGCACGAAACGTCCGACTTGGGCGCCGTACTCGCGATAGGCCGCGCCGTGCGCCGCGAGCAGGTAGGGTTCCTCGACCACGCGCACCTGTAGCTGGATGGATACGAGGAGCAGCGCAAAGCCGCTGAGGGCCAGGGGGTTCGGAGTCATCAGGGCAGATCCGGCGGCGAACGTCAGCATCGCCGTGAAGATCGGGTTGCGCACCCGGCCGAAGACACCGGTGCTCACCAACGCGGTGGTCTCCCGGGTGTCGACGCCCACTCGCCATGACTCGCCCATCGTCTGCTGGGCCCCGATCGTCGCGACGATTCCCGTGACCGCGAGCGCGATGCCGGTGAGCTGAATCGGCCGATGATCAAGGGTGCCAACGGGTGCGACGAAGCCGGCCAGCTGCAGGACCGGTGCGAGCAGGGCGGCCACCATCGCGGCGATAAACCCCACACCCGCCAGCCACTCGCGTGAGCCGGGCCGTCCGTGGAATCCGCGGAACCCGGTGGAGCCGGTAGCGCGCCATTGCCGATAGCTCTTCCAGCCCAGCCCGGCGGCAATGAAGACCAGATACAGGACGAGCGCTGCCACGGCCATGGACTCCCTCTCTATAAATGCATACATTCGCATAGAACAATATTTGAGATAGGTTGTCAATATCCTGGCGGGACGTACCCGCTGCTCGTCTAGGCTCTTGCGCTTATGAGGTTTGTTCCGGGGGTGGCGGTATTCATCTGTGTGCTGGCGATGACCGCGGCGTCTGCGGGTACTGCCTCGGCAAATCCCGACGAACTGCCGGTGCAGACAGAAGCATTGCCCAGTCTGATGCTTGAGCCCGCGGACGCGAGTCCCGTCATGGGGGCCAGCATGTTTGTGTCCGGGGATTGGGCCGTGCTGGCATCGGATCGGACAGACAGGCCCGAATGCGGGAGTGTGGTTTTCGCGTCGGCGGCGAGCTATGAATCGTCCAATTACTTGTCCGGCCGGTTCCGGTCGTTGACGGACAACCCGAGTTGGACGCGCCTGGTGGAACAGAGCATGGTGATCTTTCCCGAGTGGTCGGATGCGACGGACTTCGCGCTCGGCGAGGCGGATCGTTGGCGCGCCTGCGAGAACCAGCGGGTCACTTCGCTCTTGCTGCAGCCGGACGGAAGCACACGCCGCGAATGGGTGCAGCTGCGCAAGATCGTCCAGGTGCAGGAGGTTCTGGTGGTCGGCTACACGTGGCCGACGGATTTCGGCGGAGTCATCTACTGCCAGCACGCGCTTGCGCCGTTGCGCAATGTGGCTATCGACGTGCGGGCGTGCGCGGAACGGGACGGTAGCCGCGCCCTCGATCTCATCCTGGGCCTGCTGCCTCGGGTGGCTCGGGCATAGCTGCGGCGAAAGACGCTGCGAGAAAACCGGTCTCGATCGAGTACCCTCAAGTTCGTGCCCGACAGAGACGGACTCATTGTCTGCGGCGAGACGTTGGTCGATGTCGTGCCCGCGGCGGACGGGCTGTGGCGCACGGTGCCAGGAGGCGGCCCGTACAACACCGCGATCGCCGCGGCCAGGCTTGGCACCCGGACCGCCCTTCTGACACAGGTCTCCCGCGACACATTCGGGCGCCAGTGCGTGCAGAACCTGCTCAGGGCGAGCGTCGACGAGTCGTTGGTCATGCGCCATGATGTTCCGGCGACCTTGGCCGTCGCCGACCTCGACGAACACGGAGCCGCCCAGTATCAGTTCTATTGGCAGGGAACCGTCAATGATGTTGCGCTTCCGCCACTTCCCGATCCGGTGTGCGCGCCGGCGGCGATCTGGGCGGGCTCGATCGCCAGCGTGCTCTGGCCGGGACGCGAGGCGCTGCGCGCGTGGATCGTGCTGCACTACGCAGATATTCCGCTCACCTTCGATGTGAATGTGCGCCCGACGCTCATCCCCCATAGGGAGACCTACGTGGAACGCCTCGCCCCGTGGTTGTCCCTCGCGCAAGTGGCACGGGCCAGCGTGGACGACCTTGAGTTCTTGTATCCGGGTGCACCGGTGGAGAGCGTGGTCGAGGCGTGGTTCGACGCGTACTCACGCATCGAGATCGCGTTGATCACCTGCGGTGCGGCGGGTTCGCTGGCCTTCCGGCGGGGTGAATCGTCGACGCTGAATGTTCCCGCCCACGAGATCACCGTCGTGGACACTGTCGGGGCCGGTGACTCCTACACCGGTGCCTTCCTCGACGGGTTCTATCAGCGCGGGCTCGATCTTTCCGAGGCGTTGCATCGCGCGGCGGTGGCGGCGGCGATCACCTGCACCCGGCCCGGAGCCCAGCCGCCCGATGCCGCGGAGCTGGCCAACGAGCTGCGCCGCACGACGTCCTAGAGTTCAATACACAGGAATCGGAGGGCCGAGGCGAGGGGAACGCATGCGATCGGTGGCGGGGGCACTGCTGGTGACTCTGGCTGCCACGACACCGGCCGTGGCGGCCGCCGACCCGTCGCCCGATGTGCCGCCCTCGGCGATCGAGCGTCTGATGTTCACCCAGCGGGAGGCCGAGCGCGTCATGGGTGTGGGGCTGCCCAATGTGCAACGGCAGAGCGCCACCTTCGCCCTGGATACCGATCGACCGGACTGCGGAAGCGTCGTGCTGGCATCGGTGTCGAGCTACGACCGGGCGCCCTATACGGCCGCGCACTCGCAGGCGCTCTGGGATCACCCCGGCTGGTTCACCTTGGTCGATCAGAGTGTGGCGGTGTTCAGCACCGCCGAGGAGGCTCGCGACTTCGCGCGCGGCGAGGCCGACCGTTGGCGCAAGTGCGAACATCAGTCGATCAACGTCTCCGAACTGGCCATGGACGGCACCACACTTGAGGCGACCGTGGACATCCGTGAAATCACGCAGGCCGACAACGTGCTGGCCGTCAGCTACGGAAGAAATGATTCGGCGTATGCGTCCTGTCAGCATGTGCTCCTCGGGGAGCGCAACGTAGCCATCGATATCCGCACGTGCTCAACGGTTTCCAAGAACAATGGCGAGCGAGCGTTCGAGTTGATGAAGATCGTCGGTCCGCGGGTGTGGGAGGCATAAACCATGAGGATGCCGGCAATGATGATCGCCTTGACGGCGGCATTGACGATGGCAGCGCCCGCTGCTGCCGAGCAGGGTTCGCCGATACCGCCCGCCGCGATCGACGATCTGATGGTGACACCGCAGGAGGCGTCGTCCGTGATGCGGACAGACTTCCCGATCGTCGACCGGTTCAATGCGCTCTCAGATCTCACGACGGACAGGCCGGACTGCGGCAGTGTGATTCGCCCGTCAATCGCCACCTATGACCGAGGGCCGTACACGGCCGCGCACGAGCAGTACCTACTGGACAGTTCGCCGTGGAACGTCCAGGTGGTACAAAGCATCGCTCTCTTCCCGACGGACGACGAGGCGCGCGACTTCGCCTCCACCGAGATGAACATGTGGTTGAAGTGTGCGAAGCAGACGGTGCACGACTCCTCCCAGTGGCGGTACGTCATCGGGTCGTTGCACCGCGACGATGACGCGGTGGTCGGCTCGTACGTGATGATTACGAACGACGGAGTGCGCATGTCCTGCTCCCGTCTGCTCGCGAGAGTGCGCAACACCGCGACCGATCTGCGTGCCTGCTCGGCCGGTCCCGAAAGCTATCAGCGGCTGCTGGGCATCACGAAGATCATCGGGCCCCGGTACGACGCCGCCTAGATGCCCACCGCACGACGGGGATTGACGGAGGTTTGACGGGTGGCCACCTGCAGGTCGGCGTGTGCCACCGCGAACCGATACAGCTCGGCCATGCTCGCCGTGCTGCCCGCGATCGTGCCATCGGGCAGCCGGGCCTCGCCGCAAGTGACGGTCACCGGGAGCTGCCCCAATTGATAGGCACCGTCCGGCATCCCGGCCGCACACATCGCGTCGGTGACCAGTGCGATCCGATCCGGGCCCACCGCCGCCAGCACCATGCGATAGATCGCGGGATGGATATGCACGCCGTCGGCGATCAACTCGATGGTGACCGCGGGGCTCTCCAGCAACGCTGGAATGGGACCGGGCTCGCGGTGATGGATCGGCCGCATGGCGTTGAAGAGATGGGTGGCGACGGTGGCGCCTGCCGAAATCGCATCCAAGGTCTGCTCATACGTGGCATCGGTGTGTCCTATCGCAGCCACCACGCCCCGCTCGACCAGCAGTTCGATGGCCGGTATCGCCCTGGGTAGTTCGGGCGCGATCGTGACCATCCGAATGTGCCCGGCCCCGGCGTCGAGCAGTCGCTCCAACTCGCCAAGGTCCGGTTCGCGCAACAGCCGCGGATCGTGCGCACCGGCGTATCGCGGCGAAAGCCAGGGGCCTTCGAGATGAATCCCGGCGATACCCGCCGTGCCCGCCATGTCGGCGAGCACCTCTACGGCGCTGAGCATGTCGTCGGGCGCGAGGGTCACCAGACTGGCCAGTAGGCCGTCGGTGCCGTGGGACCGGTGCCAGTCCGCGGCAATCCGGTTGGCCTCCGGATCGTTTCCGAATGACGCGCCGCCACCGCCGTGCACGTGCATGTCGAAGAACTCGGCAGCAGCCACGTCAAGGCCTCACAGTGTTTCGGTCACCTTCGACAAACCACGTGGCACATCCGGGTTTTCGCCACGCCCGATCGCCAGCTGCATGGCAAGAAGCTGCAGCGGAATGATCGCGAGCATCGGGGAAAGCTCCTCAAGCGTGGGTTCGAGCGTCACGCCCAATCCCGTCGCTGCCACCGCATCCGCCGATCCGATGCAACACACATCGGCGCCGCGGCCGGCCAGCCGGTGCAGCACATCGTTCATGGCCCGGCCACCGACTCCGTCGGGCACGATCGCGATCACCGGCACCTGCGGATCGACCATCGCCAGCGGCCCGTGTAGCAGATCCGCACCCGAGAATGCTTGAGCAGAAAGATAACTCGTCTCCATCAGCTTGAGCGCGGACTCGCGTGCCGTCGGGTAGGAGTAGCCGCGTCCGGTGGTGACCAGGCGCGAGGCGAAGCGGTAGCGGGTGGCCAGCTGTTGCACGACGGCGCTGTGCAGGACCTCCTGGCCGCGTTCCGGCAGCAGGTCGGCTGCGGTGTTGTCGCGGCCCGCCACATCGGTGAGCAGGAGGTATAGCGCCAGCAGTTGCGCGGTGTACGACTTGGTGGCGGCAACGGCGAGTTCGGGTCCGGCGAGTATGTCCACATGGTGCTCGGCCGCCGTCGCCAGCGGAGACCGAGCCGCGTTGGTCACCGCGACCGTGAGGGCGCCCTGCTGGCGTGCCACGGAAAGCGTCTGCACCAGGTCCGGGGAACCTCCCGATTGGCTGACGCCGATTACCAGCACACCCGAAAGATCGGGCCGTGCACCGTAGGTCGTCATGGTCGAGGGCGAGGCCAGCCCGGCGGGGACCTGCCAGATGATCTCGGTGAGGTACTTGCCGTACAACGCGGCGTGGTCGCTGGTCCCGCGCGCGACGAAGAGCACGAAGCGGGGCTGGTACTCGATGATCTTGGCCGCCACTTCCGCGATCGCGGACCGGCCGTCGGAGAGCAACCGACTCCATACGGTCGGCTGTTGGCGGATCTCGTCAGCCATATGCGTTCCCGCGGTCATGCCTTCTCCAATCCCTCGACGTCGACCCCGGCCAGGGCCAATGCTCCGAACACCGGTTCACGTTGCAGCACAGCGATATCCGTAACACCTGTGGTGCGTGTTCGTTCGATGATATCGGCGACCAGGCCCGGTTGGTTGACCAGCAGGCCACCGCCGAGCACCACCGGCAGCCCAGGACCCAATCGTAGGCAGACACCCTCGATCAAAGCGGCCAAGTCGATGGCTGTTTGCCTGGTGATCACCTGCGCGGCCTCGTCCCCGGTCGCGGCGAGGTCGAAAACGAGCCCTGCCATCTTGGCCCAGTACCGCCGCTCGGAGTGGGCATAGAAATGGTCGAGCAGTTGAGCGGGTTCGGTCACACCGCATTCGGATGTGAATCTCCGCGAGAGAGCATCAGGAGGATCGCCCCTGTCAGATAAAGAGAGAGCATGCCGCACAGCAGATCTCGATACTCCGTAGCCGCTGCCGTCATCCCCCAGTAAATATCCCCAACCGCCGACTCGCGCGGTGGTGCCGTCGGCGCGCTTTCCCCACGCCACGGACCCGGTACCGGAGATCACGGCTATGCCCGCGGACAAACCACCGGCCGCCAAGATCAGCTGCGTGTCGTGCACGGCGGTGATGTGGGCGTGCGGCGCGTACGGTCGCAGCAGCCGGACAAGGGTCTGCGCTCCCGCTGCGGTGTCCACTCCGGCAGATCCGGCGCTCACTCGGGAGATGTCGTCCCGGTTCAGTTCGGAAAAGATGTCGGCGAAAGCGGTTTTCGCTTGTGCCTCGGTCACCGATTGAAGGTTCGCGCTGCCGGCCAGTGCCTCGCCGATCACTTTGCCGTTCGCGACGGCCAGCGCGCGGGTCTTGGATCCGCCGATGTCGATCCCGACTATCACGTCTCGGGCCACTTGCCCCCGCTTTCCCAGAAGTGCCGGATCTCCTCAAGATTGCGCCCCTTGGTCTCCGGGGCCAACAGGTAGACGAACACGAGGGCCACCAGCGCGAGGATTCCGAAGACCCCGAAGGCCGCGACACCGCCGAGCGTTGTCAACAGCGTCAGGAAGTACATGGAGACAACGGCGTTGGCCACCAGGTCGGACGTCAGCATGGCGCTGGCACCGTAGGAGCGCAGCCGTGCGGGGAAACTCTCCCCGGCGTACACCCACACCAGTGACCCGAATCCGAAGGTGAAGCCGACTGCGATGAGCACGATTCCCAGGAACCCGAGAACCGTCAGCACGCCACCGAATGATGATCCGCCGACCGCGAATACGCCGACCAGCAGCGCGTCGGCAACGATCATGATGCTGATACCGATCATGAGGATGGGGCGGCGGCCCATCCGGTCGATGGTCGACATCGAGATGAAGACCGCTAGTAGTGCTGCCACCTGAACAAGTGCCGGCAGACCGAGCTTGGCGAAGTACCCCGACATACCCATCGCCTCGAAGATGCGAGGGCCGTAGTAGACCACTGCGTTGATGCCGGTGATTTGGATGAAGAACCCAAGGCCGACAACGAAGAAGGTCGCTCTGCTGTAAGGCGCAGTGACCATCTCCTTCAACCGTGCCAGCACGGAGCCGCCGCCTTCGGCCTGTAGCGCGTCGGCGATCTCGTCGAGCTCGTGCTCGACGTCGATGTCGGGATCCACCGTGGCGAGGATTTCGCGCGCCCGCGCACGATCACCACGCATCATGTACCAGCGTGCGGTATCGGGAAGCTTTCGCAGCGCGATCAGCACCAGCACGGCCGGGATGGCGGCCAGGCCCAGCATCAACCGCCAGCTGCCGGTGGATGCCAATGCCCAGGCGATGAGATATCCGGCGATGATCCCTGTCACGCAGGCGAGCTGGTAGAGCACCAGCATCGAGCCGCGGATCTTGGTGGGGGAGGACTCGGCGACGAACACCGGGACCACCACCACCGAGATACCTACCGTCAGGCCGAGCAGGAATCGGGCGGCGACCAGGGTGTTCAGGTCCACGGCAAGCGCCGACAACAGCGAGAACAAGCCAAATGTAGCTGCCACCAACACCATTGACCGTTTGCGGCCGATTCGGTTGGACAGCGGCCCACCGATGAGCGCACCCACGATCTCGCCGATCACCACCGCGGTGGCGGCCACCTGTTGATCCTGGGTGGACAGGTGCAGGTCCTCGGTGAGGAACAACAGGGCTCCGGCGATGTTCGAGGAGTCGTAGCCGTAGATGACTCCCACTGCCGCCGCGGTCACGGCCACCATCACGCCCAGACGCGACGTCGACCGGAGGTCGGTGATCAGACTCATCCCACGTATTAGACACTGATGAGCGCCTGCGTGAAGAAGATTAGACACTGATGAGCGCCTGCGTGAAGAGGATTGGAACCGAGCGTGCGGCGGGTACGGGTTCATGGGAGGTGGATGTGCAGATCGGCGTTGTGGCTCCGGTGGAGCTCGGGGTGACCGCGGAGCCTGACAAGATCCTCGAATTCGCGCGTGCCGCAGAGCGGCTGGGATTCAGCGAGATTTCCGTGGTGGAGCATGCCGTCGTCATCGCAGACACGCGGAGCGTCTATCCCTACTCGCCGACCGGGCAGTCTCATCTGCCCGATGACGTCGACATCCCCGACCCGCTTGAGCTGCTGGCCTTCCTCGCCGGTGCGACCGCGACGCTCGGGCTGTCCACCGGCGTGCTGGTGCTGCCCGACCACCACCCGGTGGTGCTGGCCAAACGCCTGGCCACGTTGGACCGGCTGAGTCGTGGGCGGTTGCGGATCTGCCTCGGCGTCGGATGGATGCGTGAGGAGATCGAGGCGTGCGGCGGTGACTTCGATCGCCGGGGCCGGGCCACCGACGAAGCAATCGCGGTGATGCGGGCCCTGTGGTCCGCCGACGGCCCCGCCGCGTATGACGGGGAGTTCTACCGGTTCCAGAACGCCTACTCGTACCCCAAACCTGCCCAATCGCAGGGTGTTCCGCTGTACATCGGCGGACATAGCAAGGCGGCGGCACGACGGGCCGGGCGACTGGGAAGCGGATTCCAGCCGCTGGGCCTGGCCGGTGAAGACCTGACGGCCGCGGTCGGCGTCATGCGAGCGGCAGCAGCCGATGCCGGCCGTGATCCCGCGAGCGTCGATCTTGTGCTCGGGCATGGTCTGCATCGGGTGGACCGTGCGGTACTGGATCACGCCGAACAGACGGGTGCGGGGCGCATGCTGCTCTCCGCGTCGCGACGCGCCACCACGCTCGAGGCCGTGCTCGACGAGATGGCCCAGTGCGCTACCCGACTCGAACTGGCCGGTCCTCGCTGAACACCACCACGGGCTCGCGGCGGGTGAACACCCATCCTGCGGGTCCACGCTCGTAGTCGTCGAGATACCGCACCGCCATCGTGTTATCGCGGTACTCGTCGCCGCGAAGGTAGATGTGATGTGCCATGCAGTAGACCTCGCCGCTGGCGGTGTCGCCGTCGACCTCCGCGGTCTGTTGCCCGATGAGGTGATACGTCGCGTGCAGCGGCTTGAGCGCGGTGACGATCGAATCCGCGATGGCCTCGCGGCCCTGCAGGGCCGCCGCATCGCCCTTGCGTAGCAGTGCAGGCGGGCGCACCAGCTCGGCGTCGGCGGAGAACAGGGCGACCAGGGCATCGACGTCACGGCGGTCCGCCGCACTGGCATACCGGGCGACGAGATCTTGGATGGCGAGTCGGTCATCGGTCACGGGTACAAAGCCTATGGGGCCTCGATCTCCCAACCAACCGATCGGTTATGGTGCGGCTCATGGATATCAATGGTGTGTCTGCAATCGTCACGGGTGGCGCCTCGGGTCTTGGTGCCGCAACTGCTCGCCTGCTCGCTGAGCAGGGCGCCAAGGTCGTCATCGCCGACGTTCAGGACGAAAAGGGCGAGGCTTTGGCCAAGGAACTCGGTGGCGCTTTCGTGCACACCGATGTCACCAGCGAGACCGACGGCATCGCCGCCGTCGACGCCGCCAAGGAACTCGGCCCGGTACGCGTCCTGATCAACTGCGCGGGCGTCGGCTGGCCCGGCCGCACCATCGGCAAGGACGGTCAGTACGCCTCGGCCCACTCGCTGGACATCTTCTCCAAGGTCATCGGCATCAACTTGATCGGCTCGTTCAACCTCATCCGCCTCGCGGCCACCGCCATCAGCCAGGAAGAGCCGGTTGACGAGTTCGGTGAGCGCGGCGCCATCGTCAACACCGCCTCGGTTGCGGCGTTCGACGGCCAGATCGGACAGGCCGCCTACTCGGCGTCCAAGGGCGGCATCGTCGGCATGACCCTCCCGATCGCGCGCGATCTGTCGGTCGTCGGCATCCGCGTCAACACCATCGCACCGGGTCTTATCGATACTCCGATCTACGGCGAGGGCGACTCCGCGCAACAGTTCAAGGACCGCCTGGCACCGAACGTGCTGTACCCGCAGCGCCTGGGTAACCCCGAAGAATTCGCCTCGCTGGCTCTGGAGCTTGTCACCAACAGCTACATGAACGCCGAGACAATTCGCATCGACGGTGGGGCCCGCCTCCAGCCGAAGTAGCGGTACTTGTCGGTGGCCTATGGAACATTGGAGAGATGGCCACCACTTCGACAGTGGAGACGCTGTCGAACGCGGACGAGGCTGCCGAGCACATTGCTCGGCAGGCCTTCGCCGACGCACAGGTAGGCACGGTCGGGCTGGAGTTGGAATCCCACACCGTCGAGCTGACGGTTCCCCATCGCAGGGTCGCCTGGAATCGGCTCGGTGAGATCGCGGATTCGGTTCCCGATCTCCCCGGTTCCAGCGCGATCACGTTCGAGCCCGGCGGTGCCGTGGAGCTTTCCGGTCCTCCGCACGCAGACGTATGGTCCGCGATCTCTTCGATGCGGGCCGACTATTCGATCCTGACCTCGACGTATCGTGCCGCCGGGGTCGCGCTTGCCAGCCTGGGCACCGATCCGTTGCGCGCACCAGAGCGCGTCAATCCCGGAGCCCGGTATGCGGCGATGGCCAGCCATTTCGGTGCTCTCGGGTTCGGCGAGACCGCGCTGCAGATGATGACGTGTACGGCCTCGCTGCAGGTCAACGTGCAGGCCGGGACGCCGGGCCAGTGGCGGGACAGATTCGCGCTGGCGCAGCAGCTCGGTCCGACCATGGCAGCGCTGTCGGCCTCGTCACCGATGCTCGCAGGGCGCCGTACCGGCTATCGGAACACCCGGCAATGGATTTGGGACAACTTGGATCCGGGGCGCTGCGCTCCGGTCGAGATCGGCAACGACCCGACGGAATCCTGGGTCAGATACGCCCTGCGAGCACCCGTGATGCTGGTGCGAAACAAGGAGGGCGCGGATGCGGTTGTCACCCATGTGCCGTTCCAATCCTGGGCCGACGGGTCCGTACCGCTCGGCGGGCGTGCTCCGACCACCGAAGACCTCGACTACCACCTGACCACGTTGTTCCCGCCGGTCCGGCCCCGCCGCTGGCTGGAGTTGCGGTACTTGGACGCCGCGCCCGATTGGTGGTGGCCCGCGCTGGCGTTCACGGCGGTTGCCGCGCTCGACGATGTGCGCGTCGCCGACATTGCCGCGGAGGCGGTTGAACCGGTCGGTGAGGCATGGGATGCGGCGGCTCGGATCGGTCTGGAAGATTGTGCCCTGCATGCGGCCGGGCACCGCCTGGTGTCGGCGGCCTGTGCGGTGGCGCCGCCAGAGTTGGCGGCGGACATGGCATTCCTGTTGGAGCGTGTCGAACAAGGCCGATGTCCGGCAGACGATTTCATCGACAATGTCGCGGAATACGGTGTGGAGAAGGCATTTTCGGGAGCATCGCAATGAGTCGGGAAGAGTTGGCGCGCGACCTGGAAGCCGCGCGCGTGCGCACGCTGACGATCACCGACCATGACGACACCGAACTGCATCGTCAGTACGACCCGCTGATGAGCCCACTGGTATGGGACCTCGCACATATCGGGCAGCAGGAAGAACTGTGGCTGTTGCGCGGCGGAGATCCACGCAGGCCGGGCATGCTGCCCGGCGAGATCGAGTCGCTGTACGACGCCTTTCGTCACACCCGGGCCAGCAGGGTGCAACTGCCGCTGCTGTCCCCGGCACAGGCGCGCTCCTTCTGTCACGAAGTACGCGGCAGGGTTTTGGATCGGTTGGAGGCGTTGCCCTCCGATGGTTCTGCGCGTGCGGACGAGTTCATCTACGCCATGGTGTTGAGCCATGAGCATCAACACGACGAAACCATGTTGCAGGCCTTGTCGATTCGCCGCGGCGCAGCGCTGTTGGAGCACGTCGACTCGTTGCCGTCGGGACGGTCCGGCGTAGCGGGAACCTCTGTGCTGGTGCCCGAGGGTCCGTTCGTTCTCGGCGTCGATCCGGTCGACGAGCCGTTCTCGCTCGACAACGAGCGACCGGCACACACCGTGCACCTCAAGAGTTTCCGGATCGGTACGGTTCCGGTGACCAACGCCGAATGGTGGGCTTTCATCGCCGGTGACGGCTATCGGCGCCAGGAATTCTGGACCGAGGCCGGGTGGACGCACCGATGCGCGGAGAACCTGACCGCGCCCATGTTCTGGAACGACGGTGGAACGCTCACCCGGTTCGGGCGTGAGCTGGAGATCATGCCCGACGAGCCGGTGCAACACGTCACCTTTCACGAGGCGCAGGCGTATGCGGCCTGGGCTGGTGCGCGGCTGCCGACCGAGGCCGAGTGGGAGAAGGCCTGCGTCTGGGACCCGGAAATTGGTGCGCGGCGGCGCTTTCCGTGGGGCTCGGATTCCCCGAGCCGCGACCGGGCCAATCTTGGCGGTGGTGCATTGGGGCCCGCCCCAGTGGGGGCCTATCCGAAGTCTGCGTCGGCCTACGGTGCCGAGCAGATGCTCGGTGATGTGTGGGAGTGGACGACGTCTCCGCTGCGGCCCTGGCCCGGTTTCACCCCGATGATCTACCAGCAGTACAGCGAGCCGTTCTTCGAGGGCTCCGGGGCCGGTGATTACCGCGTGCTGCGCGGCGGCTCCTGGGCGGTGGCGCCGTCGATCATGCGGCCCAGCTTCCGGAACTGGGATCACCCGATCCGGCGACAGATCTTCAGTGGCCTGCGTCTGGCCTGGGACGTCTAGCATGTGTCGTCATCTGGGCTGGCTGGGTGAGCCTCGGAGCCTGGCGTCGCTGATGCTCGACCCGCCGCACGGCCTGCTGGTGCAGTCGTATTCGCCACGGCGCCAAAAACACGGCCTGGTGAACGCCGATGGATGGGGTGCCGGATTCTTCACCGACGGCGCACCGCGCCGGTGGCGTAGTGCGCGGCCGCTGTGGGGCGATGCTTCCTTTGCCTCGGTGGCTCCCGTGCTGCGCAGCGGATGCGTCGTGGCCGCAGTTCGATCGGCCAGCGTCGGGATGCCCATCGACGAGTCTGCGGCCGCTCCGTTCACGGACGGGACATGGATGTTGTCGCACAACGGAATCGTCGATCGCGCCGCGGTGGGCGAGGTGTTCGGCGCCGAATCCGTGGTGGACAGTGCGGTGCTGGCGGCACGCGTGTTCGCCTCCGGGCCGGAGAATCTGGGGGAGACGGTGCGGCAGGTCGGTGCTGCCGATCCGGGGGCTCGACTGAATATTCTGGTGGCCAACGGACATGAGTTGATCGCTACGACCTGGGGTGACACCCTGTCGATTTTGGAGGCCGCCGACGGTGTGGTGGTGGCGAGCGAGCCGTACGACGACGACCCGTCTTGGGTCGACATCCCGGACCGGCAATTGGTGCGGGTACGCGATGGGAAGGTGGAAGTAGAAGGATTATGACTCCATTGTCTGCCCTGACTCTCGAGAATCACCTGGCTTCCGGCGCGGCGGCAGCAGCCCTACGGCGTGATGTGCGGCAGGGTTTGACGGCAGAGGCGAAATCGCTTCCCCCTAAATGGTTTTACGACGAGGTAGGCAGTGATCTGTTCGACGAGATCACCCGACTCCCGGAGTACTACCCCACACGTACCGAGGCAGGCCTGCTGCGCGTGCACGCCGCAGATATCGCGGCGGCCTCCGGAGCCGACACCTTGGTCGAGTTGGGCAGCGGCACCTCCGAGAAGACGCGGATGCTGCTGGATGCGTTGGGCCCCAGCACCTTCATTCCTTTCGATGTGGACTCCGGGGTGCTGCGTGCGGCGGGAGACGCGCTGGTCGCGGAGTATCCCGGAATGCGGGTTCGTGCCGTATGCGGTGACTTCGAGAAGGACCTCGGGCAGATTCCCCGGGACGGCCGGCGCCTGGTGGCCTTCCTCGGGTCGACGATCGGGAATCTGACCACGCAGCCGCGGGCACGCTTCCTGGCCGATGTCGCGACCACGCTGCGACCGGGTGAAATGCTGTTGTTGGGCACGGACTTGGTCAAGGACACCGCACGGCTGGTGCGTGCCTACGATGACAGTGCCGGTGTCACCGCCGCCTTCAACCGCAATGTGCTGGCCGTGATCAATCGTGAGCTCGACGCAGATTTCGACCTGGACACCTTTGAACACGTCGCGTTGTGGAATGACGACGAGGAGCGCATGGAGATGTGGTTGCGTTCGACATGCGATCAACAGGTCAGCATCGAAGCATTGGACCTGACGGTGCACTTCGATACGGGGGAGATGATGCTGACCGAGGTGTCGTGCAAGTTCCGGCGCGAGGGCGTGGCCCGGGAGTTGGCGGCAGCGGGCCTGCATCAGACTCACTGGTGGACTGATGATTCCGATGACTTCGGGCTGTCGCTCGCGGTGAAGCGGTGAGCCTGGGAGACCAGTGGCGCCAGGTCCGGCCGCCGGTCCTCGGTGTGCACCTGGACTCGGCGGCATGTTCACGACAGAGCCTCGAGACCATCCGGGCGGTGGCTCAGCACGCCGAGCATGAGGCGCAGATCGGTGGATACGTGGCGCAGGAGGCCGCGACGCCGGTGCTGGACGCCGGGCGCGCGGCGGTGCGCCAGTTGACGGGCATGCCCGAGGCGCAGGTGCAGTTCACCACCGGCGCGGCAGACGCACTGCGCACGCTTCTGCAGGGATGGCCCGCCGACGCCGGACGCACTATCGCCTGCCTGCCAGGTGAATTCGGTCCGAATCTGATGCTCATGCACCACTTCGGATTCACTCCGGTGTGGCTGCCGGTCGATGGGGACGGTCGCGCCGATCTCGAGGGGATCGAGGTGTTCCTGCGTCGTGAAAAGATCGACCTGGTGCATGTGACGGCCCTCGGCAGTCACCGCGGCACGGTGCAACCTGCCGCCGAGATGGTGGCGATGGCGCGAGCGGCCGGAATCCCTGTCGTCGTCGACTCCGCGCAGGCCCTGGGGCATATCGACTGCACCCATGGCGCCGATGCCATGTATGCGCCGTCGCGTAAATGGTTGGCCGGCCCGCGCGGGGTGGGCGTACTCGCCATCAACCCGTCTCTGGCGCATCTGATTCCGCAATGGGCGGGTCATGTGGAGGCCCACGTGGCGGGCTGGGTGGGGCTGTCGGTCGCGGTCGGTCGGCATCTGGCTGCCGGTCCCGAGCAGGTTCAGGGCGCATTGGCCGAGCGTGGTCGATCTGCCCGAAAGATACTGGGAGAACTCAAGGACTGGCGGGTGGTGGAAGCAGTCGACGAGCCCAGCGCCATCACCACGATCGAGCCCGTCGGCGACATCGACGTTGTCGCGGTGCGCGCAGGCCTGATCGAGGAACACGCGATCGTGACGACCGCTGCCGAGACGATGCGTGCGCCGTTCGTCATGACCAAGCCGGTGCTGCGGATCAGCCCGCACGTGGACGGCACGGACGAGGAGCTGGAGTTGTTGGCGAAGGCGTTGGCCCCCCTTCGCCGAGCGTAACGGCACGCAGAGAATCCGGACGAATTGTCTGCGTGTGGTTACGTTCGCGGCCTCTAGATCAGTTCCCAGGTGTGTACTGGCTCGTTGGAATGCATGTGTTCGCAGTACATCCGGAGCATTTCGGTGAGCGCTGCCCTGCGGTTCGCCCCGCGTTCCTCCAGCGCGCCGACGGTTCGCGTCTGCCAGGCCGCGCCATTGATGCCCGACTTCGCCCGCGCCTCGATGACGCCGAGATAGCGGTCTCGCACCTCCGGGGCCACGCCCCAGCGGCGCAGTCCCTCGTGCGCCATAGGTAACAGGTGCCGCAGTGTGAGTTCGTCGGCGGTGATCTCGCCGACCCCGGGCCAGTAGATTCTGGCTTCCGTGCCGTGGCGTGCTCCTTCGAGGAAATTGTCATGTGCCGCAGCGAAAGTCATCTTCGTCCAGACCGGGCGGTCATCTTCGGACAAGGCCCGCAGTGCACCGTAGTAGAACGCGGCATTGGCCATCACGTCGATGACCGTCGGTCCGGCGGGCAGCACCCGGTTCTCCACGCGCAGATGCGGGGTGCCGTCGACGACGTCATAGATCGGCCGGTTCCAGCGATACACGGTGCCGTTGTGTAGACGCAGTTCCTGTAGCCGAGGCGCCCTGCCCGCCGCGAGTTCGGCAACCGGGTCCTCGTCGGAGATCTCCGGCAGTAGGGACGGGAAGTAGAGAACGTTCTCCTCGAACAGGTCGAAGATCGAGGTGATCCAGCGCTCGCCGAACCACACGCGGGGGCGGACCCCTTGCACCTTGAGCTCTTGTGGGCGGGTGTCGGTGGACTGGGTGAAGAGTTCGATCCGGGTTTCCGCCCACAGGGACTTGCCGAAGAAAAAAGGTGAGTTGGCGCCCAGGGCCAGCTGCGGACCGGCCAGCAGTTGGGCGGCGTTCCAGTTGGCGGCGAAGTCGTCCGGTGCCACCTGCAGGTGCAACTGGATGCTTGTGCACGCCGACTCCGGTGCGATCGAGGGAGATCTGATGCTCAGGCGCTCCGGACCGGCGATGTCGATCTGCATGTCCTCGCCGCGTGCGGTGAACACGGCGTCGTTCAGGGCCCGGTAACGAGACGACGGGCTCATCCACGCGCCGTCCAGATGGCCGGGCATCACCGTCGGCAAGATGCCGATCATCACGATGTGCGCGCCGCGATCGCCGGCCCGTTGTTCGGCGGCATTGAGGCTGGCTCGCACGTCTTCCTCGAGTTCGAGGGCCGCCGAGCCGGGAAGCGCGCGGGGCGGCACGTTCAGTTCGATGTTGTAGGCGCCCAGTTCGGTCTGAAAGGCAGGGTCGGCGATCGAGGCGAGGACCTCGGTGTTGGTCATCGCCGGTTGGTAGTCGCTGTCGACGAGGTTGAACTCGATTTCCATGCCGGTCAGTGGCCGTTCGAAGTCGAATCGGGACTCCGAGAGCATGGTTTCGAAGACGTCCAGGCAGTTCTGCACCTTGGTGCGATAGGCCCGGCGGTGCTCACCGGTGAACTGGGTGCGTGCGACTTCGTCGCCCATGGGTCGTATTGTTCCCCAACTGGAGCCCAGGACCTGGTGATTTATCCGCACCTGGCCTGGCGGGATTCGGCAAAAAAAGTTCAAAAACATGGAACCAAATCGGCACCAGTGCCGTCGTATCTGATCAGAGGCACATTCCGGCGATGAACCGCGCCGTCACGTGCGCGCGGGACCGGTTCCTTGGGGAGGTATCTATGAGCGACACCATGAAGGCCAACGGTGCCGAGATGGCACGTCTGGCCAGTCGCGTGGCAGGACGTGCGAAGGACGCATTCCCTGAGGTCGACTTCGAGGCGGCGGCCAACGCGGTCGCCGGTACCGAGTTCGCCGAGGTGCTGCGCGCGGTCAGCGCGGCACTTAAGCGGGCCGGGGGCGGTGCTTCCGAGCGCATCGAGAGCATCTCGAACTTTGTCCAGAACAGCTCGGGGTCGTTGACGGGCCAGGATGCCGTCAACGGCAAGCAGGTCACGAGGGCCGGGGAGGTCAGGCTGTGAGGCCGACGATTTCGCAGCTGCGCGGGTGGGACGTTGCCAACCTGGACGCCGCCGCAAAGGCAATCGAGGACGCCAGCAAGAACTTGGATCTGTCGATCGACGGGGTGGTTCGCGACCTGGACTCGGCAGAGTCGTTTTGGAAGGGCAAGGCCTTTCAGTCCGCCTACGATCAGGCCTCGAGTGAGCAGTCGTCCACGAACCGGCTCTCGTTCGCGATCAGCAGCGTCGCCGAGGCGGTTCGCGGCGGGCACTCCTCACTGACCGCGGCGCGCGACAAGGTGTTGGCACTGGTGGACGAGGCCTACTCCAAGGGCTTGCAGGTCGCCGACGACGGCACCGTCACCGCTCCAGAGGGCAACCGGGATCTGCAGGCCGAGGCTCGGCGACTGACCGACGCGATTCGGCAGGCACTCAAGTCGCTTGAAGAGGCCGATCGCACCTCCTCCAACGATCTGCGCAAGGCCTCGGCGAACGTCGACGCCGAGCACAACGCCGCCAGCACCCAGCCCGCGGCGTTCACACCGGCCAGCACCGGGGGTGCGGCAGCCGGTTCCATGAGGGCGGGCAGCGGTGGATTCGGTGGCGGCAGCGGCGGCGGAGGTTTCGGCGGTGGCAGTGGGGGCGGCCACGGCGGTGGTGGGTTCGGCGGAGGCCATGGTGGCGGTGGAGGCCACAGCGTGCCCGACGGCAGCTACTCCAACACGGGTGCTCCGTCGCTGCGCCCTTCGGGCCCGTCGGTATTCATGAATCTCGACGCAGGCCAGATGGAAGTCGCCCGCAAAATCATCGAAGAAGGTCTGCGGCGTGGGCTTTCTCCCGAGGCGATTCAGATCGCGTTGGCGACCGCGCTCACCGAGTCGGGCCTGCGGAGTCTCGCGAACTCGTCGGTGCCGGACTCCATGATGCTGGCCAATGATGGTGTGGGACATGATCATGACTCGGTGGGTCCGTTCCAGCAGCGTCAAAGCTGGGGAGCCACAGCCGATTTGATGGATCCGACGAAGTCGGCCGGCAAGTTCTATGACCAACTGGTCAAGGTGTCGGGGTGGCAGGACATGAGTGTCGCCCAAGCCGCGCAGTCGGTTCAGCGCTCAGCGTTCCCCGATGCGTATGCAAAGTACGAGGCACAGGCCGCGCAGATCTTCCACCAGGTGACCGGCCGATAGCCGCTTTCCGGCTCGTCTGACTGTGGTGCAATGTGGGCATGCCCACGCCGCGACGCACTCAGGAGGAGCGTTCGGCGGCGATGCAGGCCCGGTTGCTTGAAGCGACCATCGACTGCCTCGTCGAGTTCGGGTACTCCGGCACCACCACCTCGCGCATCGCAAGCCGGGCCGGTGTCACCCGCGGCGCGTTGATCCATCATTTCCAGTCCAAGTCGGAGCTGATGGCCGAATCGGTGCGACACCTCGCATTCAAGCGGACCCAGGCCGTGCTCGAAGAGCTGATGGCGATGGACCAGTCCGCCGACCCGATCGAGCGCTATCTCGACGTGCTATGGCGGATTCATCAGGGGCCGCTGTTCGTCGCGGTGGTCGAATTGCTCATCGCAGCGCGGACCGAGCCGGATCTGCGGGTGCACCTGGACCAGTTCGAAAAGATGGTGCTGCACAATCTGTCGGCGCTCAACGTGCTGGACGATGACGACCCGATCTCGTCCAAAGATCGGCGTGACTTCGGCCTGCTTGCCATGGACATCATTCGCGGTCTGTTGATCAGCAGCCTGACCGCTTCCCAGGAAACTCGTGATCGCCGCTGGTCCCGGGCCAAGGAGATGCTGGAGCTGCGGCTTCGCGGCCCGGCCCCCGCTGCGCAGAAACAAACTGCACTGTAGGTAAATGCCCCGGGTGTTCCGGGTGAGTTTGACGCGCGTTCACCATGCACATCGTTGGGTGTTTAGGCACTTCTGCGCTATCGCAATACATTTGTACCGCACCCTTACATTCAGGATAGAACGTATGTTACGTTGGCGAAGCCCCCATCGAAGTGTGTGCAAAAGGAGCTTGCAACCATGCCCCCAAAGGGATCGTCAAAGGTTTTGGAAAAGGTCTACGTCATCGGCGTCGGGATGACGAAATTCGAAAAACCCGGACGACGTGAGGGCTGGGATTACCCGGCCATGGCCAAGGAGTCGGGCACCAACGCGCTGAACGACGCCGGCATCGACTACGACAAGGTGGAAGCCGCCTATGTCGGGTACTGCGCGGGAGAATCCACCTCCGGTCAGCGCGCCGTCTATGAGCTCGGTATGACCGGCATCCCGGTCACCAACGTCAACAACAACTGTTCGACGGGGTCGACCGCGCTGTTCAACGCGGCCCAGGCCATTCGCGGCGGACTTGCCGATGTCACGCTTGCCCTGGGGTTCGAGAAGATGCAGCCCGGCTCACTAGGTGCCACCTTCACCGACCGCGAGCAGCCGATGCAGCGGCATATCGAGGCGCTCGCCGGGTTGTTCGACTTCGCTTTCCCGCCCGCGCCCTGGATGTTCGGCGCGGCCGGGCGCGAGCACATGCAGAAGTACGGCACCACCGCCGAGCACTTCGCCAAGATCGGCCACAAGAACCACAAGCATTCGGTGAACAACCCCTACGCGCAGTTCCAGGAGGAGTACACCCTTCAGGACATCTTGGACGCCAAGGAGATCTACGCGCCGCTGACCAAGCTGCAGTGCTCGCCGACCTCGGACGGTTCGGGTGCGGCCATCCTGGCCTCGGAGCGGTTCGTCGAGGAGAACGGGCTCGGTGACCGTGCCGTGGAGATCGTGGGCCAGGCCATGACCACCGACATCCCGGGCACCCTGGAATCCAAGTCGGCGATCACGCTGGTCGGGTTCGACATGGCCAAGCTCGCGGCGCAGAAGGTCTATGAACAGGCGCAGATTTCAGCCGACGACGTCGATGTCATCGAGTTGCATGACTGCTTCTCCGCCAACGAACTGATCACCTATGAGGCGCTCGGGCTGTGTGCCGAGGGTGAGGGCGGCAAGCTGGTCGACAACGGCGACACCACCTACGGTGGTCGCTGGGTGGTCAACCCCTCGGGCGGACTGATCTCCAAGGGGCATCCTCTCGGTGCCACCGGCCTGGCGCAGTGTGCCGAGCTCACCTGGCAGTTGCGCGGCGACGCCGACAAGCGTCAGGTGGTCGACGCGAAGGTGGCGCTGCAGCACAACCTCGGCCTCGGTGGCGCCTGCGTGGTCACCGCCTACAAGCCGGCCAATCGCTGAAAGGGGTTGGCTGATAATGGCTGATACCAAGTACCCCTTCAACAACGACGGCCTGGATCAGTGGGGCGCCGAGGAAACCATCGAGGTCGACAAGGACCGCCTGATCGCCTACGCCGAGGCCACCAACGACCCGATCGAAGAACACCGCAAGGGCGAGGTGGCGGCTCCGGTCTTCGCGATCGTGCCCATCTTCCAGTCCCTCGTCGGTACCACCATGAGTGTCGTTCCCTACCAGCTGATTCCGCGTGTGGTGCACGGTGAGCAGTTCTTCAAATTCCACCGGCCGATCAAGCCGGGTGACGCCTTGGTGGCCAAGTCGAAGATGACCGGCTACGAGGGTATGGAGAACGGCACTCGCGGCACCGTGTATGCCGAAACACGGGATGCTGCGGGTGATCTGGTGAACGAGCAGTACGTCACGTTCTTCTTCCGCAAGTACGACGTGGGTGAGACGCGCGGCGAACTGGGCCCGAATTTCGTGCTGGACGAGTCGGTCAAGGCCAACTCGCCCACCGCGTCGTTGACTCAGCACGTCGATGACGACCAGACCTTCCGGTACGGGCCGGCGGCCGGTGATCCCATGCCGATCCACCTCGACAACGACGCCGCGGTGGCGGCCGGATTGCCCGGCATCATCGCGCATGGCTTGTGCACCATGGCATTTACTTCATGGGCGGCGCTGACCGAGTTGGCGGACTCACGCACCGAACGTCTCAAGGAGCTTGCGGTGCGCTTCGCCAAGCCGGTGCTGCCCGGGCAGGACATCACCACCAACTTCTGGACCAACGGTGCCGCCGGCACCTTCTCGTACGAGACCAATGTCGGCGAGGACCTCGTCATCAAAAACGGCCACGCCGTAATCGCTTAGCAGCACAGGAAGGGAATCAACATGGGACAACTTGACGGTCGGGTCGCGGTCATCACCGGTGCCGGACGTGGCATCGGCCGTGAGCACGCGCTGCTCTTCGCCAAGGAGGGCGCATCGGTGGTCGTCAACGACCTCGGTGGCGCCAACGACGGCTCGGGATCGGATGCCGGGCCCGCGCAGGAAGTGGTCGACGAGATCACTGCGGCGGGTGGCAAAGCCGTTGCCAATACCGACAACATCTCCACCTGGGCCGGTGCCTCGAACCTGGTGAACCAGGCCGTGGAGACCTTCGGTCAGCTGGATGCCGTCGTGAACAACGCGGGTATCCTGCGGGATGGATTTGTCGCCGGCCTCGAGGAAGACCAGTGGGACGCAGTTATCCAGGTGCACCTCAAGGGACACTTCGCGGTGCTGCGCCACGCGGCCGAGTACTGGAAGGCGCAGTCCAAGGCCGGTGCGGATGTCAAGGCAACCGTGGTCAACACGGCATCGGATTCCGGTGTGACGCTGCCGAACCCGGGACAGGGCAACTACGGCGCGGCCAAGGCCGGTATCGCGGCGCTGTCCTGTGTCGCGGCCGCCGAGCTGGAGCGGTACGGGGTCAAGGTGAATGCGATCGCCCCGGTCGCGCGTACCCGCCTCACGCTGGCCACCCCGGGCATGGGCGCGATCTTCGCGGCTCCGGTGGATGAAGGCCAGTTCGATATGTTCAGCCCTGCCAACATCTCTCCGCTGGTGGCGTACCTGAGCACCGAGAAGAACCCATGGACCGGCCAGGTGTTCAAGGTGACCGGTGGTTCCATCCAGCGGCTCAAGGGCTGGTCGGTGACCGATACCGCCGAGACCGACGGACCGTGGAGCATCGACCTGGTGCGCGAGAGCGTCGAACCCTGGAAGTAAGGACGTCTGTCGCAGGCGGGTCGCCGATCAGGCGGCCCGCCTTGTCGGTTTGTCCCGATGCCATCGGCTCCGCGCGGAATGATGCGCCGAGAAGCCCTCATTCGGGTGGGTTCCCAGCCGACCTTCGGGACTGTCGAGCTGCGTAAAGACGTCGAAATCCTCTGGTGACAAGCTGAAGTCGAATATCTGGAGGTTCTCGGTCAGCCTATGAGGTGAGCAGGTTTTGGGGATTACCACGTGACCGAGCTCGATATGCCATCGCAAGATCAGCTGCGCTGTTGTCTTGTTGTGCTTGGCGGCCAGCGCGGTCAGGGGGGAGCCTTCTTCCGTGCCGATGCCCTGGGCCAGCGGACTCCACGCCTCGGTCACGATCTCGCGTTCGGCGTTGAACTGCCGTAACTCTCGCTGCTGGAAGTACGGGTGCAGCTCCACCTGGTTGACGACGGGCAGCACGCCGGTCTCGTCCACGATGGCGTGTACATGCTCCGGCTCGAAGTTGGATACCCCGATGGCGCGGATCGCGCCGGAGAGATACAGCTGCACAATCTTCTGCCAGGCGGTCACGTATTGCCCGTGATCCGGTGCGGGCCAATGGATGAGGAACAGGTCGACGTAGTCGGTGCCAAGGGCCTCCAGGCTTCGGGTGAATGCCCGGGCGACATCATGGAAATCCTCCACCCACAACTTCGTGGTGATGAAAACCTCTTCCCGGGGCACGCCGGAACCGGAGATCCCGAGACCAACGCCCCGTTCATTGCCGTACCTGGTGGCGGTGTCGATATGCCGGTATCCGGCATCAATAGCTTGTCGGACAACGATTTCCGCGTCGTTCTCGGGTATGGCGGCAACGCCCAGGCCTAACTGGGGGATGTCGACGCCATTGTGGAAGCGGACGTGCGGAACGGTGCATGGTGACACGAGGGGACTCCAATCACTCTGCGATCAAGGGAGCAGTGGAATTGATATCCGGGTGCGACACAGCCTTGTGACAGTTGAAACTGTAGAACTGCCAGTTGAAAAGAGCACCTGTAACCGTGCTCACAGAAATGCTGTGAGGTAGCTGAAATAGCTGAATAGCAAGGGTTTTCGGTGTGCGGACGAGCCGGGGGTTTACACGATCCTTACGTGACTCGTGGTGATGCGGTATTCCAATTCAACGTGTTATTAACTGCCAGGCGCCAATTCGCGAGCTCGGTGGCGCGGGTATCGGCGGCCAGACGAGGTGTCCATTGGCCCGCGCGGTGGCCGTGGCGGCGCAGCTCTTCCTTGTCCTTCCAGAATCCGACCGACAGCCCGGCGGCGTAGGCGGCGCCCAGCGATACGGTCTCGGCGACGGTGGTGCGCAGAATAGGGACGTCGACCACGTCAGCCAAGGTCTGCATCAGCAGGTTGTTGGCGGTCATCCCCCCGTCGACCTGCAGGCTGGATAGCGAGACTCCGGCATCGACCTGCATCACGTCGATGACATCGTGCACTTGCCACGCGGTCGCTTCCAGCACGGCACGTGCGAGATGCCCCTTGGTGACATAGGCCGTCAGCCCGGCGATCACGCCGCGTGCCGCGGGCTCCCAGTACGGCGCGAACATTCCGTAGAAGGCCGGCACGATGTAACAGCCCCCGTTGTCGGGAACACTGAGGGCAAGCGTCTCCACCTCCGAGGGGACGTTGATCAGTCCGAGGCCGTCGCGTAGCCACTGCACCAGCGACCCGGTGGTGGCGATGGATCCCTCCAGCGCGTAGACCGGCGGCTCGTCGCGGATCTGATAGCCCACCGTGGTGACCATGCCGTTGCCCGAACACACCGGTGCATCACCGGTGTTGAGCAGCACGAAGCCGCCGGTTCCCAAGGTGCACTTGCCTTCCCCGGGTAGGAAACATGTATGCCCGAACAGGGCGGCCTGCTGATCGCCGATCATGGCGCCGATCGGGATTCCCGGCGCGACCGTGCGCGTTTGCCCGAAATCGCTAACGCAGGGCCGTATTTCGGGGAGCAGTGAGCGGGGAATGTCCATGATGGACAGCAACTCATCGTTCCACTGCAAGGTTCGCAGGTCCATCAGCATGGTGCGGCTGGCGTTGGTGACGTCGGTGACGTGTGCGCCGCCGTCAGCTCCGCCGGTCAGGTTCCATGCCACCCAGGTGTCCATCGTCCCGAACATCAGCTCGCCGGCATGAGCTCTGGCCTTGAGCGCCGGATCGGAATCCAGCAGCCACCGGATTTTCGGGCCGGAGAAGTACGTCTCGAAGGAAAGTCCCGATAGCTCGCGCACCCGGTCGCCGTGCTCGGAGGCGAGCTGCCGTACCAGGGTCTCGGTGCGCGCATCGGTCCAGACGATGGACCGTGCCACGGGCCGCCCGGTTTCACGGTCCCACAGCACCGTGGATTCCCGCTGATTGGTGATGCCGAGGGCGGCGATATCGGCCGACTCGGCGTCGGCGGTAGAGATCGATTCTTCCAGAACACGTTTGGTGGTGCGCCAGATCTCCGACGCGTCGTGCTCAACCCAGCCGGGGCGCGGGTGATGTTGGCGATGCTCGTACTGCGCTACCGAAACCAGCTGTCCGTCGTGGTCGAACAGGATGCAGCGTGTCGAGGTGGTGCCCTGGTCGATTGCCGCGACATAACGCGTCATCGAGGCACCCGGTATCCGAAGTTGGCCGAGATCACCCGCGCCACGCGCGTCACCTCCTGCACCAGTCGGGATCTGGGTGCGAGCCGATGATCACAGACCCGCTCGATCGGCCCGCTGATCCCGATCGCCGCGACGACCAAACCGCCGCGCGCCCGGATCGGTGCGGCGATACCGGCGTCGTCGACCCACAGCTCGCCGACATCGCAGGCCCATCCCGATGTCCGTGTCGCGGTCAGTTGACGGCTCAATTGTGTTGGTGTACTGACGGTTCGATACGTCATGGGCTCAAGAGATGCAGCCAGGGCTGCATCGGCCGCCGCGGGCCGAAATGCCAGTAGCACCTTGCCGAGCGCACAGGAATAGGCGGGCCAGCGGGTGCCGACTTCCACGGTGTCACGGGATGCGTTGGGGCCGAACACGTGATGAGCGATCACCGCGTCGGTGCCGTCCAGCACGGCGACATGCACGGTTTCCGACGATCGGGCCGCCAGGGAGTCGGCGTAGTTCAGTGACTGGGCCCGAATCGCGCTGGCGCTGTGCTCGACGGGCAGTCCGGCGATGACCCCGGACTGGAAGTACCGGCTGGTGCCCGGATCCTGACCGACGAATCCGACCTCGTAGAGCGTGCGAATCAGTCCGTGGGCGGTGGGCTTGGGCAGCCCCAGCGCACGCGCCACCTGGCCGACACCCAGTGGTTCGGGGCTATCGGCCAGCACTCGCAGGATCGCCGCCGCTCGCTCGACTGCCTGCACAGAACCGGGCATCGATGCCCAGGCTAGCCAGAAATCGGCAAGATCGTTCGACAATGCCGAATGCCGTCTATTGTGACCCGTGACACCTGCTCTTAGGTTCGGTGACATGAGGCACATGGGCCAGCTGGCCGCGGAGTTCGTCGGCACGCTGATTCTGATCTTGTTCGGGGTCGGTGTGGTGGCCCAGGTGGTCACGGCGGGTGACCAGGACTACGGCAATCACAACTCCATCGCCTGGGCCTGGGGCATCGGCGTCACCCTGGGCATTTTCGTGGCCGCCCGGGTATCCGGTGCCCACCTGAACCCGGCCGTCACCGTGGCATTGGCGGCCTTTCGTGATTTCCCGGGGAAGCAGGTGTTGCCCTTCATCGCCGCCCAGACCGCCGGAGCATTTGTGGCGGCGCTACTGGTGCGGTGGAACTACGGCAGCGTGCTGACCGCCGTCGATCCGGAGCACACCATGGCCACACAAGGTGTGTTCTCCACGCTGCCGGGTAACGGCGCGCTCGATGTCAGTCTGTGGGGTGGCCTGCGCGACCAGATCATCGGCACGGCCATCTTGTTGTTTCTGATCTTCGCGATCACCGACAGGCGCAACATCCGGATGCCGGAGAGCCTGGCACCGTTCGCGATCGGCGGTGTGGTCGTGGGGCTCGGCATGGCGTGGGGGTCGATCGCCGGGTATGCGATCAACCCGGCCCGCGATTTCGGACCGCGACTGGCGTCCTATCTCACCGGATTCGATACTGCGTTTGTGGACCAGCACGGCGCGCAGTACTGGTGGGTGCCCATTGTCGGACCGCTCATCGGCGGTCTGCTGGGGGCCGCGCTGTACCGATACCTGGTGCAACCGTTCCTGCCCGCAGACGACGATTTTCTCGCTCAATCCCCATCGCACACAGAGGAGTTTGCCAATGGCTGATTTCGTGGCATCGATCGATCAGGGCACCACCAGCACGCGTGCCATGATCTTCAACCACGCCGGCGAGGTGATGGGGCGCCACCAGCTGGAGCATCAGCAGATCTTGCCGCAGGCAGGTTGGGTGGAGCACAACCCCGTGGAAATCTGGGAGCGCACCGCTTCGGTGCTGACCACCGCGTTGAACTCGACCGGCCTCGGCTCCATCGACCTTGCCGCGCTGGGCATTACCAATCAGCGTGAGACAACGCTGGTGTGGAACAAGCACACCGGTCGGCCGTACTACAACGCCATCGTGTGGCAGGACACCCGTACCGACCGCATTGCCTCGGCGCTGGATCGCGACGGCCGCGGCGACGTGATCCGGCGCAAGGCGGGGTTGCCACCCGCGACATACTTCTCTGGCGGCAAGATCCAGTGGATTCTGGAGAACATCGACGGGGTGCGCCGCGACGCGGAGAACGGGGAAGCCATCTTCGGTACCACCGATAGCTGGCTGCTGTGGAACCTGACCGGGGGAGTCGACGGCGGGGTGCATGTCACCGACGTCACCAACGCCAGTCGCACCATGTTGATGAACCTGGAGACGTTGGACTGGGACGACGAGCTACTAGGCTTCTTCGGGGTGCCCCGGCAGATGCTGCCGCAGATCCGACCTTCGTCCTCGCCTGAGCCGTATGGCGTTACCCAACTTTCGGGCCCAATGCGGGGCGAGGTGCCTCTCACCGGCGATCTGGGCGACCAGCAGGCGGCCATGGTCGGTCAGGTCTGTCTGGAGGCCGGGGAGGCGAAGAACACCTACGGCACCGGCAACTTCCTGCTGCTCAACACCGGCGAGGATCTGGTGCGCTCCAAGAACGGGCTGTTGACCACGGTGTGCTACCAGTTTGCCGACAACAAACCCGTATACGCCCTGGAAGGCTCGATCGCGGTGACCGGATCTGCCGTGCAATGGTTGCGCGATCAGCTGGGGATCATCAGCGGCGCCGCCGAGAGCGAGGATTTGGCGCGGCAGGTGCCGGACAGCGGAGGCATGTACTTTGTCCCCGCATTCTCGGGATTGTTTGCACCGTACTGGCGTTCGGACGCACGCGGGGCCATCGTGGGCATGTCGCGGTTCAACACCAATGCGCATCTGGCGCGTGCCACCTTGGAAGCGATCTGCTACCAGAGCCGCGAAGTGGTCGAGGCCATGGAGGCCGATTCGGGTGTCCACCTCGAGGTGCTCAAGGTCGACGGCGGTATCACCGCCAACAAGCTCTGCATGCAGATCCAGGCCGATACTCTCGGTGTGGATGTCGTCAAACCCGTTGTCGCCGAGACCACTGCGCTCGGTGCGGCCTATGCGGCGGGTCTGGCGGTCGGCTTCTGGAAGGACGCCGACGACCTGCGACAGAACTGGCTGGAAGACGAGCGGTGGAGCTCGTCGATCACCGAACAGCAGCGTGCCGAAGGGTTCTCGGGTTGGAAGAAGGCCGTCCAGCGCACCCTGGATTGGGTTGATGTCTCATGAGCGACAAAATCGAACCGTTGAGTCCGGCAGGCCGCGCGCAAGCGCTGGCTCGGCTGGAGGCCGAGGAGCTGGACATTCTCGTCATCGGAGGCGGAGTCACCGGATCGGGTATTGCGCTCGATGCGATAACCCGGGGTTTGACAACAGGTTTGGTCGAGGCGCGGGACTACGCGGCGGGTACCTCCAGCCGTTCGTCGAAGCTGTTCCACGGCGGTCTGCGGTATCTCGAACAGTTCAACTTCTCGCTGGTGTTCGAGGCTTTGCGCGAGCGTCAGTTGGTGCTCAAGACCCTGGCGCCGCACCTGGCGCACCCGGTACCGTTCCTGTACCCGCTGTCGGCGACGGTGATCGACAGAGCGTATGCGGGGCTGGGTATCGGGGTGTACGACATCATGGGTGCAGGCCGCGGGGTGCCCTCGCACATGCGGCATCTGGGTCGGCACAAGACCATCGAGGCGTTCCCGTCGGTCAACCGGGCGAACGTGCGCGGTGCGATCAAGTTCTACGAGGGCCAGGTGGACGATGCCCGGCACACCATGACTCTGGCGCGAACCGCCGCCCGATACGGTGCGGTCTGCGCGACGAGCACCCGCGTGATCGGCTTTCTGCGCGAGCGGGACGAGGTTGTCGGTGTTCGGGTACGTGACCTGGAAAGCGGTCGTGAGTTCGAGGTCCGCGCCCGGCAGACCATCAACGCCGCCGGTGTGTGGACCGACGAGATTCAGCAGATGGTCGGTGGCCGAGGGCAGTTCAATGTGCGGGCCTCCAAGGGTGTGCACATCCTGGTGCCCAGGGCCCGCATCAACTCGTCGGCGGGCATCATCACCCGCACCGAGAAGAGCCTGCTTTTCGTCATCCCGTGGGGCAGTCATTGGATCATCGGAACCACCGATACCGACTGGGATCTGGACCTGGCGCACCCCGCGGCCAGCCAATCCGACATCGACTACCTCCTGGAACATGCGAACACGCTGTTGGCCGACCCACTGGATCGCGATGACGTGGTCGGTGTGTATGCCGGTCTGCGCCCGCTACTTTCGGGTGAATCCGATTCGACGAGCAAGCTGTCACGTGAGCACGCGGTGGCGAGCCCGGTCAAGGGTCTGACCATGATCGCGGGCGGCAAGTACACCACATACCGCGTGATGGCCAAGGATGCCGTCGACCATGCCGTGCACGGTCTGGAGCGGATGGTGCCACCATCGATCACCGAGCGGGTGCCGCTGTTGGGAGCCGAAGGCTATGGCGCGCTGTGGAACGCGCGCGAGCGGGTGGCGGCACGCAACGGCCTGCGGGTGAACACCGTCGAGCATCTACTCGGCCGATATGGATCGATGATCGACGAGGTGCTCGGACTCATCGACAGTGATCCAAAGCTGGGCATGCCGATGGACAGCGCCCCGTCGTATATGAAGGCTGAAATCGTCTATGCCGCGAGCCATGAGGGCGCCCTGCATCTGGACGATGTGCTTGCCCGCAGGACACGGATATCCATCGAGACGTGGGATCGTGGCGATGCCGCGGCCCGGGAGGCCGCCGAGTTGGTGGCTCCGGTCCTTGGCTGGGATGCGACCGACATCGACCGCGAGATTGAGCATTATCAGAAACGCGTTGCCGCCGAACGTGAATCGCAACGTGCACCGGATGACAGAACCGCCGACGCGGCCCGCCTCGGCGCCCCCGATGTACGGGGGGCCGTGACGGGCCACGTGGGTTGAGCTCTTAGGCCGGTCTCACTCCGTTTCTCCTAAGATGCCGTAGATCTGCTTGCGGGCAGAGTTCACGATCTCGATGATCCGCTGCTGCTGTTCGGGGGAGGCGGCGTGCGCCGACTGCGCGACCGCGCCCATCAGCTGACCGAGCGCCGAGCGAAGGTCGAGCACCGATGGATCGGCGTCCTCGTTGATCTTCTCCCAGGGCGGGGTGTCCAGCTTCTCCGCGGATTCACTTCCCTCAGCAGTGAGTTCGAACTGCTTGCGGCTGCCGCTGCCCTCGGTTTCGGCGATGAGGCCCTCGTCGACGAGCAGTTGCAGTGTCGGGTAGACCGAGCCGGGGCTCGGCCGCCAGATGTTGTTGCTCCGCTCGGCGATCTCACGGATCATCTCGTAGCCGTGCATCGGGCGTTCGGTGAGCAGCGCCAGGATGGCGGCCCGGACGTCGCCGCGTTGGCCACGTCCACGTCCGCGTCCACGCGGTTGATCACCGAAACCAAACCCGAAACCAGGTCCGAAGCCACGGCCGAAACCGGGCCCGAACCCGCGGTCCATGAACGCGCCGGGCCCGCGACGGCCCGCCCAGGCCTGTTCGCGGAATTCGCCGCGGGGGTCGCATTCGTGCTGACGGCCGCCGTGGCGGCGGCCTCTTTGACCTGGTCCGCGCCGTGTCGGGTCGAAACCGAAGCCAAAACCAAAGGGTGTGTCGGGCCGGAACTGTCCGGCCCTTTCCTCGTGGGAAGTCATGTGTGCTCCTTAGTGCTCAGGGGAGGCGGTATCGCCTCTCGATAGATAACGATATATCGGAATCGATCGTGATGCAACGAAAACTTTCGGGACCGATTCGAAGGGCTGTTCCCCGCTGCGCGTCGTAGGGTGACCGCCATGACCGTGAAGTGGCTGGAAGCGCCCGAGGACCATGACTACGCGGCGGCCGTCGACTACCTGTCCCTGGTCGGTGAGGCCGATACGGTGAAGCGGACCGTCAAGGCGCTACGCAACGCAACCCTGGAGTATCGGAAGGCCAAGGACATCCTGCGCGCGGCGCATCTGGAGATGCTGCCTAAAACCAACGCGCATGTGGCCCGCGACCTGGCGAAGATCGCCAAGGACAAGTCGTTGTCCCCGATCCTGCTTGTGCGTGGTGACGCCCGCAGCGGAGCCCGCCTGGAAATCGCGGACGGGTATCACCGCGTCTGTGCCAGTTACATATCCGACGAAAATACCGATATCCCTTGCCACCTGGTGTCCTGGCAGTGATTTCATGAGCGGCTTCGGGTTTCCGACCCTGGCGATTATCGTCGTCGTCGGGCTGATCGGACCGCTGCTGGCGCTCAATACGCGGCTGCGGATCCCGGTGGTGATCGGCGAACTGATTGCCGGAATCGTGATCGGGCGTACCGGGTTCGGCTGGATCGACGCTTTCGATCCGACGTTCAAGATGTTCGCCGATGTCGGCTTCGCGCTGGTCATGTTCGTCGCGGGCACGCATGTGCCGATACGTGACAAGACCATGGTGGCCGCGCTACCTCGGGCGGCGCTGCGCGCCATCGTGGTGGGTGCGGTGGGGGCGGTGCTGGGTGTATTGCTGGCCAATGCATTTCACACTGGGCACGCGCCGCTGTACGCGGTGCTCATCGCGTCCTCGTCGGCGGCGCTGGTGCTGCCGATCATCGACTCGTTGAGTCTTGAGGGCCCCAAGGTGCTGAGCATGACGGCCCAGGTGGCCATCGCCGATACCGCATCAATCATCTTGTTGCCCTTGGTGATCGACCTCAAGCACGCGCCCCGGGCCGCGGTCGGGGCCGTCGCGGTGGCCGCGTGCGCGGGCCTCGTCTTCGTGATCTTGCGCGCTCTCGACCAAGCGGGGCTGCTCGATCGGTTCCACGACTATTCGAAGCAACGCCGGGTGGCGATGGAGCTGCGGATCAGCCTGGCCATCGTCTTCGGCCTCGCGGCGCTGGCCGTGGCGACCCACGTGTCGATCATGTTGGCGGGCTTCGCCCTGGGTTTGGTCGTGGCGGGTATCGGCGAGCCGCGCCGCCTGGCCAAACAGCTCTTCGGATTCACCGAGGGCTTCTTTTCGCCGTTGTTCTTCGTCTGGCTGGGCGCGTCCCTGCACGTGCGTGAGCTCGGTGAGAACCCCAAGCTGATGTTGTTGGGGCTGGGCTTGGGCGCGGCCGCCGTGCTGGCACATCTGGTTATCCGGCTGCTGGGCCAGCCGGTGTCACTGGGAGCACTGGCCTCGGCGCAGCTGGGTGTGCCCATCGCGGCGGCGGCGATCGGTGAGCAGCAGCAGTCGTTGATGCACGGTGAGGCCGCGGCGCTCATCCTCGGCGCCCTGGTGACGATCGTCGCGGCGACCCTGGGCGGTTCGATCTACGCGAAAACCGCGGCTGATGCTCAGCCGGGGGTGGCGAAACCCGAAGGCGATTCGCAGGATTCCGGGGCTGCCGGAGCCGCCGGTGGTGCGGCCGAGGGTGGCAACGGCGTCGGCGGATAGGCGGGCTGCATCTGTTCCAGCGCGCGGTAGTGGCGTTCGGCAAGCACCGCCGCGAGCATGAACTGCGGAGGAGTGCCCGGCGGCGGAGGAGGTTCGATGCTGGCGAGCACATCGGTGGAGATCTGGTAGAGCATCTGTTCCCGGGTATGCGGTGCCAATTGTCCTGCGCGATTGAGGAACTGGCGAGCCAGATTGGCTTGCTCGGTAGTGAGTCCGGACAGTTGCAGGGTCTGTGCCCAGGCCGCGAGCGGCGGCGGCATCACCGGCGGCGGGGGGAGCTTGGGGCCTCGCTCGCTGATCACCATGGTGCCCGCGAAGATGTCCCCGAGGCGCTTGCCCTTGGACGACACCAGGCTGGTGATCACGGCGGGTGCACCCATGAACATGTAGATCTCCACCACGGCCGCCAGGGCGCGGATGACGGCCTGGCGGAGGCGTTCCGGGCCTCCGTCGTCGGATACCACGCGCAGCCCCATGATCATCTTGCCCAGGGAGCGGCCCCGGGTCGACATCTCCCAGACCACCGGATAGCCGACCAGAGCCAGCACCGAGTAGACGATGCTGAGCGCTCCGGCCAGGGCCTCGTCGAACTGCGAGAGTGAGAACGCGACGACGAAGATCCCGGCGTACAGCACGATCACCTGGACGAAGATATCGATGAACGCGGATACCACCCGCACCGGAAGCTGGGCCACCTTGACGTCCAAGACAACCGCATCGCCCGTCACCAACTCCGACATGATCCGAGACTACTAGTATTTGCCAGATGGACGTGGACGCATTCGTCGCCACTCATCGGGGGACATGGGACCGGCTGGAGGAGCTGGTCAAGCGCAGGCGGAGCTTGAGCGGGCCCGAGATCGATGAGCTGGTCGAGCTGTACCAGAAGGTGTCCACGCATCTGTCCACCGTGCGCTCGGCATCGGGTGATCCGGCCTTGGTGGGGCGGCTCTCGATGTTGGTTGCTCGGGCACGTTCGGCCGTCACGGGAGAACATGCCCCGTTGTGGCGCCACTTCATCCGCTTCTGGACGGTGTCCTTTCCGGTGGTCGCCTACCGCAGCTGGCGGTGGTGGCTGGGTGCGACGGTCGGGTCGATGGCGGTGGCGATCGCGGTCGGCATCTGGGTGATGCATTCGCCGGAGCTGCAATCGGTGATCGGTACACCTGACGAGATCGCACACCTGGTGAACGAGGACTTCGAGAACTACTACAGTGAGCACCCTGCCGCGGCCTTCGCACTGCACGTCTGGATCAACAACTCCTGGGTGGCCGCGCAGTGCATCATCTTCGCCGTGCTGCTGGGCATTCCGATCCCGCTCGTGTTGTTCCTGAACGCGGCGAATGTGGGCGTGGCCGGCGGATTGATGATCGCCGCCGGGCGCGGCGATGTGTTCTTCGGTCTCATCCTTCCCCACGGACTGTTGGAGCTGACGGCCGTCTTCCTGGCCGCCGGTGCCGGAATGCGGTTGGGGTGGAAGGTGATTGATCCGGGCGACCGGCCCCGTGGCCAGGTTTTGGCCGAGCAGGGCCGGGCCGTCATGTCCGTGGCCGGAGGGCTGGTCGGGGTGCTGCTGGTCAGCGGGCTCATCGAGGCGCTGGTCACTCCGTCGCCCCTGCCGACCTTCGCCCGCATCGGAATCGGTGTGATCGCCGAGGGCTTGTTCCTGGCTTACGTCGTGATTCTGGGCCGGCGCGGGGTGGCCGCCAACGAATCGGGCGACATCGAGAACGCTCCCGACTACGCGCCGGCCGTCTGAGCGCTACAGCCGACCGGAGGCCTTCAGCGACAGGTATCTGTCGGCAAGCGCGGGGGCGATTTCCTCGGGTGGTGCGTCCACAACCTCGACACCCTGGCGGCGCAGCAGTGTGACGATCCGGCGTCTGCCCTCGCGGGTGCGTTCGGCCGCTGCCGCGTCATACACCTGCTCGACATCGAGTGACCTGATGTTCCCTGGCCCCGTCGACTTCTCGGGCATCACCATGTCCTCGACCCGCGGATCGCTGACCGCGGCGACCAACAGGTGGTGATGGGTGGTCAACTGAGGAAGCAGCGGCAGCAGGCCCTCTTCCAATGCGGCGGGGTTCAGGTCGGTGAGCAGCACGATGAGCGACCGGTGACGGGACCTGCGGCGGATGGTCGCCACGAGATCGCGGGCATCGGACTCGATGAGCGAGGGCTCTAGGGGCGCCATCGCGTTGACCACCAGTGGCAGCAGCTCGTTACGCGAAGCGCCGGACACCTGGGAGCGCACCACGCGGTCGTGCGCCAGGAAATCCACGCGGTCGCCGGCGCGAGATGCCAATGCCACCAACAGCAGTGCGGCGTCCATGACCCAATCCAGCCGAGGCCACCCGGACGGATCCCCCGAGGTCGGGTCGACACCGATGCGGCCCGCCGAGGTACGGCCGGTGTCCAACACGACGAGGATGCGCCGGTCCCGCTCCGGGCGCCAGGTGCGCACCACCACGTCGTTGCGACGGGCGGAGGCACGCCAATCGATGGACCGGACGTCGTCACCGACCACATACTCACGCAAAGAGTCGAATTCGGTGCCCTGGCCGCGGATCAGCACCGGGATGGCACCTTCCAGCTCACGCAGTTTGGCCAGCCGGGACGGCAGATGTTTGCGACTGAGGAACGGTGGCAGCACCCGTAGCTGCCACGGCACATCGTGGCGTCCTTGACGGCCGGCCAGGCCCAGCGGGCCGACCGTGCGTGCCGTGACGGTCGCCGGCTTGTGGTCGCCACGACGCAAGGGACGCAGGGAGGTGACGACTTGGGTGCGTTCACCTCGGCGCAGATCCATCCGGTGCGCGCGGGGCGTGGCCCGCATGCTCGGTGCCCAGCTGTCGCGCACCCAGCCGCGCACCCGGCGGCCCGGGTTCTGGATCATCAGCGCGATGTCCGCGGATTCGCCGAGTCTGATGGAGTCGGGTCCGGAACGGGTGAAGGCGAGCCGTCGTGGACTGGCGGCGGCGGCGATGTCGAGGACAACCAAGACCGCGAGGGCAAGTAGTAGCAGCCAGAACAAGCGAACCGGCCATGGGGACACCAGGATCAGCAGCGCGCTGAGCAGCGCGACCAATGCCGTACGCCCGGTCAGAATCACTAGCGCGGCACCGGAACCGTGACGAGGATGCCGTCCAGAACCCGGTCGGAGGTGGCGCCCTCCAACTCGGCCTCGGGACGCAGTCCGATGCGATGGCGCAGGGTCGGACGCGCCATGGCCTTCACGTCGTCGGGCGTCACGTAGTTGCGGCCGGAAAGCCACGCCCAGGCGCGCGATGTCGCCAACAGTGCCGTCGCCGCGCGCGGTGAGGCGCCGAGCTGAAGTGAGGGTGATTGCCGGGTGGCACGGATGACGTCGACCACATAGGCGAGCACTTCGGGGGCCACCAACACGCGGCCCACCGCGGCCCGGCCTGCCTCCAGGTCTGCTGCCGAGGCCACCGGCGTCACATGCGACAGGTTGCGGGGGTCGAAGCCGTGTGCGTGTCGCTCCAGGATGGCGATCTCCTGATCACGCTCCGGCAGCGAGACATTGAGCTTCATCAGAAAACGATCCAGCTGCGCTTCGGGCAGCTGGTAGGTGCCCTCGTACTCGATGGGGTTCTGCGTCGCAGCGACGATGAACGGATCCGGCAATGGACGTGGGGTGCCGTCGACGGTCACCTGTCGCTCCTCCATGGCCTCCAGTAGCGCTGCCTGAGTCTTGGGCGGAGTGCGGTTGATTTCGTCGGCCAGTAGCAGATTGGTGAACACCGGACCGGCGCGGAATTCGAAAGCCGCCGTGCGTGCGTCGTAGACCAGTGACCCGGTGACGTCGCCGGGCATGAGGTCGGGGGTGAACTGCACCCGCTTGAACTCCAGGGAAAGCGCGGCCGAGAGTGTACGTACCAAAAGGGTTTTCGCGACACCGGGCACACCTTCCAGCAGCACGTGCCCGCGGCACAGCAGCGCGACAACCAGCCCGCTGACCACCGAATCCTGTCCGACGACCACGGTGGCGATTTGTTCACGCAACGCGGCCAGCGCGTTGCGTGCAGCGTCCTCGGTGGTAGTTGCCTGTGTCACGATTCGCGTACCTGCCTTTCCAGAATGTCAAGCTGCTGAGTCACATTGGTGAGCTGTTGGTCATCCGACGGAACGGGGCCGAACAGCAGATGGTGAATCTCCGCGGGGTCACGCCCGACACGTTGCGCCACGGTGGTGGCGATGACCTGTGGTGCTCCGTCGATGGGCAGGCCGAGCCGGCGCACGATCCGATACCGCGCAGCCTCGCGTAACGCATCGGAGGCCAGGTCGCGCGCGCGACGCGACCGGTACAGCCGACCGCGACCCTCGGTGGTTTCCGAGGCGCGCACGATCACCGGAAGTTTCTCGGCGACAACGGGGCCCAGGCGCCGGCCGCGCCAGATGGCCAGCAGCAGCACGACGATGCAGAGCTGCCAGATGGCCATGTTGACCTGGTCGGGGATCAGATCACCCATTGATTTCGGCTGGGCGCTGGTACCGACCTTCGGCCGCTCGGGGATGTACCAAACCAGGTGCGAGGATCGTCCGGCGAGGTTCATGGCGAGGGCCGCGTTGCCCTGTTTAGCCAGTTGCAGATTGGTCAGCAGGGTGTCATCACCGAGCACGGTGACGGTGCGGTTCCCGTCCCGATAGCGCATCAGCGCGCCTCCGTAGCAGCTGATCTGGCCCGGTCCGGGGTTGGTGTATGCGTAGGTGGGGCCGATGTACGTCTGAATTGCGCCGGCTCGCTGAGCTTCTCGCAGACCGCAGTCCGGCTCGACGACCTTCTTGCTCTGATAGGAGGTGATGCGTACCTGCGCGGCCAACCGCTCCCGGGTGTCGGAATAGGGCGCGAGCAGCAGGCGGTCCCCCGGCAGTCCGACAAGGACATCCAGTATCTCGCTGGAGATGTTCCCGTTGTCCAGCACCATGAGCTGGCTGCCGGGGCGTGTGGCCGCGCGGACCTCGTCGATCGTGGTGGCCCGTATCACCGTGACATCGCGGTCGCGAAGTAGTTGAGCCAATGCGTGCCCGCCGCGCTGGGTGACGGCTTCTGGATCGAGATAGCCTTCGGGCCGTGGCGATTTGGTGACAAGTAGGGCGGTGACGACGATGCCGACCAATGCGGCCAGTATCCACCCCCAGGTTCGCCAGCGGTCCCGTAGGCGCGGTGAGGTCGCGGTACCGGTGGTCACCGCACCGTCTCCCACCCCGTCGTGACACCGGACTCCGTGGATGCCTCCGGGATCGGCGCCTCGCGAATGTGGTCATCCAGGTCGGCGATCTGCCGATAGGACTGTTCGGTACCGGGTCGCTCGCCGTAGCTCACATCGTTGAAGATTTCCGCGCCGGACCGGAATTCCTTTGCCAGTGAGGGCAATTCCTTTCCTGCGTCGGCGGCCAGCTCGTTGGCGGTTCGGCCCGGCACCGGGGTGAGGATCGTGCGTTCTTCGAGCTGACGTGCCACGGCCCGCAGCCGGTGCCGAATGGCCGAGGACCAATCATCCTGGGATGCGGCGCGTTCGGCTGCCGCCCGATGCTCGGCCGCGGTGAGCTCCCCGGATTCGAACAGACCGAAGTCGGCACCACCCGCCGTCCGGACCGCGCGGCGGGCGATACGGACCAACAGCACCACGGTGGCGATCACGATGAGCGTGGTCACCAGAATGGTGAACCAGCCGCCGGGAAGCGAGCTGGCGCGGAACTCCAGGTCGTCCAGGCGTTCGATGATCCAATTGACCAGCCGGTCGAGCGGCGAAGGATGTTCGTAGATCGGTTTGGCCAGCTCGCGTTGGGCAGCGTCGGCCGCCGAGTCGCGATCGATGTCGACGGCCGGCATTACACCTGAACCGGGGGGCGGGTGGGCAGCCACAACTGATCGGGGTCGATGCCCGGCTGGCCGAAGCGTTCTCGGGTTATGGCCTCGGTCTGCAAGACGAGATCGAATGCCTCCGTACGCATCCGCTGATCGGTGTACAGCAACACGTTCACCGCGGCGTTGAAGGGCAGGGTGATGATTTGGGCGACCATGACACCGACGGTTGTCAGCGCCAGACCGAGGATCATCGACGTAGCGCTGCTGTGTGAGGTGCCCATGCCCATGGCGATCTGCCCGCCGATGCTGAAGGGCATGCCCAGGATGCCTGCCACAACGCCGACGATGATCGATGTGAGTATCAAGATGCCCAGCAGACGCCAGTAGCCCTTGCGCACCAACGACATTGATCGGCCCAGCGCCCCGAAGACAGTCTGGCGTTCCAGGATCAGCACGGGTGAGGCCAGGGCGAAGACGGGAATGAGATAGAAGTACAGCGCCAGGAAGGCGAACGTCAGCGCGAAACCGGCTGGCACTGCGGCCATCGGCCCGACGGCGAGCGCAAGCCCGACGACGACGGCGATACCGGCCGCCAGCGGCATGGCCAGCAGCAGTCCCGAGATGACCGCGAGTCCGATGAGGGCCCAGATGCGCGGCTTGGCGCGCTGCCATGCCGCTTGGGGGGTGGTCTGTTCGCCGAAAACGGCGCGCCCGACGGTCACCGTCAGCATGCCGCTGAGCACGATGGTGACCAGCATGGTGACCACGTAGCCGATGACTGCCCCGCCGACGTAGCCGATGCCGAATGCGGCGGCGAATGCGTCGTCGCTATTGGCGTCGAAGCCGCCCACGCCGCCGAGAAGCGCGGCAATGGGACCTGCTTGCAGCGCGAAGTTCAGCAGCTGGCTGATGACCACGACGACGGCAGTGAGGCCGACGGTGGCCTTGGGGTTGGCGCGGATGGCGGCGACGGCCCCGTTGTAGAGAGCGGACAGGTCCAGCGGCCGCAGTGGGATCGCGCCCGGTTTGAGCGCCGGTGGCTCCCGTGTCACCCAGTAGGGAACCGGTGGTGGCTGGTAGCCCGGTGGCGGCGGCTGATGTCCGAAGCCCGGCGGCGGATATCCCTGCGGCGGGGGAGGGTAATAGCCAGGGGCAGGAGGGGGGTAGGCCGGCGGCGGTCCTGGGGGTAGCGGAGCGGGATTGACGCCCCCCTCGTCGTTGCTCATTTTACCATTTTGGCGGTTGGGAGCGTTCCTGGCAATTGCCTCCTCATTTCCATGTCAGTTCCCTTGACATATGTCAGGCGAATTGACATTATGGAGTCATGACTGAGAAGACTGCCAGCGAGGAATCCGATCTGATGTTTGAGGCCGCATATCGCGGCGAGCGTCCCGACGGTTTGGGTGCCCGGCCGCCGTGGAGCATCGGTGAGCCGCAGCCCGAGATCGCGACACTGATCGCCGAGGGCAAGGTGCGTGGAGAGGTGCTCGACGCGGGCTGCGGTGAGGCCGCGACCTCGCTCTACCTCGCCGAGGTGGGGCACGTCACCGTCGGGCTGGACTCCGCGCCCAAGGCCATCGAATTGGCGAAAGGCTATGCGGCCGAACGGGGGCTGACGAATGCCAGCTTCGCGGTCGCGGACATCTCGGCGTTCACCGGATACGACGGGCGCTTCGACACCATCATCGATTCGACACTGTTTCACTCGATGCCCGTCGAACTGCGCGAGGGTTATCAACGTTCCATCGTCCGCGCCGCCGCGCCCGGTGCGCGCTACTACGTCTTGGTGTTCGATCGCGCCGCGTTCCCGGATGAATCACCGATCAACGCCGTCACCGAAAACGAACTGCGGGATGTGGTTTCGAAATACTGGGCCATCGACGAGATTCGTCCGGCGAAGATCTATGCGAACTTCAACGGATTTGAATCAGGTGTCGCACGCGGCTTCGCGCGGCATCAGGTCGAGCCCGATGGCCGGGCGTCCGTTGCGGCGTGGTTGCTTTCGGCACATCTGGCGGGCTAGAAGCCCGGGGTGAACCGTTCGGGGCGGTGGTAGTCGTTGGTGCGGGACTGGCCCGTGTCGAGGTGCGGCGGCGGAATCCACTCGGTGAACCCGTCGCTTCGGCGTTTTCTGGTGCTCCAGCCCTGTTGGAGTAATCGGTGATGCGGACCGCAGGCGAAGGTCAGATTGTCGATGTTGGTGGGTCCGTCGTCGCACCAGTCGTCGACGTGATGCACCTGGCAGAGGTAGCCGGGCACCGTACACCCGGGCGCGGTGCAACCGCGATCCCTGGCATGTAAGACGATTCGTTGATCGGCAGTGGCGATCCTTTTGGATCTTCCCAGATGGAGGGGACGGCCGTCGTCGTCAAATATTGCGAGGTAATGCAAGGCATGGGCGGCCATCCGGATCAGGTCGGGGATGGGCACCAGGTTGCCGCTGCCCGAGACCGCATGGCCAGAAGCGCGCTGCAGCTCGCTTAGCGTCGTCGAGACCACCACCGTGACGGGCAGTCCGTGGTGTGAGCCCAGCGTGCCGGAGGCCAGGGTGCCGCGTAGGCACGCACGCAGTGCGTCGTGGTTACGCTGGGCCGCCGTACGTGCGTCTCTTTCGGCGGCCACCGAGTCGGGTTCGCCTTCTGTAATGGGGGATTCGTCGCGGGGATCGCACATGCCCGGCGCCGCCAGCTTGCTCATTACCGCGTCCAGGTAGGCCCGGGTCTCTGGATCTAGAAGACCGCTGATCGGGCTCATCCCGTCGGTGCCCGGGCGTCCGATCGATAGGTAACGCCTGCGGGCGCGATCGATGTCGGAGAACTGACCGTCGGGATTGATCAGAGCCGCGATCCGATTGGCGCCAGCACGGAGTTGTTCCGGGCCGAACTCAGTTCCCATCGATGCCAGCTGCTCCTCGGCGGCCTCACGGGTGTTGGTGTCGACCGTCGCGGGTAGTCCGTCGAAGAATCTGCGAATGACCCGTATGTGTTCGTCACCGAGACGGCCTTCATGCAATGCGCGCGCAGTGTGCGGAAGTAGAGGGGGCAGAGGCTCGCCCGTGAATGCGCGCCGGGGACCGAGGTGCGCAGCATCTGCCAGGCGACGACGGGCGGTCGCAGTGCTTATCGATACATGCCGTGCCAAGACGTCGGCGAATGACGTTCCGCCCAGCGCGACGGGTGATCCGCGTTCGACCAGCCGCGCCAGTAGCGAGTGCGAAGCTGCTGTGATCTTGCGCTGTGCGATTTCCAGTTGTCTTAGCGCCGAGAGTAACTCGGGGATGTTGAGGTCATCGAACGACGATTCGACGACAGCGGCGGCCGTCATCAGTAGATCGTCGATCGAGTACATGTCTGAAGGTTATGAATGAAGACCGACAGCTGATCGAGGTTATCCACAACCGCGACTGCATCCACAAAGTTAGGCGAATCCCTTGTGGAATATCAGAAGTTGCGGTAGTCGCGCACCGGCATCCGCGATCCGCGCCGGGCGGGTTTCGGGGCGAAGAGCTCGATGAGCCGGATGACTCGATAGCGTTGCCCGGCATAGGGTTCCAGAAGCTCGAGCATGCCGGCGTCGTCGGTTTTGTGGCCGGTGAGTGTGAAGCCGACCTGACCGGCGATGTGGTAGTCGCCGACAGGGACGGCGTCGGGATCACCGAGGGCGCGTATTCGGATCTCGGCTTCGGTCCACGGCCCGATGCCGTGAATGGCGGTCAGATGCTCGGGTTTGGTTTCCACGTCGATGTTGGCGGCCGCGCGGATGGTGCGCATGCGTACCGGTTCGGCGCCGGACTTGTGCCATTCCCAGGACGGTATGTCGAGCCATTCCCGTTGAGGCGGAGGCACCTTGGCGCCGCCAAGCTCGATACCTACCCGGGTGATGAGATACCGCCAGGCACGCCAGGCTTCCGCGCCGGGCACCTTCTGTTCCAGCACGGCCGGGACAAGGGCTTCCCAGACACGGTCGGTCGCCCCGAGACGCACGCCCTTGGCGCCCTGGACCAACGCGGTGACCGCGTCGTGTCGGGGTGTCAGTGCCTCGGGTTCATCGTCGGCGCCAAGCAGGCGGGGTAGGCGGTCAAGCAGCCATTCGCCGCCGTCGCCGTACGCGCGGCCGACGACCGTCTTGTCTTCGCGCGAGATCGTCAGCACCCCAGGGCCATCGGGCGTGTACGAGCCGCGGATAATGGATCCGCCAGGGGACACCCGGTAGGTCGGGTCGGTCGATCCGCGGCGGTGGATGCCGAGGGTTCGGCGAATATCCAACGGCCACGGTGGAATCCACTCGCGGATTAGTGGGGCTGCTAGGCCGCCGGGCAGAACTTCCAGCCGCCGGTCTCCTTCTTGAACTCGATGTCGTGCTTGCCCTTGGCGTCGGTGATGTGGATTACGGCGGTGTCGCCGTTGATGTCGAGGCCGGTGATCTTCGACGGGCCGTTATCGGCCTTGGTCAGGGAGTTGAGGTCGGGGGCCTGGCCGCTGCCGGCGATGTCCTTGAACGCCTCGCGGTATTTGGCGCAGAAGAAGGTGAGCATCTTCTTGAAGTCGTTGGCCTTGGCGGCCTCGGCCATGCCGGAGATGGTCTGTTTGATGGCCTTGACGTCCTGCTCGTCGGTGGAACCGGAGGAGTGGGGCGATTCGACGATCTGGTCGCCGGCAGACGTCCGGGTGCTCTGGGTGCTGGAGTTGGTGGTGGTCAAGCCCAGGACCAGTAGGGCGATGAGGAACAGGCCCAGGGAGCCGCCGACGATGGCCAGCGCCTTCTGCTGTGGGGACAGGGGCGGCCGGGGTGGCTTCGGGGCGGGCGCGTAGCCGCCAGCAGGGGTGCCGTACGGGCTGGGCTGGGGATATCCGGAGAACTGCTGCGGCTGAGTCTGCTGGAACTGGCCGTGGGGGTACTGCGGTTGCGTCATCTGTGTATCTGTCCTAGCGCGGCTTCGGTCATGGCGTTCCCTGCCAGTGTGCCGGATGGGGCGGCCCAGGTGGGGTGATAGTGACCGGCTGACAAGGCCCCACGCGCCTTCCCGGCAGCTCCGAGATGCAGGCTTTGGCAGCGTGCGCTGTTAGTCTCCGAAGAACGCCGGAATTGGGTCGCGGGGAGGCGTGCTCGACCGGTTGATCGCAATGAAGCGCGAAAGAGCTGGTAGCGAGCTTGACGGAGAGAGTTGTGCGCGGCGGAGAGATCAAGGCCTTAACGGGACTTCGGATCATCGCCGCGTTCTGGGTGGTCCTCTTCCACTTCCGCCCTCTGCTGGAGCAAGCGATCCCCGGATTCCGCTCCGCACTGAACCCGATCCTCAACTGCGGGGCACAGGGCGTTGACCTCTTCTTCATCCTCAGCGGATTCGTGCTGACGTGGAATTACCTCGACAGGATGGGCCACCGCTGGTCCACCCGCGAGACCCTGCACTTCCTGTGGCTGCGGCTGGCCCGGGTGTGGCCGGTCTACCTGGTCACCATGCATCTGGCCGCGCTGTGGGTCATCTTCACGATGCACGTCGGGCATGTGCCCGAACGCATCGACACCTTTGATGCCACCAACTACGTGCGCCAGCTGTTCATGGTGCAGCTGTGGTTCCGTCCGTACTTCGACCTGTCCAGCTGGAACGGTCCGGCCTGGTCGATCAGCGCCGAATGGCTGGCTTACCTGCTCTTCGGCGGCCTGGTCCTGGTCATTTTCCGGATGGCGCACGCCACCCGCGCCCGCAGCCTGATGGTGCTGGCCGTGGTGGCCTCGCTGCCGCCGGTGATGCTGCTGCTGCTGACCGGGCAGTTCTACACCCCGTGGAGCTGGCTGCCGCGCATCGTCATGCAGTTCACCGCCGGTGCGCTCGCCTGCGCGGCGGTGAGCCGGTTGAAGCTGTCGCACCGTTCCCGCCACATCGCCGGCTACGCGGCGCTGCTGATCGTGGCGGCGATCGTGGGCGCGTTGTACTTCCTGGACGCACACCCGATCTCCGGGGTCGTCGATAGCAGTGGCGTGGTGGACGTGCTGTTCGTGCCGCTGGTGATGGCGCTGGCGGTCGGCATCGGCCCGCTGCCGACCCTGCTGTCCACGCGCATCATGGTCTACGGCGGACAGATCTCCTTCGGGCTGTACATGGTCCACGAGCTGGTGCACGTCTCCTGGACGTGGGCCACCAAGCAATTCGAACTCTCGTTACTGGACCCCGGCGGCGGCTGGATCGTGCTCGGACTGCTGGTGCTGGCCGTGGTGTTGTCCATGGCGCTGTACCACTGGGTCGAGGAACCCGGGCGCCGGTGGATGCGCCGGATGATCGGCGTCACCAAGCCCGCGATCACCGACCACCATGCCGAGCACAACGGGCATAGACATCGCGTGCCCGAGAACCTGACCGAGCCTGAACGGGAACCGGTCGCCGCAAGTTCCGCAGGTGTAACGGCTCGTTAGTTTCAAACGAATAACGCTGTGCCACAGCCGGGTTTGAGTGCCCGTAAAATGCTGGGGACAGTGGAGGTAGCAGTGGTCCGTCTGGCCGCGTTCGTCGTCGCGTTTGCGTTTCTCTTTGGTGTGGCTGCCGAGCACCCGCAGCCGGTGCGGCCATACCGGCTGGCCTACTCCGGGTCGGGTCTGAACCACGTCGCGGTCGTCAGCGATTCGTACACCACCGGCACCAAGGAAGGTGGGCTGGGCGCCAGGTCATGGACCTCGCTGGCCTGGCGCATCTTGAACCGTGAGGGCGTGCGGGTCAGCGCCGACGTGGCGGCCGAGGGCCGCGCGGGATATGGGGTGCGTGGCGACCACGGCAGCGTCTTCGCCGACCTCACTGGCCGGGTGGTGCATCCCGACGACGAGTTGGTGGTGTTCTTCGGCTCGCGCAACGACCAGGGTGTCGACCCCGACGCGTACGCCGAGGCGACGCGCAGCACACTCGAGTCGGCCCGGCGCATGGCTCCGGCGGCCAAGCTGCTGGTCATCGGGCCGCCCTGGCCGACGGCCGACGTTCCGGAGGTCGTCAGCCAGCTGCGCGACATCCTCTACACCCAGGCGCGCGCCGTGGGAGCGTCCTGGGTGGATCCGCTGGCCGAGCGCTGGTTCGTCGGGCGCCCCGACCTGATCGGCTCGGACGGCGTGCACCCCAACGACGCCGGGCATGCCTATATGGCCGACAAGATCGCCCCGCTCATCGGCACCCGACTGACTCGTCGGCTCTGAGACTGGAGGTCGCTGGTAGCGTGCCGGAATGACGCGAATTGCAGTGTTGGCTGGTATTGCCTTGTCGGCGTTCGTTTTTGCGAGTTGCGGCTCGACACCCACGGAGCAGACGCCCGTACGGACACCGTCGGCGCTGCCCGAGCCTTCGCACAAGGTGGTGCCGCCCGGCGGCGTCTACTGGAACCCGGTCACCCAACAGCCGGAGGACAAGCCCACCGAGATCGTGCTGACTCCCGCCGATGCCGGCGACATGCTGGTGGACATCACCTGGGACAGCTGGACGCAGCAGCGGGCCAGCGGGAAGGCAGTCCGCGCGACCAAGGACTGTGTGCCCGACTGCGCGACGGGCGGCACCACCCGCCGCGACGTGACGCTGGAGTTCAACGCTTCGCAGTCGCTGCCGGATGACAGCGGGTGGTGGCAGTTCACCAAGCTGGTGATCACCGGTCGCGACGGCAAGTCCGAGACGATCGACATGCCGGTGACCGCGCGGTAGCACCCGACCGGTCTAGTCGGCGATCACGTCCAAGGTGCCGAACAGGGTGAGCCCCGCGGCCTGAGCCAGCGCGCTGGACGCCGCGTTGGTCACTTGGCATCGGTACTGCGGTTCGTAGCCCTGCGCGCAGGCATGGCGGAACACGGTGCGCACCAGTCGACGGGCATGCCCCTTGCCCCGGAAGATCGGCAGCGTCAGTACCCCGAGATCCATGATTGCCGCGTTCTCCCACTGGTAGATGCTGGAGACGGCGACCAGCCGGCCGTTGTCGAAGGAGCCGAACACCGCCCAGTGATCCAGTTCCACCTGGGCGTTGTCCAAATCCTGTTCTGACGCAGCCGATTCGAAGGCCGCGAAGATGGCGTGATCGTCTGCCGTCAGCCGGCGGATGTCTCCGGTCGGAGTCTCGGCGACAAGTGCGGCACGAGCATCGTCGCTGAAGTAGAACAGATTGTCTGCGCCGTGCATCGACATGCCCGCGTTGTCGAGGTGTGCCCTGAAGGCAGACTCCGAAACAGCCTGGGCACCTTCGATTCCCACGCGCTCGACGAGATCCGGGACGAGCGCGACGCTGGTCGTGCCGGAGACGGTGCGGAGCACCATCAGTCGGCTGTCCTCGTCGAGGTCGGGACAGACCGCGAGTTGGAAGTCATCGGCGCTTTGTAGGACGGTGCCGCGACCGAGGTAGGTGTGCCAGAAATCGGTGATGATGGGAGAGAAGTCAGGCATCGGTTCTATCTTGTTGGCGGTAATCGGTTATGGCGCAGCCGACCTAGCGGCAAAGAATCAGGCCGCCTGGTCCGGAAAGGACGCGGGCGGCCTGATCTGTTGAGAGTTACTGGCGCGTTAGCCCATCAAAGATGTGAGCAGAGGGTTGCCCGAGGTCTCGGCACGCTTCTCGGGGTCGGTGCAGTCCTTCCACTTGCCGTTCTCCTGCACGAATTCGCGCTGCTGATTGGCGGTCACGTCGTGGCCCTGCGCGGTTACCCCGGCGGTCGCCGTGGAGCCGGTGACGTTGATGTCGTGGACGTCGTAGGTGACGCCGGACAGCACCTCCTTGGCTGCTGCGCGGAACGACGAACGGTAGGCCTTTTCGTCATTGTTCTGGATCGCGGTGGTCAGCGCCTGAGTGGTGGGAGCGGAAACCCCGGCCGCGGAAGCGACGGCGTTGATCATTCCCGGGCCGTACCCGGCGACCTGACCGATCGGGGGGATCTGGTCGTCTGCGGACTTCGAGGCAATCGTGCCGCGGTACTTGTCGCAGAAGAATGTCGAGAGCGTGGCGTTGTCGAGCGACTTGATGGCCGAAGCCTCGCCCGAGATGATCTGCCGGATCTGCTGGTCGTCGGCAGGTGCGGCGGCGGCCAGTGCCGACCCGCTGAATGCAGCGGCCAGTGCGATCACACCGGCGCCCACAAGGCGATTCTTCATGTAGAGCTCCCATTCGTCGGGTTTTGACAAACCTTACCGAAAGAAATGTCGTGTGCTTCCGCTTAGCCGTTACCGGTACATGGCGACCAGCAGCACCACCGCTGCGAGCAGGCCGATCAGCATGACGGCCTTGCGCAGCTTCCAGAACAGAAGCAAAGCGATGGCAATGGCCGCGAGGGCGACAGGGTTCGACGCGAGTTCGGAGACGGCCATGCATCCACCATGTCACGGCGCCGGGAGTGTGAGCCGGTCCGCCATACGGACGAAAAAGGCCCCGACCTGGTTATCCCTGGTCAGGGCCTTACTTCTAGCGGCGGGGTATTCGGCGCTGTGCGCCTCCTACCCTCTCCCTCGCCTCAAGTGAACGAGCAAGCTCACTCACCTCTCAGCTCAGTCGGGGTGGCGGGATTCGAACCCACGACCTCTTCGTCCCGAACGAAGCGCGCTACCAAGCTGCGCCACACCCCGCTTTGAAGCCACGCAAGGGTATCGCATCGGGGCCGTCGGTCGCGAATGCGTTGATCGGCAGGCCTCTGACCGGCATGACGTGTCGCCGAACCTGGGGGTTCAGACCCAGAGACCGGTGTCCTCGAACTCGGCCAGGCGTACCGAAGGACCCGACAGGTCGAAGCCCTGTTCGGCGACCCATTGGTCGTCGAAGTAGGTGTCGGAGTACCGCTCACCACTATCGGCCAGCAGCGTCACCACCGAGCCGCCCACACCGGTGGAGACCATCTCGGAGATCAGCCGGAACGCGCCGCCCAGATTGGTTCCCGTCGACGCACCGACCCGGCGTCCCAGCACCGCGCTGGCGTGCCGCGTGAGCGCCACCGAGGTCGTATCGGGTATCTGCTCCATGCGGTCCACCACGGTCGGCAGGAACGACGGCTCCACGCGGGGCCGTCCGATGCCCTCGATGCGCGACGAAACCCCGGTCACCACATCGCGTCTCTCAAGATATGAGGGGTAGAAGGCCGAATTCTCGGGATCGACCACGCACAGTTGGGTGGGATAGCGCCGATACCGGATATAGCGGCCGATGGTCGCGCTGGTGCCGCCGGTGCCCGCCCCGACCACGATCCACGTTGGTAGCGGATGTTTTTCGTGCTGCATCTGGGTGAAGATCGACTCTGCGATGTTGTTGTTGCCGCGCCAGTCGGTCGCCCGTTCGGCGTTGGTGAACTGGTCCAGGTAATGCCCGCCGGTCTCGTCGGCAAGCCGCTGCGCCTCGGCATACACCTGCTGTGCCTCATCGACGAAATGGCAACGGCCACCCTGTGATTCGATCAGAGCGATCTTGCTGGGGCTCGTCGACGCCGTCATCACCGCGATGAACGGCAATCCCAGCAACTGCGCGAAGTAGGCCTCGGAGACCGCGGTCGAGCCGGAGGATGCCTCCACGATCGTGGTGTTCTCGCCGATGAACCCGTTGCACAGCGCGTACAGGAAAAGCGAACGCGCTAAACGATGTTTGAGGCTTCCGGTGATGTGCGTGGACTCGTCCTTGAGATACAGCTGTACGTCCACGCTGTCGGCCCAGGCCGCAGGCAGCGGGTAGCGCAGCAGATGGGTGTCGGCGCTGCGACGGGCATCGGCCTCGATCAGCCGGACCGCGTTATCGGCCCACGCGCGGCTCACGTCACTGCACGGTGGCGCTGGGCGACCGGTCGCCGGACTTGGCGTCGGACCCCTGGTCGCCGACGCGGGCCGGCACCAGGGTCAGCAGCGTCGCCTCCGGACGGCAGAAGAAGCGCATCGGGGCGAACGGAGAGGTCCCGATACCCGCCGACACGTGCAACTGCATGTGCGAACCCCACCGCGACGGACCCTTCACCCGGGAACGATCCAGCTCGCAGTTGGTGACGATCGCTCCATAGAACGGCAAGCACAGCTGCCCACCGTGGGTGTGACCGGCCATCACCAGCTGGTAGCCGTCCTCGGCGAAGCGGTCCAGCACCCGCGGCTCGGGTGAGTGGGTGAGCCCCAGCCGCAGTGTCGCCAGCGGGTTGGGCATGCCGGCGATGGTGTCGTAGCGATCCCGGTGCAGATGCGGGTCGTCGACGCCCGCGGCCGCGATCCGCACCCCGGCCACCTCAAGCTCGTGGCGGGTGTGGGTCATGTCGTGCCAACCACGCTCGGTGAACGCGGCGCGCAAATCCTGCCAGGGCAGGGGTTCGCCGTGCTTGCGCTCGTCGCTCTTGTACAGGTACTTGGCCGGATTCTTGAGCCGCGGACCGAAGTAGTCGTTGCTTCCGAAGACGAAAAGCCCTGGCACTGAAAGCAAATCGCCGAGCGCCTGCACCACCGAGGACACCGCCTTGGGGTGGGCCAGGTTGTCGCCGGTGTTGACCACCAGATCAGGCTGCCACTGGGCCAGCTCACGCAGCCAGGCCTGCTTGAGACGCTGCCCGGGCCGCATGTGGATATCGCTGATGTGCAGCACCCGCAGCGGGGAAGCGCCGGGATCGAGTACATCCATCGTTGCCTCGCGGACCGTGAACGCGTTGCGTTCGATGATCGACGCGTATCCGATGCCAAGCGCGGCCGAACCTGCTGAGTACGCGGCCGCCCGCTTGATAACCGTGTTCAGTGACGCGGAAGACGTGCTCATCATCCGAGAGTAACTCCGAAAGCTGAGCGACCCCTGATCACCAGCGCAAAACGTGGCGAATTTCTCCTCACGGAGGAGCCCAGCGCGAAGACCGCGAGCTAGATCACGGGGGCGGGGCCAGCACCGGCACCGTGATCGGCGGCAGGCCGGGGATATTCACGATGGTGGTGGTCATTTCACCGCCGCCAACAGGCGGCAGGCCCGGAATGACGATGGGCGGTGGGGCCGGCGGGATGCCGTTACTGAGCAGGATGGTGACGATGGACCCGGGGATGGTGGTTCCGGACGGGCTGGTGCCGACGACCTCGTTGAACGGTGCCGTGCTGTTCACCGTGCTGGCTTGATCGGCGACCCGGAATCCGGCCTTTTTGAGAACGTCACGTGCCTCGGGTTCGCGCAGTCCGTTGATGCTGGGCACCTTGGAACCCGGGCCGCCCTCCACATACCGCGGTTCGGTGGGCGGCAGGGCCGTGGGGCCGTAGTTCTCGGCGATCGGTTTCATCGCCTCGAACCAGGCCCGGGCCGGCTCGTTACCGCCGTAGAGGTTTCCGTCCCCGCACTTGCGCAGCGGGAAGGAACACAGATCGCCGGGGGCCGTCGAATCGTCGAAGATGTAGCTGGCTCCGGCCAAGTTGTTGGTGAATCCGAGGAATGCCGAAGACCGATGCGCTTCAGTGGTTCCCGTCTTACTGGACAGCGGCAGGTTCCACCCGACCGATCCCGCCGAACCCGCGGCAGTGCCGCCGGGCTGATCGTCCTTACTCAGGGCATTGGCCAGGGTGTTGGCCAGGCCCGGCGGCACCACCTGCTCGCATGCCTCGGTGGTCGTCGGCACCTCTTTACCGTGCCGGTCGAAGACCTTGTCGATGGGATTGGGTGGGCACCATTTGCCGCCGGAGGCCAGAGTGGCTGCCACATTGGATAGTTCGAGGGCATTCACCTGGATGGGTCCCAGGGTGAATGAACCAAGGTTGTACTTCTTGATGTACTCCGCCAGGCTTTCGTCGCCCTCGGGGTCATAGGGCTTGGCGGTACCCGCTTGAGCGTAGGAGCGCATGCCCAGCTTGACGGCCATATCGACGGCCTTCGAGACGCCGATCGACTGAATCAGCTTGGCGAACGCGGTGTTCGGCGAGGTGGCCAGCGCGTCGGTGACGCTCATCGGGGACCGGTAGTTGCCGACGTTCTTGACGCACCAGTTGTCTTTGGGACAGCCCTTGGTGCCGTCGCTGCTGCCCAGGCCCTTGGCTGAGAAGGTGGGCGGCACGTCGAGCACGGTGTTGATACCCATGCCCATATCCATGGCCGCGGCGACCGTGAAAATCTTGAAGATCGATCCGGCGCCGTCGCCAACCAGCGAGAACGGTTGCGGCTGCATGGTCTCGTTGGCCGCGCCGTCCAGTCCATAGGTGCGACTGGAGGCCATGGCCATGATGGGGTGGGCGGTCTGTCCCGGCTTGATGACGCTCATGACGTCGGCGACACCGTTGAGACCAGGGTCGGCGACGTGGGAGACCGCCTGTTTCACCGAGTTCTGCACATCGGGATCCAGGGTGGTGCGGATGAGATATCCGCCCTTCATCACCTGGTCCTTGCTGATGCCGGACTTGGCCAGGTAGTCGAGCACGTAATCGCAGAAGAACGCGCGATCGCCCGCGGCGATGCAGCCGCGCGGCAGCTCGTTGGGCTGAGGCAGCACCCCGAGGGGCTGCGCCTTGGCCGCCAGCAGCTCGCCCTTCTTTTCCGGGGCGTTGGCGATCATGGTGTCGAGCACCAGGTTGCGGCGCGCCAGCGCGCGCTCGGGGTTCACGTAGGGATTGAGGCCGGAGGTGGACTGCACCATGCCCGCCAGCAGCGCCGCCTGCTGCCAGTTCAGGTCCTTGGCGTCGACACCGAAGTAGGTCTGCGCGGCGTCCTGCACACCGAAGGAGTTGTTACCGAACGACACCAGGTTCAGGTATCGGGTCAGGATCTCCTGCTTGGTGAAGGTGCGGTCCAGGCGCAGCGCCATGCGGATCTCGCGCAGCTTGCGCGCGGGAGTGGTCTCGATGGCGGCCTTGCGCTCCGCGTCGGTCTTTGCCACCACCAGCAGCTGGTAGTTCTTCACATACTGCTGCTCGATGGTGGAACCACCACGGGTGTCCTCGTCGCCGGAGGCGTAGCCGGCCAAACCGCCCAACGTGCCCTTCCAGTCGACACCGTTGTGCGAGGTAAAGCGCTTGTCCTCGATGGACAGCAGGGCGAGCTTCATGGTGTCGGCGATCTGGTCGGCCGGCACCTCGAAACGTCGCTGTGTGTACAGGTAGGCGATCTTGTTGCCCCTGGCGTCTTCCACGGTGGTGACCGCGGGCACCTCGCCCTCGAGCAGCTGAGTGGAGCCGTTGGCCACCACATCGGATGCGCGATTGGATGCCAGCCCGAATCCACCCGCGAAGGGGAACATCAGTCCGGCCAAGATCACCGCCGCGATGAGAGCGCAGCCCCCGAGCTTCGCGAGAGTCACGGAGGGGGGTATCTGGGGGGACAGCCGTTCTGGCATAGGCACAGGGTACGTGGCGTGCTCACAGGTGTCTGCGGGGTCTGTGATTGGTAACGCGAGGCCGCCGCGGGGCGATGAAAAGACGTTGTCGGCACAACCGTCCCAAAAAATTCGGACTAGATGTTGCGCTGGAGACCCCTGACCACTAACTTGATCTCACGGTGTGATTCAAGTTACACACTGAGCGGACTGTGGCCCACGCCTCTCACCGGGGCCACGTGTGACAGAAGGGATAGCCAGTGTCAGCTTCACGGCCAGCCACGAGTGCATTGCATACAGCGGGATCGATCGATGGTGGAGAAGCGCGCATTGCATGGGTTTCCCAGGCCAGATGCAGACAAGGCGACCCCGATGAACTGTTCGTTCGCGGAGCGGCGCAGCGTAAGGCCGCGGTCATCTGCCGGCACTGCCCGGTGATGATGGAATGCGGTGCCGACGCGCTGGACAACCGGGTGGAGTTCGGTGTCTGGGGCGGACTGACCGAGCGGCAGCGCCGCGCAATGCTCAAGGCTCACCCCGAGGTGGAGTCCTGGGCGGACTTCTTCGCCGCGCAGCGCAAGCACAAGAGCGCGGTCTAGTTCCTTTTCGTCGAGTGTCGACTTGTCGGGGAGTTCTCTCGAACTTCTACCCGAGAAGTCGACACTCGACGTGTATCTGGGCTAAGACGCGACGCCGGTGATCTGATCGGCGATGGCGCGCAGCGCGTCCACGTCGGAGACGTCGAACGGAAGCGACGGCACCCCGACGATCGGGACCGTCGGATTGGCGCTGGTGAATCGTGACAACAGCCGGATCTCGCGCTTGGCAGTCGCCGCACGCTCCGCGTGAATCCGCAGCACCGCTCCGGGCAGGCTGTACTCGCCCGATTCCTCCAGATTGTCGGCGACGTCGACGGCACGCTCCACGGTCAGGCTCGACAGCGTGGGATGGGTCCGGTTGAGGATGAGTCCGGCCAGCGGCATGCCCTCCTGGGTCAACCGCTCGACAAAGAACGTGGCCTCGCGCAGGGCATCGGGCTCGGCGGCCGACACCACGACGAACTGGGTGCTGCGCCTGCGCAGCAGTTCATAGGTGCGGTCTGCCTTCTCGCGGAAACCGCCGAACGTGGAGTCCAGGGACTGCACGAACATCGAAGCATCGGAAAGCAACTGCGAGCCGAGCACCGTCGACAGCGCCTTCATCGCCAGCCCGACCGCGCCGGTGACGATGCGCCCCAGACCCCGGCTGGAGCCCAGCAGCATCTTCCACAGGCGTCCATCCATGAAGCTGCCCAACCGCTTTGGCGCGTCCAGGAAGTCCAGCGCGTTGCGGGAAGGGGGTGTGTCCACCACGATCAGGTCCCACTTGTCTTCATGGAGGAGCTGTCCCAGCTTCTCCATGGCCATGTACTCCTGCGTGCCCGACATGGAGGTGGCGACCGTCTGATAGAACTTGTTGTCCAGAATCGCCTGTGCGCGTTCGGTTCCCGCGTGCTGGATCACCAGCTCGTCGAAGGTGCGGCGCATATCCAGCATCATGGCGAACAGCTCGCCCTTGAGTCCGTCCACCTGTACCTGCTGCGGCACGTTGCCCAACGCCTCGATGCCCAGCGACTGCGCCAGCCGGCGCGCGGGGTCGATGGTCAGCACCACGACGGTGCGGCCGTACTCCGCCGCGCGCAGCGCCACCGACGCCGCGGTGGTGGTCTTGCCGACGCCGCCTGCGCCGCAGCAGACGATGACGCGATTCTTACGGTCCTCCAGGAGAGCCGCCATGTCCAAGACGGCTGGTGTGTTGCTCATCGGACTCCCTGTTCTGCCAGGCTCTCGGCCAACTCGTACAGGCTGCCCAGGTCGACACCGTCGGCCAGGGTGGGCAATTCCAGTCGCGGGACCTGCAACTCACCGAGCAGATCCTCACTCTCGGCGCGCGCCTGCATCCGGGTGGCGTGTTCGATGGTCTCGGTGAGTAGACCGGCGAAGTCGGCGTCGGAGAGGGTTACGTTGTTCTCGCTCAACGCCGTCCGCACCGCGTCGGCGTCCACCACTCCCTCGGCGGCCTTGGCCAGGTCGTCGGCGGAAAGATGCTGCTCCACGGTCCGGTTGACGATGACGCTGCCCACCGGCAGGCCCATCTCGCTCAGTTCGGCGATGGCCTCGGCGGTCTCCTGCATGGGCAGCGCCTCAAGCAGGGTCACCAGGTGGATGGCCGTCTGGTCCGAGTGCAGCAGCCTGCGCACTCCCTCGGACTGTGAGTGGATGGGTCCGCCCTTGGCGACGTCGGACAGTGCCGAGGTCACATCCAGGAAGCGGGCGATCCGCCCGGTGGGCGGGGCGTCGACCACCACCGCGTCATACACGTGCCGTCCGGACTTGTCGGTGCGGACGATGCACTCCTTGATCTTTCCGGTGAGGATGACGTCCCGGATTCCGGGCGCGATCGTGGTGGCGAATTCGATCGCGCCGATCCGCTTCATGGCACGCCCCGCCAGCCCGAGGTTGTAGAACATCTCGAGGTATTCCATGAACGCCGTTTCGATCTCGATGGCGAGTGCGTTCACCACTCCGCCGCCCTCGGCGGTGGCGATCTTGAGCTCCTTGGGGGCCAGCGGTGGGACGTCGAAAAGCTGGGCGATGCCCTGCCGGTTTTCGACCTCGACCAGCAGCACCTTGCGGCCGCCCGCGGCCAGCGCGAGGGCCAACGCCGCGGCGATGGTGGACTTTCCGGTCCCACCCTTGCCGGTCACGAAGTGCAGTCGTGCACTCGCGACTCGGGCGGGCCAGGCGTTGGCTGGAGTCCCTGCGTCGTTGTCAGGGGAAGTGTTGACCACGCACGCATGCTAACTGTCCGCCATCGGACCCGACGACACAACGTCTGTGCTTGTCCTAGGGTTCAGATATGACCGAACGCACCGCGTGGGAGTACGCGACCGTCCCGCTGTTGACACACGCCACCAAGCAGATCCTGGACCAATGGGGAAGTGACGGCTGGGAGCTGGTGAGCGTGCTGCCGGGGCCCACCGGTGAACAGCATGTCGCGTACCTGAAGAGGTCGAAGTGAGCTCGCACAGCGCCCGGCTGGCCGAGCTGGGAATCGAACTGCCCGCCGTTGCCGCACCCCTGGCCGCGTACCAGCCCGCGGTCCGCAGCGGCAGCCACGTCTACACCTCCGGGCAGCTGCCCATCGTGGGCGGAGACCTGGTCACCGCGGGCAAGGTTGGTGCCGACGTGTCTCCGGAAGATGCCAAGGCGCTGGCCCGCATCTGCGCGCTCAATGCGGTGGCGGCAGTGGACGCACTCGTCGGCATCGACAACGTCGTCAAGGTGGTCAAGGTCGTCGGATTCGTCGCGTCGGCACCGGGATTCACCGGCCAGCCCGGCGTGGTGAACGGCGCCTCGGAACTGTTGGGTGAGGTCTTCGGAGACGCCGGGGTACATGCGCGCTCGGCAGTGGGTGTTGCCGAGCTGCCGATCAATGCCCCGGTGGAAGTCGAGATCTTGGTAGAAGTTCGAGAGGAAGTGCGCGGAGAGTGACCTATCCCGCCTACGGGCAGCTGCGGCCAGTGACCGAGACGGCCTCGGTACTGCTGGCCAACAACCCGGGGATGATGACGCTCGAAGGCACCAACACCTGGGTATTGCGCGCGCCGGGTAGCGACGAGATCGTCATCGTCGACCCCGGTCCGGGCGTCGCCACCGGTGACCCCGACGTGCACGTCGAGGAGCTCGCGAAGATCGGCAAGGTGGCATTGGTGTTGGTGAGCCATCGCCATTTCGACCACACCGGCGGCGTCGACCGGCTGGTCGAGCTGACCGGCGCCCCGGTGCGCGCCGCGGACCCGGTCTGGCTGCGCGGCGATTCGGTGGCGCTGACCGACGGTGAGTGCATCGACGTCGCGGGTCTGTCCATCTCGGTGCTGTCGACCCCCGGGCACAGCGATGATTCGGTGTCCTTCGTGCTGGATGACGCGGTGCTGACCGCGGACACCATCCTGGGACGGGGCACGACGGTCATCGCCCAGGACGGCGGCGGCCTCGGCGACTACTTGGAGTCGCTGAAACGCCTTGAGGGCCTGGGCAAGCGCACCGTGCTGCCCGGTCACGGCCCGGAGCTGGGCGATCTCTCGGCGGTCTCGGCCGAATACCTGGCACACCGCGAGCAGCGCCTCGACCAGGTGCGCGGGGCGCTGGCGGCGTTGGGGGAGGACGCCTCGGCTCGCCAGGTGGTGGAACACGTCTACACCGACGTCGATCCGTCGCTGTGGGGTGCCGCCGAATGGTCGGTGCAGGCGCAGCTGGATTACCTGCGCTCCGTCTAGCCAGCGGTGAACTCGATTCCGTTAGCCCTCGCGGGCTCACTGAGCTGGGGCATCAGCGACTTCATCGGCGGGCATGCGAGCAAGCGGCGCTCGACGCTGGCGGTGCTCGCGCTGAGCCGACCCGTCGGGTTGGTGGTGGTGAGTCTGGTCGCCGTGGTGACGTCGTCCACCCACTTCGACGGCCGCACGCTGCTGGGAATGCTTTCCGGCCCAGCGGCTTTAACGGCTCTCTACGCGTTGTATCGCGCCCTTGCCATCGGCCCGATGGGCGTGGTGTCACCCATCGCCGCGGTGGGTGCGGTGGTACCGGTGATATGGGGTGCCATGATCGGGCAGTCGCTCTCGGGTCTGACCTATCTGGGGCTTGCCGGCACCCTCGCCGGCGTCATGCTGGCCTCGGCCTCAGAGGGGCTGGACGGGCAGCGCCCGGGGCGGCAGGTCCTCGTGTGGTCGTTCTTCTGCATGGTCATGTTCGGGGTCTGCATGATTCTGCTCGCGGAGGCGGGCCGATATCACCCCGTTGAGGCAGTCGTGGTTTCCCGCGCCACCGAGGTGACGGTGATCCTCGTACTCGGAGCCTTCAGCTGGAAGAGCCTGCGCGAGAACCTGCGTCCGCCATTTGGCGTGGTGCCCTTCGCCGGGGTGCTCGACACCTCGGCGCTCCTGTTGTTCACCTACGCCTCCGCGCACGGAAGTCTCGGCGTCGCCGCGGTGCTGTCCTCGCTGTACCCGGTGGTGACGGTGCTCATCGCCCGTGTGGTGCTCCATGAGCGCCTCAGTCGAGTCCAGCAGGCCGGTGCCGTGTTGACGCTGGTGTGCGTCGCCGTGGTGGCGTTCAGCGCGTCGAGATGACACTCATGCTGGATTTGGGCCCAATCCACTCGCATAGATGTCATCTCGGCGAGCGGTAGAACTAACGCGCGCGGCGGGCCAGACGCTCGGAGTCCGAGATGAGGACGCTCTTGCCCTCCAGTCGGATCCAGCCACGATGCGCGAAGTCGGCCAGCGCCTTGTTCACGGTCTCGCGTGAGGCACCCACCAGCTGAGCGATCTCTTCCTGCGTCAGGTCGTGCGTCACGCGCAGCGCGCCGCCCTCCTGGGTGCCGAACCGCTGGGCCAGCTGCAGCAGCTGCTTGGCCACGCGGCCGGGCACGTCGGTGAAGATCAAATCCGCGAGATTGTTGTTGGTGCGGCGCAGGCGGCGGGCCAACACGCGCAGTAGCTGCTCGGCGATCTCCGGACGATCGGCGATCCAGGCGCGCAAGGCGTCCCGGTCCATCGACACCGCGCGCACCTCGGTGATGGTGGTGGCGCTGGACGTCCGCGGCCCCGGGTCGAAGATCGACAGCTCGCCGAACATGTCCGACGGCCCCATGATCGTCAGCAGATTCTCACGGCCGTCGGGAGACCGGCGCCCGATCTTCACCTTGCCGGTGATGATGATGTACAGACGATCGCCAGGCTCGCCCTCGGCGAACACCGTGTGCCCGCGCGGGAAGTCCACCGGCTGTAGCTGCTTGGTCAGCGCCGAGACGGCGCTCGGTTCGACACCCTGGAAGATTCCGGCCCTGGCCAGGATCTCGTCCACGTTTGCCCCTTACCCAAATTGTTAGTCATGCTTGCGCTGGCCTGCTCACCTCGACATGAGTCTAGAGGCCAGGTCGCCAAAGAACGTGATCCAAGCTACACCGCTGCGCCACCGGCACGCAGTGAATCCACTACCGAATGCCGTGAACGCATGGAAGAAATACCCTCTTCCCGCAGGCTAGGGCCCCCTGCCGCGCGTGGAGGCTTGGCCGACGAGCCGTTGATTCGCGGCTCGCTGTAGCCGTGTGCGGTGGCTTGGTAAACCGCCTCCAGGGACGGTTCGATGCGTTGCAGTTGGCGCTGGTGCAAACCCTCGATGGCCGACGGCATGCCGTCGCGGGCGAGGCGACTCATATCCGACGGACTCGCCTGGTCCAGAAAATCGGCGACCTCGCTGGGTTGCAAGGTATGCCGCATCAACCCGGCTTCCAGCTTTCCCAGCCCAAGGCTGGCAAGCATGAGAAGTCCGGGTACCAATAAACCGAATAGGCCCGACACGGGTTGAAGTAAACACGGCCAAGATCTCGACCAGGTCACGAAAAACAACCGGTTTGTCCTGCGCAAGGGTGCAATCGGTGCGCGGGGCCCCCGCAGCCTCCCGCTACCCTGGGATTGTGTCTGCGACCGGATCTGCCGCTAAGCCCAGAGCGAAATCGTCGGCGAAGACGCCAGACCTGGTCCGGTCCTGGAAGCCTGAGACGCACCCCGTGCTGGTCCGTCGTGCGCGACGGATGAATCGCACTCTGGCGCAGGCATTTCCGCATGTCTATTGCGAGCTCGACTTCACCAATCCGCTCGAATTGGCGGTGGCCACCATCTTGTCGGCCCAATGCACCGATGTCCGCGTCAACATGGTGACGCCCGCGTTGTTCGCCAAGTACCGCACCGCCGAGGACTACGCCGGCGCCAACCGGGCCGAACTCGAAGAGATGATTCGCACCACCGGCTTCTATCGGAACAAGACGAACTCGATCATCGGCCTGGGCACCCAACTGGTGGAGCGATACGGCGGCGAGGTGCCGCCGCGGCTCAAGGATTTGATCACCCTCCCCGGCATCGGACGCAAGACAGCAAATGTTGTCCTGGGCAATGCCTTTGACATCCCGGGCATCACTGTGGACACGCATTTCGGCCGGCTGGTGCGTCGCTGGCGGTGGACCGAGGAAGAAGATCCGGTCAAGGTCGAACACATCGTCGGTGATCTCATCGAGCGCAAGGAATGGACCCTGCTCAGCCACCGGGTGATCTTCCACGGTCGGCGTGTGTGCCATGCGCGCAAGCCCGCCTGCGGTGTTTGTGTGCTGGCCAAGGATTGTCCGTCCTACGGGCTGGGCCCGACGGATCCGGAGCTGGCCGCACCGCTGGTGAAGGGGCCCGAGACCGAGCACCTGCTGGCTCTGGCCGGGTTGTGACGTGGCTCGGCTCAATACCGGGGCGCGATGGACGATTGTGGGGGTGGTGCTGGTCGCCGCGCTGATCGCCGTCATGTTGTCGCAGCAACACGATCAGCAGCGGCGCCTGCCACAGGGGCAGGAACCCGTGGCCGCCCGAGAACGCCGAGACGCCGACACCCCCGAGGCCCTCGCCGAGCTGCGCCGCCAGGCGCAGCTGCCGCCCTGTCCGACAGCAGGTGCCAACCCGGGCATGGGTGAACTCGCCGGGATAACCCTGGAATGCAGCGGGGTCAGGGTGCCGGTGGGGCCGGTGCTCGCCGGGCGCCAGGTGGTGCTGAATCTGTGGGCCTACTGGTGCGGCCCCTGCGCCGACGAATTGCCCGCCATGGCCGAATTGCAGCGCCGTGCAGGCGACAGGCTCTCCGTGGTCACGGTGCACCAAGACGAGAACGAGGCTGCCGGCTTGGCCAAGCTCACCGAGCTCCACGTCAGGCTGCCGATGATCCAGGACGGGGCCCGTCGGATCGCGGCGGCGTTGAAGTCGCCGAATGTCATGCCCACCACCATTTTGATCCGCGCGGACGGTAGCGTTGCCCGGGTGCTACCGCGTTCGTTCACTTCGGCGGATGAGATCGGGGCCGAGGTGGAACAAGCGTTGGGAATGAGGTTCTAGGTCGTGACTGCCGATGAGCCGTTGGCGCGCAGAGGATTGGCGACGGCACCGCTGACGCCCGGCGCTGCCCCCGACTGGATGCGACCGCTGGTGGACAACGCCGCGGGTGTCAAGGATGTCTATGGCCGCGGTGTGCACCCGGCAATCAAGGCCGTGCTCCGGGCGCGCAAGCTGCCGTCGTCCGGCCGTCCGGCGGCCGTACTTGTGCTCGTATCCGCCGATGGTGCGGTCACCGACCCGACCGATGCGGACCTGCTCTTGACGGTGCGCGCGTCGACCCTGCGGCAGCACAGCGGCCAGGTCTCGTTCCCAGGAGGTGCCACCGACCCGGGCGATGAAGGACCGGTAGGGACCGCCTTGCGTGAGGCCCAGGAGGAGACGGGACTCGACCCGGTGCGTGTGCAACCGCTGACGGTGATGGACCCGCTGTTCATCCCACCGTCCGGTTTCCACGTGTCGCCGGTGCTCGCGTACTCGCCGGATCCCGGTCCCGTCCTGGCCGTAGACCCGGGCGAGACCGCCGAGGTATCGCGAGTCAAGATCGGCGACCTCGTCAACCCGGCGAATCGGATCATGGTGACCAAGAAGACATTTGGCATCCGCTACAGCGGCCCCGCCTTCTTGCTCCCGGGGATGCTGGTGTGGGGCTTCACCGGTCAGATCATCTCGGCGATGCTCGAGGTGTCCGGCTGGGCCCAGCCGTGGGACACTCGTAACCTTCGTGATCTTGATGAGCTGCTGGCCGAGCACCTGGGAGGGTCGGTATGAATCTGAATCCGTCGCAGTGGCTCGATATCGGTGTCATAGCCGTCGCGTTCATCGCCGCCGTATCCGGATGGCGCTCAGGCGCTTTGGGCTCCCTGATGTCCTTCGTCGGGGTGATCCTGGGAGCGGTGGCCGGCATCATGTTGGCCCCACATGTGGTGGCCAACATCGAAGGCTCTCGCACCAAGCTGTTCGCCTCCTTGCTGTTGATCCTGGTGCTGGTGGTCATCGGCGAGGTCGCGGGCGTGGTGCTGGGCCGAGCCATGCGCGGCGCGATCAGGAACCGCGCATTGCGTGCCGGCGATTCGGTGATCGGGGTGGTGCTGCAGGTGGCCGCGGTGCTGGTCGCCGCGTGGCTGCTGTCCATCCCGATGCAGAGCTCCAATCAGCCGAATATCTCTGCGGCGGCGCGTGATTCGAAGGTGCTCAGCCAGGTCGACAAGTACGCCCCGGACCAGTTGCGCAAGGTGCCCAACGACCTGTCGAAGCTGCTGGACACCTCCGGGTTGCCCAGTGTGTTGCAGCCGTTCGGCAAGACGCCGATCGCCGCGGTGGACGCGCCCGACACAGCCCTGGCCGACGGGCCGGTGGTGCGCGGCGCCGAGCCGAGCGTCGTCAAGATCAAGGGCATCGCCCGTAGCTGCCAAAAATCGCTGGAGGGAACCGGATTCGTCATCGCCCCGCATCGGGTGATGTCGAACGCGCACGTTGTGGCCGGCACCAACAGCGTGACCGTCGAGTCGGCGGGGCAGACCTTCGATGCCACCGTGGTGGCCTACGACCCGAACGCCGACATCTCGATCCTCGCGGTTCCGGACATGCCGGCGGCACCCCTGGTCTTCGCGCCCAAGCCCGCCAAGACAGGTGACGACGCCATCGTGCTGGGCTACCCGGGCGGCGGAAACTACAAGGCGACACCGGCGCGCGTGCGCGAGATCATCGAACTGAACGGCCCCGACATCTACCGCTCCACCACGGTGACCCGCGAGGTGTACACCGTGCGAGGTTCAGTGCTGCAGGGCAATTCGGGCGGCCCGCTGATCGACACCGAAGGTCGCGTGCTCGGCGTCGTGTTCGGGGCGGCGATCGACGATGACGACACCGGATTCGCACTGACGGCCAAGCAGGTCAAGGATCAGCTCGCCAAGGCCGACCTTGTCGACCCCGTCGCCACCGGCAGCTGCATTTCCGCGCCCGAGGCCAACAAGTCACCGGAGCAGCCCGTCAGCGGTCCGCAGTCACCGGCGCCCAATAAAGCCCCGTAGGTGTTCGTTGACGGTGGCCGGGTCCTCCTCGTGGACATAGTGGCCCACCCCGCGTAGCGCCACGAACTGTCCGTTGGGTGCGTACGGCAGCGACCGGTGCACCGGATCGGCGAGCACATAGGGGTCTGCCTCACCGCGCAGGTGAAGCATGGGGACGGACAGTTCACGATTCATCGAGCGCATGAAACGCCAGCCTTCGCTGCGCAATTGGCTGCGCACCGCCCAGCGCTGATACTCCAGTGCGCAATGGGCCACACCGGGGATGGCGATCGCGGTGCGCAGGTGCTTGATGGTGTCGGCGAAATCGTCGGTGGCGGTCCACTGCTCGCCCGCGCGCGAGCGCACCAGACGTTCCAGCTCGGCGCCGCGGTGACGTGTCAGGGTGCGCTCGGGCAGGATCGGCATCTGGTAACGCATGAGCGAGGGCAGCAGCGCCCCACCCTGGCCGGTTCCCCGGAATGTGGATGTGCGTAAGGCGATCGGGTGCGGCGAGCTGACTACCGCGATGGCGTCGACGAGGCGTGGATGCAAGTTGGCGGTGGCCCAGCAGACCAGTCCGCCCTCGGCATGCCCCACCAGCGTCGCCGAGCTGTGACCGAGGGCGCGGATCAGCCCGGCGGTGTCTCCGGCCAATGTCCAACCGTCGTAGCCGCGCGGAGGTTTGTCACTACCCCCGTAGCCGCGCAGATCGACGGCCACCACCCGGGCGTCCGTCAGCTCACGCAGCTGATGCCGCCAGGACCACCAGAACGAGCCGAATCCGTGCAGGAGCAATACCAGCGGTCTGCTGGTAACGGCGACGGTCGAGGCGTCCGGGGTCTCGGCTTCCACCCCGTGAAAGCGAATTCCGTTGGCATGTACGTCGAAATGGCGCCACGGCCCGACGATGCGGACCACGGACGGATCAGGGTGACGGGCCGTCTGGTCGAACAGCATGGATGTGTCGGTGCCGAGCCGACGTCAGGTGGTTACCAGCCCGACGGGTCGGCCGGTTTGGTCGACTTCGTCAGTGCGGGAGCCTCGTCGTCACGTGAGGCGAAGACGGTGCGTGTCTCCTTGACGCTCTCGATGGTTGCCTGGGGCCCGCGGATGCGTCTGACCTGCAAATAGCCGATCAGTACCGCGAGGATCGCGACGAACACCATGGCGGCGAAGATGATCAGGTAGGCGGCCCAGGCGGGCAGCCACACCTTGAGTACCTCGGCGGCGAAAAAGAAGAAGAAGAACGTCGAGTAGAACAGGACCACCAGGGCCGCGATGAAGAAGATGCTGCCCGCGACGCCCTTCTTGACGTCCCGGATGACCTCGGCGCGGGCGAGCTCCACCTCGGCACGCACCAGGGCGGAAACCTGAGTGGTTGCATCACGGACCAGATTGCCAATGGTGGGTTCGCCGGTGCCGGTCGCATTCGGATCGGACAGTGGGATGGCGGCGACGGTGATCGGAACACCATTGCTGTCTGTGCGGTAGTTGCGGCTTCCAGGGCTGCTCACTGTGCTCCCTCCGTGTCCCTCGCGGGTCCGGTGTGATGTCGTCCGGCCTATGTTGCCACGTCGGTGGCGCCGGGGGCGCGGCGCGTCTGGCCTGGGGGCGTTGTTACCCAATCGATAGCACTGTGACAGAAGTGACCAGTGTGAATCTTGATTAGAATGACGGCAGGCGTGGCCGACGGGGGATGAGATGCGGCCGGAATGAGAAAGGCTGCATGACATGAGGTCACCCGGGCGGCGTATGCGGTACGTCTTGCCGGTCCTGATGGTGCTGTTTGGCCTCGTCGCGGGCGTGATTCCGGCCGCCGCGGCTCCCGCCGCGGGCGCCGATGACAAGGTGCCCATGGGCGGGGGCGCCGGCCTGATCATCAACGGCGACACCCTGTGCACGCTGACGACGATCGGCCACGACAACAAGGGCAACTTGGTGGGATTCACCTCGGCGCACTGCGGCGGCGCAGGTTCGCAGGTGGCCTCGGAGGACTTTCCCAAGAAGGGCGTGCTCGGCAAGTTCGTCAACGGCAACGAGCAGTACGACTACGCGACCATCCAGTTCGACCCGGAGAAGGTGCAGCCGGTGAACACCTACAAGGGATTCACCATCACCGGAATCGGACCAGACCCCCAGCCGGGTGACATCGCGTGCAAGCTGGGGCGCACCACCGGCAACTCATGCGGTGTGACCTTCGGCGCCGGGGCCGAACCCGGCACCTTCATCAACCAGGTCTGCGGACAGCCCGGGGACTCGGGTGCGCCGGTCACCGTGAACGGACAACTGGTCGGAATGATTCACGGTGCCGCCACCAAGCTGCCGGTGTGCATCGTCAAATACATCCCGCTGCACACGCCGACCACCACGTACTCGATCAACACCGTGTTGGCCGATATCAACGCCAAGAACCGAACCGCCGGAGTGGGTTTCACCCCGGTCGGCTAGCTACTTGCTGGCCCTGATCGCCTCGAACACGCTGGGGTCTACCAGTGTCGAGGTGTCGCCCAGCTCGCGTCCCTCGGCCACATCGCGCAGTAGCCTGCGCATGATCTTGCCGCTGCGGGTCTTGGGCAGTTCGGGCACCACGTGAATCTCGCGTGGCTTGGCGATGGGTGAAATCTCCTTGGAAACTTGGGCTTTCAGGTGTGAGACAAGCTCGTCGCCCTCGACGGTATGGCTGGCCTTCAGGATCACGAACGCCACGATGGCCTGACCGGTCGTGTCATCGGAGGCTCCTACGACGGCGGCCTCGGCGACACCGTCGTGCCCGACCAGTGCCGATTCCACCTCGGCGGTAGAGATCCGATGACCGGAGATGTTCATGACGTCGTCGATGCGGCCCAGCACCCAGATGGCGCCATCGCCGTCGTAGCGTGCGCCGTCCCCGGCGAAGTACCAGCCCTTCTCGGCGTAGCGGGACCAGTAGGTCTCCTTGAACCGCTCCGGGTCGCCCCAGATGCCGCGCAGCATGGACGGCCACGGCTGATCGAGCACCAGATAACCGGTGACCGGCTCGTCGCCGCTCGCGGGCTCCAGCCGATTCCCGTCGTCGTCCACGATTTTCGCCGAGATACCGGGCAAGGCACGCATCGCCGAACCGGGCTTGGTGTCGGTGACACCGGGTAGCGGGGAGATCATCGCCGAGCCGGTTTCCGTCTGCCACCAGGTGTCGACGATGGGGGTGCGGTTGCCTCCGATGACCTCGCGGTACCAGCGCCAGGCCTCGGGATTGATCGGTTCGCCGACGCTGCCGAGCAGTCGTAGGCTCGACAGATCGTGCGCGAACGGGATTTCCCGGCCCCACTTCATGAACGTCCGCACCAGTGTGGGGGCGATGTAATAGATGGTGACACCGTACTTTTCGATGATCTCGAAATGCCGGTGCTCGTTCGGTGAGGTGGGTGTGCCCTCGTAGACCACCTGCGTGGCGCCGTTGGACAGCGGACCGTAGACGATGTAGGTGTGGCCGGTGACCCAGCCGATATCGGCTGTGCACCAGTACACGTCGGTCTCGGGTTTGAGATCGAAGATGTTGAAATGCGTGTACGAGGTCTGGGTCAGGTATCCACCCGAGGTGTGCACGATGCCCTTGGGCTTGCCGGTCGTTCCCGAGGTGTACAGCAGGAACAACGGATGCTCGGAATCGAATGCCTCAGGTACGTGGGTGGTGTCGGCCTCTGCCACCGTCTCGTGCCACCACAGGTCGCGCCCCTGGGTCCAGTCGACGGGAATCTCGGTGCGGCGCACCACCAGAACATGTTCGACCGAACTCGGCTCGCCGCCCAGTGCTTCGTCGACACCGGCCTTCAATGGGGCGGCGCTGCCACGGCGCCATTGACCGTCTGCGGTGATGACCAGCTTGGCCTGGGCGTCGTCGATCCGCGCGCGCAACGCTGCGGCGGAGAATCCGGCGAAGACCACCGAGTGCATGAGGCCCAGTCGCGCACATGCCAGCATCGCCACGATGGCCTCGGGCAGCATCGGCATGTAGATGGCCACCCGGTCACCGGAAACCAAACCGAGCTCGGTCAGGTAGTTGGCCGCCTGGCTCACCTGAGCCAGCAGTTCGGCATAGGTGATGGTGCGGGTGTCGCCGGGTTCGCCCTCCCAGTGGATGGCGACGCGGTCACCGTTGCCGGCCTCCACATGCCGGTCGACGCAGTTGTACGCGACGTTGAGCTTGCCGCCCACGAACCACTTCGCGAACGGGGCGTCCGACCAGTCGAGGACCTCGCCGAAGGGCTCCTGCCAGTGCAGGCGGTCCGCCTGCCGCGCCCAGAACCCGAGTCGATCCTCCTCGGCCGCCTGATAGAGGTCGGCGGTCGCATTCGCCGTCGCGGTGAACTCCGGCGACGGCGGATAGCTGTCCGGCTCGGTGCTGACTTCGGTCATCTGATCTGGCCTTTCTGCCCTAGACAGGTCCCAGGCAAAGCCTAGTGGGCGGTCTCGGTTACCGAGAAGTAATTGCACCCGCGGTGCAGATCCTGGCGCGGCGGTGTGTCGATGAAGAGACATCGGCGCGTTACCCGCCTATGGTTCGTCCTACCTATTTCAGCTACCGAAGGGAAGGGTGAGCATGCGATTCCGCCAACTGGCCGTTGCGTTGCTTGTTGGCGTTGCCGCGATCCTTCCCGCCGGCTGCGGTGACCTGGTGACGCCGGCGCCTCCGGGCTACTTCAGCATGTACATCACCGAACCCGAGCACACCCTGGTCCCCGGGAACACCACCGAAAATCAGGGTGGTCGGATTCTGCGCTCGCTATTCACCGCCCTGGTCGAGTTCAACAACGACACCGCGGCCGTGGAATACACCGGGGTGGCCGAATCGATCACCAGCCACGACAACGTCAACTGGACGATAAAGCTCAAGCCCGGATGGACCTTCCACAACGGCGAACCGGTGACGGCACAGTCTTATGTGGACGCGTGGAACTACACCGCCCTGAGCACCAACGCGCAGGGCTCCTCGAGCTTCCTGGCCAACGTCGACGGGTTCGACGATCTGCAGGGCGATCCGAAAAACAAGATCCCCCCGCGGGCCACGCAGATGCGCGGTCTGCATGTCGTGGACGACGTGACATTCACGGTGCGGCTGAACACACCGTTCGCGATCTACCCGATGACGCTGGGGTACACCGCATTCCTGCCGCTGCCCAAGGCCTTCTATCGGGACCCGGCCAAGTTCGGGGTGCATCCCATCGGCAACGGTCCGTTCAAGGCGGACGGCGATTGGGTACGCGGCGTCGGGTTCACACTCAGCCGCTACGACCAGTACGCCGGCGACAAGAAGGCCAAGGCCAAGGGCCTGATCTGGCGGGTGTACACCGAGGGGCTGACCGCCTACACCGATATGCAAGCCGGGGCCCTCGACATCCAGCTCGACCTGCCCGATTCCGCCTACGAAAACGCCAGGGCCGAATTCGGATCGGCCTTCCTGGAGCGTCCCCGCCCGGACATCACCTCGCTGGGTTTCCCGATGTACGACCCGCGATATGGCGATGTGCGTGTGCGCCAGGCGATTTCCATGGCCATCGACCGCGAGGCGATCACGCAGGTGATTTTCTCCGGCACCCGTACTCCGGCCACCTCCTACGGTTCGGCGGTGGTCTACGGCTACCGCAAGGGGGCGTGCGGAAAGCTGTGCGAACTGCATGTCGACGAGGCCAACAAGCTGCTCGACGAGGCCCACTTCGACCGGAGCAAGCCCATCGAGCTGTGGTACAGCTCGTCGAGCACCGGGGCGCTGTCCTGGGTGCAGGCCATCGGAAATCAATTGCAGTCCAACCTGAAAGTGCCCTACACCCTCAAGAGCCTGCCCTGGTCGCAGTTCTTGCCGCTGCAGGACAGCAAGGGGATGACGGGTCCGTTCCGGTCGGGCTGGGTGATGGACTATCCGTCGATCTACAACTTCTTGGAGTCGCTGTACGGCACAGTCGCGCTGCCGCCCGCCGGATCGAATTACGTGTTCTACAGCAATCCGGCGTTCGATGAGCTGCTGCGCCAGGGCAACAACCAGCCGACCGTGGAACTGGCCACCAAGGCGTATCAGAAGGCCGAAGACCTGTTGTTCAAGGACCTTCCGGCCGCACCGCTGTTCTACGAGGTCAACCAGGCGGTGCACTCCAAGCGGGTGAGCAATGTCAAGATCAGCATCCAGGACTGCATCGAATACACCGATGTGGAGGTCGTCCAGTGACCACCAAAATTCTGGACGTTCGGAGGCTTTGGCAAAACGCGGGCCTGTTCCGGTACGTCGTGAAGCGGCTGCTGCTGGCCATCCCGGTACTCATCGGCACCTCTCTGCTCATCTACAGCCTGGTGTACGCATTGCCGGGCGACCCCATTCGTGCGCTTGCAGGAGATCGTCCGTTCACCCCCGAGGTGATGGCGCAACTGCGTGAGCGCTTCCATCTCAACGATCCGTTCCTGGTGCGCTACGGCAAGTACATTGTGGGCTTCCTGCACGGCGACTTCGGCACCGACTTTCAGGAACGTCCTGTCGCGCAGACCGTTTCGCAGCGCCTACCGGTGACCTTGCGGCTCACGGTGGTGGCCGTGGCCTTCGAGACGATCATCGGCATCACCGCCGGAGTGTTGTGTGCGGTGCGCCGCGGATCGTTCTACGACAACCTGGTTCTGGTCACGACGACCCTGCTGGTCTCGATGCCAGTGTTCGTGCTCGGCTTCCTGGCGCAATACCTGTTCGGATTCAAGCTCGGCTGGTTCCCCATCGCCGGCATCCGTGACGGGTGGTACAGCTTTTTGTTGCCAGGTCTGGTACTGGCCTCGCTATCCATGGCCTATGTCGCCCGTCTGACCCGGACCTCGATGCTGGAGACGATGGATGCCGACTTCGTGCGCACCGCCCGGGCCAAGGGCATCTCCGAACCGCGCATTCTATTGCGGCACACCCTGCGTAACAGCCTGATTCCCGTTGTCACGTTCATCGGCGCCGACGTGGGCGCACTGCTGGCCGGCGCCGTCGTCACCGAATCGGTGTTCAACATTCCCGGACTGGGCCGTGCGACGTTCGATGCCGTGCGAAACCAGGAGGGTGCCGTCGTGGTGAGCATCCTGACGTTGATCGTGTTCTTCTACATCTTCTTCAATCTCGTCGTCGACATCTTGTATGCGTTACTGGATCCGAGGATTCGCTATGAGTGACCCGATACACGCCCCGGGTCCGGTCTCGGGCCCCGACGCCGCTGCCGAATCGCTGGTAGAGCAGGCCGATCTGTGGGGTAATGCGTGGAAGTACCTGCGCCGCAGCGGCTTCTTCATCACCGGGTCGATTCTGTTGACCGTCCTGGTGTTGATGGCGTTGGCCCCGCAGCTGTTCACCTTCGGAAAGAACCCGCGCGACTGCGACCTCTATCAGGCCCGTAAGGGAATCAGCGCGGCTCACTGGCTGGGCACGGACCTGCAGGGGTGCGACTACTACGCCAATGTGGTGTACGGGGCCCGGGTCTCGCTCACGATCGGACTCATCGCGATGGTGGGTGTCTTGCTCATCGGAGTCGTCGTCGGGGCGCTGGCCGGGTACTTCGGGGGCTTCGCCGATTCCGCGTTGTCGCGGTTGACCGATGTCTTCTATGGCATTCCCACGATTCTGGGTGGCATGATCCTGCTGTCGGTGGTCGGTCATCGCACGGTCTGGAGCGTCGCCGGTGCGCTCATCGTCTTCGGCTGGATGACCTCCATGCGGCTGGTGCGCTCCAGCGTGATGACCATCAAGCAGAGCGACTACGTCCAGGCCGCCATCGCGCTTGGGGCACCGACCTGGCGAATCCTGTTGCGCCACATACTGCCCAACGCGTTGGCGCCGGTGCTCGTGTACGCCACCATTGCGGTTGGCAGCTTCATCGCCGCAGAAGCCACGCTGACCTACATGGGTATCGGGTTGGAGCTGCCGGAAATTTCGTGGGGGCTGCAGATCAACGATGGGCAGTCCCGCTTCGCCACCACGCCCAGACTGGTCATCGTTCCGGCGCTGTTCCTCTCGGCCGCCGTGCTGGGCTTCATCATGGTGGGCGATGCCCTCCGCGACGCGCTCGATCCGCGGAGGAGGTAGGTCCGGGTGTCCGCAGATGCAGTGGTGGAGATCAGGGATCTCTCGGTTGATTTCGAGGTCGACAAGCAGTGGGTGCCGGCCGTCAAGGGTGTCTCCTTAGCGGTGGCCAAGGGTGAGGTGCTCGCCATCGTCGGCGAATCCGGGTCGGGAAAATCGACCACGGCCATGGCGATACCGGCGCTGTTGCCCTCGAGTGCACGGGTTGGTGGCAGCGTCAAACTCAACGGCTCCGAACTGCTCGGCGCCACCAATGACGAGCTGCGCGCCGTGCGCGGCAAGGACGTCGCCGTCATCTTCCAGGAGCCGATGACGGCACTGAACCCGGTGTACACCGTCGGGTGGCAGATCGCCGAAGCCGTTCGCGCGCACAAGAAGATGACGCGCAGACAAGCACGTGATCGTGCCATCGAGCTGCTCGAACTGGTTGACATGCCCGAGCCGCAGAAACGGGTCAAGCACTATCCACATCAGCTTTCCGGCGGGCAGCGCCAACGCGCGATGATCGCGCAGGCCCTCGCCCTGGACCCCGGGCTGCTCATCGCCGACGAGCCCACCACGGCACTGGACGTGACCGTCCAGGCCGAAATCCTGGACCTGATGCGCGATCTGCGGCACCGCATCGATGCCGGCATCATTTTGATCACCCACGACATGGGTGTGGTCGCGGACATGGCTGACCGCATCATGGTGATGAAGGACGGAGAGGTTTTCGAGGAGGGCGATGCCGAGGGCATCTTCCATCGTGCGCAGCAGCCGTACACGCAGCAGCTGCTGGCCTCGGTGCCGCACCTGGGCGCCACACTGAACCAGAGCGATGAATCCTCCATACCGCCAACCAATCTGGCGCTGAGCGTGGAGCACGCCGTCATCGAATACCCGGGCAAGGGCGGAAGCTTCCGGGCCATCGACGATGTGTCCTTCTCCATCGGTAGGGGTGAGGTGGTCGGCCTCGTCGGCGAATCGGGATCGGGGAAATCCACGATCGGCCGGGCCGCCGTGGGGCTGTTGAAGGTGACTTCTGGCACCATTTGTGTTGCCGGACAAGATATTTCTGCCGCCAATCGCAAGCAGCTGCGCGATATCCGGAGCAAGGTCGGGGTGGTCTTCCAGGATCCGGGATCCTCGCTGAATCCGCGCTGGCCGATCGGCCAGTCGATCGCCGAACCGCTGACGCTGCACACCGAGATGGATCGTACCCAGCGGGAAAGCAGGGTCAAGACGCTGCTGGAGCAGGTGCAGTTGCCTGCGGCCATGCGAAACCGCTTCCCTCATCAGCTCTCCGGTGGGCAGCGTCAGCGTGTCGGCATCGCACGGGCACTGGCGCTGGAGCCGACCCTGCTGATCGCCGACGAACCGACCTCGGCGCTTGACGTTTCGGTGCAGGCGCGGGTGCTGGAATTGTTCGCCGAGCTGCAGCGCGAGCATGGCTTCGCCTGTCTGTTCATCAGCCATGATCTGGCGGTGGTGGAGTTGGTGGCGAGCCGCATCGCGGTGCTCAACCACGGGCGCCTCGCCGAATTCGGCTCGGATACACAGGTATTGACAGCGCCCAGGGATGACTACACCAAGAGGCTGCTGGCGGCGGTGCCGGTTCCTGACCCGGAGCAGCAGCGGATCCGGCGCGAGGAGCGCAAGGCGCTGCGATAGGCGTTGAGTACTGTTGATCGATCATGACTGACCCACTCGCGCCGTTGGCGACCCTGCCGGGAGTATCCGAAGCCGCCGAATCGGCCCGTGATGCGTTGAGCAAGGTGCATCGGCACCGCGCCAATCTGCGTGGATGGCCGGTGACCGCGGCAGAGGCGGCGGTACGAGCGGCTAGGTCCTCGTCGGCACTGGACGGCGGCACGATGAAGCTGAGTGCCGATGGTGCGGTAGAAGACCCGATACTGGCCGGCGCACTGCGTGTAGGACAGGCGCTCGACGGCGATGCGCTGACACAGCTTGCGGCGGTGTGGTCGCGCGCGCCGTTGCAGGCGTTGGCACGTCTACACGTGTTGGCCGCCACCGGAATGGCGGACGAGGACACCCTGGGGCGCCCACGCCCCGGCGTCGATACCGATCGTCTAGAGCTTTTGGCGCAACTGATCTCGGGCGGGACCTCGGTGCCGGCGCCGATTCTCGCAGCGGTGACGCATGGTGAGCTGTTGGCGCTGAACCCATTTGGCTCTGCCGACGGCGTCGTCGCACGTGCCGCGTCCCGATTGGTGACGGTGTCGCGTGGTCTTGATCCGCATGCTCTCGGCGTGCCCGAGGTGATGTGGATGCGTCAGTCCGGCAAGTATCGGGAGCTGTCCCTGGCCTTCGCAGTCGGGACACCGGACGCCATTGCTGCGTGGATTGTCTTCTGCTGCGAGGCATTAACGGCCGGGGCGGCCGAAGCGACATCGATTGCCGATACTGCGGCCGGTTGACGGGCGCGGTGCGGACATAAAAACGGGCGACGGTCCGAATGAATCGGCCCGCCGCCCGTTAGCACGGATCCTCCGGTTACCAAGCGTGCAATGTGGGTTGTGTGGGTGGCCTCGGCGATTTCACGACGCTTCTAACTCGGACTTCACCCAAGAAGTCTGATGAGTTGTCACTGTTCGCGATTACGCAGGCCCACAACGCTTCTGCCCTTGTCGCGGCGTGCTCCGCGTGGGTGCCGTGGTCCGTGCTGGGACTCCCGCTTCGGGAGATCGGTCCTTCTCTTCCGGATCGACCTTGGCCTCGTCGGGCTTCCGTACCTACTTTCTACACCGAGACGGGAGTCACATCAAGGGTCAATTCGTACGGTCATCGTATTGTTACGCGCGCGCCAAAAGTGACACGTGTGCACTACTACGGACGCAGCTTGCGAATCAACGAATAGGTAAGTGCCCCAGCGGCGATCGCGCTCAGGCCCACGGCTGCCGTGGTAGCGGCCGCGGCGCCGGACGGAACCGGTATCCGGTCGCCGAGCGAGACGGGCCGCGAGAACGTCAGCACCGGCCATCCCCGCGCCATAGATTCCTTGCGCAGCGCGCGATCTGGGTTCACGGCTGTCGGGTGACCGACAGACTCCAGCATCGGGAGGTCGGTGATGGAATCGGAGTAGGCGTAGCAGTGCTCCAGCGGATAGCCCTCACGCTTGGCGAGCTCTTGGATTGCGGCGACCTTGCCTTCCCCGTAGCAGTAGAAGGCGACGTCTCCGGTGTACTTGCCATCCTCCACGACCATGCGCGTGGCCATGGCGTGGGTCGCACCAAGGGCGCGCGCGATGGGTGCGACGATCTCTTCTCCGGAGGCGGAGACCACGACGACATCGCGGCCGCAGAGCTTGTGGTCGGCGATCAGATCGGCGGCCTCGGCGAACACCAGGGGATCCACGATGTCGTGCAGCGTCTCGGCCACGATCGCCTTCACCTGCTCGACATCCCAGCCCGTGCACATGTTGGTGATATGGGTGCGCATGCGGTCCATCTGGTCGTGGTCGGCGCCGGACAGCAAGAAGAAGAACTGCGCGTAGCTTGATTTTAAGACGGCTCGTCTATTTATGAGGCCCTGGTCGAAGAATGGCTTGCTGAAGGCGAGCGTGCTCGATTTGGCGATCACGGTCTTGTCGAGGTCGAAGAAGGCCGCCGTTTTGGGAGCCGGTTCGGCGCCGGCGGGCTGGCTGATGGCCGCGGCATCCCGGTCTTCAAGAGAAGGAGAGGGTCCGGGTGCCGTTGCGTGATCGGTCACAGCTTGAGGATAGATCTCGCCGACGGCGGTGCAGCGTCCATCTGGAAAGTCGCAGTTCAGCCGGGGTGGTCTGGTAACGCCTAGATGCCAGAAGAAGGGTTGCCTTTCTTTCCCTTTTTTCGGCTGATTGGTCTTGCCACCCTCACCCGGTTCGTGTGTATAGTGGGGTTACTCGGCTATGCCGAGTGTGTCTCAGCCCGACCCCCCGGGGCTGATGCACGACGACCCTCGCCTCCTCCCCCCCTGGCGAGGGTCGTCCTCTTTTCTGGGGACGTTCATCACCGATTTTTGCGGTTCAATGCGGATCTATCCACAGATCCGCATCCATCCACAATCTCGACGAGGGCTCTGGCCCGCCCGGCGCGCAACCTCGATGGTGGAGTGCGTGGAGGAGCGTGTGGGGGAACCGATCGTCGTCGCCGTGAGTGACCGACGGCTCGGCAACGAGATCGAGCGGATCGTCGCCGCGACGGGCCGGCCTCTGATCGTCGCTACCGATGCGGGTTCGATCAGCCGTCAGGCCTGGGCTCGGGCGGGTGCGGTCGTGCTCGACGGCACGGACCCGTCGGTTGATGCCGTGGCGCAGCTGCCCCGGCGGGCGCGGGTCTTGCTGATCTGCCGAGACGAGCCGACGAACGAGGCGTGGCGTCGGGCGGTCGCGGTGGGTGCCGAGCAGGTGCTGACCTTGCCCGAGGATGAGGCCGCGCTCATCGATGCGTGTTCCTCGATACCGGCGCCTACCGCGACAGGGCGTGCCCCGGTGATCGCGGTGGTGGGTGGCCGTGGAGGTGCCGGAGCATCTGTTCTGTGTGCGGCTATTGGTCTTTGCGCGCCCAGCGGCGCGCTGATCGTGGACGCGGATCCGTATGGCGGCGGAATCGATCTGCTGCTCGGATGGGAGGACATCGCCGGTCTGCGCTGGCCGGATGTCGACATGCGCAGCGGGCGAGTGCGCTTCGATGCCCTGCGCCGTGCACTGCCACACCGCCGTGGACTTGTTGTCCTGTCAGGCGATCGGGCCGGCGGCGGAGGTAACCCGGAAGCGATCGGCGGCGTGATCGACAGTGCACGGGAAGCCGGAGTTCCGGTGGTCGTTGATCTTCCGCGGCGCCTCGGGGCGACAAGCATGGCGGCACTGGAGCGCGCTGATCTGGTGGTCGTCGTGACACCGGCTGAAGTACGGGCGTGCGCTGCGTCGGCGCTTGTGGCCGCCGCGGTCCAGAACGTCAACGCGAATATCGGTGTTGTCGTGCGCGGCCCGGCGCCCAGTGGACTGCGCCCGGCCGAGGTGGCAGACATCGTCGGGGTGCCACTGATCGCCGCGATGAGGCCCGAACCGAATCTTCACAGTCGACTCGACAACGGCGGCCTGCGGCTCTCGCGACGTTCACCCCTTGCAGGTGCGGCCCGGTCGGTGCTGGCACTGGTGTCACATGAGGGCAAGGGGGTGGCGGCGTGACGGGATCACTGATCGACCGTGTCCGCGAACGGCTGGCCACCGAGAACGTGGCACTGTTACCCACCTCGGTGGCGGCGGTGATACGCGCTGAATCCGGTGGGGTACTGGGTGATAGCGATGTGTTGCACAACATAAAGGAGCTTCAGAGTGAGCTGACCGGTGTCGGCATACTCGAACCGCTGCTGGGTGCCGAGGGCACAACCGACGTCTTGGTCACCGCGCCGGATCGGGTCTGGGTGGATGACGGTAAAGGGTTACGGCTCACCTCAGTTCGATTCGCCGATGAGGCGGCGGTGCGCCGCCTCGCCCAACGCCTGGCTCTCGCGGTGGGCCGGCGCCTCGATGATGCGCAGCCGTTCGTCGACGGGCAGCTGAGTGGCGTTGGGCCTCCGCGTTCGGTGGTACGCCTGCACGCGGTGCTGGCCCCTATAGCGACTGGCGGGACATGTATCTCGCTGCGTGTATTACGCCCCACCGTCAAGGGATTGGACCAGCTCATCTCCGACGGCACGGTTGCCGAGGATGCTGGAAGATTGCTTCGCGGGATGTTGGCGGCCCGCTTGGCATTCCTGGTCACCGGGGGCACTGGCGCGGGAAAGACCACGTTGTTATCCGCGTTACTCGGGGCGGTTGACCCATCGGAACGCATTATCTGCGCCGAAGACGCCGCAGAGCTCGCACCTCGTCACCCGCATGTGGTCACGTTGGCGGCGCGTGCCGTCAACGTGGAAGGGGCAGGGGAGGTGACGCTACGCCAGCTGGTGCGTCAAGCGCTGCGGATGCGGCCCGACCGCATCGTGGTGGGGGAGGTGCGCGGCGCTGAGGTGGTCGAACTACTCACCGCTCTCAACACCGGTCATGACGGCGGCGCCGGCACAGTCCACGCAAATGCGCCGGCAGAGGTTCCCGCGCGATTGGAGGCACTTGGCGCACTCGGTGGGCTTGACCGTGCCGCGCTCCATTCACAATTTGCCGCAGCGATTCAATGTGTATGTCATATAAGGCGACTCGGAAACATTCGGCGACTCACCGAGATTGCGGTGGTCTGTAAGAGTGAGGATGGAATCGCGCGGGTGACGCCCGCATGGAACGTCGACAGGGGGCGTGGTCCCGGCGCGGAGCTGCTGGATGCGTTGATAGCGCGGAGGGCGGCATGACAGCACATGCTCTGCTACTGCTTGCCCTGGCGTTATTCGTTACGCCGCAGAGGCGCTCGCACCGGGGACAGCGGGGTGGTCCGAGTCCCACGCGATGGAGCTGGAAGTTTTGGGCGGCGCCACTGGGCGGCCTGGGGTTGCTGGCGGTGTGGTTGTTGCCCTGTTCGGTGGTACTGGCGGTGGGCGTTGCGGGCGCAACCTTGGGTGTGCGGTGGCGCCGTCGTCTCCGATCGAAGGTCCAATCGGAAGAACTGATCGCCATGGAGTCCGGGCTCGATGTGATCGTCGGTGAACTCAGGGTTGGCGTCCACCCGGTGTGCGCGTTCGAAGCCGCCGCGGCGGAACTCGGGGAAACAGCCGGCGAGGTGTTCGCCGCTGTGGCCGCACGTGCACGGCTGGGGGTCAATCTTGACCCGGTCGTGCCGCGATCGGGACCGGCTTCGTCGCAATGGGGTCGAATCAGTCGCGGCTGGACACTGGCGCAGCGCCACGGCCTGGCGATCGCCGATCTGCTCGCCGCTTGCAAGACGGATCTTCAAGAACGGCAGAGGTTTACCGCGCGGGTTGCCGCAGGACTTGCTGGGCCGCGAGCGACGGCGGCAGTCCTCGCGGGCTTGCCGGTAGCGGGCATCGGATTAGGACAGATGATCGGAGCCAGACCGCTGACCGTGCTGTGCTCGGGCGGCGCGGGCGGGGCGTTACTCGTCGTCGGAGTGATGCTGGCGTGTGTCGGTCTGCTGTGGTCCGATCGAATCACCGGGAAGGCACTGAGATGACCGCAGCGCTGTTGATCCTTGCGGCGGCCATCATGATCTCGCCCAGGGCATTGCGTGCCCGAGCGAGGAGTTCGCATGGTCATCCGGCTGCCACCGGCGGCTGTGACGTCGATGAAAAGGGGCTCTTGGGAATGGCGTTCAGCCTCGACATGTTGAGCGTATGCCTCCGGTCCGGGATGCCGGTGGCGAGTGCCGCGTTGGTGGTGGCGTCTTCCGCACCATCCGAGCTTGCTCGGATCCTCAGCCGCGCAGGGGAGATGCTGGCGCTGGGTGCACCGTCATCAATGGCCTGGGCTGACAGCGGGGCGCCGGACGACCTGGGATATGAACAGAGGCAGGCACTGACCAGACTGGCCCGGCGTTCGGCGGACTCCGGCGCGGTGATGGCCGAAGGTGTCGCCGCGCTGGCCGCGCAATGTCGTCGGGACGCCCTGGATTCGGCGGTGGCCACGGCGGAACGGGCCGGCGTGCTCATCGGCGCGCCGCTGGGATTGTGTTTTCTGCCGTCATTTGTCTGCTTGGGCATCGTGCCTGTCGTCATGGGATTGGCGCGTGACGTGTTCAGCGACGGTGTGCTGTGACCCGTAGAACGGCTACGGGCCGGAAAGGGAGGGAATCCATTGATGCACAACATAATGGCGGCGGTTCGCCGCCGCATGGTGGTGGTTGTCGAGTCGGAGGACGGCATGTCAACCGTGGAGTACGCCATCGGGACGATTGCCGCGGCGGCGTTCGGGGCGATTCTCTACACGGTGGTCACCGGGGACTCGATCGTCAGTGCGCTCACCAACATCATCACGCGCGCCCTCAACACCAGTGTTTAGGCGACGACACCGGAGCCGTCACCGTCGAGGCCGCATTCGGCATCGCAGCTTTGGTGGCGGTACTTCTGCTGTGCGCCGCGGGGATTCAGGCGGTGTCGATGCAGGTGCGCTGTGTGGACGCCTCGCGTGAGGCGGCCAGGCTGGTGGCACGTGGTGACGATGCAGACGCGAGATCGGCCGCGCGGCGGATCGCTCCGCAGGGCGCCATGGTCGAGTTTCGGCGCGATGGTGACTACGCGCTGGCACGGGTCACGGCGAAGAGTCGGCTCCTGCCGGCCATTACGATTGCTGCCGAGTCGATTTCGGCGATGGAACCCGAGGGCTGAAGACGGTTCCGCGACCATCGTCGCGGTGGCGATGATGGTGGTCCTGTTGGCGCTGACCGCAGGTGCCGCAGCGGTGGGCTCGGCCGTGGTGGCGCGGCATCGGGCGCAGGCCGCAGCGGACCTTTCGGCGCTCAGCGGCGCGCAGCACGCGCTCTACGGGACTGCCCCTGCATGTGCGGAGGCGGACAAAGTTGCTCGAAAGATGGGCGCCGCCGTTACGAGCTGTGCGGTTGAGGAGCTCGATGTGGTTGTCACCGTGGCTGTTCGGGTGATGCTGGGGCGGTTCGGTATGGGGCCGGCTCGTGCCGGGGCCCGCGCGGGACCGGTCAGCCCTTAGTTGTCGATTGCGGTGTATCGAGGTACGGAGCCACCGCGGCGTAGAAGATCTCGACGTAGATGTCGATCATGTGTTGGCGGTCCAGGTCGGGGCGGGACTGCCACCAATGCCCGAGGCGTTCGGCCGCACCGGACATGGCGTGCGAGAGTCCTTCGGCGAAAAGCTTGGGTACCTCGGGATGATCCTTGGTGATCAGCGCGTAGGTGGTCTCGATGTTGTCCAACCGCAGCGTGGAGAGTTCTTCGCGCGATTCGGACGGCAGCACCGCGGCGCTGCCGTAGATAAGTTCCCACCGCTCGGGATGAGTCTCCAAGAGCTCGAAGAACACGTCGGCGGCGGTGGCGAACTGGTCGCGCACGGTCAGCGTGGGATCCACCCGCTGTATCAGCGTCTGCGCGAAGTCCGCCTGCGCGCGCCGCGCGCATTCCAGATATGCGCCGTCCTTGGTTGTGAAGTGGCGGTAGGCGATGGGCTTGGTGACGCCCGCCGCCTGGGCGATATCACCCAATGACACCGCGGCGAAGCCGCGCTCGAAGAACAACTGCTCGGCGGTATCCAGCAGGTGCTCGCGGCGCTCCGCCCACGGTCGACGCGAGCCCACGCCGGACGTCGAGGCTGCCTCCATGAGTCGACAGTCTAGCCGACTTGTTACTTTCGGTAACAAGGGCTATGTTACCGAAGGTAACAACGATGACGAGCGACAAGGAGGATCGCGTGTCCGCTATCCATCCCGTCCCAGCAGGGCGTCCTCAGCTATGAGTCGACACCAACAGTCCCGTGGCCGTACCGGGCGAATTCTCGGCACATTGTGGATGCCCCTGGTAGCGCTCGTCGTCATCGCGATCGTGGGTTTTGGAGTCAACCGGATTCGCGAGAAATCGCAGGCCATCAGTCATCCGTCGGATGTGCGACCCATCCCCGCGACGGTTGTTCAGATCAACCCCAAGGCCGTCACGTATGAGCTTTTCGGCAACCTTGGAAACGGCGGGAAGGTGTCCTATGCCAACCTCAACAGCGAACCGGTTGACGTGGTGCTGACCTCGTTGCCGTGGTCGGTCTCCGAGACCACGATGTCCTCGGCAGCATCGCTGAGCCTGGTCGCGCAGGTCGACGGCGACTCGCTGGGGTGCCGGATTCGGGTCAATGGCGAGGTTCGTGACGAGCAGGTCGTCGACCATGCCAGCGCAGCAGTCGCATGCACGGTGACGGCAGCATGACGCCGGGACAGCAGCCACCCGCGAACGACGAGGACACCGGTCCGGTGCCGGTTCCGCCTCAGCCCGTACCGCACCCCGCGCCTCCGACCGAACCGCAGAAGCACCCGCTGCCCGCCAGATTGCTACGGGTGCTTGCTATTCCGGTGTTGATCTTCTGGGTGGTGGCGGCCGCGGCCCTGAACATCTTCGTGCCGACCCTAGAAGAGACGACGGCAGCCAACGCCAAGGCGATGATTCCGCGCGACGCGCCGTCATCGGCGGCGGCGATCACTCAGGGGCAGGACTTCAAGGAATCCGACTACACCAGCATGGCCGTCATCTTGCTGGAGGCCGAGGGCCGCCCGCTCGGCGAACAAGACCATCGGTACTACGACCAGATGGTCCGTGCCCTGCTCGAAGACAACGAGCACGTCCAGTCCTTGATGGATCTGTGGGGCGATCCGGTGACCCGGTCGGGTCAGCAGAGCGCCGATGCACAGGCCGCGACCTTGACGGTGCGACCGGCCGGAGACCTGGGTGACGCCGATTCGAACAGGTCGATCAAGGCCATCCGCGGCATCGTCGAGAAGCTCGACAAGGACAAACCCGAGGGACTCAAGGTCTACGTCAGCGGCCCCGCGCCTCTGGCCTCGGACACTCTCAACGCCGCCGACGAGAGCATGGTCACCCTGACGATTGTCACCATCGTCGTGATCATCATCATGCTGCTGATCGCCTACCGGTCGATCACCCGAGCGATCATCCCGCTCTTCGGTGTGTTGATCACCCTGGCGACGGCGCGTGGTGTCGTCTCACTGCTGGTCGAAAATCACGTCATCGGCATCTCGTCGTTCGCGATGAACATGGCCGTATCGCTGGTGTTGGGTGTCGCCACCGACTACGGAATTTTCTACCTGGGCCGCTTTCAGGAAGCCCGGCGCGCCGGACAAGACCGGGAAACGGCGTACTACACCTCGGTACGCAGTGTGGCCCATGTCGTTCTGGGCTCGGGTATCGCGATATCGGGCGCCTGCCTGTGCCTGAGTCTGACCACGCTCGACTACTTCCGCACCCTGGGCCCGCCGTGTTTCGTGGCGATGGTCGTCGCCGTCATCGCGGCGCTGACCCTGGGGCCAGCGCTGCTCACCCTGGGCAGCAAGGTGCCCTGGCTGTCCGAGCCGGCCAAGACCAGCCCCGTCTGGCGCAAGCTCGGCACCGCCATCGCCAAATGGCCCGCTGCGATGATTGCGGTTGCGGCACTGGTGATCCCGTTGTGCATTGCCAACCTGGCCACCTACACGGTGAGCTACAACGATCGCGACTACGCACCCAAGAGCGTGGAATCCTCCCAGGGTTACGCGGCGGCAGACCGGCACTTCCAGCCGAGCCAGCTCTCCATCGACACCCTGTACATCAAGGCCGATCACGATATGCGCAACACCACCGACATGATCAGCCTGGACCGGGTAGCCAAGAACATCGTGCGCACGCCGGGTATTTCTATGGTGCAGAGCATCACCCGTCCCAATGGACGGCCGCTGGAACACGCGTCACTGCCCTACGCGATGGGCTCCATGGGAACCAAGATCGGTCAGAATCTCGGGTTCCTGAAAGACCGCGTCGCAGATGTCGACACCATGGCCGCCCGGATGGGCGACATGATGGACGCCACCAAGAAGATGTCGGACATCACGAGTCAATTGTCCGCGGGCACCCACATGTCCATGGAGGCCTCTCAGGGGCTGAAGGTCGCGATGGACAAGACCCGAGACAACCTGGCCAATTTCGATGATTTCTTCCGGCCGCTGCGCAACTACCTGTACTGGGAACCGCACTGCTTCGACATCCCGGTCTGTTGGGCGATGCGCTCACTGAACGAGTCGATCGACAACATCGACGAAGCGACCTCGCAACTGGGCCCCATGGTCGACGGGTTGAGCATGGTCGACGCCGCGACCCCACAGATGATCGCCCAGCTCAACGCGACGGTGCAGAACATGGCCGTCATGCAGCAGCTGACCTTGACGATGCAAAGCCTCTTCCACGCCACCATCGCGCAGTTGGAGCCGATGATCGACCCGATGGTCGACATGGGTAGGGCATTCGACAACGCGAAGAACGACGACTTCTTCTTCATGCCGCCGGAGTCCTTCAAGACCAACGATTTTCAGGTTGGCTTGAAGTTCATGATGACGCCCGACGGCACGGGCGCCCGTGTCCTGATCTATCACGACGGCGAAGCCATGAGCCCCGAAGGCATCGATCAGATTCAGCGCGCGGAATCGGCTGCACACGAGGCCATCAAGGGAACGTCGCTGTCGGGGGCCACCCTGATGATGGCCGGAGCATCATCGAATTACCGTGATGTTCAGGCGTTCTCCAAAAACGACATCCTGACGATGATGCTGGCGACGTTCGGTTTGGTGTTCCTCATCGTCATGGTCATCACCCGGACCCTGGCGGGTTCGGTGATCGTGCTGATCACCGTGGTGCTCTCCTTCCTGGGCTCCCTCGGGCTGGCCGCCTTCATCTGGGAAACGCTGATAGGTGTCGAATTACATTGGCTCACACTGCCCATCGCGTTCATCGTGCTGGTAGGTGTCGGCTGCGACTACAACCTGCTGCTGCTCTCCAGATACCGGGAAGAACTCTCCGCCGGGATACGGACGGGCCTGATCCGGACCATCGCGGGCTCGGGCAACGTAGCGGTCACGGCGGCGTTCGTGCTGGCCGGGACCATGCTGGCGATGCTGTCCAGCGATGTGGTCAACATCGGTCAGGCCGGGTCCACCATCTGCATCGGCCTCATCTTCGACATGATGATCGTGCGACTGTTCCTGGTGATGCCGCTGGCCCGGCTGCTCGGCCCGTGGTTCTGGTGGCCGCAGCGCCTTCCCAAGGTCCAGCGCGCCAAGTTCAGAGACGAGCCGGAAGCCGGCTCCCCGCAGGAGGAACCGGCTACCGCACAGATGTGATGCGCTGTGTCTATCGCAGGTGACCGGCCAGCTGTCCTTGTTCGCCGAACAATTCGTTGTTCCAGCGCTCGATGAGCTCGACATTGTCGAATTCGTCCGGATGGAAACCGGGGCGGTTGTAGGCCCTGATCCGTCCGATTATCTCGCGACTGACGAACGGTGAGTGTCGCAGCGCGGCAGCACTTTTGAATAGACGGATCGGGTTGTACGCCGCCCGGTCGCGGCTCAGGGACAGCACGCTCTCCAGGAGTGCGCCGCAGATGAAGGTGACGGTGATGTATCGCATTGCCCAGATGCGCATCCGCTCGCTGCCGCCGATCTTTCGATAGACGTCGAATGCGACCGCTCGATGCTCGGATTCCTCCAGCGCGTGCCACAGCAGGATCGACCGAACCTCCGTGTTGCCCAATAGATCCTGTGCGCGTTGGTCGGTCAACAGCGTTTCGGCGAGGGTGGCGGTGTAGTGCTCTAGCGCGGCTGTCACCGCAAGGTTGAAGCGCGGCGGGAAGTGGCGGGTGTAGAGGTTCATCCCGCGCTTGGTCATCCTATCCACAAAGGCCGTGGGATAACCCATCTGCTGTAGACGGTCGTTGAGCTCACGGTGTTCACGGCCATGGGTCACCTCTTGGCCGATGAATCCGGCCACCTGCTTCTTGAGCACCGGGTCGGTGATCTGGTCCGAGTAATGCTTGACCGAGCGGATGAAGTAGTCCTCCCCTTCGGGAAAGACCGCTGACAACATCGCGATGATGTGACTCATCACCAGGTCGCCCTGCACGTAGTGACGATTCAACGAACCCGTGGGATAGCGAAACTTGATGCGCCTGGTCTTGATGGGGCGGGTGCTGGTGTCGACGGTGGTGTTCATCGCGGCTCCTCGGTGGGCGTTGTGTAGGGGGCGGGGTCGAAGTCGTGGGCCGTCTGCGGGTTGGTGGAGGATTCCTCGGGGCGGTGAAGCCAGATGTTCCGTGCGATGACGTAGTGCACGATCACCGCGATTCCCCAGCCCAAGAGCGGGTACACGAACCAGGGATACGCGGTGCCATGGTCGAATTTCCAGGTGAGCGCCCAGATGGCGATCAAGAGCACCTGCACTGCGGCGTAGGTGCAGGCATGGATTTGGAAGGCGGCTCGATTCATCCGCGCCACCCATTCGTTGCGCTTGCGCGCCAGCCGTTGTTGGTCTTCTTCGGCCCTGCGCTCAGCGCGTTCCACCGCTCTCTCAAAGGCGTCACCGCTCATCACTTGGTTCCTTCCTTACGGTCTTGAGCCCGGACAAGGTCCGCGATCTGGGCGGCGGCCTGATCGAGGATTGCTTCTGCCGCTGCGGGTTCGACGCGGCCCGCGAACGGCATGACGCGAGCGGTGAATCGGGCCAGCGTCTTCTCGAGGGAGTCGCCGCGGCCGAATCGTGCGCCGGTGCGCAACTCGACGGCGGCCAGCACATCGGCGCGACTGACCAGGGCCTGCTCGCCCTCGGTGGATGCGCGATAGATGGTTCGGCCCTCGCGCGGCTGCCCGATCAGCAGGCCTTCGGCGGCCAAAGCCTCAACCGCCGGATACACCGTGCCGGGTGAGGGCTGGTACCCGCCGGATCCGAACAGGCGCGACAGCTCGGACATCAGCTCGTACGCATGCATGGGCCGCTGGGCCAGCAGTGCCAAAAGCACCAGTGGCAGCTCGCCATGCCGGAAGAACCGCGCCATTGAATCCGACCTCCCGCACCTACGAAGCTATTACGAAGCAAGGTATATCGAAACTATTACGAAGTCAACGGCTGATCGAGCGGCGATGGTGCAGTCCCTGCGGCCGTCGCCATCGCGGAGAAGCCGGGGTCACCGGCCCGCATAGCTGGAGGTAGCGTGACCGAATGGTCGTCACCCTGCACCCCAAGTCGGGTCTCAAAGCTCGGTTGCCGTTCCTCTTCGTGCTGCTCCTCGTGAAGCCGCTGCTGATCCTGTTCCCGATCTTCGACGCGGGTCTTCGTCAGCTCAAGTGGTTGGACCGCAGTGCTCAGCGCGGACCGGACGCGCCCGGCATCGCACGGACGCGGATCTGGCTGGCCGACAGGCCCACGGATCTGATGATTCCGGCCGGTACGGCGGCCTCGGATTCGGACACCGCCATCCTCTATCTGCACGGTGGTGCGTTCATCGCCTGTGGTCCGGCCACGCATCGCAAGATCACCGGGCTGTTGGCGCGCCAACTGCGGGTGCCCGTCTACGTGCTCGACTATCGGCAGCTGCCCGAGGTGGGTGTGGGTACGTCGGTGGCCGACGCGGTCCAGGCCTACCGCGAGCTGCTGCAGGATTATGCACGGGTGATCATTGCCGGCGACTCGGCCGGCGGGTACCTGAGCGGCAAGGTCATCGAGTATGCGCACTCCCACGGTTTGCCTAAACCCATTGCTTACGTGGGGTATTCGCCATTGCTGGATCTGGACTTGGCTTCCAATCCCGCCAGTACCAGCCGCCACGACGCGTATCTTCCCAAGGGCAAGCTGTCGAAGCTCGCACCCAAGTTCGACAGAGGCCCAGTGGAATTCACGGGGGAGCGCCGGGTGGTTTCGGTGCCCGTCGAGGCGTACCCGCCGACATTGCTGATCACCGCGCAGGATGAGTTCCTGGAGCCGGATGCCATCGCACTGGCCGAGAAACTCACCGCTGCCGGTGTGGTGGCCAAGGTGCACAGCTACGCATGGCAGCTGCACGCCTTCCCTGCGATCGCCGTCTCGCGCGATACCGCCGAGGCCGTGGTGCTCTCTGCCGACTTCATCCGCGAGGCGCTGTCGGCTGCCGAGCAGGGTCCGGCGACCGAACAGGCGGGATAGTTCTCGGCGGGAAGCATCTTGGGCACATCCGCGTTGGATTGAGCCGGGCCAGTCACGCTGGCCGGACCCGACGCGAGGAGCCTTCGTCCATGAGCCTGCTGTTCGAGCCATACCGGCTGCGCGACATCACCATTGCCAATCGGATCTGGATGTCGCCGATGTGCCAGTATTCGGCCGATCCCGCCGGGCCCCTGACCGGAACTCCGAACGACTGGCACCGCACCCATCTGCTCAGCCGCGCGGTCGGCGGGGCGGGTCTGGTGTTCACCGAGGCCACGGCCGTCAACGCGCAAGGGCGGCTCTCCCCGTACGACACCGGGCTGTGGAATGACACCCAGGAACAGGCCTGGGCGGCCATCGTGGAAGGCATCAAGGGTTTCGGTGCGGTCCCGGCGGTGCAGCTCGGACATGCCGGGCGTAAGGCGTCGACCGTCGCTCCCTGGGATGGGCACCACTCCCTGGACCCCTCGGATCCACTGAGCTGGCAGACAATTGGTCCGACCGATGCGCCGTACGGCGACTTCGTACCGCCCGTGGCGGCCACGGCCGCCGACCTCGCCGGGATCGTCGACGACTACGTGCGTGCCGCCGAACGCGCGTTGCGCGCGGGCTTCCAGGTGCTAGAGGTACACGCCGCACACGGCTATATCCAGCATCAGTTCCTTTCCCCGGCAAGCAATACCCGCACCGACGAGTACGGCGGCTCCTTCGTTGGGCGGGCCAAGCTGACCTTTGACACCGTCACCGCCGTGCGCACCGTATGGCCCGAACATCTGCCGCTGTTCGTCCGGGTGTCTGCGACCGACTGGGTATCGGAGGAGCCGGGGCTGGAGGCGCAGAGCTGGACACCCGATCAGACGGTCGAGCTGGCCAGGCTGCTGCATGTGCGCGGGGTGGACCTCATCGACGTGTCCACGGGCGGCAACGTGCCGCACGTGCGCATTCCGACCGGCCCGGGATACCAGGTGCGATTCGCGCGTCGCGTACAGAGCGAAACACCGCTTCCCGCAGCGGCAGTCGGCATGATCACCGAACCTCACCAGGCCGAATCCATCCTGGCCGCCGGTGATGCCTCCGCGGTGCTGCTGGGTCGGGAGCTGCTGCGCGACCCATACTGGCCGCGACGCGCGGCGCGTGAGTTGGGCGCAGAACTGAGCCCCGCGGTACCCAAGCAGTACGCGCGGGCCTTTTAACCCGGCAGCCGGGATAGCACCAGCCGCAGCACCTTGATGGCGGCGGCTTTGTCCAGTGGGGAATTTCCGTTGCCGCACTTGGGTGATTGCACACATGACGGACAGCCCGCCTCGCACTCGCAGGCATCGATCGCGTCGGCCGTGGCGCCCAGCCAGATAGCGAGTTGCTCAAATCCGCGCGCCGCAAAACCTGCTCCACCGGGGTGCCCGTCGTAGACGAAGACCGTGGGCAGACCGGTTTCGGGTTGAAGTGCGGTGGACACGCCGCCGATATCGCCGCGATCGCAGCTTGCCACCAACGGCAGCAGACCGATTGCGGCGTGCTCGGCGGCATGTAGGGCGCCGGGGGTTCCGAGCGCATCGATATCGATGGCCGCCAAGGCTTCCGGAGTGACGGTGTACATGACTGCCTTGGTGCTCAGCGTCGAGGAGGGCATGTCGAGCTCGACGAAGTCCAAGATCTCGCCGGTCGCCAGCTTGCGTAGATACCCGATCACCTGGTGCGTGACGTCCACCGGCACCAGTCCGATCTGCACGTCGCCAAGTTCGATTCGCTCCCCCTCGCCGGTGATCGCGATGTCGATTGTGGATCTGGCGAATGTTGAGTAGTCCGGACTGGCATTGTGTACCAGGGCGATTCCATCGCCGAAATCCAGCGAATCGACAACGTAAGTCTCGCCGGAATGTAGATAGACGGCGCCCGGATGCACCGTGGCCGGGGCGCGACCGGTATCCACAGTTCCCAGTACTCGGCCGGTATCGGCCTCCAGGATCATGATCTGACCGCCGATCGAGCCACGGATATCAACCGCCGCATACGGATTGAGGCCAGGAGCGGCGAAGTACCCGCCCGGTCGCTTGCGGAGAAGTCCGTCGTCGACAAGATCGGCGACCACGTCGGCCGCGCCCAGGGATCGCACGTCCTCCTCGGTCAAGGGGAGTTCTGTTGCCGCGCAGAGTAGGTGGGGCCTCAGGACATGTGGATTGGTCGGATCGATCACCACCGCCTCGATCGGCTTGTCCAGTAGCGCGCCCGGATGGTGCACCAGGTAGGTGTCCAGCGGATCGTCGCGGGCGACCAGTACCACCAAGGAGCCCTGGCCGCGTCGGCCCGAGCGGCCGGCCTGTTGCCAGAAGGAGGCCACGGTGCCCGGGAAACCGGCCACCACGACAGCGTCCAGCCCGGCGATATCCACCCCCAGCTCAAGGGCATTCGTCGTGGCAGCGCCGGTCAGGGCACCCGTCGACAGCGCCTGCTCCAGGGCTCGGCGGTCTTCCGGAAGATACCCGGCCCGATACGCCGCGACCTGGGACACCAACGCCGGATCGACTTCCGCGAGCCGATGCGCGGCACCCAATGCCGTCATCTCCGCGCCCCGCCGTGATCTGACGAAGGCCAGTGTGCGGGCTCCCTCCTGGACAAGGTCGGCCAGTAGGCGGGAGGTCTCGGTGCTCACGGGGCGCCGCACCGGTGCCCCGTTCTCGCCGGTGATCGGCAGCAGTGGTGGCTCCCAGAGCACGACGGTGCGCATCCCGTGGGGCGACCCGTCGGCGAGCACCTCCTCGACCGGCTGGCCGATCAGGGCCTGGGCGGCCGCGCCCGGATTCGATGTGGTGGCACTGGCGAATACCACCGTGGGATGCGAACCGTAGCGCTCGCACAGACGCAGCAGCCGTTGCAGTACAAGCGCCACATTCGATCCGAAAACACCACGGTAGTAATGGCATTCGTCCACCACGAGATAGCGCAAGCCGCGCAGAAATGCCGACCAGCGGGTGTGGTTGTGCAGTAGTGACACATGCATCATGTCGGGATTGGTGAAGATCCAGCGCGAGCTCTCGCGGGCGAATCGCCGTAATTCATTGGAGCTGTCACCGTCATACGTGGTGGGCAACACCCGCTCGAAAATGTCAATCCCCGTGATTAATTCGCGCACCGAGCGCAACTGGTCATGTCCGAGAGCCTTGGTGGGCGCCAGGTAGAGCGCCCGCGCGCGCGGTTCGGTGGCCAGCGCGGTCAGGATCGGCAATTGGTAGGCGACCGACTTTCCGGATGCGGTGCCGGTGGCAACTACCACGTGCCGACCTGCGAACGCCAGGGAAGCGCCGGCGACCTGGTGCGACCACGGAGCCGTCACGCCCTGCGCGGCGAATGCGGCTACTGCACCGGGGTGCGCCCACCGCGGCCAGGCGTCCACCTCGGCATTTCGGGCAGGGATATCGCAAATATGCCGTACCGGAGTTTCTCCGCCGGGGGTGCCGGCCACGATGAGGTCCAGCAGTTCACGGCCGTAACCGACTGTCACCGCAAAACCCCTCGTGACCTGCACACTTGTGCCAAAACGGTGTGCAGTTCGCTACCGCATATGGCCATAACGCCAGGGTAGGGCAGGCCGAAAGGGGGCCTAAGTTTCGCCACTGTTCACCGAACTTCCTATCAATTATGTGGCGCACCGCTATCGCCAACGGCGTAAACATGCTCTACTTAGGGCGGTCGCAGCTTCTGTGTTCGTGTTTTGCACTCGCAGGATCGACGTTGCGGTCGCGGTTCCTGCGAGGGTCATCTTCACGGGGTATGGCGGTCGGAACGGGGCCCGACGTACCGAACGGCGCGTCGCACCCGGTGTAAGAGAAGGAAAATCAAGAAATGCCACAGGGAACTGTGAAGTGGTTCAACGCGGAAAAGGGCTTCGGGTTCATTGCTCCCGAGGACGGCTCCGCCGACGTCTTCGTCCACTACACGGAGATTCAGGGCAACGGATTCCGTACCCTGGAAGAGAACCAGAAGGTTGAGTTCGAGGTAGGCCAGAGCCCCAAGGGCCCCCAGGCTACCGGCGTCCGCGCCGTCTGACCCACATCCGTCGAAGGAACGCCCCTGGCCATGTGCTGGGGGCGTTTCTCGTCTCCGTGGACTCGCGAGCTGGGGCACCTCCCGCTTGTGGGGGCACGTATGAGTCCCTCGACACGCGAGTGAACGGGTGCATTTGGGTCTGCTCGCGGAGGAACCCGAGAAAGTACTGTCTGTGACTGTGAGCCAGCTGTCCTTCTTTTCCGCCGAATCGGTGCCCCCCGAGGTCACCGATCTGGCGGGGCTGCTGGCCGGACCGGGGCAGGTCGTCGTCAGCGGAGCGGGGGCCCGCATCTCGGTGGTCGTGGACCAGCCGTGGCGCGCCCTGGCGTTAGCCGAGATGATCACCGATACCGGTCTGCAGGCGGAGGTCGGCCACACCGAGACCGGCACAGAGAACCATCCGCTGGTACGCACCGCGATAGACCCCGCCGTGCTGCCGATCGCGCGCGAGTGGACCCGTGGCGCCGTGAAAACCGTGCCACCGCAATGGCTACCGGGCGCGCGTGAACTGCGTGCCTGGGTGCTCGCCGCCGGCTCGCCGGAGGCCGACCGTTATCTGCTCGGGCTGGATCCACACGCCCCCGACACGCATTCGCCGTTGGCGGCGGCGCTCATGCGTGTGGGCATTGCCCCCACGCTGATCGGAACACGAGGAGCCAATCCCGCGTTGCGGATCAGTGGGCGGCGCAGGTTGGGGCGGCTTCTGGAAAACATCGGAGAACCGCCCGGCGACACCGATGCATTCCGCGTTTGGCCGCGGGTTTAGCAGGGTTTAGCAGCGGTTTTGTAAGGACTCGGACACACATTTGGCCACCCTGATATCCGGAATACCGGCGCCTATATGCAAGGCTAGGTTTGCGCAATTGGCGTGGGGCTGTCATCTTGTGACCACGGTGGACCGCCGGTACACCGTACATATGCGGCTATAAGCGCAGGTAAGGAGGCGAAGCTGTGCGACGGCTCGTCATCGTCGAATCACCGACGAAGGCCCGCAAGATCGCTGGCTACCTCGGCGACGGTTACGTCGTCGAATCTTCGCGTGGCCACATCCGGGACCTGCCCCGTGCCGCTGCCGACGTTCCGGCCAAATACAAGTCGGAGCCCTGGGCCCGCCTTGGGGTGAACGTCGACGCAGACTTCGAACCTCTCTACATCATCAGCCCGGACAAGAAGGGCACCGTCACCGAGCTCAAGGGCCTTCTGAAGGACGTCGACGAGCTCTACCTCGCAACGGACGGTGACCGCGAGGGTGAGGCCATCGCCTGGCACCTGCTGGAGACGCTCAAGCCCAAGGTGCCCGTCCGGCGCATGGTCTTCCACGAGATCACCGAGCAGGCCATCCTCGCGGCCGCCCAGGACCCCCGCGACCTCGACAACAACCTCGTCGATGCGCAGGAGACCCGGCGCATCCTGGACCGGCTCTACGGCTACGAGGTCAGCCCCGTGCTGTGGAAGAAGGTCGGACGTAACCTGTCCGCCGGGCGCGTGCAGTCGGTGGCGACCCGCATCATCGTGCAGCGCGAACGCGACCGCATGGCGTTCCGCAGCGCCGGGTACTGGGATCTGGGTGCCGAGCTGGATGCCGGCAGCGAGGCCAAGCCGCCGCGCTTCAACGCCCGGCTGCTGAGCGTGGATGCCCTGCGGGTGGCCTCCGGCCGCGACTTCGACTCGTTGGGACAGATCAAGAAGGCCGACGAGGTGCTGGTCCTCGATGAGACCCGCGCCAACGCCCTGGTCGCAGGGCTGTCCCAGGCCACGTTGACGGTTGCCTCCGCCGAGGAGAAGCCGTACACGCGCAAGCCCTACCCGCCGTTCATGACCTCGACGCTGCAGCAGGAAGCCGGGCGCAAGCTGCGGTTCTCCTCCGAGCGCACGATGAGCATTGCGCAGCGCCTGTACGAAAACGGTTACATCACCTATATGCGTACCGACTCCACGACGCTGTCGGAATCGGCATTGACTGCGGCCCGCAGCCAGGCCGCGGAGTTGTACGGAAATGAATACGTGCACCCTTCGCCGCGGCAATACACGCGCAAGGTGAAAAATGCGCAGGAAGCGCACGAAGCTATTCGCCCGGCGGGGGAGACATTCAAAACTCCGGGCCAATTGCATTCCTCGCTCGATAACGACGAATTCCGTTTGTACGAGCTGATTTGGCAGCGCACCGTTGCCTCGCAGATGGCCGATGCCCGCGGCACCACGCTGAGCCTGCGGTTGGCCGGTAGCGCCACCTCCGGCGAGCAGGTGGTGTTCACCGCGAGCGGTCGCACCATCACGTTCCCCGGCTTCCTGTCGGCGTACGTGGAGACCGTCGACGAGCTCGCCGGTGGCGAGGCCGACGATGAAGAACGGCGTCTCCCGCAGCTCAAGCAGGGGCAGACCGTCACGGTCGCCGACCTGTCCGCGGACGGCCACACCACCAACCCGCCCGCTCGTTACACCGAGGCCTCGCTCATCAAGGCCCTGGAGGAGTTGGGAATTGGACGTCCGTCGACCTATTCGTCGATCATCCGGACCATCCAGGACCGCGGCTACGTGCACAAGCGCGGTAGCGCGCTGGTGCCGTCGTGGACCGCGTTCGCGGTGATCGGGCTGCTGGAACAGCACTTCGGCCGTCTCGTGGACTACGACTTCACCGCTGCCATGGAAGACGATCTCGACGAGATCGCCTCCGGCAACGAACGCCGCACAAACTGGTTGAACGCCTTCTATTTCGGTGGCGAGCACGGTGTCGAGGGTTCGGTGGCGCGCGCCGGCGGTCTCAAGCGCCTGGTGGGTGTGAACCTGGAGGAGATCGACGCCCGCGAGGTCAACTCGATCAAGTTGTTCGACGACGACCAGGGTCGCCCCATCTATGTGAGGGTCGGAAAGAACGGCCCGTACCTGGAGCGGATGATCACCGGGGACGACGGGGAACCGGCTCCCCAGCGCGCCAACGTCAAGGATGGCGTCACCCCCGACGAGCTGACCGTGGAGATGGCCGAGCAGCTGTTCGCGATCCCGCAGGAGGGGCGGACGTTGGGTGTCGACCCGGAGACCGGGCACGAAATCGTCGCCAAGGATGGACGTTTCGGGCCCTATGTCACCGAGGTGCTGCCCGCACCACCGGAGCCGGTCGAGGACGAGAAGCCGAAGCGGGGCGCCAAGAAGGTGGAAGGTCCCAAGCCGAGGACGGGCTCGCTGCTCAAGACCATGACATTGGAGACGGTGACACTCGAGGACGCGCTCAAGCTGCTCTCGCTGCCGCGTGTGGTCGGTGTCGATCCCGCCAACGGCGAGGAGATCACCGCGCAGAACGGCCGGTACGGTCCGTACCTCAAGCGCGGCACGGATTCTCGCTCGCTGGCCACCGAGGACCAGATGTTCACCATCACCCTCGACGAAGCCTTGAAGATCTACTCGGAGCCCAAACGTCGTGGTGGACAGGCAGCTTCGGCCGCACCGCTGCGTGAGCTGGGTGCGGATTCGGCAACCGGCAAGCCGATGGTGATCAAGGATGGCCGCTTTGGCCCCTACGTCACCGACGGTGAGACCAACGCCAGCCTGCGCAAGGGCGATGACGTGCTGTCGATCACCGATGAGCGGGCCTCCGAGCTGCTGGCCGACCGGCGTGCGCGTGGCCCGGTGAAGCGGGCCAAGAAGGCACCCGCCAAGGCGGCCAAGAAGACTGCCGCCAAGAAGGCGCCGGCGAAGAAGGCTGCCAAGAAAGCGACCTAGCCGTGGCGCGGCCGCGCCACCTGGGTTGACACCGTGCGGCCGCGCAGTTCGACGGTCTCGCCGACGTCCCAGCGCAGCGCTTCCTCATCGCGGGCTTCCATCACCGCGGAGGCCGATGCCAACACATTGCCGGGCTCGTTCTTGGCGAGCTCGGTCAGCCGGGCCGCTTCGTTCACGGGGTCGCCGATGACGGTGTACTCGAAGCGGGCCTGGGCGCCGATGTGGCCGGCGATGGCCCGCCCGGCGGAGACGCCGATGCCGAAGTCGTTGGAGCCCAGCACGTTGGTGAGTTCGCCGGACAGCTCGCGTGCCGCGGCCAGTGCCGCCGCGGCACCGTCGGGATGGTCGATGGGGGCGCCGAAGATGGCCAGCGCCGCGTCACCTTGGAACTTGTTGACGAAGCCGCCGTGTTTGTTGACGGTATCGACGATGACCCGGAAGAACTCGTTGAGTACCCGCACGACCACTGCCGGACCGCGAGTGGAGGCCAACTGGGTGGAGCCCACCAGGTCCACGAAAAGCACTGCGACACTGCGCTCCTGACCGCCGAGCTCGGTGCCGTACTCGAGTGCGCGGCGCGCGACATCCTCGCCGACGTAGCGGCCGAACAAGTCGCGCAGGCGTTGCCGTTCGCCGAGGTCGCGCACCATGTCGTTGAACCCGGCCTGCAACAGTCCCAGCTCGCTGGCGTCATAGATGGGCACGTGGGCGTTGTAGTTGCCGCGTTGCACTTCGCTGAGCGCCCAACGTAACTGGCGTAGCGGGTCGGCGATCGAGGTCGCCACCAGCAGGGTGCCCATCAGTCCGATGGCCAGCGCGATGATGGCCAGGATCAGGATCGAGCCGGTGAGGTTGTCGGCGTTGGATTTGAGGTATCCCGCACGTTGGCCCACCACGGTGAGCACGATGGCCAGGATGGGCACACCGGTGCTCAGTGCCCAGGTGAGGATCTGGCGGACGATAACGCCGGGGGCGGTGACGTTTTCGGGTACCCCGCGGCGTAGGGCCTGAATGGCGACCGGCCGCAGCACGCGTTCGGACTGCAGGTAGCCGATGATGCTGGTGGTGGTGGCGCCGAGCACGGTCGCGAACGCGGCGACCAGCACCGAGCTGTGGGTGGACGACCACGTGACGGCGACGAAGATCGCGCCACCGACCAGCCATGTCGCGACGCTGATGACAGTCCGATAGAACGGCATCTGCAAGGCGCGGACACGGACCGCCTCGGAGCCCTCGGACTCGAAGTCGGGGGAGCTGTACTGCCACCGCAGGACCGGTAACAGCAGATAGGTGCTGACGATGGCGCCGGCGACAAACAGGATGAACAGCGAGACACCGAGGATGATCAGTCGTGCCGGGCCGAGCTCTGTGAGTTCGACGCGGTCACTCGGTGGCAGACCGAAGCGGAGAAAACCCAGCACGAACAGCGCGCCCACCAGGTTGGACTGGGCGATACCCATGATGAAGAGGGGCCATGGGGTCCGCATAACCCAGCGGGAATACCGGGCTGCGCGTGCAAGCGGGCGCTGATCGGCCCTACCCTGCGCGCCAGTCACCCGTTAACCGTAGCTGTCGGTGGTGACGGAGACGTTTCACACGCCTGTGCGGATGCCCGGGGAGTCGGCGCCGGCGGTTAGGGTTGGAGGCGATGAGCGGGGTTTTCGGGCGCCTGGTGGACCAGGGAGCGGTGGTTTCCACGCTCTCGTCGGCGGCAATGGCTGCCCGCGGTGAGGACGTGGGTCGGATGACGCACGCGTGGTTGTTCACCGGGCCGCCTGGGTCGGGCAGGTCGGTGGCGGCCCTTTGTTTTGCCGCGGCCCTACAGTGCGAATCGGATGGCGTAGCCGGTTGTGGGGAATGCCGTGCCTGCACGACCACGATGGCAGGGACCCATGCTGACGTGCGCAGAGTCGTCCCCGAGGGATTGTCGATCGGTGTCGACGAGATGCGTGCCATCGTGCAGGCGGCGTGGCGCCGGCCGAGTACCGGGCGGTGGCTGGTGGTCCTCATCGAGGATGCCGACAGATTGACCGAGGGCGCGGGCAACGTGCTGTTGAAGGTTGTCGAGGAGCCGCCGCCGCGGACGGTGTTCCTGCTGTGTGCACCGTCGGTGGACCCGGAGGACATCTCGATCACGCTCCGATCGCGCTGCCGGCATGTGGCGCTCGTCACCCCGTCGGTGACCGCTATCGCGCAGGTGCTGATGGAACGCGACGGCATCGATGCCGAGCAAGCGCAGTGGGCGGCCTCGGTCAGCGGAGGACATGTGGGGCGGGCGCGCAGACTGGCCACCGATGAGCAGGCCCGGGCACGCCGGCTCAGAGCTCTGGGCTTGGCCCGGGAGGCCGCCACCCCGACCCGGGCATACGCCGCGGCCGAGGAGCTGGTGACCAGCGCAGATAACGAGGCCAAGGAGCTGACGGCCGCGCGCAACGAGGCCGAAGAAGAGGAACTGAAGACGGCATTGGGTGCCGGGGGTACCGGCAAGGGGGCGGCGACTGCGCTGCGCGGATCTGCGGGGGTCTTGAAAGATCTTGAGCGTAAGCAGAAGTCGCGTCAGACCCGGGCGTCGCGGGACGCGCTGGACCGCACGCTCATCGATTTGGCAACGTATTTCCGGGACGCCCTGGTGCTGTCGTTCGGTGCTGCCGATGAGGGCGGGGTGGCGCTGCATCATCCCGACATGGCCGATCGGCTCGGGCCGATGGTCGACAGGGTGCCGCCCGAACAGCTACTTCAGTGCATCGAGGCGGTTTTGGAGTGCCGAGAAGCTCTGGCGGTCAACGTGAAGCCCAAGTTCGCGATCGATGCGTTGGTTGCGACGGCTGGGCAGGCGCTGCGCCCGTCGGAATGAGATTGGGCGTCGCGGCAGGGGTGCCGTAGACTCTCGGGCGCTGGGTTCGCCCGGCGCGCCACCCTAGCTCAGTCGGTAGAGCAATTCACTCGTAATGAATAGGTCAGGGGTTCGATTCCCCTGGGTGGCTCCACATGGTTAGCCGGTAGCTTCCGGCATGCCGCTCCGGCCACTCTCCTCCCGGTATGTGCCTTGGCCTGGGGACCGTCTCGTATGTGAATGCCGATTGCGCAGACGTGCGTACCTTCGGCGCGGGTCTTCATCAGTTGTCGATGCATGGCGGTGGATCCCCAGAGCGGGCCTTCTGCTGTGACGGGACCCACTGTTCGCTAAATTGTTGGGTATGTGGATGGCGCGCGGCAGGGAGTTACGTCGATCTCTGCGGCGCGTATCCAGTCGCGAGAACTCGATTGTTGCCGCGGTGGACGAGTGCCTCGCGCTGTCGAACGGCCAACGCACGATCTCGGAGGCGGCACAGGCGTGGGCAGCGGCCAATGGTCGATCGATGACCATTGAAGATGCGCCGCTGTCGCCGGGGGTCTTCGGGCAGTGGCTTTCCTTCCCAGACAGGGATCTTGTGCAAATCGGGCACGGCATCGTCGGGCGCGATCGGACGATTGCTCACGAACTGGGGCATATGGTGTTAGGGCATCGTGGTGTCCCGGTGACGGAGTATGCGGCCGAGCATGTCCAGGCTGTGCCGCCGGAACTGGTTGCCCGGATGTTGCAGCGCAGCTGCGGTGGCGGCCATGCGGCTGGTGAGCATGGCGATCTATGGTCGGATGACGAGCTTGCTGCTGAGCGTTTCGCAGGCCTACTGGTCCGTCGCCTCGGAGCCGGACGGAGCGGTCCGTCGAGATGGAGTCCCTATTTGGACGACGCGCTGGGGTGATCACCCGCTCAGCGTGGGAGTTCATGCAGATCGTGCGCGTCACGGTTCTGCTGGGCTTTCTGCCGATTCTGTTGTACCGAGTTTGGCGCATCTGGCGCTACCCGACATCGCCTCCGGCAGTGGCCGCCACGGGTTTTGGCCTGTTGGTGTGGATATGGATGCTGGCGTTCACCGACCGGGTATGGGCCACCATGCCGCCGGGCATGCATGCCGTCAGCATGGGTGGTTGGGCGATAGTGACGATGGCGGGATGTCTGCGGATTTTCGCCATCGGCATCAACGGCGAAGCATCTCCGGCGCAGATTCGCCGTGGCGCACGAATCTCACTCGTGGTTACTGCCGGCGTTCTCGTCGCGGTTGCGTTGACTGCGTGTCGTAGCTCGGTGCTTGTCAACGCGGATGACCTGTATACGGTGACCAACGCACTGGTGGGCGGCGGCGATTCCTGGGCCATCCTGGCTGCGGTGTTGAGTAATGCGTTCGCTGCTGTGGTGCTTGTCCAGCTTGCGTGGGTCGGGTGGAGACACGCTGATCGAACACCGGTTGGCGCAGGGTTGGGGTTGCTTGCTGCCGCGTCGGCATTCGAGTTTGTGGCGATCGTCAGCGGTGGAATCTGGCGTCCGTTGAGCCGCGGTGAGGGGCTGATGGCGCGTCCTGCCGGGCTGTGGCTGCAGACCTTCACGGGCAGCGTCGGTGCAATGCTGCTGATCGGGGGCTTTCTCTGGCCCCCCGTGATGCTACGGATTGAGGCGCACCGAGATCTTCGGCGGCTTGCGCCGATCCACGACAGGCTGACTGGAATGTTCCCGAGACTGCGACCGTCGATGAAATCGCAAATCATGTTGTCGGAATTGGTATATGAATGGGCAACGGATGTTCAGGATGGTCTCACGCTGCTGGCGCAGCGCCGGCATGTTCCATTTGAAACCAGCGTGCGGGCTCCCATCCATATGCCGGATCGTATTGCAGCTATTAATGATTGGCTGTCCGGTGACTCAGTGCCCGGATTCAACACGGGATGGCTCCAGGCGCCACCCGGCGTAAGTGACAATGTGTGGGTGTTCGCCATAGCCGATGCCTACCGGCGTGGTGGCCGGTCGAGGGTTTCGGAGGGCAGCGCTGCGTGATCACCGACTCGGAATGGCAAGGCATGCAGAGCGTGCGAATCGCCGCGCTGTTATGCCTGGTTCCCGTTCTGCTATACCGGATCTGGCGTGTATGGCGGTATTCTTCGTCGCTGCCGGCTAAGGCCGTGACAGGTTTTGGTGTGTTGCTGTGGTTCTGGTTGTTGGCGTTCACCGACGCGGTCTGGTCCGTCTCGCCGACGTGGTTGCGGACGGCCAGTGCGGGCGGATTTGGGGCTGTCACGCTTGCCGCTTGTCTGCAGGCATTCATCCTGGGTATCAGCCGCCGTGCGACGTCCGTGCGGATTCGTCGTGATATGTGGGTCGTTGCCGCGACCGCGACCTGCGTGCTTGTCGTGGTGGCCGTCGCCACGGCCTTCAGTGATGAGTCTCTGATGTTGGAGGACGCTTATCAGTTCACCAACGTATTGATGGAGGGCAGCGATACGGGCTTGGTCGTAGCTTCGGTGACGAGCAGCACGTACGTCGCCGTGGTGCTTGTGCAATTGATATGGACAGGGGCTCGGAACGCGAACCGGACACCGACGGGGATTGGGCTGGGGGTGCTGGCCGCCGCATCGGCGGTGGAGTTCACCGTGTTGGTCGTCGGAGGTATTTGGGCGCCGCTTGCTCGCGGCAGCCTGATAAGTGGGAACCGCTTTGGGCTGTGGCTGCTCACAGTTCCGGCGTGCGGGGTGACGGCGCTCGTGATTCTGGGATTCCTCTATCCGCCTCTATCGCTACATTTTCGGGCGCGGCGAGCGGTGCAGACGCTCAAGCCGCTCCGTGACACGCTGGCGGCCCGGTTCCCTGGTCTTGGCCCGCCGATTGCTCCCGCGACGCGATTGTCAGAGTTAGCGTTTGAGTGGACCACTCACATTCAGGACGGCCTCACGCTGTTGGCGCAGACGCGCGGCTTGCCGCTGAGCACCGGCGCGGAGATTCCTTCGGATAAAGCAGAACGTGCCGATTCGGTGACTGATTGGCTTATCGGACAAGAAGTCCCGGGGTTTAGTGCGGAATGGCTGCACGCTCCCGTGGGCATGGATGACGAAACGTGGGTGCTTGCGATCGCGGACGCCTATCGTGAACGTCAGGACGGCTTGGAGGCCCCGGCTTCCTTGTCGGGGATGCCCTCGACCTTGCGTAAGTGATCGACCATGTCGGCGATCGCCTGTCGACTGTTCTCGGATAGCGCGTAGCTTCGTTGCGCGATTTCGCGCACCTTTGAATCACGCAGCTGCACAAGCCAATCCAGATCGCGATTCACGGACGCCGCGTAATCGGAGTCGTAGAAGTAGGCGGGGCTGACCTGAAAGAATTCCGCGAGCGCCGTGACGATCTCCGGGGCGGGGTTGGATCGTTCGCCCTTACGTAAGAGCGACAGATAGGGCGACGACACCTCGACGCCGTGATCGCCGAGTGCGGCCACCACCTCGTTCAGGGTGTAGGGGCCGCGCCCGGCCGGATGCACGGTGGCAAACAGATGGCTCAACCGTTGTGCAAAGTCCGGCACTGAACCCCCTTACATACTGTCGATCTGCTGCCCAACGATACACGTAGATGCTGTGCTGCTCACCGTAGGTCTGAGTGTGTCTGGGCCAATGCAACGTATCGAAAGGATAAGTGATTGACAAGCGCTATTTACTGACAGTAATGTCCGGGGTGTTCGTTCGGCTAACCAATGCCGAACGCGTCGGCTGGTCAAACGTTGTGCTCATCGTGGGGTTGGGCACAGCGGGTGGTCAGCCGAATTTTTTGAGGCGCCGTCGCTGCTCAGGTAAGGCCGAGTGCACTGTGATGCACCAGTGCACTGGCGATGAGGACGACCCCCAGGCACAGGAAAATCACCCGAATTGCGGTGGGACCGTGTCGCGTCACCGCCCGGACCAGCCCGCGTTGCACTCTCCGGGCGCGCGGAGAGCGGCGCGTTGAGAGCACGAGAATCAGCAGGCTGGGCAGTATCGCGATCGTGCAGTAGCCGACCAACAGCAGCGGCCACATCGACGGTAGCGGCTGGCGGGAGGCGAGCATCGCCAGCGCGCTCAGATATGGCACCGAGGTAGGGGCCTCCGCCAGTCCCAGTGCCAGGCCGACCAGCGCGAGAAGCCACGGATGGCGCCGCGCAATGGTGCGAATCCACGGCGGGGTCACCGGTTCGGTGAACCAGGTCAGCGCCGCAACCGCGATCAGCAGGATGCCGATGACCAGTTGGGCCCAGTACCGGGTGGACGGGGTGATATCCGTGCCGCCGGCGACATCGGTGAGTGAGCGCACTCCGAGCACGGTCGTCAGTCCAAACGTGAACAGCGCCACAAACAGTCCCGTGACAAAGCTCAGGCCGCCGGGAAATGCCGAGCGGCGTTCCAGCCGGGTCACGTAGACGATCGTGGTGGCGATGCCGATGTTGAGCACGTTGAGGGCGTCCAGGCAGGCAAATCCCGCGAACGCCAGCAACAGGGTGAGCACGATTCCAGAACTTACGGGAAGGTCGATCCTGTTCCGGCTAGCGCGGCGCTGTGGGCACGGCCACAGTGGCGCACCGGGGAAGCGCCCCAGGTGTGCCGTTGCTCGGCTGGTACGACTGGATCACACTCTGACCTGGGCCGACGGGACCGCCGGTACTCTGGACCGGATGCCTACTCAGACCTCGGCCGCCGCTGCACCCTTGCATGGATTGCGGGATGTGCGCACGTACATCGACATCGCCGTCGTGGTCGCCGTACTCGTGGCCACCAATCTGATCGCTCACTTCACCACGCCGTGGGCCAATTTCGTCGTGGTCCCGGTGGCCGCGATCGGTCTGCTCGCACTGATTCGTTATCGCGGCCATTCCTGGGCCGAGCTGGGTTTGGGGCGCGACCACTGGCGTTCCGGTGCCAAGTACGCCGCCGTCGCGGTGGTGATCGTCGGTGCGGTGATCGGCATCGGACTGTTGCTGCCGATCACCCGACCCATGTTCCTCAACAGCAGTTACGCGACAACGGTTTCGGGCGCGCTGCTCGCCTCATTCGTGCTGATCCCGCTGCAGACGGTGATCCCCGAGGAGCTGGCCTTCCGTGGAGTTCTGCACGGGACGATGGCTCGGGCCTGGGGCTTCCGGGGTGTCGCGGCGGCCGGTTCGCTGCTGTTCGGCTTCTGGCATATCGCGACATCACTGGGCCTCACGACCGGCAACGTCGGCCTGACGAGGCTGCTGGGTGTGGGTCTGTGGGCGCAGATCGCCGGAGTCGCGGGTGCGGTGGTGGCCACGGCCATCGCGGGGTTTGTGTTCACCTGGCTGCGGCGCCGCAGTGGCAGCCTCTTGGCTCCTATCGCCCTGCATTGGTCGCTCAACGGCATGGGAGTGCTGGCCGCGGTTCTGGTCTGGCACCTGATCTAGCCCCAGACGACGACCCCGGTCGCCGCCAGGAACAGCAGCTGTTCGGCGGTACGCCAGCCCAGCGGTGTGCACAGCGGGTTGGACCGTTGGCTCGCGGCGTACACGTTGGCCGGGAACATCGCCACTAGCAGCACCCCCAGGCATGCGGCCGCGGGCACCCTGGTGGCAGGAACCAAGACGCCGACCGCGCCGAGCAGCTCGAGCACCCCCGTCAGTGCCACCAGGAAGCCGGGTGCCGGAATCTGCGGCGGGACGATGGCGATCATCGCGTCACGCATCTTCGGGACGAAGTGTGCGACGCCGGTCAACGTGAACATCGCGGCGAGGCCAACCGCCGCCGCGGCCGGCCACGAATCGACGGGCGCGAATCCCAGCGCACCGGTCAGTCGGGCCAGCAGGGTCCCCACGGCCAAGGCAATCAACGGAGCCATGACCATCTCCAATCTTGTCAGTGACTAGTTTGACGATACTCGCGAACTAGTCACTGTCAAGATCCGGGTTATGCTGGTGCCATGTCGTACCACCACGGCGATCTACGGGCGGCCATCTTGGCCAGTGCGGCCGATATGGTGACGCGCCGTGGCGCCGCCGAATTGTCGCTGCGGGAGTTGGCGCGCGAGGCGGGGGTATCGCATGCCGCGCCCGCCCACCATTTCGGTGACCGGCGCGGACTGTTCACGGCCCTGGCCGCCGACGGATTCACCCGACTCGCCGAGGCCCTCGACGGCGCCCATCCCGACTTCCACGCCTCGGCCCTGGCCTACGTCGAGTTCGCCTTGGCTAACCCGGGCCACTACTCGGTGATGTTCGAACCCGCGCTACTGGACTCCGCTGACGCGCGGCTGACCGAGGCGCGCGATCGCGCCGCTGCTGCTCTCGACGCCGGCATTGCGACACTCACACCCGAGCAGACATCCGCCGATAAGACCACCGCCGCTCGCGCGGCGTGGTCCCTGGTGCACGGGTTTGTCTCACTGTGGTCCACTGGGGTGCTGAGGGATTGTCGCGATGACGCCGATCCGAAGCAGGTCGCCTCGAAGATCGCGTACGCCCTGTTTCCGCCCAGCCGCTAGCCGAGCAGCACCTTCGCGCCATTGGACTTGTAGTCGGTGTGTAGGTCGATCTCCTTGGGCACCGTTCCGGCCGGCACGTCGTAGACGAGCACCGATCGTTTTTGTGCGCCGGGTCCCAGCTCTGCGCCCGGTTCAAGTTGTTCGGCGTTGCGCGCCAAGATGTTTGCCATGCTATCGGGCGCGTACTCCGTGCCGGTGGCATCTCGAAGTTTTTGTTCGTCCCCGAGGAATGAGTGCGTTATCTGACCCAGGTTCAGAACCTCGAGATGTACGACGACGAAGGTGCCGGCGGCGGTGGCCTGCAGGGCCGGGTTTGCCGGATCGCCGACGGTGCCAGCGTCGGTCACCCGGGTGACCACAAAAGCGAGATCGCCATCGCGTACCTGCTGGCCGAGTGCGCCGGGCTTGCCTTCTTCCGCCGTGACCACCTTGGTTTCGGCACCGCCGCCGGTGCCGCCGACGTGGATGAGGGTGGGCCGACTCTCCGAGGGCCCGGAGCCTCCGCACGCGGTCACCAGGATGCCGGTAAATACCAGGACAGCAAGGTATTTCATGGTCATGAGGTGCGCATGACCGGGAGAATGACGGATGAAGGTCGATCCTTGTCGTGATGAACCTCGAAGTGGATCGGGACGATGCGGCTGGCGGTCGCCAGCGGCTCGCCCGAGCCGGTGTTGCGGGCGTGATTGGGGAAGGCGCCACCACTGACCTGAATTCGCAGCCGGTGCCCTCGCGCGAAGCGGTAGCCGGTGGGATGCATGGTGACCTCAATCGGAGAAACCGCCGTACCGTTCAGCCTGACGATTCCATCGGAAACATTGCGAGACACACCTTTTCGGTCCACATCGCAGAGCCTGACAAATACGTCGCCCTGCCCGCTGTCGGTGGTCGCGTAGATGGATGCCGAGACCGGACCGATGAGGTCCAGATCGCTTGTCAGTGCGGTGGTGGTGTAAACCAAGACATCGGATCGCTTCTCGGTCGACGAGTTGTCTCGCTGACCGGCGGCCCTGGTGTCCAGTAGCGGTCCGCCCACTACCGGCGTGGGATCCGCCGGGTCGTAGGTAAACGTGTCACTGGAGTCATCACCTTGCGGTGCTTGCCAATCCAGCGCGTGGTCCGCCTGTAGGTAGACCGGGGTGGGTGTCGATTCGCTGGGCGGCCAGTGCTCGAAGTCGAGCCATTGACCGGCCTTCTGCAGGTAGACGCGCACCTTGGCGCGATGTGACGAGGAGATGTCGCCCCGAAGATGCGCAGCCAGCCACGAGAAGCTGTCGGAGACAACCGCTTTGAGCGACTTCATGTGGTCCCATGGGCCGATGGTGATCCGCCGCGGGCAGTCAGCCTTCTGCAACTCGTCGTAGTCGCGCAGTTGACCGACGAGGAGTAAGTCCCACCACCCGGTCACCATGCTCACCGGAGTGCTCAGTTTGGTGAGTGCCGGGGTGTGGTTGATCTCGTCCCAGTAGTCACCATTGGTGTGATCGGTCACGGTGCGCCAGAACGGTTCTGGCTTTCCTATGGCCACGTTGTCGGCGTTGCCCAGTGGCAGGTGGTCCATGGCGCGCCGCACCTGTTTCTCCAGGGCGTTCGTCCGCAGTAGACGTTTGATCTGGGAGCCGCCGTGTGAGCCGATCGAGGCGGACCAGCTCAGCAAGTTGTGCAGATTGAACGCCCCGCCCGGGTAGAAGAGTTCGGTGAAATTGCTGGTGGTGATCGCCGGACACATGGCCGCCAGCGGTGGCTCGACGTACGGCGCTACTGCCCACTGGGTGTGTCCGAGATACGACGGCCCTGCGGTGGCCAGGGTGCCGTCGCACCATGGCTGCTCCCGGACCCAGGCCGCTGTGGCCAAGCCGTCAGCCCGCTCCTGTCGAAAAGCGTCGAATTTCCCTTGGGAACCGAACTGGCCGCGAGTATCCTGCAGGACGACCTGAAATCCTTGGCGTGCCAGCAGTGTTGCCCACATCTGGCTGATGGCGCCGTGTTTGCCGTATGGCGTGCGGAAGATGACGGCGGGCAGTGGATCTTGCCCGGGCGGTCGGAAATGGTCGGTCGCGAGCTGCACGCCGTCGGGCATCCTCACCTTGATGCCCCGACGGGCCTGCACCTCGGCGGTCACGGGTTCGGGCAGGTCGAGCAGCTTTTCCAGGAAGGGCGCGGAAAGCCGACCGGTCCAGGCCAGGGCCAGTTCTTCGAGCATGGCGCCCAATCTACCGGGGCGCGAGCGCCCCGACCGGCCCGACGGCGACGCACAGCGACAATGACTGGGTAATCGGTTGCAGGGTAAGCGAATTGCCGGAACCTGGGAGTCTGATGAATACCCGGTTGAGCCCGGGGCGCACCGGCACCTTGACCCTGGGCCCGTTGGTGAACGATGCCCACACCGCACCCTCGGTATTGGCCAGGTAGTTCAGTTCGACGATCCAATCCGCGGGGAGTAATGGTCCGGTGAGCGGCAGGGTTTGTGTGGACTGGACCAGGTAGCCGCAGCCGGTGACCGGCCCCTCGGTGATGGCGCGTACCCACGTGACCTGCGCGTCCAATAGGTGTCCGTAGCGGTCCAGCATGCGTAACTGCGTTGTGGTGGAACCGATTTCCGGTCGGGGACGGACCAGCGCGAACATATGGCTCAACAGGTTCTCCGGGCGCACCACGTTTTGCAGAACCAGAGGATCGACTTCCTGGTCGAGCACCGCGGGCCCGTCCGCCACCGCCGCCAACGATTCTTTGACATTGGCGATGTACGGCGAGGCGGGGTTATTGCGCCAACTGCGCAGATAGCCGGCCGTCGAGACCAGGCTGCTCCCCACGAACAAGGCCAGCGCCACCGACACCGCCACGGTGCGCCGGGCGGAACTGTCCAGGCATGTGCTGCTCGGTCGATTCGCAGCGGTGAGCCCCACCGCGGCCAGCAGAGTCGCGACGACCACCAGATCCGGTAGATACCGCAAGGTCTGCGCGAGGAGCAGTGCCGTGAACGCCGAGGAGCGCATGAGGTAGATCGGCACCTGGCTGGCGATCAGGTAGCCGAGCAGTGTCAGCCACACCAGCGCGAGGCGCTGCTTGCGATAGCAGGTGAGCAGGACGGTGGCGACAAGCGCGAACGCTCCCAGGCCGATCACGAACGACGACGGTTCGGCCCACGGCGAGCTCGGCACCCAGCGTTCCCAGCGCCACGGTCCGCCCACCAACCCGGGAAGCACTCCATGGGTGAACGAGCGCTGCAGCAGGGACCACGTCATCGACAGATCGGTGCTCCATCGTTTCTGGTCCACCACAACCAGGTAGAGCACGATCCACGCCGCGGTCAGTGCGCCGGCGGGAAGCCAGAGCACTGCTCCCTGCCGCCATGTTCTCCTCAGTGACGACCACCCGTCCCCACGCAGATAGGTCAGCAGGGCCACCACGGCGAACGCCACGAACGGGATGACCACAGACTTCTCGAAGAACAGCAGCCCGCCGAGGAACGCGCCCATGGCCCCCGCGGCATATCTACGGTTGCCGGTGCGATCCAGCAGGACCGCATCCGCCACGAACCAGCACATCGCGGTGAGCATCGGCAGGGAGTTCAGCGCCGCCGCCCACCAGGTAAAGCCAGGTATTGCCAGCGGCGTGAACAGGGCGAACGTCAGCGGCACCAGCAGTACCGGTCGCCAGCCCAGGATTGCCCACAACGCGCGCAACAGTGCCAGTGACGCCAGCGCCTGCAAGATCACCAGGCTCAGCGCGGGCCAGAACCAGTTCAACGGCGCGAGCTTGGTGATCGCGCCCGCCAGCAGGAAGGCCGCCGGCATGACGTGCCCGTCGTGATCGTCGAACAGATAGGACGGCGAGAACAGGCCCTGGATGCCGGCGCGTCCGACCAGGATGAGGTCGTCCCAATAGAAGTCGCCGCCGAACGCCAGCACGCCGCGAACCATCAGCTGCGCCGCGATCAGAGCCGTCGCGGCAATGGCGACACGGTTCAGGTGGGCTGGAAGTCGGGCTCGCACTGCGTAAGGCATTTGGGCCAGACCCTATCTGTAGGGTGGGGCCGAATGCCGTGAGCTATGCGAACACAGAGGGAGTCGCCACGTGCGGGCAATGGTTACCGGAGCCGCAGGGTTTATCGGATCGACGCTGGTCGATCGTCTGCTGGCGGACGGGCACGAGGTAACGGGACTAGATAACCTGGCTACCGGCAAGGTGGCGAACCTGGAGACCGCCGAGGCGCATTCGGCGTTCACGTTCGTCAAGGACGACATCGTCGAGGCCGATCTGGACGCCGTGGTAGCCGAGTACTCGCCCGAGGTGATCTTCCACCTGGCGGCGCAGATCGACGTGCGCCACTCGGTGGCCGACCCCCAGTTCGATTCCTCCGTCAACGTGGTCGGCACGGTTCGGCTGGCAGAGGCCGCGCGCAAGGCGGGCGTGCGCAAGATCGTGCACACCTCCTCGGGTGGTTCGATCTACGGCACTCCGGAGCAGATCCCCACCAGCGAGGCAGTCCCCACCGATCCGCATTCGCCGTATGCGGCCGGCAAGGTGGCCGGCGAGGTCTACCTCAACACCTTCCGGCATCTGTACGGGTTGGAGTGCTCGCATATCGCACCGGCCAATGTGTATGGGCCACGGCAAGATCCGCATGGTGAGGCGGGCGTGGTCGCTATTTTCGCGCAGGCCCTGTTGTCGGGGCGTCCCACCAAGGTATTCGGCGACGGGGGAAACACCCGCGACTACGTCTTCGTCGACGATGTGGTGGAGGCCTTCGTACGTGCCTCCGGTCCGGACGGTGGTGGACAGCGATTCAATGTCGGCACAGGTGTGGAAACCAGTGACCGGCAACTACATTCGTTGGTCGCAGCGGCTGCCGGTGCGCCGGACGATCCACAGTTCCATCCGCCACGGCTGGGCGATCTGCGTCAGTCCTGCCTGGACGTCGCACTGGCCAAGAGCGTGCTGGGATGGGCGCCGCAGGTGGCCCTAGCGGACGGAATCGGCAGGACTGTCGAGTTCTTCCGGAGGCTCGGCGCCGCGTAGCGCCACCGCCCGGGCAAGCCTGGAGTAGCGCAGTTCAAGGTCCTTGAAGCGCAGGTACGTGCTCAAGGTGGTGAAGGCGAACGCGATGATGAGGGCGTACAGCATGAGGTCTGTGCCGCGGCCCAGCCCCAGCCAATGTGCCAGCGTGGTGGTGTCGTTGGGTCGCAAAATCGCGTAGATGCCCGCGATCACGAAGACCACAAACCCGAGTTTCACCCATGCCTTGGCCTGCGCGGTGCTGCGTGACCGCAGCAGATACACCAGCAGCAGCAGGACCGCGACGATCAGCAGCGGCTGTATCCAGGTGATCACGGCAACCTCCGGCGGAACGCGGTGTCGAACATGATGTTGACCCCGTTGATCAGCGATTGGCCCTTGGCCATCGAATACTCGGTGTACAGAATATCGACCGGCTGTTCGGCCACCCGCCAATGATTTTCGGCGATCAGCGCGATGAACTCGCTGGCGTGACCCATGCCGTTCATAGTGATGTTGAGGCCGTTGGCGACGGTCCGGTTGAACACACGCAGTCCGTTATGGGCGTCGGTCAGGTTGAGGCGGCGGGTACGCGGACTCAGCAGCACAACGGTTTTCAACACGATGCGCTTGATGAGGGGCACGTGGCCCGGTGCCGATCCCGCACCGAAGCGGGTGCCGACGATGATGTCGAGTGGTTCCAGGCGCAGCCTGTCCACCATCGCCACCACGTCCTTGACCTGGTGCTGGCCGTCGGCGTCAAAGGTCACGAAGATCTGCGCACCCGGCTGTGCGCGAGCGTATTCCACACCCGTCTGTATCGCCGCTCCTTGCCCGAGGTTGACGGGGTGGCGGACGACGTGTGCGCCCGCGCCGTGCGCGAGTGCGGCGGTACGGTCGGCGCTGCCATCGTCCACACAGACGATGTTGGGGAAGGTGCCGAGCGCCGCGGCGATGACGTCGGCGATGACTGGTCCCTCGTTATAGGCGGGGATGACCAGCCAGACGTCACTGTTACCGGTGTTGCTCACTGGGATCAAGGTAGCACCGGCAACCCGTCGGTGAACGTCGGCTCCACCCGGCCCCGACGAGTCCTGCCATTCCGGCAGAAGGGAAGGTCGGCGGCATTAATGTTTCGGCCATGCAGCGGCTGTCTGGGGTAGATGCGGCGTTCTGGCACGCCGAAACGTCGGGTTGGCATATGCACATCGGGGGACTGTCGATCTTCGACCCCAGCGATGCCCCCGATTACAGCTTTGAGCGGGTGCGCGGTCTCATCGTGGAGCGGCTGCCGTCGATGCCCCAGTTGCGATGGCGGGTCACCGACGTCCCGCTGGGTTTGGACCGACCGTGGTTCGTGGAGGACGAGGAACTCGATCCTGATTTCCACATCCGCCGCATCGGCGTCCCCGCCCCCGGTGGCCGCAAGGAGCTGGAAGAGCTGGTCGGCAGGCTGATGTCGTACAAGCTCGATCGGTCGCGGCCACTGTGGGAGCTCTGGGTCATCGAGGGGGTCGAGGGCGGGCGCGTTGCCACGCTGACCAAGATGCATCACGCCATCGTCGATGGCGTCTCGGGCGCGGGTTTGGGGGAGATTCTGCTCGACATCGCTCCGGAACCGCGACCGGCGCCGGACGACACCGTGGGGTCGTTGGTGGGGCTGGGCCTGCCCAGCCGAGAGCGCATCCTGCTGAGCGCCCTGGTCAACGTGGGTGTCAAGACGCCCTATCGGGTGGTCCGGTTGGTTCAGCAGACGGTTCGCCAGCAGCTGGCGGTTTTCGGCATGGAACGCAAATCCCCCGGATACTTCGAGGCGCCGCACACCCGATTCAATGCGCCGGTGTCACCGCATCGCCGGGTCTCCGGGGCACGCCTCGAATTGGCGCGGGTCAAGGCGCTCAAGGATGCGTTCGGGGTCAAGGTCAACGACGTGGTGTTGGCGATCGTTGCCGGTGCGGTCCGCGACTACTTGGCCAAGCGCGACGAGCTGCCGGATAAGCCGTTGATCGTGCAGATTCCGGTGTCGGTGCGCACCGAGGAAACCGATGGGGTGGTGGGCAATCAGGTCAGTTCGATGACCGTGACCCTGGCGACCGATGTCGATGACCCGGCCGAGCGGATCAGGGCCATCTACGAGGGGACGCAGGGCGCAAAGGAGATGGCGCGGGCGATGTCGGCCCACCAGATCATGGGGTTGACGGACACGACGCCGCCCGGGCTGCTGCAGTTGGCTGCGCGGGCCTACACCGCCAGCGGGCTATCCCGGAATCTGGCGCCCATCAACCTGGTGCTCTCCAACGTCCCGGGGCCGTCGTTCCCGCTATATATGGCCGGCGCCAGACTCGAGTCGTTGATTCCGCTGGGGCCGCCCGTCATGGACGTGGCCCTCAACATCACGTGTTTCTCCTATCTGGAGCATCTGGATTTCGGGTTCGTCACCACGCCTGAGGTCGCGGCCGATATCGACGAGATGGCCGACGGTCTGGAAGCCGCGCTGCGGGAACTGGAGCAGGCCGCCGGAATGTGACGGGCGGTGTCCGGGGTCATTCAGTCGATGATCTCTTCGGCGGCCTCGGGGTCCCGCCAGAACGCGAGTGCGGCCAAGTGCACCACGATCCCGACGACGGGTCCGCCGATCAACGCGATGACCGTCCGTTCCTCCAAATCCAGTGGCAACAGCAACAGCAGCGCCGAGACCACTGTCGCGCCAACCCATCCCGCCGAGTACGCGAGGTGTCGGGCATGCGCCACGGCGGCTGCCCCGGTCAGCGTCAACAGTGCGATCATCACCGCGCCGGCGGTCAGCCAACCCAGGAGTGTGCCGCCCGCCTGATACGCCGGATCGAACACGGTCCGCAGCAGCCAGGGGCCGATGGATGCCGCGAGAGCGATACCGGCGGCTCCGACTCCGACGATGATTGCGGCCGGAGTGATCAGCGCAGTCAGGCGTCGTTCCCGCTCGTCCACGAAGTGGGCGATCAGGTTGCCCTGGAGCGCGGTCAGCGGCACCAACAGGGGTGCGCGAGTCAGCGTGACGGCCAGGATCACCACACCTCCGGTGGTGCCCAGATCGCCTGCTGTCGACTGCAACAGCACGGGAAAACCCATCACCAGCACGGCGCTGGCGGCGGCCGCGGCGATGGAATGCCGAGCGCCACGCAGGAATTCCATGGTGTCGACGAGTGCGGGCACCCTGAGCGCCTCACGGGTCGGCTTCGAGGCGACGGTGAGCAGTAGCCATGACATCGACCCCGCGACGGTCGCCCAGAGATATCCGACCAGCCCGAGGGTGGCCACGAAGGTGACCACGGCGACCACTAAACGGATTCCCGCGTCGGTGACCATGAGAACGCCGTATTGAGTCCAGCGGCTCGAACCGGCCAGCGCGCCCAGGGTGGTCGCGTGCATGCAAAACCCGGCAAGTCCGCCGGCAAGTAATGCCACACTGAGCCAACGGAATTCGGTGAACACGTGCGATGCCCACAGTGGTGCCGTGCCCACGATTCCGACGGCGGACGCGATCGCGAAGGCGAAGGCTATTCTGATCGGCAAGGTGGTGGCCAGCGGTGACCGGTCGCGCTGTGCAAGCGATAGCCGCACCTCGCGCGTAGTCTCCTGTAATAGCCCGTTGGCCGCCCCAGTCACCAAACCGAATGCGCCCCAGAAGACTCCGAACACCGAGAACAAGGCCGGCCCCAGTTCACGTGCCGCCAGGTACAGCACGGTGTAGCCGCAGATTGCACTGACGGCGGTGGCCGCACCGATCCGCGCGACGCTGGAGCGGGTGCTCGGCCCGGCGTCGGTCACTTCCGGTCCAGGGGTGGGAGCTGCTTCTCATAGAGCCACGCGGTCCACAGTGGCCGCAGCGATTCGTCGGAGTAGCCGGCGGCCAGCCCCGTGAAGTCATCGGTGATGACGGTGCTGTGTCGGTATCGAGTGGTCCAGTCCTGCAGTAATGCAAAGAATTTCGTGTCGCCGAGGTGCAATCGCAATGCGTGCAACGTCAATGCTCCGCGTTTGTATACGCGATCGTCGAACATCAATTGTGGGCCTGGATCGGCCAGAACCAGATCCTGAGGTAGGTCCTTCAGCTTCTGGTGGTAGTGGCGGGCGCGCGCGTCTGCCGTTGGTCCTCCAGATTCTTCGGACCACAGCCATTCCGCGTAACAGGCAAATCCTTCGTGCAGCCAGATGTCACGCCACCGGCGGGCGGTGACGCTGTTGCCGAACCACTGGTGCGCCAGCTCGTGTGCCACGAGCCGCTCGGAATGCCGTTCTCCGTCGCAATGGTTGGCGCCGAACACCGAAATGCCCTGTGCCTCCAACGGAATATCGAGATCGTCATCGGTGATGACCACGGTGTATCCGGCGGCGAAGGGGTAGGGGCCGAACTGCTTGATGAACAGCTTCATCATCTGCGGCTGTCGGCCGAAGTCATGTTCGAACCGGTCGCGCAGTCGCGACGGCAGCGCCGCGTTCATCGCGACGGGGTTCTTGGCAAGCTTGACCGTCTGGTAATCACCGATCTGCAGCGTCGCTAGATAGGGCGCCATCGGTTCGGGCTGCTCATACGTCCAGATCGTGTGTGCGGCACGAACCCGTCGTGATATCAACTCCCCGTTGGAGATAACGCAGTAGGGGCTGTCGCTGCTGACGACGAACCGATAGCTCGCCTTGGAGCTGGGGTGATCGTCGCAGGGGAACCAGGAGGCCGCGCCGTTCGGCTGTCCGGCTACCAGCACTCCGTTGGACAGCTCCTCGAATCCGACATCGCCCCACAGGCTGTTGATGGGGCGGGGTGACCCGCCATATCGAATCACGATGGTCATCGCCGCGCCGGCGGGAATGGCGGAGACCAGCTTGACGGTGATCTTTCCGGCGCGGTGCCCGAAATGCGTCGGACGTCGGCCATTCACGGTCACTTTCGAGACGCCGAGAGTGTCGGCCAGGTCGAGGGTGAATTCCTTGAGGGTGGCCAGGGTGACGGCGGTGATCGTCGCGGTTCCGGTCAGCCGGTTGATGGCGACCTTGTATTCCAGGTCCAGTTCGTAACGTGACACCCGGTACCCGTAGTTGCCGTTCTGCGGCAGGTAAGGATCGATGACGGGAGGCCGTGGGGGTAGCCGCTTGGCAGCCTTCTTGCCTGGTTTGGTCATGCGGCCCCGGAATTCTTGCTCGGGGAAGCTTTGCCGCCCTTGGGCTTCTTCGGTGCCATCGGATCCAGCTTGCCCCACGGCGAGATCGGGTTGCCTTGCCACCTGGTTGACGGGGGTACGACATCGCCGCGGACCACCAGGGAGGCGGGACCGACGGTCGCGCCGGCCCCCAGCTCGGCGGCGGGCAGCGCCACGCAGTGTGGTCCGAGGGTGGCGCCCTCACCGAGTACGACGGTGTCCATTCGCATGATCCGGTCGTGGAAGAGATGGGTCTGAACCACGCAGCCGCGGTTCACGGTGGCGCCCTTGCCCAGGGTCACCAGGTCTGCCTCGGGTAGCCAATACGTTTCGCACCACACGCCGCGGCCGATCTTGGCGCCGAGGCCGCGAAGCCACCAGTTCTGCATTATGGTTCCCGATGCGGCGCGTGCGAACCATACGGCGGCAACGGTTTCCACGAAGGTATCGGCGACCTCGTTACGCCAGACAAACGACGACCAGAGGGGCTTCTCGACGGCCTTGGTCCGGCCGACTACGAGCCATTTGGCCACGACGCTGACCACACCGGCCACGGCGCCCGCGATCAACAGCACCACACCGCTCAGCGCGCCGGCCACCCAGAAGTTGAACCGGATGGCCAGTGTCTGCAAGGTCAACAGCACCCCGACGCCGATCCCGAACGTCACGATGATCGGGATGATGCGGCAGGTTTCCACGATCCCGCGCATGATCTTGAGGCGGAACGGGGGCTCGAACGTCAGCGCGGAATCTGCGCCATCGGCCTTGCGACGTAACCGCTTCGGGGGGCTGCCGATCCATGACGACCCCGACTTAGCCTTGTGTGGAGTCGCGGACAGAACCGCGACCAACGCGTCATTGGGCACCTTGCGGCCCGGCTGGGTGATACCCGAGTTCCCGAGGAATGCACGCTTGCCGATGCGGGCCTTGGCGATGTGGATCCAGCCGCCTCCCAGCTCGTAGGACGCGACCATGGTGTCGTCGGCCAGGAAGGCGCCGTCGTCCACTTCGGTGAACTTGGGTACCAGCAGCGCCGTCGAAATCTCGGTGTCCTTACCGATCTTCGCCCCCAGGATGCGCAGCCACCATGGAGTCAGTTGGCTGGCGTAGATGGGGAACAGATAGTTGCGCGCCGCATCCATCAGGCGTTCGGTGGCCCATAGCTGCCATCCCTGCCGGCTGCGGACGGGGTGATAGCCCTCGTGTACGCCGATCGACAACATCCGCACCAGAATCACGGTGATACCGGCGTACACGATCACGCTGACCAGCGCTGCGGCGGGCGTCCAGATGAGCGCGGGCACAACGGCTTCACAGATAGTGACGGCATCCCGGATGCCGTAGGCGACCACGGCCAAACCGGCGGCCAGTGCCAGCAGGGGGAGCCCGCCGAGCAGGATCGATGTCAACCCATAGATCGGAACCCATTGTCCGGCTCTGGGCGGGCGGTAATCAGGCCACGGGTGACGCGCCTTACCGGACTTGACGGCCGGTGAACCCTTCCAGTACTGACCGTTCTTGACTCTGCCCACCACACCGGAAGCCGGTGCGATATCGGCGTTCTTACCGATGACCGCGCCCGGTAGCAGCGTGGTGCGGGCGCCGACGGTGGCGTCGTCGCCGATGACTATGGGGCCGACATGGAACTTGTCGCCGTCGACCCAGTGGCCGGACAGGTCGACCTCCGGTTCGACCGAGCTGCGGTCACCGAGATCCAGCCAGCCCGTCACCGGCGGTGAGGAATGCAGGTCGACACCGTTACCGACTCGTGCACCCAGCGCCCGGGCGTAATAGACCATCCACGGTGCGCCGGAGAGGTTCTCGGCGCCGCTGGCGGTGGCCAGCCGATCGGCGATCCACACCCGCAGATGCACGCTGCCGCCGCGTTCGTAGGTGCCGGGCTTGACACCGGACAACAGCAACCGCGCGCCGATGACGGTGATGCTCATGCGACCCAGGGGAGTGATGAAGAGCAGGAAGGCGGCCAGCACCACCCACCAGTTGACGGTGACCAGCCACGGCACACTGCTGAACGTCGCGAATACATTGTTGGCCAGGGCAAGCCATGTCGCCCACTGCAGACCCGTGAGCGTTGTCAGCGGAACGGTTGCCGCCAACTGCGCCAGCTCGGCCAGCCGCGGCACCGGTTTCACGATTCGTGGTTCGACCTCGGCAGGAGGTGCGAGCTCATCCAGATAGGTGGCCAGCGACCCGAGCCGGGGTTGGTCGTACAGGTTGGCCACGGTCACTTGTGGATAGCGCTGCCGCAGTGCCGCGACCAGTTGTGCGGCGGAGAGTGATCCACCACCGAGCGCGAAGAAGTCGGCTTCGGGCCCGTCGATCGGTGCGGCCAGGATGTCGCGCCACAGTCCCGCGAGCCAGCCCATGGTTCCGCCCAGCTCGGGTGCGTCGTCGTCGGTGCCTGCCCCCGGCGGGGGCCACGGGAGCGCGTTGCGATCAACCTTTCCCGATGTGCGGGTGGGTAGTTCGTCCAGTTTGACCAGCCGTGGCACCAGCGCGGCCGGAAGCGACTCAGCCAGGCTCGCGCGGGCCGCGGCAATATCGAAGTTGGGGTCGGCGCTGGCGATGTAGCCGACCAGCAACGGGGTGCCGCTGGCGGTCTTACGCACCGCGGCCGCACCGCCGCTCACGCCGGGCAGGTTGACCAACGCCGCATCCACTTCGCCGAGTTCGATGCGGCGGCCGCCCACCTTCACCTGGTCGTCGGCGCGACCCTGGAAGTACAGCCCGTCGGCTTCCAGGCGTACCAGGTCGCCGCTTCGGTAGGCCCGTGACCACCCCAAGGTGTCTAGGGGAGCGTATTTTTCGGCATCTTTCTCGGGGTCGAGGTACTTGGCCAGGCCGATGCCACCGATGACCAGCTCGCCGATCTCTCCGTAGCCGACCTGATTGCCGTGGGAGTCCACCACTGCCAGATCCCAACCGGGCAGCGGCAATCCGATGCTGACGGGACTCACCCCATCGAGCCTGGCCGCACACGCCACCACGGTCGCTTCGGTCGGGCCGTAGGTGTTCCATACCTCGCGTGCGGCGCCGTCCTCGCCGGTGGCCAGGCGTTCGGCGAGATCGGGCGGGCAGGCCTCACCGCCGAAGATCAGCAGTCGTACCGCCTCGAGCGCTTCCGCGGGCCACAAGGCGGCCAGGGTGGGCACCGTCGAGACCACGGTGACATCGCGAGACACCAGCCATGGCCCCAGATCCATGCCGCTACGCACCAGTGAGCGTGGTGCCGGAACCAGGCAGGCACCGTAGCGCCAGGCGAGCCACATCTCCTCGCAGGAGGCGTCAAAGGCGACGGAAAGCCCCGCGAGCACCCGGTCATCCGGTCCAATGGGATTGTCCTGCAAGAACATCTGCGCTTCGGCATCGACGAAGGCGGCGGCGTTGCGGTGTGTCACCGCCACGCCCTTCGGGGTGCCGGTGGAACCCGAGGTGAAGATGATCCATGCGTCATCGCGTGGCGTCGGCTTGGCGGCGCGCCAGCCGCGCGAGGAACCCGGGCCGCGAACGAGGCCGTCGGGGGTGATCACGGCGGCGACCTGGGCCTCGCCGAAGACCAGTGCCGCGCGTTCATCGGGATCATCGGCGTCCACCGGAACGTACGCGGCTCCGGCGGCCAGGGTCGCCAGGATGGCGACGTAGAGCGAGTAGCTGCCCGAGGGCATCCGGATGCCGACGCGATCACCGCGCCCGATCCCGCGGGCACCGAGCCATTCGACGCTCGCCTCGACGTCGACGATGAGCTCGGAGTAGGTGAGCTGGATGGTGCCGTCATCGATCGCCGGCGCGTCGGGATTCTCCGCGGCCGTGGCGTACAGGATGTCGATCAGGGTGCGCGCCGGGGCCGCCGACCTACCGAGCAGGTATTGCGCAGGTATCGGGTGCGCCGGACCTTCCGGAGCAGCGGCGTGAGGCGCGTTCTGAGGTGCCGGATCCGGTGCCTCTTGGTGTGCGCGGCTGGTGGGTGACTCGTCGGGGCCGGTCACGCTGCTCCTCGTCATTTCCGCGTTGGTTCTCTGGGCTGGCGGGGTACCGCAGCGAGCCTATCGGTCCGGCTGCGGCTGGGCCCGCTGCCGCGCGGAAGTGGTCCTCCGGGCGGGCGCAGCCCCAGGCAAATGAGTTTGCCACGGTGGGCCGTCGGTCGACCTGTGGGTGCCAGGCGGGGGCGGCTAGGCGGCGCTTCGTCTGGTCTTGTACAGGCTGGCGACCGTGGTGATGAGAAGGGTGACCACGATCACCGCAAGGCTTGCCAGCGTGGGGATCTCGGGTACGTGGACGGGCTCGCCGCCGTTGATGAAGGGCAGTTCGTTCTCATGCAGGGCGTGCAGGATCAGCTTGACGCCGATGAAGAACAAGATGAATGCCAATCCCTGCGATAGGTACACCAGCCGTTTGAGCATGTCGCCAAGCAGGAAGTACAGCTGGCGCAGACCCATGAGCGCGAACACATTGGCGGTGAACACGAGGTAGGGCTCTTTGGTGAGTCCGTAGATGGCGGGGATCGAGTCGAGCGCGAAGAGCAGGTCGGTGGTGCCGAGGGCGACGATCACCAGGAACATCGGCGTGATGAGTCTGGCGCCGTTATCCCGGACCCACAGCCGCAGGCCGTCCCACGTGTCGGTGGTGCGCAGGTGCTTTCGGGCGAACTTCACCACGGCGTTGTCGGCGTCGTCGTCATGTTCGGTGTCGCGCGCCAGGTTGATGGCGGTGTACACCAGGAACGCACCGAAAAGGTAGAAGATCCACGAGAACTGGTTGATGGCCACCGCGCCCAGGGCGATGAAGATGCCGCGGAAGATGAGCGCCAGGATGATGCCTATCAGCAGGGCTTCCTGTTGATAGATCCTGGGCACTTTGAAGCTGGCCATGATGATCAGGAATATGAACAGGTTGTCCACCGACAGGCTGTATTCGGTGAGCCAGCCCGCGTAGAACTCGAGCCCGTACTGGCTGCCATGGAAGAACCACACCCAGAGCCCGAAGGCCACCGCGAGGCCCACGTAGATGCTGAGTGCGGTGGCGGTTTCACGTACCGAGGGTTCGTGGGGCCGCCTGCCGATCACGACGATGTCGACGATCAGGATTGCGACCGTCACGGTCAGGGTGATGATCCATTCGAGCTGGGACACCTGCATTGAATAACCTCCGGTCGCCAAAACGCCGGAGGTCTCTTCCGCCGGCAGATGACCGGCCCGCGGCACCGACCGGACCGACAACGGCCGATGTGATGACGACACCGCAGCGAAGGAATACTCCCCTCCGCCCGCCAGTCTGCCTTATGACGCGGTGATCGGGAAATCGGGATTGAAATCACCCTGCGCAATGCGCTTGACGGTGGTCATGATCCACGTGCAGACTGCGCACAGGTCATGAGAACCAGCGATAAGCCCTGGCTAGCTGGTCGGCAACCCTCCTCCACGCTGTTGGTCTTCGCGCCAGCGGCTCATCCACGGCGGGGTGCTCCAGGTGACGACCTGGCCGTGCTCAACCGGGCGCGGCAAGCGTGGACTCGCCGGGCGGGTCCGGTGAGATGGGATGTCACATGTCAGTGTCCGAGCAACCGACCGCACGCGTTGTCGGGGCCGATACCAAAGTTCCTCTGGCCCAGGGTGGCTGGATCAGGTATGCCAACTTCGACTACGCGGCCAGTGCGCCCGCGCTCTGCGACGTCGCCGACCGGGTGACCGAGCTGCTGCCGTACTACGCCAGCGTGCACCGGGGGGCCGGTTACGCCTCGCGCGTGTGCACCAGGCTCTACGAGGGAGCTCGGGAGACTGTCGCGCGCTTCGTCGGTGCCGCCGAGGGCCACCAGGTGATCTTCACCCGCAACACCACCGACTCGCTCAATCTGTTGGCCGCCGCGGTGCCGGGCGAGGTGGTCGTCCTCGATATCGAGCACCATGCAAACCTGTTGACTTGGCAGCGGTACGGCGCCCGGGTGGTGGAGCATCGAGCCACCGTGGCCGATACCGTCACGGCGCTGGACGAGGAACTGCAGCGTCGGCCTGCGGCGCTGCTGGCCGTAACCGGCGCCTCGAATGTCACCGGTGAGGTGTTGCCGCTGGCCGAGCTTGCGACCGTGGCACACCGGCGCGGGGCGAGGATCGCGGTGGACGGCGCACAATTGGCTCCCCACCGTCGAATCGATCTGGCGGGGAACGGAATCGACTACCTCGCGTTCTCTGGACATAAGCTGTACGCCCCATTCGGTGCCGGAGTTCTTGTCGGACAAGCCGACTGGCTTGATGCCGCGAGGCCTTATCTCGCCGGCGGCGGAGCCGTTCGCGATGTGAGTGTCGACGGGGCGGAATGGTTCACCGGGCCGCAGCGGCATGAGGCCGGTACCCCCAACGTCGTCGGGGTGGCGGCTGTGGCCGCGGCCTGCGAGGCATTGGCCATTCTCGGCGAGGCGAGTCTGGTCGAGAATGCCCTCACCGCGCAGCTGCGCGACGGGCTGGATGCGATCGAAGGTGTTGACACTCTGAGCATCTGGGACAGCGGGCGAGATGTCCTGGGCATCGTGTCCTTTACGGTCGCCGGATATACGCCGTCGGTTGTGGCCGCCTATCTTTCTGCCGAACACGGCATCGGGCTGCGTGACGGCAGATTTTGCGCGCATCCGCTCCTGGCCAGGCTGGGTGCGCCGGGTGGGGCGCTGCGCGCGAGCATCGGCTTGGGAACCACCCCGGGCGACATCACGCGCCTTCTGGACGCGATCGGTGAGCTCGTCGACAGGGGGCCGGCCCTGACGTACACCGAGCGCGACGGTCAGGTGGGCCCGGTGGACGATCCGCGACCGTTCCCGGATTTCTTGGCGGCCTGATCCCCGACACAGTATTCGTAACTCTAAATACGTGATACTTTCAGTTCGACACATAATGGGTCGGACTGACAAGGACGTCGAATGACTAGTGCGCGTGTGCGGGGTAAAGAGGTCAACGGGCTGGAGCGGGGTGTTCCCGAGCATGAGGTCGTGATCATCGGCGCCGGCTTCGGCGGTATCGGAGCCGGAGTGGAGCTCACCAAAAGGGGAGTCCACGATTTCGTGATCCTCGAGAAGTGGGGAGCTGCCGGCGGCACCTGGCACGCCAACAAGTACCCGGGCGTGGCCGTCGACATCCCCACCTTCATCTACAGCTTCTCCTACGATCAGAAGACCACCTGGTCGAAGTTCTTCACGCCCGGCGATGAGCTCGAGCAATATGCCAACGAACTCGTCGACAAGCATCAACTGCGCAGTAGAATTCGGTTCAACACGCGGGTGGTCCGTCAGGAATTCGATGAGGCGCACAACATATGGGTGCTGACTCTGGACGACGACAGCGTCATCACGGGACGGCATGTGATTGCCGCGACCGGAGGCCTTGAGCAGCCCAAGCTTCCCGAGATAGACGGGATCGATTCCTATCAGGGTGTGCTGATGCATACCGCATTGTGGGACAAGGATATTCAGCTCGCCGGAAAGCGGGTGGCCGTCATCGGAACCGGCGCCACCTCGCTGCAGCTGGTTCCGGAGATCGCTCCGGAAGTCGGCCATCTCAGTGTCTTTCAGCGCACGCCCATCTACGTGGGCCCCAAGCCTGACTGGAAGTACAACGGGTTCTGGCGGACGCTGTTCGGGATTCCTGGCGTGGCCAAGGGTATTCGGCACGCCATCAACCTCAGTACCGCATACATCCCGGATGCTGTCTTCAAGCTCGACTCCAAATACGTCGAATCCGCCTCGATGGCCATGGCCAATAGAATTCGGGCCTGGATGCGAACTCAGGTCGATGATCCGGTGACCCGGGAGAAGCTACTGCCCTACTACGGATTTGGTTGTAAACGACCGTCGTTCTCCAACACCTATCTCAAGACGTTCAATCGTCCCAATGTCGATCTGGTGACCGAACCGATCCAGCGCATCACCGAGAAAGGGTTGTTGACCGCGGACGGGGTCGAGCGCGAGGTGGATGTGCTGATCTGCGCCACCGGATTCGCGATCTGGGATCACATGCCCGCCTTCCCGACCGCGGGCCGGCGCGGCAAGGACCTGAAGCAGTTCTTCCAGGAGAATCGTTACCAGGCATATCAAGGGGTCTCGATCCCCGATTATCCCAACTTCTTTCTGGTCCTCGGGCCCTATGGATATGTCTTCGGGCCGTATCACATGCTGATCGAGTCGACCACCGCGCACGCCGCCCGCGTCATCGCGGAAACCAAGAAGCGTGGGGCCACCACCGCCGAGGTCAAGCCGCAGGTGCATGAGGCGTACTTCCATAAGATGCATGAGCGCAACAAGAATCACCTCTGGCTCTCGCCGGCGTGCTCGACGGCCAACACGTACTACATCGACAATCACGGCGATTCACCCTTCCGCCCAGGTGGTTTCGGCGAGATGTACTTCCACAACAAGTATTTCCGGTTGGACAACTACCGCTATGGCACCGAGACGATCGCGCCCGTCGTGAAGGCCGCGTCCAGGCGTAAGCTCAACAAGGAGGTCGTGGGATGAGGTTGCTTCCGGCACGCAAACCAGAACTTGTCGTGGTGACCGGTGCGGGCAGCGGTATCGGGCGCGCCATCGCCATCCAATTCGCCAAGGGCGGTGCGGAGGTGGTGGCTTCCGATCTGGATCTGACGACCGCACAGGAGACCGCGGAGATCATTCACCGGAAGGGGCATCGGGCCGTTGCCTTCCAGCTCGACGTCACCGATCCGGCGGCGTGGGAGCGATTCGCCGAACAGGTTCGGGCGGAGTACGGCGTTCCCGACGTGCTGGTGAACAACGCGGGCATCATGGTCGGCGGTCGCTTCTTCGACTTGGAGCAGGAACACTGGGAAAAACAGTTCCGGGTCAACGTCTTCGGGGTCGCCTACGGTGGCCGTGTCTTCGGCAAGCAGATGGCCGAGCGTGGCCGCGGTGGCCAGATCGTCAACATCGCCTCGGCAGGAGCTATCACCCCGACACCGGTCTTTCCTGCATATTCCGCGTCCAAGGCGGCAGTGAAGATGCTGAGCGAATGCATGCGGATGGAGCTGGGCCCCAAGGGAATAGGTGTTTCTGCGGTGTGCCCGGGCTTCATCAACACCAACATCGGGGTGAACGCCACCGTCGCGGGTCTGGATGTTCGCGACGACGTGCGCGAGCGCGCGAACAACATGATGAGGGCCTTCCAGTCGTCGGCTCCGATGCGTGTTCTGGACCAGTTGATCGGTCCTCCGCAAGTGGCGCGGGCGACGGTGCGCGCGGCGCGCTTCAACTTCGCGGTGGCGCCGGTGCGCCCCGAGGCGTGGCTGGGCTACTTCTTGAGTCGGCTCCTGCCCGGTCTCAACCGACACTTCATGTATCCGATCCCGTACTGGCTCGGACTGGATATCGACACGCTCATGCCCAGGGTGCAACGCGTCATCGACAATCTGACGGAGCGCACCCCGACGCCATCGGCAACCGAGCAGTCGCCGGTGTGACCGGGGACTGATCCGCTCACCGGGAATTGAACAATGGCCCTGGCCGGTACGCGTGGGTACGGTGGCGTTTGTGGCGACACAACATCAAACGTTCCGGGTCTTCACCGACAATGCCGACGGATGGCATGAGCTGACCAACGGAACGGGTGTCACGGCGAGGGTGAACGCCCCCGACCTGAAGCAGGCACAGCGGGCCCGGCATTCGCTGCGGAACTCCCGCAAGGAGGCACCCGCAGTCATCCTCGATGTATACGTGCATATCGAGGCCGATTCACGATCGGCCCGCAAGCACTTCGCGAGCCTGAGGGTTCCGGCAGCGGTCTCGTATGCGGGCACTCCCGAGGGGCTGGCGGGCCTGATCGCCGATATCTACCTGGCCGGTGTGGCCGACGGGGTGACTCTCATTCCGGCATCGCCCACCACGGACATCGATTGTGCCGTGCGCCGTGTGTTCGCGTTGCTGCCGCAACGTATCCCGCTGGCGGCCTGAGCGGCGATCACCAGTTGTCGTAGCCGCCCTCGGGGCCGAGCATCCGTTCAAGCCGGGTGCGGTTGATCTTCGCGAGTTCGTTGCGGGTCACCTTGCGTTCGGTGTCCACGTCATGGTGCATCCGGTCGGCGATCGCCCGTAGCACGGAGGCGCCGTCCTGGCCGCACATGTGCATGACGAAGCGATGACCGAAGTGGTGCTCGTATCGATGGGCGGCGGCTCGCAATGCAGCCATCATGCCGGGTGTCTCGTCGCGGATCGCGCATTGTTCGGCGGTAGAACGGGCACTTCCCGGCCGTTTGCCCAACGGAAGATAGGCGATCAGCACCTCGTCCAGCGACTCCTCGGACAGGGCGAACAGTTCGTTGTCGGCGCATCGAAACAGGGCATCGTGGTCGGCGAACGGCCGCGCCGCGGCGATCTTGCGGGCCCAGGTCACGCTGCCGCCGCACTCGTACAGCGCGTGGACCGCTTTGGTGTCGGGCATCTCGTTGAACGTGTCGCGGCCGATGCCCTGATGCATCAACATAAGACCATGATTCGACGGGTGGGCGCGGTTCGCTAGAGGGGGACCGTTGATTTTGCAGGAGCTTAACGCGACGTAACATTGCGCCCAGTAACACCGGGGAAGGAGTGGGGGACAGTGACGGATCCGGCCTGGCAGGAGTACCCGCAGGAGCCATGGCCGCCTGGCGAGGCGGTTCCCTATCCCGAGGATCCGAAGCCGCCGAAATGGCCCTGGATAGTCGCCGGCGTGAGTGTGCTCGCAGTGCTGGCGATCGCCTTGGCCTCGATCTGGGTCATCACCCGCCGAACCGAGATAGCGGCCCCCACAACGGTCACCGTCACCCCGTCCACAACGTGGACCGGCCCCAACGATGTCCCGCTGCCTTCGATCACGACGACCGAGCCGCCACCGCCATCACCGCCCCCGCCCAACCCCAGCACGGGCATGGAGACCACGCCCACGACCACCGAGGCGCCGCCCGTACCGACCACCACCGAGGCGCCGAAGCCGGTACCCACGACGGGTCAGGGGCCCGGGGGTTCCGGGAACGGCGGCAAGAGCGTTACCTACAGCGTGGGTGGTCAAGGCGGCGGGGTCAATGTCGCCTATATGACGGACAACGACTACGTACGGGTGTCGAATATCTCGCAGCCGTGGGCGGTCTCGGTGACGGTCACACGTCGGGACGTTCCGCTGACCATGAATGTCACCATGGTCGGCGAGGGCACCATCAGCTGCTCCATCAGCGTCGACGGAGTGACTGTCGCCCAAAGCAGCACCGACGTGTTCGCCGTCGTGTGCCAGGCGCCTATGCCGGGCTAGTGGCCCTGGGTCTTGAGGCGTTCGAACGACGCGAGCACCTCGGCCTCGGCCTCGGCGCGGCCCACCCAATCGGCAGCCTCGACGAACTTGCCGGGCTCAAGGTCCTTGTAGTGCACGAAGAAGTGCTTGATGGAGTCCAGCTCGAAGCTCGACACATCCCCGATGTCTTGAATGTGGTCCCAGCGCGGGTCGCCCGCGGGTACGCACAGCACCTTGTCGTCGCCACCACCGTCGTCGACCATCTTGAACATGCCGACGGGCCGCGCCTCGACGATCACGCCGGGGAAGACCGACTCCGGCAACAGCACCAGCGCGTCCAGCGGATCGCCGTCTTCACCCAGGGTGTTCTCGATGAATCCGTAGTCGGTGGGGTAGGCCATCGGTGTGTAGAGGTAGCGGTCCAGGCGCACGCGGCCGGTCTCGTGATCGACCTCGTACTTGTTGCGCTGGCCCTTGGGGATCTCGATGGTGACGTCGAACTCCACACCCGCTCCTTGAATGTCGGTGGTACTGGCCTTGTCGGTCTGTCGGATGGTCTGCGGTGTAAGCGCTCATCCAGCGCGCACCAGGATAGCGATACCCTGCAGAGCATGGTCACCGCCAGGGCACTAGATCCGCGTCGCTGGCGGCGCTCTACCCACACCCTGCTCGCCATCGCCGTGGTGTTGGCGATTGCCGCGTTGGTGCTCCTGGCTTCGCTGACCACGGGCGCATCCAGCTCTCGCCAGCCGCAGGACACCGATCCACAACCGGCGCTCGTCACGCCCACGCCCGGCATCGTGCCGGTTTCCGATTCCGCGCCGGTACCTACGGCGGACGGTTTGTCACAGGCGCTGGACAAGGCGCTGACCGATCCGGCCCTGGGCATGTTCACCGGCCGAGTCACCGATGCGCTGACCGGCCGCGAGCTGTGGCAGCAGGGCTCCAACGTGCCGATGGTGCCCGCATCCACCAACAAGGTGCTGACTGCCGCGGCGGCGCTGCTGACCCTCGACCGCGATGCAAAGCTCACCACGTCGGTGGTGGCCGATACCGCGGGACAACGGGGATTGGTGACGTTGGTGGGTGGCGGAGACCCGATCCTCAGTGCCGCACCGGCGGACACCGATACCTGGTACCGCGACGCCGCCCGGATCAGCGACCTGGCCGACCAGGTGCGCAAGTCGGGGGTCACCGTCACGTCGATCACGGTGGACATCAGCAGGTTCGGTGGACCTTCGATGGCGCCGGGTTGGGACCCCGCCGATATCGACGGCGGCGATGTCGCACCCATCGAGGCCGTGATGCTCGACGCCGGGCGCACCCAGCCGACCGACTACGACTCTCGTCGTTCCACCACCCCGGCGTTGGATGCCGGCCGGGCGCTTGCCAAGGCGCTCGGCGTCGACCCCGACATGGTCCGATTGGATGCTGCGCCGCCGTCGGCGAAATCGATTGCCTCCGTTCAATCGGCACCGTTGATGGAGCGGCTGCGGGAGATGATGAACGCCTCCGACAATGTGATGGCGGAAACCATCGGTCGCGAGGTGGCACTGGCGTCGGGCCGTTCGCAGACCTTCTCCGGAACTGTCGATGCGGTTACAAGCCAATTGCGCAGCGCTGGAATCGATCTCACGAGCCTCACGTTGCGTGACTCCAGCGGGCTGTCGGTGGACGACAGGGTGACCGCACGCACTCTCGACGAGGTCATCGGAGCCGCCGCCGGGCCCGATCAGCCGAAGCTGCGGCCGCTGCTGGATGTGTTGCCCATCGCCGGCGGCAGTGGCACGTTGTCGGAACGCTTTATCCTGCAAAATCAGGCCGCGGCGGGTTGGTTGCGTGCCAAGACGGGATCGCTGACCGGCGTGAACACACTGGCCGGTGTGGTCACCGACGTCGGCGGGCGGGTACTGACCTTCGCGCTGATGCAAAACCAGGCCACTGCCCCGACGGCACGCAACGCGGTGGACAACACGGCTGCTGTGCTGCGGTCTTGCGGATGTAGCTGATGGCCGGGTCGGGCGACGAGCGTCCCGAATTGACTGTTGGCCGAATGGTCAACTGGGAGTTCGCCGCGACCGTAGGCGCCAAGTTGGCGCGGCCCGCGTCACCCACGACCGAATACACGCGTCAGCAGGCTATCGCCGAGCTCTCGGACGCATCGCGGCGGGCGGAGACACCGGTGCGCGAGCTGACCGGTCTCGCGGACGGACTGATGGTGCCGGAGGCGCGGATCATCGACCGTCCCAGCTGGATTGCGGCGGCCGCGGAATCCATGCGCCTGATGGCCGGTGGTGGCGACGGGGCCCCCGGGTTCCTGTCGGGTCGTGTCACCGGAGCGCAAACGGGTGCGGTGCTGGCATTCGTTTCCTCCGGCATCCTCGGGCAGTATGACCCGTTCACCGAGGACGGCGCCGGTGCACTACTGCTGGTGTATCCGAACGTCATTGCGGTGGAACGGCAACTTCGCGTGGTCCCCAGCGATTTCCGTATGTGGGTGTGTCTGCACGAGGTCACGCACCGCGTGCAGTTCTCTGCCAACCCGTGGCTGGCCGGTTACATGTCGGGCACCTTGGCGACCCTCGCGCACGAGCAAGAAGAGGATGTGGCCGGTATGCTCGGCAGGCTCGCCGAGTTCGTCCGCTCGCCGAAGGGTCAGGGTGAGAACGGAATCGTGGATCTGCTGCGCGCCATGCAGTCTGAGAGCGGCAGGGACGCGCTGGATCGTCTGTTGGTGCTGGGCACGCTTCTGGAAGGGCATGCCGACCACGTCATGGACGCGGTGGGCCCGGCCGTTGTCCCGTCGGTGTCGTCCATCAGATCCAGGTTCGAGGCGCGGCGCTCGCGCAAGCAGCCGCCGTTGCAGCGGATCATCCGTGCGCTCATCGGCATGGATGCCAAGATGCAGCAGTACACCCGTGGGAAGAGATTTGTGGACCACGTGGTGGGAAAGGTGGGGATGGCGCGGTTCAACACCATCTGGCGCGATGCGGAAACCTTGCCCAAGCCTGTCGAGATCGAGAGCCCGGACCGGTGGATCGACCGAGTTCTCTAGCACTGCGCGGCGCCGTCAAAGCATTTGGTGCGCAGTATCTTCCGGGTGCCACGGAGGTGGTTGTGGCGCTCTCGGGTGGTGCGGATTCGTTGGCACTCACGGCGGCAGCCGTCGCGCAGGGCTGGGCGGTGCGTGCGCTCGTCGTCGACCATGGGCTGCAGCCAGACTCGGTGGAGGTCGCCACCGCGGCTCGAGAACAGGCGTTGGTCCTGGGATGCCATGACGCATCCATTCTTTCGGTGACGGTTGACGGGCCGGGGGGCCTGGAAGCGGCGGCCCGGGATGCCCGGTACGCGGCGTTGGGTCACGCCCGGGATGGGCTGCCGGTGCTGCTCGCCCATACTCTCGACGATCAGGCCGAAACGGTGTTGCTGGGACTCGGGCGGGGGTCCGGCGGGCGTTCCCTCGCGGGAATGCGTCCCTGGGATGATCCGTGGGGACGTCCGCTTCTGGAGGTTCGTCGTACCGAGACACGGTCCGCCTGCGCCGAATTGGGGGTCACCCCATGGGAAGACCCGCACAACGCGGATTCACGCTTCGTCAGGGTGCGGCTGCGCCACGAGGTGTTGCCGCTGCTGGAACAGGTCCTCGGGGGTGGGGTTGCCGAGGCGCTTGCACGTACCGCGGCCTCGTTGCGCGATGATGGGGATGCACTCGACGAACAGGCGCGGGCTTTCTTTCCCGGTTCGGAATCGCTGACCATCTCAAGCCTGCGCGATGTTGCGCCCGCGGTGCGGCGACGAGTGATCAGACTGTGGCTACTGGCCGGCGGCGCACAGGATTTGAACGACAACCAGATTCGCGCGGTGGATGCGCTCATCGTGCGGTGGCGCGGACAGGGCGGGGTGGCCGTCGGTGCCAACTTGCCGTACCAGCGTTTGGTGGCATCAAGGTCCGGTGACGCACTGGTGCTGTCGGTTCACGATGTCACTACGTGATGGCGAAATCTTCGCGTATCGGTGAGGTGAGGGTGCGGCGGTACGCAACAGGTGGCCAGGGCCACAACTCGGGCACGCCATCAGCCCCCAGATACCAGCTGTCGCACCCCGTGGACCAGACGGTGTTGGGCATCGCCCGGCGTACCTCGGTGTTGAATATCTCAGCGGCCTCCGCCGTAGGCGCCACCGATTGCACTCGACCGAAACGAATCTCGTCGATCCAGTGCATCGCGAACTTCACCTGAGTCTCGGCGATCGAGATGAGTGAGTTGTTGCCGATCGGACTGTTCGGCCCGATCAAGAGGAAGAAGTTCGGGAATCCGGCCAGGCCCACGGCACGGTAGGCGCGCGGCCCGTCACTCCATGCGTCGCTGAGCTTGATGCCTTCGCGCCCGATCACCTCCATCGGTCGCAAGTACGAGTGCGCGTCAAAACCCGTGGCGCAAACCAGAATATCGAGCTCATGCAAGATTCCGTCCTTGGTGATGACGCCCTGCGGCACGATGCGCTCGATCCCCTCGGTGAACACCGAGACATTGGGTCGCTGTACGGCTTTGAAGAACGGTACCGACATCACCAATCGCCGGCACAGCGGTTCGTAGTCGGGATGCAGCTTTTCGCGTAGCTGTGGATCGCGGATGAGTAGTCGATGCGATGCCCGTACAAATCCCTGGATGAGCTTTCGGCGTGCACCCGGATTCACCACCGAACCGCCCACGCCGCGCTCGAAATAGAAGCGCCACAACCGATAAGAGAATCGGTTCAGGATGGGTACGCGGGACCAGACGGACTTCGATAACGCCGAGTAGGTGAAGTTGGGAACCGGCGCCACCCACTGCGCGGAGCGCTGGAACACCGAGAGGCTGAGAACCTCCTCGGCGAGGGCGCTGATGATCTGCACTCCCGAGGATCCGGTCCCGATGAGCCCGACCCGTTTCCCGGCGTACGGCACGGAGTGGTCCCAGCGTGCGGAGTGAAAGCACGGTCCCGCAAAATCCTGCAGTCCGTCGATCTCGGGGAGGCGCGGCAGATGGAGGACGCCCGTGGCGCCCACCACGACGTCGGCGGTGTCCCGGCTGCCGTCGGAAAGCTCCAATTCCCAGTGGGGTTGGCCGGGTCCATCGACCCATTCGGCGCGAGTCACCGCGGTACCGAAACGGATGTTCCGGCGCAGATTCTGCTCGTCGGTGAATCTGACGAAGTACTGGTGGATCTCCGCCCCTGGTGAAAAGCCCTTACTCCAATGGGGATTCGGGGCGAAGGAGTACGAGTAGTAACGGGACGGTACATCGCATTGCAGACCCGGATAGGTGTTGTCGCGCCAGGTGCCGCCGACCTCGTCGGCCTTCTCGTAGACGGTGAAGTTGGTGATACCCCGGTGGCGGAGGGTGGAGGCCATGCATAGGCCGGACATACCTGCGCCGATCACCACCACGCGGATATCGCGGGCACGTGCCGTTTGGACCGCTCCGTAAGCGCCATTGCTCACGTTTCCATAATGGCCTATTTCGTAAACAAAGTCACTAGGCAACTGGGATAAGCGGCTTGCGGCGAAGACCGTCCGGGGAGGTCGGCTTGGAGAGCTAACGCCCTCCATGGCACGCTGTCGGTCGTGACCTGCGAACAGGATCAGGCATGCGGCGAGCAATACAGCGGCGACGTGAAATCGGTGCTCCTCACGGAGGAGCAGATTCGCGCCAAGACCCAGGAGCTCGGCGCCGCCATCGGCGAGAAGTACCGGGACATCGAGGGTGACCTGCTGCTGGTGACCGTGCTCAAGGGTGCTGTCATGTTCGTGTCGGATTTGGCCCGGGCCATCCCGATTCCCACCCAGATGGAGTTCATGGCGGTCAGCTCGTACGGGTCGGCAACGTCGTCCTCCGGTGTGGTGCGGATTCTGAAGGACTTGGATCGGGACATCCAGGACCTGGACGTCCTGATCGTCGAGGACATCATCGACTCCGGACTGACCCTGAGCTGGCTCATGCGCAACCTCGCCTCACGCGGCCCGCGCTCGCTGAATGTGGTCTCGTTGCTGCGCAAGCCCGAGGCCAAGAAGGTCGACGTCGACGTGGCCCTCGTCGGATTCGAGATCCCCAACGAGTTCGTGGTCGGCTACGGGCTGGACTACGGCGAGCGCTACCGCGACCTGCCCTTCATCGGCACGCTTCACCCACGCGTCTACACCGACTGAGTCAGCTCCCACACCACGGTGATCTGGGCGCTGACGGTCTGCTGACCCGCCTCCACCGGCGGTCCGCCCGCGGCCCGCAACATGGCGAACTCGGCGCGGGGAGACGGTCCCGCATGACCTCCGGTCTCGTCGATGCGCAGTACCTTGCCCAGCGTGCCGCCCGAGAGGGCGGCGTACTGCTCGGCGCGGGCCTTGGCATCGGCGAACGCCCGCTCACGCGCTTGCGTGGCGAGATCGGTGCTGTCCTGAAGGTCGAAGCTCACCCCGGACAGTTGCGCCGCCTCGCCACCCGCGGTGACCGCCTTGTCCAACACATCCGAGACCTTCGAGAGGTCGCGGACGGTGATGCGCACCGAGTTGTCGGCGGCGTAGCCGGTGATCCGGTTGCCGTCGAACTGCGGGTGGACGGACATCCACGCGGTCCGGACATCCTCGGTGGCGACCCCCGAGTCGAGCACCGCATCGATCACCGCCCGAGCCTTGGCCTTCACATCGGCCATCACGCCGGCGATGCGGCGCGACCGCACCGACACCCCGACGGTTGCCATGAACACGTCGGGGCTGCCGCTGGCCTCACCGTGGCCGATAACCGTGACGTCGCCCATGTTCTAGTTCAGCTCCCAGATGACGCTTACCTCGAAGGTCACCGTCTGCTGTCCTGGTTCCAGCGGGGGCGCGAACGAGGCATCCGCCTGCATGGGTGCCCTCTTGCCCATCATCGGTGCCGGGGGCGGCACCGAACCGTGCGACTCGTCGATCCGCAGCACCTTGCCCAGTGTGGAGCCCGAGAGGCCTGCGTACTGCTCGGCGCGGGCCTTGGCGTCGTTGAAGGCGCGCTCGCGGGCACCCTTCACCAGGTCGGCGTCGTTGTCGAGATCGAAGCTCACGCTCGACAGCCGGGCCGCGTCCCCGCCGGCCTGCACGGCCTTGTCCAGTACCTCGGAGGCCTTCTTGAGATCGCGGACGTTGATGCGCACCGAGTTGGTGGCGTTGTAGCCGGTGATCCGTGTGGGGCCGCCCTGGGGGTACGTCTGCTCCGGCTGGATGGACAGCTCGTTGGTCTGGACGTCCTCGCGGGCCACTCCGGCCCCCACCACGGCGTCGATGACGGCCTGGGCCTTCTCGCTGGCCTGTGAGAGCGCCCCGGAAACGTCCTTGGCGGTGACCGATACGCCCACGTCGGCGCGCAGCACGTCGGGCGCACCCTTCACCTCGCCCTTGCCGACGACGGTGACATTGCGCGTGGTCTCCGGGCTACCGGTGGAATCGTCACCGCAGCCGGCGAGGAGCAAGGCCATTGCGGCAGCGGCGGCGACGGCGGTTGTCCGGGTCAGTGCTTTGCGTCCTACTTCTGACATGTCGCTTCCTGTCCTCCCCAACCCTTAGGGCACCACCAAAATCTTGCAATGGCGCTCGGGATCACCGAGATCGGCAAATGCCGATCCGACGTCTTCCAGACCTACCTCACCGGTCACGAGGTGCGCAACATCGATCTCGCCGTGCGCGATTCGCCGCAGCGTTTCGGAGAACTCCGTCGGGTCGTAGGCGAGTACGAACTGAAGCGCGATTTCCTTGGCGATGCCGAAGTACGGGGTGACGGCATCGGGTTCCATGCAGACGCCCACGACCACCACCCGGGAGCTGTGCGGTGCGTCGCGCAGCACCTCGTTGAGGATGCCAGGGACGCCCACAGCCTCAAAGATCACCGGGGTGCTCTTGCCGACCCGGGACCAGGCCTGGAAGGCGGGCTCGACGCCGGGATCGACGACCTCGTGCGCGCCCATGAGTCGTGCTAGATCACGCCGGGCAGCAGAGAAGTCGGCGGCGACGATGGGCTCGACGCCCTGGGAGTTGAGCGCGGCGATCACGGCGATTCCGACGGGGCCGCATCCGATGACGATCGCCCCGGTGCCCGGTTGGATGCCGGATTTGTTGACCGCGTGCAGGCCGACCGCCATCGGTTCGGTCAGTGCGGCATGCCTGGGATCGAGACCGTTGGGAATGGGCAGCAGCAGCGGCGCGCTCAGCAGCATCTGCTCGGCGTAGCCGCCCATGGTGCTGTTGCTGTAGACGATGGGCTCGAGTCCCTGGGCAGACAGGAGGATCGGAATCGACGTCACCGCGGTTCCGGGTGCGGGAGCGTCTGTCCTCGGTCCGGCCTCGATCACTTCGGCCGCGAACTCGTGGCCCATGAAGACATCGGCGCCCAGATCGACACCGTCGGTGAGGCTGGGCATGCCGGCCATCTGCTTGGACAGCTCGATGGCCTGCGCGCCATGCTTGGCGAAATGTAGGTCGGAGCCACAGATTCCGCAGGCGGACACCCTGACCAACACCTGGCCCTCGCCGGGCACCGGGTCGGGCACGTCGTCGCGGTAGACCATTGCGCCGTTGCGCAACACCGAGGCCCGCATCAGACCGAATCCTTCTCTGCCACGTGCTCGCCGATGGCCTTCGCAACCGCCTCGCCGGCACGGCCCAGCAGCTCGCCCCGCTTGGCCTGCGCCCAGTCATGCGAAACCTGGGCGGCGGTGAGCTGGCCGGTGAAGTGTGGAATCACCTTGCGGGCGAACAATTCATAGGACTTGAATGTCGCCTCTGGCGATGCCCAGTCATGGCCGAGCATCAGGAAGGTGCCGAATCCTCCCGATTTGTCGAGCAGATCCTGGACGTATTCGATGGCGTCCTCGGGTGTCCCGATACAGCAGTTCCCTTCGTCCACATACGCCTTGACGAACTCGCGGGGGTCCTGCTGCGCACCGTCTACGCCGTTGGCCAGCGGCAGTACCCCGACCGCGCCGAAGTAGTGCGCGTAGTCGGGCAGGCCGTACGTGCAGTCCTCGATGGCCTGCTCTCGCGTCTCGGCCAGGTGCATGATGCCGAGCACCCGCCAGCCGGACCGATCCGGCTCGGGGTGGCCGTGGACAGCCGCCTGCTCGCGTACCACCTCCCATGCGTTCTCCAGCGCGGCGAATCCGCCGGGGATCGACGCCGACAGGGATAGCAGTCCCGCGCCGAGCTTCCCCGCCAGTCGCGGCCCGGACGGTGAAAACATAGCTGCGGTAAGGATTTCCGGATAGGGATGGGTATACGGGCGCAATTGCAGTTGCGCATCCCGGAGGGTGAACCAGGATGTTTCGCGGCTGATGCGCTCCTCCGGTGCCGCACGTAGCAGCGCGAGGATGGCCTCCAGGGATTCCTCCTGCATCTGTCGCTGATCCACCGGGTCGATGCCCATCATGTAAGCGTCGGTCGGCAGGGCGCCCGGGCCGGTGCCGAAAATGACGCGGCCCCGGGTGATGTGGTCCAACAGAATCCAGCGATCCACCACCATCAACGGGTGGTGATACGGCAGTGACACCACGCCGGTACCCAGCCGGATGTGTTTGGTGCGTTCGGCGGCGGTGGCGATGAAAACCTCGGGGCAGGAAATCAGTTCGTATCCGCCGGAGTGATGTTCACCGAACCAGGCCTCGTCGTAGCCCAGGCGGTCCAGCGCGACCACACGATCCAGGTCGTATTCCAGTGCCGTGGTGGGATTCTGGCCGACAGGATGGAACGGGGTGATGAAGGCTCCGAATCGGAGGGGCGCCGCGGTCATCAACGCGCGACCTGCTGCAGGAATTCGAGCAACGCGGCATTGACTTCGTCTGGCCGCTCCTGCTGAATCCAGTGGCCGGCTCCTTCCAGGAGGAGGTCGCCGCGGTTGTCGGTGCGGTACTTCAGACTGCCCGCGTGATCGGTGAACCCGAGGACAGGATCGGCCGCCCCGGCGATGAACAAGGACGGCACAACGACATTCGCCCCGGTAAGGCGTTCGGTGAGTGCCCAGTTGCGGTCGAAGTTCCGGTACCAGTTCAGTCCGCCGGTGAATCCGGTGCGGGTGAATTCGGCGATGTAGTGGTCCAATTCCGCCTGGCTCAGCCAGCCAGGGAGTTCGCCGGGGTCGCTCATGCGCTCGACGAATCCGGCCGGACCCGGTGCGATCATCGTGGCCCCGTCGATATGAGCCATGCCCGCCATCATGCGCCGGATCGTGACCGCGGGATCTCGATTGAGATCGGCATCGGCCACCCCGGGCTCCTGGAAGTACAGGATGTAGAAGAAGTTGTCGCCGAACAACTTCTTCCACGCCTGTGTGGGCGCGGCCTGGCTGCGCCGGGTGAACGGGACGGACAGGCCGACGACGCCCTCCACGCGCTCCGGGACGGCGAGGGCGGTGTGCCAGGTGACGACGGCGCCCCAGTCGTGTCCGACGAATGTCGCCTTGCCGGCGCCCACATCGTCGAGGATTCCGAGCAGATCGTCGGAGAGCGCCTCGATGTTGTAGTCGTCGATGTGCGCCGGCGCGCTCGACCGGCCATAACCGCGCTGATCGGGGGCGATGACGTGATATCCGGCCGCCGCGAGCGTGGGAATCTGATGACGCCACGAGTACGCGAGCTCGGGGAAGCCGTGGGCCAGAAGCACTACCGGCTGACCGGGTTCGCCCGCCTCGACTATGCGCAGGTGCACCCCGTTCGTGGCGATGTCACGTTCCCGGATATCCACGGCGGCATCGGTCATGAGCGCATTCTCACCTTCTGCGTGCGGCCAACAGCATCGTTGTCGCTTCTTCGCCCGACAAGGCTCATCAGCGCGTGATTGCCACTAAACCACAACACACCATCGCCGACCAGGGACCGCGATGGATCCGGTTGCGGTGAGGAGGGATTGGACATATACGTCGCGCCCGATGGACGAACAGAGCGCCACCGTCCGTGGTGGCGGTGGCGCTCTGCACCGGGTGCGGGTCAGGGGGATGACCGCCCGGTTGACGTGGCGTGCAGGTGAGATGTCGAGGGGTTAGCACACCACGTCCGATTATTTTGCGAACGTGCGTACTCGGAATATTAGACACTTCAGAGGCTTTGTCAACGATGGTGACGGCCGAGCGTGCCCGATGCTTCAGGCCGCGATCGGCCCCGCGGCGAGTATGCGCTCGTAGTTCCACGGAGTGGGCGGTTTGATGGACGGCGGTGTCCATTCGGTGGTCCACCTGCCTTGTGGATGGGCCACCTCGACAGGGCTTACACCGAGGACCGATTGGGCCTCGAGGTAGGGAAGCTCGAGTAGTTCCTCCCACGGCGCGGCCATCAGAAGGTCGGCGCGCCGACCGCGTTCGACGGCCTGCCGGTAGTAACGAAGTTTGAACGGCACCGAGGCTCCGGGCAGTGCCAGGGCGCCGAGCAGGCCGAGCTTCTCCAGCGGGCCCGCGGGTTCCATTTGTCCGCAATGGAATCCGATGTTTGCCATCTCACCGGCGATATCGGGGCCGTAGCCGCCGATGGTGTGAAACATATCGTGCAGGGCCGTGCCCCGAATGATCATGTAGTAGAAGTCCTCATCCCAGTTGTTCTTCTCGGCGATCGGCCTGATGATGCTGGCCTCGCCGAAGACGCCGGCGTCGAGCTTGTTGGTGTTGAGGAACGAGAGATACGCGTGCCCCAGGCTGCCGAATGGCAGTGAGCCCAGGTACTCCACATCGTTCAGCACGGAGAGCAGATCGGGTTTGTGTTTGAACAGCTTTCGGCCGTTCGGGTGGGATCGCAGCTGATGGTAGGCGCGCGCGAAGACGGGTGCCTCCATGCCGAGAAATGCTTCGTAGATATCGCCGTGGTACTTGGCGTTGATCAGCATGCGCCAAGCCTTCAACCAGGGAGTCCAGGTTGCGCGATCGGGCACGATGCCGCCGGGATTAGAGTATTTGGCCAGGTCGTTCAGCATACGACCAATAATAGGCAGATCAATAAATATGTCAATATATTTCGTAGGGAGGCGACTGGGGCATGGCTCGCATGAGTGAGGGCGAGGGCAAGGCTCCGCGTGGCCGTGGGCGGCCGCCGGGCGGCGGGAATACCGCGCAGCAGGCGCAGGCTCAACTTCTCGATGCCGCGGAACGGCTGTTCGTCGAACGCGGGTATGGCGCCTCCACGATGGAGGCCATCGCGCGAGAAGCCGGGTATAGCCGGGCCGTGGTGTATCGGCATTTCCGCAACAGGGACGATCTGATGGACGCCTTGGTGGTCCGCGCGACGATGAGCGAGATCGCCAAGATGATCGGTCGTCTGATCGTGCTGAAGGATCTGTCCGAGATCATTCCCGAGTCGATGGTGATCGTCTCGGTGGAGGTCGGTGCCAATCCGTTGTTGCAGGTGTTGGCCGACCGCGATGATCGTGGCACGGTGGCGTCGCTGATTGTCAACGCGCCCAACCTTATCGACCTGCTGACCTCCATGTATGCGGGTGTGTTCAGCACCCGGATGACCGAGGTGCGGCAGGGCGTCCGGCCCGAGGATGCGGCGCGGTACGTGCTGTCCGTCGCGCTTTCTCTGCTACTCGGGCTGATCCCCGGCACCGACGATCCCGAGCAGGTTCGCCGCTACGTCAGGGTTTTCGTACTGCCGACGCTGCTTGCCGACCCGCCGGAGCCGGAGGCGGTCTTCCTCTAACGTGCCGCGGTTCGAGCCCTGATGAGGTCGATGACGATGTTGGGTATCTCGTCCGCGTTGCGCGCGACTCGGCTGCCGCCGCCTGGGGTGGAATCCGAAATCTGTTTGAGGACAGCGGCATCGGCATCCTCGGTGATTCCGAGGGTGATGAGGACCACGGGCCGGGCCGGGTCCTGCTCCTTCTTCACGGTCGCGAGCAATTGGTCCAGGGAAATGCCGTTCGGATCCTCATTCGTGCCGTCGGTGATGATCACCACGCTGTTGACGTAGTGCGGGTCGTATGTGGACTGCACCTTACGAAAAGCCGCCAATGTGGTGTCGTACAAACCCGTTCCGCCGCCCACCAGGGCATCCAGGCTGTGGCCCTCGTCGGCCAGCAGCTGACGTTGGGTCTTGTCGCCAACCTTCTCGCTGAGCGTGCGGATGGGCACCAGGTCTTTCCAGTCCTGGCCGGGCCCACCCTTGTCGATCGAGAAGGCCCACAAACCGATTTGCGCGTTCTCCGGGAACAATGGCAGCCCGTTGTCGATTGCCTGGCTCAACAGACCGACACGCGTGGTCGGACCCGCGGAGAACTTCATCGAGCCCGAGACATCGAGCACGGCCAGCATCCGGGAAGGCAGGGCCAGCACCCCATAGCGGCGCATCGCGGTGTCGAATGCCGTCAGGTCGTTGACGGTGAGCGTCTCCACCGCGCCGACGCCGGTACCGCCCAGTGGCGCGAAGTCGGGTCCACGAAATCCCGCGTTCCGCAACGCGTCTGCGCCATCGCTGCCGGTAATGCGCTCGGCGAGGGCTTCCCCGGTCTGCTTGGCCCGGCCGTGTCGATCGTTGGCGGATTCGGTAACCGCTATCGGATAGTTCAGGGCCGGAGTGCCCGTTGCGGGAACGACGGCGGTGAGCAGCGCGCCCGGGTGTTTGGCGTTGTAGTCGATGAGCTGTTGTTCGGTCGAGACCGCCAGGCCACCCTCCTTGGCCACCTCGCCAAGACGCTCTTCGGCGCTGCCTTGTGTGGTGTTGGTCAGCTGTGCCTGCGCGATGGGGACGAGGGCCGCCGTAATGGCATTGGGATCACTCTTTCCCTGCTCGGCCTCGGCGACCGCTCCGAGAACGGGCCCGGCCGACACGGTGTCTTCCAGCGGATTGCCGATTCGCAGGCCCGGCTGCTTCAAGACGCTCAGCCACGAATCGAATGTGGGTGCCGTGCCCTGCCTGGCGACCACCACAACGGGGGTTCTGGCCACCGACTGGCTTGCCGAATCCAACGGAGAACCGGTGGCGCGCAGCTGCCTCGCCAGCCAGATCGAGGAATCGGGCAGCCACAACGCGGGCGCGCCGCCGGGCTTGCCGATCGTTGCCGCCGTCGCCGCGGAGGGCTTCGCGTCCACGGTGACTTTTGCGCAGCCGAGTTCTTTGGTACTCGCGCCGTCTAGCGCCTTCGATACCACCGGTGCGATGGCCGGGTCTGCTGCGATGCTGAAGTTGTCGACGTCCGGGCACCGTTGCGAGAACTTCTGGTAGGCGAAGTACCCGAACCCGCCGAGCAGGGCGGCGATCAGCGCCAGCGCAATCCACTTGGGCAGGCTTGAGCCACCCGAGCGTTGCTGTTTTCGGCGATTGCGTTCACTATGGCGACCAGGCATGACTGGACCTCTTCGTTCTCGGCCGCACGCAGACCTGGTGCCCGCGTCGTGAGGCTCGGGCGATAGTACCGTGAACAAGATCACGGCCTGGGGTGCTGAGCAGGCAGTTGAGGGTCATCTAGGGGGATCTATGCGGGTGCTGGCGGGGCTCATTTTGTGCACGCTGTTAGCTGGGTGTTCGTTGTTCACATTCGGGGATGAGAAGGTCGAGGTGCCGATCGCGCAGGCCGAGGCGTTCGGGCGCATCGACCTTCCCGAGGGGGTCCAGGTCCTCAAGGTGTTGAGAACGCATTTCCAGGACACCCTCTACGAAGTGGCGCTGCGAACCACCTCGCGCGGTGTGGCGACGATTCTGCGGAATTCGCATTTCACCGCTTCTTTCCACCCGGTGCAGGACCCAACCACGCTCAAGGTCATCGCAGGCCCTCCGATGTCGAGCGCGACGAATGTCACCCAGGCCCAGGACCATGTCGAGAAGCCGTGGGTGTACCGCGGCATCGTCCAAGACATCAGGTCGCCCGAGGAGGTTTACCTGCACATGAACCTGTTCGACACCTAGCCCCGTGCAGCGCCTGGGGGCTACCTCCGTTTTCACCCTGGGCGTAGTGCGCGCCACAGATGCGAACATGCAGGTGAGGTAGCCTGAGAGTTCTTGATGAATACCTCTACGGGATTCCTCTGGCCTGCTCCATGACGACGGAAGGACCGGGCCGCTGACCGCGGCCGACGCTGTATGAACCGGACAAATGTGTTTCGCACCCTGGGCGTCATCGTGGTGGTGCTGCTGCTGGGGTGGTCGTTCTTCTACTTCAGCGACGACACCCGCGGTTACAAGCCCGTGGACACCACGGTCGCGATCAAGCAGATCGACACCGACAACGTCAAGAGTGCCCGCATCGACGACCGCGAGCAGCAGCTGCGGCTGGACCTGAAGGCGGCGAACGGCGATACCGAAGGCAAGGACAAGGTCATCACCAAGTACCCGACCGGGTACGGGGTGCCGCTGCTGGAGAAGCTGAACGGCAAGGGCGCCACCGTCAACACGACGGTGAACCAGGGCAGCATCCTGGGATCGCTGCTGCTGTACCTGCTGCCGGTGATCCTGCTGGTGGTGCTGTTCTTCGCCTTCAGCCGTATGCAGTCCGGCGGCCGGGGCATGGGCTTCGGTTTCGGTAAGTCCCGTGCCAAGCAGCTGTCCAAGGACATGCCCAAGACCACCTTCGCCGATGTCGCTGGGGTCGACGAGGCAGTCGAAGAGCTCTACGAGATCAAGGACTTCCTGCAGAACCCGTCGCGTTACCAGGCGCTCGGCGCCAAGATCCCGCGCGGCGTGCTGCTCTACGGTCCGCCCGGAACCGGTAAGACCCTGCTGGCCCGCGCGGTGGCAGGCGAGGCCGGCGTGCCCTTCTTCACCATTTCCGGTTCCGACTTCGTGGAAATGTTTGTGGGTGTTGGTGCTTCGCGTGTGCGCGACCTGTTCGAGCAGGCCAAGCAGAACAGCCCCTGCATCATCTTCGTCGACGAGATCGATGCCGTCGGGCGCCAGCGCGGCGCCGGCCTGGGCGGTGGGCACGACGAGCGCGAGCAGACGCTCAACCAGTTGTTGGTGGAGATGGACGGCTTCGGTGACCGGCAGGGCGTCATCTTGATCGCCGCCACCAACCGCCCCGACATCCTGGATCCGGCGCTTTTGCGCCCCGGCCGTTTCGACCGGCAGATCCCGGTATCGAGCCCCGACCTCGCGGGCCGCAAGGCCGTGCTCAAGGTCCACTCGGCGGGCAAGCCGTTCGGACCCGATGTCGATTTCGACGGACTGGCCAAGCGCACCGTGGGCATGTCGGGCGCCGACCTGGCCAATGTCATCAACGAGGCCGCGCTGCTCACCGCGCGCGAAAACGGCACCGTCATCACGGCCGCCGCGTTGGAAGAATCGGTCGACCGGGTGGTCGGCGGTCCCCGCCGCAAGGGCCGCATCATCAGCGAGCACGAGAAGAAGATCACCGCGTACCACGAGGCCGGACACACCCTCGCTGCCTGGGCCATGCCCGATATCGAGCGGGTGTACAAGGTGACCATCTTGGCGCGCGGACGCACCGGCGGGCACGCCATCGCGGTGCCCGAGGACGACAAGGGTCTGGCCACCAGGTCGGAGATGATCGCCCAGCTGGTGTTCGCCATGGGTGGGCGCGCCGCCGAAGAGCTTGTGTTCCGGGAGCCGACCACCGGCGCGGTATCCGATATCGAGCAGGCGACGAAGAAGGCCCGCGCCATGGTCACCGAGTTCGGCATGAGCGCCAAGCTCGGCGCCGTGCGGTACGGCACCGAGCACGGTGATCCGTTCCTCGGTCGAACCATGGGCACGCAGGCCGACTATTCGCATGAGGTCGCACGCGAAATCGATGAGGAGGTGCGCAACCTCATCGAAGCGGCACACACCGAGGCCTGGGCCATCCTCACCGAATATCGCGACGTGTTGGACACGTTGGCCGGTGCGTTGCTGGAGAAGGAAACCGTGGTCCGCAAGGAACTCGAGGAGATCTTCAAGGACGTTCAGCGCCGTCCGCGTTTGACGATGTTCGACGACTTCGGAGGCCGTATCCCGTCCGACAAGCCCCCGATCAAGACCCCGGGTGAGCTGGCCATCGAGCGCGGCGAGCCCTGGCCCCCGCCGGTTCCGGAGCCCGCGTTCAAGAAGGCCATCGCAGAGCAGGCGGGCGCCGCCGTACCCGCGAACGGCGTTCCTGCCGGTCCGCATGGGTCCGTACCCAATGGTCAAGGTGGACAACCTGTTCCGTCAGGTGTTCACCAGGGTCCGCCTCCGGGAACCAACTACGGTGCACCTGCCGGTTGGTACGCGCCGGGCTGGCCCCCGCCGGGTCAGGCCGCGTATCCGCCGCCGGGCTACCAGCCGTATCCGCCGCAGCCATACCCATATCCGGTGCCGACTCCGCATCAGCAGCCGGGCCCGGCTCCGGACGAGGGCAGCGAGAGCAAGAGCTGATATGAACTCGCCCGAGACGGCCGAGTACAACGGCCAGCAGACCGGCCACGTCTTCGACCAGGCGCGTGCTGAGGCAGCGGTGCGTGAGCTGCTCTACGCCGTTGGTGAAGACCCGGACCGGCACGGGCTGGTGGATACCCCGGCGCGTGTGGCGCGCGCCTACAAGGAGATATTCGCCGGGCTGTACACCGACCCGGACACGGTGCTGAACACCACCTTCGACGAACAGCACGATGAGCTGGTGCTGGTGAAGTCGATACCGATGTACTCCACGTGTGAACATCACCTGGTGTCGTTTCACGGCGTCGCGCACGTGGGATACATCCCCGGCGAGCACGGCCGGGTGACCGGATTGTCGAAAATCGCCCGGCTGGTTGACCTTTACGCAAAGCGGCCGCAGGTGCAGGAGCGGCTGACGGCGCAGATCGCCGACGCACTGGTGCGCAAGCTGGAACCGCGTGGAGCGATCGTCGTGATCGAGGCCGAGCATCTGTGCATGGCCATGCGTGGTGTCCGCAAGCCCGGGGCGACGACGACCACATCTGCGGTGCGGGGACAGTTCAAACGCGACGCGGCCTCGCGGGCGGAGGTTCTCGACCTGATGATGAGGGCATGATCGCCGGCGTGACGGATACTCCTGCTCTCACTCACATTCTGGGAGTCGTCAATGTCACCGACGACTCCTTCTCTGACGGTGGGCAATTCGTCAGGCAATCGGACGCGGTGGCGCACGGTTTGGCGCTCGCCTCCGCGGGCGCCGACATCATCGATGTCGGCGGTCAGTCGACTCGGCCGGGCGCGACGCCCATCAGGCAGAAGATCGAAATGCAACGGGTCATCCCGGTGATCAAAGAACTTGCCAGCCATGGGATCAACGTCAGTGTGGACACCATGCGAGCCGAGGTCGCGGCCGCCGCGGTGGAAGCGGGCGCGAACATGGTCAACGACGTCTCGGGTGGCCGTGCGGACCCGGAGATGGCACCGCTGCTCGCGGATCTGGGCCTGCCTTGGATTCTGATGCACTGGCGTTCAAAGGATTTCATCCACAAGCCAACCGCCAGAAACTACGGCGATGTGGTGGCGGATGTCTCGCGTGAGCTGATGGAGTCGGTGGAGGTGGCGGTGAAGGCCGGTGTCTCCCAGGACAAGATCATTCTCGACCCCGGTTTGGGTTTCGCCAAGACCGCACACCACAACTGGCTGCTTCTACAGGCGATCCCGGATCTGCAGGAGCTGGGATATCCGATTCTCATCGGCGCCTCACGGAAACGATTCCTCGGATCGCTGCTTACCGACCTCAAGGGCGTGGAACGACCGGCAGACGGGCGTGAAACGGCAACCGCCGTTATCACCGCACTCGGTGCACTGCACGAGGTATGGGGTGTGCGTGTCCACGACGTCACGGCATCCATGGATGCGCTGAAGGTGGTGCGTGCCTGGGAGACCGGCGGCATCGAGACCCTCGAAGAGGGCGAAGAAGAGAGCCAAGACACGCCGCGGGAGACGCGGACAGAGCCCGAGCCCGGGCCGGCGGTCGACCCCCAGCACGACGAGGTGACTACCGAGGTGACGGTGCGGACCCAGCGCCCCGAGCCCAGCAAGACCGCGGGTGGCAGGTGGCGCCGTGAGGTGGCGCAGCGCGGCGCCAAGGGCGGCAACAAATGACCGACCGCATCGAGCTGCGCGGCCTGAAAGTCTTTGGATATCACGGAGTGTTCGAGCACGAGCGTCGCGACGGCCAGGAATTCTCGGTGGATGTCACCGTTTGGATGGACCTCGACACCGCGGCGGCCACCGACCAGCTGGTCGACACGCTCGATTACGGAGAACTGGCTCAGCGGGCCGCCGCGATCGTGTCCGGGCCCCCACGCAATCTCATCGAGTCGGTCGCGGGTGCGATCGCCGATGACGTGATGACCGACGCGCGCGTGCATGCCGTGGAGGCAGTGGTACACAAGCCCAATGCGCCAATTCCATTGACGTTCAGCGACGTGGCGGTGGTTGCCCGCCGCTCCCGGCGATCTCGCGGTGGGGGATTGTCAGGGACGTCCCAGTGACCCGCGCGGTGCTGTCCATCGGATCCAATCTTGGTGACAGGCTCACGCACCTGCAATCGGTCGTGGACGCGCTGGGCTCGGACGTTGTCGGGATATCACCGGTGTACCGGACCGCCCCGTGGGGCCACGTCCCGCAGTCGGACTTCCTCAACGCCATCGTCATCGCCACGGGGCGCGAGCCGCAGGAGTGGCTTGAGCAGGCGCAGCGCCTGGAGCGGTCCGCGCAGCGCGTACGCCGGGAACGTTGGGGCCCGCGCACTCTGGACGTCGACGTGATCAGCTGCCGACCCGAGGCTCTCGCCGGAGCCGGCGCTCCCGAGATTCTTTCCGACGATGTGGTTCTCACCTTGCCGCATCCGCGTGCACATCAGCGCGCGTTCGTGCTGGTGCCCTGGCTGGCACTCGATCCAGAAGCGGTGCTGACGGTCGAGGGACGGGCGCGCAGGGTGGCAGACCTGATCGAGGAATTAGACCCCGCCGAACGCGACGGTGTGCGACGGGTGGATGACACGCTGACCGGTCCGGTGACCTAGTGGGCCCCACCAGGATCCGCGATCTGCTGGTCGCGGGCGCAGCCACCGCGATCCTCGGCTACTTCTTTGTGTTGGCGTCCTATGGTTCCCTGCCGCCGATCCCGTTGCTCGGCGGCGTCTCGCTGCTGGTTTTGGCGATCGCCGAAGGCGGCTGGGCGTTCTACATCCGCAACAAGGTCAACGACGGTCAGATCGGGGTCGGCACGGGGCGTATACCTGCCCTTCTGGTGGCGCGTTCGGTGGTGGTCGCGAAGGCGTCGGCGTGGCTTGGCACGTTGATGACCGGGTGGTGGATGGCGATGCTCGTCTACATCCTGCCGCGACGGGCACATTTGGCCGCCGCGGCGGCAGACACCTTCGGTGTGGTGATCGCGACCGGATGTGCGTTGGCGCTCGTGGTCGCCGGGCTGTGGCTTCAGCATTGCTGTAAGTCGCCACCGGACCCGCCCGCGACTCCCGCGCGATAGCACTCATGCACCTCGAATCGCCGATTCGAGGTCGGCCAGCACACTGCACTGTCCAGGTACAGTCACCTCCATGACCATGCCCACCCGAGCGGCGAAGCCCCGGCGTGGCAGCCGACGCCCTGGTTGGGCGTTGCTGACCGCGTTGCTGGTGCTGGCGATCGGGTCTGGGATTGCTTTGGTTTTCACCGATAAGGCCATCTATTTGCGCGTGGGCTTGTTGCTGGCGCTCTGGGCTGCCGTCATCGCGTCATTCGCCGCGCTGACCTACCGCCGGCAGAGCGATACCGATCAGGCCAAGGTTCGCGACCAGAAACTCGTGTACGACCTGCAGCTGGAGCGGGAAATCTCGGCGCGTCGGGAGTACGAGCTGACGGTTGAGAGCAGGTTGCGTCAGCAGCTGGCGGGGGAGATCGAGGCGCAGGCCGCCGATGAGATCGCGACCTTGCGGGCCGAGCTTGCCGCGTTGCGGACCAATCTGGAGATCCTGTTCAACACCGATCTGAGCGATCGGCCGGCCATCGAGCACGACCCGATCCGCGCGCTGGGGCCCTGGCCCGGCGCGGAGCCACAGCCGGTTCCGGAAGCAAGTGCTCCCGCGGCCGCGTTCACCCATTCGGTTCGGGAGAGCGAGCCCACCGCAGCATCCCAGTACCAGGACGTGACCGCGGTCGAGGAAGACAACCGGACATCGGAGTACCCGATCATCGATGTCGCCGAAGATCCCCATCACGTGGATGAGAATGAGGCGCCTCCGACACCGCCCTACCCGGCGCCTCCGTATTACGGGGCGGCGCAACCCCACGAGCCCGAGCCGTATCAGCAGCCGGTCTCGTCGGGCACGCATTGGCGTCCGCAACCCGAACCCCACGTGACACAGCCGCCGGTGCCGGCGCAGGAGCCCGAATCCCCCGCGGCCGCCGATTCGGTGCAGCCAGCGTATTGGGCTGCCAAACAAGAGGATTGGGACGCGGCGGCAGACGGTGAAGACTGGGATCCGGTACCTGCGCCCATGGCTCCGCCGGAACAGCCCGCCCCGCAGCCCGCGTGGAACACGGCCGCGCCGGACTGGAACGCGCCGCCGCCACCGGCGCCCCCCAGTTCCTGGGCACCGGCACCCGCGGAAGGCCAGTGGTTGCCGCCCGGAACCGCGGGCAGCAATTGGGCCTCCAACGAGCCTGTGCCACCGCCCCCGAGTCCCTACCAGGCCGAACCGGCCCCGGGACGCCACTCTGGAACAGCGTCACGGCATCAGGCGCCGGCCGCGCCGGACACCGGCGGCGGAGGACACTGGGCTCCGGAGCCGTCCTACCCGCCGCCCCCGCCGGCGCCAGAGCAGTCGGGTGGAGGACGTCGCAGGGCTCCCGAACCCGAGGAATCGGGCGGTAAGCGCAGGGCCCCGGAGCCGGAGGAATCCGAAGAGACCCGTGGTCGTCGCCGAGCCGAGGAGACGGGCGGGTTCTCGGTCGCCGACCTGCTGGGACGGATTCAGTCCGATCCTTCGGAATCGGCGGAGTCCGGCGGTGGTCGTCGTCGCAGGCGCGAGGACTGATTCAGCCGATTTCGTCATCGTGCGCGAAAGTGAGCAATCTAACGGTCGGCACCCCTGCCGGTAGCGCCGTGGTGGGATTACCCTGCTGATGACCGTCCGGTACCTGCACGGCAGGACTGGAACGTATCTAGTCTGCGAGGTGTCTCCTTCAGCATGTCTGAGGCTTTCAATGTCGAAGGCCACGCCGACGGACCGCTAGACGGCTTGCGGCCCGCCCGGCTGGCTGTCGGAATCATCTCTGCCGGTCGAGTCGGCACGGCCATGGGCGTCGCCCTGGAAGCGGCGGGCCACTTCGTGGTCGCGTGCAGCGCGGTGTCCGATGCTTCGCGACGGCGTGCCGAGGAGCGGCTGCCGGAAAGCCAGGTGCTGCCCGCCCAAGAGGTGGCCCCGCGTGCCGAGCTCTTGATCCTCTCCGTGCCGGATCACGAGCTGGCGGCGCTGGTCTCGGGGCTTGCCACCACTGGTTCGGTGCGACCCGGAACGATCGTGGTGCACAGTTCGGGTGCCAACGGCGTCGCGATCCTGGAACCGTTGACGTCGCTCGGATGTGTTCCGCTGGCCATCCATCCGGCCATGACCTTTGTCGGCGGCGACGAAGATATCGAACGACTTCCCAACTGTTGCTTTGGAATTACCGCGGCCGACGAGACGGGTTACGCCATCGGTACGGCACTGGTACTGGAGATCGGGGGCGAACCGGTACGCGTGCGCGAGGACGCTCGCACTCTCTACCACGCGGCGCTGGCGCACGGAAGCAACCATGTGGTGACGCTGGTGCTGGATGCGGTTGAAGCACTGCGCTCGGCACTCTGGGGACAGGAGTTGTTGGGACAGGAGATGATTGGTGACGGACCGGGCGGGCTGCCCGAGCGGGTCTTGGCGCCGTTGATACGCGCTGCCGTCACGAACGCGCTGGATCGCGGGCAGGCGGCGCTGACCGGCCCCGTGGCGCGGGGAGACGGCGCCGCCATCGAACGTCACCTCGGCGCACTCGCCGAGGCGGACCCGGCGTTGGCCGAGGCCTATCGCGCGGATGCGCGCAGAACCGCCCAGCGTGCCCACGCCCCCAAATCGGTTTTCGCCGCACTGGAACCCCGGACGAGATAAGGCACCGTGATGACGAGTTTGTATGGGCCCAAGGGCCCGCAGGGCTACCTTCGTGGAGAACTCACCGTCCACCACGATCCGGACACGATGTATGACGTATCGAAGGCATTGCGGCACACCGGCCGACGGATCGTGTTGGTGCCGACCATGGGTGCGCTGCATGAGGGCCATCTGACGTTGGTCCGGCATGCCCGTAAGGTGCCGGGCGCCGTGGTTGTGGTGTCCATCTTCGTCAACCCCCTGCAGTTCGGCCCCGGCGAGGACCTCGACGCGTACCCGCGGACGCTGGACTCCGACGTCGAGAAGCTGCGTGACGAGGGCGTGGAGCTGGTGTTCGCGCCCACCGCCGAGGCGATGTATCCCCATGGGCAGCGCACCACCGTGCAGCCCGGGCCGCTCGGGGCCGAGCTTGAGGGTGCTTCACGGCCAACGCATTTCGCCGGAATGCTGACCGTGGTGCTCAAACTCTTACAGATTGTGGCGCCCGACCGGGCATATTTCGGGGAGAAGGACTACCAGCAGCTGGTGCTCATCCGGCAGATGGTCGCCGATCTCAACGTCAAGACCCGGATCGTGCCGGTGCCTATCGTCCGCGAGGCGGACGGGCTGGCCATGTCCTCGCGAAATGTGTATCTGAGCGATGAGCACCGCGAGCAGGCCGGTGCCTTGTCGGCAGCTCTTCTTGCCGGAATCTATTCGGCCTCAGGGGGTTCGGAAGCGGCTCTGGATGCGGCCCGCGCTGTGCTCGACGAGGTGCCCGCAATCGAGGTGGACTATCTGGAGGTGCGCGGCACCGATCTCGGTCCTGCCCCCGCGCATGGACCCGGCCGCATGCTGGTGGCGGCCAGGCTGGGGACCACCCGGCTGTTGGACAACGTTCCCATCGAGATCGGACCGGCGGGGCCGTCGGAGCCCGATCACGAACTACCCTGGCGAAATTAACTGGAGGACCTGATGTTCCGCACGATGATGAAGTCGAAGATCCATCGCGCCACGGTGACGCACGCCGATCTGCACTACGTCGGCTCGGTCACCATCGACCCCGACCTCATGGAGGCCGCAGACCTGCTGGAGGGTGAGCAGGTCACCATCGTCGACATCGACAACGGGGCTCGACTGGAGACCTACGCGATCACCGGTACGCGCGGCAGCGGCGTCATAGGAATCAACGGCGCCGCAGCGCATCTGGTGCACCCGGGAGACCTGGTGATCATCATCGCCTACGGCGTGATGAGCGACCAGGAGGCCCGCGCCTTCAAGCCCCGGGTGGTGTTCGTCGATTCGGACAACAAGCAGGTCGAGCTGGGCGAGCACTCCGATGATCCGGCTTACGTGCCCGACAACTTCGGCCTGGTGTCGCCCCGCGGTCTGGTGTAGCCGTGCTGCTGGCAATCGACGTACGCAACACCCATACAGTGCTCGGATTGGTTTCCGGGACGGGGGAGCACGCCAAGGTGGTTCAGCATTGGCGGATTCGTACGGAACCCGAGATCACCGCCGACGAACTGGCGCTCACCATCGACGGACTGATCGGCGATGACAGTGAGACCCTCACCGGGGTCGCGGCGCTCTCCACCGTACCGTCGGTGCTGCACGAGATGCGGGGGATGTTCGACCAGTACTGGTCCGCGGTTCCGCAAGTCCTCATCGAACCGGGTGTGCGCACGGGTCTGCCGCTGCTGGTGGACAACCCGAAAGAGGTGGGCGCCGACCGGATCGTCAATTGCCTTGCCGCTCATCATAGGTTCGGTTCGGCGTGCATCGTGGTGGACTTCGGGTCCTCGATCTGTGTAGATGTGGTGTCGGCCAAGGGCGAATTCCTCGGAGGGGCGATCGCGCCGGGCGTGCAGGTGTCCTCGGATGCCGCCGCCGCGCGCAGCGCCGCCCTGCGCCGGGTCGAGCTGACCCGTCCGCGCTCGGTCGTCGGCAAGAACACGGTCGAGTGCATGCAGTCCGGAGCGGTCTTCGGGTTCGCCGGACTGGTGGACGGGCTGGTGGAGCGGGTGCGGCGAGACATCGACGGTTTCGGTGGCGCCGGCGTCACGGTGGTGGCCACGGGCCACACCGCGCCGCTGATCCTGCCCGAGACTCACACCGTCGACCGTTACGAGGAACACCTCACACTCGACGGTCTGCGGCTGGTGTACGAGCGCAACCGTGCTGACCAGCGCGGCAAGGCACGTACGGCGAAATAGATACCCACACGTCGGAATCGACAGCGCAGTCACGGCGCAGCACTACCGCTAAGCTGCCGAGACGTGACTGATCCTGACGCGCAGACCAGCTTGCCGGAACAATTTCGCATCCGGCAGGCCAAGCGCGAGAAGCTGCTCGCCGAAGGCATCCAGCCGTATCCGGTGGAGGTTCCCCGAACCCATAGCCTCAAGCAGATTCGCGAGGCGTACGCGGATTTGGAGACCGACACCGGCACCGGTGATCAGGTGGGCGTTTCGGGCCGTGTCATCTTCTCCCGCAACACCGGCAAGCTCTGTTTCGCGACGCTGCAGGAGGGGGACGGCACTTCCCTGCAGGTGATGATCAGTCTGGCGGGTGTCGGTGAACAGTCACTCGCCGACTGGAAGACCGATGTCGACCTCGGCGACATCATATTCGTGCACGGAGAGGTCATCAGCTCGCGGCGCGGTGAGTTGAGCGTCATGGCGGACAGCTGGCAGATGGCATCCAAGTCCCTGCGCCCGCTTCCCGTTGCTCACAAGGAGATGTCCGAAGAGACCAGAGTGCGCCAGCGATACGTGGATCTCATCGTGCGGCCGGAGGCCCGTCAGATCGCGCGTCAGCGTGTCGCGGTGATGCGCGCTATTCGTGACGCTCTGCATCGGCGCGGTTTCTCAGAGCTGGAGACGCCGATCCTGCAGACCCTCGCCGGAGGTGCTGCGGCGCGCCCGTTCATTACGCATTCCAACGCGCTCGATATCGACCTGTATCTGCGTATTGCACCGGAACTTTTCCTGAAAAGGGCGCTTGTCGGCGGCTTCGACAAGATTTTTGAACTGAACCGCGTTTTTCGAAATGAAGGTGCGGATTCCACACATTCACCCGAATTCGTGATGTTGGAAACATATGAGACCTACGGCACATACGACACCGCCGCAACAATGATCCGTGAGCTCATCCAGGAGGTAGCGGACGACGCAATGGGCAGCAGGCAGGTGACGTTGCCCGATGGATCGTCCTATGACCTGGACGGAGAGTGGACGACGGTGGAAATGTATCCGTCGTTGTCGGCGGCTCTTGGTGAGGAGATCACGCCTGATACGCCGGTTGCCGCGCTATGGAAGATCGCGGATCGGGTGGGCGCGGAGATTCCCACCGATCGCGGTTACGGACACGGAAAACTCATTGAAGAACTTTGGGAACACCAGGTCGGCGATAAAATGGACGCCCCGACTTTTGTCAGGGATTTCCCAGTGGAGACCTCACCGCTGACCCGTCAACACCGGAGCATCGCGGGTGTGACCGAGAAGTGGGATTTGTATGTTCGCGGCTTTGAATTGGCCACCGGGTACTCGGAGCTGACCGATCCGGTGATTCAGCGCGAAAGGTTTGTTGACCAGGCACGATTGGCGGCTGCCGGTGATGACGAGGCAATGAGTCTCGACGAGGATTTCCTTGGCGCGATGGAGCACGCGATGCCGCCGGCGGCAGGAACCGGGATGGGTATCGACCGGTTGTTGATGGCACTTACCGGGCTGGGAATTCGCGAAACGATCCTGTTCCCGATTGTTCGGCCCACACTTTGATCTGCACGTCCGAATTTTGTCGAACTTTTCAACTATGAGTGTAGTGAAAGGCTTGCCTTGAGCCGAACACGCGCAGCCTTACGCGTATGTTGAACTTTGCGGCAATCCGTGGCATGTTTGAGATGGACCAACGGGGGTTCCGCTTTTGGAAGGACAAAAGGAATGGCTAAGAAGGTCACGGTCACGCTTGTCGACGACGTCGACGGCGAAGCTCCTGCCGACGAGACCGTTGAATTCGGTATTGACGGTGTGACTTACGAGATCGACCTTTCTTCTAAAAATGCGGAGAAGCTGCGCAACCAGCTCTCTACATGGGTCGAACACGCGCGCCGTGTCAGCGGTCGTCGTCGTGGGCGGGGGAGTTCGGGCTCGGGTCGCGGGCGTGCCAGCATCGATCGTGAGCAGAGCGCGGCGATCCGGGAGTGGGCACGCAAGAACGGACACAATGTGTCGTCGCGCGGCCGGATTCCCGCTGAAGTCGTCGACGCGTTCAACGCGGCCAACTAGTACTGCCGACTGGACCTCCCGGGCAATTTCGCTTACGGCGAAGCCGGGTCGATATCGGAAACGTTTTCACCGCATCTGGCGTTGTTCGGTTGCCTAACAAGCACCGCCGGGTGCGGTGATTTCGCGTACTGGGGCCATCTCCAGGTATGCGAACACCGCACCGACTACGGCTGACCACTAGAGTGGCGATTAGGTCCTAGTGCCAGCGGGGATGAGCCGTTTGGGGGAGAGCCCCGAGCGGCACGACGAACCGCTTGCGCAACGGCCGGACGAGGAAGCGAGGGAGACCGATGTTCGAGAGATTTACTGACCGCGCGAGGCGGGTGGTTGTGCTGGCCCAAGAAGAGGCCCGCATGCTCAACCACAACTACATCGGCACCGAGCACATCCTGCTGGGTCTGATCCACGAGGGCGAGGGCGTTGCCGCCAAGTCGCTGGAGTCGCTGGGCATTTCCCTGGAAGGGGTGCGCAGCCAGGTCGAGGAGATCATCGGCCAGGGCCAGCAGGCGCCGTCCGGGCACATTCCCTTCACGCCGCGCGCCAAGAAGGTTCTGGAGCTGAGCCTGCGCGAGGCGCTGCAGCTCGGCCACAACTACATCGGCACCGAGCACATCCTGCTGGGCCTCATCCGTGAGGGTGAAGGCGTCGCGGCTCAGGTGCTGGTCAAGTTGGGCGCCGAGCTGACCCGCGTGCGTCAGCAGGTCATTCAGCTGCTGAGCGGCTACCAGGGCAAGGAGACCGCCGAGTCCGGCACGGGTGGCCGTGGCGGCGAGGCGGGCACCCCGTCGACCTCGCTGGTGCTCGACCAGTTCGGCCGTAACCTGACGGCCGCCGCCATGGAAGGCAAGCTCGATCCGGTCATCGGCCGTGAGAAGGAAATCGAGCGGGTCATGCAGGTGCTGAGCCGTCGCACCAAGAACAACCCGGTGCTGATCGGCGAGCCCGGTGTCGGTAAGACCGCCGTCGTGGAGGGCCTGGCGCAGGCCATCGTGCATGGCGAGGTTCCGGAGACCCTGAAGAACAAGCAGCTGTACACCCTGGACCTGGGGTCCCTGGTGGCCGGCAGCCGCTACCGCGGTGACTTCGAGGAGCGCCTCAAGAAGGTGCTCAAGGAGATCAACACCCGCGGCGACATCATCCTGTTCATCGACGAGCTACACACACTGGTCGGTGCGGGCGCGGCCGAGGGCGCGATCGACGCGGCCTCGATCCTCAAGCCGAAGCTGGCCCGTGGCGAGCTGCAGACGATCGGTGCGACCACCCTCGACGAGTACCGCAAGTACATCGAGAAGGATGCCGCCCTGGAGCGCCGTTTCCAGCCGGTACAGGTAGGCGAGCCGACCGTCGAGCACACCATCGAGATCCTCAAGGGTCTGCGCGACCGCTACGAGGCACACCACCGGGTCTCCATCACCGACGGCGCGCTGGTCGCGGCGGCCACTCTGGCCGACCGGTACATCAACGACAGGTTCTTGCCCGACAAGGCGATCGACCTGATCGACGAGGCCGGTGCCCGCATGCGCATCCGCCGGATGACCGCTCCGCCAGACCTGCGCGAGTTCGACGAGAAGATCGCCGACGCGCGCCGGGAGAAGGAATCGGCCATCGACGCCCAGGACTTCGAGAAGGCCGCGCGGCTGCGTGACTCCGAGAAGCAGCTGGTGGCACAGCGTGCCGATCGCGAAAAGCAGTGGCGTTCAGGTGATCTCGATGTCGTGGCCGAGGTCGACGACGAGCAGATCGCCGAGGTGCTGGGCAACTGGACCGGTATCCCCGTGTTCAAGCTGACCGAGGAGGAAACCACTCGGCTGCTGCGCATGGAAGAGGAGCTGCATAAGCGGATCATCGGTCAGGAGGATGCCGTCAAGGCCGTCTCCAAGGCCATCCGCCGCACCCGCGCCGGTCTGAAGGACCCGCGGCGCCCTTCGGGCTCGTTCATCTTCGCCGGCCCGTCCGGTGTCGGTAAGACCGAGCTGTCCAAGGCGCTGGCCAACTTCCTGTTCGGCGACGACGACGCGCTCATCCAGATCGACATGGGCGAGTTCCACGACCGCTTCACCGCCTCAAGGCTTTTCGGTGCTCCTCCGGGATACGTCGGCTACGAGGAGGGCGGACAGCTCACCGAGAAGGTGCGTCGCAAGCCGTTCAGTGTCGTGTTGTTCGACGAGATCGAGAAGGCTCACCAGGAGATCTACAACACCCTGTTGCAGGTCCTGGAGGACGGACGTCTCACCGACGGTCAGGGCCGCACAGTCGATTTCAAGAACACGGTGCTGATCTTCACCTCGAACCTGGGTACGTCGGATATCTCGAAGGCCGTCGGCCTCGGGTTCTCCGAGGGCGGCAGCGGCTCGAATTACGAGCGGATGAAGCAGAAGGTCCACGACGAGCTCAAGAAGCACTTCCGGCCCGAGTTCCTCAACCGCATCGACGACATCATCGTCTTCGAGCAGTTGACGCAGGAGCAGATCATCGAGATGGTCGACCTGATGATCGGCCGGGTGGGCAAGCAGCTCAAGACCAAGGACATGGCCATGGAGCTCACCGACAAGGCCAAGGCGCTGTTGGCCAAGCGCGGGTTCGACCCCGTGCTGGGTGCTCGCCCGCTGCGTCGGACGATCCAGCGCGAGATCGAGGACGCACTCTCGGAGAAGATCCTCTTCAACGAGGTCGGCCCCGGCGAGCTGGTCACCGTCGACGTCGAGAACTGGGACGGCGAGGGCGCCGGCGAGGACGCGAAGTTCACCTTCGCGGGTCGTCCGAAGCCCGCGCTGGTCACCGGTGACGAGCCCGCCGCCGACCTGGCGGCCTCGGCCTCGGAGTAGATCTGATCGAGCGCCCGGCTGTCGCATTACGCGGCGGCCGGGCGTTCGGCGTTTCCGGAGGAGCCCTCCGCGCCGATACGCCGTGTTCGTCTCTGTGTCTCGCGCGATGCGTCGAAAACCGTAGTCTTGCCGCGGCGGCAGCAGGCTCAGAACCCCTTGCCGCGCAGATAGTCGGCAACCGTGACGATGGCGTCAGGGTTGCGCGGGCCCTCGACGAGGGCCGCATACGGCAGCACGATGAAGTTCCCGTCGCGCACCGCCTGGGTGTGTTTCATCAGCGGTTGCGCCTTGAGCAGGTTGATCTTGGCGTCGGCTGTGTTGTTGGGGCCCACCCCGTAGTCGCAGATGATGATCACCTGCGGGTCGCGCTGTGCGGCGGTCTCCCATGCGGTGGTGGTCCAGCTGTCGTCCAGGTCTGAGAAGACGTTGCGGCCGCCGGCCTTCTCGATGATCTGCTGCGGTGCGGCATTCCTTCCCGCGGTGAACGGTTGGGCCTCCCCGCTGTCGTACAGAAACACCCGTGCCGGTGGCTGCCCGTGCGGGATGCGGGACTGCACGCCGTCGATCGTCGTGCGGTACCGGGCAATCAGATCCCGGGACCTGTCCTGGACACCGAAGATGGCTCCTAGGTTGGTGAGGTCTTCATACAGGGCATCGAGAGGCGGTTTGATGCCGCGGCGTACGGTTCCGGGCTGACGGCACGCTTCGGTCAGCTGGTAGGGCACCGCCCCGATGGACCGCACCCAATCCGGGGTCAGTCCCGAGGTTTCGTTGAATCCGTAACTCCACCCGGCGAACACAAGATCGGGGCGAGCGGCCTGCACGGCTTCGCGGGTGAATCCCTGACCCAAGTTGGTGGTCGACTCGAATTGCGCCTTCCATGGAGAGGTCGTGACGTCCCGATCCTGCCCAGGGTCGATGAAGTAGCCGGCCATCCGGTCTTGCAGACCCAAGGCGAACAAGAGCTCGGTGACTCCGGTGTCGTTACTGACGGCCCGGGTCACCGGCACCGGAACATCAAGAGGTGCAACACAATTTTCCACGGACACCCGCTGGGATCCCGGGCTCTGCGCCTCGATCGTCGCGCAGCTCGCCGAGAGCACCGACAGCGCGATCATCACACCGGTGAGTGTCTTCATTCCTTTTCCTGCCTTTCGGGATGAGCGTCGAAGATGACCTGCGGGACGCCGGTGCGTGGATGCGCGATGACATGGCAGCCGATGCCGAACCACCGCCCGATGGACTCGGTGGTGATGACCTCATGCGGTGATCCGGACAGCACCACCCGACCGTCGGTCATGACGTGGATCGTGTCGCAGTATTGTGCTGCGAGATTGAGGTCGTGTAGGGCTGCGATGACCGTAATCCCCAGTGTCCGAGCTGAACTGAGTATCGAGTACTGGTGGCGTACGTCCAGGTGGTTGGTCGGCTCGTCGAGCACCAGGACCCGCGGCTGCTGCGCAAGGGCACGGGCGATGAGAACTCGCTGGCGCTCGCCACCCGACAGTGAACTGAACCTGCGCCCGACGAGTGCCGTCACGTCCGCGGTTTCGGTGGCCCGCGCGCAGATCTGCCTGTCCAGATCGGAGGTGCCGCGCAGGGATGTGCCATGCGGCAACCGGCCGGTGGCGATCACCTCGGCGGCGGTGAAATCGAAATCCAGCGACATGTCCTGGGTCAGTGCGGCCACCCGACGGGCGTTCTCCCGCATGCTGATTGCCCGAACAGACACACCGTCGACCGCGACATCGCCGGTGGCAGGAGTGAGGGCGCGGTACAGACAACGCAGGGTCGTCGATTTGCCGCTGCCATTGGGCCCGACGATACCGACGAAACCACCGGCCGCGATCTCCAGATCGATATCGGAGACAATCCGTGTGCCTGCGATATCGACCGATACGCCTCGGTAGGTGATGTCCATCAGCCGACGGCTCCCGCCGACATCGCGCGGCGACGCATCAGTCCGACGAACACGGGCACCCCGACCGCCGCGGTGATCGCGCCGAGCGGAAGCTCCTGCGGCGGAATCGCGGTCCGTGCGATCAGATCGGCTGCCACCAGGAAGCACGCTCCCAACACCGGAGCCACGATCAACACCCGGCGATGGTCCGCGCCGACCAGCAGTCGTGCCGCGTGCGGAATGACCAAGCCCACGAATCCGATTGCTCCGCAGATGGATACAAAGCATCCGGTCATGGCGGCCGACAGCACGAACAGTGCCAACCGGAACCGTCCGGCGTGCAGGCCCAGCGACGCGCTCACCTCGTCACCCATGGCCAGGGCATTGAGCTGGCGCGCCAGCCCCGCGACGCAGACGATTCCGATCACTGTCGCGGCGAGCGCCACCGGCACCTTGTCCCAGGACGATGCGCCGAGGCTGCCGAGGAGCCAGAACATGACGCTGCGCGCTGCCTCGCCGTTGGGCGCCAAGAACACCAACACCGTTGTCACGGCCGACAAGCCATATCCCACCGCGGTGCCTACCAGCACCAGTCGCAGCGGCACCAAACCCTGCGGGGTACGCGCGATTTGGTAGACGAGGGCCGTCGCGGCCAGGGCGCCGAGCGATGCGGACAGCGACAGTGCGTAGGTGCCGAGGGTGCCGAGCACGCCGTAGACCACCACGGCGGTCGCACCGACGGAGGCTCCCGATGAGATCCCGAGAACGTACGGGTCGGCCAGCGCATTGCGGACCATCGCCTGGACGACCACACCCACCACACTGAGCCCTGCGCCGACGAGGATCGCCAGGATCACCCGCGGCAGTCTGGACTCGACAACGATCCGGTAGTCGGCGGCTTCGGTGGCCGGCACCGTTCCGCCGGTTGCTCCCACCCAGAGGAAATGCAGGCAGTCGCGCCAGGGCACGTCGGCGGTGCCGAAGGCGAGTGCGGTCACCGCTAGGAGGGCCAGCGCAGCCAGGCCCCCAAGGGTGGCGAGGACCACGGACCTTCCGTGCTGTGCTGCGGGCATCGACATTCCTGCGTCGTCGGATCGGCGGCACGGGATGTGGATACGCCTGACACGCACGCGTGGTCCACCAGCTGGTCCCTCGGCGCCGGCGAAGACCGCACCGGGTGGTGCGGCCGCGTTGGCAGGTCTTCGGACTCGTGGACAGGAGGCCCTGGTCGGGCCTCACCTACTGGCGGCTGCTTCCCGGGCGAGCCCAGTGCTTATCGTGCCGCTGTCGTTTCCACTTACCGCTGCGGGGCAGTTCCGGATTCACACCGGATTCCCTCTTGCGATCTCCGCAAGCGCTCCCAGGCGCCCTCGGAGAAACCAATGCGAGGCCAAAACTATCACTCGAACGCGCAGCCCAGCCGCATCGACTAAACTCAGCTCGTCCTTCGACAAGACGGGAACCTGGTGTGATTCCAGGACGGTCGCGCCACTGTGAGAGTCAGACCCCGCTGTCGACAAGAACAGATCGGGACGCGGAATCCCGTAAAGGAGCACCATGGCACACACGACGTCCGCCAGCCATCCGGTTGCGGTATCGATTCCCCAGGCTGCGCTGTGGTTGAGCGTGACCACTCTCTTCGGGCTGCTTGCCTACTACTTCATCGGCATCGATCAGGGTGCGGTGTCGATCTTCGGCAGCGATATGCACGTTCACGAGTTCGTGCATGACGCGCGCCACCTGCTGGGTTTCCCCTGCCACTGAGCAGCCGGGACTAGCGAATCTCATGGAAAAGTCAATAATCCTGCGCGGCTTGGGCTTCGGCGCACTGGGTGGGCTGCTGTCTTTCATCTTCGGGTGGATATTCGTCGAGCCCGTCATCAACAGGGCCATCTCCTACGAAGAAGGCAGGGGTGAGGCACAGGTCGCACTCGACGAGGCGGCAGGTATTCATGCCCATCACGAGGGCGCGGAATTGTTCAGCCGTTTCGCACAGGCCAACGCCGGGCTGGCCCTTGGTGTCATCGGCTTCGGAATAGCGATGGGCGCACTGTTCGCGGTGGCCTACGTGGTGGCGATCGGACGGGTGGGAAATCTCAGTCCGCGCGCACTGGCGCTTTCGGTCGCCGGCGGCCTGTTCCTGGTGCTGTACGTCGTGCCGTTCCTGAAGTTCCCGGCCAATCCGCCGGCGGCAAGTGCCGACGGCACCATCAAGGAACGCACCGGGTACTTCGTGCTGATGATCGTGGTCGCCGCCGTTGCGTTGGCGGTGGCGCTATGGGTGGGCCGGAAGCTCACCGAGCGAACAGACACCTGGACGGCCACACTCGTGGCCGCCGCGGTGTTCGTAGTGTTGGTCGGGCTCGTCATGGCGGTCACGCCAGGGTTCGTCGAGGCACCCCAGCCGCTGATCGACGCGGACGGGAAGATCGTCTACCCGGGGTTCCCGGCACACGACCTGTATCTGTTCCGGCTGTACTCGTTCACCACGCAGGCCATCATGTGGCTGACCATCGGGATCGGGTTCGCCACGGTGATCGGGCGCAAGCCGGTCAATGCCGAGGCGGCCATCAACGGCTAGCGCTCATCCCGAGTTGATGGTCTTCGCGCTGGCGCTCATCCCGAGTTGATGGTCTTCGCGCTGGCGCTCATCCCAGTTTCTTGAAGACGCCCTTGGCCAGGCCGATAACCCAGCCCGCGGCGCCCGGGCCGAACGCGCGGTCCCAATTCAACTGGAAGCTCACGACATACGGCTGGCGGTTGTGGTCTTCGGCGTACCAGCTGAATGTCAGATCGCCGGGCAGATTGCCGCCCTTGGCGCCGATGTAGCGCCAGTTTTCGCTGTGCAGATCGATACCGGGTTCCGCGGACAGAATGTCGCGGACGGGGGCAGCCGGTCCGACGGCGACCTTCTGCAAGGCCGCGTGTACCCGGCAGATGTCCTCGGCGCTGCCGTACCACTCGATGCCGTACTTCGAGGCGGGCGTGGTGGTCCGGTCGGGGTCCAGCTTGTAGTCGTGGGTATCTGCCTCGGCCAGCATCTGCTCGCGCTGCGCCGGTGTGGTGGCGTCCTTCCATTGCTGGCGGACATCGGGTATGCCCCAGCCGATGTTGAACAGCTCATGCATGGTGGGGAAGGGCGTCATCGACGCTGGGTCATGATGGCCGCCGTCGGCGAGGGCCTTTTCGATTGCGTGCCGTCCGAGGCGGTTGATCAGCATGTCGGTGCCCATGTTGTCGCTCACCGAGATCATCTTCTGGGCGGCGGTACGCACCGAGACCGTCGAGCCGGTCGGGAGTTTGTCCATGGAGCTGCCGAGTGCCTTGCCGCGATCGGTGACGGTCAGCTGGTCATCCCATTTGAGGGTGCCCGCGTTGATCGCGGTACCGGTGGCCAACAGCACGTAGAGCTTGAAAACCGAAGCGAGCGGCATGGATTCGGAGGTATTGGTGCCGGCGACCTGCTCGCATTGACCGTTGACGATCTTGGAGGCGCGGAAGGAGTACCGGCCACCGGATGCCGAGAGCGCGGTGTCGACATCGGACCAATCGGCGATCGTCGGGGGCTGCTGATAAGGGACCAGCCTGTCGACGTCGCCCTTGTCGTTGGTGCGCAGACCGATGTCCACGTTGGCGCCGTAGGGAGCTATCAGGTGCACGGTGGAGCTGTTCGCGGCGAGGTCCACCGAGCTGACCTTGTACGGCCGGTCGACCCACAGTTTGGTCATGATCTCGGTGTAGTCGTCGACCTTGTTGGCGGCGGCCAACGTCGCCACACCTTGCTTGCCGATGGGCCAGTTCGAGTTCAGCATGTCGATCAGCTGTTGCGAACGCAGGCCCGGAGGCGTGCTGGTATCCACGTCACCGTGCGGCACCTGCCGCAGCTTGATGCCACAACCAGACACGGCGACCGCGGCCACCGTGCACACTGAAAGCGCGCGCGTCATGCGCGCGCGTAGCGAACTCCCGTTCACGCCTTGGCGGCGGCCCCGGTCACGTCGAGCACAACCTCGAACTCCAGCAAGTGTGCGCCCTTGGCCACGGGCTTGGCCTGCTGGCCGGCATGTGCTTCGACCGCCGGACCGGTGGCCCAGGCCTGGAAGGCCTCCTCGGACTCCCATTGGGTGACCACGAAGTAGCGGTCTTCGCCCTTGACGGGGCGTAGCAGCTGAAAGCCCAGGAATCCGGGCTGGTTCTCGACTGCTCCGGCACGGTGAGCGAACCGCTTCTCCAGCTCCGGACCTGCACCCTCGGGGATCTCGATTGCGTTGATCTTCACCACGGACATGGCTTCAGGCTACCCGGCAGCCGGGCTTATGTTGACAGGGCGATGATGAGAGACATGGACCCTGACCGCCTGCGGAACGAAGGCGGTCTGTCGTCGGGTCCGCCGCTGGTGCTTGTGCACGGTCTGATGGGCCGCGGCAGCACGTGGTCGCGGCAGCTGCCCTGGTTGCGTCAGCTGGGGCGGGTGTACACCTACGATGCGCCTTGGCATCGGGGGCGTGACGTCCTTGATTCCCAACCGATTTCGACGGAGCGGTATGTCCAAGCTCTGGCGAGTGCGCTGGAAGGGCTAGACGAACCTGCCGTGCTCATCGGGCACTCCATGGGCGGGTTGCACTCGTGGTGTCTGGCGGCCGAGCATCCCGAGCTGGTGTCGGCCCTGGTGGTGGAGGATATGGCTCCCGATTTCGTCGGCGGGACCACCGGCCCGTGGGAACCGTGGTTGTATTCGTGGCCCGAGGTGTTCACTTCGGTCGACGATCTCATCGGCAGGTTTGGACCCGTTGCGGGACAGTACTTCTTGGAGGCATTCGACCGGGTTCCCGGTGGATGGCGCTTGCACGGACCTATCGACAAATGGATCGACACCGCCGCCGAATGGGGAGTCCGCGAATTCTGGGATCAGTGGCGTGCGGTGCGTTGCCCGTCGTTACTTCTGGAGGCGTCTGTCACTGTGGCGCCGACGGGCCAGATGCGCAAGATGGCCGAGATAGGCTGGAAGACAACCTATCTCCAGGTCGAAGGCGCCGGCCATCTGATTCACGACGACGCTCCGGAACGGTATCGATCCGCGGTCTCGGAGTTCATCGGGTCGGTCGTCGGATAGTGCCGCGAGCGGATGGCGTCCAGCTCGTGCAGCTGGCGCTCTAGATCTCGATCGTCGGCGAAGGTTCCACCCAACGGCGCGGCGACCCGGAACTGGTCCAGGTGAATGCGGAAGGTCTCGTGCCGGCGGGCGATCCAACTCAGTGCCATTGCCAGGGCGAACGGGGCCAACAGGACGAGGGCGGCGGTTAGGGTGGCCATGGCAAGAATTATTTCCTGATAAATATCATGCCAACAGTGGCGGAATTGACTCCCTTCGATAATATTCAGCCATGTTGCGCACGGTCGCGGCACTGGTCCTCGATCGGGTTGCCGTTTTCGAGTTCGGTGTCATCTGCGAGGTCTTTGGCCTGGACCGCACTCGCGACGGCGTTCCCAACTTCGACTTCCGGGTCTGTGGAGTGGAGGCCGGAGTGCCGCTGCGGACCACGGTCGGAGCAGAATTGATCCCCAGTCGGGGCCTGGACGGGCTGGCGGATGCCGATCTGGTGGCGCTTCCCGCGCGGCCGCTTGGCCACGGCTATCCACCGGAGGCCCTGGAAGCGGTACGGGCCGCGTGGGAGCGTGGAGCCACGGTGCTCACCGTTTGCTCGGGAGTCTTCATCGCGGGCGCCGCAGGGCTGCTCGATGGCCGCCGCTGCACCACGCACTGGATGTACACCGACGAGCTGGCGCGCAGGTATCCGACGGCCACGGTGGATCGCGACGTGTTGTTCGTCGACGACGGTGACCTCATCACCAGTGCGGGTACCGCCGCGGGAATCGATGCCTGCCTGCATCTGGTGCGCCGCGAATTGGGTAGTGAGATCACCAACAAGATCGCGCGGCGCATGGTGGTGCCTCCGCAGCGTGCCGGTGGTCAGCGTCAATTCATTCCGCAACCGGTGCCCGACGTGGACACCAATGGCTTTGGCGGACTGTTCGATTGGTTGGTCGAGAACATCGATCGGACCCATACCGTCGCGGATCTTGCTGAGCGCGTGCATATGTCGACCCGTACGTTCGCACGCAAGTTCAGCGATCAGACCGGGGTGACGCCGATGCGCTGGATCATCGACCAGCGGGTGCTCCTGGCCCGGCGCCTGTTGGAGGAGACGGATCTGGATATCGACAGCGTCGCGGCGCGCAGCGGCTTCGGCACGGCGATCCTGTTGCGCCATCACTTCCGGCGCGGCGTCGGGATAACGCCCACCGACTATCGCAAGACCTTCGCGATGTCGGCGGGTTAGCCGCCCTCGCCGGCCAAGGCGAAACGGCCGTCCGCTGTCTGTTCGACCAATCCGTCGACCAGCAGCGAATCCAGCGCCCGGTCGCGCTGCGCGACATCGGAGAGCCACACCACGTCGAGCTGCGCCCGCGTCACCGGAATATCGCTGCCGCGCAACACGTCCAAGAGTCGGCCGCGCACCTGGCGATCGGTACCGGCGTACTTCTGCACCGGCCGTGCCGGTGCATCCAACTCGGGTCGCCCCGCCTCGTGCCACGCGCAGGAGCTCAACGGACAGATCGGGCATTGTGGCGCCCGGGCGGTGCACACCAGCGCGCCTAGCTCCATGAGTGCTGCCGAGAACCGGGCGCCGTTCTCCACCGGCAGCAGCGCCTCGGCGTCTCGCAGATCCCGTGCCGATGGTGCCGAGTCGGCGACGCCATGCACTACTCGGGCGATTACCCGGCGAACATTGGTGTCCACGACGGGAACTCGCTGTCCATATCCGAAACAGGCGATGGCGCGCGCCGTGTACGCACCGACACCGGGCAGTGTCAGGAGTGTCTCCACGTCGTCGGGCACCCGGTCACCGTAATCTCGGGCCAGCACCGTCGCGCACTCATGCAATCGCATGGCACGTCGCGGATAGCCGAGCTTGCCCCACGCGCGTAATACTTCTGCCACAGAGGTTTTCGCCATCGCCGACGGAACCGGCCAGCGAGCTACCCATTCACGCCACACCGGCTCCACCCGGGACACCGGGGTCTGCTGAAGCATCACCTCGCTGATGAGGATGTGCCACGGTGTCGCCTCGGGGTGGCGCCACGGCAGATCCCTTTCGGCGATGTCGAACCAGTTCAAAAGTTCGTCAGGGCACAATGGCGGGTATGTCGTCTGATCCGAAGTCCGCCTGGAAGGCACTCAAAGAGGGTAACCAGCGTTTTGTCGGTGGTTCTCCGCAGCATCCAAGTCAGAGCATTGCCCGGCGAGCCGAGCTGGCGAACGGTCAGAACCCGGATGTGCTGCTGTTCGGGTGTTCGGATTCTCGGGTGGCTGCTGAGATCATCTTTGACCAGGGCTTGGGCGACATGTTCATCGTGCGCACTGCCGGTCAGGTGATCGACTCCGCGGTGCTCGGTTCCATCGAGTACGCGGTGGCGGTCCTGGGCGTGCCGCTGATCGCGATCCTGGGCCACGACTCCTGCGGTGCGGTCGGGGCCACGGTATCGGCGCTGGATACCGGTGAGGTGCCCGGCGGGTACATCCGGGATCTGGTGGTGCGGGTGATGCCTTCGATCCTGAGCGGCCGCAAGGATGGCTTGTCGCGGATCGACGAGTTCGAGGCGCGCCACGTCGAGGAGACCGGCACCAAGTTGTTGCAGCGCTCCCAGGTGGTCGCCGACGCGGTCAAGTCCAAGAAGCTGGCCATTGTGTATCTGACCTACAAACTCGCCGACGGACGCGTCGTTCTGCACGGCCACGTCGGCGATATCGGCGAGTAACGACCGTAAATCCCCAGTTCAGGGGCCATTCGGCAAACATCACATGGCATCTCGGTGTCGGTAATGGGAGAATTGGACCGAATGCAGATTTCTCTGGGGGAGGGATGGGTAGTTCAGTGTGTAGGTTGCTGCCACGCGGGGGTGGCGACAGATGAGCCGCGACAGTGGTCGCAGGCAGCCAAAGCACGCACTGCCCAAATCGAATAATCGCTGGTCAGTAAGCAAAACCGCCGCGGGTCGGGCCATCTTCGCACTGCTGGCCTGCGGCAGCCTGGTGGTAACCGGTGCCGGCTGGCAGGTGTTCTACAAGGCCTTCAGCCATGTCCCCACATCGGGAGCCGAGGCCGAGGGCGGCAAGTCGAGCGACGGCTCCATGAACATGCTGCTGATCGGTCTGGACTCGCGGAAGGATCAGGACGGAAACGACCTGCCGAAGGCGGTCCTGAGCCAGTTGCACGCGGGTGATTCGGATGCCGGTGGCTACAACACCAACACCCTGATCCTGGTGCACGTCGGCGCCGACAACAAGGTCACCGCGTTCTCGATCCCGCGTGACGACTGGGTTCCGGCGGAGAACATCCCCGGCTACAAGCACATCAAGATCAAGGAAGCCTATGGCCTGACCAAGGCCAACGAGGCGGACAAGCTCGTCAACGAGGGCATCACCGACCAGGCGACACTGGAGCAGCAGAGCCGCGAGGCCGGCCGCCGTGCCACCCTCAACGCCGTTCACCGGCTCACCGGCCAGCCCATCGACTACTTCGCCGAGGTCAACCTGGTCGGCTTCTACGATCTGGCCTCCGAGCTCGGCGGGGTCACCGTCTGCCTGAACAATGCCGTCTACGACAGCTATTCGGGGGCGAACTTCCAGGCCGGAGAGCAAACCCTCAACGCCTCACAGGCGCTCGCCTTCGTGCGTCAACGTCACGGTCTGGAAAACGGTGATCTCGACCGCACACACCGCCAGCAGGCGTTCCTGATCTCGGTGATGCAGCAGCTGCGCAGCGCGGGGACCCTCACCGACATCACCAAACTGAACGGGCTGATGAACGTCGTCCACAAGGACATCGTGTTGTCGAAGGGCTGGACCGAGAAGCAATTCCAGCGTCTTGGGCAGATCGCCGACGGCAACGTGAACTTCCAGACGCTGCCCGTGGTGCGGTACGACAACATAAACGGAGCCGACGTCAACATCGTCGATCCCGTCGCGATCCGGGCCAAGGTGGCCGCCGCCTTCAAGGGTGAGGATTCTGCGCCCGCCTCCGCCCCGGCGACGCCCACCAGCACCGTCGACGTTGTGAACGCCACCTCGACTTCCGGCCTGGCATCGACAATTTCGTCCGCGCTGGTGAGCCGCGGCTACACCAAGGGTGAGGTGCGTGATCCGCTGAGCGGCGAATCGACCAGCACCATCATCGATTACGGCGCCGGCGCCGATGCGGACGCCAAGGTCATGTCCACGATGCTGGGTATCGACGCGCAGCCCAGTGCGGATCCGATGTTGGCGCCCGGGCGGATTCGCGTCATGTTGGGTGACGGGTACTCCGCGCCGAGCGACGTCTTGAGTACCGAGGACAGCGGCACCGCGAGCTCGATGTCGAGCTCCTCGAGTTCGGGCTCCTCCGGCGACTACGCACCGCCGGACTCGGGCAAGCCGGTGGTCGGTAGCAGCGGTGTGCCCTGCGTGAACTAGGGCTTGCGCGCGCCCGACGGATCCTCGACTGGCACCTCAAATGGCCCCCAAATAGCACTGTGAAGTCTGCATAGCTCGCCGACACGCCGGGCGAGGTCGACGATCCCGTGGTGACCTGCGCTTACCGTTGAATCGTGATTGACATGCATCCTTCAGGCCCGCTGCCTTCTGAGATCTATTGGCGGCGCCGCGCCCTGGCGATCGGCGTGGTGGTGGTCGTGGTCGCCATCGTCGCGGCCGTGATCTTCGCGCTGGTCGGCGGCAGTGCCGGAGCCGACACGAAGGCTGCCGAGAAGCCTGCCGAATCTGCCCCGGCCGGTAAGCCGGTCATCTTGCCGCCCAACGAGATCAACAAGCCGGCTGACAAGCCCGTGGAAGCTCCGGTGCACGACGGGCCGCCCATCGCCAAGCCCGAGCTGGTGCCTCCGGTGGCGTTGAACCCCGGAGACGACTGCCCGGACGCGACACTCGCGGTGAAGGCCTCCACCGACAAGCCGAGCTACTTGGCCGGAGAGCAGCCCAAGTTCACCATGGTGGTCACGAATATCGGCCTGGTGCAATGCAAGCGGGATGTGGGCGCCGCAGTGCTCGCTGCGTCCGTTTTCAGCGTGGACAACAAGCGGATCTGGGCCAACCTGGACTGCGCCCCGTCACAGGAGTCGTCGATCAAGAGCTTCAACCCCGGCGAGCAGGTGACCACCGAGGTCACCTGGACCGGAATGGGTTCCGCGCCCAACTGCCCGCTGCCGCGTCCGGCTATCGGCCCGGGAACCTATTCGTTGGTGGTGCAGCTGGGTGATCTACGCAGTGCGCCAGTGCCATTCATCATCGGCGAGAAGCCTGCGGATGCGCCGCCGCCTGCCGCGCCGCCGGCCTAGCCGGTCTGTTCGGTAAGCGTCGACTCGGCCAGCCGGGATAGACCCTCCCGGATGTGTCGGGCCCACATCGCGCCGATGCCCTCCACCGATTGCAGGTCTGTCGCGCTGGCGGCCAGCAGTCCCTGTAGTGACCCGAAGGCCCTGACCAGTCTGTCGATGTGTGCGAACTGGAGCCGTGGGATGTGCGTCATGGCCCGGTAGCCGCGCGAACTCATCGCGGTGTCCTGTGCCTCGACGGTGGACGGGTATCCGAACGTCCGCGAGAGCACCGTCAGGTCCAGAAGATCAGTGTCGGAGAGTGCGTCCAGATCCTCGAGAGTCGATGCGATCTGTGCCTGCGACGGCGGCTCGGGGTTGGCGTGATAGTCCCGGACCAGCAGCTCGCGTTCAGTGTCGTTATCGCCGACAAGCTCACCGATCTGCAGTTTGAGCTGTCGGCCGTCGGTGCCAAGCTCGATGACGTCCAGTTCGATGTCCTGGCTGATCCGGCGCACGAGTTCGAGGCGCTGCGCGACGGTCATGACATCGCGCAGGGTCACGAAGTCCTCGATCTCCGCGGTGGACAACGACGAGGTCACCTCGTCCAGGCGGGTCTTGTAGCGCTCCAGCGTGGACACCGCCTGGTTGACGCGGGACATGACGGTCGCCGAGTCCATGACCACGTGGCGGATTCCTGCGGTGTAAACACTCACGATGTTCATCGAATGGCTCACCGAAACAACGGGGTAGTCCGTCTGGATGGCGGTGCGCTCCGCGGAACGATGCCGGGTGCCGGACTCGTCGGTCGGAATTGACGGGTCGGGCACCAGTTGCACATTGGCGCGCACGATGCGCGATCCGTCGGTGGACAGCACCACGGCTCCGTCCATCTTCGACAGCTCGCGAAGCCGGGTGGGGGCGAATGCGACATCCAATGAGAAGCCGCCGTCACAGATGCTCTCGACCTTGTCGTCGTAGCCGAGGACGATCAGAGCTCCGGTACGACCACGGAGTATGCGTTCCAGCCCGTCCCGCAGGGGTGTGCCCGGCGCCAATCGGGCCAGGGTTTCCCGCATTCGTGCGTTGGCTTCCGCGTTATCCATCGCGCCCCTCCTCTCCAGGCTCGGTTCGCCGCAGTTAGATTACGTGGTCATGTCGACGTGGACGTTGCCCGAGGGGCTAGAGCCGGTTAGCCGTGGTCCCGAAGCCCCCGCTGCGGGCCTGGAATTGAATCCGGGTTGGCCGCGCAGGTTCAGTTATCCGGGAGCCGATGAGGACCTTTGGGGGACACGGTTCTTTGCCGGTGATGGTGCCAGCGTGACGGGTCGATTCGAGGTGCTCCCGGAGCTTGAGGGCGGACCGGGTGTCATCCACGGTGGGGTGATGGCCGCTATTTTCGACGAGCTCCAGGGCGTCTTGGGCATCGTCACTCAATTGGTGGCTGTGACAGCGCATCTGGAGGTCGATTATCGCAAGCCGATCCCTGTCGGAGCGACGGTAGAGCTGGCCTCCTCGGTGGAGGGCCGGGCCGGGCGAAAGCTGTATACCACGGCGAGTGCACGGATCGACGGCGACCTGGTGGCCAGTTCGCAGGGCATTTTCGTGATCATCGATCCCGATGCGCACTATGGCGAGGGTGCTTCGCGGACGCTGGGCATCAGTCCGTAAGTCGTTGTGCCAGACGTAGGTTCGGGCGGGCCTCGGGCTCGGCTCGGCGGGCCTCGGACAGCACCTGCAGCGCCCTGCCCACATTCGGGCAACGCAGCAAGTGCATGCCGGCGGGGTGTAGGTCGTCGCCCTCGGGCGGAATCACCGCGTGGGTGTACCCGAGGCGCGCGGCCTCGGCGATGCGCTTGCCCACGGCGGCGGTGCGGCGGATGTCGCCGGCCAGTCCTACCTCGCCGATGAACACCATGTTGGCGGGCAGCGCTATGTCTGTGTAGGCGGAGGCCACCGCCATCAGAATGGCCAAGTCCGCCGATGGGTCGCTCATCCGCATACCACCGACGGTAGCCATGTAGATATCGTTGTTGCCCAGTGGAATTCGTCCGTGCCGCTCTAGCACGGCGGTGACCATGGCCGAGCGTGCGTGATCGAGCCCGCTGACCGCGCGCCGCGGTGAGGGGTTGGTCGAGGTGGTGACCAGTGACTGGACCTCGCCGAGTAGTGGGCGCTTACCGTCGAGGGTGACTGTCACCGCGGTCCCGGGTGCGGCTTTGTCGCGATGCTCGAGGAACAGCCCGGACGGGTCGGAGACACACTCGATTCCCTTGTCGCGCAACTGGAAACACCCGACCTCGTCGGCGGCGCCGAAGCGATTCTTGATACCGCGCACCATTCGCAATGCCGAGTGCTTGTCGCCCTCGAAATGCAACACCACATCGACCAGGTGTTCCAGTGACCGCGGCCCCGCGATCGCGCCGTCCTTGGTCACATGCCCGACCAACACCATCGCCACCCCCGACGACTTGGCCGCCATGGTCAGGGCCGTCGTCACCGCTCGCACCTGAGTGACGCCGCCGGTCACCCCGTCGGCGTCGGTTGTGGACATGGTCTGCACCGAATCGATAATCGCCAGTGTGGGTTTGACGGCTTCGATGTGTCCGAGCACGCTATGCAGATCCGACTCCGAGGCAAGATACACCTCGTCGTGAACGCACCCGGTGCGTTCGGCCCGCAGTCGAACCTGTGCGGCGGACTCCTCGCCGCTGATGTAGAGGGCTCGTCCGCCCGAGGCGGCCCACTGGTGGACCACCTTCAGTAGCAGCGTCGACTTCCCGACGCCGGGCTCGCCGGCGAGCAGGTTCACCGAGCCTGGAATGACGCCGCCGCCGAGCACCCGGTCGAGCTCGGATACACCCGTGGGCTGGTGCTTGGTGGCGTCGGTCGTAATTCTGGTGATGGGTACCGCCGCCGATGCGGGAGCAACCGCGCGTACCGCGCCGAGGCCGCCGATGGAGGACAGCACCGCCGTTTCGCTCACGCTGCCCCAGGTACCGCAATCGGGGCAGCGGCCCACCCATTTGGCGGTGGTGTGCTGGCATTCCGAACAGCGATACTGCGCGCGGGGTTTGGCCACACCGCGACGTTAGCCGTCGGGTGTGACAAAACCGGACATCGGGCCGAGGCGCCCTAGTCGGGCGGCAGCGGGACGATGCGGTCCTGGCAGTTCACGGTCTTCTCACCGTCATTGGACAGGACCGTCTGCCCGTCCACCAGAATCCGGCAGTGGATGTGCCCCGAGCTCCAGATCGCCGTCACCTGCTTGACGGTGTCCTTGTAGGGCCAGGCCACGGTTACCGACCACGGCAACTTGACGTCATTGACGGCCTGCGGCGTTCCGGAATAGTCGCCGTAACTGATGGTGCCTGCTTGTGGTGTCTTGCCCGCAGCCCAGACCAGGTAGGTCACCTTGGGGGGCGCGGCCTGCGCCGTTCCGGGAAGGAGCAGGCCGATCGCCGCCGTTGCCGCAGTGGCCGCTGCCAACGTTCGCTTCACGGTGTCCTCCTGGTTCAGGCTTTGCGCCGGAAGTTATCACGGAGGCGTGGGCAAATGGGGCGAATGGTCACACCGTCGGCGTCACTGAGCCCGACTGCAGGGGTCACCGTCCACCTTGGTCAAGATGCCGACGATGGAACCGGAGTTGCCGCGCTGGCAATGCTCGCGAGGCAGGCCGTCGGTGGCGTAGCTGCAGGTGGCCAGTTCCACACGATCGTCTTGGTCGACTACCTGCCCGTCGATGAGGATCTCGCAGAAGATGCGCGGGCCGTCGCCGGTGTTGTATCCGGTGACATTGATGAGGGGATGCTTGGTGTCGTCGGTCCAGGTGATGTCCTTGCCCCACGGCAACTGCGGATTCATCGCACCACGTCGGGCGCCATCGGCATCGTTGTAGCCGATGGTTGCCGCGACGAGAGGTCCGTACTCGGCCCACACCCGGTAGGTGACCGTGCGAGGCGCCGCATGCGCGGGCGGTGCGGTGAGCACCACGCTCATCATGACCACCGCCGCTGCGCAGGTGAAGAGCCGTTTCATGGGCGCAAGCTAGCACGAAAAAAGCGAGGGCCCGGTACGGCAGATCGCCGGCCCGGGCCCTCGCTACGAGACTGTGTTAGTGTTCGCCACCCTCATGGCCGCCACTGTTCTCGATGTGCTGGCGCGGTGCGCTCGGACCGGCGTCGATGGGCACCGTGACGGTGACCTCCCCGGCCTTTTCGAACGTGAAGGTGAATCGATACGTCAGGCCGTCCGCCAGATCCTTGGTCAGCTGCAGTTGGGCCTTGCCGTGCTTGATGGCCGGGTCAGAAGAGGCCTGCGCCTTGGCTTCTGGGGCCTTGGTCTCGGGGGCCACCGGAACAGCGGTCTCGGTCTCGGTGGCGACCTCGGGGGCCTTGGCTTCGGCGGCTGGCTCCTGACCCTCAGCTGCACCGACGAAGAGACGTCCGGTGGCGGGGATCTCGGTGTCTCCGGTCAGCGTCACCTTGCCGATGTCGTCGGGGGACGTGATGGTGGTGAGCTTGTCGTTGACATCGGCGGATTCATTCGTGATGACCAGAACCAGCTCGGCTTTCTGGCCGGCACGCTGCTTCACCGGGTCAGGGCTGCCGACCAGGTGCACGTTGCGCAGCGCCAGCTTGCCGAGGTTGGCGCTGCCGCCGTTGATCGCCGACGACTGGTTCGCGGTCTGCGAGATCTGTCCGGCACCGCAGCCGGTCAGGGCAGTCGCGAGAACAGCGGCACCAAGAAATGCGGTAGCGCGAGCGGTGCTGCGCTGGGACCGAGTGCGAAACACAGGCATCTCCCTGATTCGAAAGCGGCTCCGGACGTGTCCGAAATCCACCTGCGGCCGATATCTCCTATAGACAGTAGTAGGTGCCTTGTGCGGACGAAAACAGCGGGGCACTCGCGTCGTTCTCGGGATGATCCACGTGTGCGAAGGCCATCCGTATCCGGTGTCCCAGTTCGCCGCCTGGGAACCGATGTGACCTGGATTACCGCTCGTGAGGGCTGGTTTATGGCCGCGTCGGCGAGGCCTCCACAGGGTGCTGGATGCACGAAAACGTCACCCTGTCAACCCCGAGGGTTCACCTGCAATGCCCCTGACCTGCACCGTTGGTGGGCAGGTCGAGATACGCCGTGTTAGAATTGGGTATCGAAAGGGGCACGAAACAAGATGATATTTAAGGTCGGCGACACCGTTGTCTATCCACATCACGGTGCAGCGCTCATCGAGGCGATCGAGACCCGAACCATCAAAGGCGAGCAGAAAGAGTATCTCGTCCTGAAGGTTGCCCAGGGAGACCTCACGGTTCGTGTGCCTGCAGAAAATGCCGAATATGTCGGTGTCCGTGACGTGGTGGGCCGCGAGGGCCTGGACACGGTCTTCCAGGTACTGCGGGCGCCGCACACCGAAGAGCCGACCAACTGGTCTCGTCGATTCAAGGCCAACCAGGAGAAGCTGGCTTCCGGTGACGTGAAGAAGGTTGCCGAGGTCGTTCGCGATCTGTGGCGTCGTGAGCAGGAGCGCGGCCTGTCCGCCGGCGAGAAGCGCATGCTGGCCAAGGCCCGTCAGATCCTGGTCGGTGAGCTCGCGCTTGCCGAGAACACCAACGCCGCCAAGGCCGACACCATCCTCGACGAGGTGCTCGCAGCTGCCTCGTAGGACGGCGGCGATAGTTCCGGCCGCCGGTCTCGGTGTGCGGCTGGGTGCAGATGTTCCGAAAGCCTTCGTGACCGTCGGTGGCCGGACAATGCTTGAACGTTGTGTCGACGGCCTGCTCTCATCGGGGGCCGTTGACGACGTAGTCGTCGTAGTCGGGGCTGATCAGCTCGAGAGGGCCGCAGCCCTGGTGGGCGCCGCGGCCACCGTGGTGCCGGGTGGCGCCGAGCGCACCGATTCGGTGCGAGCCGGTCTGGCCGCCGTGGCTGCGGCCGACTGGATCTTGGTTCACGATGCCGCCCGTCCGTTGACCCCTCCGGACATGATCGCCCGCATCGTCGCAGAACTGCGTGAAGGGCGTGGGGCGGTCATCCCGGCTATCGCGGTAACCGACACCATCAAGTCGATCGATGCGCAGGGCACGGTGAGCGGTACGCCCGATCGCGCCAGTCTGCGTGCCGTGCAGACACCTCAAGGGTTTGCGGCCGACGTGCTCAGGCGTGCGTACGCGGCCGCCGGAGACGTCGCCACCGACGACGCCGCTCTTGTCGAGCAGATGGGCGAGGGCGTTCATGTGGTGGAGGGCGACCGGCTGGCCTTCAAGATCACCACGGCACTGGATATGACGCTGGCCGAGGCGATTCTGAGCACCAGGGAGGGTGACCGATGAGCGTATTGCCCCGAGTGGGTATCGGAACCGATGTGCACCCCATCGAGCAGGGCAAGCCCTGCTGGCTGCTCGGGCTGCTCTTTCCCGACGAGAACGGATGCGAAGGGCACTCGGATGGCGATGTCGCCGCCCACGCGCTGTGTGACGCGCTGCTTTCGGCCGCCGGGCTCGGCGATGTGGGGGCGGTGTTCGGCACGGGTAGGCCCGAATGGGCGAATGTCAGCGGCGCCAAGATGCTGACGCATGTGCGAGAGCTGCTGCACGACAACGGTTTCCAGATCGGCAATGCCGCGGTGCAGGTGATCGGTAATCGGCCGAAGGTCGGTCCGCGCCGCAGCGAGGCCCAGCAGCTGTTGTCTGGTCTTGTCGGGGCGCCGGTGTCGGTGTCGGCGACGACGACCGACGGGTTGGGCCTGACCGGGCGGGGCGAGGGGTTGGCCGCGGTGGCAACGGCGCTCGTCGTCCGATGAGCAGCTAGTGCGAAGAGAATCAGGCACAGCGCTGTAAGCTCGCTGGTCGTGACCGGTCACGCTCCGCTTAGGCTTTACGACACCCGTGTGGGTGCCGTGCGTGACTTCGTGCCGCTGCAGCCCGGGTCCGTTTCCATCTACCTGTGCGGGGCGACCGTGCAGGGTCTGCCCCATATCGGGCATGTGCGCAGCGGCGTGGCTTTCGACGTATTGCGCCGCTGGCTCAGTGCCCGCGCCTATGACGTCCTGTTCGTCCGGAACGTCACCGATATCGACGACAAGATCCTCACCAAGGCCGCCGACGCGGGCCGGCCCTGGTGGGAATGGGCCGCCACGTACGAGCGCGCCTTCGACGAGGCTTACGACGCCCTCGGCGTGCTGCCGCCTTCGGTCTCCCCTCGCGCGACGGGGCACATCACCCAGATGATCGAGCTGATCGAGCGGCTCATCGACACCGGGCATGCCTACGCCAGCGGCGGCGACGTCTACTTCGATGTGTTGAGCTACCCGGAGTATGGGCAGCTGTCCGGGCACAAGATCGACGACGTGCATCAAGGCGAGGGTGTGGCCACCGGAAAACGCGATCCGCGCGATTTCACCCTATGGAAGGGGGCCAAGCCCGGCGAGCCGTCTTGGCCCACTCCGTGGGGGCCGGGACGTCCGGGTTGGCACACCGAATGCGTCGCGATGTGCGAGGCCTACCTGGGGCCGGAGTTCGATATCCATGCCGGCGGAATGGATCTGGTCTTTCCGCATCACGAAAACGAGATCGCGCAGGGCCGTGCCGCCGGTGACGGCTTCGCCAGGTATTGGCTGCACAACGGCTGGGTCACCATGGGTGGCGAGAAGATGAGCAAGTCGCTGGGCAACGTGTTGTCCATTCCGGCTGTGCTGCAACGTGTCCGGGCCGTCGAGCTGCGCTACTACCTCGGCAGCGCGCACTACCGCTCGATGCTCGAATACTCCGAGACCGCGCTCGCCGACGCGGTCAAGGCGTACTGTGGCATCGAGGACTTCCTGCACCGGGTGCGTGTCCGGGTCGGCGAGGTGCCGGTGGGCACCTGGACTCCCGCATTCGCGGCTGCGCTCGATGACGACCTGTCGGTGCCGATCGCGCTCGCCGAGGTGCATTCGACGCGCGCCAACGGCAATCGGGCGCTGGATGCCGGCGACCACGAGGGAGCGCTTTCGGCGGCCTCGAGCATCCGCGCCATGATGTCGATTCTCGGATGCGATCCGCTCAACGAGCGCTGGGAAACGCGCGATGAGACATCTGCCGCGCTGAACGCCGTCGACGTGCTGGTGACCGCGGAGCTGCAGCGGCGAGAAACGGCACGGACAGAAAAGAACTGGGCCCTGGCAGACGAGATCAGGGACCGGCTCAAAAGGGCGGGTCTGGAGATCACCGATACCGCCGACGGCCCACAATGGACCCTTACCAGTAGCGACGAAGAGCAGTAGCAATGGCAGGTAATTCTCAGCGCCGAGGCGCGGTACGTAAGCCCGGTACCAAGAAGGGCCCCACCGTCGGTTCCGGCGGTGTGCGCCGCCGCGGCCTGGAGGGCAAGGGCGCGACGCCTCCGGCAGAGCAGCGGACCAAGCATCCGGCGGCCAAACGTGCCGCTGTCCAACGAAAGGTCGCCGACGCCAAGCAGCGTCGCCTCAAGCAGGGCGACGAATCCGAGATGGTGTTGGGCCGCAATCCGGTGCTGGAATGCTTGCGTACCGGCGTGCCGGCGACCGCGCTGTACGTGGCCGTCGGTGCCGATAACGACGAGCGGCTGACCGAGTCGGTGTCGTTGGCTGCCGACGCCGGGATCGCGATTCTGGAGGTGCCGCGCCCCGATCTGGACCGTATGAGCACCAACGGATTGCATCAGGGTCTGGCGCTGCAGGTTCCGCCGTACAAGTACGCGCATCCCGATGATCTGCTGGCTCGGGCCCGCGCAGAGGCACAGCCCGCGCTGCTGGTTGCACTGGACAACATCTCCGATCCGCGCAATTTGGGCGCCATCGTGCGCTCAGTGGCGGCCTTCGGCGGGCATGGCGTCGTCATTCCGCAGCGCCGCAGCGCGTCGGTGACCGCGGTCGCGTGGCGCACCAGTGCGGGCGCGGCGGCGCGTCTTCCCGTCGCGCGCGCCACGAATCTGACGCGCACCCTGAAGGATTGGCAAGACAAGGGCCTTACGATTGTCGGCCTCGATGCCGGTGGCGATACCGAGCTCGACGATCTGGACGGCGCGGGCGATATCGCCGTGGTCGTCGGTTCGGAAGGCAAGGGACTGTCTCAGCTGGTCCGCAAGACCTGCGACGCCGTGGTCTCGATCCCGATGGCCGGGCCGGTGGAATCGTTGAACGCCTCGGTGGCCGCGGGTGTCGTACTCGCGGACATCGCTCGCCAGCGCCGCTAGTCCTCCCAGTTCTCCGCGCCGAGATGACATTCATGTAGGTGTCTTCTGGTGTTTCTCTCGCATGGATGTCATCTCGGGCACAATGTGCAGCCATGAAGCGCCTTGTTCTCGTTCTTGCCGCCACTTTGTCCCTGGCATCCTGTGGCAATAAGGAAGCGACATCCTTCGACCTGCAGGCGCATCGGGGTGGACGTGGTGAAACCACCGAGGAATCCTTGCGTGCCTTCACCAAATCTCTTGAGCTCGGGGTCAGCACTCTCGAACTCGACATCGTCATCTCCAAGGACCGCAAACCGATGGTCTGGCACGACCCGGTGATCGAACCCACGAAGTGTTCCGACACCGGACCGGTGACACCCGGCGACCCGCAGTTTCCCTACGTCGGAAAGCTGGTGAAGGACCTGACTTCCGAGCAGCTGCACACCCTGGACTGCGGCAAGCTGCTCAAGGACTTCCCTCAAGCAGAGGTGGTCAAGAATGACAAGATCGCGCTGCTGTCAGATGTTTTCGCTCTCGCCGACTCCTACCACGCCGATGTGCGGTACAACATCGAGACCAAGGTGGAGGCAGCCGAGCCGCAGAAATCCGCGGAGCCGCAGGTGTTTGTCGACATCATCCTGGATGCGGTCCGGGCGGCGGGCAAGACCGACAAGGTGGAAATCCAGAGCTTCGATTGGCGCACGCTGCCGATGACCAAGCGGGCCGAACCCGGCATCCCGCTAGTGGCGCTCTGGGACGAAACCACTTGGTACCCAGGCTCTCCGTGGTTGGGCGGCGTGGACCCCGCCCTCGTCAAGGATCCGATCGACGGGGCCAAGCAGATAGGTGCCACCATCTTGTCGCCCGGATACACGGTGCCCTATGGAGGTAAGGTGGGCGACCCGGGTTTCACGTTGGTTGCCGACAAGAAATTCATCGACAAGGCCCACTCTTTGGGGCTCAAGGTCATTCCCTGGACCATCAATGACGCCGAAACCATGAAGGCGCAGATCGACGCCGGTGCTGACGGGATAATCAGCGACTACCCGACCACGCTGCGGAAGGTCGTGGCGGAGAAGGGCCTGCCGCTGCCGCCCGCCTATCACCGCTAGACGAACGGGGCCAGCTCGATTCCATCGGCGAGCAGTGCCGTGCGCACCGCTTGGGCGATCGTCACCGCGCCCGGTGAATCGCCGTGCACGCATAGCGATTCAGCCGTGCGGCTGAGAGCGGGAACACGCGCTGCCACCGCGGCGGGGTCATGCAACACCGCTCCCGGTTCGCCGCGCGGCACCAGGGTGCCATCCTCGCGGTAGGCCCGGTCGGCGAAGGCCTCGGCGACCACCCGCAGCCCCAATTCACGTGCGCGGTCGCCGAATGCACTATGCGGCAGCGTCAGCACCGGGAAATCGGCGTTGACATCCCGCACTGCGCGCGCGACTGCGTCAGCCTGCGCTTCGTGGTGCACGATGGTGTTGTACAGCGCCCCATGCGGTTTCACATAGGTCACCGACGATCCGACGGTGCGAGCCAGCGCGTCGAGCGCACCGATCTGATACACGATGTCGGCATACAGATCGTCCGCGGCGATGTCGATGAACCGGCGCCCGAATCCCGCGAGATCGCGATAGCCCACCTGCGCGCCGATGCGGATACCGCGCGCGGCAGCGGCGTGGCAGGTGCGATGCAGTGTCGCGGGGTCGCCCGCGTGGAAGCCGCAGGCGAGGTTGGCGCTGGTGACCACGTCGAGCATGGCCTCGTCGTCACCGAGGCGCCACACACCGAAACCCTCGCCCAGGTCGGCGTTCAGGTCGATACTGGTCATGGTTGATGTTCTTCGCGCCAGCGGCTCATCACCCTGCGAGCCTAGCTCGCTCAAGCGTGCCGGTACCGTCCGATGACGCGGCAGAGCAGATAGATCGCGACGGCGATCATGGTGACGAACACCGAGATCGGCACTCCGGGCGCCAGCGACAGCACGATGCCGCCGACCGCGGCGATCTCGGCGAAGACGATCGACAAGCCGATGGCGCGTGCGGGGGACGAGGTGATCCGTGCCGCGGCCGCCGCCGGAGTGATGAGCAGCGACATCACCAGCAGTGCCCCGACGATCTGCACGCCCTGTGCGGCGGTGAGGCCGACGAGAGCGGCGAACACGATCCCCAAGGTACGCACCGGGACTCCGCGCGCCTCGGCGACGTCGGGATCGACGGTGGCGAACAGCATCGGCCGGTAGGTGACGGCCAGCACGGCGCCTACCACCACACTCACCACCACGAGCATCAGCAGCCCGCTGTACCCGACGCCGACGATCTGTCCGGTGAGCAGAGCGAAGTTGGTGCCGGTGCGCCCGGGGTACAGGTGGATGAACAACACCGCCAATCCGAGCCCGAAGGCCATGACGACACCGATCGACGAGTCGCGATCCTTGGTCCGCTGTCCGAGGACACCGAAAAGGATTGCCGCCATCACGCTTCCGAGTAATGCGCCGGTCCCGATGTTGGCCCCGGCCAGCAGCGCTGCCGCGGCACCGGTCAGCGACAGCTCACTGGAACCGTGCACGGCGAAGGACATCTGCCGCATCACCACGAACGGTCCGATGAGTCCCGACAGCAGGCCCAGCAGTACGGCGGCAAGGATGGCCTGTTGCACGAAGTCGCGGCCCAGCAGATCGGCGGTGAGTGAGAGGTTGAAGAAGTTACTCATGGGCGTGCTCGGCACATTCATTGGTCTCGCCCACGACCACGTACTGTCCACGTACCTTCACGACGTCGATCTGGGTGCGGTACAGCTCGGACAATGTCTCGGACGTCATCACCTCGTCGACGGTGCCGATTCGGAAGCGCCCGTCCACCAGGTACAGGATCCGGTCCACATACGGCAGGATCGGATTGATCTCGTGCGTCACGAACAGCACGGCTGTCTGTGCGTTACGCCGGCGCTTGTCGATCAGAGCGCAAATCTGTTGTGCACTTGCCGGATCCAAGTTCAACAGTGGCTCATCACAGAGCAGGAGCGCGGGATCTCCCGCCAGGGCCTGCGCGATGCGCACCCGCTGCAGCTCGCCGCCGGACAGCGACGAGATCGCCTTGGTGGCCAGATGACTCGCGTCGACCTGCTGTAGCGCGAGATCGATCGTGGCGCGCCGGCTCGCGCGGTGGGCGGGGTTGAATGCCGCCAAACCCCAACGATGCCCGTCTATTCCGAGACCCACGAGATCTTCCGCGCGCAGGATCAGCGCATTGTCGGCGAGTCGGTGCTGGGGGACGTAGCCGAGGTCACCGCTGATGCTCATGGTGCCTCGGGTGAGCGGTACCTGACCCAGCAGCAGGCGCAGCAGCGAGGTCTTGCCGGAACCGTTGGGGCCCAACACCGCGATGAATTCGCCGGGCTCGACCGTGAGATCCAGGTCCTCCCACAGGGTGCGTCCACCACGATTCAGCGATGCGCTGCGCAGCGTCGCAGTACTCATTCGGCCATTATCTCAGGGCGGTGGCGAGCTGCTCGGTGGTGTGCCGTTGCCAGGTGATGTAGTCGGTGCCGTCGGGCAGGGTCTCGGTCACCGTCACCACGGGAATGCCGTGGGATTCGGCGGCCTGCTTGATCCGGTTGGTGACCGATCCGGCCGTTTGCGGGTTGAATAGCAGGGCCGCAATCTGTTTGGTGTTGATCAGGTCCAACGCGGTGGCGACGTCCGCGGGCGAGGGGTCCTGGCCCTGCTCGGCCGCCTCGGCGAAGTCGTGGGGTGTGCGATCCACCAGCGCGCAATGGGAGACCAGGTGACTGGCCACGGGTTCGGTCGCCAGGATTGCCTTGCCACGGTCCTTGTCGGCGACCTCATCTTGCAGCTTTGCTATGGAATCGACTTGCTGTCCAAATGTTTTGGCATTGGCTTGGTAGGCATCGGCGTTGTTCGGATCCGCCTTGGCAAGGTCATCTGCGGTGCGATTGGCCACCTGCTCGGCGGTGCGCAGGCTGTAGAACACGTGCTCGTTCTTGTCGGACGAGTCCGCGGGAAGAAGCTGGTAGGCGTTGACCCGAGGCTGGCCGTCCTTGAGGAGCTTGTCGATGAACGGGTCGTAGCCGTCACCGTTGTACACGACCAGGGTGGCGTCCTGTACCTGTGCGGCCGCCGCCGGGGTCACCTCGAATGAATGCGGATCGGTGTTGGCGCCACTGACCAATGCGGTCACCGTGGCGTGATCACCGGCGACGGCCTTGGCCACCGACGCCCAGGCGTCGGTCGAGGCCACCACAGCGGGCTGACCGGCGCCCTGGGTGCTCTGGCTGCAGCCGGCCAGAGCCAGTGTTCCGATGGTTGCGACCGACACAGCCAACCCAGCAACGCGAGCAAGCACAGCATACCTCCAGTCGCCCAATAATGAAAACGGTTTTCATTATGGCCGATGGGGTGGCAAGAGTGCAAAACGTGTCAGCGTTCGCTGAGCCTTGAGGCCACGCGCAACGCCGGTAGCAGCAGTGATCGCGTTGTGTACCGCCCGGCCACGGTCATCGCCTGAGGCACCGCACCAGGGACGACGCTGCTCACCAGTGCACCTCGGGGAAGACTTCGGCTCGGTGTCACGAGCTTGGCGGTGGCGTGCGGGGTGAGCTGCCTGCACCCCCGGCCAGCGCGGCGAAATCACCAGTTAGGACAGCAGCGCCGCGCAGCGCAGCAGCCCGATGTGGCTGTATGCCTGCGGGTGGTTACCCAGTGAGCGTTCGGCCACCGGGTCGTACTCCTCGGAGAGCAGACCGGTGGGGCCGGTGGCCTTAACCAGCTGGTCGAACAGCAGCTCGGCCTGTGACCGTGCGCCGATGAGTAGGTATGCCTCGACCAGCCAGGCTGCACACAGATGGAAGCCGCCCTCGCCGCCGGGCAGGCCATCGTCGCGGTGATACCGGTAAACGGTTGCACCGCTGCGCAGTTCGGCTTCGGTGGCGATCACCGTCGCGGTGAATCGGGGATCGGCGGGGTCGATCAATCCGGACAGTCCGATGTACAGCGTGGCGGCGTCCAGGTCGGTGCCGTCGTAGGCCGCCGTGTAGGAGTTGACCGATTGGTTCCAGCCCTTTTCCACCACCTCGGCGGAGATCTCGTCGCGCAGCGCGGCCCAGGACGACGGTGCTTCGTATCCGAACTCCGCGGCCAACTTCACCGCGCGGTCCACGGTCACCCAGCACATCACCTTGGAGTACACGTGATGACGCGGATTGCCGCGGATTTCCCAGATGCCGTGGTCGGGTTCGTACCACCGGCGCTCGACGGCAAGAACCATGTCGGAGACCAGGTTCCAATCGGCGGCCGTCAGCGGATCGGCGTGCCCGAGACGCTTGCGCGCGTGGGACAGATCGTGGATCAGTTCCACCACGGGTCCGAAGACGTCCAGTTGAACTTGTGAATTGGCGGCGTTGCCGACGCGTACCGGGCGCGAGCCGGCATAGCCGGGTAGCGAGTCGATCACGGCTTCGGGCGGCAGCACCGTCCCGGCCAACGTGTAGAGCGGATGCAGGCGATCGGGGCCGGGTAGGTGTTCCAGCACTCGGTGCAGCCAGCCCAGCAGCCCCTCGGCCTCGACGAGCGATCCCAACGCCACCAGTGCCGACGCGGTCATCGAGGCATCGCGCAGCCAGCAGTACCGGTAATCCCAGTTGCGAATGCCGCCGATGTCTTCCGGCAGCGATGTAGTGGCCGCGGCCAGGATCGCGCCCGATTCGGCGTGCACCAGTCCGCGCAGCGTCAGCGCCGAGCGCTTCATCAGTCCGGGCTTGCGGTCCGGCAGCGTCAGGGTCTGGGCCCAGTTGCGCCAGTAGGATTCCGCGCGTTCGCGCAGCTCGGATTCGGGAATCGGGTTCTCGCCGAGATCCTCGGTACCGCAGCGCAGTTCGAGAACTATCGGCCGGTTGGAGCGGCTGATGGTCGCGGTCGCGCTCTGTTCATCGGCGGAGATGGTCCACGTCACGCCCGGCGCGCGCAGCACGATCGGATCGTTGGTGCCCAGCACGCGCAGGCCGTCGCTCTCGGCCACCAGCTGCACTGGGGTCTGTCCGAACTCGGGGCGGGGGGCGAAGGTGACCACCGCGTCGGCCTCGCCGGTAACGACGCGAATCAGGTCGGTGCGCCCGGGGATCTCGTCGTGCGCCAGATAATCGGTGACTTGTAAACTGGCCCAACGTGTTTCGACAGTCATGGTGCTGTCAATGTATTTCTGGCCGAGTGGTAGCGCGGATCGTGCGGGACCGATCGTGAAGTGCCCGGCCTCGTCCCCGCCGAGCAGGTGGGCGAAGACCGCCGCCGAATCGGGTTCCGGGTGACACATCCAGGTGATGCCACCGGTGGGGTTCACCAGCGCGATGGTGCGCGAGTTGGCCAGCATGGTGAGCCGCTCGATGGGTGTCGCGTGCCCGCCGAGCAGCCAGGTGCGGCGCTCTTCTAGTAGAAAGGCCAGTGCGGTACCCACCGATTCGGTGTCCGGGATCCGGTACTGCGCGAGTGTTTCGCCACCGCCGACCTTGACGCCCACATCGGGGCCGTGTAGACGCTTGAACGCCTTTTCGTCGGTGACGTCGTCGCCGAAGAACACCGCGGCGGTTGCCCCCTCCTGGTGGCGCAAGATATCGAGGGCTTGCCCCTTGTCGGTGGGTATGACGGCGAATTCGAGAACCTTCTTGCCCTCGGTGACCTGCGCGCCCCAACCGTTCGCCACCGAAAGCGCCTGACTGAGCGCGGCATCGGCGTCCTCATCGGAGGCGTTGCGAACGTGTAGCGCGACACTCGCGGGTTTGAGCTCGATGGCCACGCCGGCGTACTCGGCGGCGATGGCCGACAGCTTGTTGGCAATGGTCTTCAGCAGTGCCTTGGCGTCTCCGTCGATGGCGTGGACGAAGCCGGCGTCGAACTCCGAACCGTGGCTTCCGACCAGATGCACCTCGGCGGGCAGACGCGACAGCGTCGCCAGGTCTCGCAGCGCACGCCCGGAGATCAATGCCGAGGTCGTCGAGGGCAGTCCCGCCAATGCCCGCAGTGCCGTAGTCGATTCGGGATGCGGGCGCGCGTCATCGGGATTGTTGACCAGCGGGGCGATTGTTCCGTCGTAGTCGGACGCCACCAGCAGTCGAGGGGTACGGGCGACCTCGGAAAGAGCCCGGCGCAGTTCCACGGGCAGATCTTGGGCACTCACCACGGGTCCCGAGTCTACGTCCGCTACCAAGGCGGGGCTGGTTAGGCAAAGCCTCGCAGGGTTAGGTAATGCCGAGCAGCAATCGGACGGTGCGATCGAGCCGGTGGCTCACGTCGGTTGCCGAGGCGCGGCGCGTCAACCAGGCAATCATGTTGGAGGTCCAGACGTCTGAGATGACCCGGGCGATGTGGAATTGCGCGTCGGAGGGGTCGTCGTCGCCGGCCATGGCGCGGGCGAAGATTCCGTCCATCAGCCGGCCCACGTGATCAACCTCACCGGCGGCCGATGCGTCGGCGAAGACCAGTGCGCGTGTCATCGCTTCGGTGAGCAAGGGGTTGCGCTGCATGTTGCGGTTCAGCCGGGTGATCGCCGTGTGTAGACGTTCGTAGGGAGTGCTGCCGCTGACGGCGTTGCGATCGGACTTCGCATCGATCTGTTCGAACTCGCGCTCCAATGCCGACACCAGTAGGTGCACCTTGGATGGGAAGTATCGGTACAGGGTGCCGACGGCGACGTCGGCGCGCTCGGCGACGGTGCGCATCTGCACCGCTTCATAGCCGCCCTTGGAGGCGATGGCCAAGGTGGCGTCCAGGATGCGCTTGCGGCGCTCGCGCTGTGCGGTCGAGCCGAGGTCGTCATCGGACAGCGCGGAAACGGCGGCAGGCTGATTCGTCGCGTCGGTGTCACCGCTGTCCGCCTGCGCGGTTTCCGATGCGCTAGATGTCCGAGGCGTTGCCATTGCGTCTGTACTCCCTGCGTTCAATCTCGCGCGTGCACGCGCGAGGGTTTCAGCGCACGACTATACGGATGCCCATCGGTCGATTCAGGTCTCCCTGGCTCGCCGGTAGCGCTCTGTACAGCCTGAATGCGTTCCTACTACACTGAACCCAATCACGATATTAGAACACGTTCTAGTCTGATTGTGACGAAAAACAAACCAAGGAGAATCTGTGTCCGACGTCCAGGAAGCCGCGCGCGATGCGGTCCGTCAATGGGCCAAGAGCGCGGCGGTCATCGAGTCGGTCCGGAAGATGGAATCCGACCCGCACGGATGGGGCCCCGCCTACGCGGGCCTGGCTGAGCTGGGCATTTTCGGTGTCGCGGTGCCGGAGGCGGCCGGTGGATCGGGCGCCGGATTCGATGACATGATCGCCATGGTCGACGAAGCCGCGGCGTCCCTGGTCCCGGGGCCGGTCGCCACCAGTGCGTTGGCCGCGGTGGCGCTCGCCAGCGCCGAACCGACGGGATCGATACCGGACGTGGTCGCGGCGTTGGCGGCCGGCGAGCGCACGGCCGGGCTGGCCCTCACCGGGGACCTGACCGTCGCCGACGGGCTTGCCTCGGGCGTGTTGCCTGCGGTGCTGGGCGGTACCGCCGACGGCGTGCTGTTGGCCGCGGGGCCGGGCGGTTGGGTGCTTGTCGATTGCGTGGCCGCCGGCGTGGCGGTGGACACCAAGAAGGCGACGGACTTCTCGCGTCCGTGGGCTGCGGTCACCCTGAACGGTGCGGCGGTGCATCCGGTGAACCTGCCTGCCGCCGTGATCGCAGACCTCGCGGCCGTGACGCTCTCGGCCGAGGCGGTGGGTGTGGCGCGGTGGGCGCTGCAGACCGCGGTCGAGTACGCCAAGGTGCGCGAGCAGTTCGGCAAGCAGATCGGCAGCTTCCAGGCCATCAAGCACATGTGCGCGGAGATGCTGTGCCGCGTCGAACAGGCTGACGTCGCAGTTTGGGATGCCGCCGGCTGTGCACAGGACCTTGTTGCCAATGGGGTTGACTCCCAGCAGCTTTCGCTTGCCGCGGCGGTGGCTGCGGCAGTGTCCCTCGATGCGGCCGTGGCCAACACCAAGGACTGCATCCAGATTCTCGGTGGCATCGGATTCACCTGGGAGCATGATGCGCATCTGTACCTGCGGCGCGCGTACGCGCTGCAGTCGTTCCTGGGCAAGCCCGCGGGGTGGCGGCGCAAGGCCGCGTCGTTGACGGTCTCAGGTACTCGCCGCTCCCTGACCATCGACCTCGGTGAGGTGGAGGCGCAACGCACCCAGGTTGCGGCGACGGCTGCGGAAATTGCCTCGGCACCAACGGATGAGCTCCAGGTCCGGTTGGCCGAGACGGGCTTCCTGGCACCGCATTGGCCCGCGCCGTACGGGTTGGGTGCAGGTGCTGCGCAACAGTTGCTGATCGATCAGGAGCTGCACGCGGCGGGTGTCGTACGTCCCGATCTGGTCATTGGATGGTGGGCGGCGCCCACCATCCTGGAGCACGGGACACCCGAGCAGATAGAGCAATTCGTCGCACCCACCCTGCGCGGTGACATCGAATGGTGCCAGCTGTTCTCCGAGCCAGGTGCCGGTAGCGACCTTGCGTCGTTGCGTACCAAGGCGACTCGGGTCGACGGCGGTTGGAGACTCGACGGGCAGAAGGTGTGGAACTCCAAGGCACAGATCGCGGATTGGGCGATCTGCTTGGCCCGCACCAATCCCGATGTGCCCAAGCACAAGGGCATCACCTACTTCCTGCTCGACATGAAGACCCCCGGGATCACCGTGCGGCCGCTGCGCGAGATCACCGGCGAGGAGATGTTCAACGAGGTCTTCCTGGACGGCGTCGTGGTTCCCGACGAGAATGTGGTCGGCTCGGTCGACGACGGGTGGCGCCTTGCCCGCACCACACTGGCCAACGAGCGGGTGGCGATGGCGGGCGGCGGCACCCTCGATGAAGCCATGGAATCGCTGCTCGCACTGATCGGTGACACCGAACTGGATGCGGCGCAACTGGATACGCTCGGATTCTTCGTGTGCTCGGCGCAGACGGGTGCGCTGCTGGATCTGCGGACCGCGCTGCGCGCCATCGGCGGCCAGGACCCTGGCGCCGCGTCGAGTGTGCGCAAGCTGGTGGGCGTGCGGCATCGGCAGGGACTCTCCGAGCACATCCTCGACTACGTGGACACTCATGGTGCGGTGGAGTCGCACGAGATGTGGTTGTTCATGCGGGACCGTTGTCTGTCGATTGCCGGAGGTACCACCCAGATCCTGCTCAGTGTGGCGGGGGAGCGGCTACTCGGCTTGCCGCGTTAGCGACCATGTGCCGAGAGTAACCACACGCACGCGACCCGGTGGATTTGTGTGTGTGCGGTTACGTTCGATGAAATCTTGCGTGCGGCTAGCTGAACCGGGCCTGCGCGCAGGCATCCGGCGAAATCACGCTACGGCCACCGATACTGGCCTCGACGTGGCTGCACACGATGTAGTCGGCGTCGAGCTTGGGCTGCCCCGTAGCCCAATCGGTGGGCTGGGTGGTGCCGGTGATCCGGAAGCGGTCGGTGTCGCCTCCGCCGAAGTAGACGGTGGTGAGCAGCCAGGTGCTACCGCCGTTGTGCTCCACGGTGTTCGGGTTGTCGGCCCACTGCACCCATAGGTAGTTCATCCGGTCCGAGGTGCGCAGTTCAGTGGTCTGTTTGGCCCACAGATCGCCCCCGAATCCCTCGATCCCGTTGGGAGTGCGCAGGTTGAAGCTCGCGGTGTAGTAGCACTGCCGCTCGGCCCTGCGGCAGTCGGCGGTGGTGTGCACCTCGAGCTGGCGCCCCTCGTCGACGGGAGTGCTGACATCGGTCGTCTTGACCTCGGCTGCGGCGGCACCCGGGAAAGCCAGGGAAGTGACCACCAGCGATGCGGCGGCCAGCGCCGATTTCAGGGACATCATGATGCCGGAATCGTATCGGCCCGGCCGTGCGGTGGCACCGAGATCTTTTTTCTGGATCCTGCGTTCACTCATCGAAGGTGACGTTGACGTCGTCGGTCTCCGGAACCGCCTGGCACGCCAGGATGTACCCATCGTCGATGTCATTCTGCGACAGCGCGTCGTTGACCAGCATGCGGACCTTGCCGTCCTTGAGAATGCAGGCGCACGTCATGCAGTGGCCCTCGCGGCAGGAGAACGGCGCGTCCAGGCCCTTGGCGAGCAGCACGTCGAGCAGCACGGTGCTGCGCGGCCAGCTGACGGTATGGGTCTCGCCGTCCAGTTCCACGGTGGCGGTGGCAGGGGGTTCATCGTCCTCGGAGGGCTCGGCGAGGACGACCTCCGCGAACGGGTCACTTTCCAGAGAGCGGAAGACCTCGACGTGCACGCGATCGCCGGGCATGCCGTTGCCCTTGAGCGCGGCCTCGGAGGCATCCATGAAGGGGCCGGGACCGCAGATGAAGGCCTCGTGTCCTGCGAATGGTGCGGTCAGGGTGGCCAGCGACTGCTGTGACGGCAGCCCCTGCACCGATTCGAGCCAGTGGATGACGGTGAGCCGATCGGGATACTTCGACGCGAGTTCGCGCAGTGCCGCCCCGAAGATCACCGACTGCTCGTCGCGGTTGGCGTATACGAGCACCACCTTGCCGTTGCCCTGGGAGAGCGCGGATTTGCAGATCGCCATCATCGGGGTGATACCGCTGCCGCCGGCCAGCAGGAGGAAATCACGATCGAGCTCTTTGGGGATGAAGACTCCCGACGGCGCCAGCACGTGCATGTGCATCCCGGCATGGGCGTTATCGCAGATCCAGTTGGACCCGTACCCGTCGGCGGTGCGCTTGATCGTGACCGTCAATCGGTCGTCGACGTGCGGGGAGCTGGACAGCGAGTAGCAGCGCGCCACGGATCCGGTGCGATCGGATGGAATACGCAGCGTGAGGTACTGGCCGGGCGCGTACGCGAACTTATCGGCGGAGTCCTCGGGGATCTCGAAGACCAGGGAGCGGGAGTCGGCGGTCTCGTCGATCACCTCGGCGATTCGAACCTCGAGGACGTGCTTCCCCAGGACTGGATCTTCTTCGCGCGAGGCGCTCATCGCGTGGACCGTCCTGTCACGTGATTTCCTCCATTAGTCATCGTCGGCGAATGGCCGAACTAGAACAGGTTACAGAATTGACCTTTGGCCCTACAACACCGTCGCTGCTTCGTTCCAGATGAGCCCGCCTTCCCGGGGGCGGAGAGGCGGTGTCGACACAGATCGAAACGTGTTCTAGTCTCAGCAGTGAACGCGCGCTGTCACCGAGGGTGTACAGCGGGTGTCGCGAACTACTAGCCCTAGTTTGTGCCGACTGATGCTAACGACAGCAGTGGAGGAAATGCAGTGACGACGACCGAACAGCGGGACGAAGTTCAGGCGGTTCTCGCAGGAATTGACGACCTGCTGCCGATCCTGCGCAAGCGCGCGCAGGAGACCGAAGATCTGCGGCGCCTGCCCGACGCCACGGTCTCCGAACTGCAGGAGATCGGCTTCTTCAAGCTGCTGCAGCCGTCGCAGTGGGGTGGATACGAGACCGCTCCCACCACCTTCTACGAGGCGGTGCGCCGTTTGGGCAGTGCCTGCGGTTCGACCGGCTGGGTCGCCTCGATCATCGGCGTGCACAACTGGCACCTGGCGCTGTTCGACCAGAAGGCGCAGGACGAGGTCTGGGGTGACGACACCAACGTGCGGGTGTCCTCCTCGTATGCCCCCATGGGCGCCGGTGTGGTGACCGAGGCAGGTGACGGTTACCTCGTCAACGGCTCGTGGAACTGGTCCTCGGGCTGTGATCACGCCACCTGGGCGTTCCTCGGCGGCCCCGTCATCAAGGACGGTCGTCCTGTCGACTTTGGTAGCTTCCTCATCCCGCGCACCGAGTACCGCATCGACGACGTGTGGAATGTGGTCGGCCTGCGCGGCACCGGCAGCAACACCGTCGTGGTCAAGGACGTCTTCGTGCCCAAGCACCGGTTTCTGTCGTACAAGAAGATGAACGACCAGACCGCAGGCGGGTACGAGACCAACACCGCGCCCGTCTACAAGATGCCTTGGGGCACAATGCACCCCACCACCATCACAGCGCCCATCATGGGTATGGCCTACGGTGCCTACGACGCACACGTCGAGGCTCAGGGTAAGCGGGTGCGGGCCGCCTACGCCGGCGAGAAGGCCAAGGACGACCCGTTCACCAAGGTGCGGGTGGCCGAGGCCGCGAGCGACATCGACGCGGGTTGGCGCCAGCTGATCGGGAATGTGGGCGACGAGTACAAGCTGATCGCGGCCGGCCAGGAGGTTCCGTACGAGCTGCGTGCCGCCGCGCGTCGCGACCAGGTGCGTGCCACCGGTCGGGCGATCGCGTCGATCGACCTGCTGTTCGAGAACTCCGGCGCCACTGCGCTGTCGAACGATGCTCCGGTCCAGCGCTTCTGGCGTGACGCGCACGCCGGACGGGTGCATGCGGCCAACGACGCCGAGCGGGCCTACCAGATCTGGGGCAACCACGCCTTCGAGCTGCCCGCCACCGACACGATGGTTTAACGCCGGTACTTAGGAGGACTGTCGAAATGGACGCCATCCGCTCATTGGGCTACATGCGCATCGAGGCCACCAATATGGCGGCCTGGCGCGAGTACGGGCTCAAGATCCTCGGCATGGTCGAGGGCAAGGGCACTGTCGACGGTGCGTTGTACCTGCGTATGGACGACTTCCCCGCGCGCCTGGTGATCTTCCCCGGTGAACACGACAGGCTGTCGGTCACCGGTTGGGAGGCCGCCAACGCCGCCGGGCTGCAACAGGTTCGCGAGTCGCTGGAAGCCAACGGCACTCCGTACAAGGAGGGCACCGCGCAGGAGAAGGCCGAGCGCCGTGTGGACGAGCTGATCATCTTCGAGGATCCGTCGGGCAACATCCAAGAGGTGTTCCACGGTGTGGCCCTGGAGCACCGCCGGGTGGTCAGCCCGTACGGGCACAAGTTCGTTACCGAGGATCAGGGCCTGGGGCACGTGGTGCTCTCGACCAAGAACGATGCCGAATCGCTGCACTTCTACCGAGATGTGCTGGGGTTCAAGCTGCGTGACTCCATGCGGCTACCGCCACAGATGGTGGGACGTCCGGCCGACGGTGAGCCGGCGTGGTTGCGCTTCTTCGGTTGCAACCCGCGCCACCACAGTCTGGCGTTCCTGCCGATGCCGACTCCCAGTGGCATCGTGCACCTGATGGTCGAGGTGGAGAACTCCGACGATGTGGGCCTGTGCCTGGACCGCGCGTTGCGCCGCAAGGTGCCGATGTCGGCCAGCCTGGGTCGGCACGTCAACGACCTGATGCTGTCCTTCTACATGAAGACACCAGGCGGATTCGACGTCGAATTCGGTTGCGAGGGAAGACAGGTCGAAGACGAATCCTGGATCGCACGGGAGAGCACCGCGGTCAGTCTGTGGGGCCACGACTTCACCATCGGTGCGAAGCTGAACCAGTGACCGATCTAGGGATTGACCCGCGGGCGTTCCGGAATGTGCTGGGACAGTTCTGTACCGGCGTCACCATCATCACCACGACCCATGAGGACGCACCGGTGGGCTTTGCCTGCCAGTCGTTCGCCGCGCTGTCGCTGGAGCCGCCGCTGGTGCTGTTCTGTCCGACCAAGCAATCGCGATCCTGGGCGGCCATCGAGGCATCCGGCAAGTTCTGCGTGAACGTGCTGGCCGAGGAGCAGCGTGAGGTCTCGGCCCGATTCGGTTCACGAGAGCCGGACAAATTCGCCGGAATTGATTGGCGTCCATCGGGTCTCGGTTCACCGATCATCAATGGCTCGCTGGCGCATATCGACTGTGAAGTCGCAAACGTCCACGACGGCGGGGACCACTGGGTGGTCTTCGGATCGGTCAAGGAACTCAGCGAGATCCCGGAGAAGCCGGCCGCTACTCGTCCGTTGCTGTTCTACCGCGGGCAATACACCGGTATCGAGCCCGACAAGACCACGCCCGCCGATTGGCGTAACGATCTGGAGGCGTTCCTCACCGCTACCACCGAGGACACCTGGCTGTAACCGATGCGGTGAGCGGTTCCCCTGCGGGAGTGTCTGATCCGGCGTAATCTCACAGATCCACGGGGCATCTCGGTGAGGGCGGATCATGGCGTTGTACGCGTATCGGTGTGTGAGCTGCGGTGACGCTTCACGCAATTTTCCGATGGCCACCGCTCCAGACGAGGTGCCGTGCGCCGGATGTACAGAACCGGCGCGACGGGTTTTCGGCATCGCCGGAATGTGTCGTGGCCCCTCGTCACGTAGGGATCTGCTCGATTCCACCCATCGCAGCGCCAGTGAGCCGCGCGTGGTTTCTGCGTTGCCCGGTGCGCGCCGGCCGGTGACTGTGACGTCAAATCCGTTGCATCGCAAGTTACCCCGCCCCTAGTCGGAAGGTTCGCTATGCCCGAGGTGTTGTTCCCGCTGGATTCGAGCAAGAAGTTCACCGAGCAACAAATCGTCGGGCACAACAGATGGCACCCGGATATTCCACCGGCGGCTGTGGTGAAGCCGGGCACCTCGTTTCGGGTGCATTGCCGGGAATGGTTCGACGGCGCCATTCACAACGACGACTCCGCCGACGACATCCGAGATGCCCCGCTGACCACGGTGCACGCGCTGTCTGGACCCTTCTCGGTCGAAGGGGCGCAGCCGGGCGACCTGCTGATCGTCGACATCCTGGATGTGGGACCCATCCCGCAGGAAGACTCCGGCCCGTTGGCAGGTCAGGGCTGGGGCTATACCGGCATCTTCCCGACGGTGAACGGCGGCGGATTCCTTACTGAACAGTTTCCCGATGCGTACAAGGCGATTTGGGACTTCTCGGGCCAAACCGCGACGTCGAGACACATTCCGGGTGTCAGCTTCACCGGGATCGTGCACCCCGGGTTGATGGGAACGGCACCGTCCGCCGAATTGTTGGCGCGATGGAATGCGCGCGAAGGCGCGTTGATCGCTACCGACCCCAACCGTGTTCCGGCGCTGGCACTTCCGCCGGAACCCAGGGATGCGGTGCTGGGCACGCTCACCGGAGAGAACTTCGACAGGGCAGCGGCCGAGGCCGCACGGACTGCTCCGCCGCGGGAGAACGGGGGCAATCAGGACATCAAAAATCTGACCAAGGGCAGCAGGGTGTTCTATCCGGTGTTCGTACCGGGCGGCAAGCTCTCGGTGGGGGACTTGCACTTCTCCCAAGGAGACGGCGAGATCACCTTCTGCGGAGCCATCGAGATGGGCGGTTTCATCGATCTGCATGTCGACGTGCTCAAGGGCGGCATGGAGACCTACGGGGTATCCGAGAATGCGATCTTCATGCCGGGCAACACCGATCCGCAGTATTCGCAATGGCTGGCATTCTCGGGCACCTCGGTCACTCTGGACGATGAGCAGCGGTACCTGGATTCACATTTGGCGTATCAGCGTGCCTGTCTGCATGCCATCGACTACCTGACCAAGTTCGGCTACAGCCCGGAACAGGCCTATCTGCTGTTGGGCGCCGCGCCCATCGAGGGCCGACTCTCCGGGGTGGTCGACATCCCGAATTCCTGTGCCACGGTATATATTCCGACCGCCATCTTCGACTTTCCGGTAACCCCCTCGGCGGCCGGGCCGGTGCGAATCGATGCCGGGCCCGGGGCGCCTCGTTCGGAAGCGCGCTGAGTACGCGCTAGCGCGGCTCCTGCTGGGTGGCACAGTGGATGCCGCCACCACCGGCGGCGATCCCGTCGATATCGAGCTGGATCACCCTGCGGCCAGGGAAGAGTCGTTCCAATGTGACCTTGGCTTCCGTGTCCGCCTCGGGGTCCCCGAACTGCGGGGCGATGACGCCGCCGTTGCACACGTAGAAGTTGATGTATCCGGCGGCGAAATCCTCTGATTCGAAGTCGTCGCGTCCCTGGGACGGTGCGTGCAGCACCTCGACCCGCAGGGTGCGCCCTGCGACATCGGTCGTGTTGCGCAGGATCTCCAGATGCTCGCGCGTCACGTCGTAGTCGAATGAGTCGGGGTCGTCGTCCAGCCCGGCGACGACGACACCGGGCCCGGCGAATCGTGCGTAGAAGTCGGTATGTCCGTCGGTGATGTCCATGCCCGCGATACCCGGAAGCCAGATGATCTTCCGCAGACCGAGCAGGCGTTGCAACTCGGATTCGACGTCTTTTTTGGAACGTCCCCGGTTGCGGTTGTTGTTCAGTACGCAGCTCTCGGTGATGATCGCCGTGCCCTGGCCGTCGACTTCGATACCGCCGCCCTCCAGGACGAGCTCGGTGTGTACGGCGGGGACTCCCACGCGCCTGGCCACCTCGGCCGCGACCCTTGCGTCAGAACCGTGTTCTTGTTTGTCACCCCAGCCGTTGAAGTTGAAATCAACGGCTGCCCTGCCGCTTTCGTTGTGCACGAATACCGGTCCGCTGTCGCGTATCCAAAGGTCGTCCAGCGGTACCGGTACCAACTCCACGTTGGTGCCTGTCAGTTGACGTGCCAGCTCGACCTCGTGCGGACGCACCAGCATCGACACCGGTTCGAATTGTGCGATGGCCTGGGCGATCGCGCCGAGATTCTGTTGGACCCGCCGGTTCAGCCGTCGCCCCCAGATGTCTTCGCTGGCACCGAAGGCCATCCACGTTCGCAGATGTGGTTCGCCCTCGTCGGGCATGCGCCAGGTTCTGCCGTCGCTCACCTGGTCATTATCGGGGTTCTCTTCCGGCAAGCCGGCGCAGGCGGCCAGCAGCATGCCGCCCACGGTCGCCGCACCGAGTGTGAAGACCTGTCTTCTGTGCACCCACACAGTGTCGGCCAATTTGAGCTATTGGGCGAGGCCAGATTTCGTGACACAACCGTTTCTGATAAGTGGCTGTGCGTTTGGGTCCAGCGTTGGTAGTAATCAAGATCACGCGAGAGTTCTTCCGAAACGAAGGGATCCGACGGTGATGAAGACGAGTACCAAATTGCTCGCCGAGTTCTTCGGCACGTTCTGGTTGGTTCTGGGCGGTTGTGGCAGCGCGATTTTCGCGGCCAAGAATGTCGCCGACGCAGGAGAGGGAAATACGGGCGCGATCCAGTTGGGCATCGGCTTCCTCGGTGTGGCGCTTGCGTTCGGGTTGACCGTCGTGACCATGGCCTACGCGGTAGGCCATATCTCGGGCGGGCATTTCAATCCGGCGGTCACGCTCGGGGCGGTGATCAGCGGGCGCCTGCCCGTCAGGGAACTGCCCGGGTATTGGGTGGCGCAGGTGCTCGGCGGATTGCTGGCGGGCGCCGCCCTGTGGTACATCGCGTGCGGCAAACCGGGATTCGAGGCCACCGGGAACATGGCGGCCAATGGTTACGGTGAGCACTCGCCGGACCACTACTCGTTGGCGGCCGTGCTGGTCACGGAGATCGTGCTCACCGCGGTGTTCATCGTGGTGATCCTCGGCGTCACCGATGTGGGTGCTCCCAAGGGTTTCGGCCCGCTGGCGATCGGCTTGTGCCTCACCCTGATTCACCTGATCTCGATTCCGATCAGCAATACCTCGGTGAACCCGGCACGGTCGACCGCCGTCGCCTTCTTCAACGGCGGCGCAGCGCCGGGACAGTTGTGGCTGTTCTGGGTGGCACCATTGGTCGGTGGTCTGGTCGGCGGCGTGCTGTACCCGTTCCTGTTCGACAACGGAAGGTTGGCACTGGATAGCGCACACGACTGAGCACGTCGCCGAACACGCTAGCCGTACCAACGCCTAGCGTGTTCGGCGTGCGTCGGCAGGTAGGCGCCGGGGCCGAAATAAGTGTCGTAGAAGCCGAGGTCGATGTTTTGTGCCTGCAGGTACATCAAGACGTGCACGGTGGGAACGGTGCCGGGGATCTTTCCGAATGTGTCATAGATGTACGAGGCTTCGACGGTGACGATCTCCTGGATCGCCTCGGCGGGCAGCGCGGCAGAGCGCACCTTGCGTGAATCAGCCCAGGCGCCTGGGGTATCGGGGTGGAAGGGGCCGCCGAGTCCGTACTTGCGCTCAATGTACTTTGCGACGCCGGCGGCGACCGTTGGCACATGAGGCGGGCTGAGGGTTTCGAAGAAGCCGGAAAGTCCGGTGGCGTTCGGGAACGGCCACCGGTCGTCGCTGTCCGACCGGAACCCGATACCGGGTGCGCGGGGGTCCCCCGATCCGCCGAGCACCGATAGTCGGTCCAGGCCGTCGAACATCCAGCCGCCCAGCCCGAGTGCCTGCAGGAGCAGTACCCCGTTATGTGTGGCAGTGGCCAGCTCGGCGCTGGCCTCGGTGAGTGTGTACTGCTCGACGAAGGACAGCGGAATCGGGTCGTCATAGTTGCGCAGGCTGCCGAACTTCTCGGTGCCGGGGATGCTTTGGTTGTTGACGTCGTCGTAGACCAGATAGCCGTTGGCGGCGAAAAAGGACAGGTTCGCGATGAGGTGCTCGGCCAGATCGGCCACCGGGAAGGCCAGCAGGCTGCCCGGATGGTTGCCGATCCAGATGTTGTGGCCCTCCATGTAGGGCTCTTCGCGCGGCAGCTCCAGGCGCTGGTCCGAGATCTGCTGGTAGGAGTCGGCGGTGTGGGTGATCCATTCCTCGATGGTTGCGAACTCCTGGGGAGGTTCGTCGCGAGTCGGCAGTAGGTAGATCCCGGTGTCGTCGGTGAAGAAGAGCTGGCTGGTGTGAAAACCTGCGGCGGAGGGAAAGGTGCGGCCGGTGGCGCTGCCGGAGTAGTTCGGGAATGCGGGGGCGTATCCGGGGTGATAGGTGATGCCGTAGTGCCACCCGGTGACCCCCGCGACCACCGAAAGGATCAGCGCCCGTTCAACTTCCGATATCGGAGTGGCAGGATGACTGCTGGTGTACGCGAGGGGGCCGTCGGGAATGCGACCGCCGAGGGGAAAGCGCCGGGACCGTCGTCCGGTGATAGCTGCCAGCAGCGGGAATTGTGCGACCTGGGCGAGGGCTTCGCGTTGGCGGTCGGATATTTGCAGCGGCATGACTCAACTCGACCACCGAGGGATAACCAGGTCAACCTTTTGGCTTCTCTCCTTTCAAAATATGGCACGAAGGGGGGCTTGCGGCAAGACCCCCACCATGGCGCACAATCCTGCGACCACGAATTTCCACTGATGGGAGCTGGTATGACCATGCCGAACTTCTTCGAGGCGCATGAGTCCGGTGCGTACTTCCACGGCACCAAGGCGGACCTCAAGATCGGTGATCTGCTGACGGCCGGGCATCTGTCGAACTACGAGGAGGGGCGCATCATGAATCACGTCTACGTGACGAGGACGTTGATTGGCGCGGGGTTGGCGGCCATGATGGCCAAAGGCGAAGGCAGGGGCCATGTCTACATCGTGGAACCGGAGGGCACCCTGGAAGACGACCCGAATGTGACGGACAAGAAGTTCCCCGGGAATCCCACCCACTCGTACCGCACCCGGGAACCGGTGCGCATCGTCGGCGAGGTCACGGACTGGGTGGGGCCCCCGCCCGAATTCATGGAGACGTTCCGGGCGGGGTTGGCTGATCTTCAGCGCAAGGGAAACGCCGTCATCTACGACTAGGCACGGCTAGGGCGACGTACGACGGACCTTGAGCGCCTCGGTGATCAGCGGAATCTGAAACGGCAAACGGGCCAACGCCCCGAGTCGCAAGGGCCATGGCTTGTCCCACCACTGTCGCGCCATGTTGATATTCGCAGGGAAGACAGCAAGGAACAGCAGTGCAGCCAGGGTGCCGCCGAGCCTGCGGGTTTTTGGTGCGAGCAGGAGCGCACCGGTGCCGAGTTCGGCAACACCCGAGGCGTAGGTATAGAACCGCGCATCGCCCGGCAGCTCGGCCGGAACAATCGCGTCGAACGGTTTCGGCGCGACGAAATGCACGACACCGACACCGAGCAGGACGGCGGCCAGTCGATAGGCGGGCCAGGGACTGGTTTTGGTCTCCATGCCCGGAGTCTAAACCGGGAACCTACAGTCCCGCGGCGCTCTCAAGGCTTGGCAATAGCTGGCGCGGAGTGCCCAGCAGTAGTGCGCTGCCGTGTGCGCGCTTGAAGTACAGGTGTGCGTCGTGCTCCCAGGTGATGGCGATACCCCCGTACAGCTGGATCGAATCACCGGCCACCACCGAAAGCGCCTCGCTGGCTTTGATTCTCGCGACGGTAGCGGCTTCGGGAGTCAGATCTCCGATGGCCTGGTACACAGCCGCGCGCGCGGACTCCACCAGCACATAGAGGTCTGCCATCCGGTGCTTGAGGGCTTGGAAGCTGCCGATCGGACGTCCGAACTGAACCCGGGTCTTGGTGTACTCGACGGTGAGCTCCAGCGCGCGCGCCGCCGCGCCCACCTGTTCGGCGGCCAGCAACAGCCCCGCCTTGTCCAACAGTCCCGGTGCGTTCCCGACCGGCTCGCTCGCGCTCACGACGACCGCGGCCAGCCGACGGGTGGGGTCCATCGTGGACAGCGCGGCGGCGGACACATTCTCGGCTCGCCGTACCTCGTCACCCTCGAATGTGAGGACTACGTCTGCGTACTCGCCGTTGACGACGTATCCGGGGTCGAAGGCGACCGCACCGATCGATTCACCGGCTGCCAACGTTTCCAGCAGCTCGCCCTCATATCCGGCGTCGAGGAGGGCGAGCTCCGCCCACAGTGTGCCCATCAGCGGGCTGGGTACCAGTCCTCGGCCGAGTTCCTCCACCACGACGGCGGCGTCCGCGAGCTCGCCCCCGGCACCGCCCAATTCCTCCGGAACCAACAATGCCGCGGCACCGACCTGTTCACATAGGACGGTCCACAGGCTGGCGTCGTAGCCCAGCTCAGATTCCATCGCCACGCGTACCGCGGCCGAGTCGGCCCGCTTGGTGACCAGGGAGCGGACACTGTCACGCAGCATCTGACGTTCGACGTTCGAGGACGTGCTCACAGTGCCTCCAATACGCGCGCGCGGTGCCATTCCGGCGTGCCCCAGGCTGACGTCAATGCCCGCACCTTGAGGATCCACAGGGACAGGTCGTACTCGGCGGTGAAGCCGATGGCGCCGTGGGTCTGCAGGGAGGAGCGTGCGGCCAGGTGGGCGGCCTTGCCGGCTGCGACCTTGGCGGCACTCACGTCGCGGGCGACGGTGGGAGATTCGTCCGCCAGGGACAGTGCGGCGCCGTACACCAACGGGCGGGCCAGCTCCAGCGCGATGTGCACGTCGGCCAGTTTGTGTTTGACCGCCTGGTAGGAGCCGATCGGCCGCCCGAACTGGGAACGCTGTGCGGCGTACTCCACGGCCCGGTCTAACAAGGCCTGTCCGGCGCCGACGAGCTGTGCCGAAATGGCAAGCACACCAAAGTCGATGGCACGACTGGTATCGAGGGAGACGCCAGCGCCGGTGGGCGACACATCGAACAGCCTTCGGGTCGCGTCGATCGACTCATGTTGTGCGCCGGCCCGTGCCTCGCGGAACCCGATGTCGTCGGCGATGAGCACGAGCCCTGCGACATCGGCGTCTAGAGCGCGTGGCGTGATGGGGGGTGCGGCCACCGTGGCGATGAGTTCTCCGGAGGCCAGTCGTGAGGACCACTCGGCTCCGTCTTCGCCGGACAACAGCGCCGGCGCCACCGCAAGAGATTCGACGACGGGTCCGGGTACCGCCCACTTGCCCAAGCCTTCAAGGGCGACAACCAGATCGACGGGATGAGCGCCGATACCGTCGTACTTCTCGGAGACCGCGAGGGCGGTGACACCCAGGTCGGCCAGTGTCGACCAGACAGCCAGACCGGGTTCGTGATTGCCCGCGGCCCACGCGCGTGCCGCAGCGGGAATGTCGGCAGCCGACAGCGCGGCATCGATGCTGGCGGCGAAGTCCCGCTGCTGGGTATCCAGGTCGAATCTCACTTGGCACCTCCCGTGCGGGCGCTCTCCTTGGGGAGTCCTAAGATGCGCTCGGCGATGATGTTGCGCTGAATCTCATTGGTGCCCGCGTAGATCGGGCCACCGAGGGAGAACAGGTACCCGTCTGTCCAGGTGTTCGTCAGCTCGCCGTCGGCGCCGCGCAAGTCGATGGCCGTCTCGTGTAGGGCGACGTCCAGCTCGGACCAGAACACCTTGGTGATCGAAGACTCGGCGCCGAGCTCGCCACCGCCCGCCAGCCGGGTCACGGTGCCGAAGGTATGCAATCGATAGGCCTGCGCCGCTATCCAGGCATCGGCGACACGTTCGGATGCGAACCCGTTGTCCGGAACCGATTTCCACAAATCCACCAATCGATCTGCGGTGGCCAGGAAGCGGCCGGGGCTGCGCAGGGACATGCCGCGCTCATTGCTTGAGGTGCTCATGGCCACACGCCAACCGTCGTGCACCGCACCGATCACGTCTTCGTCGGGCACAAACACGTCGTCGAGGAAGATCTCGGCGAATCCGGGGTCGCCGTCGAGTTGTGGGATGGGGCGCACCGTCACGCCCTCGGCCTTCAGATCGAACATGAAGTAGGTCAATCCGTGGTGGCGTTGTGCCTCCGGATCGGAGCGGAACAATCCGAATGCCCTGTCCGCGAAGGGTGCCCGCGAACTCCAGATCTTCTGCCCGGACAGGCGCCAGCCCCCGTCCACCTTGCGTGCGGGAGAGCGCAGCGAGGCCAGGTCGCTGCCGGACTCCGGCTCTGACCATGCCTGGGCCCAGATTTCTTCTCCGTTGGCCATCTTGGGCAGGATGCGATCCAGCTGTTCCTTGCTGCCGTGCGCGAACAGCGTCGGCCCCAGCAGGAACATGCCGTTCTGGCTGATGCGTGCCGGTGCGCCGGCCTTGAAGTACTCCTCTTCGAAGATCACCCACTGCAGCAGGGTGACATCGCGGCCGCCGTATTCCTTGGGCCAGGACACCGCCGAGAACCCGGCGTCGTAGAGGGTTCGCTCCCACTGCCGATGTGCCACTGCACCTTCCGGTGAGTCGTAGGAGGGCAGTGGTGGATTCGGGACGTTGGCCGCGAGGAATTCGCGTACTTCCGCCCGGAATGCCTCGGTCTCGTCATCAAGAAGTAGGTCCACTAGCTGCTCTCCTTCTGTGCCCTCTGCTCTTCGCGCACGTGCTCCTCGCGATGCATGGCCCGCAGGGTGGGCTTGACCACCTTGCCGCCCAGGTTGCGGGGAAGTTCGTCGAGGAACTCGACGAACCGCGGTTTCTTGAAGTTGGCCACATGCTTTGCGCTGTAATCGATGACGGATTTCGAGTCGAGATCAGCTCCGTTGCGCAGCACTATGTACGCCTTGCCCACCTCGCCGAGCCTCTCGTCGGGCACGCCGATCACGGCGGCGTCGGCCACACCGTCGAGTCGCATCAGCACCTGCTCGATCTCGGCCGGGTACACGTTGAACCCGCCGCAGATGTACATGTCCTTGAGGCGGTCCGTGATGGTGAGGTTTCCGCGTTCGTCCAGCTTGCCGATGTCGCCAGTGTGTAGCCAGCCGTCGGCGTCGATGGTCTCGGCGGTGGCCTTCGGATCGTCGAGGTAGCCGAGCATCACGTTGGCACTGCGCAGCAGTACCTCGCCCTCGTCGCCCGGCTTCCGGGCACCGTCGATGCGCAGCTCGTAGCCGATCATCGGACGCCCGCAGGTGGTTGCGACGGTGACCGCGTCGTCGTCGGACCGGCAGATCGTGGCGAAACCCTGTGTCTCGGTGAGTCCGTAGGCGGTGAGCACCAGATCGAAATCGAGCTCGGACTGCATGCGCTCGATGAGGACCACCGGGACCACGGCCGCGCCCGTCACCGAATACCGCAGCGAGGTCAGGTCGTAGTTCTTGCGCGCGGGATGGTCGAGCAGCATCTGGAAGATGGTGGGCGCGCCGGGCAGCACGGTGATCCGGTGTTCCTGGACCGCCGCCATCGCCTTCTCCGGGTCGAAGGTCAACTGGGGCATGAGGGCCGCGCCGGTCTGCAGGCAGGCCAGGATGCCCGCCTTGTATCCGAAATTGTGGAAGAACGGATTGACGCAGAGATAGCGGTCGTTCTCGGTGAACTCGCCATAGGTGGCCCAGGCCAGGGAGGCCGCCAGCGGCTGACGGTGCATGCACAGCACGCCCTTGCTGCGTCCGGTGGTGCCGGAGGTGAAGAGGATGTCGCTGATGTCCTCGGAGCTGACCGCGGCCTTGCGGTCGTCGATCTCTTCATCGCCCACATGCGCTCCGTGCGCGACGAATTCGTCCCAGTTGGAGTTGTCACCGGCCTCCACCGCGACTCTGACGGTGTGCCGCAGATCCGGTAGTGACGACGTGTCGAGCTGCGAGATTCGATCCGAGCCGAGGAAGACCCCGACCGACACCAGCACGCGAGCCTCGCTGCGCTGCAGGATGTCGGTCGCCTCCTCGACCGTGTAGCGGGTGTTCATCGGGACCACGGCGGCCCCGGCGTACTGCGCGCCCAGGCACGCGACGGGCCAATGCCACGAGTTGGGGGACCAGATGGCCACACGGTCGCCATGCCGGACATCGAGCGCGATCAGTGCGGCCGCGAAGCGTCGTGCTCGGGCGCGCAGGTCCGCGAAAGAAAGCCAAGAGCCGTCCGCATAGAGGGCGTCGCGGTCGCCAAAACGGACTGCTGCCTGGTCCAACGCGGCCGGGATGGTGAGTTCGGGGGTCTGCATCGACTGTCCGTCCACTCTCCTCTAACAAAGCAAGTGCTTGGTAGGTTAGCCTACTGGAGTGGTTGAGCACCAAGCACCGATGTCGGAGATCTCTGATGACCGGGATGAGCCGCTTGCGCGAAGAGCAGACGAAGAGGTGCGCACCGAAATCCGGGAATGGCTGGCCGAGAACCTCGTCGGCGAGTTCGCCGAGCTGAAGGGGCTGGGCGGGCCCGGTAGCGAGCACGAGGCCTTCGACGAACGCCTTGCCTGGAACCGTCATCTGGCCGCCGCGGGGTGGACGTGCCTGGGATGGCCCGTCGAGCACGGTGGGCGTGGGGCCACGGTCAGCCAGCGCGTCATCTTCTACGAGGAATACGCGCGCGCCGAGGCGCCGCACAAAGTGAACCACCTGGGTGAGGAGCTGCTGGGTCCCACCCTCATCGCCTATGGCACACCCGAACAGCAGCAGCGTTTCCTGCCCACCATTCGCGACGTCACCGAGCTGTGGTGTCAGGGATATTCCGAACCCGGCGCAGGTTCGGATCTGGCGAATGTGTCCACTTCCGCCGTGCTGGACGGTGACGAGTGGGTGATCAACGGGCAGAAGGTATGGACCTCCCTTGCCCTGCAGTCCCAGTGGTGCTTCGTCGTCGCGCGGACCGAGCCCGGTTCCTCGCGGCACAAGGGCCTGTCGTATCTGCTTGTGCCGCTTGATCAGCCTGGCGTGGAGATCCGCCCCATCATCCAGTTGACCGGCACCTCGGAATTCAACGAGGTGTTCTTCGACAATGCGCGCACTTCGGCCGATCTGGTGGTCGGTGAGCCGGGCGACGGCTGGCGGGTCGCCATGGGCACGCTGACCTTCGAGCGGGGTGTATCGACTCTGGGTAACCAGATCACTTACGCTCGTGAGCTTTCCAGGCTCTCCGAGATGGCCAAGTCGAACGGATCCGCCGACGATCCGGCCATCCGGGAGCGCCTCGCGCAGGCCTATGTGGGCCTGCGCACCATGCGCGCGTATGCGTTGGCCACCATGGACGAGGAGCGGCCCGGCCAGGACAACGTGTCGAAGCTGTTGTGGGCCAACTGGCATCGCGACCTGGGCGAGCTGGCAATGGAGATAGTAGGAAGACCGTCTCTGCTTATACCTACTGGCGAGATGGACGAGTGGCAGCGGTTGTTCCTGTTCTCGCGCGCCGACACCATTTACGGCGGCTCCAACGAGATTCAACGCAACATCATCTCCGAGCGGGTGCTCGGTCTACCCAGAGAGGCGCGCTAGTGAGCTTGTCGCAGGCACCGAAAGAGATTGACGGACACGGGCTTCTGAAAGGCAAGGCCGTCGTCGTGACCGCTGCCGCCGGAACCGGGATCGGCTCGTCAACCGCCCGCCGCGCGCTGGCCGAGGGTGCTGACGTGGTCGTCTCGGACTATCACGAGCGTCGCCTCACCGAGACCCGGGATGAGCTCGCTGCGCTCGGCCTGGGCAAGGTTGCCGCGGTGGTGTGTGACGTCACCTCCACCGAGGCTGTGGACGCGCTGATCGCCGAATCCGCTGCGGCCCTGGGCCGTATCGACGTGCTGGTGAACAATGCCGGGCTCGGTGGCGAGACACCGGTCGCCGATATGACCGACGATCAGTGGGACCGGGTGCTCGACGTGACCCTGACCTCCACCTTCCGTGCGACCCGTGCGGCCCTGCGGTACTTCCGTGAGGCAGGCCATGGCGGAGTCATCGTCAACAACGCGAGCGTGTTGGGCTGGCGCGCGCAGTACGGGCAGTCGCACTACGCCGCCGCCAAGGCCGGCGTCATGGCGCTGACCCGGTGCAGCGCCATCGAGGCCGTCGAACATGGCGTGCGCATCAACGCGGTCGCCCCGAGCATCGCCCGGCACAAGTTCCTCGACAAGGTGACCTCTTCGGACCTGCTGGACAAGCTGTCCTCCGATGAGGCGTTCGGCCGGGCCGCCGAGCCGTGGGAGGTGGCGGCCACCATCGCGTTCCTGGCCAGCGACTACTCGAGTTACCTGACCGGCGAGGTCATCTCGGTATCCAGCCAGCGGGCGTGACATTCGGCACGCATTCGACCAAACAAGCGCTTGGTTGATACAGTGGGAAGGTGGACAAAGTGGCTGAGGTGACCGCGCCCTCTCGGCGTGACGAGCTGCTGAGCCTCGCCGCCGAAATGTTCGCCGAGCGCGGTCTGCGTGCCACCACGGTGCGCGATATCGCCGATGCCGCCGGAATCCTCTCGGGCAGCCTCTATCACCACTTCGATTCCAAAGAGGCGATCGTCGACGAGCTGCTGCGGGATTTCCTGGAGGGGCTGTTCGCACGATATCGCGAGATCGCGGCGGCCAACCTCAATCCCGTCGACACGCTCAAGGGCCTCTTCCTGGCCTCCTTCGACGCGATCGAAACCAAGCACGCGCAGGTCGCCATCTATCAGGCGGAGGCTCCCCGGCTGCTGTCGCAGGAGCGGTTCGCCTATCTGAACGAGCTCAACACCGAGCAGCGCGAGCTCTGGCTCGAGGTGCTGCGCGACGGCATTGCCCAGGGCTACTTCCGTCCCGATCTCGACGTGGCCGTGGTGTACAGGTTCATCCGCGACGCGACCTGGGTCTCGGTGCGCTGGTTCCGCCCGGGTGGGTCGCGTACGGCGCAGGAAGTCGCCGAGCAATACCTCTCGATAGTTCTCGGCGGGATCACCACGAACAACGCTGTTCAGTCGTCCGAATAACAAAGGAGATTCACCATGCCTGAGGCGTACATCATTGACGCTGTGCGTACCGCCGTCGGTAAGCGCAACGGCTCACTGTCCAAGGTGCACCCGCTTGACCTGGGCGCCGCCACCTTCAAGGGCCTCTTCGATCGTGTCGACGTCGACCCCGACGCCATCGACGACGTGTACATGGGCGTGCTGGACGCCATCGGCGGACAGGCCGGCAACGCCGGACGTCTGGCGTGGCTAGCAGGTGGATACCCGGAAGAGGTTCCGGGCGCTACCGTCGACCGTCAGTGTGGATCGAGCCAACAGGCTATTTCCTTTGCCGCGCAGGCTGTTATGTCCGGCACCGCCGACCTGATCGTGGCCGGCGGTTTCCAGAACATGAGCCAGATTCCGATCTCGGCGGCGATGCTCGTCGGCAAAGAATACGGATTCACCTCGCCCACAGCCGAATCGGAGGGCTGGCTGCACCGCTACGGCGATCAGGAGGTGTCGCAGTTCCGCGGCGCCGAAATGATCGCCGAGAAGTGGGACATCAGCCGCGAGGAGATGGAACGCTTCGCTCTCTCCAGCCACGAGAAGGCGTTCGCCGCAATCCGCAACGGGCACTTCGACAACGAGATCATCCCGGTCGGTGACTTCCGCGTCGACGAGGGGCCGCGCGAATCCTCGTTGGAAAAGCTGGCTGAGCTCAAGACCCTCGTCGAGGGTGGCCGCATCACCGCGGCGCTGGCAAGCCAGATCTCCGATGGCGGCAGTGCCACCCTGGTGGCCTCCGAGCAGGCCGTCGAGGCGCACGGCCTGAAGCCGCGTGCACGCATCCACCACATCAGTGCCCGTGGTGACGATCCGGTGTTCATGTTGACCGGACCCATCCCCGCCACCCGGTACGCGCTGGAGAAGACCGGTCTGACGATGGACGACATCGACGTTGTCGAGATCAACGAGGCCTTCGCCCCCGTCGTGCTCGCCTGGGCCAAGGAGCTGGATGTCGACCTGAAGAAGGTCAACCCGAATGGCGGAGCGATCGCCTTGGGCCACCCGCTCGGTGCCACCGGTGCCAAGCTGTTTGCCACCATGCTGAACGAACTGGAGCGTACCGGCGGCCGGTACGGCCTGCAGACGATGTGCGAGGGCGGCGGTACCGCCAACGTCACCATCATCGAACGCCTCTGAGAACACCCGCTGATGTCGGCCCTTCTCCGGAACGGTCGACATCGGCGGGCGTAGCCTGGGGTGATGCGTGCGGGAATTCTGATCGGCGTGGTCGCGGCGGCCCTCGGTGTCATGGCAAGCGGCGCTCCGGCATCCGCCGAACCATGCCCGCCGGAAATCTGTTACGTCCCGGGAATCCCGGGAGTACCCAGCGGCGTGCTCAACATGCTGCCGCAGTCGATGGGCGATCTACCGCCACAACTGTCGCAGTATCCGGGAGGCTGGGGAGATCAGGGCTGGGGCGGATGGAATCAGCGCGACAGCATCGACATCCATGGCACCCCGGCACCCGAACCACCGGCGCCGGAAATTGGTGTGCCGCAGCAGGAGCCACCCGCTGCGTCGCCGGGCGGTTAGTCTCCGGCCCAGGTGCCGTACGGCACGTCGGGGTCGGTGCCCAGTGGGGTGTTCGGGTCGGCGCCGCCGATGTCGTTGGCATGATCGGGAACGTAGGGATCTGTTCCGTACGGCACGTCGGGGTCGGCACCGCCGGTGTTTTGATCCTGTAGCAAGACGTGGTGCGGACCGCGGTCGGTCGGTAGCTCCATGGACCCCTGCTTGGGCGCGTGAATCGGCTGATCGGGCACGGACGGCACGTCGGGGTCGGCCGCGGCAAGCGGGGCGAGCGTCAGCGCTGCCAGGGCCGCAGCACAACAGGCGGCCGTCGAGAAGGTGAACTTTCGGTTCCTCATACTTCCAGGATTCTCCTGCAGTCTGCGAATCCGCTGTCGATCTTCTTCATGTCGAGTGGGAATCCGATGATGTGCCTCGTGAGATTCCCACTCGTCGGCTAGAGGATGGCGGCGCTGGCTGCCTGCAGGTGTGCGACCGCATCGGTGACGATCGCGTCGATCAACTCCTGGCAGCTCGGTAGGTCATCCAGGATGCCCGCGACCTGGCCCGAGGCCAGCACACCGGCATTCGTGTTGCCCTCGACGAGACCGGCCTTCAGCAGCATCGGGGTGTTCGCGGCCATGAGCACCTGCGACCAGGTGAGCTCCTTGCCGTGCCGCATCGCGAGGCCATCCTTGACCATCGACGCCCACGACATTCCCGTCATCTTCTTGAACTTGGCGGCGTTGCGGACCGCTGCGGTGAAACCGCGTACCCGCGAACCGCTTTCCAGCTTCTCGACGAGCTCGGTGCGCAGGACCCGGTGCGGCATGCCGTCGACACGCGTCGAGACCACGGTGCCACCGAGGTCGGAGGCCAGGTAGCGCTGCTTGACTGCATCAGGCACGCTGCTGTCGGCGGTCAGCAGGAAGCGGGTGCCCATCGCGACACCGGCGGCACCGTACGACAATGCGGCGGCGAGGCCGCGCCCATCGAAGAAACCACCGGCCGCGACGACCGGCATCCCGGTGTCCTTGACGGCGTCGAGCACCGAGGGCAGCAGCAGAGTCGTGGCGACCGGTCCGGTATGACCACCGCCCTCGCCGCCCTGCACGATCACCGCGTCGGCGCCCCAGGCCGCAACCTTCTTGGCGTGCTTGGCCGCTCCGATGGACGGGACCACCACGACGCCATTGTCTTTCAGCTTCGCGATGAGGTCCTGCTTGGGTGCCAGCGCGAACGAGGCCACCTTGACCTTCTCGCGGATGAGCAGGTCGATGCGCTCGGTGGCGTCACCGGCATCGGCGCGGATATTCACACCGAAAGGCTTGTCGGTCAGCGATTTCGTCTTCGCGACGGCCGCGACCAGTTCCTCGAGGGTCATGGTCGCCGAGGCCAGGATGCCCAGGCCGCCGGCGTTGGAGGTGGCGGCCACCAGCCGTGGACCGGCGACCCAGCCCATTCCGGTCTGCACGACGGGATGCTCGATACCGACCAGCTCGGTCAGCGCGGTCTTGAGCACCTGAGTCACTGTTTTACTTCCTTGTCCCGGAATGATTTCGGATCGATGACCTCGCGGATGATCCGCAGCTCCTCCTCGGTGGGCAGCCGGGTGACGTCCGCGCCGGCCAGCCCGTGCACTTCGAAGCTGGTGTTGGACGCGACATCGTCGGCCGAGACGCCTGGGTGCAGCGACAGGGCGCGCATCTGGTGATCCGGACCGTTGAAGTCGAACACACCGAGGTTCGAGATGACCCGGAACACGTTGAGGTACTTGTACGCCGGGTTCGCCGGATCGACCTTGTCGTAACCGACACCGGAGACGACGTCGACCGAATCACCGAATACTCGCGCTGAGTGGTTGCCCACCCAATACGAGGTGGCGTGGTTGATGGTGTTTCCCGGAGCACCTCGCACGCCGAACATCTGCCGGGTGGGGTGCTGCAGCGGACCGAACGCCGAGAGGTTCTGATTGCCATAGCGATCAATCTGGTTGGCGCCCATGACGACATGCCGGCGGCCGGAGGCCACTACGTCGAACACCTTGCGGAACGGCATCCAGCCCTCGATCGGCGAGGTCCCGCCGATGCCGGGCGTCTCGGCCATCAGGACGGCCTCGCCATCGGAGAGCACCAGGTCCGGGGAGAAGGTCAGGCGGGCCAGCCGGGCCCCCACGGTGGACATCGTCGACATCGCGGAGGCCATGATCTCGCCTGCATCCCTGAACAACTCGGCGCATGCGACGGCGCAGACCTCGGCGCGGGTTGCTTCGCTCATGCCTGTGCCTCCTTGAAGCGCTTGACGGCTGCCTGGTAGTCCTCCTCGGACCCGGACAGGTAGGTGTCGACGAACTTCTGCCAGGTTTCGGGATCACCGGCCGCCTCGGCATAGTGCCGCTGGAACTTCTCGTCACGGCCGTAGTCGGCGGCGCCGATGGTGAAGTGTGCACCACCCGGTGCCTCGACGACCTTGTCGACCATCATGCGGTTCAGCAGAAGCGACTGCAGCGGAACGGATTTCACCAGCTCCTCGGTGGATACGATCTTTTCCACCGATAGGTAGCGTCGTTCCGCGGCCAGGCAGTACAGGTCGTCGAAGTACGGGTCGACGCCGGTGTAGGCGGCATTGCCGGTCGCGTCACCCAGGTTCAGGTGCACGAATGCGGCGTCCAGGTTCAGTGCGGGCATGGCGACCAGGGTCTCGTTATCCGCGTACGGCGAGGTGACGGTCTTGAGCTCGTCGCCCCAGAAGTTCATGACGTCGGACCCCAGGCCGGCCCGGATGGGTAGGAATGGCAGGCGTGCGGCAGCGGCCTCGAGGCCGCATTTGACCATGCCCTCGTCCATCTCCCGGGACTCGATGGCGCCGGTGGTGCGCGCCTTCGCGAACCACGGGTCGTAGAAGGGCGGTGAATCCAGCGAGACGAAGCCGTAGTAGGCCCTCTTGACCTTGCCCGCAGAACACAACAGACCCAGATCCGGTCCGCCGTACGTGACGACCGTCAGATCCTTGATGTCCGAACGCAGAATCGCGCGCACGAAGGCCATCGGCTTGCGTCGTGAGCCCCAGCCGCCGAGGCCGATGGTCATCCCGCTACGCAGCTCGGCGACTACCTCGTCGAGCGTGGTGCGCTTGTCTCCCATGAGTTAGTTCCCCTTCGGCTTTCCGGTCTCGACGAACGCATCGCGGTGTTCGTCGGCGACTCCGGCGAGGTTGAGTTCGAATGTGAAGCCCTGCTCCATGCGGTAACTCGACTCGACGTCCTGCGGGTCGATGAAGTTGATGGCCTCTTTGGCGGCCCGGATGACACGGGTGTCCTTGGCGGCGATGTCACGCGCGACGCGCAGTGCGGCTTCGTCGAGTTCGTCGCGCGGCACCACTTCGTGGACGGATCCATAGTGCTGCAACGTCTTTGCGTCGATCTTGGCTGCCGTGTAGAACATCCGGCGCATCACATGCTGAGGGACCAGTCGCTGCAGGTGGGTGGCCGTTCCGAGCGCGCCGCGGTCGACCTCGGGCACGCTGAAGACCGCGTCATCGGAGGCGACGATCACATCAGCGTTGCCCACCAGGCCGATTCCGCCGCCGAGGCAGAAACCGTTGACCGCGGCGATGACCGGCACCTTGCAGCGGTACACCGCGCTGAAGGCCTCGAAGCAGCCGCGATTGGTGTCGATCAGCGCGGTGAATCCGTCCGTCGCCTGCATCTCTTTGATGTCGGCGCCGGCATTGAACCCGCGCCCCTCGGCCCGCAGGATCACCACGTGGGTCGACGGGTCGTTACCCGCGGCCAGGATGGCGTCGGCCAGCTCAAACCATCCGCGTGACGGAATGGCGTTGACCTTCGGATAGTCGACGGTGACGGTGACGATGCCCGGTTCAACCGTCGCGGTGGTGATGCCCATGAGACTCCTCAAGGTACCGAAACAAGCACTTGCTTGGTACGCTACCATGACCCGAAAGCGCAGGACAAACAGCAGGAACACGGCAAGGAGTCACGTGCGAACCCCTTATGACCTCGGCCTCGAAGGTCGCGTCGTGCTGGTCACCGGAGGTGTCCGTGGTGTCGGAGCCGGAATCAGCCGGGTGTTCGCCGACCAGGGGGCAACGGTGATCACCTGCGCGCGCCGCCCCGGCGAGACCCCCTATGAGTTCCACTCCTGCGATATCCGCGACGAGGAGTCGGTCGACGCGCTCATCGGCACCATCGTCTCCGCACACGGCCGCCTGGACACCGTGGTGAACAATGCCGGCGGCGCCCCCTTCGCCCTGGCCGCCGATGCCAGCCACAACTTCCATCGCAAGATCGTCGAGCTGAATCTGCTCTCTGCACTGTTGGTCTCGCAGCGCGCGAACGCGGTGATGCAGCAGCAGGGTGACGGCGGCACCATCGTCAACATCACCAGCGTCAGCGCGAGCCGTCCCTCGCCGGGCACCGCCGCCTACGGCGCCGCCAAGGCCGGGCTGGAGAGCCTGACCCGAAGCCTCGCCGTCGAGTGGGCGCCCAAGGTGCGGGTGAATGCGCTTGCCGCCGGGATGATTCGCACCGAGCTGTCGGAGATGCATTACGGCGACGAAGAGGGAATCGCTTCGGTGGGAGCGACGGTGCCCCTCGGGCGCCTGGCCAATCCCGATGAGATCGGTTGGACCGCTGCATTTCTCGCCTCACCAATGTCTTCGTATGTGACCGGTTCGGTACTCACGGTTCATGGCGGAGGGGAGCGCCCTGCCTTCCTCGACGCCGCCAATGTCAACAGCAACGAGAACGGCGAAAAGGAATAGAACATGCCAGGTTTACTCGATGGTCGGGTCGTCATCATCACGGGCGCGGGTCGGGGCATCGGCCGGGCGCACGCACTGGCGTTCGCGGCCGAAGGCGCCCGTGTTGTGGTCAATGACATTGGTGTCGGCCTGGATGGATCGGCCGGCACCAGCCCCGCGCAGGAGGTCGTCGAGGAGATCAAGGCCGCCGGCGGCGAGGCCGTCACCAACGGCGATGACGTCGCGGACTGGAACGGCGCCAAGAACCTCATCGACACCGCGGTCAATTCCTTTGGCCGCCTGGATGTCTTGGTCAACAATGCCGGATTCCTGCGTGACCGCATGCTCGCCAACATGAGCGAGGAGGAGTGGGATGCGGTGATCCGCGTGCACCTCAAGGGACACTTCGCACCACTGCGACATGCCGCAGCGTATTGGCGCGACGAGTTCAAGGCCGGCAATGCGGTGGACGCACGCATCATCAACACCAGCTCCGCCGCGGGTTTGCAAGGCAGTGTGGGGCAAGGGAATTACGCCGCAGCCAAGGCCGGTATCGCCACCCTGACACTGCAGGCCGCCGCGGAGATGGGCCGCTACGGCATCACCGTGAACGCCATTGCTCCGGCCGCACGCACCCGGATGACCGAGGCGGTCTTCGCCGAGACCATGGCCAAGCCGGAGGATGGGGCGTTCGACGCGATGGCCCCGGAGAATGTGTCGCCGCTGGTGGTGTGGCTCGGTAGCCCTGAGTCTCGCGACGTCACCGGCAAGGTGTTCGAGGTCGAGGCCGGCATTATTCGCGTCGCCGAGGGTTGGGCTCACGGTCCGCAGGTGGACAAGGGGGCGCGTTGGGATCCAAGCGAATTGGGGCCCGTCGTCACCGACCTACTCGATAAGGCGCGCACGCCGGTCCCGGTCTACGGCTCTCAGGGTTAGCCCTTCCCGCCGACACGCCGTGCTATGGCGGATTCGTATCGCACGTGTCCGCCACGAGGCGGCGTGTCGATGGGGAGTTAGGGCTCCAGGATGACGACGGGGATCTTGCGGGTGGTGTACGACTGGTACTTGTCGAAGTCCGCGTACAGCTCGACCAGCTTGGGCCAGTAGTACGCGCGTTCCTCGTCGTTGGCGGTGCGTGCCGTCATGGTGCGGATATTGCCCTTTATCTGAACGGTGACTTCAGAATTCGCCTTCAGATTGAGGTACCACGCGGGGTTGGCCACTCGCCCGCCCTGCGACGCCACCAGCACGATCTTGTCGCCGTCGGGAAGATAGAGCAGCGCGCTCAGCCGCTTTTGACCGGTCTTGCGGCCGGTGGTGGTGATCAGCAGAACCGGTATCCCCCAGGGGAACGCCGCACCCACACGCCACTTTCCACCGAGGCGGCCGTTGGTCCGCTGATACAGCCAAACATTGACCGTGGTCATCCATTTGATGACCTTGCCGGCGAACTCGGAATTCAGTTGGGCGGGTGCGTTCGCGGATGATCCCGGTGCGGTCATGGCCCTATGCTACGAGTGTGTCAACACCCGGAGCCTCAGACGAAGCACGTATTGCCGCTGCGAATGCCTACATCGAAGCGCTCGTCACACATCAGGCGGACGCGGTGCCGTTCACCTCGGAATGTGTGCGGATCGAACAGGGCGTCAAGACCGGATTCTCCGGAGACCACTTGCGGCGCAGCCTGAACAACGGCCCACAGTTCCGCCTCATTGCCGCGGCGTCCAATCGGCAGTTTCGTGTCGAAGGCGAGAACGTCATCGCGAGTTTCGTCATCGAGACCAAGGCGAAGGTGGCCGGGTGGCGGGTGGTCGCCAAAGTAGACGAGACGTTCAAAATCCCGGCTGACGATCCTCGAATCCACCACATCCGGGCCATCTTCGTTCCGAAGCTGGCGCGCATTTAGAACACGTTCTAGATCTGCGGTTTTTCCTCCATGCACCCTTGTCCTGGGGTCGATTTCTGTGCTTCACTGCCACTAGAGCCACTAGTGAAATACATCACAGGCCGGGAGGTACAGCGTGGTACAGGCCCAACATCCCCACTTGCCGGACGGCATTGACTTCACCGATCCCGAGCTCTTCGTGCATGGGATCCCCGAGCGTGAACTCGCCGAACTGCGTCATACCGAACCGATCTGGTGGAACCAGACCGAGCGTGGCGTCGCGGGCTTCGACGACGACGGCTTCTGGGTGGTGTCCAAACACAAAGACGTCAAAGAGGTCTCACTTCGGTGTGACGTGTTCTCCAGCGAGCAGAACACCGCGATACCGCGCTATCTGTCCACCACCCCACGTGAGCGGATCGACGCGACTCGTCTGATCATGCTCAACATGGATCCGCCACGGCACAGTAGGTTGCGGCAGATCATCAGCCGAGGGTTCACGCCCCGAGCGGTGAACCGGCTACGTGACGACCTCAACGCTCGGGCGCAGGGCATTGCACAGGCAGCGGCGCAGACGCGGCACGGAGACTTCGTCGAGCAGGTGGCCTGCGAGCTTCCGTTGCAGGCGATCGCGGGTTTGATGGGTACACCGCTGGACGAGCGCGAACAGCTCTTCGATTGGTCCAACAGGCTGGTCGGATCTGCCGATGGTGAGGATGACAGCGCGATCGCGAGCGCCGAGCTGTTGATGTACGCGATGCGGGTTGCGGCGCGTAAGGCGGCGGAGCCCGGCGAGGACATCTGCACCGATTTGGTGAATGCCGATGTGGACGGCCAGAAGCTATCCGACGACGAGTTCGGTTTCTTCGTCATGCTTTTGGCGGTTGCCGGTAATGAAACGACCCGCAACTCGATCACCCACGGGATGCACGCCTTCACTCAGTTCCCGGATCAGTGGGAGCTCTACAAGAGGGAGCGCCCCGAATCGGCGGCCGATGAGATCGTGCGCTGGGCCACCCCGGTGACGTCGTTTCAGCGGACGGCCCTGCAGGACACCGACCTCGGCGGGGTGCGGATCAGGAAGGGGCAGCGCGTGGTGATGATGTACCGCAGCGCCAATTTCGACGAGGAGGTCTTCGACAGCCCGTTCGCCTTCGACATCATGCGAAGCCCCAACCCGCATGTGGGATTTGGCGGAAACGGCGAACACCATTGCGTGGGTGCAAATCTGGCACGGATGACCATCAACCTGATGTTCAACGCGATCGCTGACCATATGCCGGACCTGGCGTCGGCGGGGGAGCCGGACCGGCTGCGCTCGGGCTGGCTGAACGGTGTCAAGCACTGGGAGGTCGACTTCTGCCCGGCCGGGTTCGGGCGGGCCAGCTGACGAAAAGGCCCCCGGGCACCGAGGCGCCGGGGGCCTTCGCGAAGGTACTAGATGCGTTCGATGATGGTGCCGGTTGACAGTGCGCCACCAGCGCACATCGTGATCAAAGCCGTTGACTTGTCGGTGCGTTCGAGCTCGTGCAGCGCGGTGGTGATGAGGCGGGCACCGGTGCTGCCGACCGGATGGCCCAGGGCGATGGCGCCGCCGTTGACGTTCACACGATCGAAGTCCGGCTTGTGCACCGCGGCCCAGGACAGCACCACGGAGGCGAAGGCCTCGTTGATCTCGACGACGTCGATGTCACCGATCTTCATGCCGGCGCGATCCAGCACGCGCTGCGTCGACTGCACCGGACCATCCAGGTGGTAGTACGGCTCGGCGCCGACGAGCGCCTGCGAGACGATGCGGGCACGCGGCCGCAATCCGAGGGCCTTGGCCTTATCGCTGTCCATCAGAAGCACCGCGGAGGCACCGTCGGAAATCTGCGAGGAGGTTCCGGCGGTGTGGATGCCTTCCGGCATAACGGGTTTGAGGTTCCCCAACGACTCCAGGGTGGTCTCGCGCAGGCCCTGGTCGCGGTTGACCGTCTTGGTCTCGCCGGTGGGGTTACCTTCCTTGTCCACCTGCGGGGCATCGAGCGGGGTGATCTCGCGGTCGAAGCGTCCCTCGGCCCAGGCCTGCGCGGCGAGCGCCTGTGAACGCACACCCAGTCCATCGACGTCGGCGCGGGTGATGCCGCGACGCTTGGCGATGCGCTCGGCGGCCTCGAACTGGTTGGGCATGTCGATATCCCACGATGCGGGGCGCGGAATGCCGGTGCCGCCGACATTGGCCCCGAGCGGCACCCGACTCATCGACTCGATACCGCACGCGATGCCGGTGTCGATGGCGCCCGAGTAGATCAGTCCGGCGATGAGGTGGTTGGCCTGCTGGGCGCTGCCGCATTGGCAATCGATGGTGGTGGCGCCGGCGGCCTCGGGCAGTCCGGCATGCAACCATGCCTGTCGCGTGATGTGCCCGCCCTGCTCGCCGAATTGGGTCACACAGCCGCCGATGACCTGCTCGACCTCATTCGGATCCAGACCGGCGCGTGCGATCACCGACTTCTGGATGCTGCCCAGCAGCTCGGCGGGATGCAGCCCCGCGAGCCATCCACCGCGTTTGCCGATGGCGCTGCGCGTCGCTTCGACGATGACCGGATTACCCATGGAGCTGCTCCTTTGCACTCTGAACGTTGACTTCACGGTAGAACACGTTCCAGTCCGGAAGCAACGAGAACGTGTTCTCCCCCCGTGCACCACGTTTTGTCTGCGCTGATCGTGTGATTCAATGGGGCTAGAGAGTGTCGTAGCTCACTCGGCTCTCACTAGATGCTCTAACCAGATCGTCCCTGAAAGATGCCCCGAAAGGCCATAGGAGTTCAACGTGGTGCACCCCAGCCTTCCCGCCGGTTTCGACTTCACCGACCCGGAAATCTACGCAGAACGGCTCCCTGTCGAGGAGCTCAAGGAGCTTCGGAAGACGGCTCCCATTTGGTGGCAGGAACAGCCCGACGGAGTCGGCGGCTTCAACGATGGCGGCTACTGGGTCGTCACCAAGCATAAGGACGTCAAGGAGGTGTCGCTGCGCAGCGATGTCTTCTCTAGCTGGGAAAACACTGCGATCCCGCGTTTTCAGGACGACATCACCCGCGAGGCGATCGAATTGCAGCGGTACGTCATGCTCAACATGGACGCCCCGCACCACACCCGGTTGCGCAAGATCATCTCCCGCGGTTTCACCCCGCGCGCCATTGGCCGCCTGCGCGACGAGCTGAACGAGCGCGCGCAACAGATCGCGAAGGCCGCGGCGGCGAGCGGCACCGGTGACTTCGTGGAGCAGGTTTCCTGCGAGCTGCCGTTGCAGGCCATCGCCGGTCTGCTCGGTGTACCGATCGAGGATCGCGGCAAGCTCTTTAACTGGTCCAACGAAATGACCTCATACGACGATCCGGAATACGCCGATATCGACCCAGCGGCCTCCTCGATGGAGATCCTGGCCTACTCCATGGAGATGGCGAAGCAGAAGGCCGAGAACCCGGGCGAGGACATCGTGACCACGCTCATCAACGCCGAGGTCGAGGGCGAAGGCAGGCTCTCCGACGATGAGTTCGGCTTCTTCGTCATCATGCTGGCGGTGGCCGGTAACGAGACCTCTCGCAACTCGATCACCCAGGGCATGATGGCCTTCACCCAGTTCCCGGAGCAGTGGGAGCTGTACAAGAAGGAGCGCCCTGAAACAGCGGCCGACGAGATTGTCCGCTGGGCCACTCCCGTGACCTCATTCCAGCGCACGGCGTTGGAGGACACCGAACTCGGTGGCGTGCAGATCAAGAAGGGCCAGCGCGTCGTCATGATGTACCGCTCGGCGAACTTCGATGAAGAGGTCTTCGAGGATCCGTTCAGCTTCAACATCATGCGTAACCCCAATCCCCACATGGGATTCGGCGGCAGTGGTGCGCACTACTGCATCGGCGCCAATCTGGCCCGGTTGACCATCAACCTGATGTTCAACGCCATCGCCGATCACATGCCGAACCTGGCGCCGGCTGGTGACCCGAAGCGGTTGCAGTCCGGTTGGCTCAACGGCATCAAGCACTGGCAGGTTGATTTCAACGGTGCCAGCGGCTGTCCGGTTCTGCAGTAGCTTCAAAGGGAAACGAGCATAATGGATTTCGCTTTCGCGGAGGAGCAGCAGGCTGTCTCCGACGTGCTCGAGGCGGTGCTTGCCGATCGTGAGTTCATCGGTGTGGTGCCTGCGATCGGATACGACGAGGCGCTGTGGAAGGTGCTCGCGGACAACGGCGTCCTCAGCCTTGCGCTGCCGGAACGGTTGGGCGGAGATGGGCTTGGCTTGTCCGAGGTATCGGTCGCGCTTCGGGTGTTGGGCAGGCACGGCGCCCTGACGCCGGCACTGGCAACGCTCGGATTCGGGGTCGTGCCCTTGTCGGAATTGGCCTCCGCCGAGCAGCAGGGCAGATTCCTAGATGGTGTCGGCTCCGGCGCGATCCTGACCGCAGCCCTGGATGAGCCCGGGTCCGCATTACCTTCGTCGCCTGCGGTTTCCGCGGTACGCGACGGGTCCTCGCTGGTGTTGAACGGCCGCAAGATCGGCGTTCTGTATGCAGCCGAGGCGAATTGGATACTTGTCACCACCGACAATGGCGTCGTTGTGGTGGCACCTAACACCCCGGGTGTCACGATTGCCCGGACGCCGACGGCCAGCAAGGCCACCGAATACGCGGTGACCTTCTCGGATGTCGTGGTGCCCGCTGAAAATGTGCTCGGCGACTCGGTGGAGCGGCTCAACCAGCTGGCGCTGGCGGCGGTGGGTTCCTATGCGGACGGATTGGTCTCGGGCGCCTTGCGTCTGACGGCCGATCATGTGTCCAACCGGGTGCAGTTCGGCAAGCCTCTGGCCACCTTCCAGGCGGTTTCGCAGCAGTTGGCGGACGTCTATGTGGTGTCGCGGACGCTGAATCTCGGTGTCATATCCGCTGTTTGGCGCCTATCCGAGGGGTTGGACGCCACCGAGGATCTGGACGTCGTGGCCTTCTGGATGGCATCGGAGGCCCAACGAGTCATGCAGATCTGCCACCACCTGCACGGCGGTCTCGGCGTCGACATCACATACCCGATGAACCGTTACTACTCGACGATCAAGGACCTGAGCCGACTGGTCGGCGGGTCTTCTGAGCGCCTAGACGTTCTCGCTGCGGCGCAGGGTTAGGAGCCGGCGATGCTGATTGACCTCACGCCTGAACAGGCGAAGCTGCAAAGCGATCTGCGGCAGTACTTCTCGAATCTGGTCACCGCCGATGAGACTCGCGAGATGATGATTGACCGGCACGGGTCGTCCTATGAGGCCGTGGTGCGACGGATGGGACAGGACGGCTGGCTTGGGGTCGGATGGCCCAAGGAATACGGCGGACATGGATTTGGCCCGCTGGAGCAGCAGATCTTCATGAACGAAGTCATGCGAGCCGATGTGCCGATGCCCTTGGTGACGTTGCAGACCGTCGGTCCGACGCTGCAGAAGTACGGGACCGAAGAACAGAAGAAGAAGTTCCTGCCCGGAATCCTCGCCGGCGAGATCCACTTCGCCATCGGATACACCGAACCGGAAGCCGGAACCGACCTGGCCTCCCTGCGTACCACCGCGGTACGCGACGGCGACCACTACATCGTGAACGGGCAGAAGATCTTCACCACCGGTGCACACCAGGCTCAGTACATCTGGTTGGCCTGCCGGACGGACCCGAGCGCCGCCAAACACAAGGGCATCTCGATTCTTATCGTCGATACCAAGGACCCGGGCTACTCCTGGACACCGATCATCACCAATGACGGTGCGCACCACACCAATGCCACCTACTACTCAGACGTTCGAGTTCCGGTGGAAATGCTGGTGGGCGAGGAGAACGCGGGCTGGAAGCTGATCACCACTCAGTTGAACCACGAGCGGGTTTCACTCGGTCCCTCGGGACGGATCGCGGGCATGTACGACCGTGTCTACGAGTGGGCGGCCAAGCCGGGCCCCGACGGGGTGGCGCCGCTGTCGCATGAGGACGTGCGCCGGGTGTTGGGCGAGATGAAGGCCGTGTGGCGGCTCAACGAGTTGCTCAACTGGCAGGTGGCCTCATCGGGCGACGACATCAGCATGGCCGATGCCGCCGCGACGAAGATCCTTGCCACTGAATGGATTCAGAAACTCGGGCGACTGAGTGAGGGTGTGGTGGGACGCTACGGCGATCCCGCCGACGCGAATACCGCGGAGACTCTCGAATGGCTTGATGCACAGACCAAACGCCACCTGGTGATCACCTTCGGTGGCGGCGTGAATGAGGTGATGCGCGAGATGGTTGCGACGGCAGGTTTGGGTACCCCGCGGGTGCCACGATGAGCGTGGTGGACATCCAGGAGGGTTTCGCCAAGATCAAGGCAGATGGCCCCAGCGCCCCGCGTCTGGCGCGGGATCCGGTGAACCAGGCCATGATCAACAACTGGGTTGAGGCCATGGGGGACCGCAACCCCGTCTACGTCAACGAGGAAGCAGCCAAGGCCGCCGGGCATCCCGGCGTCGTCGCACCTCCGGCGATGGCTCAGGTGTGGACCATGGCCGGGCTGTATGGCGAGCGCTCTGGAGACGACCCGTTGGGTCGCGTGATGGAGCTTCTCGATTCGGCGGGTTACGAGTCGGTGGTCGCCACCAACTACGAGCAGATCTATCACCGGTATCTGCAGTTGGGTGAACAGGTCACCACCACCAACGAGGTGACCGAGGTCTTCGGGCCCAAGCAGACCGCGCTCGGCGAGAGCTGGTTCATCAACATCCACGCCGAGTGGCATGTGGGCGATGAGCTGGTCAACGAAATGAACTGGCGGATAATGAAGTTCCGGCCACACGCCGCGAAGCCCGCCTCGCCTGCCTATGGCGATCTCGATCCCTCGAAGCTGATGCGCCCGTCGTGGTCGCGGGACAGTGCGTACTTCTGGGAAGGCGTCGGGGAGCACGAACTGCGGTTACAGAAGCGTCCCGACGGTTCTTTGCAGCATCCGCCGGTACCCGCGGTCTGGCAGGACAAAGAGGCTCCGATCGAGTACCAGGTGGCCAGCGGTCGGGGCACCGTGTACAGCTACGTGGTGCATCACGCGCCCCAGGTGCCCGGGCGCACACTGCCGTTCGTGATCGCACTGGTGGAACTCGACGAGGGCGTGCGGATGCTGGGCGAACTTCGAGGGGTGTCGCCCGACGATGTCCAGATCGGGTTGCCGGTGCAGGCGACGTATCTGGACTTCCCGGCCGAGGGCGAGAGCCCGGCATGGACTCTGTACGCATGGGAGGCGGCGTGACCACCGTCGGAGAGCAGCTGCCCGAGCTGAAACTCGAAGGCACGCCCACCTTCATCGTGTCCACAGCACTGGCGACCCGTGATTTCCAGGACGTACATCACGACCGAGATCTGGCTCAGGCCAAGGGTTCCAAGGACATCTTCATCAACATCCTGTCCGACACCGGTCTGGTCGAGCGGTTCGTGACTGATTGGGCCGGACCGTCGGCGCGTGTGAAGTCGATTTCGCTGCGCTTGGGTGTGCCGTGGTATGCGTACGACACCACGGTGTTCACCGGCGAGGTGGCCGCGGTCGAGGACGGCATCGTGGAAGTGGATGTGGTGGGCAACAACAGCCTTGGCGCGCATGTGACGGCCAGGGTCAAGCTGACGATCGGGGCCGAATGAGCGGGATATCTGGGCGGAGCGCGATAGCGGGTATCGGTGCCACCGACTTCTCGAAGAAGTCGGGCCGATCCGAGCTCAGGCTGGCCACCGAGGCGGTGCTCGACGCGCTCGACGACGCCGGTTTGTCTCCCGGCGATGTCGACGGCTTGGTGACCTTCACGATGGACTCCAACCTGGAGACCGCGGTCGCGCGATCGACGGGTATCGGTGAACTGAAGTTCTTCAGCCAGATCGGTTACGGCGGCGGGGCCGCGGCCGCGACGGTGCAGCAAGCAGCACTGGCGGTCGCCGCGGGCGTGGCCGAAGTCGTGGTGGCGTATCGGGCCTTCAACGAGCGCTCGGAGTTCCGGTTCGGTCAGGTGATGACTGGACTGAGCTCGACTGCCGACTCGCGCGGCGTGGAGTACAGCTGGTCGTACCCGCACGGGCTGAGCACTCCTGCGGCCTCCGTAGCGATGGTTGCCCGTCGGTATATGCACGAATACGGCGCCACGAGTGCAGATTTCGGTGCGGTATCGGTGGCCGACCGCAAGCATGCGGCCACCAACCCGAAGGCGTTCTTCTACGGTAAGCCGATCACCATTGAGGACCACCAGAATTCGCGGATGATCGCCGATCCGGTGCGGCTGCTGGACTGCTGCCAGGAGAGTGACGGTGGGGTGGCGATTGTGGTGACCACGCCGGAGCGGGCCAAGGATCTCAAGAACCGGCCGGTGGTCATCGAGGCCGCCGCGCAGGGTTCCGGTGACGACCAGTTCACCATGTACTCGTACTACCGCGACGAGCTCGGGCTGCCCGAGATGGGGCTGGTGGGCCGGCAGCTGTGGGACCAATCTGGGCTGACTCCCAACGACATTCAGACCGCGATCCTGTATGACCACTTCACGCCATATACGCTGTTGCAGCTCGAAGAGCTGGGTTTCTGCGGCAAGGGCGAGGCCAAGGACTTCATTGCCAACGGCGCGATAGAGCTGGGCGGCAAGCTTCCCATCAACACGCACGGAGGTCAGCTCGGCGAGGCCTACATCCACGGTATGAACGGCATCGCCGAGGGCGTGCGTCAGCTGCGCGGGACGTCGGTCAACCAGGTCTCGAACGTCGAGCACGTGCTCGTCACCGCGGGTACCGGCGTGCCGACGTCCGGTCTCATCCTGGGTTAGCGCGCGGGCGTCCATCGCGCCGAACGTAACCCCACGCACATATCTGAGTTGGTTCGTGTGCATACGGTTACGTTGGCGGTTCTGTCGGTGGCTCAGCGCATGATGCAGGCATGGGGCGGGGACCGATTGTCGGCAGTGAGGCGGTGCGAGCCGGCCACGTAACGCGCTATCAGCTGCGTCGCGACTATGTGCCTTGGCACAAGGATGTGTACATACCCAGAGGTATGGCGATAACCCCTCATCTGCGAGCCGAGGCCGCGTGGCTGCGGTCCCGGCGCCGTGGAGTGCTCGCCGGATTCTCGGCTGCGGCTTTGCATGGTGCACGGTGGGTCGACCCGGGTTTGCCTGCCGAGATCATCGATGCGAACCGGCGACGTGAACCAGGCGTGCGTGGCCGCGCGTTGTCCGTTGCGGCAGAGGAAGTGTGTGTCATCCGGGGAATGCAGGTGACGACGGCCGCACGTACGGCGTTTGATTTGTCGTGTGATCACCCGTTGTCGAAAGCGGTACCGGCCCTCGACGCGTTGGCGCGGGCAACGGACCTGAGCATCGCCGATATCAGGCAAGTCCTCGAACGCCATCCCGGTCGTCGCGGTATCCGAACAGCCTGGGCTGCAATTGATCTGATGGACGCCGGGGCACAATCGCCAAAGGAGACCTGGTTGCGCTTAGTGCTGGTCAGGGCCGGCCTCCCACGTCCACAGACTCAGATCGTGGTTCACAACGGTGACCACGTTCCGCTCGCTTATATCGACATGGGTTGGGAAGACGTCATGGTGGGCGTCGAGTATGACGGTGACCAGCATCGGTCGGATCGCAGGCAGTACGTGAAGGACATCAAGCGACTGGAGCTGTTGGCGAGTCTTGGCTGGCTGATAGTGCGCGTCGTCGCCGAAGATCATCCGGATGACGTGGTGCGCCGAGTGAAAGAGGCGTTGGCGCGGCGTGGACTCAACCGGGCAGCGTAACCGACGGCCCCGAGGGCGTGTGCGGGTTGCCGTATGCGGCTTGTGCGGGGCCCGCCAGGTCGGAACCGGCAGCGACTTGCGTCAGTGAGCACCGGTTGTCGCCGTAGGCAGCGGGGGCGTTCGGGCGGGTGTCATTGGGGATTTCGTCGGGCTTACCGGCGACGACGAAATACTCGGTGCCGATGTCGTAGCTACGTCCGCAGGACGGCCCGAAGTTCTCGACCTTGACCGTGGTGATCGGGCCGACATTGCCCTTGTAGACCTCGCGAACAGCGAATTGGTAGATCGTCCGGCCGGTATCGGGATCGCTGATCAGCTGCGTGTCGGTGGGAGTGCCGACGAAGATCGCCTGGGCGCGCCCAAGCCACTCTTTGATCGAGGTGGCGTCCTTGCGGACGTCCACGCAGGAGCAAGCGCACGCGACATTTGGTGCGATTGCCGTCGAGGCGGCAATACCGCCGGTGGTCAACGTAGTGGCGGCCACCATCAGCCCGATCCAACGAGTCATGGGCAAAGTATGCATGGCCGGGCACGCGAACGTAACTGCACGCACAGATTTCCATCGGGAAATGTGCGTGCGGTTACCTTGGAGCAGTTAGGAGTAGGTGAGCTCCACATCGGCGAGCGCGGGCGCATCCTCGCGCTCGGCAACCACTGCCGAGATCAGCAATTTGCCGTCTTCCTTCCAGATGCGGGTTTTGAGGGTCTCGCCCGGGAACACCACACCGGCGAACTTCGCGGCATAGGACGTCACCCGTGAGGCATCGCCGTCGAGTACGGCGTCGACGGCCGCTTTGCACACCACGCCGTAGCTGCACAGTCCGTGCAGGATAGGCCGCGGGAATCCGGCCGCCGCCGCGAAGGCGGGGTCGGAGTGCAGTGGGTTGCGGTCACCGCACAGCCGGTACAGCAGCGCCTGCTGCGGCAGGATGTGCGTCGCAACTTCTATGTCAGCAGGCCGGGACGGAGCCTCTACGGCGGACGAGGGCCCACGCTCGCCGCCGAAACCGCCCTCGCCGCGGGCGAAGATGGACCGGCGGATGGTCCAGAGAGGTCCCTGGTCGTCGGAAGTCGTTGTCTCCGTGACGATGACCGCGGCCTTGCCCTTGTCCCAGATCTCGACGATCTTGCCCTCTGAGCGGGCGGAGCCCGACGGGGGGAGAGGCCGATGCGCGGTCACCTGCTCGGTGCCGTGCAGGATCTTGGCCAGGTCGATCTCGATCCCCGGGAACGACACCTTGGGTGGCTCTACCGCGTGGAAGCCGGAGGCGACGGTGGCAAACGTCGGCAGCACCTGCGGGGTCTTGTCCTGCAGGTAGCGCAGCTCGGTCTCGCTCACCGGATCGGCACCCGCACCGATCGCCAGGTGATACAGCTGCACATCGGACGCGGTCCACGAAAACTTGGCGGGCTCGACAGCAGCGCCCAGGGCGATATCAACGTTGATAGGCATGGGCCGACCCTACTTCCCGGCGATATCGAGCGCCGCGAGGTAGCCCCATGTCATGGCTGGGCCGATGGTGGCGCCGGGGCCGGCGTAGGTGTGGCCCATCACCGGGGTACTGACATTGCCTGCTGCGTAAAGACCTTCGATGATGCTGTTGTCATCGCGCAGTACGCGGCCCTTGACGTCGGTGCGCACGCCGCCCTTGGTGCCGAGATCGCCGGGAACCATCTTGGCCGCATAGAACGGGCCCTTCGCCAGCGCGCCGAGGTTGGGGTTCGGCTTGTTGGTGGGGTCGCCGTAGTAGCGGTCATAAGCGCTCTTGCCACGGCCGAAGTCCTCGTCGACGCCGCTGCGGGCGAAGCCGTTGAACCGTTCGACGGTGGCCTTGAATTCCTCGACGGGGAGGTTGGCGAGCTTCGCCAGCTCCTCCACGGTGTCGGCCTTGACGATAACGCCGGACTCGATCCAATTGCTCGGAATCTTTTGTCCGGGTTGTAATCCGGCGAAGATGTATCGGTTCCGGTACTCCTGGTCGAAGACGAGCCACGCGGGCAGGTTCTCGCCCGGTCCGGGGCCCTGCCCGTACTGGCCGCCGTACATGCGGTGGGTGGCCTCGACGTAGGGCAGCGATTCGTTCATGAAGCGCTTGCCGGATGCGTTGACGATGATCGATCCGGGGGAGTTGCGCTCGGACAGTGCGAACCACGGCCGGCCCACCAGCGGCACCGTGGGACCCCACCACGAGTCCTCCATGAACTCCAGTGCGGCGCCCAGCTTTTCGGCGGCCAGAATGCCGTCGCCGGTATTGGCCTTGGCGCCCACTGTCCACTCGGTGGTGATGGGGGCGCGCTGGTACTTCACACGCATCTGCTCGTTGTGCTCGAAGCCGCCTGAGGCCAGGATGACGCCCCTGCGCGCCTTGATTACCGTCGGCTCGGAAGCCTCTGGAGCGCCCGTCTCACGCACGTAGACGCCCTTGACGGTGCCGTTCTCGATGTAGAGATCGGTCAGCGCGGTGTTGAGCTTCACCGGAACGCCGGCATCGCGCAGGCCGATGCGCAGCGCGGCCGACAGTGCGCGGCCCATGCCGACGAGCTTCTTGCCGGTTCCCTGGGCCCAGAAAGTGCGCACTCCGACCCGCAGGCTGCGCAGCACGCCCCGCGGGTGGCGCTTGAGCTGGTTGAGCCGAACGTAATCCTGCTGGCGCACGACGACATTCAGCGGCACCTTGCCGTACGGCGGCTCGAGGTTGGGCAGCTCGTCACCAAGCTTCTTGGCATCGAACGGCTTGGGCTCCACGGAGCGTCCGGCCGAGCGTCCGCCCGGGGCCTCGGGGTAGTAATCGGAGTAGTTGGGCACCCAGTCCAGCTTGAGCGGGGAGTTGGCCAACACAAAGGAGAGCATCTCCGGTCCGCGATCGAGATAGGTGTCGATCTTCTCGCGGGGGACGACGTCGCCGATGATGTTGTAGAGGTACTCGCGGGCAGCCTCCGGGGTGTCGTTCTGACGGGCCTTCTTGAGCACCTCGTTGTTGGGGATCCAGACGCCGCCACCCGACCGTGCGGTCGATCCGCCGAAGTGGGGGGCCTTTTCGATCAGTACGGTGCTCAGTCCGTTGTGTGCCGCGGTGAGCGCCGCGACCATGCCGGCGCCACCACTCCCGACGACGACGACGTCGTACTCCTGCTCAGTCATGTAGAACACGTTATAGAATTGAGGCGGCCCGGCGCTACCGGCGCTGGCCTGTGGTTTCATCGCCCGGACACTTTGATGTTGCGGTGAAAACAGAAACACGTTGCTGTTTGGGCTACACGACGATGAGGGAGGCCCCGTGCCGGGTCGATCAGACGTGCCATCGGCCGATGTCGTCATCGTCGGATACGGGGTCGCCGGGGCGTCCGCCGCGCTGGCCGCTATCGAGCGCGGGGCGTCTGTCGCCATCCTGGAGCGATTCGACGGCGGTGGGGCTTCGGCCATTTCAGGGGGTATTTACTACGCCGGGGGCGGCACGAACATCCAGCGTGATGCGGGCGTCGAGGACACCCCGGAGCTGATGCTGGAGTATCTGCAGCTCGAGGTCGGCGACGCCGTCAAACCCGAGACGCTGCGTAAGTTCGTCGACGACAGCGTTGACAACCTGGATTGGCTGCAAGGTTACGGAGTGCCGTTCGAGGGTTCGCTGGCTCCGTTCAAGACTTCGTACCCCACCAACGACTACTACCTCTATTTTTCGGGCAGTGAATCCTCCGGCATGGCGCGGGCCGTGACGCCTCCCCGCCAGCGCGGACATCGCGCCTTTGGTCGCGGGGTATCGGGGAAGGCGCTCTTCGCGCCTCTTGCGGAGTCGGCCGAGCGCCTCGGCGCCGACGTGTGGCGGCAGACCCGGGTGACCGACTTGATTGTCGAGGACAGTCGCGTCGTCGGAGTTCGGGGCACGACGCTGAAGGATGCGCCCGCCTGGGTACGGCGCACGTACGCACGTTTGACGCACTATGCGACGAAGCCAGGCATCTACTACCCGCCGATGCGAAAGGTGCTGGAGGGACCGGCGTACGCGCTGGAGCGCCGGTTCGCCAAGCCCTTCGAGATTCGGGCCAACGACGGGGTGATCCTGTCCTCGGGAGGGTTCATCGCGAACCGCGAACTCATCGAGCGTCACGCCCCCGCCTATCGGGACGGGTTGCAACTCGGTACCGCCGGCGACGACGGGACCGCCTTGACGCTCGCGGAGCCGCTGAATGCGGCTACCGGGCACCTTGACGAGATCTCGGCCTGGCGGTTCATCGTCCCACCCGCGGCCTTCCTCGGATCTCTGCTAGTGGATGCCAAGGGACAGAGGATGATTGACGAGTCCCGATATGGCGCCGCGTTGGGCAAGGAGATCGTGCGCACGGCCGCAGGGGTGGGGTACCTGGTTGCCGACAAGGCGCTGGTGAAGCGGGCCCGTCAGCAATTGAGGTCACAGACCCTGTGGTTTCAGCGGATCCAGGCCGAGGCGTTCCTGAATGTGGGGCGCCGGAAGGCCGGATCCATCGAAGAACTGGCCGCCAAGGCGGGCATCGATCCGGAAGGATTGGCGCGCACCGTGTCCGAACACAATCGGGCCATCGCCGACGGCGCCCCTGACCCCCTCGGCAAGCCGGACGATATTCGGGTTCCCGTCGCCGAAGGGCCGTTCTATCTGTTCAACGTGTCCATCAAGACCAACATGCTCAATCCGTGTCCGATGCTGACTCTTGGCGGGCTGGTGGTGGACGAGGAGACTGGTGCCGTGCAGACCACATCGGGCGCGGCGATCCCCGGGCTCTATGCCGCCGGACGTGCAGCGGTGGGTATCTGCTCCAATTCGTATGTGAGCGGATTGTCCCTGGCTGACTGCGTCTTCTCCGGACGCCGGGCGGGGACCGAGACTGGAAGGCGCGTAGATGCTTAGTTCCGAAGTTCGTGGGGCCATTGCCGCGGATCTGGCCGAGGCCGAGCGAACGCGGGTGGCCGTCGCGCCGCCTACCGACACGTACCCGGATTTCGATGTGACCGACGCCTATGAGATCCAGCTCATGAATATTCGCTCCCGACTAGCGGACGGCGCCAAGGTGGTCGGGCACAAGGTCGGCCTATCGTCCGAGGCGATGCAGAAGATGATGGGTGTCCACGAGCCGGACTACGGGCATCTGCTGGCCGATATGGAGCTGTTCGAGGATGTCGCGGCCTCGGCGTCCAAGTTCTTGTTCCCGCGGGTGGAGGTGGAGGTCGGATTCATCCTGGCCGCGGACCTGCCCGGCGAGGACTGCACCGAGGACGACGTGCTGGCGGCAACGGCGGCGTACGTGCCGTCCATCGAGGTGGTGGACAGTCGGATCACCAACTGGCAGATCAAGATCTGCGACACCATCGCCGATAACGCCTCGTCGGCCGGATTCGTCATCGGTAAGCAACGGGTCTCGCCGAAGGACATCGACATCAAGTCGATCGATGCGGTGCTGACCTGCAACGGCGAGAAGTTGGCCGAGGGCAGAAGCGATGCGGTGCTTGGTAATCCGGTGACATCGGTGGCGTGGTTGGCGCGCAAGGTCGCCTCATTCGGCGTGCGTCTGCGTGCCGGAGATGTGGTGCTGCCCGGTTCGTGCACGCGGGCGTTCGACGCGCATCCGGGGGACGAGTTCTTGGCCGAGTTCGCCGGACTTGGTTCGGTCCGACTGGCTTTCGAGTAGAGGAGAATTGTGAGTAAGGCATCTGTAGCGATCGTCGGTTCGGGAAACATCAGCACCGATCTGCTGTACAAGTTGCAGCGGTCCGAGTGGCTGGAGCCGCGATGGATGATCGGTATCGACCCCGAGTCCGAAGGTCTCAAGCGCGCCCGCGGTTTCGGCCTGGAAACCTCGCATGAGGGTGTGGACTGGCTGCTGGCCCAGGACGAGAAGCCGGACCTGGTGTTCGAGGCGACATCCGCGTACGTGCACAAGGCCGCCGCGCCGCGTTACGCGGAAGCGGGTATCAGGGCGATCGATCTGACCCCCGCGGCGGTGGGCCCGGCCGTCGTGCCGCCCGCGAATCTGCGTGCGCACCTGGATGCTCCCAACGTCAACATGATCACCTGCGGTGGTCAGGCCACGATTCCGATCGTGTACGCGGTGTCGCGGGTGGTCGAGGTTCCCTACGCAGAGATCGTCGCGTCCGTCGCGTCCGTGTCCGCGGGACCGGGCACACGCGCCAACATCGACGAGTTCACCAAGACGACGTCCAAGGGTGTTGAGGTGATCGGCGGTGCGCAGCGCGGCAAGGCGATCATCATCCTGAATCCGGCAGATCCGCCGATGATCATGCGCGACACCATCTTCTGCGCTATTCCGGAGGACGCGGATCGGGATGCCATTGCCGCATCGATCCACGATGTGGTGAGTCAGGTACAGCAATACGTGCCGGGGTACCGGCTGCTCAACGAGCCACAGTTCGACGAGCCGTCGGTGGTCAACGGTGGCAATCACGTGGTGACCACCTTCGTCGAGGTGGAGGGCGCCGGCGACTTCCTGCCGCCCTACGCCGGGAACCTGGACATCATGACCGCGGCTGCCACCAAGGTGGGCGAGGAAATCGCCAAAGAACTTCTATCTGCAAAGGTTTCGTGACAATGACTACGCAACTTGCCCCGACTGACGGCATCTTCTTCGACGCCGCGTGGGACGTGCGGGTCACCGACACGTCGCTGCGCGACGGCTCGCACCACAAGCGGCACCAGTTCACCGCCGATGAGGTGCGGGCGATTGTCGCGGCGCTGGACGGCGCTGGCGTGCCGGTCATCGAAGTGACCCACGGCGACGGGCTCGGAGGATCCTCGTTCAACTACGGGTTTTCGAAAACGCCTGAGCAGGAACTGATCAAGCTCGCCGCGGAGACCGCGACGAATGCCAAGATCGCCTTCCTGATGTTGCCCGGTGTGGGCACCAAGGAAGACATCATCGAGGCGCAGGGCAACGGCGGGTCGATCTGTCGTATCGCCACCCACTGCACCGAGGCCGACGTTTCGATCCAGCACTTCGGACTGGCTCGTGAGCGCGGACTGGAAACCGTTGGCTTCCTGATGATGTCGCACACGATCTCTCCGGAGAAGCTGGCAAAGCAGGCGCGGATCATGGCCGACGCCGGATGCCAGTGCGTGTATGTGGTGGACTCCGCGGGCGCGTTGGTACTCGACGGTGTGGCCGACCGGGTGGCCGCGGTGGTCGCCGAGCTCGGCAACGATGCGCAGGTCGGTTTTCATGGGCACGAGAACCTGGGCCTGGGTGTCGCCAACTCGATCGAGGCGGTGCGTGCGGGCGCAAAGCAGATCGACGGCAGCACAAGGCGCTTCGGCGCAGGCGCGGGCAATGCTCCGGTCGAAGCGCTGATCGGCGTGTTCGACAAGATCGGCGTGAAGACGGGTATCGACTTCTTCGATATCGCCGATGCCGCCGAAGAGGTCGTCGCACCCGCGATGCCGACGGAGTGCCTGCTGGACCGCAATGCGTTGATCATGGGCTACAGCGGGGTGTACTCCAGCTTCCTCAAGCACGCCATCCGGCAGGGTGAACGCTATGGTGTGCCCGCCCATCAACTGCTGCACCGGGCCGGGGAGCGAAAGCTAATCGGTGGGCAAGAGGATCAGCTAATCGACATCGCGCTGGAGATTCAGCGGGAGAACGCCGAGAAGAAGTAGTCGGCAGCCTACGCACCGCGTCAAGCCGCGGGCGAACGCTTCGGCACGTAGAGGCGGCGGCACAGAGCTCTGTCTGGCCCATGCTGGGCTCCAGGACACGCTCTGCCGCCAGTTCGTTCTTCGCGGGCACTTCGATACCGTCCGGACAATTCGGGCGTTGTACGGCGCTCTTGCGGTATCTCGTGGCGCCGCGCCATGGCACAGGGCCGGCACCGTGCGAGGATCTCGCCGGCAGAGGTGGCTGCGGGGGCTTAGCCAGTTCGCGCTGGTCGATCGTGAGACCGATGGGCAAGCCCTGCTCGGTGGCTACCACCGAAATCGAGCCGGTACGGGATCGCACCGAACGCTGCGAGGACCTTGCCATCTCGCTTAAGCTGCTGGTTGAGTGCGGGGGTTTATTCGGTTGGGTAACCAGTCTTGATACCCGTGCGCTAGCTACTGAGTACCATCGAACTCTACGACGATTCGGCGATTGAGGAAGGGGAGGGGGACGTTGCCCAAGCAAGATCGTGGTGCACCGGCCCGTCCTCCGTGGTTGCCCGAAGAAGACGAACAACGAGGCTTTCTCCGTTCGTTGAGGCGCAAGAAGCGCAACGCCGGGGAGGACGAGTCGAACGAGGATTCGTTAACCCACGAGACTGAGCGCCCCTCCACACCCCGGGTTCCCGCCCAGGAATCGATCGCCGAAACCTCCCGGGAGGAGCATGCTCCCGACCTGACCGCCGAGGAAAAGGCCAACGGCGCCAAGCCGGTACCCGATGTCTCGAAGTACTACACCCCGCCGCGCCCGCCCGAGCCCGTAGAAGAGGCATCGCCGGAGACCGACTGGAGTGCCATAGTCCAGAGCCCTGTGTCGGAGACACCACGGATCATCACGAGTCCGATTCCGGAGATGAAGCCGGAGCCACGGCCAATACCGCAGGTCGAGCAACCCCCGTCGCCTCCGCTCGCCGAGTCCCCGGCAATCGCCGAACCGGAGGCCGTGGCACCCGAGGTTGAACCACCGGTCGAGTCGGTGACGCCGATCACGGCTGAGCCTGAGCCCCCGGCCGAGACCCCCGAAGCGGCCCCGGTTTCCACGGAGCCGTCCTCGGAGTCCGTCGAGTCCGAGGCAACGAGGCCACCGGCAGCCGCAAGCGAGCGGAGCGGCCCGGAATCCAGCGGTGCGGACCCGTTCTCACGGTTCAGCCTGCTCGAAGCGCAGCTGCGTCAGATGAGCCTCGACGAGAGCATCACCGATGACGAGCTCGAACGCCATCGGCGCCACACAAGGCTCGAGTCCGAATCCGGGACCGTGCCCGAGGCGCCGGCGAGCCTCAGTTTCACGCCGCCGGAGGCCGTCCAGGAGGACGTGCCCGAAATCGCCGGAGAGGTGGCACAAGAAGCCGAGGAAACACAGGAACCGGAGCTCAGCTTCACGCCCCCCGAAGCCGTCGATCAGGCTCCCGAAGCAGTTGAAGCTGAGCAGTCCACGCCTGCGGAGCCAGAGCCTGTCGTCGTCGCCGATGAACCAGCGCCTGCCGTGGAGCCGGAACCGGAAGCACCGATGCAAGAACCCGCTGCCGAGGTCGAGGATGCAGACGCCCGCGCAGCAGCGCTGTTGCAGCGCATTGAGGCCAAACGTGCCGAACTCAACGAGGAATTGGCTGCCCATGATGCGGCTGAGGAGCAGGCGTCCGCACCTGAGCCTGAAGCCGCGCCGTTCGTGCCGATGGTGGCGCCGTGGGCCGCCGTTCCGATGGTGGAGGAAGCTGCGACCATCGGGTCCGAAAGCGCCAAGTCCACCATCGGCTCCGACGAGTCCGCCGCGGCGGACACCCCGGAGCTCGGCGGATTTGAGCCTCTGGTCGATGAGGACATTGTGATCGCCGCGCCGCCCGTTGTGTACGACGATCTGCCCGACGCCGCCGTACTCGAGGACGAAGTGGTGCCGGAGCCCGAACTGCCTTCTGAGCCGGTGGCCCCGACGGCACACGCGGTCGATCCGGAGCCCGTCGGCGATATCGTCGATCCCACAGCCGAACCTCTGCAGGAGGTTCCGGCCGCCGACGTCCCGGAGCAGTCCGTGCCCGAGCCGGATGCGGCCTCTCTGCCGCAGGCTCCCGAGCCTCCGGCAGACGGGACGGTCCCGGAAGAGGCCGCGGAGGAAGACGAGGCGCATGATCAGCCGGAGCCGCCCGTGCCCTCGGCGTGGCAGGCCCCATCGGCGCCGGAGTCGACTCCCCAGACGCAGCCACCCGCTCAGCCGGCGTATTACGTGCCCCCGGCCGTCCCGCAACAACCTGCTCCGCCATCGCCGGAGCAACAGCGGCCCGCGGCGCAGGCGCCCGCGGGATGGAACCCGCGCCAGCCCTATCCGGGCCAGTGGTCGCAGGGCGCGCCGCAGGCTCCCCAACCCTATGGCGGGCAACAACTTCCGCCTCAGCCCCCGCCTCAGCCCACCAGCGTTCAGGGTCAGTGGCAGTGGGTGCCGCAGCAGGGGCCGCAACCATCCGGACAGCAGGAGCCGCCCGAGGGCTACACTCCGCAACTCCAGGGCGCCGCACCCCCTGCGAATTACCGTGCGCCGCAGGCATATCGGATGCCTCCTTCGCTCGATGAGGCCGAGGTGATCAACCGCGGTCGCTATGCGCCGCGATCCGGTTGGCGCAAAGCCGTGCACCGGTCCACGGGTGGCCGGGTCAATCCGGGTGACTCCCGTAAGGACCGTGAACAGGACCAGTTGCTGGCGAGCATTCGTCAGCCGATCCTCGGCGATTACCGCATCGCGGTGCTTTCCATCAAGGGTGGTGTTGGAAAGACCACCACCACATTGGGATTGGGTTCTGCGTTCGCGACGATTCGTACCGACCGGATCATCGCGGTGGACGCGAACCCCGACCGTGGCACCCTGGCCGAACGCGTACGGGACCATTCGACGCAATCCACCGTTCGCGACCTGCTCAACGACCAGAACATCAGAAGTTACGCCGACGTGCGCAACCACACGCGAATGGCGACCAGTCGCCTGGAAGTGCTTGCCAGTGAACAGGATCCGGCCGTTTCAGAGGCCTTCGGCGAGGTCGACTACCGCAACACGATCGACATCCTCCAGCGGTACTACAACATCATCCTGACCGACTGCGGCACCGGAATCATGCACTCGGCGATGGCGGGTGTGCTTGACCTCGCGCACACCATCGTGTTGGTGAGTTCGCCGGCCATGGACTCCGCGCGCAGTGCTTCGGCGACACTCGATTGGCTGATGCAACACGGACATGCCGGGCTGGTTCGCGAAGCGCATGTTGTGCTGAGCGCGTCGCGCCCGGGATCGGCGGGGATCAAGTTGGACAAGGTCTACGAGCACTTCCAAGCGCGCTGCCGGTCCATCCACATGATCCCGTTCGACCCGCACCTCGCCGAGGGGGCCGATGTCGACTTCAACCTGCTCAATGCGGATACCAACGCGGCGTATCTGAAGCTGGCCGGCGCGATTTCGGAGAGTTTCCCACGGCTCCGCATGCGCGGCGACGAGCAGCAGCGATGAGACGGAAAGAGGCGGGCAGCAGGATGGTTGACACCAGAGCTCCCCAGCGGGTCCTTGCCGCCGGTGTGCTCTCGCCCGGAATGATGGCGAAGTGATCTGGCATGGCTGATTCCAACGACAACACACCAGACTCGCCACCGCCCAGCGGTCCGTGGCGCGAGCCCATTGCGGACGGGCTCGGTGGCGGGGAGACCAAGGGCAGTCCTTTCCGCCGGTCGAAGAGCTCGAGTCAGGAGTTCGTGCCGCCGAGTGCCGACTACTTCCCTCAGCCGACGCTCAAGCCGCCGCCTCCACTGCCTAAGGCTCCCAAGCTGTCTCGGCGTCAGCGAAATCATCAGCGTCCGATGAATCCGATATGGGAACCGGATCCGCTGAGCTCTTACGGCATGCCGCAGTACCAGAACCCCGCTCCGCCGGCACCGCCGGCTCCGCCCCAGGGATACGGTGCGCCGGCTCAACAGCCTCCGCAAAATTACTATGGGCCACCGCCGCAGAACTATTACGCCCCGCCGCCGCCGGTTGCTCAGCCACCCGCTGCTCCGGTGGAGAACGCCGTACCCAGCGCGCCTCCCGCACCGGAACAGCCCAGTCCGCTGCCGGCGTGGCCGGCTTCGGCGGTGGTGCCCGAACCGCCCAGTGCGGAGCCTCCGACGCCACTACCTCCGGCCCCACCACCTCCGGTAGAGACGCCTCCTGCTGCCCAAGAGCCAGAGGTGCACGGCGCCGAGGCGCCTCAGGAGCAGGCGCCCGCCGAGGTACCCCCTCCGCCCGAGCCCGCCGCACCGGCACCCACCCCGCCGATCAGGCCGGACGATGCGTCCTCGATGATCCCGGAAGGGATGACGCCCTGGGGCGGCCAGGCGCCCCAGATGCCGCCTGCGCCAGTGCCACCGGCGCAGGCGTGGCCCACGCCGCCACCCGCACGGCCGGTCGCGACGCCCCCACCCGCGGCCTTCCCGCGCGCGGACTGGAGCACGCCGGCCGCGCCACAACGGGAGCCTTACCTCCCGGGACAGACTCCGTTCACCGCCGCACGGCCCGAGGCTCCGGTGTACCGGCCGGCGCCGCAGCCGCAACAGCCGTCACGACCGCAAGGGCCGAGCCACGATCAGCTTGGTCTCATCAGGTCGGTCAAGCCGCTGCCGAGGAGCGGATGGCGCAAGGCAGTTCACCGGCTTTCGGGTGGAGCGATCAATCCGGGTGAGTCGTCGGAGGAATCGCACCGTAGCGAGTTGATCGACCGAATCAACCTTCCCGTCCGCGGTGATTATCGGATCGCGGTGTTGTCGCTGAAGGGCGGTGTGGGCAAGACCACCACGACGTTCTCGCTGGGCGCCACCTTCGCCTCGTTGCGTGGTGATCGAGTGATCGCCGTCGACGCCAACCCGGACTTCGGGACGCTCGCTCAGCGCGGTCCCGATGAGACGCGCTCGACCGCACGAGATCTGTTGCGCGATCCTGATATTCATCGGTATTCCGATGTGCGCAGGCACACCTCGCAAAGTGCGAGTCGGCTGGAGGTGCTCGCTTCCGAACGCGATCCGGCGGCATCGGAGTTGTTCTCCGAAGCCGACTACCTCGCGGTGATGCGGATCTTGCAGCGGTTCTACAACATCATCCTGACCGACTGCGGCACCGGCCTGATGCATTCGGCGATGGCCGGCGTGCTGGGGGAGGCCAACGCCATCGTCCTGGTGACGTCACCCGCCATCGACGGTGCGCGTAGCGCCCTGGCGACACTGGACTGGCTTGACCACCACGGGTATTCGCATCTGGTTCGGCAGTCGGTGGTGGCCATCAGCTCGTCGCGCCCCGGGGCTTCCTCGATCGATCTGGAACAGTTGAGCCGGCACTTCCTGACCCGTGCCAGGGCCGTACACATCATTCCGTTCGACAACCACCTCTCGGAGGGGTCGGAGATCTCGCTGGACTTGATGGGCAAGAAGACGCGGGGAGCGTTCATGGAGCTGGCCGCCTCGGTGGCGGATGGCTTCTACGAGGGTGGCAACACCCGACAGACCAGCTGGGGCTAGCGCTCCAGTTCGTCGGTGGTCATCAGATCGTCACGCACACTGCGCTCGCGATATGCCAACCGTGCCACGCGGTGTGCGACCACCGGCGCCGTGATGATGGTGAACAGTCCGGTGAGCACGATCATGCTGACGTCGGCATAACCGCGAAGTCGCAGCGCCGCACCGGCCAGCACGAGCAAGAGCCCTAGCACCTGCGGCTTGGAGGCCGCATGCATGCGGGCCAGGGTATCGGGAAAGCGCACCACGCCGATGGCGGCGGTCAGGGCCAGCACGGATCCGAGCAGCACCAGCGCGCCAGAGATCGCATCGAGGAGGGCGTTCATCGGCCGCGTTCCGGTTCCTGCGGGTCGATCGCGGTGTCGGGCACGCGGAATCGTGTCACGCTCACCGAACCCAGGAAACTGATCAAGGAAAGCGCGACAACTCCATACAACACAGTGGAATCCAGGCTGTAGGTCGCCCACGCGGCGAGCGCGCACATGGTGACGGCCACCAGCGTATCCACGGCGACAAGGCGGTCCAACGTGTTGGGCCCGGCGAGCAGCCGGTACATGGTGACGGTGGCCGCGGCGATGAGTAGCACCGCGGCGATCTGCCATACGAGGCTCATACGCCCTTCCTCGTCTCGGACTCGTCGACAACCGTGCTGTCGGGGTGCCAATCGACGTCACGTTCAAATGCCGAGATGAAAAGCTTTTCCAATTGCCGCAATTGGGCGTAGAAGCTGGCCACGGCCTTGGGCGAGCCCACGTCCAGCACGTGTACATATGCCAGCCGACGCTCCTGATCGATCTCCAGGACCACCGATCCGGGAATGATCGTCAGGGTGTTCATCAGAAGCGCCATCACGAGGTCCGACTTCACCGAAATCTGTGCCCGCAGTACGGCACTCAACGGTGGTGGGCCCGGCCTGATGGCCAACCAGGCGACTTGCAGACTGGACAGCACCATGTACCAGGCGACCGTGAAGGCCAGCCGAACCATGGACACCACATGAAGACGGCCTTCGACCGGCAGCCGTGGCATCGGTAGCAGCACCGTGACAACCAAGGCCACCGACAGTCCGGTGATGGTGTTGGCCAGTGAGAAATTGCCCCACAGCATTGTCCACACCAACATGAGCCACACTAAGGTCCATGCCCGCAGCGCGATCTCACGCGGACCGTACAGGGCGAGGTTCTTGATAGATATCGGACGTATGCGGCTCATCGCGGGCCACCCCCGAGGACGGCGCTGATGTAGACGGTGCGGTCGCGCACCTCGGCGGCCGCGCGGTCGCTGATCCCGATGATGGGCCCCGCGAAGACCGTCAGCGCCACCCCGACTGCGATCAGCCCCAAGGTGGGCGCCAACATGCCGGCAGGCATCCGACCGACGTCCGCGCGGTCCACGAATGCGACGTCCTCGGCGTCGTCGAGAAGAGCCGTGGGTGTCGCCGCGGCCAGGTCGCCTTCGGGTGCGTCGGCCCGCGGCCGCCAGAACGCCTTGGTCCACACGCGTGCCACCGCATAGAGGGTCAGCAGACTGGTGATGGTTCCTCCGGCCACGAGGGTCCACGCGAGCACCGAGCCCTGCAGGGATCCGGCCTCCAGAAGCGCGACCTTGCCGATGAAACCGGAGAATGGTGGAATACCGCCAAGATTCAGCGCGGGCACCACGAATGCGAAGGCCAGTAGCGGACTCGCGGCGGCAAGGCCACCCAGGCGATTGAGTGACGATGCCCCGGCCTGACGTTCGATGAGTCCTACCACCAGGAACAGTGTCGTCTGCACGATGATGTGGTGTGCCACATAGTATATGGCGCCGGACATGCCGAGTTCGTTGGACAGCGCGATACCGAAGATCATGTATCCGATATGGCTCACCAGCGTGAAGGACAGCAGCCGTTTGATATCGCTTTGTGCGATGGCACCCAGGATGCCGACGATCATGGTGAGCAGTGAGGCCACCAGTAGCACCGTGTTCAAGCCACCACCCGGAAACAGCAGGGAATGAGCACGGATGATGGCGTACACACCCACTTTGGTGAGCAATCCCGCGAAGACCGCCGTCACCGGCGCCGGAGCGGTGGGGTACGAGTCGGGTAGCCACGTCGACAACGGGAAGACGGCGGCCTTGATGGAGAAGCCCACCAGCAGCACGGCGAAGATCGCCAGGCGGGTGCCAGACGGGATGCCGTCCGCGCGGACCGCGATTTCGGCCATGTTGAGAGTTCCCGTTGCCGCGTACACGAAGGCGATGCCCAGCAGGAAGACCACCGAGGACATCATCGAGACCATCACATACGAGATGCCCGCCCGTACCCGGTCGGCGCTGGCCCCGATGGTCAACAGCACGAAGCTCGCGGCCAGCAGCACCTCGAAACCGACGTACAGATTGAAGAGGTCGCCGGCCAGGAAGGCGTTGCACACACCAGCCGACAGCGCCAGATAGGTGGGCATGAAGATCGACACCGGCTGCCGTTCGTCGCCGTCTCGAATACCTTGAGCCGCCGCGTACAGCACCACCGCCAGGAGAACGATGGCGGACACCACCAGCATCAGCGCCGAAAGGCGATCTACCACAAGGGTGATCCCGAGCGGGCCCAGCTTCTCCGGGGTCGGCCCCCAGCCGCCGACGGCCAGCGCAAAGGTGCCGTCACGATCCGCCAGGTACAGCAGTGCGGCGCAGACACCCAGCACCGTGGTCAATGCGGTGACGGTGATCAGCAGCTGCAGCCGGGGCCGCCGGCCCGCGATGAGGGTCAACGCGGCGGCAGTCGTCGGAATGAGCACCGGCAGTGGTGTCAGAACAGCCATGGCACTCATGACTTCTCACCTGCCGGCAGGGCGTCGAGCTCGGCAGGGGAGTCCTCGTCGATTGGCCCCGACAGTTCGTCCTCGTCATCGTCGGTGACCGGCTCCGGCGGCTCCTGGGCGACGCGCGCGTCTTCGGCGTCGTCGTCCACGACATCGTCGGCTTCCAGGGTGAACATGCGGTAGATCAGGGCAAGTGTGAATGCGGCGACACCCATGGTGATGACGATCGCGGTCAGGATCATGCCCTGGGCCAACGGATCTGCCACCGTGGTGCGGCCCGCGGACTGGCGGCCGATGATCGGCGGATTGCCGGAAGGACCACCCACGGTGAGGATCAGCAGATTCACCGCATTTCCGACGAGAAGCAGGCCCAACACCATGCGGGTCAGGTTGCGTTCCAGCATCAGGTACACGCCGCACGCTGTCAGGGCGCCGATGATGATGAGCAGGCCGAGATTGGTCATGATGCGCGCACCCCTCCTCGATCGCGCGGAGACTCTTCGAGCTCGACATCCAGGCGCGCGCCCAGGCTGCGCAGCACATCGAGCACCAGGCCGACCACCACCAGGTAAACGCCCAGGTCGAAGAAGATTGCGGTCACGATCTTGACGTGCCCGAACCCCAGCACATCGAATTGAATTGTGGCCGAGGACAACACGGGAGCACCCAGCAGCATCGAGACCAGTGCAGTGCCGCCGGAGAAGGCCAGGCCGAGGCCGAGGATCTTGCCGGCGTCAAAGGGCAGCGTCTCACCCAGCTCGTAGCGTCCGCCGGCGAGATAGCGCAGGACCAGGGCCAAGCCAGCCGTCAACCCTCCCGCGAAGCCACCACCCGGAACGTTGTGCCCGGCGAAGAAGAAATAGAACGACAGCACCATGACAAGCGGAAAGATCAGCCGCGTCGCGACTTCGAGAACCAATGATCGGTGCTTGGGATCGCGCAGCTCGCTGCCGCGCAGCCAGATCCCGGATGCCACCACGACATCGGGTTGACCGGCGGCATCTCCGACGCGGGGGGCCCTACCGAAACGTCTGTGCCGGAACATCAATGAGGCCACACCCGTCGCTGCGACCAGTAGCACCGAGATCTCGCCGAGGGTGTCCCATGCGCGAATGTCCACCAGTAGAACGTTCACCGTGTTGGCGCCGTGCCCGCGCAGGTACGCCGCCTCGGGGAGTAGATCGGCGATCGGGCGATCGCGGCGGGCGGCCATCGCGTATACCCCGAGCGCGGTGACCGTGCAGCCGACTGCTATCGCCAGCATGGCACGCGGTAGCCGGAATCTGTTGGCCTGCTCTATATCCGATTCGGCGGGCAGGGCGCGCAGCACCAACACGAATATCACCAGCGTCAGCGTTTCGACCAGGAACTGCGTCAACGCCAGATCCGGCGCACCGTGCAGCGCGAAGATTACTCCGGTCCCGTAGCCGGTGATGCCTACCAGCAGCACCGCGGCCAGACGGTTGCGCATGACGGTCGCACCGAGCGCGGCCGCCAACATCAGTAGGCCGACCACCCCTTGCAAGGGAGAATCCCAGAGTTTCAGATGTGCCTGGTCCCGGGCGCCGAGTGCCAGCACAATCGTCGGCAGCATCACCAGGGTCACCAGAATGGTGGCCTGGGTGAACGGGATCGAGCCTCGTTGGGTCAGCGCCGTCAGTCGCTGGGACAGCACGTCGGCGCCGCGCAGCACCGCGTCATACCCGCGGTCGGCATTGCCCAGCGGATTGACGGCGAGCCGCGCCCGGCGCAGGCGCCCCCGTGAGAAGAACGCGGCGATACCGACCGCGAACGCAATGGCGGTGAGCAGCAGTGGAACTCCGAAGCCTTCCCAGATGGCGATATGGGCGTCCACGGGATCGGCGTAGCTGCCCAGTGCCCAGTTGAGCCAGTCGGGCAGTATGCCGGCCGCGACACCCGCCATCGATAGCAGCGCGGGTGCCACCAGGAAGGCGGGAGCCGGCGCGTGCATGCCCTGCACACGCGCACTGGGTTCGGGTAAACCCTTGCGGGCGAATGCCCCCCACATGAATCGCATGCTGTAGGTGATGGTGAACATCGAACCGATGACAATCCCGGCCAATACCCAGGGCGCGGCCGAACCGAGCACCTGGCTGTGCAGCACCGTGGCGAAAGCCAGTTCCTTGCCGACAAATCCGAGGGTGAACGGTACTCCGGCCATACTTGCCGCGGCGAGGGCGGCGATCACCATCAAGTCCGGACGACGGTTGCCCAACCAGGCGAGCTTGCGGATGTCGCGGGTGCCGACGGTGTGGTCGACGATCCCCACCACCATGAAGAGTGCGGCCTTGAAGAGGCCATGCGCGCACAGCATGACCAGACCGGCCAACAGGATGTCGGGGTCACCGGTTCCGGTGAGCACCACCAGGAATCCGAGTTGGCTCACGGTGCCGAAGGCGAGAATCAGTTTGAGGTCGTACTCACGCAGCGCACGCCAGCCCGCCAGGATCATCGTCGCGATGCCCAGTATCAGCACAACCGGACGCCATGGTGTCGCTTCGGCGAACCCGGGCGACATGCGGGCCAACAGGTAGATGCCGGCCTTCACCATGGCCGCGGCATGCAGGTAGGCGCTGACCGGGGTAGGCGCGGCCATGGCGCCCGGGAGCCAAAAGTGCAGGGGCACAATGGCGGATTTACTCAGCGCGCCGACCAACACCAATACCAGGCCCACGTTGGCTGCCATGCCCGCGGGCGGCTGGGCGATGAGGTCGGACAGCAGGAAGCTGCCACCGACGTGACCGAGCACGATGACCCCGACCAGCATGGCCAGACCGCCGGCGGTGGTGACCAGCAGTGCCTGAACCGCCGCGCGCCGACTCGCGAGGCGTTCGGCATAGTGGCCCACGAGCAGGAATGACAACACGGTGGTCAATTCCCAGAAGATGTAGAGCAGCAGCAGATTGTCGCTGATCACCAGGCCGAACATGGCGCCGGAGAAGGCGACCAGCTCGGCAGCGAAGCTGGGAAGGCGAGGTTCCATGTGCCCGTCGCGGTGTCGGAAGTAGCTCGCACAGTAGAAGAGCACCAGTGACCCGATACCGAGCACCAGCACACTCATGATCGCGGCCAGGGAATCGAAGCGCAGCACGATGTCCATGGCCAGCTCGGGTACCCACGGGATGTCCACCCGGATGCCGGGCCCACCGCCGGGCCATCTTGCCAAGACCCAGATCAGCGAACCCAGGGGGACCAGGGCAAGGGGATAGAACGCCAGTCGGCCGACACGCGCCACAAGTAGCGGCGCCACCGCGGCCGCCAGGGCGTGGGCAAGCAGAATGGCAAGCAAAGGCACTCCCGTCTATCGGTTGTTGGGCGGGGTGTCGTGGTGACTAGTTTACGGGGCGTCCGACGATCGGCGCGACGCAACCCTTTTCAGCGGTTGTCAGCAAACGCGCGCAGTGATGCCACCTGCACGGGATCCAGCGACGGGCGCACAGTGGTCCGCGCGGTTTCGATATCGGCGACGGTGACATCGGCAGCGTCGATGGATCGCCGCATCGCCGCCATCGCGGCCTCGCGCAACAACGCCGCGCAGTCCGCGGCCGAGAAGCCGTCGAGTTCGGCGGCAAGGGCATCTAGATCCACATCGGCGTGCAGCGGTACCGATCGGGCCGCCGTCTTGAGGATGTCTTTGCGGGCCTGAGCATCCGGCGGTTCGACGAACACCAGACGCTCCATGCGACCGGGACGAAGCAGGGCCGGGTCGATGAGCTCCGGCCGGTTGGTGGCGCCGAGCACCACCACGTCGCGCAGCGGTTCGACCCCGTCCAGCTCGGTGAGCAGGGCGGCCACCACGCGATCGGTGACACCCGAGTCGAAGCTCTGCCCGCGCCGCGGCGCCAGTGCGTCCACCTCGTCGAGGAAAACGAGCGACGGTGCCGAATCGCGCGCTCGCCGAAACAGCTCGCGCACGGCCTGCTCGGAGGCCCCGACCCATTTGTCCATCAGCTCGGCGCCCTTGACCGCGTGCACCGACAACCGGCCCGAGCTGGCCAGCGCACGCACCACGAAGGTCTTGCCACAGCCGGGTGGACCGTACAGCAGCACACCGCGGGGTGGATCCACGCCCAGGCGTTCAAAGGTGTCGGGATGTTGCAGCGGCCACAGAACCGCCTCTGTCAGGGCCTGTTTGGTCGCCACCATATCGCCGACGTCTTCGAGAGTTATCGAGCCTACGGCCACCTCCTCGGTGCTGGACCGAGACAGCGGACGGATCACCGACAGCGCACCGACAAGATCCTCCTGGCCGAGCGCCGGTGCACTGGCCTTCTCGCTGGCGCGGGCGGCGGCGCGCAACGCCGCCTCCCGTACCAGCGCGGCCAAGTCGGTCACCACGAATCCGGGCGTCCGCGCTGCGATCTCATCGAGCTGCAGGTCCTGCGACGGCACCTTCGCCAAGAGGACCTCGAGTAGAGACTTGCGGGTGGCGGCATCCGGCAAGCTCAGGCCCAGCTCGCGGTCGCAGAGTTCCGGAGTGCGCAGCCGCACGTCGATGCGGTCGGGATGCGCGGTGGTCGCGATGAATGCCACGCCGGAAGTGGCTACTGCAGAACGCAACTCGGCGAGAATGAGCGTGGCCACGGGCTCGGCGGTCGCCGGCAGCAGGGCGTCGATATCGGAGATCAGTAGGACTCCGCCGGATTGCCGTATCCGGCTCACCGCCTCACGGATCGCGTTGAGGCGGCTGTCGGGCGTGGTCGCCCCTACCTCAGGCCCGTCCAACTCGACGAGTGTGCGCGACGCACAGACGGCCCGCGCCAGTGTGGCCTTGCCGACGCCCGCCGGGCCCGATATCAGCACGCCCAGATTGGGTTGTGCACCCAGCGTTTTCAGTAGGTCCGGCTCGTCGAGGGCAAGCTTGAGCCATTCGGTGAGTCGTGCGGCCTGCGCCTGGGAGCCCTTGAGGTCCTCCACGGATATTGTCAAGAGTGGGTCCGAGGGCGGGGCAATGTCGACTGTGGTGTTCGGAGCCTGCGCCGTCGCCGGCAGCGTGGCGGGATTTGGCGGGGCCGAGCCCTGCCAGCTGACAAGCGAATTAGGTTGCACGCTGACGGGCCCGCCGGGGTCGACCGCGGTCACGGTCAGCAGTTCGGAGGTCCAGGTGATTCCCACCGATCGGGCCAGCGCCGACGTCGCCTCCGATGTGGATGTGCCGGGCCCCAGGTCCCGTGGCAGCAGCGAGACGGTATCGCCGACTGTCATCACCTTGCCCAACAAGGCCAGCCGAAGCGTCGCGGACGAAACGGACTGGGTGGCGAGTGAAGAACCGCTTACCGTGACCGATCGTGCGCCGTACACCGTCGCCGGCGCGATGATGACCGACGCGTCCTCGCGGAGCCCCGCGTTCGAGAGTGTCACGTCGTCGAGCAGGGCGGTTCCGGCCGGGATCGAGCGCGGCGCGATTCCGACCACGGCGGCGGTAGTACGCGAGCCGGTCAGAGAGATCGCATCCCATTCTCGGATACCCAGGGCTGCAATAGCTTCCGGATGAAGCCGGACCACACCGCGTCGTGAATCGACTGCCGACGTGTTGAGGCGCGCGGTGAGTGTGAGGGAGCTCATGCGGCCCTAGCGTGGCCTGCCGGGGCGGCGCAGGCCCAGACGTTCGGCGGTGCGCCGCTTGGGCAGTGCTGCCTGGCGGAAGGCGCGTCGCTGATCCCGTCGCTGATCACGGCGAAGGTCCCGCCGCTCCTTGGGCTTGGCGTCCCAGGATTCGGGCCGTGCCGCGACCCATCGCTGACTGCGCCAGGCGAAGGGGATGTGCGCCAGGTAGACCACGATCAGGACCAGCAGCAGCACGTACGGATACTGCAGCAGCAAGGCCGCGGCGACCGTCACCAGCGCCAGGAGCAACACCACCATCCGGGGCGGCACCGACACGGATTTCATGGCAGCGGTGGGTATCTGGCTGACGATGAGCATGGACACGAAAACCATCCACCCGCATATCGTCCACACCGACGACCACCATCCGTCGCCGAACTGCAGGTATGCGGCCAGCGGAGCAAGCACCATCAGTGCTCCCGCGGGGGACGGTACGCCGACGAAGTACTCCTTGGTGAACGCGGGCGCGGTGTCGTCGTCGAGCAACGTGTTGAAGCGTGCCAGCCGCAGCACGATGCACACCGCGTAGAGAAGCGAAAAGACCCATGCGGTAGGGGTATCCGCCAGCAGCGAGATGTACAGAACCACTGCCGGGGCGACACCGAAGTTCACCGCATCGGCCAGCGAGTCGATCTCGGCACCCATCCGCGACGTCGCGTCCAACAGCCGGGCGATCCGGCCGTCGAGGCCGTCGAGGATCGCCGCCGCGGCGATCAACGTCAGCGAGATGTATGGCTTTCCGTCGAAGGCGAACTTGATCGACGACAACCCACCGCAGATCGCCAGTACCGTCATCACACTCGGCAGGATCCGGATGTGTACGGGGCGCTTCGCGGACGCGGCTTGATTCATCGCCGGCTGCTTACGCGTTATCCGTCGACGAGGGCAGCTCGGCGAGCACGGTCTCCGCGCCGACCGCCCGTTGTCCCTGCTGGACAAGAATTTTGGAACCCTCGGGCAGATAGGTGTCGACCCGGGAACCGAATCGGATCAGACCGTAAGTGTCGCCGATGGACAGCTGGTCACTCACCTTGGCGTGACAGATGATGCGGCGCGCGATGAGCCCGGCGATTTGCACCACGACCACATCGTGTCCGGTGCGGGTGCGGATCTGGACACTGTTGCGCTCGTTGGCGACGCTGGCCTCGGCGCGATCGGCCGACAGGAACTGTCCGCTGCGGTGGATCACGGCGATGGCCTCGCCGGCGACGGGAACACGCTGCACGTGCACGTCGAACACCGACAGGAAGATGCTGATGCGGGGCAGCGGCTCTGCGGGCAGTCCCAGCTCCGGCGGCGGCACCGCACGATCGACGAGGCAGATCTGCCCGTCGGCGGCGGCGACCACCACATCGGCACGGTTGGGCGGGATACGGGGCGGGTGCCGGAAGAATCCGGCGCACGCGCCCGCGAGGGCAAGGCCCGTTCCGCGAATCCAGCGGTTCTTGAACCCGAGGCCGGCCAGTCCCAATCCGCCGGCGATGAACGGAAGACCTGCCGGATGGATCGGGGGGATGGTCGAGCGGAAGAGTTCGACGATATGCGGAATGCCGGAGTCCGGCTCTGAACCTACGGGGCGGGGGCGTCTTGCCACCGGACCATCCTAGTGATGTGGCCGGCGTGCTGGGACAGCACAACGGACACATCAGACCCCGATGCCGGTCACGGCGACCGTGATCAGCTCAGATTCCACACACTGACCGTCGTTCCCGCGGCAAGTTCGGTGACGTCCTCGGGGATGTCCAGCAGGCAGTTCGAGACCGCCAGCCAGCGCAGATGGTGCGATGCGGGAGGTCCGACGGCGGTCACGGTGCCCTTGTCGGCGTCCCAGCATCCGCGTCGGAACTGTCGCTTACCCGCCGGGGCGGCGATCGGATCGGTGAGGACCGCTTCATGGTGTGGCCGCGCCGGGTTCAATCCCATGGCCGCACGCAGAGGTTCGCGGATGAACACCTCGAATGACACCAGCGCGCTGACCGGATTACCGGGCAGTGTGAGCACCGGAACACCGTTCACGTGTCCCGCCCCCTGCGGCTTACCCGGCTGCATGGCCACCGATACGAACTGGACGCCGGCATCGGTGAGTGCGTCCTTGACCACCTCGTAGGCTCCGGCGCTCACCCCACCGGTGGTGATCACCAGGTCGGCTTGCGCGCCGAATTCTTCCAGCACGGAAAGGAATTGATCGACGTCATCGGCGACGGTCGGCGCCAGCACGGCGTCGGCGCCTGCTTCCTGGACGGCCGCGGCCAGCATGACCGCGTTGGATTCGTAGATTTGTCCCGGCTTCAGTGGTGTGCCCGGAGGTACCAACTCGCTGCCCGTCGAGGCGATGACCACGCGGAGGCGCGGGTGCACGGTGAGCTCTTCCAGGCCGAGCGCCGCCGCTAGGCCCAGCGCCGGTGCGGTGAGTCGGGTGCCGACGGCCAACACCGTGTCGCCCGCCCGAACGTCCTCACCTGCGCGTCGGACGTGCTGCCCGGCCCGGGGTTCCTCGGTGATGATCACCGTCCCGGTACCGCCGTCGGTGACCTCGACGGGCACCACCGCGGTGGCTCCGGCGGGAACGGGCGCCCCCGTCATGATGCGGTGTGCGGTGCCGGGCTTGAGGGTCAGTTCGTCGGTGCGCCCGGCCGGGATGTCCTCGGTGACCGGCAGTGTCACCGGGTTGGTCGGGGAAGCCCCCGCGAGGTCTTCGTACCGCACCGCGTAGCCGTCCATCGCCGAGTTGTCGAACACGGGCAGATTCAGCGGTGCCACGACATCGGCGGCAAGCACCAGTCGTTCGGCCGCGCCGACCGGTATGCGTACGGGCGTGGGTGCCTCGATCAATTCGGCCACGACTTGCTGGTGCTCTGCGACGGAACGCATCGGCTCATTATTGCCCGAGCCGCCAGCGCATACCGCACGCAGGGGTTTCCCCGAATTGAGTGCACCCGGTATGCCCTCGACGTGCGGTGCCCACGGCATGGCGGGAAAATAGCGCTATGACGGTCGGCGGAGTGCTCTTCGACATCGACGGGGTCCTGGTGACCTCGTGGGAGCCGATCGACGGCGCGGCCGAGGCGCTCAAGGCCCTGGAGAGCGAGGATGTTCGTCGTTGCTTCTTGACCAACACCACCTCCCGCACCCGCGTACAGATCGCCGAGTTGCTCACTGCCGCCGGGCTGGCGGTTCCCGCCGACGAGGTGATCACCGCCGCCATGCTGACTGCCGACCACGTGATCAACCAACATCCGGGTGCGCGCTGCTATCTGCTGAATGACGGTGACATCACCGCCGATATGCAGGGAGTCGACTTCGTCGAATCCCTCTCCGATGATCCCGACGTGATCATTCTGGGCGGGGCGGGCCCGCAGTTCGATCATGTGGCGCTGAGCCGGGTGTACGAGTTGATGGCGCAGGGGACTCCGGTGGTCGCGATGCATCGGAACGCGGTGTGGAGCACTCGCGAGGGACTGCGCGTCGATACCGGCGTGTACCTGGCGGGCATGGAGCAGGTGTCGGGGCGTAAGGCCGTCGCCGTCGGCAAGCCCGCGCCCACGGGATTTCAACTGGCCGCCGAGCGGATGGGCTGCGAGCCGGATCAAGTCGTGATGGTGGGGGACGATCTCCACGTCGACGTGCTCGCCGCACAGGTTGTCGGAATGACAGGCGTGCTGGTGCGGACCGGGAAGTTTCGACAGGACACCCTCGACAGATGGGCCGCCGATCAATACGCCATGCAGCCGGCATATGTCGTCGACTCGGTCGCGGATCTGCCGGCGTTGTTGTCGGCGCTGTAGTCCAGAATCGGCGACATGATCGATCACTTCGGTATCAATTGTGCGGATCTGCCCGCGGCGGCCGCGTTCTACGACAAGGTGCTCGAGGTCCTCGGGTTCACCCGGCAGATGGATTTCGGGGTGGCCATCGGATACGGGACGGCAGGAAAGCCTGACTTCTGGATCGGTGGTGGCGAGGTTGCTAACCGTCCCAATCGTGAAGTCCACATCGCTTTTTCGGCCGCGAGCACCGAAAAGGTCGACGAGTTCTTTGCGACCGCCACGAGCGAGGGCGCCGAGGTGCTGCACGCGCCGCGGTTATGGCCCGAGTACCACCCCGGGTACTACGGCGCCTTCGTGCGCGACCCCGACGGGAACAACGTGGAGGCGGTGTTTCACGGGGCAGCGCCCGACTAAGCCCCGGGGGTGACGATCGGTGCCGATGCGGTAGCCGGTTTCCGGGTCGGTGTCGCGGGTTTGACGGCTGCCGCGCCATCGGGCATCACGATGGGCGTCGGCGTGGTGTCCTGCTGGTCGGCCGCTTCGGTATCGGAGTCCGGCTCGGGCGGCCAATCCACGTTTGTGGGCGGCCAGCTCTCGGCCTTGTCGCCGCCGGTGGCGGCCGCGGGAGGAGCGCATCCCTGCGCTGCGCCGAAGTCGCCGGGACTGCAGTTGTCGGCCCGCGCCACAGATGGCGGGCAGGCGATGAGGCTCGCGCATACTGCGGTGGCGGCGATCAGCCGCGCCACCCGGCGCCGTTCCTGTCGAGTGCTCGCAGTGCTCATAGGGAGAGGATGTCTCCGTACACGTTGACGCTGTCATCGGATTTGTCGGTGTCGATCATGGCCGTCGTGAAGAACCGGATGGAGACGGGCCCTCCGCAGGCATCCACTTTGACGTGGGCATCGTGAACGACGATCTCGCCGGTGCGTCCCTTGAGCGCCTTCTTGCCCAGCACGATGTTCTTGATGGTGCCCGGTAGGAGATTGACCGAGATGCTGCCGTTCACCTCGGCGTACGGGCCGATCATGGCCAACAGGTTGCTGCCGCCGGAAAAGCCGGGATTGACCCCGGCGTCGGCGCCGACATCGACGCTCCCGCCCTCGCTGAGGTCGATCTGGCAGCCCAACTGCAGCCCCATGACCAGCGTGCCGGAATTGACCGCAATGGCGCCGTTGCCATCGATGCTGGCGGCGGCCTTCCCGGTGACGAACCCTTCGCGGGTGAACGCCGTCGCGGCCATGTTCGGCACGGAGTTGATGGCCATCCGCGTCAGGGAGGCACTCAGGTGCCAGCCGTCGTCGGTGACGGCCGACTGGGTGACGTCGCCGACCGGCAGCGGGTCCGCCGCCGCTAGCCCCGGTCCAGCCAAGAGTAATGAAATAACAAGGGCAACAAGAGAAGTAATTTTGCGCACGAACCTGCCTTAGGTCAAGGGGTGGCCAAGCTCGATGATCCGCGACGAGCGTATTGACCGCGGCTGTGGGATTGCTGGTATCGAACGCCGGGAGAACTGTGAATGATCGGGGGTGGGCAGGCTCACTGATCTGCGGCAGGATGCAATCGTGACCGCACACTGGACGACTGCCGACATACCCGACCAGACTGGACGCGTCGTCGTCATCACCGGAGCCAATACCGGCCTGGGCCTGGAGACGGCTCGAGCGCTGGCCGGCGCCGGTGCCCAGGTGGTCCTTGCGGTCCGTGATCTGGAGAAGGGTGCCGCCGCTGTCGATGAGATCAAGAAGACCGCACCCGGAGGCAACCTCGCGGTGCAGCGCCTGGACCTGTCCTCTCTGTCGGACGTCAGGTCCGCAGCTCGACAGCTGAGCGCCGACTACCCGCGTATCGACCTGCTGATCAACAACGCGGGTGTGATGTATCCGCCGAAGGGCGCCACGGTGGACGGGTTCGAGCTGCAGTTCGGCACCAACCACCTGGGGCATTTCGCGCTCACCGGGCTACTGCTGGAGAACCTCACCGCCGTGCGTGGTTCACGCGTGGTCACCGTCAGCAGCAATGGCCATAAATTCAGGGCCGCAATACATTTCGACGATCTTCAATGGGACCGTAGCTACAGCAGGGTGGGAGCCTACGCGCAGTCCAAACTAGCGAACCTGTTGTTCACCTACGAGCTGCAGCGCCGCCTTGCGGCGGCTGGGGTCGAGACGGTGGCACTGGCCGCGCATCCCGGTGCATCGGGTACCGAGCTGATGCGGCATATCACCTTCGGCCCGGAGGCGCTCAGTGCGGCGGCGTTGAAGCTCGCGCAGAGTCCGGCGATGGGGGCATTGCCCAGTCTGCGTGCCGCCACGGACCCGGCGGCATCCGGCGGTCAGTACTACGGGCCTTCCGGCTTCGGAGAGCTGCGCGGGTATCCGAAGGTGGTCAGGTCCACCAGGCAGTCACACGATGAAGCTCTGCAACAACGTCTTTGGTCGGTCTCGGAGGAGCTGACGGGAGTGCGGTTCCCGGTCTAGACGAAGAAGTTGTCGTGACCGATGAACCACTGAGTCCGCTGTTCATCGGTCATGTCGGCCAGTTCGCCGAAACCTTCGAAGTATCGTTGCCGGGGAGCTCCCGGTGCGAACAACATCAGCATGGAAGCTGCCTCGCCCGAATCCTTTTGGAAGGCATGCAGACCACCCGGCGGCACGAACAAGAAGTCGCCCGCGGTCGCGTCAACCCACTCTTGGCCGTTGTACAGCCGCCATGCGCCGGACAGTACGAAGAACGCCTCCGACATCGCCTTGTGGAAATGCGTTGCCGCGCCGAAACCTTTCACCGGTCCGGCATCGATCCGATACAGCCCGTAATCGCCGGCCGTCGATTGTTGAGTGGCCAGATAGCTGTATCGGACGGCGTCGCCGCCGTCGGGGGCGTAGTCGGGTGGATCGGTTGCCGGTCTGAACGTCGCGCTGATCTCGCCGGTGTCGCCGTGATACCGAGGTTCGGGGTATCCAGAAACGATCAGTGACATGCGCTCCACGCTACGCGCGTCACAGCTCCCGATGAAGGGTGCGGACTGCGACGATGCGTTCCTTGAGTTGGTCGCGGGTGGCCGCGGCAACGGGAGGCCCGCCGCACCGACGGCGCAGCTCGTTGTGAATCCAGCCGTGTGGCTTACCCGATTTAAAGTGTGTGGCCGATACCAACGCGTTGAGCTCGCGGCGCAGCTCGCGTAACTGGCCGTGCGTCGAGGTGATCTCCGGGGGCACCTCACCGGATGCAGTTCGCTTGGTGAGCTGCTCTTCTTGCCTGCGCCGCAACAGATCTCGCATCTGGTTCGGATCCAGCAGGCCGGGAATGCCGAGATACTCGGCCTCCTCCTCGCTGCCCGCGGGGGTCGCGGTGCCAAAGGACGCGCCATCGAAGATCACCTGATCCAACTCGGCGCTGGCGCTGAGGGATTCGAAGCCCTTCTCTTCCTCGCCGGGCTCGGTGCGCTTACGCTCTACCGGCTCCTCGTCGCCCATCGGCTCGCGATGCGGCTTGCCGAGCACATGATTGCGCTGCTCCTCCAGCAGGCTGGCCAGCTCCAGCAGCGTCGGCACCGAGGGCAGGAAGATGCTGGCCGTCTCGCCCGGGGTCCGCGAGCGCACGTACCGCCCGATGGCCTGGGCGAAGAACAGAGGTGTCGAGGCGCTTGTCGCGTACACGCCGACGGCCAGTCGTGGCACGTCCACGCCCTCGGACACCATGCGCACCGCCACCATCCATTCGCTGGTGCTGGCAGAGAACTGGGCGATGCGGTCCGAGGATTTCGGATCGTCCGACAGCACCACGGTGGGTTCGCTACCGGTGATTGTGGTCAGCAGCTTGGCGTAGGCGCGCGCGGCCTTCTGGTCGGAGGCGATGATCATCGCCCCCGCATCGGTCATGCCGCCCTTGCGTTTTTGCAGCAGCCGCGCGTGTGCCGCACGCAGCACCGCGGGGATCCATTCGCCATTGGGGTCGAGCGTGGTGCGCCAGGCGCGGGCGGTCTGCTCTGCGCTCAACGGCTCACCGAGGCGGGCGGCGTGTTCCTCGCCCGCACTGTCACGCCAGCGGGCTTCACCCGAGTACGCCATGAAGACCACCGGGCGCACCACGCCGTCGGCCAACGCCTCGGAGTAGCCGTAGGTGTGGTCGGCCTGCGAACGCTGGAAGCCCGCGCCGTCGGGCTCGTAGTTGATGAAGGGGATGGGGCTATCGTCGCTGCGGAACGGGGTTCCGGTCAGCGAAAGGCGCCGGGTGGCGTCGTCGAATGCCTCGCGTACGGCCTCGCCCCAGCTTTTGGCATCACCGGCATGGTGAATCTCGTCGAAGATGACCAGCGTTCGGTGGTTCTCGGTGCGGACCCGGTGCCGCGTGGGGTGGCTGGCCACCTGCGCGTAGGTGACGACGACGCCGTGGTATTCCGAGGAGTTCTGTGAATCGGAGTTGCTGAATCTGGGGTCCAGTGACAGGCCGAAGGAGGTGGCCGACTGGGCCCACTGCACCTTCAGGTGCTCTGTGGGCACCACGACGGTGATCTTGTCGACGGTGCCATCGGCCAGTAGCTCGGTAGCAATGCGCAGGGCAAACCGAGTTTTCCCCGATCCGGGGGTGGCGACCGCGAGAAAATCGCGGGGTTTGGCGGCCAAATACCGCACCAATGCCCTACGCTGCCAGCCCCGCAATGTATGGGTGCTGGGCGCTTCTACAGCCCGCACCCTATGGACTCCTTACTGATCGAACAGGAGCCTAACGCAAGGGATTACGGTGCTGCATCCTGACGGGCGTGGCGGGCACCGCGTGTCGTGTCACGAGGGTGACAATCGGCACGATGCCCGCCACGCCGCCGATCAGCTCACTTGACCGGGAAGATGACGTCGGTGAGTTCCTCAGATACCGACCACAGGCGACGCTGCAAATCGAGGTCGTAGGACTGCTCACTCGATGCGACGACCTTCGGATTACCGCGTTGTTCCATGAATCCGTCCGGTCCGTAGTACTGGCCGCCCAGGGCGGCCGGGTCGGTGGCAGCCCGCAGCGTGGGTAGTGCGCCCATATCTGCGCCCTGGGTCAGCAGCGGTGCCACCACATCGAAAATGGCCCGGACCCACAGCGGAGAGTTGCGTGCCAGCTCGGTGTTGGAACCGCCGGGGTGGGCGGCCAGGGCCACGGTGTTGGTGCCCGCCAGGCGCCGCTGCAGTTCATAGGTGAACAACAGGTTGGCCAGCTTCGATTGTCCGTAGGCGGCCACGCGGTCGTAGTCGCGCTCCCACTGCAGATCGTCGAAATGGATCGCCGCACGCAGGCGGTGGCCGATGCTGCTGACGGTCACCACGCGCGAGCCCTCGACCGGTAGCAGGCGCTCCAGGAGCAGGCCGGTGAATGCGTAGTGACCCAGATGGTTGGTGCCGAACTGCAGCTCGAAGCCGTCGGCGGTGGTCGACTTCTCCGTCCACATCACGCCGGCGTTGTTGATCAGCAGGTCGATCTTGTCGTAGCGCGATTTGAGCTCGTCACTGGCTCGGCGGACGGACTCCAGCGACGACAGATCCAAGGACTGCAGGGTGACATCGGCGTTCGCGTGTGCGGCCGTGATCGCGTCGGCCGCGGCCTTGCCCTTTTCGGTGTTGCGTACAGCGAGTACGACATGGGCGCCGTGCGCGGCGAGTGCCTTGGCGGTCTCCAGGCCCAGGCCGGTGTTGGCGCCGGTGACGACCGCGACGCGGCCGGTCTGATCGGGGATGTCGGTGGTGTTCCACTTCGTCATGGGGGCTCCTTGAGTAACATCTTCAGTAACCGGGGCGGCTACTCCGCTTACGACTATACGGAACGCACGCCCCGCTTTGTCAACGCTTCAAGGAGTGTGAGATGGATCAACCCGCCCGTCCCTTGCGAGCCGACGCTGCCCGCAACCGCGCCCGGGTGTTGGAGGTCGCCTACCAAACATTCGCCGAGGAGGGCCTCGGTGTCCCGATTGACGAGATCGCGCGGCGGGCCGGGGTGGGTGCGGGCACCGTCTACCGGCACTTTCCCGCCAAGGAGGATCTGTACCGCGCCGTCGCGGAAGATCGGATGAGCACGGTGATCGGCAAGGGGCGTGAGCTACTGGAGTCGGCCGATCCGGGTGAGGCGCTGTTCGGATTCTTGCGCGTGATGGTCGAGTGGGGTGGGACCGATCAGGGATTGGTGGACGCCCTGGCCGGCGCGGGCGTCAGTGTCGAAGCGCTTATCCCTCAGATCGAGGAATCCTTCTATGCGGTCTTGGGTGATTTGGTGCAGGCCGCCCGGCAGGCGGGGACGGTGCGCTCCGATATCGGGGTGCACGAGGTAAAGGCGCTCCTGGTCGGGTGTCAGGCCATGCAGAGCTACAACAAAGACGTCTCGCAGCAGGTCACCGACGTTGTCTTCGACGGGCTGCGGTGGCGTCGTTAAAGTTGCCGTTCCCGAAATCCGGCGAGCAGCCTCTCTCGCAGCGCCTCGCTGGGGCCGTCCTGCGGGATCTGGCTCAAGATCGCCACGGTGGATTTGTACTGGTTCAGGTAGTTCACGCATCCGTCGCACTCCAACAGGTGTGCCTCTAGCTTCGCGCGCTTGACCGGTGAGAGTGAATTGTCTAGGTACTCCGTGATCAGTTCGACGAGTTCGTCGCAGTTCATTCAACTCACGTCCTTCATGTAGTCCTCAAGCCCTTGGCGCACTGCTGCCCGCCCGCGATGCAGGAGCACACGTTGGTTGGCCGAGGTGATTCCCAGGTGTTCGGCGACCTCCTTCGCGTCGAGTCCCAGTAGGTCTCGCATCGTCACCACAACGCGCTGCATTTCCGGCAGCCGGTCGAGTTGTAGAACTACGTGGGCGACCAGCTCCTCGGAGAGCACCAGGTTCTCCGGCGTCTCGGGAAACGCATGAGGGGCGGCGTCGTCGCGCCAGTGGCCCGGCCATTCGCCGGTGTCCTGGAAACGGCCCGGGTCGACGGTGCCCCCGGTAAATGCCGCGATGGCCTTCGCGGTATCGCGACGTTCGCGGATTCCCCGTTCCTTGGCGATATGGATCAGGATGGTGAACAGCCAGGTGCGCAGTGATGATCGACCTTCGAATGCGTCGATTCCCTTGCATAAGGCGAGCCAGGCCTCCTGCACTACCTCTTCGGCGATCTCGCGGCTTCGCACATAGCTGCGCGCGAGGTGAAGCATCGCCGGAGTGTGCGTGTCCACAACCTGCGCGAACGCGCCCTCGTCGCCGGCTTGTAGGGAAGCGACGAGGGCGGCTTCAGCGTCGCGTGAGTGCATCGACCAAGGTCCAGGCGGAGATGCCGAGGAGCGCGACATCCTTGATAAGGAATTGTTCGGTCGAGGACAGCGCCGGGAACCCTCCGGCCGCGCTCTCGAAGACTCCCGGGGTGCTGAACAGGAAGCTCAGGGTGGTGGCGAACATGCCGATGGCCATGAGGCTGCCGACTGCTGAGAGGCGGGGCAACCACGGCGTGACGGACAGCAGGACCGCGATCGTGATTTCCACGATTCCGAGTAGCGATGAGAACGCGGTGACCGAGAAGACCTGGTATACCCAGGACATCAGCGGACTGTGAGACACCAGCGGCACGATGCCGTTGGCCTCGAACTCGGTGAACTTCAGCAAGCCGATCCACGCGATGACGATCGCGAGCCCATATCGCGCCAGAGCGGCCCCGCCGCGCGCCAAGGGCGCGTCCGGTTCGATGTGACGCTGAAGCTGTGCGGTGATCATTGCGACTCCTCTGCTGATGGGGATGGTGACACGACTGAGTGGTCGGCAGGACGCAAAGCGTTACAGCCCGGTCGTGCAACCGAAGCGCACGAGGTGGGCATCGACGTCCGTCCACATCACCACGGCTTTTGATCTGGAGCCGAGGTCGTGTCTATTCGGTGCGAGGAATGCGCACTCGACCTTGCACTCGTCATGGTCGAGTGCTAAAAATGGCATTGGCACTCACGACCGGTGAGTGCTAGGCCGGGACGGTGAGGCCGCAGCCCACACAGCTGCGTCCGTCCGTCGCGGGCACTGAGCCCGGCCAAGAACGTGCAACCCCCTTACACGGAGGAATCACTTCGCAATGGCCAAGACAATTGCGTATGACGAAGAGGCCCGCCGCGGCCTGGAGCGGGGCCTCAACGCCCTCGCTGACGCGGTCAAGGTGACGCTGGGCCCCAAGGGTCGCAACGTCGTCTTGGAGAAGAAGTGGGGCGCCCCCACGATCACCAACGATGGTGTGTCCATCGCCAAGGAGATCGAGCTGGAGGACCCGTACGAGAAGATCGGCGCTGAGCTGGTCAAGGAAGTTGCCAAGAAGACTGACGACGTCGCGGGTGACGGCACCACCACCGCCACCGTTCTTGCCCAGGCCCTGGTCAAGGAAGGTCTGCGTAACGTCGCCGCCGGCGCCAACCCGCTCGGCCTGAAGCGCGGCATCGAGAAGGCCGTCGAGAAGGTCACCGAGACCCTGCTGGCTTCGGCCAAGGAGGTCGAGACCAAGGAGCAGATCGCGGCCACGGCCGGTATCTCCGCGGGCGACCAGTCCATCGGAGACCTGATCGCCGAGGCCATGGACAAGGTTGGCAACGAGGGTGTCATCACCGTCGAGGAGTCCAACACCTTCGGCCTGCAGCTGGAGCTCACCGAAGGTATGCGCTTCGACAAGGGCTACATCTCGGGCTACTTCGTGACCGACGCCGAGCGTCAGGAAGCCGTCCTGGAGGATCCTTACATCCTGCTGGTCAGCTCCAAGGTCTCGACCGTCAAGGACCTGCTTCCCTTGCTGGAGAAGGTCATTCAGGGCGGCAAGCCGCTGCTGATCATCGCCGAGGATGTCGAGGGCGAGGCTCTCTCCACCCTGGTCGTCAACAAGATCCGCGGTACCTTCAAGTCCGTCGCCGTCAAGGCCCCGGGCTTCGGTGACCGCCGCAAGGCGATGCTGCAGGACATGGCGATCCTCACCGGTGGCCAGGTCGTCAGCGAAGAGGTCGGCCTCTCCCTGGAGACCGCCGACATCTCCCTGCTCGGTCAGGCACGCAAGGTCGTCGTCACCAAGGACGAGACCACCATCGTCGAGGGCGCGGGCGACTCCGACGCCATCGCCGGTCGCGTGGCGCAGATCCGCAGCGAGATCGAGAACAGCGACTCCGACTACGACCGCGAGAAGCTGCAGGAGCGCCTGGCCAAGCTGGCCGGCGGTGTTGCGGTGATCAAGGCCGGAGCTGCCACCGAGGTGGAGCTCAAGGAGCGCAAGCACCGCATCGAGGACGCCGTTCGCAACGCGAAGGCCGCCGTCGAGGAGGGCATCGTCGCCGGTGGTGGCGTCGCCCTGCTGCAGGCTGCCCCCTCGCTGGATCAGCTGTCGCTGACCGGTGACGAGGCCACCGGCGCCGCGATCGTCAAGGTCGCTGTCGAGGCCCCGCTGAAGCAGATCGCCTTCAACTCGGGCCTGGAGCCCGGCGTTGTCGCAGAGAAGGTTCGCAACTCTCCGTCCGGTACCGGCCTGAACGCCGCCACCGGCGAGTACGAGGACCTGCTTGCTGCTGGTGTCGCCGACCCGGTGAAGGTCACCCGCTCGGCGCTGCAGAACGCAGCGTCCATCGCGGCCCTGTTCCTCACCACCGAGGCCGTCGTCGCCGACAAGCCGGAGAAGGCCGCCGCACCTGCTGGCGACCCGACCGGTGGCATGGGCGGTATGGACTTCTAAGTCCTCCAACGAAAAAGGCCCGGTCTGCATCTGCAGGCCGGGCCTTTTTCTATGGTCGTCGTGCGACGGCTTATGCCGCCGGTGCGGGTGCGATGACGCCTCCCGTGAGACGCCGGTAGGTGTACACGTGAATCAAACCGGTGAGTGCCATACCCACGGGCATCGTGAAGAGCAGCCCGATTCCGCAGAGGATTACTCCCAGCTGCGCGACGAAACCGACCAGCCACGTGATGAGGAAGACGAGAATGGCAGGTCCCAGGTTGTTCTTGACCATCTGGATGCTCGCCTTGATCGCATCGACGGGGCCGAGCCCGCGATCGACCGTGAAGTACGGGGCGTATTGGGCTAGGAATCCAAAGATGATTCCCGGAATGATGCACAGTACGGATCCGAGGAGGACGCCGAGCCCGGTCAGCAGCGCCGTGCCCACGTAGGCTCCAAAGCTCCTGGCTTTGAAGAATGTTCCGAAGCTCACCGGTTTTCCGTCTGCGACATCGAGATTCGCCGACAGTAGTGACGCTGACATGTACAACGCGACAGCCAGCACCGCGATGTACATGAGGATTATCAGGATCGTGGCACCGGCGGACAGGCTAGGTGTTGTCGACTCATACGAGTAAGACGTGCTGTCGTATTCGCCACTGCTGGTACTCGGCAAGCTGGCCAGCAGAATTCCGTAACCGATCCCGAACGGCACACCGATCGCGAGCAACCACACCAGGTAGGGCGGCACGAAGGTTCCGAGGCGCTTGGAAACCTGAGCCCAGGACCACTCCCATGACTCGCTGGCATTGAACGGTCCCTGCGGAGGCCACGGTGCCTGCTGTGGGTAGCCGTAACCGGCAGGCGGATAGCCCGGAGGGGGAGGGAACTGCCCACCCGGGTACTGACCCGGGTACTGAGGAGTTCCCGGGGGAGGGCCGGGCTGATATCCGGGTGGCGGGGGCGGCTGATATCCCGGGGGCGGCTGATTCGGGTTGTACGCTGACGGATCGCCCGACGCAGGCGGCTCCTGTGGTGGATAGGTCACCGAATCAGGCTAGCAATGAAAGTGTTTGCTGGACGCGATATACGCACCAGGGCTGAGAGCGTGTTCCGGTAGGTGGCCTCAACCGATCGGGCGGGATAGCGGTCGCGCAGGCATACGTGATGTGGGCCACTAATTCCCTTGTTTTCCAACGATTTATCCCTCCGCCGCGGACGGCTTCTGAAGGCTTGGGAACTTTTCACGCATCTGGCTCGACTGCTCCCTTAGTCGCATTAGTCAGTCATATCCGCGAGAAGAGTAGGGAGTCGATGACGCTCAACGTGAAGGGCGAGGGACTGGGGGCGCAGGTCACGGGGATCGACCCGGGGAACCTGGACGGCATCACCACCGAAGAGCTCCGCGAACTCGTCTACCGGCACAAGCTCGTCGTCCTCAAGGGCGTGCATCCCTCGCCCGAGCAATTCATCCAGCTCGGACGCTTGATCGGTGAGATCGTGCCCTATTACGAGCCCGTGTATCACCACCAGGATCACCCGGAGATCTTCGTGTCGTCCACCGAAGAGGGGCAGGGAGTTCCGCGGACCGGAGCGTTCTGGCATGTCGACTACATGTTCATGCCGAAACCCTTCGCGTTCTCCATGGTGTTGCCGCTCGCGGTGCCAGGCCACGACCGCGGCACCTACTTCATCGATCTCAACAAAGTGTGGGAATCATTGCCCACCAAGACAAAGGAGGAAGTGCTGGGCACGTTCAGCACGCATACTCCACGCCGCTACATCAAGATCCGCCCGAGCGATGTGTATCGGCCGATCGGCGAGATCCTGGCCGAGATCGAACGAACCACACCTCCGCAGAAGTGGCCCACGGTGATCAAGCACCCGAAGACGGGCGAAGAGATTCTCTACATCTGTGAGGCGGGCACCGAGACCATCGAGGACGGGTCCGGCACGCTTCAGGATGGGGAGCTGCTGCGCAAGCTGCTCGAAGCATCGGGGCAGCTCGACACCGACTATGCCTCGCCGTTCATCCACGCCCAGCATTACGAGGTGGGCGACATTGTTTTGTGGGACAACCGCTCTCTGGTGCACCGCGCGAAACACGGAACGGTATCGGGCACCCTGACGACATACCGCCTGACGATGTTGGACGGTCTCGAGACACCGGGATTCGCGGCATGAGCCCGGTCGCGGCGACGCTGTCTGTACAGACCGGGCTGCCGTCCGCGGGTATGGCTCCGATGTCCGAGGCTCTACTCGCCAGAGTGCTCGAACCTTACTCCTACAAGGGCTGCCGCTATCTCAACGATGCGGAGTATGGAATCACCTCCGACGCGGTACACGCGCACGGCAACTTCGCGATCAACGAGTCCGCCTACATCCGGAGTACGGGGCACTTCAACGCCGTGGAGTTGGTGCTGTGCTTCAACCAGCTGGCGTATTGCGCCTTCGCGCAAGGTGTTGCGAACGACGACATCTGGGCATTCCGGGGCTGGTCGCTCGACGACTATTGCCAGAACCAGCTTGCCAACATGCTGATCAAGAGCACATCGTCACGGTTCCGGCGACTGGTGAACGCACAACAGTTCTCCGCGCGCCTGCAGGCCCGTGATTTCCACATCGTCGACCGCTCGTGGCGCTATCTCCAGTTCCACAGCACCATCGAATTCTGGGATCAGGATGGAGGATCCGCGACCGGCGAGTTCGACATCGCGGTCCTGAATATCCCGTGATCCTCTGACAGGAAGCGCATCGCCACAGCCATGTCTCAGTCACCGCCGCCCACCGTGCTGGAACGGGTGCTCGAACAGGCCCGCCTTCGGCCGGGAGCAATTGCATTGCGCCGCAGTGACGGTAGCGACTCCCTCACCTACGGTGAGCTCGCCGTTGCTGTCGGCGAGCTGGCGGCGACGCTTCACGCCGATTCGGTGACGCGCGGTTCCCGTGTCGTGGTCCTCTCGGATAACGGGCCGCAGACCTATCTTTCGGTATTGGCATGCGCTCAGCTCGGAGCCATCGCGGTGATGGTCGACAACGCTCTGCCCACGGCGGCCGTAGCGCGGTTCCGTGAGATAACCGAACCGGTTGCGACCCTGCCCGCCGAGGGGGATCGAGGCGTCGCCACCCGCCGCGAAACAGCCGGATTCACAGCACAAGCCGAGGCCGGAGCAGACGACGCGCTCGCCATGGTCTTCACCAGTGGTACTACCGGCGAGCCGAAGGCCGTGCTGCTTCCCCATCGCACGTTCTTCGCCATTCCAGACATCTTGTGCACAGGGGGATTGAGCTGGATCGACTGGGTAGCCGGAGAGACCACCTACTCGCCGTTACCGGCCACGCACATCGGCGGCTTGTGGTGGATCCTCAACGGACTGATGCATGGCGCGTCGTGCGTGACCGGTGGCGAGGGCGGAGCCTCGTTGCGGGAGCTTTTGGTCGACAACGAGGTGGCGACCGCGTGCCTGGTGCCCACCCTGATGACCAGACTGGTGTCAGAGCTCAAGCGCTCCGGTACCGACGTGCCGTCGTTACGGTTGATCGCCTACGGCGGTTCCCGCGCGGTCCCCGCTGACGTGCGGTTCATCGAAGCGACGGGGGTACGCACGGCTCAGGTTTACGGACTGAGTGAAACAGGCTGTACCGCATTGTGTCTGCCGTCCGATGGCGAGTCGATCGCCAGGATCGAAGAAGGTGCCGTCGGGCGTCCGTATCCAGGCGTGCAGACGTTTCTTTCCGGTGAAGGGTGTGGCGGGCCGACTGAAGGAGGCACGTCCGCTTCGTACGGCACATTGTGGATCAAGTCTCCCGCCAACATGCTGGGGTACTGGCGAAACCCCGAGCGCACCCGCGAGGTGTTGGTCGATGGATGGGTCAACACCGGTGATCTGGTGGAGCGCCGTGACGACGGCTTCTTCTATATCAGGGGCCGATCCTCGGAGATGATCATCTCCGGTGGCGTCAACGTGGTGCCCGACGAGGTTGATCGCATCGCCGAAAACATTGCGGGCGTGCATGAAGCGGCCTGCTTCGAGGTGCCGGACGAGGAGTTCGGGGCGCTGGTCGGACTGGCTGTGGTGCCCACCGCCCCGCTTGACGGGTTGGGTGCGGCCGAGCTCAAGCAGCGGATCGCCGCCAGATATCGACATGAATCGGAGGCCATGGCCAGGCCCTCGACCATTGTCCTGGTCGAGGACATTCCGAGGACGGCGTCCGGCAAGGTGATGCGTTCGTCGTTGACTGCCTCCTTGAATGAGGCAGCGGCACATGCCTGAAACCACAAGAGACCGGATCCTGGCGGCGGTGTGTGAGGTGCTCTACATCGCGGAATCGGAGCTCTTCGACGGCGACGCCACCGATCTCCGGGAGCTTGGTCTGGACTCGGTGCGGTTCGTGCTGCTGATGAAGAAGCTCGGTGTAACCCGTGGCTCGGACCTGCAGAAGCGTTTGGTTTCCAACCTTTCCATCGCCGGATGGGCGCAGGTCCTAGAGCAGGAGCAGCCGGAGGGCGTCACATGACGGCGGCCACGCAACCGCGAGTGGACCGTGTGCCGATGAGCTGCTCGCAGCAGAACATGTACAACGGTGCGGTGCAGGCCGATGACCCCGGGCTGTACCTGATCGGGAAGAGCCTGCGGTTTCACCCCATCGACGTGCCGACCTTCCTGTCCGCGCTGGAAATGGCGATCGCTGCCAATCCGGTGCAGCTGTGTGTAATCGAATCGGCCGACGAAGATTCGCACTATCCAGAACTGGTGCTGCGGTTGCAGTTCAGTGACATTGTGTCGGTTGAGCAGGACAGCGACGAGCTCACCACACGGACCGCCGATGCGCTCGTGGAGCTGTGGTCCACCGACCTTGCCGCCAAGCCGCTCGTGCGCTACACCGTGCGCACCGGCGTGGATGGCTCGGTGGTGGGCCTCGATATCCAGGCGCACCATCTCCTGCTGGATGGCGGCGCCATCGGGGTGATCGAGACTGACCTCGGACGATACCTGGCGCAGCCCGGTCGCTCTGAAACCCCTTGCACCAGTGATGGACTAGCACGGGTTTCGGCGGCCCACAGCCGTGAGGCGGCCAAGGCGAAGGAGTCACGGCAACGCTTCGGTGCGGCCATCCAGCGTGAGCTTGCCGATGCGTCGGAACACGCCGGGCACGGGCAGAACTCGGGTGCCGTACCGGCCGGTGCTGCCAAAGGTGCCCTCTTGGAATCGGTCACCTTGTCAGGCAAGGCATTCGACAGTCTCGACGCACTCTCCGAAGCCAAGCAGGTGCCGCTGAACATCTTGGCGGCCGCAGCCGCGGTTGCGGTGGACGCCAGTCTGCGGCAGAGCACCGCGACACTGCTGATTCATGCGGTGGACAACAGATTCGCAGAGCCGGATCTTGACGTTGCGACCTGCCTGGTCAACTCCATCGCGCATCCGGTTCGCTTTCCTGCCTTCGCATCGGTGGGGGACGTCGTGCGCGCCCTTGATCGGGACTACGTCAAGGCATCGAGGCGTCGATGGCTCCGTGAGGAGCAATACCGCCGAATGTACCTGGCAATCAACAGGACATTGCATGTCGAGGCATTGACTTTCAACTTCATCCGCGAGACATGTGCACCCGCACTGCGACCATTCCTTTCCGCTACACCGTCCGTGACGGATATCGGCCCCGTGGAAGGCATGACCGTGTCGTGCCTCGTGGACGAGGACCGCCGTACCCTCACCTTGTCCATCTGGCACCGTGCCGACCTGCCGCGCGGGAGCACGCATCCCTGGGTCGCCGAGCGGATCGCCGCGGCGCTGGCCTCGATGGAAGCCATGTGGCATCGGCCGATCGCGATGACGGTGAACGAATGGTTCGGTATCGGTGTCGACGGTGCGCGCTGTCGAGGTGATGAAGATGCGCCGCCGCCGTGTGCGGTGGCACCCGCCTGGTTCCTCGACGCCGACGGCGCAGTGGAGCAGTTCTTACGGTCACGGCCGCTCGTCAAACCATGGATCGCGCGACTGATCGCCGCAGGCGCGGAGCCGGGCAGCATCGTGGTGTGCGCCGATGACGACACCGATAGGACCGTCGACTTGCTGATCGCGAGTCACCTCGCGGGCTGTGGATACAGCGTGTGTGACAGCATGGAAGAGATTGGTGCGCGCGCTGATTCGATCGCAGAGCACGGTGCCGGTACTGCCGTATACGTGATCGATAGCACCGCCTTGGTCGCAGCTGACCTGGACGGCGCGCTGCTGCGCCTCGTCGACGAACGCATCGATCGGGTGGCTCGAGACGGCGACCTGGCGGCCAGGACGGCGTACATCGTGGCCACTTCGGGATCGACCGGGCAGCCCAAGCTCGTACCCGTCTCCCATGGCGCCCTTGCATTGTTCGCGCGCGCGGCCGGCCGCGCCTACGGCTGGGGGACTCGGGACAGCATTCTGCAATGTGCGCCGTTGACATCGGATATCAGTGTGGAAGAGATCTTCGGGGCTGCGGTCTGCGGATCTCAGCTACTGCGTTCGACCGCCATGAAATCCGGTGACCTGAGGGCGCTTACGAGGGACATCCGGGTGCTCAAGCCGACCTTGATCGACCTGCCGACTGCGGTGTGGCACCTGCTGTGCGAAGACGCCGAGGCCCTGGGCGATATCGGTGCTTCTGAGCTGCGCCAGGTAGTCGTCGGTGGGGAAGCGATCCGTCCGGGTGCTGTCGACACGTGGGTACGGTCCATTGGTTGCGAGAACATCTCACTCGTCTCGACCTACGGACCGACCGAGGCGACGGTTGTCGTCACTCATCTGCCTGTCGTGGGAGAGCAACCAGGGGCTGGGGACCGGCTACGCCGCGTGGGTCAGCCGGTCTTGCCCAACACGGTGTTTATCGCCTTCGGCGAGATCGTCATCGTTGGCGACATCGTTTCGCAGGGCTATCTCGGGGCGCGGAGCGAGAACTTCGGGGTAGTCAGGGCCGCGAGCAGCGCGCCGCGGCGGGCGTTCGCCACTGCCGACCGCGTGGTGTTCGACGAGGACGGTTTCCCCACCTTCGCCGGTCGCCGCGATGCCATCGTGAAGATCTCCGGAAAGAGGGTCGACACCGCCGCCATCATCCGCCGCATTGCCGAGGACCCGGCGATCGTCGATGTCGATGCGGCATTGCACGATGGCGCGTTGGCGGTGTGGTTCCAGGCGCGCAGTGGCCGGGGCGGCAAGGATGTGGCGGCGCGGGTAAGGCGCCTGCTGGTGGGCTTCGGCGTCTCCTCGTTCCTGGTGGTGGATGTGCCAAGCATCCCGCGTAAGCCGAATGGCAAGGTCGATGGTGCCGGACTGCGGGCCATGCCACAGTTCATGGACGCGCTGCCGGACGCGGCCGATACAGAAGAATTAGCAACAGGTCTCGCGCGACTCTGGAGCCGGCACCTCGGCAGGCATATCGGTGCGGGGGCCTCGCTGCTCGCGGAGGGAATCGGCTCACTCGATCTGATCAGAATCCTGCCGGACACGCGCCGGTATCTCGGCCGACAACTCTCTGTGCTGGACCTGATCAGTGCCGACAGCGCCTCCTATCTTGTCGCTGCGGGTGCGGCGGTAGATGAGTTGGCAGCCGTGAACACCGCCACCGATATCGGCGCGGATCTAGAGCGGATGACGAAGACATGTCACGTTCCGACTTCGCGCGCCAGTGATTCACAGCGTGCCACCGATGGTCCTGTCGTCGTGCTGGGTGCGTCGGGGATCGTCGGCACCGGGTTCGCTCGTGCGGCACTCGAGGCGACGGTCGACGACGTCATCTTGGTGACGAGATCGCAAACCCCCGGCCACGGGCCCTGGCCGATGCTCGCGGACGTCGGCGGGGTCAGCGTCCGATGCGTCGGTCCCGGCTTCCGCGCCGATGCCGTCGAGGCGTTGATACGCGAGACCGGAGCTCGCACCCTGGTCAACTGCGTCGGCAACACCAACATGTTGGCGCCCTACCGCGATATTCGAGATGCCAACGTGGAGTGGGTATCCGCGGCTGCGCAGGCGTGCGCTACCCACGGCACCCGGTTGATTCACATGTCGACCTTTGTCGTCAACGCGGATGCCACCGCCGCGTGCGTGACCGACCCGCGTGAAGCCGTCTACCCGTACGCGGCATCCAAGGCACTGGCCGAATTGATCCTTGCGGCATCACCGAATGCCCTCGATTTCACGCTCGTGCGGTTGCCCCGTGTACTGGGCGAGGTCGGTCAATTGGACGAAAGCGCCGATGTTCTGGTTTCCGTGGTAGACGCGTGTATCGCGTTGCGGGCCTTTCCTTCTGTTGCCTTGACCGAGGAGGTCACCACGGCCTTCGCCGCGGCGAGATCGATCCTTCGTATGGAAGGCCAAGGAGCGCTGCTCGGGCGGGGTGTCACCGTGGTGCGCGGTACTCCCGTCGCGTACGCCGAGTTGCTCGGTGGGTTCGGCCTCGACGAGCTCGAGCTGCGTGAATGGAAATACCTGCTGGACAGTAGTGATTGGGCTAAGCGGAATCCGCGGAGATGGTCGGTGATCGATGCATGGGCCGGTCTCGGGATGAGGCTCGGGGCGCGCACCTATGTGGACTATCTCGCGGGGTACCGGACCATCTCGCTTGGTGCGGTGCCCGTAACGGAGATCTCGGCGGTGCCGGGACCGATCCCAGATCTGCTGATGCAGGGATGTTCACGATGACCGAAATGCAGCCAAAGGAGGAGAATTCGCGATGAGTCTCAATGTCGTTCCGGAAGGGTTGACCGCCGCCAGTGCCGCGGTGGAGGCCCTGACCGCACGGCTCGCCGCGGTGCACGCAGCCGCCGCACCGGTGATCGGTGCGGTGGTGCCGCCGGCCGCTGACCCGGTGTCGATTCAGAGCGCGGCGCTCTTCAGTGCTCACGGAGTCGAGCGCAATGGTGCCGCGGCCGGCGCCGTCCACGAACTGGGGCGGGCCGGTGTGGGGATCACCGAGGCCGCGGCCAGTTACACCGTCGGCGATATGCACGCCGCCGCAAGGTATATGCCGGGATTCGGATAGTTCTCGCCACAACATGATTGAGGAGATGTAGATGAGTTTGCTTGATGCGCATATTCCGGCGTTGGTGGCCGCTGAGGGCACCTTTGGTGCTAAGACGGCGTTGATGCGTTCGACGATTTCGCAGGCGGAGTCGGCGGCGTTGTCGGCGCAGGCGTTCCATGTGGGTGAGTCTTCGGTGGCTTTTCAGGCCGCGCATGCCCGGTTTGTGGAGGTGGCCGCCAAGGTCAACGCATTGTTGGATATCGCCCAGGTCAACCTTGGTGATGCCGCGGCGACGTATGTCGCTGAGGATGCCGCCGCCGCCAGTCGTTACGTCGGCGTCTAGGAAAGGGCGGATAAGACAATGTCGCAGATCACTTTCAATTATCCCGCGATGCTGGCCCATGCCGGTGAGATGAACACCTTCTCCGGTGTGCTGACCGCTCTGGGCGCCGACCTGGCGGCTCAGCAGGCTTCTCTGCAGGCTGCCTGGCATGGTGATACCTCGATGAGTCAGGCCGCTTGGCAGGCTCAGTGGAACACCGCGATGGAAGAACTCGTGCGCGCTTACCGCGCCATGGGCAGCACTCACGAGACCAACACCCTCTCGATGAACGCCCGCGACATGGCCGAAGGAGCCAAGTGGGGCGCATAAACACCCACGGCATGACCTACCAAAACCGTTGTGAATAACTATTTCAGGAGGAAACACGACATGTCCGAGCAGATCTTCGCCATCAGCGGGATGCACTGTAACTCATGCGTCATGGGGGTGACCGAGGCGCTGACGGCGCTCGACCCGGTGCGCGAGGTGTCGGTGGACCTGGACCCCAAGGGTGCTTCCACGGTACGCGTCCTGACCGACAGCGTGCTATCGGTCGAAGAGGTTCACGACACACTCGTGCGGGCCGGAGGGGATTTCGCGGTCGCCGCCGGATAGCTTCCGCCGCAAGTGCGGTACCTCAGCCGAACTCGATAACGGTATGAGGTGCACGCCACCGGTCGAGACCGGGCAGAGCGTACAGCAGCGGTCCCGCCCAACTCAGTATCTTGCCGCGCCCTGCCGGCATCCGTAGCTCACGTACGCTGCGGATGCCGGGAATGGCGCGCAACTCGTTGTATTGGTTTGCGGTGAACCAGAAGGGCATTGGTGGCACGGTGTATTGCTCGCTGAGTCGCATGCCGCGCTGTGAGTGTGTGCTCAGGAACTTGGGTACGGAGTCGAATACCAGTCGGCCACCCGGAAAATGCTTGGCGCACACGCTGATCAGATCAAACACCACGTCGCGTTCCAGGTATTGGAACAGTCCCTCGGCGGTGATCAACACGCCGGCGGTGTCATCGACTCGATCCATCCACGAGTAGTCCAGTGCGGATTGGGCGCAATGGCGCAACCGGTCCGATGCCGGTAGCAGCTGTTGGCGCAGCCGCACGATGGGCTCGAGATCTACTGACAGCCAGGTGAGCTCACCGTTGTCGAGGCGCCAGAAGCTGGTCTGCAGTCCCTCGGCCAGGGCTACCACGGTGGCCCGCGGTTTTTCGGCCAGGTAATCGCGGGTGGCCTTGTCGAAGATCAAGGCGCGTAAGGCCGTAGCTTGATGTGTGCGGCCGAAATGTTCAAAGTCGTAGTCGACGGCGGCGTGTAGCGCGATGGCCATCGGATCGTCGATGATGCCGTCGGACCGGGCTGCCTCGGTCGCCCGTTGGTGCAAGGTGAGCAGTGCGGTCTCGGACACGCCGTCGAGGTGGCGAACATCGATGACTGGCATGGACCCGACTGTACGGGAAGGCCTACATGAGTGGGAATTCCTGGCGCACAACGATAAATGTGATTTCGGACGCTGATACTGACTGTTCGGGAACTTTCCGATCTATGGTCCGACTACTCCCATGGTGACGCGAGACCGTTTGCGTCCATTCAGCAGGGAGGCGGCGTGTGACGGCACCGATATGGATGGCGGAGCCTCCGGAGGTGCATTCTGCGTTGTTGAGCGCGGGGCCCGGGCCGGGTGCGTTGCTGGCCGCCGCAGTGCAGTGGCAAGAGATCGGATACAACTACGCACTGACGGCGGTGGAGCTGACACAGGTGCTGGCCGCGGTGCAGGCAAGCAGTTGGCAAGGGCCCAGCGCCTCCGAGTATGTGGCCGCCCACGGGCCGTACTTGGCCTGGCTCGAACAGGCCGCGGTGGAGAGTGGTGTCATTGCCACCCAACATGAAACAACAGCGGCCGCCTACGGTACCGCGCTCGCGACCATGCCGACCCTCGCGGAGTTGGCCGCCAACCACGTCACGCATGGCGTCCTGGTCGGCACGAACTTCTTCGGGATCAACACGATCCCCATCGCGCTCAACGAGGCCGACTACGTCCGCATGTGGGTACAGGCGGCGGCCACCATGACCGCGTATCAGGCCACCGTCGAGTCCATGACGTCGGCGATACCGCAGACCCAGCAGGCGCCGCCGATCCTCGGGCCCGGCGGTGAGGCCCGCAGTGATCAATCGGACATCCCGGGATCGCCTGACCAGATCACGAAGATGCTGCAGGGCTTTCAAGAGTGGTTCGAGAAAATGGGCTTCAACCCGGCGACCTCGGCGGTGCTCGCGGTGATCATGCTGTTCCTCTACGACCTGCTCTGGTACCCGTACTACGCCTCCTATCTGCTGCCGTTTCTCATTCCTGCGCTCAGCGGTCTGAGCGGCTTGGCGGCGCTGATACACCTTCGGCCCGTCGCCGCACCTGTTCCCGAGCAGGCGACGGCACCGTCCGCAGATCGACCTGTGCCGCGGGCAGTGCACCGGCCGGAGGCAAGTCTGGTGGCTGCCGCCGCGCCAACCCTGTCCACGGCGCCGTCGGGAGCCTCGTCGGCGGCCACGCCCACGTCCAGTGCGACCGCACCGGTCACATCCGCCACCCCCGCATCTACTCCCGGAATCAGCTACGCAATACCGGGTTTGGTTCCGCCTGGGGTGAGCTTTGGACCCAAGGGCGCCGCGAAATCGTCGGAGGCCGCTGCCGTCACCGCCGCCGCGACCGCGGTGGCCGGTGTCGCGGCAGCGGCACGGTCACGGCGGAGGCGGCGCAGCAAGAGCACGGCTCGTATCGGGGGTAAGCGCTACGAATACCTGGAAGAAACAGGCGGTATGGGCGCAGCTGCCGGGGAGCCCACTGTGATCGCGGGCGCGGACCGTATTGCCACAAGCCGGGGTGTTGGTGCGCTGGGTTTCGCGGGCACTGCCCCCGCCGCGGCGGACACACCCACGGTCACGGCGATCAGACTCTCGTCCGAGGACACTCGGCAGGTCATGCCCATGCTGCCCAGCACCTGGGAGGCCGGCGAAGCCGACCAGTCGTAATCCTCTACCTGTATTTATAAGTAAAACTTTGGGGATGCTCACGGATTGCTCACTACTCATGCGTGTCTTTGCGCAGAACAATCGAAGTCAGTCACCACAAGCAACACCGGTGGCGTTCTTGGATTTTCCCGGCAGAGAGAGGCAGAACAGTGAACGAGTACGGGTGGACAGTGGTCGGCGCGGGCCCCGCGGGAATCGCGGCAGTGGGAAAGCTGCTAGATCACGGAGTGTCGCCCGGATCGATCGCCTGGGTCGACCCAGAGTTCGCCGCGGGTGATCTGGGTGCGAAATGGCGTGCGGTACCAAGCAACACGTCGGTGAAGCTGTTCATCAACTACTTCACGGGTGCCGATTCCTTCCGATTCGCCCACGCGCCGCATTTCGCGCTGAACGACCGTGCTCCCTCCGACACCTGTCTGCTCGGCGACGTGGCGGATCCGCTGGTGTGGATCACCGGGCAGCTCTGCACGCAGGTGAGTGCGCTGCGCACCACCGCGACCGGTCTGTCGCTACAGGGTGGACGGTGGACAGTGCAGACCGAACTGGGCGAGATCGCCTCGAAAAACGTGATTCTGGCGGTGGGATCTACCCCCAAGACACTCGACTACCCCTGGCTGAACGAGATCCCCATCGATGTGGCACTGAATCCGGCGAAGCTGGCCGAGCAGCCGTTGGAGGGCGCCACCGTCGCCGTGTTCGGCTCATCTCACTCCAGCATGATCGCGTTGCCGAACTTGCTGGCAGGACCGGTGGCCAAGGTGATCAACTTCTATCGCGGCCCGCTGCGCTACGCGGTGGACATGGGGGACTGGACGCTGTTCGACGACATCGGATTGAAAGGGGAGGCCGCGCGCTGGGCGCGGGAGAACATTGACGGGGTGCCGCCGGCGCGACTGCAGCGATGTCTCGTCGATGGCCTGGAGTTCCCTGAGTTGCTGCAAAGCTGCGATTACGCGGTGTACACCGTCGGATTCAGTCCCCGAGCCATTCCGGCCACTCCGCAGTGGGGTCGACTGGAGTGCAATGCGGCCAACGGAATCATCGCGCCCGGCCTGTTCGGGCTCGGAATCGCGTTCCCGGAGTATCGGATTGACCCGATGGGTTTTGGCGAGTACCGCGTGGGGCTGCAGAAGTTCATGGACCGTCTCAACAAGGCTCTGCCGTTGTGGCTGAAGTACGGATCGTGAGCGTCGGCGAGATCACCGAGGCCGAACCCGACTACCGATTCACGCTCGCCAACGAGCGGACCTATCTGGCCTGGGTGCGGACCTCGCTGGCGATGATCGCCAGCGGTGTGGCCCTCATGCAGTTCGTGCCGGAGTTCTGGATTCCCGGCGCCCGGCACGTGGTGAGCATCCTGCTGGTGATGACAGGCGGCCTGTTGGCCACGGCGGCCGCGCGACGACGCCACCGGGTACAGGAGGCCATGCGACGCGATCTGGCCCTGCCGGCCAGCCATATGCCGACATTCCTGAGCGCGCTACTGTTGGGGATGGTCGTGCTGCTGGTGGCGCTGCTCCTCAGGGGCTAGCGGACCCGGCTGCTACGTCCGGCGCCAGCCCGAGGAGAATCAACAGCTATCGCATTCGTTGACTCACCCGTATCCCGGAGGACGCGTCGGGCAAGCCGACGGCTAGTCGGGTGATTCAAGCGGGTCGTGTGCAGCCCATCCGGCGGCTCGCAGCCTCTGCCATACGCGCTCAGTCTCTTCGGCGGAGGGGAGTGCATCTGTGGCCTTGGTGATCGCAACCGCGATATCGGCGTTCGCAACGGGCACCTCCCCGTGCCGGATCACTTCACGAGCGACCATGAGGACCTCCTCATCGGAGAGTCTTCGGCGTAGGAGAGCAAACAACGGGATGTAGTCGGTGTGGGGGACCCCATCGGGGTATCCCGCCCGAAGAAATCGGACGACGCGGGCCAGAACCTCTGGGATCGCCATCTCGCACCTCACGCCACCCCGCAGTTTTGACCTGGACTTATTGTAGTCCTCAGATGTTTTATCCGCAGGTCGAGCCGTGCCCGCCGGGGAACGGTCGTGGGCGGCCTCTCCACGGGTCCGACCGCGAGACTCGGTCGCAAGTTCAGGTGCAGGCTCGCGTTGGTGTGGCAAATCGTAGAGTGTGTACATGCGGACGGCGTTCCATCAACAGTTAGATGCGTTAGCGGCGAGCATTGCCGATATCTGCCAATTGGCGGGCAGTGCGATGCAGAAGGCGACGCAGGCGCTGTTGCAGGCCGACCTCGTGCTGGCGGAGGAGGTCATCAGCTGCCACGACGACATTGTGTTGCGCACCCGTCGTCTCGAAGAAGCGGCGTTCACGGTTCTGGCCCTGCAGGCGCCCGTGGCCTCTGATCTGAGGGCGGTTCTGGCCGCGCTGAAGAATGTCGCCGATGCTGAGCGCATGGGTGCGCTGGCGCTGCATGTCGCCAAGATCGCCCGTCGCCGTCACCCACAGCGAGCATTGCCCGAAGAGGTGCACGGCTACTTCGCCGAGATGGGCCGCATTGCGGTCAGCATCGGGAATGACGCCAAAGACGTTGTGCTCACCGGGGATCCGGAGAAGGCCGCCCGCTTGGACACCGATGACGACGCCATGGACGATCTGCACCGCCACCTGTTCACCGTCCTGATGGACAGGGAATGGAAACACGGCGTGGCGCCAGCGGTCGACGTCACCTTGCTGGGGCGCTATTACGAACGATTCGCCGACCATGCCGTGGAGATCAGCCGTCGCATGATCTCCCCCGCGCGGGTCGGTAACGCCACATCGGACGAGGGCTGATTGCGATTGGTCGCCCACACCAGATGCCATGGCGCCGTATCACCGCTCATGCAGCAGTGTCGGGCTCTATGCGGTGGTCGTCGAAGGTGACCGATCGAGACCGCTAAGCTGTGGACGTTCCATTGCCTCCTTAGCTCAGTGGTAGAGCACCGCTCTTGTAAAGCGAAGGTCGTCAGTTCAATCCTGACAGGGGGCTCAACGCGTCATTTGGCATGTCGGTACCGTCACGTAATTTCAGTTCATGAGATTGTGCCTTGGTTGCGGCGCACCACTTTCCAGGCGAAGCCAGAAGGTCTATTGCGGCAATGCTTGTCAGGCAGCAGCCCGACGCGACGCCAGTACCAGACTGTGGCTCGAATCCGGTGAGGCTCGGGTGCGCAGCGAGCAGGGCCACTTCATTCGGCTTTTTCTGGCCGAGGCTCAATCGGACCGCTGTGCGGTCTGCGGCGGAGCGAGTACCTGGCAGGGTCTCCCGCTTGTCCTGATCTTGGACCATATGGACGGAAACCCGGACAACAACTGTCGACAAAATCTACGACTCATCTGCCCGAATTGTGACTCACAATTGCCGACGTACAAGAGCCGAAATCGCGGCAACGGCCCCAGTTTTCGCCGCCAGCGCTACGCCGATGGCAAGTCGTACTAGCCGACCCGCTAGACCTCACCTTCGATAACCCGCTCGGACCGCACCGGCCGCGGCGATGTCGACGGCCGCGAGGGCCGTCGGCGTGGCAGGAACCCGCCCAGCGGGCTGACCACTGAACTGAGTGCCGAGACGGTGTCGGTCAACAGCTCGACGGTCGGGGTCAGCGCATCGATGCTTGGCGCCGCTTTGGTCAGCACCTCGGACAGGTTGGCCAGCTGCTGCAGCGGGCCGTCCTTCGCGGTGAACTTGTCCAGCACGCCCTCTTCCTGCATCAACCGTTCGAGAATCCCGTCCTCGGCGAGCAGCTGGTCGACCAGGCCACCGGGTGCCAACGCCCGATCCAGGGCGCCGTCCTGTGAGGTGAGGCGGTCGACGGGCCCGTCCTTGGCGAAGAGCCGGTCCAACACACCGCCGGGTTCGGTGAGCCGGTCGGCGAGCCCTCCGGGCGCCATGATGCGCTCCACCGGCCCTCCCGGCCGTAGCGCCCGGCCGATTGGCTTGCCCTCCTCCATGAGTTCGGCGACCTTCATCGCCGACTGCAGGGGGCTCTTGCGCCCGACCATTCCCAACAGGGATTCGACGGTGCCCACCAGGCCTGCCCCGGCGGCATCGCCCCGGCCGTCATGCGGCTGTCCGTCGGGAAACTCGGCGAGGATCTCGCGTCCGGTATCGATCGCCTTGGAGGCCACCGCCAACCCGGTGTCGGCAACGGCCAGCGAGATCTTGAGTGGCGCGGTGATCAGCGACACCAGCTTCATGGCATAACTGTAGGGCGACTTCGCGCGGTTGGCTGACAATCTCCTGTGAAGAACTCACAGGAACCTCACAGCGAAGATCCAGCGCACCGTAAATTTTGGGGGGAAGATTGTCTGTGGTGAGCATTACGACAGAGACACACCAAGGAACTTTCTCCGCCAACGGCACCGCCCCCGCCAAGGTGCTGGTGGTCGACGATGAATCGAACATCGTCGAGTTGCTCTCGGTCAGTCTCAAATTCCAGGGTTTTGACGTCTATACCGCGGATAGCGGAGCCGCCGCGCTGGATCTGGCCCGTACGGTCCGTCCGGATGCGGTGATCCTCGACGTGATGATGCCCGGGATGGACGGATTCGGCGTGCTGCGTCGTCTGCGCGCCGACGGGATCGATGCGCCGACGCTTTTCCTGACTGCCCGCGACGGGTTGCAGGACAAGATCGCCGGGCTGACGCTGGGTGCCGACGACTATGTGACCAAGCCGTTCAGCCTGGAAGAGGTGGTCGCTCGGCTGCGGGTGATCCTGCGTCGCTCCGGCATGGGCTCAGAGCCCGCGCGCAAGTCCCGGCTCAGCTTCGCCGACATCGAGCTCGACGAGGACACCCACGAGGTGTGGAAGGCCGGCGAGCCGGTTGCGCTCTCGCCCACCGAGTTCACGCTGCTGCGGTACTTCATGATCAATGCCGGCACGGTGCTCAGTAAGCCCAAGATCCTCGACCATGTGTGGCGCTACGACTTCGGTGGCGATGTGAACGTCGTCGAGTCCTATGTTTCCTACCTGCGCCGCAAGATCGACAACGGCGAGAAGCGGTTGTTGCATACGCTTCGTGGCGTGGGATACGTATTGCGCGAGCCGCGCTGATGTGGGGGTACCTTCCGCTCGCGGGGGACGCTTGCGCGAAGAAGATCGAACGGTGATCAAGGCCCCCGGCGTTCGTCGGGGTGTGCCGCTGCGAGTGAGCCTGGTGGTCGGAACCTTGGTTCTGGTTGCGCTGGGACTGGTGGCGTCGGGCATCGCCGTGACCACCACGATGCAACGCACCATGATGAACCGGGCCGATCGTGAGCTGATCGACGCCGCGAACGGGTGGGCGAACCGACCACCTCCTCCGCCCCCTGCCTTTGACACCAATCGGCATCGGCCGCCGTCGTTGTTCTTCATCCGCACCACCGACGACCGTGGACGGGTGGTCATCATGCTCAATGACCGTGCCCGGGCCGATCCTGACCTACCGTTCGACAACGACGTGGGCGGTCGCCCCGTGACGGTGCAATCCGCCGACGGATCCGGGACCGAGTGGCGTGCGGTGTCGCGCCACGACGTGATGGGTGGATACACCACCGTCGCCCGCGACATCACCGATGTGCGCACCACCGTGCGCGACCTGTTGTGGCTGCAGGTGGCGATCGGGATCGCCGTGCTGACCGTGCTTGGTATCGCGGGATATTGGCTGGTGCACCGCAGCCTACGGCCCCTGGCCGAGGTGGAGGCGACGGCCGCTGATATCGCCGCCGGACACCTAGATCGCCGCGTACCGGAACGTGACCCGCGTACCGAGGTCGGCCGATTGTCGTTGGCGCTCAACGGAATGCTTGCGCAGATCCAGCGCGCAGTGGCCGACTCGGAGAAGTCCGCGAAGACGGCACGCACTTCCGAGGAACGCATGCGCCGATTCATCACCGATGCCAGTCATGAACTGCGCACGCCCCTGACCACCATTCGTGGCTACGCGGAGCTCTACCGACAGGGCGCGGCCACCGATACCGAGCTGGTGCTGGGGCGCATCGAAGGGGAGTCGACCCGCATGGGTCAGCTCGTGGAGGATCTGCTGCTACTGGCGCGATTGGACGCGCATCGACCCATGGAGCAGCGGCTCGTCGATCTGCTGGTGTTGGCCACCGATGCCGTGCACGATGCGAAAGCCACTGCGCCCGAACGTGATGTGGAGCTGGAGGTGTTCGACGGGCCCGGCACCCCGGAGGTCATCGGCGATGAGCTCAGGTTGCGACAGGTGCTCGGCAATCTGGTCAGCAATGCGCTCGGCCACACCACCGCGGCCGTCCGGGTTCGGGTGGGTACCGAGGGCGACGACGCCGTCCTGGAGGTCATCGACGGCGGCCCGGGTATGGCGAAGACCGATGCCGAGCGTGTCTTCGAGCGGTTCTATCGCGCGGATTCCTCGCGCACCCGCAGCAGCGGTGGTACCGGGCTGGGGCTTTCGATCGTCGACGCACTCACCGCCGCCCACGGCGGCACCGTCACCGTGCACACCGCCCCCGGCGAGGGTTGCCGATTCGAGGTCCGGCTGCCCCGTGCCGACATGACCGACGACGAAGTCGAGGTCGAGGAGCCGGAGTCAGAGCCCGAGGCCCCCAAGAACGACGAGCCCGCGCCAAAGATCGTGCGGGCTAGTCGATCTCAGCCAGCGCAGCCTTGATCTTGGCCTGTGCCTCGTCGAGGGATTCCGCCGAGACGTTGGGGTCGGCATTCTCGAAGCTGAAGTCGGTCAGTTGGTGTCCGGGGAAGACGTGCACATGCAGGTGCGGCACTTCCATGCCCGCGATGATGTAACCGGCACGCGGTGCGTCGAAGGCCCTGCGGATGGCGCGGCCGATGCGCTGCGCCACGAGGTTGACCTTGGCGAAGACTGCCGCGTCGATGTCCTGCCACTGGTCGATCTCGGCGCGCGGCACCACGAGGGTGTGGCCCGGCGTGATCGGTGCGATGGTTAGAAACGCGACGACGTCGTCGTCTTCGTAGACGAACCGACCGGGCAGTTCTCCGTTGATGATCTTCGTGAACACACTCGACATGCCCCTAGGTTAGTGGCCCGTGGTGGCGGCGCAGGCCGTGGACAGCTCGCGCGGTACGGGCTCGGGGGCGCTACCGCCGTCGGGTGGGCGGACCGCTGCGGGGCGGGCCGTCATGCCGAGGAGGCAGCCGCCGATCACCACCGCCGCGCCGACGAGTTCGACGGCGGTCGGCTGCTCTCCGAGGGCCAGCCACGACGTGGTGATACCCACGATCGGGACCAGCAGTGAGAACGGTGCCACCCGACTCGCCGGGTAGCGGCCCATCAGGTAGGTCCACAAGCCCAGGCCAACGATGGTGGACAGCACCACGATGTAGACGAGGCCACCGAGAGCGATCAGCCCACGGGGTGTGCCGACCGAGGTGAGAGCACGCCAACCAGCGCTCGGACCCTCGGTGAGTGCGGACAGTGCGAACAGCGGGATCGGCGGCACCACCGACATCCACAGGGTGAGCCGCAGTGGCGTACGGGGATCCGCGTTGTCCTCCATTGCCTTTCGGCTCGCAATGTTGCCGAAGGCCCAGCCGAGCGCACCCAACAGCGTCAGCATCACCGGGACCACCGCGGCCGAGGTGCCGTGTGTCGCGCGGTCGGTGGCGATGAGGGCCATGCCGCCGACCGCCAGGGTGATGCCCGCGACTTGCGGCAGTGACATCCGCTCGCCGAGCAGCAGCACACCGAGGATTGCGGTGAAGGGGGCCGATGCCTGCAGGACGAGCGAGGCGAGCCCCGTCGGCATGCCGTTCGCCATGGCCAGGAACAGGAAGGCGAACTGCACGGTTCCGAATCCGACTCCATAGAGCAGGAGCCAGCGCACCGGCACGCGTGGCCAGGGCACGAAGAGGATCACCGGAATCGCCAGCACCGCAAATCGCAGCCCGGCGAAGAAGAGCGGCGGGAAGTGTTCCAGCCCAACATGGATGGCCAGGAAGTTCACGCCCCACAGCACGGCGACGGCCAGTCCGAGGAGACGGTGCCGGGTTGTCATGCCGTCGATCCTGCGTACTGAATTGATTCAGCACAATCTAATTAATGTGCACTATTCATGTAGTTTTACTTCATGGATGTGCGCCGCCTGCGGATTCTCCGAGAATTTGCCGACCGCGGCACTGTCGGCGAGGTGGCCGACGCGATGAGTCTCACGCCCTCGGCGGTGTCACAGCAGCTCAAGGTGCTGGCCCGCGAGGCAGGTGTGCCACTGCTGCGCCAGGACGGGCGGGGCATCACACTCACCGAGGCGGGCCGCGCGTTGGTACTGCGTGCCGACGAGGTGATCGCCGCCGTCGATCGCGCGGCCGAGGAGATGGTGACCTATCGGGAGGGCACCCAACCCGTGGTGCGGGTGGCGTCGTTCCCGTCCGGCGGGGGACTGCTGCTGCCCAGCGTGGTGGCGGCCGTACAGGATGTGGTGGACGTCCGCCCCAGCGATGAGGACGTCACCTACAGCGAGGCGCCCGGACTGCTGACCGACTACGACGTCGTCGTCACCCACCGTGACGAGCGTGCCGCGGCCTTGCGCTCGCCCCGGGTGTGGTCCACGACGCTGATGCGCGAGCCCATCGATCTGTTGGTGCACCGGGAGCATCCATTGGCGTCGTGCGAGTCGGTGACACCGGCGGAGTTGGCCGATGAGACGTGGATCAGCGTGCCCGAGGGCTTTCCGGTTGATGACGTGCTGGTCTCGCTCGGTGTTTCCACCGGGATCCGTCCACGAGTCAGGTTCCGTTTCAAGGATTTCCAGATCGTCGAAGACATGGTCGCCCACGGCCACGGTGTTGCGCTGATGCCGCGGTACGTCAGCCGCAGCCCACGGGTGGCGCGGTTGGTCATCCGCGAGGTACGTGCCGCACGGCTCTACGAAGTGCTGGCCCGGCCGGGTGCGCAGCAGCGCCCGGCCATTGCCGCGACCATCCGCGGATTGCAGGACGCGGCGGCCGTGTTGGAATCCCGTTAGGCGCTGTGCTCGGCGATGTGTTCGAGAACCAAGGCGGTGGTCTCGGCGGGCCGCTCCTCGGCGATCCAATGAGACACACCTTCGAAGACCTCGAAACGATACGGTGCGTGCACGTATTTGGGGTTGGCATCGGCCGCCGCCCGAGTCACCGCGGAGTCCCCGTCACTCCAGATGAACAGGGTGGGCACCCGAACCGCCGGAGCCGGCGACCGCAGTGAATAGCGCATGGCCCGATACCAGTTCACCGTTGCCGTGGTGGCGCCGGGCTCACTGAACAGCTCGCGGATGCGCTCGGCGAGCCGGTCGGACACCTTCATCCACGACTTACCGAACTTCTGGAACGACTCCTTCTCGTTGAAGCTGAAGAGCCATTCGGGCAGCCTCGGGATCTGGAACAGCAGCATGTACCAGGAATGCAGAATCTGACCGCGCGGCATGGCATCCCGGAAGGCGCGCGGGTGCGGAACCGACAGCACCGACGCGGTGTGCACCCGGTCACCGTGGTTGCCCGCCAGCTGCCAGGCCACCGCAGCACCCCAATCATGGGACAGCAGATGGAATTTCGCGACACCCGCCTGATCGGCGAGGGCCAGGATGTCTCCCTCGAGCTTGTCCAGGGCGTAGTTGCGGACGCCGAGGGGGCGGGCGCCGGGGGAGTAGCCCCGCTGATTCGGGGCCAACACCCGGAATCCGGCGTCCGTCAGCTTCGGGACGATCTCCGCCCACATGGTCGCCCGCTCGGGAAAGCCATGCAGCGCAACGATCACCGGGCCATCGAGCGGGCCTTCGTCGATGACGTCGAAGGTCAGGCCGTCATTGGTGAACGTCGACAGGCGTGTCACGGCGCTCATCGGACCGCGTGGGCGTACCGCCCGCTTGCGGGGTATTTCTCACCGGCCTTCAGGTACCGACCGGTCTGCAGGTCGTTCCCGTAACCGTCGATGAACTCGCCGAGTCGGAACACCACCTTGCCGCCGACGGCGGTGGCCACGACGGTCTCGTCGTTGCGGTTCACCATGCGGGACAGGTTGTCGAAGAACGGTGCCTGGGCCTCGTTGTAGGCGTCAACCGTCTCGTTCAGCTTCTCGGGATCGATGATCACGAAGTCGGCGCGATCACCCTCACGCAGGTGCCCGGCGTCCAGCCCGAACCAGTCGGCCAGCTCACCGGTGAGTCGATGCACGGTATGACCAAGGGACAGGATGGGTTTCCCGGCCTTCTGCGCGTCGTTCATGCGCTTGAGGAAACGTAGGTGGAAGTTGTAGAACGCCATATTGCGCAGGTGCGCACCGGCATCGGAGAAGCCCATCTGGAAGTTGGGGTCCTTGGCCATCTCGTCGAGCACCTTGGGGCGGTGGTTTCCGACGGTGGTGGTCCAGCGGACATTCTTCTCGCCGTTCTCCACCAGCACATCCAGGAAAGCGTCGAGCGGTGCGATGCCGCGTTCGTCACCGATCTGGCCGAAGGTCTTGCCGATCAGCGAGGCATCCGGGCATTCGACGATCACGGCGTCGTAGAAGTCCTTGTGCCACAGGCCCGGCTTGTGCTTCTTGATGGCGAACTCGCGCCGGAACTTGCGGCGGTACTCCTTGTCGGCCATCAGTTTGTTGCGCTCGAGCTGCTCCTTGATGTGCAGAGCAGCGGTGCCTGCACCGAACTCCTCGAACACCGGCAGGTCGATGCCGTCGGAGTACAGCGTGAACGGCACGGGCAGGTGCTGGAACTTGACGTTGGACTTGAAGATCTTGTTGCCGATTCGGGCGGCGGCGCTGAAGAACACGTTCGCGCCCTTGATGCTCTTGGAGTCCGCGGCCACCAGCAGGCTGACAGGAACGGCCTTGCGGCGCTTGAAGAAGCGGGTGCCGGTGGACAGGAAGAACAACACCGCGGTGGCCGGGTTGTTGATGTTCGGGGCGCTCTGCAGGATGCGGTCGCGCTTGCGCAACACGTTGATCAGGCGCCAGCGCTCATGCCACCACGCGTAGGTCGACGGCAGCGCGCGCGAGCGGTAGCGGTCGCCATCGAGCTTGTCGATCGGGGCGTCCATGCCCGACATGCCCAGCATGCCCGCGTCGAGTGCCTTCTCGAGCATGTCGGCCATGCGGTCGAGTTCCTTGCGGGTGGGGAAGGACCAGTTGTTGGTGGCCCGGCCCAGTCCCATGACGGCGGTGCGCAGATCCGAATGTCCAAGGAACGAAGTCACATTCGGGCCGAGCGGCAGCGCGTCGATCTTCTTGACGTAGCTTTCCGGATCGGTCCAGTCCTGGAACTCGTTGAGGGCGCCGATCACGTGCTTGCGCGGCACCGCCTCCACACGGCTGAACAGGTCGGCGGCGTCGTCGGGCTTGGCATAAACGGTCGACATGGAACAGCAGCCGAGCACGATGGTGGTGACGCCGTGGCGCACCGACTCGCCGAGGCCCGGGTTGAGCAGCACCTCCGCGTCGTAGTGGGTGTGCATATCGACGAACCCGGGCAGAACCCACTTGCCGCCGGCATCGATCACCTCAGGGCAATCGGTCTCGTCGAGCGCAGTGGTGGAGACGGCCGCCACGCGCCCGTCCTTGATGCCGAGGTTGGCCTTACGGGGTTCGGATTTCGTGCCGTCGAACCACAGGCCGTCGCGGATGATGAGGTCGAACTGGGATGAGCCGCTTGCGCGAAGACCGTCGGTCATGGGGGCTGCCCTTCGTTGGGGGATAGGCCCAGTCTAGAAAAGATGGCAACCGATCACAATCCTTAGTGACCTGGTCCAAGGTGATCTACGGTGACCTTGTGAGCCCCACCCAGGCCGAGCGCCGCGAGTCGACCATCGCCAGACTGCTCGATTCCGGTATCGACACCATCGCCGAGCTGGGATATTCGCGTGCCTCGGTGCAAAAGATCGCCGGGCGTGCGGGATTGTCCTATGGGGCACTTTTCCGGCACTTTCCCACCGTCGGAGACTTCATGGCCGAGGTGGCGCGCGAGACCTTGCGCCGCCAGTTGGCGACGGTGCGGGCCCGATTCGACGCGGCGGGGGATCGTCTCGCCGAATTCGAGGACGTGATGGTCGTGATGCGCGCTCTGAAGGAAGAGCCCATCAACGCGGTGCTCTACGAGCTCATGGTGGCTGCACGCACCGATGAGCAGTTGCGGCAGACGTTGCAGATCGCGGTGGCCGAGTACGGCGCTCAGATGGTTGCGCTGGCGCGGTCGGTGCCGGGCACCGACCGGCTGTCCGAAGCCGAGCTGATCACGCTGGTCTTCATGATCACCGACATGTTCGACGGGGAGGCGTTGGTCAAGACGCTGCGTCCCTACCCGGAGCTTGTCGCCGGGCGCGACGAGCTACTTGCCAAGCTCCTGCGGGGATACCGCCCGGATGCCTAGCCTGCCCCGTCGCCGGGGCTGCCCTGACCGATAGGGTCTGGGGCATGGAGTCCTTGCGTGTCCTCATTATTGGATCCGGTGGCCGTGAGCACGCTTTGGCGATAGCCCTGAAGCGCGACCCCCACGTCGACTATCTGGCGATAGCTCCGGGCAATGCGGGAACCGGCGCCGTGGCCGAACAGCACGCGGTCGACATCGGGTCCGGTGCCGAGGTGGTGGCCCTGGCCACCAAGCTGAATGTGGATCTGGTCGTCATCGGTCCCGAGGTGCCCTTGGTGCTGGGCGTTGGCGACGCGGTCCGCGCTGCGGGTATCGCGTGCTTCGGTCCGTCGGCCGACGCCGCGCGCATCGAGGGTTCCAAGGCATTCGCCAAAGACGTGATGACTGCGGCCGGGGTGCGCACCGCACGCAGTGAGATTGTCGATAACCCAGCGCATCTGGATGCTGCGCTGGATAGATTCGCCGGCGAGCCGGCCTGGGTGGTCAAGGATGACGGGCTGGCCGCGGGCAAGGGTGTGGTTGTCACCGACGATCGTGCCGCCGCGCGTGCCCATGCCGCGAGCCTGCTCGACGACGGACATCCGGTCCTGTTGGAGTCTTTCCTCGACGGGCCCGAGGTCTCGCTGCTGTGCATCGTGGACGGCGAGACGGTGGTGCCGCTGTTGCCGGCCCAGGACCACAAGCGGGTGGGCGATGGTGACACCGGCCCGAACACCGGAGGCATGGGCGCCTACAGCCCGCTGCCTTGGCTGCCCGAGGCGACCGTCGCCGAGATCGTCGACACCATCGTCAAACCCGTTGCCGCTGAGCTCGTCAAGCGCGGCAGCACCTTCACGGGAGTCTTGTACGCGGGGCTGGCCATCACTTCGAACGGGCCCTCCGTCGTCGAATTCAACTGCCGTTTCGGTGATCCCGAGACCCAGGCGGTGCTGGCTCTGCTGGAGTCGCCGTTGGGGCAACTGTTGAATGCCGCTGCCACCGGGACGCTGCAGGACTTCGGCGCGCTGCGCTGGCAGGACGGCAGCGCCGTCACCGTGGTGCTGGCTGCGGAGAACTACCCGCTGCGTCCGCGCACCGGCGACGTGATCACCGGCTCCGAGGCCGAGGGCGTGCTGCATGCCGGCACCGCCCGCCGTGAGGATGGCGCCGTGGTGTCGTCCGGCGGACGTGTGCTGTCCGTCGTCGGTACCGGTGCTGATCTGGAGGCCGCACGTGCCGATGCCTACGCCAAGATCGAGGCGATTCGGTTGCCGGGCAGCCACTTCCGTAGCGATATCGGACTGGCCGCCGCCGAGGGGCGCATCAGCATCTAGGGGGATGACGAGGGGGAGCTACCCAGCCAGAATTGGCGCGATCCAGCCCAGTGCGAGCGGCACCTGCGACAGCCAATACCCGCCCTCGTGCGCGCCCGGACCGAACTCTCCGGCCGGCGGTGCCGCCAGCTGCTCGGCGAAAACCTTACTGGCGGTGTAGAACCTGTCGTCGTAGCCGGATGACACCCACACCGGCATACTGTTGAGCTGAGGAAGCCCGAAAACCGTGTTCTGGTCCCAGTTTTCCTCGTTGTCAAAGGCGTCGGCAGTGGCCTCGGGGTAGGACAGCCATATCGAGGGGCTCACGGCGGCGACGGCTGCCGTGCGGGGCCCGCCGAGACGAGCGGCGTTGAGGAGGGCGCCGTAACCGCCCGCGGACCATCCCATGAAGGCGACGCGAGAAATGTCGAGCCCTTCCTGCTCCGCGAGCATCGGCAGGAACTCGTCGATGATCATGGCTCCGGGGTCGTCGCCGTTCTCGTGCGGATGCCAGTAGCTGTTGCCGCCGTCGATCGCGGCGACGGCGAAGGGCGGGGCCCCCGCCGCCACCAAGTCGCCGAGCATCCGCTCATAGCCCCAGTAGATGGTGCGGTCGGCGTTCTCGTCCCGGCCGTGCAACATGATCACCGGTCGTACCGGCCAGTCGACTCCCGGGGGTCTGGCTACCTTCCATCCGGTGGGAACGCCTCCCCGGGCCTGGGAGATGAAGGACCCGCTGGTGACATCGGCGGCGGCTCGGGCGGGTGCCGCGAGAGAGGGGAGAAGCGCGGCGCCTGCTCCGAGCGCGGTGCCCAGTTGCAGCAGGCGACGTCGACTCATTTCGGTCACCCGCTCGATAATGCCAGCGGATGGCAAACCCGTCGAGGTTGTTGGCTACCCGTTCATCGGGAACGAGAGCCCTGCCAGCTTCTTGGGCAGCTGACCTATGCGGTGAGTATCGGTGACATCCATGCCAGTTCCGCGCCGATTTGCGAGCTCCAGAAGGAACCGTCGTGACCGCCGGGGCTGAACCCGCCCGCGGGAGGCGTCGGAAGCTGGGCGATGAACTGCTTGGTGGCGCTGTAGAACGGATCGCTGTCGCCGCAGTCGATGCGCAACGGGATGGAGTTCAGCGCGGCGAGCCCCCATACCGAGTTGGCGGCGTAGTCCTCGGCACCGTCGAAGGCGCCCGGGGCGGCCGCACCCGAGGAGGTCCACAGCGCCGGGCTGACGGCGGTGATCGCGGCGGTGCGGCCCGCGCCCAGACGCGAGCCCAGCAGCATGGCGCCGTACCCGCCCATCGACCATCCCAGGAACGCGACGCGCGAGGTATCCAGTCCCTGTTCGGCCAGCAGTGGGATGAATTCGCTCAGCACCATGGCGCCGGAATCTTCACCCGAGGCCCGCTTGTGCCAGTAGCCGCCACCGCCGTCGACACTGGCCAGGGCGAACGGTTTGGCGCCCGCGGCCACCGCCTGCGCCAGCATGTTCTCCACCCCGCCCTCCATCACACCGGCAGCCGTCTGACCCTTGCCGTGCAGCGCGATGATGGGCCGGATGGGTCCGGTCACGCCTGGTGGCCGGGCGATACGCCATTCGGTGCGGACCCCGCCGCGCGCCGCCGAGACAAACGAACCGGCGGCGATGGCACCGTCGGCACGGGCCGGGAAAGCCCCGCTTCCGAGCAGTGCGGCGCCGGCACCGGTGGCGGCGCCGAGCTTGAGTAGTGAGCGTCGGGACAGATCACGCATGTCGACCATCATGCCGGGCGGGTCCGCTACCGTCGCAGCCGTGGTAGGTCTCTCGCGTCGATCGGACGTTCCGCCGTTCTACGTCATGGATGTGCTGACGGCGGCATCCGCGCGTCAACGTACGCACGGGGACATGATTTCCCTGGCCGCCGGGCAGCCGTCGACGGGTGCGCCCGCGGTGGTCCTCGACGCGGTGCGGGAGGCGCTCGGCACGCAGGTGCTGGGCTATACCGAAACACTCGGACTGCCCGAACTGCGTGCGGCGATCGCCGAGTACCACCACGAGCGTTCCGGTATCGAGGTAAGCGCGGACGACGTCGTCGTCACCACGGGGTCCTCGGGCGGATTCACGCTGCTGTTCCTGGCCGCCTTCGATGTGGGGGACACCGTGGTGATGGCCCGGCCCGGATACCCCGCGTATCGCAATTGTCTTGCTGCACTGGGGTGTCGGGTTGTCGAAATCGACTGCGGGCTCCAGACGCGCTATCAGCCGACGGTGGCGATGCTGGAGGCTGTTTTGCAGGCAGACGGCCGGGCCCCCGCCGGACTCATCGTGGCCAGCCCTGCCAACCCCACCGGCACCATCATCGATGCGACCGAGCTGGAGGCCATCGCGTTGTGGTGCGAGGCCAATGGCACCCTGCTGATCTCCGACGAGATCTACCACGGTTTGTCCTATGGGGACCAAAAGACCTCCAGTGCATGGGAATTCAGTCGCGAAGCGGTCGTGATGGGCTCGGTGTCCAAGTATTTCTCGATGACGGGCTGGCGACTGGGCTGGATGCTGGTGCCGCGCAGGTTCTTGCGTGCCGTCGACCGGTTGTCGTCCAACTTCACGATCTGTCCGCCGGCGGTCTCCCAATACGGCGCGCTGGCGGCGTTCAGCACCGAGGCGCGCGCCGAGCTCGACGGGCACGTACGCCGGTATGCGGCGAACCGAACACTGCTCATCGACGGCCTCGAGTCCGTGGGTATCACCAAGATCGCCCCGCCCGACGGCGCGTTCTATGCGTATGCCGATATCGAGCATCTGACCGATAACGCCGAACACTGGTGTGCGGACTTGTTGGCGCGCACGGGGGTAGCGATAGCGCCCGGTATCGACTTCGACACCGTGCACGGCCACCGCACCATCCGGATGAGCTTCGCGGGAAGTTCGGACGCGATCGAGGAGGCATTACGGAGGCTGGGGTCATGACTGGGCAGGGCTGACGCCAACTGCTTGCATGAGATAGCGCAAAACGCCCGTGGGGACGCGTCGCTGCTGGCAGCATGACATGGCGTGACAGTCAGGCAGCAGACGGAGGTGTTCCCCGACGGGAGCGCCGTGCACCGTCCGCAGGCCACTCCCAAGGGGGAACGGCGGCGGCGGGCGTTGATCAGTGCTGCCGCTGACCTCTTGCGGGACAATGGTATTGATGCGGTACGGCACCGCGCGGTCGCGCAGCGCGCGGGGCTGCCTCTGGCATCGACCACCTACTATTTCTCCTCGCTGGAGGACCTCATCGCGCGCGCCGTCGAGCATGCGGGCACCCATGAGCTGGAACAGATCCAGGAACGGCTGTCGTTGGTGCAGTACCGGCGCCGCGGGGCCGCGGCCACCGCAGAGGCCGTCGTGGACCTGCTGTTCGGTACGCCGGACTTCGGCGGCGGGGAACAGCTGGTCTCGCGATACGAGCGTGAACTGGCCTGTAGCCGCCACCCAGAACTGCGCGAGGTGCAGCAGCGGCTGCGCGAACAACGCGACGACGCCGTGGCCCAGGTGGTGCGCCGGTCTGGTCGGTCTATCGACAACGACCATGTCGCGGTGCTGATTTCGACGGTCGACGGGGCGATGGTGGGAGCGCTCACCGAGGCCGCGACCAGTCCGCAGGCAACGGCGACGGCCATGTTGGTGGACGTCATCGACGTGCTTGCTCCCCTGGAAGCAGAGCAGCTGGCGGAGTCGATTTAGGCCGATGAGCCTGTTGGGCGAAGAGTGTTTATCCGCCCCCATAGACTCTAGTCGTGCAAATCCCTAACGTTCTGGCATCTCGGTACGCGAGCGGCACCATGGCTGCGCTGTGGTCACCGCAGTCAAAGGTGGTGCTGGAGCGCCAGTTGTGGATCGCGGTGCTGCGTGCGCAACGCGATCTGGGCATCGATGTTCCCGACGGTGTCATCGAGGACTACGAGCGTGTGGTCGAGAACGTCGACCTGGATTCGATCGCGGCCCGCGAGCGTGTCACCCGTCACGATGTGAAAGCCCGCATCGAGGAGTTCAACGCGCTGGCCGGGCATGAGCAGATCCACAAGGGCATGACCAGCCGCGATCTCACCGAGAACGTGGAGCAGCTGCAGATCCGCCGTTCGCTGGAGTACGTGCACGCCCATGGTGTCGCGGTGGCGGCGCGGCTTGCCCGTCATGCCGTCGAGTACCGGGACGTGGTGATGGCCGGGCGCAGTCACAACGTGGCCGCGCAGGCAACCACACTGGGTAAGCGGTTCGCCTCGGCGGCCGATGAGACGCTGATCGCGTTGACCCGGCTGCGGGAGCTCCTCGATCGCTACCCGCTGCGCGGGATCAAGGGCCCGATGGGCACCGGGCAGGACATGCTGGATCTGCTGGACGGGGATACCGCGAAGCTGGCCGAGTTGGAGGAGCGTGTTGCGGGCTTCCTCGGCTTTTCCACGACCCTGACCAGCGTCGGCCAGGTGTACCCGCGCTCGCTGGACCACGATGTGGTGTCGGCGCTGGTGCAGCTCGGCGCCGGTCCGTCCTCGCTGGCGCACACCATCCGGCTGATGGCCGGGCACGAGCTGGTCACCGAGGGCTTCGCACCCGGGCAGGTGGGCAGCTCGGCGATGCCGCACAAGATGAACACCCGCAGCTGCGAACGCGTCAACGGTCTGCAGGTGATCCTGCGCGGATACGGTTCCATGGCTGCGGAACTGGCTGGCGCGCAATGGAACGAAGGCGATGTGTTCTGTTCGGTGGTGCGCCGTGTGGCGCTGCCCGACGCCTTCTTCGCCATCGACGGGATGATCGAGACCTTTCTGACTGTGCTCGACGAGTTCGGTGCGTATCCGGCGGTGATCGACCGTGAGCTGCGCCGTTACCTGCCGTTCCTGGCGACCACCAAGGTGCTGATGGCGGCGGTGCGTGCCGGAGTCGGCCGCGAGGAAGCCCACGAGGTCATCAAGGAGCACGCCGTCGCGACGGCGCTCGCCATGCGTGAAAAGGGTGCGGAGCCAAATCTTTTGGGTCTGCTGGCCGACGATCCGCGGCTGCCGTTGGACACCGATGCCTTGGAGGCCGCGCTCGCCGACCGGGCCTCCTTCACCGGAGCTGCCGCCGATCAGGTGGATCGGGTGGTCGCCGCGGTCTCCGAACTCGTCGATGCCTACCCTGAAGCCGCTGCGTACAACCCGGGTGCGATTCTGTAAACCATGGGCCTCGATGGGGTGGACCTGACCGACCTGGACAACTTCGCCGGCGGGTTCCCTCACGGCCTGTTCGCGCTACATCGGCGCGAGGCGCCGGTGTACTGGTACGAGCCCACCGAGAACACCCCCGACAACGAGGGCTTCTGGTCGGTGGCCACCTATGCGGAAACCCTTGAGGTGCTGCGTGATCCGGTGACCTATTCGTCACATGGTCCTCACGGCGAGATGACGTCTATGCGGGCGTTTAGGTGGAACCGCCGGCCTGAGTGTCATCTCGGCGCCAGGTGCGCGGCGCGCTGATGCCCGAGGCTTTCAATTCGATGGCGGCCAGGCCGCGTATCGCGGGGATGTTCTGTGAGCGCCACGCCGCGACCGGATCCGGGGTGACCACCGCCAGCTTCTTCAATGGTCGGTTGGCTAGCGCCCGCAGCGCCAACAGCTGCTCACCGGCGGGCGTGGCCGCCAGCTGTACCGCCACCAGCTTGCGGCGAAAGAACCTGATCCGCAAAAAGATCCAGGGGCCCGCGAATGCCAGGATAGGCGGTGCGGCGACGGCAATCGCCAACACGATCGCCAGCCAGGTCGCGGTGGTGTCCAGGTTGTGGCCGGCGCCGGCCAGATCGGCGGCCGCCTCGCTGGCGGCGCGCAGCGGTCCACCCACCTTGTCGCCCACCAACGGAATCCTGTGCGCGCTGTCGCCGGCGGAGTTCAGATTGTCCGAAATACCGTCGGCGCCGTCCTTCACCTGACGGCCAACCTCGGCGATCGTGGCCACCGCCGCGTGCACAGCAAGTCCGACGAACACCCAGATCGTGGTCCAGATCGCGACCGCTACGTCGCTGAACAACTGACCGAGCAACCGTCCCGGTCGGGTCGAGTAGGGCAGGAATCGCATGAATCGTAGGATGGCACGATGCGTCCTTCGCTGTCCGATTACCAGCATGTGGCCAGCGGAAAGGTCCGTGAGCTGTACCGAGTCGACGACGAGCACCTGTTGTTCGTCGCCACCGACCGAATTTCCGCATTCGATTTCGTGCTCGATACGCCGATACCTGACAAGGGGCGCATCCTCACCGCGATGAGTGTGTTCTTCTTCGGGCTGTTGACCGTGCCGAATCATCTGGCCGGCCCGCCCGACGACCCGCGCATTCCCGACGAGGTATTGGGTAGGGCGCTGCTCGTGCGGCGGCTCGACATGCTTCCCGTCGAGTGTGTGGCGCGTGGATACCTCACCGGATCAGGACTGCTGGATTACCAGCGCACCGGTGCGGTGTGCGGCCATGTGCTGCCGCAGGGGCTCGGCGAGGCCAGCCGTCTGGATCCGCCGTTGTTCACCCCGGCCACCAAGGCCGAGATCGGTGAGCACGATATGAACGTGGACTTCGCGGCGGTGGTGGATCTGGTGGGCGGCGTGCGTGCCAACCAGCTGCGCGACGAGACCATCAAGATCTACACCCGGGCAGCGGCCCACGCGCTGCACAAGGGAATCATTCTGGCCGACACCAAGTTCGAATTCGGTGTCGACATCGAGGGCACCCTGGTGCTGGCCGACGAGGTGTTCACCCCTGACTCTTCCCGCTACTGGGATGCCGCCAACTATCAGGCCGGTGTGGTGCAGGACAGCTTCGACAAGCAGTTCGTGCGCAATTGGCTCACCGGGCCGGAATCGGGATGGGATCGTGCGTCGGATACTCCGCCGCCGCCCTTGCCCGATGCGGTGGCGGTTGCCACTCGCGAACGTTATATCGAGGCATATGAACGTATTTCGGGGCTGAGCTTCGCCGATTGGATCGGCCCGTCGGCGTGAGCGGGCCGGTACGCCCGCCCACCGCGAACCGCATCGAAACTCTCCGCGAGTATCACGGGGATACCTTCGTCGACCCGTATGAATGGATGCGGGAGAAGGAAAGTCCCGCGGTCATCGCGCACCTGGAGGCCGAGAACGCCTACGTCGACGACCAACTCGGACACCTGGAAGGTTTGCGCACCAGCATCTTCGGTGAGATCAAGTCGCGCACCAAGGAGACGGACCTTTCGATCCCCACGCGGATGGGCCGATGGTGGTATTACGCCCGGAGCTTCGAGGGCAAGCAGTACGGGGTTCATTGCCGTTGCCCGATAGGCGATCCGGACGATTGGACGCCGCCGACTCTGGATCATGATGTTCCCGGGGAGCAGATCCTGCTCGACGGGAACCTCGAAGCTGAGGGCCACGACTTCTTTTCCCTCGGTGCCGCGACCGTCAGCCCGGACGGCAATACCCTGGCCTACTCGGTAGACGTCGTCGGCCACGAGATGTACACACTGCGGTTCAAGGACCTGCGTACTGGCGAGATGTACCCGGACGAGATCGCCGATATCGGTGCGGGTGCCACGTGGGCGATGGACAGCCGCACCCTGTACTACCCAGTGATCGATGAAGCGTTCCGGCCCTATGCCATTCGCAGGTACACGCTGGGCAGCGGTGCCGAACCTGTCGAGGTCTTTTCGGAGCCCGACGAGCGATTTTGGATCGGCGTGGGTCGCACCCGCAGCGACCGCCTTGTCGCCATCAGCGTGCATTCCTCGGTCACCTCCGAGATCTTGATCGGCGACGCCGCCGATCCTGCCGCGAGCTTCTCGCCGGTCTGGTTGCGCCGCACCGGTGTCGAATACACCGTCGATCACATCGTGGTGGGTGGCGAGGATCGGCTTCTCGTCCTACACAACGACGGCGCGGTGAACTTCGCGCTTGCTGACCTGCCGTTCGCCGCGGTGGCGGAAGGGCCCGCCGACCCGGCGCTGGCTCGTACCCTGATCCCGCACCGCGACGATGTGCGGCTCGATGGTGTGGAGGCGTTCGCCGAACGTTTCGTGATCGGTTATCGCCGGGAAGCGCTGCCGCGCATTCAGGTATGGCCGATCACGTCCGACGGCTACGGCGCGCCCCAGGAGGTGGAGTTCGACTCCGAACTCATGCTGTCGGGCCTGGGAGACAACCCTGAATGGAACTCGCCGCTGCTGCGGGTGGGCTGCACCTCCTTCATCACCCCGACGCGGGTCTACGACCTTGACGTTCATACCGGGGAGCGCAGGCTGCTCAAGGAGCAGCCGGTTCTGGGTGGTTACCGCCGCGAGGAATATGTCGAGCGGCGCGAATGGGCGGTCGCCGAGGACGGGACCCGGATACCGCTCTCGGTGGTGCACCGCAGGGACGTTCAGTCACCGTGCCCAACTGTGTTGTACGGGTACGGCGCCTACGAGATGTGCGAGGACCCGCAGTTCAGCATCGGAAGGCTCTCGCTGTTGGACAGGGGAGTGGTCTTCGTCATCGCCCACGTCCGCGGCGGTGGCGAGATGGGTCGTCTCTGGTACGAGGACGGCAAGATGCTGCACAAGAAGCACAGCTTCACCGACTTCGTCGCGGCGGCAAGACACTTGGTGGATGCCGGCGTCGCACTGCCGGATCGACTGGTGGCCTGGGGAGGCAGCGCGGGCGGCCTGCTGGTGGGCGCGGCGGTGAATCTGGCGCCCGAGCTTTTCGCCGGGGTGTTGGCACAGGTTCCTTTCGTGGACCCCGTCACCACCATCTGCGATCCGTCGCTGCCGCTCACCGTCACCGAGTGGGACGAATGGGGAAACCCCTTGGAAGACAAGGATGTCTACGAGTACATCAAGTCCTACTCGCCGTACGAGAACATCCGCGCGACCGCGTACCCCACCATCCTCGCGATGACCTCGCTGCATGACTCGCGGGTGCTGTACGTCGAACCCGCCAAATGGGTCGCAGAGCTGCGACACACCACCACCGGCGAGCGCCCCATCCTGCTGCGCACCGAGATGACGGCCGGGCACGGCGGCATCAGTGGACGTTACGAACGCTGGAAGGAAACCGCCTTCCAGTTCGCCTGGGTGCTCGGTGTCCTCGGTGCCGAGGGAGGGAAGTCAGATGTCTGATGAGGTCGTCGTCGTCACCGGTGTCGGCGGCATGGGCAAGGTCATCGCGCGTCGTCAGGGCCTCGGCAAGACCCTTCTGCTCGCCGACTACAACGAGCAGGGGCTACAGGCGGTCGTCGCTGAGCTGAAGGCCGACGGGCACAACGTCATCGGGCACCGTGTCGATGTCTCCTCACGGGAGTCGGTCTCGGAGCTCGTGGCGGCCGCAGCGGCGCTGGGCCGAGTCACTCAGGTGGCGCACACCGCCGGCCTTTCGCCGGCGCAGGCGCCGGCGTCGGCGATCCTGGCAGTCGATCTGGTCGGGGTTGCCCTGGTGTTGGAGGAGTTCGGCACGATCATCGCCGCGGGTGGAGCGGGTGTGGTGATCGCCAGCATGGCGGGCCACATGCCGATGGAACTGAGCGCCGACCAAGAACGGGAACTGGCCACCGTCGGCGCCGAGGATCTGCTCGCCCTGCCATACGTCGCGAGCATCGAGTATCCGGCGGTGGCATACCAATTATCCAAGCGTGCCAACCACATTCGTGTGCGTTCGGCCGCTCGCCACTGGGGTTCGCGCGGAGCCCGCATCAACTCGATAAGTCCGGGCGTGGTGTCCACCAAGATGGGGCACCAGGAACTGGCCTCGGAGACAGGCGCCGTCACGAAGGCGCTGATCGAGGGTTCGGCGTCCAGACGGATCGGCACCTCCGACGATATCGCGGCGGTCACCGCATTCCTGCTCGGGCCCGAGGCGTCCTACATTACCGGGACCGATCTGTTGGTCGACGGTGGAGTGATCGCCTCGGTACGGTCCGGTCAGCTGTTCAGCTGATGACCGAATCCATGTCCTCCAGTGTTCGGCCCTTGGTTTCGTTCACCCACCGAGCCACGAACACCAGGGACAGCACCGCGCAGATGGCGTAGAACCCGTAGGCAATTCCCAATGAGTCGCGCAGCGCGGGGAAGCTGACGGTCACCAGCCAGTTGGCGGCCCAGTTCCCCGCCGTGGCCACACCCATGGCGGCGGCGCGGATCCGGTTGGGGAAGATCTCGCCGAGCAGCACCCAGACCACCGGACCCCAGGACATTCCGAACGCCACCACAAACAGGTTGGCGGCGACCAGCGCAACCGGACCGGCCACGGGCCCCAGGTGTGGCTTGCCGTCCACCATGGCAGCGGAACTGAAGACGATCGCCATGGTGCCCAGGGTCGCGGCCATCCCCGCAGAACCGATGAGCAACAAGGGCTTGCGGCCTACCCGGTCGATCAGGGCGATGGCCACCAGTGTGGTGGCGATGTTCGTGATCGAGGTGATGACCGTGATGGTGAAGGACGAACTCTCGCCGAATCCGACGGCCTGCCACAGCACATTGGAGTAGTAGAAGATCACGTTGATGCCCACCAACTGCTGAAACACCGCTAGCGCCACACCAACCCACACGATGGCGTACAAGCCGCCGGAGGGCTTGCGCAGATCGCGCCACGAGGGCGCGGTGCTCTGATCGAGTGTCTCTTGAATCCTGGTGATCGTGATGTCCAGGTTCTTCTGTCCGAGAAGCGTCCTGAGCACCGTGCGCGCTTCGGGAATGCGATGCGTGGCAACGAGGTAACGGGGCGACTCCGGGATGGTGAAGGCCAGCGCCCCATAGACCAGTGCCGGTAGCGCCATCGCCAGAAACATCCAGCGCCAGGCGGGCAGCCCCAGCCACAGTTCGCCGCGGGAGCCGCCGGCGAGATGCGCCAGTAGCCAGTCGACGGTCAGCGACAGGAAGATTCCCGTGACGATCGCCAGTTGCTGCAGGGAACCCAGCCGGCCGCGGATGTTCGACGGGGAGGTCTCGGCGATGTACGCCGGCGCGATGAGCGACGCCACGCCCACCCCCACACCGCCGATCACGCGGAAGACGACGAGCAGCTCGATGTTCGGTGACAGCCCGGCGCCCACCGCGCTCAGCAGGAACAGGGCGGCAGCGATCTTCATGACCGCCACCCGTCCGATCCGGTCCGCGACGCGTCCGGCCGTCATGGCGCCGAGGGCAGCACCCAGGAGCGCCGAGGCGACCGCGAACCCCAACTCGGCGTCACGGATGGCGAACTGGTCCTGAACTGCCTGTACCGCGCCGTTGATGACGGCGCTGTCGTATCCGAAGAGGAGCCCTCCCAACGCAGCCACCGACGCGATCCGCAGGGCACTGCGGCCAGAGGAGAATTCGTCCTCCTCGCTCATAAAAAACCTCCCGCAACGTTGCGTAATGTCCGAACAGTCAACCATTGCACCACCGGTACCGTGGTCGGCATGACCGATCTCGCCTCCATCCCGTTGACCGCCCTGGACGGCTCGGAGCTGTCACTGTCCGAATACGCCGGCCGCGCCGTGCTGGTGGTCAACGTCGCGTCCAAATGCGGCCTGACCCCGCAGTACGCGGCATTGGAGAAGCTGGCCACCGACTACGCCGACCGCGGTTTGACGGTGCTCGGGGTGCCCTGTAACCAGTTCATGGGCCAGGAGCCGGGCACGGCGGAAGAAATTCAGACGTTCTGTTCCACCACCTACGGCGTGAGTTTCCCGCTGCTGGAGAAGACCGACGTCAACGGCGAGAGCAGGCATCCGCTGTACGTCGAGCTCACCAAGACCGCGGATGCCACGGGCGCCGCCGGGGACGTGCAGTGGAACTTCGAGAAGTTCTTGATCGCACGGGATGGCTCGGTGACCAACAGATTCCGGCCGACGACGGTGCCGGACGCTCCCGAGGTGATCGCGGCCATCGAGAAGGAGCTGGGGTAGCGCCTTCGGCGTGGTGCTCGAGCGTTCTTTTCGATGCGGGGTGTCTGACACCTTGCGTACATCTGACGTTGCCACACTGGCGGCATGGCAGGACAGCTGCTGGTATCGGTATCGGGAATCTGCGACCGCACTCTCGACGAGATCGCTGTGTTCACTGAGGAAATGGACAAGCGGTCGATCCCGCTGTCGTTCTTGGTGGCTCCTCGATTGAAGGGCAAGTACCGACTGGTCGAGGACCAGCCAACGGTCGATTGGCTGGCCGCGCGGCGCTCACGGGGCGATGCGATCGTCTTGCACGGCTACGACCAGGCCGCGACCAAGAAGCGCCGCGAGGAGTTCGCCGCCCTGCCCGGGCATGAGGCCAACCTGCGTCTGATGGCAGCAGACCGCGTGATGGAGCAGACCGGGTTGCGCACGCGACTGTTCGCCGCGCCCGGTTGGATGGCCTCCACCGGTGCCATTGAGATGTTGCCGCGCAACGGTTTCCGCTTGAACATCGGGCTCTCCGAGATCACCGACCTGGTACGCGGCACCTCGGTGCGCGCGCGGGTGCTGGGTATCGGCGAGGGATTTCTCTCCGAGCCGTGGTGGTGCCGGATGCTGGTGCTGTCGGCGGCGCGCACTGCCCGTCGTGACGGTGTGGTGCGGGTGGCCATCTCGGCGAAGCACTTGCGTAAGCCCGGCCCCCGCCAGGCGATGATCGACGCCATCGATCTCGCGCTGCTGCACGGGTCGGCACCGGGTGTCTACGAGTGGTTGCCCAAGCAGGTATTGCACAGCGTAGCTTAGAGTTTAATGTTTTGCTGTATCCCCTAGGTGTGGGCTTGTGTCCGCGATCCTTCGGGTGCGGTAGAGCCTCTTACTAGCTCCCCGTCGGCACCGTCAAAGGGCAGTATGGCCATGGCTTTGTGCTTTCACCGCAAGGAAGTTGGACCTTTTAATCGTCAATCGTCCCCGCTACGGTGAACCGGTGGGTGACACGAGTACCGATGTCATTGTCGTGGGCGCGGGTTTGGCAGGGTTGGTAGCGACCTGCGAATTGGTGGATCGTGGCAAGAGCGTCATCATCGTCGAGCAGGAAAACGCCGCCAATCTGGGCGGTCAGGCCTATTGGTCGTTCGGTGGCCTGTTCTTTGTCAACAGCCCCGAACAGCGCCGCCTGGGGATCAAGGATTCCCATGAATTGGCCCTGCAGGACTGGCTCGGCACCGCCGGATTCGACCGGCCGGAGGACCACTGGCCGCGCCAATGGGCGCACGCATACGTGGATTTCGCGGCGGGGGAGAAGCGAAGCTGGTTACGTGCCAGGGGATTACAGACTTTTCCTGTGGTGGCTTGGGCCGAGCGCGGCGGCAAGGATGCACTGGGGCCGGGCAACTCTGTCCCGCGGTTCCACATCACCTGGGGTACCGGTCCGGGCCTGGTGGAAATCTTCGCGCGGCGGGTGTTGGCCGCCGTCGACCGCGGCCAGGTACGCATCGCCTACCGGCATCAGGTCGACGAGCTGATCGTCGATCAGGGTGCCGCCGTGGGCGTCCGCGGTCGGGTGCTGGAGCCGTCGACCGCCGTGCGTGGTGTCGCTTCTTCGCGAACCGCATTGGAGGAATTCGAGTTTCGTGCCCAGGCCGTGATCGTGACCAGTGGCGGAATCGGCGCAAATCATGATCTGGTGCGGGCGAACTGGCCCGAGCGGCTGGGTCGTGTTCCCTCCCAGCTGTTGACGGGCGTACCTGCCCATGTCGACGGCCGCATGCTCGGGATTTCCGTCGCCGCGGGCGCCCATCTCATCAACCGTGACCGCATGTGGCACTACACCGAGGGCATCACCAACTACGATCCGATCTGGCCGGGTCATGGGATCCGCATTCTGCCCGGTCCGTCATCGCTCTGGTTGGACGCCAACGGGTCTCGGGTTCCGGCGCCCCTGTTTCCCGGCTTCGACACCCTGGGCACGCTGGAGCACATCTGTCGCAGTGGACAGGATTATTCGTGGTTCATCTTGAACGCGCGGATCATCGCCAAGGAATTCGCGCTCTCGGGGCAGGAACAAAATCCCGACCTGACGGGCAAGGATGTGCGCGGGGTTTTGCGGCGCGGTAAGGCGGGTGCGCCTGCGCCCGTGCAGGCGTTCGTCGACAAGGGCGTCGACTTCGTCAGCGCCACCAATCTGCCCGATCTCGTCGCCAAGATGAACGCGCTGCCGGACGTCACGCCGCTGGACTACGCGACCATCGCCCAGCAGGTGACGGCGCGCGACCGCGAGGTGGCCAACCCGTTTGGCAAGGATCCGCAGATCGCCGCCATCCGCGCCGCGCGGGGCTACCTCGCCGACAGGCTCGTCCGGGTGGTGGCACCGCACCGGCTCACCGATCCCGCGGCGGGTCCGCTCATCGCGGTCAAGCTGCACATCCTGACGCGAAAGACGTTGGGCGGGCTGGAGACCGACCTCGACTCACGCGTTCTGCGTGCCGACGGAAGCTGCTTCGAAGGTTTGTATGCGGCCGGTGAGGTCGCCGGGTTCGGCGGCGGCGGCGTGCACGGCTATCGCGCGCTGGAGGGCACGTTCCTGGGTGGCTGCATCTTCAGTGGACGGGCCGCGGGCCGGGGCGCCGCCGAAGACATCGGCTAACCCTTATTCCGTCGACACGCCGCATTACGCAGGATTCGTATCGCACATGTTCGCCACGAGACGGCGTGTCGATGCCGGAAGGGGTCAGAACTGCACCGCGTCCTCGTGTGGCAGCACCTGGAAGTCGGCATCGGACATCTCGCGAAAACGTGTGTAGAAGAACGGGTATGCGGCTTCCTGCAGGATGCCCTGGTGAATCGGTACCGCGCGGGCGGGATGCACGGCGCGCAGGTACTCGATTGCCTCCGACACCTTCATCCACGGCGCCGCGGCAGGCAGGGCCAGCACGTCGACATCCTCGCCCGGGGCGAAGAGCGCATCGCCCGGATGCATGAGCCGCGCGGCATGCTCGCCGTCGCCGATCAGATACGAGGTGTTGTCGATCAGCGGGATTTCCGGATGGATCACCGCATGCTGCCCGCCGACCCCGCGCACGGTCAGCTCGGCGACGGTGAAGCTGTCACCGGCGTGCACCGCCTGCCAGGGCTCACCGAGCTGCGCCGCGGTCATCGGATCCGCGTAGAGCGCGGCCCCCGGATTCGCGTCGACCAGCGCGGGCAGCCGCTGAAGGTCCACGTGGTCGGGATGCTGATGGGTGATCAGGATGGCCGACAGACCGGTGATTCCCTCGAATCCGTGCGAGAAGTTGCCGGGATCGAACAGCAGGGTGGTGTTCCCGAAATCAGCCAGCAGGCACGAATGCCCGAAGTGGGTCAGCTGCATGAGGGGAGTCTAGGCGGGATGTGTCCGGGCACACACGGTAAAGTCAGGCCGTGGCCCGAGTCGTCGTAAACGTCATGCCGAAACCCGAGATCCTGGACCCGCAGGGACAAGCCATCGTGGGCGCGCTATCCCGCCTCGGCTATGCCAATGTGGCAGACGTCCGACAGGGCAAGCGCTTTGAACTTGAGTTCGACGGCGATATCTCCGACGACGCGTTGGAGTCGATCGCCGAAGCCCTGCTCGCCAACACCGTCATCGAGGACTGGGAAGTGGTGCGCGAGTCGTGAGCGCCCGCATCGGTGTCATCACCTTCCCCGGCACCCTCGATGACGTGGACGCCGCGCGGGCGGTGCGGCTCTCCGGTGCCGAGGCGGTCTCGCTGTGGCATGACGATGCCGACCTGAAGTCCGTCGACGCGGTGATCGTTCCGGGTGGTTTCTCCTATGGTGACTACTTGCGCGCCGGGGCCATCGCACGGTTCGCCCCCGTGATGCGCTCGGTGGTCGACGCCGCCGCACAGGGACTGCCAATCCTGGGTATTTGCAATGGTTTCCAGGTGTTGTGCGAGGCCGGGCTGTTGCCGGGCGCCCTGACGCGCAACGCCGGTCTGCACTTCGTGTGCCGCGATGTGTGGCTGGGCGTCGACGCCAACAGCACCGCGTGGTCGTCTCGATACGAGCAGGGCGCCGACATCCTGGTGCCGCTGAAATCCGGTGAGGGTCGCTATGTGGCCTCCGACGAGGTGCTCGACGAGCTTGAGGGCGAGGGGCGGGTGGTCTTCCGCTACCGGGAGAACCCGAACGGCTCGATGCGCGACATCGCCGGCATCGCCTCGGCCAACGGCCGCGTCGTGGGGCTCATGCCGCACCCGGAGCACGCGACGGAGCCGCTGACCGGGCCCAGCGACGACGGGCTCGGCATCTTCTACTCGGCGCTCGACGCCGTGCTCACTGCCTAAGTCGCCGTCCTCGGTCGGTATTTGCTGCCTATTCGGCATACCCGCCGCACCCTTCGCCCTCGTGCTGCGACGTGGTGTCATGCTGCCCGATGTAACCGCTCACCCCCTGATGGGCAATGGCAAAGCTTTCAGCTGCTGAAATACCGGGCGATGCCACTGCAGTTATGCCTATTGAACCTCCTCCAGCTATGCTCCCGGCAATTGAGGAGGGAGCATGTTCATGGGGCGGTCAGCAAGGGTCAACAGGTGGGGTGCGGCGCTTGTCGCGTCGGTTGTGGTCACGCTTGGCGGGTTCGCGGGCCCGGCCAAAGCAGAGAGCAGTCTGGCCGACAAGCCAAGCTCCGAGTTGATGTCTCTACTTCCAGACGACGCCATCCCGGCCGACTGGAAGGTGGAGAAGGACGATCTCGCCGGCGCAACCAGTAGTGGTGACCAGTTGTGTTACCAGGCCGGCGACGCGAATGGCGGCAAGGTCAACTTTGTGGTTCGTTTGCAAGCGTTGTCGCGCTGCACGGAATCGGTCGATGTCCTGTACGGCAAGGAGAACCCCGGGGTCGACATGATCGGCTGGGCCAGGTCCATTGCCCCGGCACAGGGCTTCAACACCCTGCAGACGGGCACCGCGTCGATGCAGGTTTCCTCCGCGCCCGGCCCGAATACGGCGCCATATCCGTCGGTCACGGCGCTGATGCGGCTTCCCGACATGGACCAGGAGATTCCGGGTCAGCTGGTGACCTGGGTACGAGTTCGTGGGCTGCTGGTTGTGGTGCGATCGTTCGCGTGGGATGCGGGGGAGGGGCGGGCCAGACTCGACCAGGTGGTGCATTCGGCGATCGGGAAACTCCAGGCCGCTTGATCTTCCCGTTGCCCACCTTCGAGCGACCAGCAGGATGACGAATTGTCTTGTCGCTCAAAGGTGAGCGTAAGCGTGTGTCCAGAGGCCGGGCTCGCCTAGGGCAGCAGCGCGACCGACGCCTCGGCGGTGTAGCTCAGGAACGTCAAGGTCTCCTGCAGGTACAGCTGCACGCTGTCGGCGTCATGGGACAGGTAGCCGATCGTGACATCGGTGCCCAGTTGCAGGTCGAAGTCGCCGCCGCGGCAGCTCAGCACGAACGCGCCATCGATCGCCGGTGCCCAGAGGATCTCCCCGGTGACGAGCCGGCGGAGGTGCTCTCGGATCGGGTACCCGCGATCGGAGGCCTCGCTGACCTTGGTGTACTCCTCGGCCGACAGCAGCACCGAATACGGGCCGTCGACACCGGCCAGTCGCAGCTCAGAGAGCGCCTGCGCGACGATGTCGGGATACTCGCGGACATCGGCGGGCAGCTTGAGTTCGGGGTTGGAGCTGGACTCCCGGATGCCGACGATCGACGCGGCGGGGTAGCCCTCGAAGATCGCGCGGTCTTCGGCGAAGGCCAGCTTCTTGGCGGCCTCCTTGACCGGATCCCAGTCGGAGTCCTGCGAGCCGCGCTCCACATCGTCGATGGCCGAACGGCTGATGGTGAACGGAACCCGCAGCCGCACAAGCGGTTTACTTTCTCGCAGGTGGGCCTGCACGCCTTCGGCGGGCGCCGCCACGTCCACCAGGTGCCCGGTGCTCACCGCCGCGCTGGTGGGACCGCCCGGCTCGCTGACGTCGACGACCCGGCGGCCTGCGATATGGCGCTTGAATGTTCGGCTGGCCTCGGTTTCGATCTCTGCCCATGCCTCGTCCGTGATGGGGGCGAGTTCGCGGTACAGGTTGTTCATGACGACGTTCCTTTCAGGCTGCCGATCGATAGGGACCCTGGGTATTGGGTGGATTTCGTGGCCGTATGGGTGGGTAGCGGCGGTGGTGCGTCGAGGAAGTCGGCCGACGGGGCGAAGAACAACCCACCGGTCACCGCGGTGGAGAAATCCAGGATGCGGTCGGTGTTCCCCACCGGGTCGCCGACAAACATGTTGTGCAGCATGCGTTCCGTGACATCCGGGGTGCGCGAGTACGCGATGTAATACGTACCGAATTCGGCCTTTCCGAGCTCTCCGAAGGGCATGTTCCGCCGGAGGATCTGCAGCTCGTTGCCTTCTTCGTCCTCGATGACGTTCAGTGCCACATGCGAATTCGGCGGTTTGACGGCATCGTCGAATTCGATGTCGTCGAGTTTGGTGCGCCCGATCACCTTCTCCTGCTCGTTGACGGTCAGGGCGCTCCAGGCCGCCATGTTGTGCAGGTACTTCTGCACGTGCACGTAACTGCCGCCGACGAAATCGGGGTCCTCGGCGCCGACCAGGGCGGCCGAGGCGGCCTCGTCGCCGTCGGGATTTTCGGTGCCGTCGACAAATCCCAGGAGGTCGCGGTTGTCGAAGTATTGGAAGCCGTGTACCTCGTCCGCGACGGTCACCGCGCCCGCCAGGGCGCTGATGATGCGGGTGGCCAGTTCGAAACACCGGTCCATGGTGGAGGCGCGGATATGAAACAACAGGTCGCCGGGCGTGGACGGTGCGACATGTCGGTCCCCGCGCACCTCCTGGAACGGCGACAGCCGCAGCGGGCGCGGGCCGGAGAAGAGTCGATCCCAGGCATCCGATCCGATTGCGGTGACCAGCGACAATCGGCGCGCCGGGTCGCGGAACCCGATGGCCTTCGCCAGTCCGGACAGCTCGGGCAGAGCGTCATGAATCGCCTGCTCGGAGCCCTCGTTGACGGTCACCACGAGGAATATGGCTGACGAGGACAGCGGTTCCAGGACGGCTTGTGGGACGGGATCGGGCACGCTTCGACCCTAGACTGAATCCGGTCAGCCATCATGGGAAGCGTGACCGCGACCGCTACAGGGCTGTGCCAATTCATCGACGCCTCGCCGTCTCCGTTCCACGCCGTGGACACGGTGGCGCAGCGCCTGCGCCGGGAGGGCTTCACCGAGTTGTTCGAGGCGCAGCGCTGGCCGGGACACTCCGGTGACTACTTCACGGTGCGGTCGGGATCGATCGTGGCCTGGCGCGGCGGCGATGCGGACGCCTTTCGGGTAATCGGTGCGCACACGGACAGTCCGAATCTGCGGGTGAAGGCCAACGCCGACCGTGTGCAAGCGGGGTGGCCCATGGTGGCGCTGGAGCCCTACGGCGGCGCCTGGGTGCAGACCTGGCTGGATCGTGACCTGGGTTTGTCCGGTCGGGTGCTGGTGCGCGACGGGGATGCGGTGCGGTCCACACTGATTCGCATCGACCAGCCGATCCTTCGCGTGCCGAATCTGGCGATTCACATGGTGAGCGCCGAGGAGCGCAAGAAATGGGTGATCGACCCGCAGTGGCATGTGAACTCGGTGTGGAGCGGTGAACACGGCTTCGCCGAGTACATCGCCGAGCAGCTGGGCGTCGCCCCGGCCGATGTCCTGGGGCGCGATCTGATGGCACACGATCTGACCGCGGCGGCGCTGATCGGTCCCGATGAAAGCCTGGTCAGTGCTCCCCGTTTGGACAACCAGGCCAGTTGCTATGCCGGCTTGGAGGCATTCCTGGCCGCCGAATCCAGCTCGACTACGGTGCTTGCGCTCTTCGACCACGAGGAGATCGGCTCGGTTTCCGATCACGGTGCGCACTCGGATCTGCTGTCGACGGTGCTGGAGCGGATAGTATTGTCCAGCAACGGAACCCGAGAGGATTTTCTGAGACATGCAGCCGCCTCGCTGATGGTGTCGGCCGATATGGCGCACGCGACCCACCCGAACTATCCGGATCGGCACGAACCGGGTCACCAGATCGCCGTCAATGCCGGACCGGTGATCAAAATTCATCCGAACGTCCGTTACGCCACCGACGGCCGGGGTACGGCGACCTTCGCCCTGGCATGTGAGCGTGCCGGTGTTCCTTTCCAACGATACGAACATCGGGCAGACATGCAGTGCGGCTCGACCATCGGTCCCTTCGCGGCGTCACACACCGGCATGGTCACCGTGGACGTGGGAGCTGCCACCCTCGCCATGCACTCGATACGCGAGTTGATGGGCGCGCACGACGTGCCGATGTATTCCGATGCACTGCAGGCGTTTCTGGAGCTTCCTGCTACATCGTGAAGCGCAGGTTGGCGATGATCTTCCATCCCAGGTCGGGGTCGCCGTCGAGCGTGAATCCATCGCGGTTCGCACTGGCCCGTCCACCCAGATGGCGGGCGAACTCGCAGGTGTCGGTGGTGAGCGTCACGTGCGGCACATCGGAGAGCGATGAGACGATACGGGCTCGGTCGGGAATCTCGATGTTGACGGTTTGTGCGCCAATTCCGGTGAGAACAAAGCGGATCCGGCTGCCTTGCGGTGCGCCGGCGCGCTTGCCGACGAGGAAGGGCAGTGCGTTGGTTAGCTCGGTGAGCGCGGGCGTCGCGGTCACCGGATCCGTCGGCGCCGGCAGACCGAGGCTGTCGCGCACATCCAATTCGTGCATCCAGCAGTCGAAATCGCGAATCTGCATAAATCTGCCGTAGCTTTCCGGCCCCACAGGGGTGGCGGTCTCGGCGTTGAACTGTTCCTGGGTCAGGCCTTCGAGGACGGCCAGCCGGGCACTGGTCACGGTGCGCAAGTCGTTCATCACCGCGACCGGCGGCAGCTTGCGGTAGTAGGTGAGCCACCGTTCGTTGAGGACGCCGACGGGATTGTGCACGTGCGCAAGACCGGCGACGGCCTCGTCGGTGCTGGGGATCGGGTCGCCCGAGAGCAGACGTTCGGTGCCCACCACATGCGCGATCACATCCTTGACGGTCCATCCCGGAAGCACCGATGGTGCGGCCCATTGGTCGTCGGTCAGGGTGGCGCCCAACTCGTCCAGCGCTGCCCATTCGGCCGCCAAGGCGGCGACGAGGGGCTGCTTGGCGACGATCGTGACGGTCATGGGGCGACCCTATGCCAGATCGTGACCCATCCCCTCGGAATGTCCGATGAATTCCGTGGGATCTGTCGGTCAGTCTTCCTAGAGTTGTTCCATCGGGGATTTCGAGAAAGGAATCTCATGTCCGTCACATCCACATTCAGCGAGAAATCCTCGCCGGAGAAGATCGGTATCGCACTGAGCGGCATCATCCTGTTGTTCCTGCTGTTCGATGCGCTGCCGAAGATCTTCGGGGCAGAGGTCGTCCGCAAGGCCACCGAGGAACTGGGCTTTCCGCCGTATCAGACCGCGCTCATCGGCTGGGTGTTGTTGGCGTGCACCATCGTGTGGGCCATCCCGCGGACATCGGTGCTCGGCGCGATCGGGTTGACGGCCTACCTGGGTGGCGCGGTCACCATCGACATGCACGAGGAAGCGTGGTTCCCGGTCATTTTCGCGATCGGCTTCGGACTGCTGATCTGGGCGGCGATGATCCTGCGCCGCCGTGAGCTGTTGAAGGTGTTGATCGGCTAGCGCGGGCAGCTCTCGAACTTCTCCCGCATCTCCGCTTCGACTGCGGAACTGCGTTGCGATGGGGGCATCTCGCCCATACAGCCGCCCAGCCACACGGTGACACTGGTCTTGTTCCCGTGCAATTCGTAGATGCCAGGCTGCCCGAACTGCTTCAGCAGCTCTAGCTGTTGAAGCGCGATGCCACGCAGCTGTGCTTCTGCTGCGGTGGGCACTTCGGCGTAGGTGGTGTTCAGGTAGTGCCGCGCGGTCGAGTATTGGACGTCTTTCTGATCCTTGTGCGCCGAGCGTGAGGTAAACCGTGAGGATGTCGGGGCGAGCGCGTTGAGTCGTTCCCACAGAGCGACCGCGCTGATATCGGGAAAGCCCTGCTCTGTGCTCAGGGCCGGGTAGGCGCCGGAGGCCGGTCCGACATGCCACCCGGCGTCAGACAGGGCCGCGAAGTCGCCGGCGATCTGACGAAAGGCCGCCGTGATGTCCCGGTGGTCGGCAGGCCTGCCCGGCTGACTGCTCGTCACCGCGACATCCACCGTGACGCGCGGTGCGGGACCGGAGTAGGCCGTCGAGATGTCGACACCCCCGATGTGGGCCAATTGCCGCAGGCGTACCCAATCGGCAAAGGGCGGCCGGTTTTGATGTTTGGCATCGGCATCGACGGCCGAGGTGACCTTGCTGCAGTCGGACGAAGGGTCTGGGGTTGTGCAGGGTGCCACCACCGTCAGGGTCACATCGTGCTGACTGAACCCCACCTCACGCACGCGCTTGGTGAACAACTCCCAGATCGCCGCCAGCTGGTCAGCGGTCGCGGCGGGAGATACCGTGACCGTCACGCCGAACCGTTGGCCCTTGGTGAAGACGTTGAAGTAGTCGTGAGTGGTCTGCGTGACGCCGGGCAGTGCGCGGATCTCCGTGGAGATCTGTTGCGACTCGTCGGTGCGTTGCGGCGCGCATCCGGTCCCCACCAGAAGCACTGCCACGGCAATCACTGCCCAGGTACCTCCGCGCCCCCATGTCACAGCGCCCAGTATGCGCCAGGAGCGTTTGTCCAGGCCTGCATCGACCACATATAGAATCTGTTCGTGACTTCACGGGTTGACACGGTCGATAACGCAGCAGCCACCCCCGATCACCCGCAGCCATTCGCTGAACTTGGGCTGAAGGACGACGAGTACGCCCGCATCCGCGAGATTCTTGGCCGCCGTCCCACGGACGCCGAGTTGGCCATGTACTCGGTGATGTGGAGCGAACACTGCTCGTACAAATCCTCCAAGGTGCACCTGCGCTACTTCGGGCAGACCACCACCGAGGAGATGCGCTCGGCGATGCTCGCCGGGATCGGCGAGAACGCCGGTGTGGTGGACATCGGCGATGGCTGGGCGGTCACCTTCAAGGTCGAGTCGCACAACCACCCGTCGTATGTCGAGCCCTACCAGGGCGCCGCGACCGGTGTGGGCGGCATCGTCCGCGACATCATGGCCATGGGCGCCCGCCCGATCGCCGTCATGGATCAGCTGCGCTTCGGTGCGGCCGACGCTCCCGACACCCGCCGCGTCTTCGACGGCGTGGTGCGCGGCATCGGCGGCTACGGAAACTCGCTGGGCCTGCCGAACATCGGCGGCGAGACGGTGTTCGATGCCTCGTACGCGGGTAATCCGTTGGTGAACGCGCTGTGTGCCGGTGTGTTGCGCAAGGAAGATCTGCATCTTGCCTTCGCTTCCGGCGCAGGCAACAAGATCATCTTGTTCGGCGCGCGCACCGGGCTCGACGGCATCGGCGGCGTTTCGGTGCTGGCCTCGGAGACCTTCGGCGGCGACGAGGCCGACGGAGCCTCGCGCAAGAAACTTCCCAGCGTCCAGGTGGGTGACCCGTTCACCGAGAAGGTGCTCATCGAGTGCTGCCTTGAGCTGTACGCGGCGCATCTGGTCGTCGGTATCCAGGACCTCGGTGGTGCCGGACTGTCTTGCGCTACATCGGAACTGGCATCGGCCGGAGACGGCGGCATGCACATCGACCTGGACAAGGTGCCGCTGCGCGCCACCGGTATGACCCCGGCCGAGGTGCTCTCCAGCGAGTCGCAGGAGCGCATGTGCGCGGTGGTGACCCCGGAGAACGTGGACGCCTTCATGGCGGTGTGCCGCAAGTGGGACGTGCTGGCCACCGTCATCGGTGAGGTCACCGACGGTGAGCGACTGCGGATCACCTGGCACGGCGAGACGGTGGTCGACGTGCCGCCGCGGACCGTCGCCCACGAGGGTCCCGTCTACCAGCGTCCGGTGGCTCGTCCCGACACCCAGGACGCGTTGATCGCCGACAGTGCAGCCGGTTTGGCGCGCCCGGCCACCGCCGGGGAACTGCGGCAGACGTTGCTCGACATGATCGGCAGCCCGCATTTGTGCAGCCGTGCCTTCATCACCGAGCAGTACGACCGATATGTGCGTGGAAACACCGTGCTTGCCGAGCATGCCGACTCCGGCGTGATCCGGGTGGATGAGCAGACCGGTCGTGGAATCGCTTTGGCTACCGATGCTTCCGGTAGATACACGGTGCTCGACCCCTACAACGGCGCCCAGCTGGCGCTCGCGGAGGCGTACCGCAATGTGGCGGCCTCCGGTGCTACCCCGGTCGCGGTGACCAACTGCCTGAACTTCGGCTCACCGGAGGACCCGGGCGTCATGTGGCAGTTCTCCGAGGCCGTCCGCGGCCTCGCCGATGGCTGTGTGACACTGGGCATCCCGGTCACAGGGGGCAATGTCAGCTTCTACAACCAGACCGGTACCACCCCCATTCTGCCCACCCCGGTGGTCGGGGTGCTGGGTGTGATCGACGACGTGAACCGGCGCATCCCCACGGGATTCGGGGCCGAGCCCGGGGAAACGCTGATTCTGCTCGGTGACACCGCCGACGAATTCGACGGTTCCATCTGGGCGCAGGTGGCGCACGATCACCTGGGCGGTACACCGCCGAAGGTCGACCTGGCCCGCGAGCAGCTACTGGCACAGGTCCTCACCGCCGCATCGCGTGACGGGCTGGTGTCCGCCGCTCACGACCTGTCCGAGGGTGGACTCATCCAGGCCGTCGTCGAATCGGCGCTGGCCGGTGAAACCGGTTGCCGCATCCTGCTTCCCGAGGGAGCGGATCCCTTCGTGGCGTTGTTCTCCGAATCCGCCGGGCGCGTGCTGGTCGCGGTCCCGCGCACCGAGGAGAGCAGGTTCATGTCGATGTGCGAGGCGCGGCAGCTCCCGGCCGTGCGTATCGGCGTTGTCGATCAGGGTTCGGATTCCGTTGAGGTGCAGGGACAGTTCTCGGTCACCCTGGCGGAGCTGCGCGAGGTTCACGAAGGTGTGCTGCCCGGATTGTTCGGATGAGCGAGACTCCTGGAGTCCCTGTCACGACAAGCACCGTCGATCCCGATGACTGGATCGGCCGCAGTTGGCTGGCATTCCAGGAGCTCGAGGAGCATTTCGAGAATCGGCACCCCTTGGTGGCCTGGGCGTGGAATCTGCTGCGGCTGGATTTCTGCGGAATCGCCTTCGGCGCCTTGTTCTTCTGCCTGTCGCTGACGCCGTCGCTGATGCCGCGCACCTGGTTGTTCCAGGGGCTGATCGGCGGCGCGACCGCGGCGATCGGTTACGGCATCGGTGTCGCGCTGTCCAAGCTGGTGTTGCGTTTCTGGCTGCGCCAGCAGAAATGGTGGCCGCTGCGCGATCGCGTGATGGTGACCGCCAAGCTCGGAGTGGTGGTACTCGGGGCGGTGTGCTCGCTGGCCATGATCGTGCCCGCCGCCCGCTGGCAGCGTCAGATCGCGGCGCTCATGGACACGCAAGGGCCGACGACGATGGAGTACTCAAAGGCCTTCCTCGTCTCGATTGCCGTAGGGGCGCTGTTTATTTCGGTGGCCCGGATACTGCGTGACCTGGTTCGGCTACTGGCGCGATTCCTGATCCGTCGTCTGCGCCTGAGCCAGGAAGTGTCACTGCTCATCGGCACCGCCATCGTGGCCGTGTTGACGATCATGTTGTTCAACGGTGTGTTGGTACGCGGGTTCTTCTCCGCCGCGAATGCCTCATTCGGCCCGCATAACGACACCACGCGGGCCGGGGTGGAGCAGCCCATCCAACCCGAGCGTTCGGGGAGTCCGGCCTCGCTGGCCTCATGGGAAAGCCTCGGCTACGAGGGGCGCAATTTCGTTTCCGGGGGCTTGCATGCCGACGAGCTGACCAAGGTGAACGGTCGCCAGGCCAAGGAACCCATTCGCGTGTACGCGGGGCTGGAGACGGCCGATACCGCCGAGGAGCGTGTCGACATCCTGGTGCGGGAATTGGAGCGCACCAAGGCTTTCGAGCGTAAGGCGCTGATCATCGTCCCGACTACCGGTACCGGTTGGGTGACACCTGCCGCCGCCCGCGGCATCGAGCTGATGTACAACGGGGACACCGCGATCGTCGCCACCCAGTACTCGTTCCTGCCCAGCTGGATCTCGTTCCTGGCCGACAAGAAGAAGGCACTGGCCTCGGGCAGGTTGTTGGTCGACACCGTCCAGAAGCGTTGGGCACAACAGCCGGTGGGTCACCGGCCCAAGTTGCTGATCTACGGCGAAAGTCTGGGCTCCTTTGCGGGACAAGGCGCATTCGACGGTCTGGGTGATATTCGCGCGGCGGGGGTCGACGGGGTGTTGTGGACCGGTCCGCCGAACTTCAGTCAGATCTGGAACGAGCTGGTGTCCAAGCGTGATCGGGGCACGCTAGAAGCGCTCCCAGTGTACGACAGCGGATTCACGGCCCGTTTCGCGATAGGTCCCGACATCGATGCGCTGGCCAAACCGCCATGGCAGAACCCGAGGGTGTTGTTCGTGCAGCATCCGTCGGACCCCGTGACCTGGTGGTCCACCGATCTGCTGTTCAGCGAACCGGATTGGCTCAAGGAGGCGCCGGTGGGCGATCGGTCCGCGGCCATGCGCTGGTATCCGATCGTCACCTTCTGGCAAGTGGCCGCCGACCTGGCCAACGCCGTCGGGGTGCCCGATGGGCACGGCCATAACTACGGCATCTCGTCGGTCAACGGTTGGGCCGCCATCGCCCCGCCGGATGGCTGGACCCCACAGGACACCGAACGCATCCGGAAGGCTCTGGACGACACCGCGTCGCTCGACGGCCCCGACACGTGAGCTCCCGTGTTCGCGCCGTGGCTCTGGCCGTCGTGCTCGTGGCATGGCCGGCGGTGCTGGAACGGTTCCCGCAGCGCTGGCGGCCATTGATCGGCGCGGGCGCGAGTACCGCACTCGCGGCGACGGTGGGGACTCCCCTGGGTCTGCGGCACCCGCAGCTGGGGGTGGGTATGCGGCTCGGCGGGGTCGCCGCGTCGGTCGTCGCGGTTGCCGTCGGTGCGTCGCCGGCGCTGAAGCCGGTGCGCACCTCGATGCGTCAGCGCGATATCGACCTTCATCCCGCGGTGTGGTTGGGTTTGCACATTCCGGTGGGCACCGTGTGGTCGGAGGAACTCGCCTTCCGCGGCGTGCTGCAACCGATGGCCGTCGAGGCATTTGACCGCGCTCTGGGCGTCGTGGTCCAGGCCGTGGCGTTCGGGTTCGCCCATATCCGGCCCGCCCGCGCTGCAGGTGACTCAGTACCCGGGACAGTGCTGGTCACCGCGTTGTTCGGCGGGCTGTTGGGTTGGTTGCGGGAACGATCGGGGAGCCTTGCCTCGCCGGTGCTGGCCCACCTCGCGCTCAACGAGGCCGGTGCGGTGGCCGCTCTGTGTGTCGCGCGGCGCAATGTCGACTCACGGCGAGAAAGTGCGAGCAACTGATACCAAAATTCGACATTCGGCGGAATACTGCACGGATGGCCTCGAACTGGATGAGCAGGGCCGGCGCAGCACTGGCAGGCATGATGATCGCTGCCGGGTTGGCGCTGGCCGCACCCGCAGCCGCCGACTCCGGACAGGGCGCGTCGCTGCCCGTGTTCGTTCCGTACCCCTCGGACTGGTCACCGGACACCTCTGTGTTCCCCTACAACATGTGGCAGAGCCGGGCCAACGATGAGCAATTCACCGCGATGCGCGATTCGTGTCAGTGGTTCAACGCGCAGTACGACACCCTGATGGGCTCGGTGTACGGATTCCAGAACTACCTGCGCGACCACCACGACGTATGGGCCGCGTCGGGTTCGGACGCCGTCGGCAATGTGGTGACCGCCAATCTGGATCAGTCGGCGGCGTTCCTGGATCCCCGGGTGCACGCGCTGTACATCACCAACTATCCGGATCAGAGTCAGTACTCGCCGCTGTACAACGGCGACTCCTTCTACCACCTGTGGTTCCAGTTCACCCAGATCAGCGACAAGATCAAACAGCAGCTGCCGTCTGGGGTGATCAACGCCAATATCGCCACGGCCAACGTCTACGGGAACACCATCCGCGATTCCGGAGTGTGCAACGGGGCCTAAGCGCCCCAGATAGGCTGGCGGGCATGCCAGCTCGCGTCCCCGATGCCGCATCGACCCGAGCGGCTGTGCTCGCGGTGGCCGAGTGGTTGCGCGACCCGCAGGTCGGGGAGCCGCCGCGCGGCGCCCTTGCCGATGCCGTCCGGTTCACCGCACGCACTCTTGCCGCTGATGCGCCCGGAGCCTCCGTGGAAGTACGGGTCCCTCCATTCGTTGCGGTGCAATGCATCCCGGGGCCACGCCACACGCGCGGAACCCCACCAAATGTCGTGGAGACCACGCCGCGCACCTGGCTGCTGCTGGCGACGGGGCTGCTGACCCTGGATCAAGCCACTGCCGAGCGCGCCGTCACCGTATCCGGATCACGTGCCGGCGAGATCGCCGACTGGCTGCCACTGGTGCCGCTGCACTAGCGGAAGAACGGGTACTCCTGCACCCAGTGGAACCCGCGGTTGCGCAGCGGGAAGCTGTTTGGGTCCATTCGTTTCAGCATGATCGTCACCGGTTGTTCGTACATCCTCCCGCCGAGCATCAGCGCGTCGACATTCGGCTGGCTGTAAGTGAGGTCGGCGAATGGCGGCTGTCTCCCGACCTTTCCGTCGGTGTCATCCGAGGCATTGGTGAGCAGCAGGTGGCCGCCCCGGAATTCGGCTAGGACGGCCGTGAGATTGCCGTTCATGTGCTGGTAGGTGGCCATCCCCGGTCGGTCGAAAACGATTGCTTGCCAACGATTCCTGTCCGTGGCATAGGGCGGTACGAACACTCCGTCGACGAAGAACCCCTGTACCGACCACATGCCGTACAGCTGTGACTTGGGCGCGCCGCCCCCGTACTCGTGCCAGGTCACCCAGCCCTCGTAAACGCCGCCCAGCGCGACCCAGACGCCCAGGGCGACCTGAAGCCAGACCGCGAGGCGATTGCGCCGGCGATCGACGAACAGTGACGGTTGCGTCAGCGGATCGCAGGAACGTTGCCGCACAAACACATTGACGAGACGTTTGAGGTAGGGAGCGAGCAGGACCAGGCTCAGCAGCAACAGATGAAAGGACAACAGTTTGACGGGCACGTCGAACGCCATGTTCATCAGGAAGACCTGGGCCATGCCGGCCAGACTCAGCACAGTGCCCAGGACTGCCGTGCGGGGCACGAACAACAGCAGCCCGGCGATGACTTCCACCGCGCCCAAAGCCATCTCGTAGGGGTACGAGCTGCCGACCTGTAGCCAGAGCACGGAGGCCGGACTCAGGGTGCCGTACGGCTGCAGTAGCTGAGCCAACGTCGGTCCCGGCATCTGGGTGGGGATGAGCTTGGCGAATCCGTAGAAGAGCATCTGCCCGCCCAGGCATATGCGCAGGAACAGCGTGAACCAGGCCAGCAGTCGGGGATAGGAGGAGACATGGCGGTCGAGCATGGTCCACAGCGCCGTGGCCATCATCGCGACGACCAGGATGCAGAACGTGAACACCCAGATGGCGGCCTGGTCGCCGCTTCCAGAGTCCTCGTGCAGCACCGCGTCCACGCCGAACAGACTTCTGCCGACCCAGCTCGTGACGGGGTTCAACAGGGACATCGCCGCGAGCACCGCTTGGCCTCCGATCACCCGGCCGGCAACGCCCAGCAGGGCGTACGGAATCTGGGTGAAAAGCAGACAGAACAGCCCGAAGTAGACAACGCAGAATCGGAACACGACTCGTGTCAGCGGGTGCCACGAGGTGGATGCAGCAGTGGCCTGGGTCACTTTTGCGATGGTACCGACGCGACCGGGCCAGCCGATTCCCCAATCAGCAACCTTCCCCGTAGACTGGAGCAGTCACCCACCCCCCACCAGGGAGCAGCCATAGTGACCGCACAGCCAATCGAGCTGGAAAACGACCCACGCGAAGAATGCGGCGTATTCGGGGTCTGGGCACCCGGCGAAGAGGTAGCAAAACTCACCTATTACGGCCTGTACGCGCTGCAGCACCGCGGCCAGGAAGCCGCCGGTATCGCGGTGGCCGATGGCTCCCAGATCGTGGTGTTCAAGGATCTCGGCCTGGTCAGTCAGGTGTTCGACGAGCAGACCCTCGCCGCCATGCAGGGACATGTCGCGGTTGGGCATTGCCGCTACTCGACCACCGGCTCGGTCACCTGGGAGAACGCCCAGCCGGTGTTCCGGACCACGGCAGCCGGCACCGGAGTCGCCCTGGGGCACAACGGGAACCTGGTCAACACCGCCGAACTCACCGAGCGGGCGCGTGATGCGGGGCTGATCAACCCGAAGACCCCGGGCATGGCCACCACCGATTCGGACATCATGGGTGCGCTGCTGGCACACGGAGCTGCCGACGCCACTCTCGAGCAGGCCGCGATGGCGCTGCTGCCCACCGTGCGTGGCGCGTTTTGCCTGGTCTTCGCCGACGAGAACACGTTGTACGCGGCGCGCGATCCGTACGGCGTGCGGCCGCTGTGCCTGGGCCGCCTCGACACCGGTTGGGTGGTGGCCTCCGAGACCGCCGCCCTGGACATCGTGGGCGCCTCGTTTGTCCGGGACATCGAGCCCGGCGAGCTGCTGGCCATCGATGCCGACGGGGTGCGCTCCAGCCGGTTCGCCAATGCGACCCCGAAGACCTGTGTCTTCGAATACGTCTATCTGGCACGCCCCGACAGCATGCTCGACGGGCGCTCGGTGCATTCCACCCGCGTGGAGATCGGGCGCCGTCTGGCGGCCGAGCACACCGTCGACGCGGACCTGGTGATCGGCGTTCCCGAGTCCGGCACTCCGGCGGCCGTCGGCTACGCGCAGGGATCGGGTATTCCGTACGGACAGGGCTTGATGAAGAACGCCTATGTGGGCCGTACCTTCATCCAACCCTCGCAGACCATCCGTCAGCTCGGTATTCGGTTGAAGCTCAACCCTCTCCGCGAGGTGATCCGCGGTAAGCGGCTCGTGGTGGTGGACGATTCGATCGTTCGTGGTAACACCCAGCGGGCACTGATCCGGATGTTGCGCGAGGCGGGAGCCGCCGAGGTGCATGTGCGCATCGCCTCGCCACCAGTGCGCTGGCCTTGCTTCTACGGCATCGACTTCGCTTCTCCCGCAGAACTTATCGCCAACGCGGTGGAGTCGGACGATGAGATGCTCGATGGTGTCCGCACCGCGATTGGTGCCGATACGTTGGGCTATATCTCGGCCGAGGGGATGGTCGCGGCCACCCAGGAACCGCGCTCGCGGTTGTGCTGCGCGTGCTTCGACGGCAACTACCCGATCGAGTTGCCCAAGGAAACTGCTCTCGGCAAGAACGTGGTCGAGAACATGCTCGCGGCTACAGCCCGGGAGACGTCGACCGACAGTGCTGAATCCGTCCAGGCGCGCTAGCGGTTAGGCCCTTGGGGCGGGTACTTCTCATCGACGACCGCGTCCTGCAGCACAGCGAAGCGTCTTTTGGCGATGCTGATGACGGAGTCGATTTTGTGCTCGACGGCCACCATGAAGGAATGGTGCAGCCCGCCGGAGAGTAGGACTTCGTCGATCAGTACGAAAAGGTCCGCGGATACCGATGTTTCACCCTCGTAGATGTTGAGCACAATGGTGATGGTTGCGCCTTGCATCCATTTCGAGACAACCTGGAACCGGCCCCGGCGAGCGGTGAGCAGTTGATCCCTCGGGGTCGTCTCGACGACTTCCCACTCGATGGGCGTCAGCACACCGACAATGCCGGTAAGTGAGCTGAAGGTGTCTCCGGCGACAAAGTCTCGGGCGCGGCGTCGGGTGTTGGCGAACACCAGCGGGGTGCGGTTGCCTATTTGAACATCGTCGGCCCCTGGCACTTCAACGTGGGCAATGGTGTAGATCTCGTTCAGTCTGCGGGCGATCTCAAAATGCCGCTCGGCAGATAGCAAACTTTCCCCCCTTGGCCCGATCTTGTGCCTGAGGCTATGTGACGAATGTGACGGGTGCGATGACCGAATCAGTCGAATTACTTGACCGAACGCGCATCGTTTCGGTATTGCGCCGGGGAGGCGCCGGTCCAGCGCCGGAACGCGCGGGTGAATGCACTGACTTCGGAGAAGCCAAGGCGGGCCGATATATCCGTGAGCGTCTCGGTCCCGATCTTGAGACTTTTGATGGCTTCGTCGCGCAGGGTTGTATCGCGGATCTCGCGCACCGATGTGCCGAACTCGGTGCGCAGTGTGCGCTGTAGTGAAGACGGAGTCATGCTCAGAGTCCGAGCGATCTCGTCGACCGATGGGATCTGCTGCCCAACAGCTGATTTGATGATCCTACCGATTCGATCTGGCAGTTGGTGGTCGTAGCGTCCCGAGCCGAAGATGATCTCTTCCGGCCGATCGCGGATCGTCGTGATTTCTTCCTCGGAACGCAGGATCGGCGCGTCCAGATGCTCGGCATCGAAAACCAAACTCAATGTGTCGCAGCCATATTCCGCAGGGGCCTTGAACATCGGGTGGTAGTCGGAGGCGCCGTCCGGCCTGGGGTGCGGAAAGCAGACGTGGTGGGCGCGGATCCGGCGCATTGTCGCCCAGCTCATTCCCCGTATTGCGAGGGCCAACAGCCACTCGGTGACGGTGATGTCGGTTATCTGCAGGTATGAGAGATCGATGGCCACCGTGGCCAGGTCACCGCTCCTGGTGACGGTCATGGTGGGGACCACTGGAATCGCATCCCGAAAGGCGGTCGATCGCACGATGGCAGCGTCGATGTTGCCGCAGGAGGCCAGGCTGAACAGGAGGACTTGAGTGGTGCCGAGGGGGATCGGCACACCGCTCACCCCGAAGGACTCGTCCTCTATGCGGGAGAATATGTCGTGTACGAGAATCCTGAGCTGCTCGACGGAGATCTGGGTGAGTTCTCCGGCGAGGAAGCGCGGTGAGATCCCTGCCGCGACGAGCATTTCGGCGGCATCCCAACCCTGCTCGCGCGTCAAGTCGAGGGCCGCAGTGCCCCATCGGGCAGGGATCGACCACTCTCTCACAGCACCTCCTGTAGCAAGATTCCAGCAAGTGATCTTGGTACAGAACGTTGCCAGTTTCAACTATTAGCGCCGAGAAAGTATCGCGTGGCGGCCATGGCCGCGTGGACAGCGCCACCTGTGCGCACGGCCGGCCGGTCTCATTGTTCAGATTGGCAATGACTGGATCTGTCGATTTTCTTGACCGAATCGCGCACTGCCCGTGCTGGTCTCACCGGACCCGATACCGGGGTACGTCAATTCCGCGTGCCCGCAACGATTCCGATACCTTGCCCAGTAGTCGCAAGAGCTCGGCCTGCTCTTTCGTGCCCAGGTCGTCGAAAAGCGAGGCCGAGGCCAGCTCGGACGGCCCGAGCTGGTCCTGTGCGACTTGTGAGCCGGCGTCGGTGATTTCAACGCAGGTGATCCGGCGATCGCGCGCATGGGGGGTGCGCCGAACCAGCCCTTCTCTTTCGAGTCCATCGATCAGCACCGTCATGTTCCGCGGTGACATCCCCAGGTAGTCGCCGAGTTCGCTCATCCCAATGGGGTCGGTGCGGGTGGACAGGCCGACGAGCACTGTCGCGCGTGGCACGGTCATGCCTCCGCCGGTCGGGATGTTCGACTGGGTCCACTGCGTCGCCGCTTTCGACACCTTGAGCAGGGCGAAGAGGAGTTCTCGTGTTGTTGTGCTTGACATGGCCAATCTTAACAATTGATAATATTACGGACGGTAAGTTATCCACTAATCATAAACCTCAAGGGAGACCGTTGTGCCCCAATCCACCATCGTCATGACCGGCGCAACTGCCGGGCTTGGCGCGCATGCCGCCAAACTCCTTGCCGAACGGCCTGATACGCGACTGATCGTCGGTGCGAGGGGGGCCGGCCGCGATGTCCCAGGTGCCTTGGTGCTACCGCTGGACCTGGCCTCGTTGGACAGCGTCAGGGAGTTCGCCCAAGAAGTCAGGCGCGAACTTGGCGACGCCCCGATCGATGTGTTGGTGCTCAACGCGGGGATACAGTTCCGGGATACCAACCACCGGACGGTCGACGGCTTCGAGACCACCTTCGCGGTCAATCATCTGGCGCACTATCTGTTGGCCCGGTTGCTGTTGCCCAGCCTTGCCGACGGCGGCCGTCTGCTGATCACCACGAGCGATACCCATGACCCGGCGATCATCCCGTTCGGCCCGCGCTCACTGGATCCGGAGAGCCTGGCCTACCCCAGACCGGGTAGCGGCTTGGCGGGTATTCGGGCGTACGCCTCGTCCAAGTTGTGCAATCTGTTGACTGCGCGATCCTTTGCGAGGTCGGATGAGGTCACCCGCCGTGGCATCGACGTGGTCGCCTACAACCCCGGACTGACGTTGGGAACGAACCTCGTGGGGGATTCGACGTCCGCACAGGCGATCACCGGGGCATTGCGGCCGGTGCTGCGGCTGGCCTCGACGGTGCGGCCGGCGTTCTATCCCGGACGCGTCGAAACCGCGGGAAAGGCCTTGGCAGATCTGTCGATTGGCGCGGCGACGCTGCCGGAGGGACGCCTGTACGCGTCACTTGTCAAGGGGCAGCTGACCTTCCCGGACCCCGCGCCATTGGCCCGCGATGACGGCGCCGCCGCGGGGCTGTGGCACGTGAGTGCCGAGATGGTTGGGCTAGAGGCGTCCTGAGGCGACGAAGAAGTCGACGAGCTCGGTGACAGTGGTCTCGATCGGGCGTGGGTCGTAGCCCAGCTCGGTACGGGCCTTGGTGATGTCCGCGGTGGGGGACACCGTCAGCTTGTTGAAGGCGGCGCGGCTCAACGCATCGTTCTTGAGCAGCTTGCCGATGGGCTCGATGATCGGAATGGCCGCGTTGAGAAGCCCCATCGGCAACGCGAACAGCGGGCCGCGCTTGCCGACATGCTGTGCGGCCAGACGGCACACCTGCAGGAGGCTGCCCATGTGTCCGCCGAGGAGGTAGTTCTCCCCGGTGCGTCCCTTCTCGCCGGCCAGGTACAGCCCGGTCGCGACATCGCGGGCATCCACCAGGTCGTACTCACTGTTGACCATCGCGGGTAGCCGGCCACGCGCACTGTCGAACAGCAGTTGGTTGATGCGCGACAGGTTGGGCAGATCCACTGGGCCGTACACGCCGGTGGGATTGCCGATGACGGCATCGAGGCCCGACTCGATGGTCTCGCGCACGGCTACCTCGCCACCCCACTTGGAGCGTTGGTAGACGGGCAGGTCGGCACCTGTCGAGCGGGGCGAGTTCTCGTCGAGGGTCGCCACGCTGTTGGAGTAGGAGTCGATCGAACTGCAATGCACCATGCGGCGGGCACCGACCGCCAGGGCGGCCTGGGCAACCGTGCGGGCACCCTCGGTGTTGATGCGCCAGCACAGCTCATCCTCGTGCTTGAGGGTGATGACGGCCACCAAGTGGTAGACGACCTCGACGCCGTCGAGGGCCTTGGTCATCGAGTTCAGGTCGAGTACATCGCCGGAAACCCAGGTCACGGCCTCGCGGGTCTCCGGTGCACTGGGCACCGCGCGGTCGATGGCGACGACTTCGTGCCCGTTGTCCACCAGCAGATTGACTAGGTTGGTACCAATGAAGCCGGCGGCTCCGGTGACGGCAGTCTTCATTCTTTGTCCCTCATATGGCTCAGGTGTGGAGACCGCCGGGCATTCGCACGGACGGCGACATCCCGACCAACCTACCTAACGCTCGCTTGGTCGGCCTTGTGACATCTATTGCATCGCATCCCAGCAGGGTGGGGCAAGTGTTGCCATACTCTTCGGATGCGCAAACTGGCGACGGTCACTTTGGTGCTGCTCGTCGCCGGATGTGGGGTCGGGCGGCCACCTGGAGCCGTGGATGGCGAGTACCTCACGGTCGGCACCACCGACCGCGTGTCCACCCTCGATCCGGCGGGGGCCTACGACAACGGGTCGTTCCAGGTCGAGAACCAGGTTTACCCCTTCCTGATGAACTTCACGCCGGGGACCGGGGACCTCAAACCCGATCTGGCCGCGTCGTGCGGATTCAAGAACCCCACGCTCTACAGCTGCACCCTCAAGCCCGGCTCGGTATTCGCCAACGGGCACAAGCTCACCTCCTCGGATGTGAAGTTCTCGTATGACCGCGAGCGCGTCATCAACGATCCCAACGGGCCACAATCCTTGTTGGTGAACCTCGATCGCATCGAGACGCCCGACGATCTGACCGTCGACTTCCGGCTGAAGCTCCCCAACGACCAGACCTTTCCTCAGGTGCTGGCCACCAACGCCGGGCCCATCATCGACGAAGAGGTCTTTCCGCCCGATCGGCTGCTCGACGACGATGCGATCGCCAAGGCCGAGCCCTTCGCGGGTCCGTACACGATCACCTCTCACAGCAAGAATCAACTGATCGGCCTGCGGACCAACCCCCGATACGTGGGCGGACTGGGCAAGCCGCAGTGGGACCTGATCGGCATCAAGTACTACACCGGCGGTGAAAACCTCAAGATCGACATCGAGAATCGGGCCATCGACGTGGCTTACCGCAGCCTCTCGCCCAACGACATCGAGACGCTGCGGGTCAACCCGCGCCTCGCCGTGCACGAGGGTCCCGGCGGGGAGCTTCGGTACATCGTTTTCAATCTCAAGACCATGCCGGGTGGCACGGACGCGCAGAAACTCGCGATCCGCAAGGCCATCTCGTCACTGGTTGACCGTGAGGCGTTGTCCCGCAATGTATACAAGGGGATATACACGCCGGCCTACTCGGTGGTGCCCGATTCGATGCCGGGTGCCGTGGAGTCCTTCAAGAGCCTGTACGGAGCCAAGCCCGATGTCGATTTGGCTCGAAAATTCCTGGCGGAAGCCAATATCGCATTGCCGGTCCAGATCAACCTGCAATACAACCCGGACCACTACGGCGCGAACTCATCGGAGGAATACGCGGCCGTCAAGGGGCAGCTCGAATCTTCCGGCCTGTTCTCGGTGGATTTGCAGTCCACCGAGTGGGTCGCCTACCAAGAGCGCCGGTCATCGGACTCCTACCCCGTGTATCAGTTCGGCTGGTTCCCCGATTTCCCCGACCCGGACAACTATCTGACCCCGTTTTTCATGCCCGACAACATGGTGGTGAACCATTTCTCCAACGACACGATCACCCGTCTCATCACCGCGGAGACCACCGAACCGGACCGCGCCAAGCGATTGGGCATCATCGGACAGATCCAGGATCTGATGGCGCGCGACTACATTTCGACGCTGCCGCTGCTCACCGGAAAGCAAATCGCGGTGTCCGTGAAGAACGTCGAGGGGATCGAGCTGGGGCCCTCGTTCAAGTTCCAATTCACGCCGCTGAGGAAGACAGGCGGCAGTGCATGAGCACTACGCTGCTGCGCTACCTCGGAGTGCGCCTGGCACTCATCATCCCGACCGCGTGGATCCTGATGACACTGGTGTTCGTGCTCATGCGCGGTATCGGCGACCCGATCACCGCCCAGGCCGGAGGCCGGCTCACCCCGGCGGAGATCGCCAAACGCAAGGCCGAAGCCGGATTCGACCGTCCGATCTGGACGCAGTACTGGGAGTACCTGACCGGAGTGCTGCGCGGTGACTTCGGGCAGACGCTCACGGACAAGCGCTCGATCACCGACATCATCGTCGTCAACGGCGCCGCCACCCTGGAACTCGCGGTCGGCGCCATCCTGGTGGCGCTGCTGGTGGGAATCCCATTGGGACGGCTGGCCGCAACGCACCGCGACAAGCTGACCGACGTGTCCCTGCGGCTGGCTGCGGTCTTCTTCTATGCGGCACCGGTGTTCTTCGTCGCGATCCTGCTCAAGCTGTTCTTCTCGGTGAAACTGGGATGGTTGCCCGCCTCGGGGCGCAGCACCGTGGGAACCGAGATCGCGCTGGACGCCATGCCGCACCGCACCCACCTGCTGTTGGTGGACACGGTGTTGTACGGCAACAGCGCCTATTTCGTGGACGCGCTCAAGCATCTGGTCCTGCCGGTGCTGGCTCTCGGGCTGTTGACGGCCGGGGTGTTCCTGCGGCTGGTGCGGGTCAACTTGTTGCAGACGCTGCGCGCGGGCTACGTGGATGCGGCCCGTGCCCGAGGGCTGCCGGAGAGGGTCGTCGTGGGGCGGCACGCCTTCCGAAACTCGCTGGTGCCGGTGGTGACGGTGATGGGCATGCAGATCGCGATGCTGCTCGCCGGGGCGGTGCTGACCGAGACGGCCTTCGAATGGAACGGACTGGGTTCACAGCTCGCGCACTATCTTTCGGCTCGCGACTTCGTCGCGGTGCAAGGCATCGTCACCGTGATCGCCATCATCGTCGCGGTGATGAGTTTCGTGATCGACGTGGTGGTCGCGTTCATCGACCCGAGGGTGAGGTTCTGATGACAACACCGGTCAGGGGGTCCGTGAGTCGCCGATTGCGCGGGCTGCCGGGTGCGGGCCTGCTGCGTTCCACCCATGGACTGCAACGGTTCACGCTGGTGGCCGGGCTGGTCCTCGTCATCGGGTTCATTTTCGTCGCGGTACTTGCCCCCGTCTTGGCCCCGTACGGCTTCTCGCAAACCACCTCGGACGGTGCCGATTTCGTGCGGCAGCAGGCGCCGTCCTGGCAGCACTGGTTTGGCACCTCGGTGCGCGGCGAAGATGTGCTCTCGCGCGTGCTGTTCGGTGCGCGGACCGCGCTGTTGGTCATCGTGACCTCGCTGGTGGTCTCCCTGCCGGTGGGAGTGGTGCTGGGCCTGACCTCCGGGTACCTGGGTGGCTGGCTGGACCGCATATTGGTGTTGGTGACGGACGCGCTGTACGCCATGCCTTCGCTGCTGTTGGCGATCGTGGTGTCCATCGCGGTCACCGGAGGGCAATCCAGTACCGGCGGAGGCATTCTCGCGGCAGCCATCGCCATCATGGCCGTGTTCGTGCCGCAGTACTTCCGGGTGGTGCGCAATGCCACCGTGGGTGTCAAGCAGGAGCCGTACGTCGATGCCGCCCGGGTGACCGGTGCCAGCACCTCACGAATCCTGTTCCGGCACATCCTGTCGAATGTCACGTCCTCGCTGCCGGTCATCGTCACCCTCAACGGTGCCGAGGCGATTCTGACTCTGGCGGGCCTGGGCTTCCTGGGCTTCGGCATCGAACCCACGCAGGCCGCCGAGTGGGGATATGACCTGAACAAGGCCTTATCGGATGTGGCCAACGGTATTTGGTGGACGGGAGTGTTTCCGGGCACGGCCATCGTGTTGGTGGTGCTGGGCATGACGCTGGTGGGCGAGAGTCTCAACGAAGTCATCAACCCACTGCTGCGGACCCGGCGAGGTGACGCATGAGCGAGACGCACGTGCCTGCCGCGTTGTCGTTCGAGTCACTGTCGGTGACATTCAGTACCGACAGCGGACCGGTGGCGGCGGTCGAAGACGTGTCGTTCGACGTGAAACCGGGCGAGGTGCTGGCCGTCGTCGGGGAGTCTGGTTCGGGCAAGTCGGTGTCCTCACGCACCGCGATCCGGCTGCTTCCGGAGACCGCGCGTATCACCGGTTCGGTCCTGCTCGGCGGTCGGGACGTCACCAAGCTGTCGGGTCGCGAGCTGACGGCCATGCGCGGCAAGGACATCGCGATGGTGTTCCAGGAGCCCGGAGCGGCGCTGGATCCACTGTTCACGATCGGGTACCAGGTAAGCGAAGCCGTGCGTGCGCACTCGGAGATGAGCCGTAGCCAGGCCCGCGCCCGGGTCATCGAATTGCTCAAGCTCGTGCAGCTGCCCGACCCGGAGCGCCGTTACGACTGCTATCCGCATCAACTGTCCGGCGGCCAGAAACAGCGCGTGGTCATCGCGATCGCCATCGCCTGCGACCCGAGGGTCATCATCGCCGACGAACCGACCACTGCGCTGGACGTCACCGTGCAGGCCGAAATACTGGAACTGCTGCGCGATCTGCGCGACCGTCTAGGCAGTGCCATCGTGCTCATCACCCACAACATGGGGGTCGTCGCCGATATCGCCGATCGCGTGGTCGTCATGAGACACGGCAAGGTCGTCGAGATAGCACCAGTGGAAAGGCTGTTCGCCGAGCCGGCCGAGCAGTACACCCGAGCGTTGTTGGATGCCGTCCCGCACCTGGGTCAGGGTGACCCAGAACACGCGGCGGCGGACGCGGGACCCGCGGAGCCCGTGCTGGAGGTGTCCAACCTTGTCGTGGAGTTCCCGGGCCTGTTGGGTCGTTCCTCCTTCCGGGCGGTGGACGATGTGAGCTTCAGCATCGGCCGGGGTAAAACCCTTGGACTGGTGGGGGAGTCCGGCTCCGGAAAGTCGACCATCGGCAGGTGTGTGGCCGCGTTGCAGCAACCCGCCTCGGGATCGGTGCGGATGCTCGGGCACGAGCTCGTCGGGATGAGTCAACGCAAGCTTCGCCCGCTGCGTGCCCAATTCGGGTTCGTCTTCCAGGACCCGGCCACCTCGCTGAATCCCAAGATGCGCGTGGGCGACTGCATCGCCGAGCCCATGCGGGTGCACCGATACGGCGATCAACACAAGATCCTCGCCCGCGTCGCGGAGTTGATCGATGCGGTGCAACTTCCGGCCGGCACCGAAAACCGCTATCCACACGAGCTTTCGGGCGGTCAGCGGCAGCGTGCCAATCTGGCCCGCGCGCTGGCGCTGGGCCCGGACCTGCTGGTCGCGGACGAACCCACCAGTGCCCTGGACGTGTCGGTGCAGGCGGCGGTGCTGGACCTGTTCGAGGAGCTACAGCGCCAGTGGCAATTCGCCTGCCTGTTCATCAGCCACGATCTGGCCGTGGTGGACCGGCTGGCCGATGAGGTCGCGGTGCTGCGCCATGGAGTCCTCGAAGAGCTGGGGCCGCGGGGTCAGATCCTGCACAACCCGTCCACCCAGTACACCCGCACACTGGTCGCCGCGGTACCGGTGCCGGACCCGGTGGAGCAGCGCAGGCGGCAGCGCGATCGTTCCTCAACGCCGAGATGACATCTATGCGGGAGTCGACCGGCGATTGACCCGCGCCAATGTCATCTCGGCACAGGGCTAGGAGTCGCCGCCGGTGTGCTCGTGCGCCGCCCCTGCGACGGATTTCGTGTGATCGCGGGAGGGCGAGCCGGAACCGCTGTCCGAATGTCCCGTCTTGCTCTCTCCTGCCTTGCCTTCACCTGCCCCGGTGGTCGAGCTGGGACCGTGTGGGGCAGAAGACGATTGTCCACCAAGGCTGCTCGACGAACCGGTGGAGGTGGAATTGCCATTGACGGTCTTGGTCGCGTTGCCGCCGGTGAGGCCATTGGCGCCGATGCCGATCTTCGGTGTGATGTCAGGGGTCTTGGGCGCCGTGGGCTTCTTGTCGGCCTCGGGCTTGTTCGCCGGCTCTTTTATCTTCGTCTCACCGGCAACCGGTGGCGGGGATTTCTTGGTACTTGGCTTCTGTTCGGTGGGGGTGTTGGCCACCGTCACACCGTGGGTTTCGCTGATCGTGACCGATTGGCCGTTGCGTTTCACGGTGACATCGCGCCCCGCGACCTCCAGGGTCGCCCCGGACGGGGTGGTAGCCGTGGTGCCGGTCGGTGCCTGGCCGGTTGATGCGCGAGATGGCTTGGCAGCGTTCTGTTTTGCAGGTGTGGGCCGGCCGTCGATGGTCGCGACGACTTTGCCGCCCTCGGACACGGTTGTCGTGTCGCCGTCCCTGGTGAGCGTCGTGCCGGGATTGGCCTTCACCTGATCGGCGGAACGCTGTGCCGATTGGCTGGACTTGAGATAACGAGTCACCGCCGAGATGACTTCTCCGGTGTTCAGGCCGTGGTCGACCACCCCGTCGCGCGGTACGCCGGGCAGCGAATGGGCTTCGATATTGACCGCGGTGGAACCCGGTGCCGCGGTGATGAATTGAGCCTTGTAGGGGGTGGCGACGATATCGTCTTTGGTGCTCACCACCAGGTAGTCGACACCGGGCTTGGTGTCGGGCAGCTTGTTCAGCTTGTCGAGGAAGCGGCTGCCCACGGTTTGTTGTGACAGGGACGGCCAGGCCAGTGTTCCGGCGGCCGAGTAGATCGCGTCCTTGACGGGTTTCCAGCCGTTGATGTTGACCGAATTGCCCACCGGACCAATGACGTCAGCCAGCCCGCTGAAGGTGGTGCCATGGGTGGACGGTGCCAACTGCACCACATTGGCCACTCTGTCGGACTTGTCCTGTGCCACGAAATTCTTGATCAACAGGCCGCCCTGGGAATGACCCACGAGGTCGACCTTGCCCGCGCCGGTTCGGTCCAGGACCGTCGCCACTTCGTCCGCGAGCTGCTGGGTGGATACCTCGACATCACCGAAGCCGCGCAGGCCGATCTTCTGCCCGATCGACCCGACGAGGCCCTGAAATCCCGTCTGGCCGTATTCGAAGGTGAAGGCCTTCATGCCCGCATCGTGCAGGCTGGTCGTCATCGCGTCCCAGTACTTCTGATTCTCGGCAGTGCCGTGCACCAGCACGACCGGAATGCTGTCGGGTGTCGGCTTATCGGCTTGGGAAGGTGCCGTGAGGGATTCGGACTGGATCACCGCATCGAGGCCTTGGCCGTTGACGCCCGGATTCAGCGAGACGGTAGACCGCTTGGTGATCGTCAAAACCGGTGAGGAATCGGATTCGCCATGTTCGGCTCCCAGTGGTGTCGAACTCGACGTCAGCGATATGAAACCGGACTCCACCGTCAACGTAATGGGAGTCGACGGGAGGTTGCGCGGGATCGCGCGCAGTGTGGCGGGCGCTGTGTCCGTGACGACCAATGACGCGACCAGGCACGTGGCCAAGAGGGCGCGCAGGCCGGCGGCACGCGGGTGGTGTGAAGCCGGATTCCGCAAGATATCGCTCGCTCGGTGCGACGCCGTCGGCATGCGAATGACGGTAGGGGCTGGACCGGTGGATCGCATGTCGAGAGTACGAATTTTGTTGCAACACTGATGATTTGTGACCGGCATCACGGTCGCTGATGGTGCGTGGGCCCCGTGAAGTAGCGACTAGCCCAGCATTGAGAAGGGTTGTGCTTCCTCGATTTCCAGGGCCAGCTCGAGTAGCGTCCGTTCGCTGCCCCGTGGGCCGCTGAACATCACCCCGATGGGCAGGCCATCGGGATCTGAGCCGAGCGGAAGCGATATCGCCGGAGCGCCGGAGGCATTGTGTACCGGGGTGAATCCCACGTACGAGCTGAGTTTGTCCAGCAGCACGTCCGCATCCTGGTCCGGGCTGAGGTAGCCGATCCGCGGTGTGGTGTGGGTGAGTACCGGCGTCAGCACGGCGTCGATACCGAGGAATCCGCGTTCATACACCCGGGCGGACGCAGCCAGGCGCGCCAAGAACAGCGGCGTACGGTACGACCGCCTGACGAACCTGCGGCTGAGCCCGATCGTCAGCGGGTCCAGCCGGGTGGCATCGAACCCGTCGAACAACCGGGGGCCGCCCTTGGCGACGGCGAAGGCCAAGAAGGACCAGTAGTCCTCGAAGTCGACCTTGAATGAGGGCAGCACCGCCGGTGTGTACGGCTCGATGGTGTGGCCAAGGGACTCAAGTAATTCCGCAGCGGAGTTCACCGCCTGCCGGGTCGCGGTGTCGGTGGCCGGGGTGAAGGGAGAGTCCATGCACAGGCCGACGCGCAGCCGTCGCTGTACCGGGCGGTCCACATGGCCGATCGGGGTGAGCTTCGGATTGCGGTAGTGCAGTTCGGCCGCTTCGAAGAAGCGCGCGCAGTCCCGGACGCTGCGTACCAAGACTCCGTCGGCGACGATCTTCACGGGTGCCGCGCCGCTCGACGGATCACCCAAAAGTCTTCCGCGACTGGGCTTGAGACCCACGAGTCCGCAGGCTGCTGCTGGGATCCGGATGGAACCGCCGCCGTCGTTACCGTGTGCGATGGGCACCACGCCGGCGGCGACCAGTGCGGCTGAGCCACCCGAGGAGCCGCCGGCCGAGAAGTCCGTGTGCCATGGATTGCGGGTGACCGACCCACCCGAACGCTCGGTGCTGGCCGACCAGCCGTACTCGGGCATGGTGGTCGACGCGATGGGCACGACTCCCGTGCTGAGGAATTGTCGGGTGAACGGTCCGTCCACCGTCTGCAGCGTCGGTGAGATCGCGGCGGAGCCTTCGGTCAGTGGCATTCCCGCGACATGGATGTTGCACTTCGTCGCGGTGGGTACTCCGCGGAATGCACTGGGGGTCCCGGCGGGATCCTCGGCTGCCGCCGCGCGCTCCCGTGCACGCGGAAAGTCCTTGAACTCCACCGCGTTGAGTGACGGGTTGGCGCGCTCCAGACGCACGATGGCGGCCTCGGCGCATTCGGCGGCCGTCACCTCGCCGGAGGCGATCCGTTCAGCCACGCCGGTGGCATCCAAGTCGCCCAGGGCGTCCTCGGTGAATGCGTGGACGCGGGTCATGTGTGACCTCCCAGGTAGGCGACGATCGCGTTGGTCAGCCCTCGGCGGGCCTCCTGCAGATCCGAGTAGGTACCCAACTGCTTTTCCGAGACGAGTCCCCGCATCGCACCCGGGATGAAGGCCGCGACCTCGCGCACCCGGACGGGATCGACGTCCAAGCCGTCGAACGCCTGCTGGCAGGCTCGTGCCCAACGATGTTTCCATGAGGCCAGCTCGGCTGCGGTCTGGGGGTACAGCCGCTCAAGCTCCTGGGATTCGTGGGGCAGGGCTCGGCGCAGGTTCTCGATGGCCCGCGAGTCCGGTGACGTCAATCCGCTGTAGAGAGTTTCGACGATCGCGCTCACCCTGGCCTGCAGGGAGGCGTCCGGATCGGTGGGCCCCTTCTTCCAGGGCTGGTCGCCGCGTCGCTCCGCGGTGCGCTGCAGTACCGCCGCCCATAGTCCGTCGATGTCATCGAACTGGTACTTCACGGCGCCCCAGGTGGCACCGCATTCTTTGGCGATCTTGTTCGCCGACACCGCTGCCGGATCGCCCGAGGCAAGTACACGCAAGGCGGCGTCGAGCATGCCCTCGCGGGTGGCCAGGCCACGGCGATTCGCCCGTCGCCCCGCGGCCACCGCCTCGCTCATCTACACGATGCTAGCGGGCGAAAGTTTTTCATAGAAGTCTCTGTGAAAAATGCCGACGGTGGATTAGGGTCACCCGCGTAAGGAGGTTCCGATGCCGAAGCCGCCGTTGTCGATGAAGCCCACGGGGTGGTTCCAGGTCGCGTGGTCCGCGGAGATCGCGGTCGGGGCTGTGCACCGGATGACCTATTTCGGGCGCGAGATGGTGGCCTGGCGCGCGCGGTCGGGAGAACTGGCGGTGATGGACGCCCATTGCGAGCATCTCGGCGCGCATTTGGGCCACGGTGGTCACGTCGAGGGTGACCGCATCGTCTGCCCATTCCACGGCTGGGAGTGGAACCGCGACGGCAGGAACGTGTGCATACCCTACGAAAAGCGCCCAAACCCGTTGCGGCGCATTCGAAGCTATCCGGTGACGGAACGCAATGAGGCGGTGTACATCTGGCACGACATCGACGGGGGTGCGCCGTACTTCGACGTCCCCGATGTCTTCGGTGGATTCGGTGACGGCAGTAGCGCCCGAGACTACTATCCGGGTTTTCCGCACAGCACCCTGTATCGCGAACGGCTGCAACTGCATCCGCAATACGTCCTCGAGAACGGGGTCGACTTCGCGCATTTCAAGTACGTGCACAAGACGCCGTTCGTACCGAAATTCACCCGCCAGGAATTCGAGGAGCCGATCTCCTATGTCGACTTCACGATCGCATTCGACGAGATACCGGGCATGTCTGCCGACGACATGGCCAGTGGGGTGCAGGCCATCAACGGTGGCTTGGGCGTCGCCGTCACGAAAAGTTGGGGCATGATCGACAACCGCACTGTCTCGGCGGTGACGCCCGTGGACGACGAGACCTGTGATGTCAGGTTCACGGTCTTCATCGGTAGGCAGCCCGGCGACCAGTCCGATGAGCCGCCGCACACCGCAAAGACGTTCTCGCAGGCCATCATCGACCAATTCCTCGCCGATATCCACATCTGGTCGCATCAAAGGTATTCGGATCCACCGGCGTTGGTACGTGCCGAGTACGAGGGCTTCATCGCCCTGCGCAGGTGGGCAACGCAGTTCTATCCGGAGGAGATCAGAGCATGAGTGCAATCAGGGTGTTTCAGGTCGCCACTGGAAATGTCGGCACCGAGATGATCAAACGCATCGCCCGGCATCCCGACCTGGAATTGGCCGGATTGCATTGCTACTCACCGGAGAAGATCGGTCGAGATGCTGGAGCTCTCGTGGGGCTGGAACCCAACGGGGTCATCGCCACCGGCACTGTGGAGGAGATCATCGCCGCCAAACCCGACGTGCTGACCTTCCATGGTGTATTCCCCGACGAGGAGCTGTACGTCAAGGTGCTGGAGGCCGGCATCGACATCGTCACCACCGCCGACTGGATCACCGGGCACCACCGCGACCGGAACCACCCGCATCCCTCGGGACGCCCCACCACCGAGGTGCTGCGGGAAGCATGCGAACGCGGCGGGTCCACATTCTACGGCACGGGCATGAATCCGGGGCTGACGCAGATCCTGGGCGTGGTCCATTCGTGCGATGTCGCCGACATCGAGAACGTGACCGTCATCGAATCGGTGGATGTGTCCTGCCATCACTCGGTGGATTCCTGGGAGATGGTCGGATACGGACGCCCCATAGACGATCCAGCGATCCCAGCGATGCTCGAGAAGGGCACGCGTGTCTTCGCCGACGGGGTGTACCTGATGGCCGACTGTTTCGGCGTGGAACTCGACGACGTCACCTTCTCCTACGAACTGGGTGCCTGTACCGAAGATGTCGACCTGGGCTGGTACCGGCTGCCCAAGGGTTCCCTGGGAGCCAATTACCTGAAATACCAGGGGATTGTCGGCGGAGTACCCAAGGTCGAGGTGCACATCGAATGGCAGATGACGCCGAAAACCGAGCCGCATTGGAACGTCAAGGGCTGTTACATCACCAAGATCCAGGGCGACCCCTGCGTCTACAGCAAGCATATGGTCATCCCGAAACCAGGAACCGACTTTTCCGATCCGGCTGCCTTCGCATCCGTCGGAATGACGGTCACGGGCCTGCCGGCACTCAACGCCATCCGGAGTGTCATCGATGCCCCGCCGGGCATCCTTACCTCGGCCGACCTGCCGCTGCGCGGATTCGCGGGCCGGTTCAAGTAGGGCCGTGCGGACACCTCTGCCAGCTGGGACGGGTGGTTACGTGAGTCCCGACCCTCTCGGGCAGCGCACGGCCGTAACGGCAGACGGGTACCGTAAGGCCCGATATGAGCGAGCGAGCCGACAAACCCAGTAATTCGTATGCCGCGGCCGGGGTGGATATCGAAGCCGGCGACCGGGCGGTCGAACTATTCAAGACATCCGTCGCCAAGACGCATCGCCCCGAGGTGCTGGGCGGCATCGGCGGCTTCGCCGGGCTGTTCGCCCTCAAGGGCGGCTATCGCGAACCGGTCCTCGCGGCCTCCACCGACGGCGTCGGCACCAAGATCGCTGTCGCGCAGGCGATGGACAAACGCGACACCGTCGGCCTGGACCTGGTGGCCATGGTGGTCGACGACCTCGTCGTGTGCGGTGCCGAGCCGCTTTTCCTGCAGGACTACATCGCCGTCGGCAAGGTGGTGCCCGAGCGCGTCAGTGAGCTGGTCGCGGGCATCGCCGAGGGGTGCGCCATCGCCGGCTGCGCCCTGCTCGGTGGTGAGACCGCCGAACACCCCGGCTTGATGGCTCCCGACGACTTCGACCTGTCGGCCACCGGCGTGGGCATCGTGGAAGCAGACCGGGTGCTGGGACCGGACCGAGTGCGTCCCGGTGACGTGGTGATCGCGATGGGCTCCTCGGGCTTGCATTCCAACGGGTACTCACTGGCGCGGCACGTGCTGCTGGAGATCGACCGGATGGACCTGTTCGGACAGGTCGAAGAGTTCGGCCGCACGCTGGGCGAGGAGCTCCTGGAGCCCACCCGTATCTACGCCAAGGACTGCCTCGCGCTGGCCGCCGAGACCGAGGTGCGCACGTTCTGCCACGTCACCGGTGGCGGGCTCGCGGGCAACTTGGCCCGCGTCATCCCCGAGGGATTGGTCGCCGAGCTCGATCGGGGAAGCTGGACCCCGGGCCCTATCTTCGGCATGATCGCCCAGCGCGGCCGCATCGAGCGCGCCGAGATGGAGAAGACCTTCAACATGGGCGTCGGCATGGTCGCCGTGGTCGCGCCCGAAGACGTCGACCGGGCCCTGGCGGTGCTGACCGCACGACACATCGACTGCTGGACCCTCGGCACCATCAAGAAGTCGGGCAAGGATTCGGGCAGCGATCGTGCCTTGCTGGTAGGGCAGCACCCGAGGTTCTAGAACGGGACCTCGGGGTATTGACCGGGGGCCGTCTTAGCGGCGCCAGGCGTCCTCGTCGTCCGCCCAGCGGTCGCCGGTGCGGTCGTCGTCCGGCTGAGATACCGGAGCACCCGAAAGTTCACGGCGGAGTTGCTCAAGATCCGTGTGAGGAGAGCTGTACTTCAGCTCGCGAGCAACCTTGGTCTGCTTTGCCTTTGCCCGGCCGCGGCCCATGGGGGAACCCCCTCGCGCAATAGCGGAGCGGCCCGATTCGAGGGCGGCTCCGGTGGAGTTTGTTTATCGATCCTGACGATAGTTTAGCGTGCCGATCCACCAACTGCTGCACGCCCTAACTGCCCAGTTGGCCGGACCCCTGTCGTAGGCGGTTCACCGCGTCCCGTCCGCGCTGCTCACCATGCAGGTCGGGTAGTAGATCGAGGTCGATGGCGGCCGGCGACGGACCAGCGGAAAGGGGTGCCGGATTGCCGTCCGCGAGGGCCTCGACGACCGATCGTTTGACCAAAGCCAGGGCGATGGGTCCCAGGTCGACATGGTCGGTCACGGAGCCCACCCGGCCCACGGCGCGTCCGCCCGCGGCCACCTCGTCGCCGGTGGACGGGCGGTCGGCAGAGCCGTCCAGATGCAGCAACACCAGAACCCGCGGCGACTTACCCAGATTGTGCACCCGGGCCACCGTCTCCTGGCCGCGGTAGCAGCCCTTGGTCAGGTGCACGGCCCGGGGATCGTCGTCGACGGCGATCCACGCCACCTCATGGGGGATGGTTCTTTCGTCGGTATCCACGCCGAGCCGGGGACGCGCGGCGGCGACGCGGAGCGCCTCGAAGGCCCATAGACCCGCCGGCCGTACGCCCAGACGCTCGGCGAGGCCCTGACCGGACGGGACGAGGAGGTCGAAGGTCGCATCGGGAAGGGGCCAGGGCACCCGCCTGATGAGGCCGCCGCCGGGCAGGGCCACCGCGCGGTCGAAATCGGGGAGCGCCGCGATCCCGAGCTTGTCGGCCAGGCCATCGGTATCCGGCCCGAGCAGGGTGAAGACCTTCAGATCGGACGAGGCGACCTCGACCTTCGCCCAGAACACCATCTTGGCGAGGAAGTCCTTGAGCGCCTGACCGCGCCACGGCTCGGTGTCCAGGTAGGTGACGCCGTCCAGATCGGTTTGTATCCAGTGGTCCTCGACACGGCCCTGGCCGTCGAGATTGAGGTTCTCCCGTGTCTGGCCATCCTGCAGATCGGCGACATGCTGGCTGGATATGGTGTGCAGCCAGCTGAGTCGTTCAGGGCCGGACAGGGTGATCACGGGGCGCGTCGACCGATCGATGAGGGCGGCGCCGGTCAGTGCGGCGCGCTGCTCACCGAGCGGGTCGCCGTAGTGCCACACGGCACCGCTGTCCGGGTTGCCTTCGGGTACGTAAACAGCCGTCATGATGGATTCAACTCTACGACCGCTAATCTCATTGCCCATGGCGGTAGCGGTGGTGGTCACACTCGACGGTGAAGTGCATGACCCGTCGGTGCCGCTGCTACATGCCGATGAGCTTGCCGCCGTTCGCGGCGACGGCGCCTTCGAGACGTTGCTGCTGCGTGGCGGCCTGGTCTGCAAGCTGGATGCGCACCTGGATCGGATGGCGGGGTCGGCGGCATCGATGGACCTGGCCGAGCCCGACCGAGATCGGTGGCGTGCGGCCGTCGAGATCGGTGTGCAGCAATGGAACTCGATATCGCGTGGAGATGCGATGCTGCGGCTGGTGTACACCCGCGGGCGCGAAAGCGGAGGGGGCGCAACGGCATACCTGACCATTGCGCCGGTTCCGCAGCGCTCGCTGCTGGCGCGGCGTGATGGTGTCTCGGTGATCACCCTGGACCGGGGGTTGCCCGCGCAACCCGCCGAGCCGCTGCCGTGGCTGCTGTCGGGGGCCAAGACGTTGTCGTACGCGATCAACATGTCCGCCCTGAGGTACGCCGAAAATCGCGGGGCTCAGGACGTCATCTTCGTGAGCTCGGATGGATTCGTTCTGGAGGGGCCGCGGTCGACGGTCATCGTGGACACCGGGGACGCCCTGGTTACCCCGTTTCCGGAGCACGGAATTCTGCACGGAACCACTCAACGGGCGCTCTTCGAGGTGGCGGCGGCTGAGGGTGTCGCGTGTCGGTACGGGGCGCTTACCCCTGCCGATTTGGTTGCTGCCCAAGATATCTGGATGTTGGCGAGTATCACTCTCGCTGCCCGCGTGCACACGCTCGACGGCGTCACACGGCCCGCGGGTCCGCTGGCGGCACGGCTGCCCGAGCTGGTGGACAAGGCCGTCGCGCTCTGATTCGGATCGCCGCAGAATAAATCGGTTGTCGCGCACTCTTTTGCGTCGTACCTTCGGTGGTACACAAGGAAGGAGGTGGTCCGAGACATTGATTGCTTATTGGACATGTGAGGTGGCTGCTCGCTAGCTGCAGCCATGCGCTGCGGTGGGCAAATCCACGGCAGCCACCCGGCCCCCGAACCCTCGATTAGTCCGATCGAGCCGAACGGTTCGGGGGCCGCCCCATATCCGGGGCGGAGTGTGCAGTCGGGAAAAGTCTTTAGCCCGCGAACCGTGACAACCGCGCCGACAGATGCGGTGCCAGGCCGCCATCGGCGCCCACCCGCTCCTCGACATAGGCCAGATCGCCACCATCGACGATGCCGTACAGGCGCTTGGCTCCGCCGATCAGTGCACCGGACTTGCTTCGGGCCAGCGCATCGGTCACCAGCTCCCAGGACGAGGCATTGCGCGGCTGGCCGTAGAACAGCTCCACGAAGCCCGCGGCATGTGCCAGCACCAACTCGATGGCCTGGTTCTCGTCAGGATCATCCGGATCGGGCGCAAACCGCCAGAAACCGCTTTCGCGCAGCGTCAGGCGCTCGAACTGTCCATCGGCATCCAGTCGCCACGACCTCGAATCCCAGGTGAGGTAGTCGCTGCCGTCATGGGCGACGACTATCTGCTGCCCGAAGCGGTAGTCGCCGTCGGCATCTCGCCCCTCGCCCTCACCGCGCCACACCCCGACCAAAGGCAGCAGCGCGAGCATCGTCTCATTGAGGTCCGCGCCCTCTCGCAGGTTCGCGGTATCGGCGGGGATGGGAAGGTCTTGAAAGGTGGGGAGATTCCGGCCCACCGATGGCCGCGGTTCGGCGGCGTTCGGATCCGGTTCCGTCACGACTCGTCGGTGATCAGCCGGTACAGCGCGTAGAGCGCGAACCAGGTGATGACGACAACGGCAGCCACCAACGCGATCTCGAAGAAGAGCACCACGAGCAGGGAGCTTACCTGGGATAACGGTGTGACCCACAACTCGCCGGGTAACGTCCGTTCCAGCTACCGCGATGGAAGGGTGTGACGATCTTGCTGGGACGTTTGTTATCTGCATTTTTAATGCCGGTTGTTGCGTCAGTAGCCCTGATCACTGCGCCTGCAGCGAATGCACAGCCACCCAAGTTTCCGGATGTCGACTCCTACCCGGCCGCCGATCTGGGTGAGTATCGGGTGATCGGCGCGCACCCGAGCATGTCGGGCTGGGTCTTCAGCACTCCTGGCGGTCTCGCGTGTCAGAGCAACATGATCGCCGATCTGGGTGTGTCCTGTACCGGACGGATTGTGGGTGCCGGTGAAGGGATGAACACGGTGGCGGTGTCGCTGACCAAGCCGGGGCTCATCGCGCAGTACGAGCAGACTCCCGACGACCGCCCGTATCCGTTGTTGCCGACTGGGACCAAGCTCGCGCCGGGCAATGGGGTCGTGTGCGCCGTCATCGCCGACGATGCGCTGGCCTGCCGGGCGCAGAAGCCCGCCTCCTGGCCCCAGGACACCCCGGATCCGCCTGATCGTCACTACGGCGAGCACGGCTTCGTCGTGCAGCCCTCCGGCAGCTGGTCGTACTGAGCGGCGAGCTCCGGGCATCGTGGGGGTAAGCCTCCATGAACATTGGGTGTCCGTCTGGATGCCGGCAGATGGCGTGCGCGGGACGATAACGGCGTGGGCGTCGTGGATAAGAAACCAGCTGTGCGGCAATCAAAGTCATTCCTGTCCGGAATTGGTGCGGGTATGGTCGCGCTGGCGCTGACCCTGGCCACACCGGCGCTTGCCTACGCGGCACCCGTCAAGCCCACTCCGGTGCCGTCACCGAACCATGACGGCGAGTGGCTCGACGGCGGCATGGCGCCCAGCGAGGCGCAGCAGCCGCGCGACAGCGCCGGTGGCTGGGTCGATCACCCCAGTGGTACCGGACCTCAGTGCATGGACAGGGGCGTCATCTGTCGTACCGGAATCTGGTATCCCGACCAGGTGCAAAGTCAACGGGGCCAACCGGAATGGGTGCAGTTGCCCGACGCCACCGGCCCCGAATGTGAGAACCCCGGCGTTGTCTGCGGCAACACGGCGTCGTAGCCGGCGTCAGGTGCCCGCCAGGAAGGTGATCACCGCCAGCACCCGGCGGTGATATTCGTCGGTTTCGGTGAGATTCAACTTCGTCATCACGTTGTGAACGTGCTTTTCCACGGTGCTCTCGGTAATCCACAGCCGACGGGCGATACCGGTGTTCGACAGTCCCTCGGCCATCACCGCCAGCACCTCTCTTTCCCGCCCGCTCAGCGCGTCGACGGGGTGGTCCCCACGGCGGGCCATGACCAGTTCCTTGACCAAAGCGGGGTCCAATACCGCGGCCCCTGCGGCGATACGGTTCAACGCATCGAGGAAGTCCGCGACATCGCCGATGCGGCTCTTGAGGAGATAGCCCCGTCCCTCTCCGGTGGCCACGAGCTCAATGGCGTACTCCGCCTCCACATGTGCGGAGAGGACGAGCACACCGGTTTCTGGGAACTCCTTGTGAATTGCCCGGGCCGCATCGAGTCCTTCGGTGGTGTGCGTCGGCGGCATCCGGATATCGGTGACCACAAGATCAGGCTTGTGAGCTCTGACCAAGGTCATCAGCTCGACCGCATCACGCGCCTGGCCCACAACCTCGAAGTTCGAATGGTCCAGAAGGCTTGCGATCCCTTCCCGAAGGAGTACGTCGTCATCGGCGATTACCACGCGCGGGGCGGCCACGGCGCCAGGGTAGCGGCACTTCCTGTGTGGCTATATTCGAAGTGGCAGGACATATCTGGGTCCCAGAGGTAAGGAAGTTCGAGACGTGGCTCCCACCACCTCCATGCTGTCGCCGGGGCCGCCCGCGGTATCCGGCGGATGGGTCGACACCGGGCACGGCGGGTCGTCGCCTCGATTGCGGGGATGGCTGATGCTGCCCTTTCGTCCGGGTGCCCCGCCGGCTGCGATTCCCGGAATCCTTGTTGCGACAAGCTTTCTGGTCGGTGAGACCATCGCGCTGTTGCTCTTGCGGCATTTCGCGCCAACCGAGCGCATGGGCGCGATCTATCTGCTCGGAATCTTGGTGGTGTCGGCGATATGGAGCCTGCGGCTCGCGGTGGCCACCTCGATTGCCAGTGCCATCACCTTCGATTACGTGCGCGACTGGCCGCATGGCCATGTGCTGTCGGTCGAGCTGCAGAACGGCATCGTCCATACGATCTTCCTGGTCGTCGCGTTGGTGGCCAACGGGCTGGCCGGCCTGGCTCGCGCCCGTACCAATGAGGTCGAAGCGCGCCGTCGGGAGGCGGCTGCCGTCGCCAGGCAACAGGCAGGGTTGCGCCGAATAGCGACGCTCGTCGCGCGGGGTGTCGCGCCTGCGGAGGTGTTCTCGGCGTTGGTCGACGAGATGGTCCATTGCCTGCACGCCGATGCCGCGGTTCTGCTGCGGTATGAGACAAGCAACGACGCCACCATCATCGCGGCGTCGGGCGCCACCGGGGTGGACCATCTGCCGGGCGCCCATCTCGCGCTGGAAGACGGTGCGCAGGCCGGGCCGGCGATGGGATTCGACGCCAGTGTGTGCGCGCCCATCCGGGTTGGCGGGTGCACCTGGGGCGCGGCTGTTCTGCGAGTGAAAGGCCTTGAGGCTGAACTGGTTAACGATTTCGCGGAGCTGGCCGCCACCGCGATCGCGAACGCGCACACCCGAGAAGAGCTCACCGCCTCACGTGCGCGGATCGTGACCGCGGGAGACGAGGCGCGTCGTCGTTTGGAACGCGATCTGCATGACGGTGTGCAGCAGCGCCTTGCCTCGCTGCGCCTGCGACTCGGCATGGTGACGGCGACATTGCCCGCAGGTCTGCCGGATGTGGCCGAGCAGCTTGCGGAGCTGAATGCCGGATTGATCGGTGTCGCCGAGGATCTACAGGAATTCTCGCGAGGTGTTCATCCGGCGATCCTGTCCAGTGGCCTGCGGCCCGCGTTGTGCACCCTGGCGCGGCGTTCGGCCGTTCCCGTCACCATCGAGGTGAACGTCGACGACCCGATTGCCGCGCCGGTCGAGATGGCCGCGTATTACGTGTTGGCTGAGGCACTTGCCAACGCCGCCAAGCACTCTGCCGCGAGCCGAGTGCAGGTCTCTGTGCGATGCGACGGGCCGGATCTGCGGATGACCATCCGCGATGACGGCGTCGGCGGAGCCAGCCCCCGGAAAGGGTCAGGACTCATCGGCCTGACTGACAGGGTCGAGGCGCTGGGGGGCCAATTGAGTGTGGCCAGTCCCATCGGGCGCGGCACTTCTCTGGACGTGTCGATACCCAATTCGCTGACCGAGACGGCCCTGCGCAACCACAGCTGACCGGTCGCCGTGCCTCTATGGGGGAAAACCACACCCACTGAATAGCGGAAAACCGCAGCAATTTCCAAGTTTGGTCACCGTTAACCAATATTCGAGGCGGCGTTAACTGTTTTCTAGCTAGATGAGACCCGCTCCGCGTCGGAACCGTTATCAGACGGAATTACGACCGGAGGAATTATCGCGTCAGAAGAGCAATGAACTGGGGAGATCGTGGTGAAAAGTGTGCAATTTCATTGTCTGAGGGTCGGTCCAAGAATGCCTTGACCCGGCCGAATTCGCCGCTTCCAGTGAATTTTACAAACACGAGTATCGCAATATCGGGGACCATTCGAAAGGCTCACATGGCAGCAATGTTTGTTCGACGTATCTGGACCGCCTGCATTGCGGTAATTCTCTGCGGTATGACCGTTGCTGAAGCGCCTGCGGCACTGGCGGAACCGGTGACCATGCAGCCGGAAGACATGGATCAGGTGACGCCCGACGGATGGCATATCCACCTGAACAGTTACAACGAGGTCGTCAACTCGATTCCCAACCTCGCCAATGCGACGAACTCCCGGGAAGCCTTCGTCAATCTCTATTCATCGGCGACCGTCAGCGGCGGGCAGGGATCGATCCTCGACAGCCTGTTCATCATGGGGTACCAGCTGGGTTGCCAATCGGATGTGTCCAGCGGTCTGCAATTGGGTGGCGCCGTCTCCGGCGGCGTGAGTGGAACCGGATCGCTCGGGTCGAGCAACTCCATCGGCGGATCCGCGGGTGCCGGAGCCACGGGGTATGTGCAGACAGACCTTGAGCCCGGCGTCATCGTGGACCTGCCGATGTCGAACATGGCGCTCAGTCCGGCGGGCAGGGCAACGCTGGACGTGACGAACCTGCACGTCAAGGTGGACGCCTGCGGCGGTGACGTCACCATTCGGTCATACGGGTATCTGCGGATCTCGACCACCAATGCGCACTCCTCGTACGCCATTTACGGCGAACCAATCAAGATCTAGGCGAGGGTGGTCCATTCGATGGCGTCACATATCAGCAGGGGAACGGGGCTGGCCGCGATGCTCCTCGGGGTTGGCCTGCTCGTTGCCCCGATCGCATCGGCAGCTCCCTCCCCTCCCGCTCCTCCCGGCCCGCCGCCGGGGTATGACGGGCTGCCGTACCACAACATGCCGGGCCGGATCGGCCACCAACCGGGCGCCTACACCTACATTCTCGGCTTTTGGATGCGACCGCGTCGCGTGCTCGATGCCGCGGGCACCGGTGCCATGAGCAACACGGACTCGGTGTCTGCCGAATATGGGATGCCCGGCTCGGAACTCGGCGTCGAACCGCTGCGGAACTCCACGTTGGGGGTCGCACCGGGCGTGCGTCCGGAATCGCCGTCGGAGTCCATCGGTGTGCCCAATCCCGCGGGAGGTGTGGTGCCCGGGGCCAATGCGCCCGGTGGTCTGGAAGATCCGGTTCCGGGTACGCACACACCGCGGCCGGCCGCCGATAGCGAATCTGTGCAGCCGAAGTCGGACGGAACCATCGCGCCCGGCTCGCTCAACAGCGGACCAGACCAGAACACCGCCCCGTCGAACTGAATTGTCATGCACCTCAACCGCATACATAAGGATGCCAACGTATGAGAGCACCTATTCGCCGAACGGGCGTGATCGCCGGGTTGGTGGCCGTCGGACTGCTCGGCGCACCCACTGCCGCAGCCGACCCCTCAGTTCCGGGCGACCCGACCGGGCAGATTTACACACCGCCCGGATACATCGGCTACTACCCGGGTGTCTACGGGCTGCAGTCCATCTGGTCGTTGACCCCGCCGCCCCGCGTCCGCGACGCGGGCGGCACACGGGCCATGACCAATGCCGATCCCGAGTCATCCCATGTCGGCTTGCCCGGCGATCGCCTCGGCGTCCAGTTGAAGCACGTCACGGTGAAACCGCATGAGGCCGGACCGCTCGGGCAGGCATTCGGCACCCGCCCGTCGTCACCGATGCAGCAGACCGCGACACCCGAGGCGGCCGGTGGCGTGGCACCGGGGGCCACGGCGGCCACCGGTCGACAGAACATCCCGACCGGTCAGCCCATCGGCCTGGAGAACCCATCGCCCAGCGGGGCACCCTCGGACAAGCCCCTGCCCGGCCTGGAGGCCAGGCAGCCGACCCGGAGCTCGAGCGCGGCGCCGGATACGGCCAATTGAGACGACGCCGTTCTGACGCGAGAAAGGCACTCAGGTACGGGATTCGGGCTGAATCCGCACCTGAGTGCCTTCGGGAGAGAGCGAAAGGCCGCTCAGCTCTCAATCTTGATGTCGACCTCGTGGATGCCGGCGCCGGTGGGGCTCACCGTCGCGGTGCCGTTCCCGGCTGACGACAACGCCCGCAGCGTCCAGTCGCCTGGGGCGGCGAAGAACCGGAAGTCGCCGGTCGCGGATGCCACCACCTCGGCGGTGAACTCGTCCGAGGAATCCAGCAGGCGCACGAATGCGCCGCCCACCGTCTGACCGTTGCCATCGACCACACGGCCGGTGATCACGGTTTCCTTCTCAACGTCAACGCCCGCCGGAATGGCCAGGCCCTGCTTCGGTGCACTGCACATAACTAGCTTCCCAACTCGATCGGGGCTCCCACGAGAGAGCCGTATTCGGTCCAACTGCCGTCGTAGTTCGTCACGTTCTGGTGTCCCAGGAGCTCCTGCAACACGAACCAGGTGTGCGAGGAACGCTCGCCGATGCGGCAGTACGCGATGGTTTCCTTCTCACCGTCCAGTCCCGCGTCGGCGTAGAGCTTGGCCAGCTCTTCGTCCGACTTGAAGGTGCCGTCTTCGTTGGCCGCCTTGCTCCACGGAACGTTGATGGCGCCGGGGACGTGCCCGGGGCGCTGGCTCTGCTCCTGCGGCAGGTGCGCGGGAGCCAGGATCTTGCCGGAGAACTCGTCGGGCGAACGCACGTCCACCAGGTTCTTGACGCCGATGGCGGCAATCACTTCGTCACGGAAAGCGCGGATGGAGTTGTCCGGCGCGGCCGCTTGGTACGAGGTCGCGGGCCGCGAGACGGTGTCGGTGGACAGCGGGCGGCCGTCCAGCTCCCACTTCTTGCGACCACCGTCGAGCAGCTTCACATCCTGGTGTCCGTACAGCTTGAAGTACCAGTAGGCGTACGCGGCGAACCAGTTGTTGTTGCCGCCGTACAGAACCACAGTGTCGTCGTTGCTGATGCCCTTGTCGGACAGCAGCTTCGAGAACTGCTGCTGATCGACGAAGTCGCGCTTGACCGCGTCCTGCAGATCGGTCTTCCAATCCAGCCTGACGGCGCCCTCGATGTGGCCGACGTCGTACGCGCTGGTGTCCTCGTCCACCTCCACGAACACCGTGTTGGGAGCGGAAAGGTTGTCTTGCGCCCATTGGGCGGAGACCAGTACGTCAGAGCGTGCCATAAAGGCTTCCTTTCAGGGGTTACTGAGTGGTTTCGTCGGGTTATTGGGCCGACGGTTGTGTACGGCGAAAGCGGGTCACGAGAGGGTACAGCTGGCAGCCCAGGCAGATGCCGAATGCGGCGTTCAGGAAGGCGGCACCGAGCGCGAAGGCGGTGGCGATCACGCCCAGCAGGGTGAGGCCGGTGGCGAATCCGGCGGTGCCGACCGCGGCGAAGGTGAAGCCCAGCAGCTGAGCGAACTGCAGCGGCGGTACGGGCTCGCGCTCGGTAACCGGGCTCAGCCGCGGCTGGATCAGCGTCCGGAAGATCGTTCCGTAGGGCGCGCGGTGCGGCCCCAGCAGTGCGCCGATCGCAAAGACCACCGTCTGGAGCCCCAGGATCACCGCTGCCGCGGTCGGCGACACGGCGGACACCGCCAGGGTGACGATGAGAACGGTGGTGGTGACCCAGGCGGAGAAGCGAGGGCCGCGGACGTCAACCTGACTGATTACAGGCGTTGGGTTGGCAGTGGTCATGGTTTGTTGTGCTCCTAAGGGTGGCGGAAATGGCTACACCTTTGGCGACCTGAATGCGGATGCACTCGAAGATGGCCGCGATTAGCAACAACAACAGCAGCAGCCCGCGACGCGGCACAGATCGACAGCGCGTCGTTTGGTGAGCATCGGCTCAAGGCGGGCTTGCACGGCGACGAGTTTACCGTGTTCTATCTGGATCGGCCTAGCCGATCTCCTGCAGCGCAGTCCGCAGGTCCGCGGCCTTGGGTACTCCGGACACTCGATAGGCCTGCCGCCCGGTGGCATCGAAGATGAAGGTCGTCGGCAGCGAAAGCACCGAGAGCGCCCGCGCGGCGTCGGGGTTGGCGTCGATGTCGACTTCGATGTGCGCCACGTCAGGCTGGCCCGCCGACACCTGATCGACGACCCGGCGCACCGACGCACACGGACCGCACCACACCGCGCTGAAGTGCACGATCGTCGGTCCGGTCGCCGAGAGTTCAATACCGGGCGGGGCCTGGATCTCGTCCGCGCCGTCCGGGCCTTCGCGCAGCTTGCCGGCCCTGCTCCGGATGGCCACCGCGATAAGGCTCGATGCCAGCAGCGCGACCGCGATGGCAATGACCGCGGTCACCAGTGGCGACGAGCCGCTCACCTGCAGAGCGGACAAACCTGGCGTCATGACTGCTTGAACGCGTCCAGGGAGATGGTTACTCCCTTGGCGATACCTTCGATGATCACATCTGATCCACGTGCGCCGACCGTTGTTGGTTCGATCGCGAAGGGCAGCTTTTGCCGGGGGACCACCTTGGTGAACGCGGAGAACACGCCGGCCTGCTGTTCTTCGGGCACATCACGGTCGGCCGTCCCGGGGCCCGTCACCACCGATGTGGCGACGAACTGCAGATCTGTCTTGTCGGGTCCACCGACGGACACGTCGACGGACACCGTCACCTTGTGCTGGAACTCGCCTGTCTTCGGTGTCCCGGTGAACAGCAGGCCCGTTCCCGTCGAGATGCCGGATTCGGTGGTGCCGCCGGTGGCATCGTTCTGTTCCTTGGGGGGCGGCTCCACAGCGAGGTCGTTGATCCCCATGAATCGACCCAGGTGATTGGAGTCGATGATGATCCGGCTCTCCACCCGATCCACGCGCAGCGGGGAGTCGGGACGGATCAGCCAAGACGCCTTGGAGATGTCGATGCCATGCAATGTGCCTTCCAGGGTCGCCTTCCCCGTTTCGGCGTGGTCGACACCGTGCGCCTTGATCTCCACTTCCTTGTAGCGGTGTGCAAGAGCTTGAGGAATGAAGGGAAACACCAGGATGGCGACCGACGGATCGGAGCTCAGGTTCGCCTCGGCGCGCAGCGTCCGGGACAGCCGATACTCGGCGTAGATCGCAAATCCGAAATCGGTGCCGGTGGCCGCGATTGCCAGTGCACACACCACCGCGATGGCAGCGATTAGGGGTTTGCGCATCTGCATATTCTGGCGTATTGCCACGCGTCCGCCGTTCACGACGGGGCTCGCCGCGGTTCACACAGGCGGCTCAATCCGCGCTTGTGGTCTTGACGTAAACGGCTCATCCGCGCTTACCAGCAGGTGGCGCGGTACATTATGGAACACCTGGAGACCGAAGCACCCGGGTGTTGGAGGGCTCGTTGGACCTGTTGCTGCTGACCGCTGACTCAAATCCGGATGCGGTGCTGCCGTCCCTGTCGCTGCTCGCCCATACCGTGCGACCGGTGCCCAGCGAGGTGTCCTCGCTCCTGGAAGCAGGTTCGGCCGACGTCGCCATCGTCGACGCGCGCACCGATCTGGCTTCCGCGCGCGGCCTGTGCCGACTGCTGGGTGCGGCCGGATCGTCGGTGCCGGTGGTCGCCGTGGTCAACGAGGGCAGCCTGGTGGCGGTCAACGTCGACTGGGGTCTGGACGACATCCTGCTGCCCGGAACGGGCCCTGCCGAGATCGATGCGCGACTGCGTCTGTTGGTGGGACGACGCGCCGGCGCGGTCAATGTGGAGAACGCCAGCAAGGTGGTGCTCGGCGAGCTGGTCATCGACGAGGGCACCTACACCGCACGGCTGCGCGGACGCCCGCTGGATCTGACCTACAAGGAATTCGAGCTTCTGAAGTATCTGGCCCAACACGCCGGCCGTGTCTTCACCAGGGCCCAGCTGCTCCAGGAAGTCTGGGGATATGACTTCTTCGGCGGCACTCGCACCGTGGACGTCCATGTGCGTCGACTGCGCGCAAAGCTCGGCGGCGAATACGAGTCGCTCATCGGAACCGTGCGCAACGTCGGTTACAAGGCGGTGCGCCCGCCGCGCGCGAAGGGTGACTCCGGAGCGCCCGAGAGTTCCGATGCCGAGGAATCCGATGTCGACGACGATGTGGTCGACGAGGACGGCGCCGACGAGGACTTCGCTGCCGAGCAAGGGACCCTCAACGCGGGGTGAATCCCCCGACTAGCGTGGCGGTATGACCGAATGGGTCCCGCTCCTCGACGATCAGCGCCAACTACAGATCCGCGAGTTGATCGTGGAGGCCTCCCGCGTCGACGGCGTTGCACCGGTCGGGGAGCAGGTGCTGCGCGAGCTCCGCGGAACCGCGGCCAAGCACCTTGTCGTCGAAGAAGGGGACGACGTGGTGGCGTATCTCAATGTGGTACTGCCGGACCAGGCCGCCCCCGAGAGTGCCACGGCCATGGCCGAATTGGTGGTCGCGCCGGCGGCCCGCCGCCGGGGAATCGGCTCGGAGCTGATTCGACAGGCTCTCGCGAAGGGTGGTGAGGCCACCCGGATCTGGGCCCACGGCAACCTGCCCGCGGCCAGGGCACTGGCCGCCAAGTTGGGGCTGGTGGCCCTACGGCGACTGCACCAGATGCGGCGGCCGCTGGCAGAGCTCCCTACGATCTCTGCTGACTCCAGCGTCGTGATCCGCCATTACGCTGGACCACAAGATGATTCGGAGCTGCTGCGTGTCAACAACGCCGCATTCGCCTGGCATCCGGAACAAGGGGGCTGGACGCTCGACGACCTGACGGGGAGGTTCGCCGAACCGTGGTTCGATCCGCGCGGACTGTTCCTGGCGTTTGACGAGCAGACTGGCGACCTCCTCGGATTCCACTGGACCAAAAAGCATTTGGACAAGCCGGGGGTGGGTGAGGTGTACGTCGTCGGGGTTGACCCCGCCGCACAGGGACGTGGACTGGGCCACCTGCTGACCTTGGTGGGGCTGCATCATCTGGCAGCGGTCGGCTTGCATACCGTGTTGCTGTACGTCGAATCGGACAACGCGGCGGCCTTACGGACCTATGAGCGGCTCGGATTCGGGGTGGCTCTCACCGACGCCGCCTACGGTCGCGGCTGACAAGGCGTTTACCTGCGATAACGACCGGACTGTCAAGTCTGTGAGTTCACTTTCCGTTCACCTGTGGGCGGGTGCCCGTCCATCGACTGCCTTTAGTTTCCGGGGTGCGCGTAGAAGCTCCATCCCCATCACCGTCGTCCATCACACATGCCAGAAAGCGAGAGCCGTGAACCTCAAGGCCGTGAACTTCAAGAACACCGGCACCACGATCTTCGCGGCCGCCGCCGCGGTCGCTCTGTCCGCAAGCCTCGCCGCCTGCGGTACCGACAACACCACCGGAGGCTCCTCCTCCAGCGCCTCAGGCTCTGCTTCCGCATCGGGCGACTGTGCGGGCAAGGCCAAGCTGAGTGCCGAGGGTTCCTCGGCCCAGAAGAACGCCTTCGACATCTTCGCCAATGAGTACTCGACCGCATGCTCCGGAAAGTCGATCAACTACAACCCCACCGGTTCGGGCAAGGGACGCGACAACTTCATCGCCGGCCAGGTCGACATCGGCGGTTCCGACTCGGCGCTGTCCGAGGAAGAAGCAGGCAAGGCCAAGGAGCGCTGCAGCGGCAACGAGGCATGGAACCTGCCCGTCGTCTTCGGTCCGATTGCCTTGGCGTACAACCTCCCCGGTGTCGACAAGCTGGTTCTGAACGCGGATACCGCCGCCAAGATCTTCACCGGTGCCATCACCACCTGGAATGACCCGGCCATCGCCGCCCTGAACCCGGGCGCGACGCTGCCCGACACCAGGGTCACGCCGGTGTACCGCAAGGACAAGTCCGGAACCAGTGAGAACTTCGGCAAGTACCTCACCACCGCGGCTCCGGAAAGCTGGACCAAGGGCAGCAGCGGCACCTGGGAAGGTGGCGCGGGTGAGAGCGCCGAGAAGTCCTCGGGTGTTGCCGAGAAGGTCAAGGCGCTGCCCGGTGCCATCACCTATGTGGAAAAGGGCTACGCCGACGACCTCAAGATGCCGTACGCGCAGATCGACAGCGGTGCCGGTGCCGTGGCGCTGACCCCGGAGACCGCCGCCGCTTCGGTGGAGACCGCCAAGTTCGCGGGCGAGGGTAACGACCTCAAGCTGGACCTGGCCTCGATCTACGGGACCAAGACCGCCGGCGCGTACCCGATCGTGCTGGCCACCTACGAGATCGTCTGCTCCAAGGGATACAAGGACGCCGACGTCGCCGCCGCGGTGAAGTCGTTCCTGACGGTCGCGGTGAACCAGGGACAGAAGGGTCTGGCCGATGTCGGCTACGCCCCGCTGCCCACGCAGTTCAAGTCCCGCCTCGAGACGGCCATCAAGGCGCTCTCCTAGCAGCGGTTTCGTCCCCACCCGGCGAGCTTGGGCAATCCGGGTGGGGACGTACCATCGACGACATAGACAGCGAGTCCGATGAGCAGCCAGACCAGCGGGATCGATCCCGTAGGGATAGCCAGTCCGGCAGATCATGACCGAGCCCTATCCGAGGAGACGCAAACCCTGATGATCCCCGAGGCGATGGGTGGCAAAGACGCTGAACGGGAAGCGAAGCCGCGGGGGGTGGTACGGCCCGGAGACCGTATCTTCTCCGGACTCGCGACCGGTTCCGGGATCTTCGTCGTCGCGCTCATCGGGTTGGTCGCGGTCTTCCTCATCCTGCGTGCCGTGCCCGCGCTCAGCAACGACGAGGAGAACTTCTTCCTCTACAACGGCCCGTGGCGCACCGATGACACGGCGCACATGCACTTCGGCGTCCTCGACTTGTTCTCGGTCACCGTCTTCGTCTCGATCTTCGCGCTGTTGCTCGCGATGCCCGTGGCACTCGGGATCGCGATCTACCTGACCGAATACGCACCCGCACGCGTGCGTGGTCCGCTGGCCTACGTCATCGACCTGCTCGCCGCGGTGCCCTCGATCGTCTACGGTCTCTGGGGCATTTACGTGCTGGCGCCAGCGATCGCGCCGATTGCCCTGTGGCTCAACAGGAACCTGGGATTCATCCCGCTGTTCGCCGACAGCCCCGTGAACATCGGCGGCGGCGGCAACCTGTTCACCGGTGGCATCGTGCTGGCGGTGATGATCCTGCCGATCATCGCTGCCGTCACCCGCGAGGTGTTCATCCAAACTCCGAAGGGGCAGATCGAGGCCGCCCTGGCATTGGGCGCCACCAAGTGGGAAGTGGTGCGCACCACTATCATTCCGTTCGGAGCCTCCGGATACGTCAGCGGCTCCATGCTGGGGCTCGGTCGTGCGCTGGGCGAGACCATCGCGCTGATGCTCATCCTCTCGGGCACCTCGGTGGCCTTCGGCTGGTCGCTGTTCGACAGCGGCAGCACCTTCGCCACTCATATCGCTTCCAATGCATCGGAATTCAACAACGAGCTGGAGGCCGGTGCGTACATCGCGGCCGGGCTCGTGCTGTTCGTATTGACCTTCCTGGTGAACTCGGCGGCACGTGCCGTCGTCGGCGGAAAGGGCCGGGCATGACCGCGACTCTTGACAGGCCGGTGAAGGAACCCGCATTCCATCCGCTCTCGGCCAGGCGCAAGACCACCAACGCCATTGCCACGGTGCTGGTCTCGGCCGCGGTGCTGATCGCGCTGATCCCGCTGGTATGGGTGCTTTACACCGTGCTGGATCGCGGACTCGGCGCCGTCCTCAGTGCGGACTGGTGGTTCAAATCGCAGAACATGATGACCAACCGGATCGCCGGTGGCGGTGCGTATCACGCCATCGTCGGCACCCTGTTCCAGGGTTTGTTCTGCGCGATCATCTCGGTGCCCATCGGCATCTTCGTGGCCATCTACTTGGTCGAGTACGGGGCCGACTCCCGGCTGGCCAAGCTCACCACCTTCATGGTCGACATCCTCACCGGTGTGCCGTCCATCGTCGCCGCGCTGTTCATCTATGCCCTGTGGGTGGCCACCCTCGGCTTGCCGCGGTCGGGTCTGGCGGTATCACTTGCCCTGGTGCTGTTGATGATTCCGGTGGTGGTGCGTTCTTCGGAGGAGATGCTCAAGATTGTCCCGAACGATCTGCGCGAGGCGTCCTACGCGCTGGGCGTGCCCAAGTGGAAGACCATCTCCCGCATCGTGTTGCCCACCGCGCTGTCGGGCGTGGTCACCGGTGTGATGCTGGCGCTGGCCCGCGTCATGGGCGAGACAGCGCCGCTGCTGGTGCTCGTCGGCTACAGCAAGCTGATCAACTTCGACATGTTCGGCGGCGAGATGGCCTCGCTGCCGGGCATGATGCTCGACCAGCGCAGCGGTTCGGTGGTGGGGCTGGCCGAGTCCCGGTTGTGGGGCGCCGCTCTCACTCTCATCTTGTTGGTCGCGATTCTCAATGTGATCGCCAAGCTCATTTCGCGTTTCTTCGCGCCGAAAAAGGTCTAGGAAGGTAGTCATGGCCAAGCGTCTCGATCTCAAGGACGTCAACATCTTCTACGGCAAGTTCCACGCCGTGCAGGATGTCGCGCTGTCGGTTCCGCCTCGCAGCGTGACGGCCTTCATCGGCCCGTCCGGCTGCGGCAAGTCGACCGTGCTGCGCACCCTCAACCGGATGCACGAGGTGACTCCCGGTGCCCGTGTCGAGGGCTCGGTATTGCTCGACGGCGCCGACATCTACGGGGCCGGAGTGGACCCGGTGTCGGTGCGTAAGACCATCGGCATGGTGTTTCAGCGGCCAAACCCATTCCCCACCATGTCGATTCGTGACAATGTGGTGGCCGGTCTGCGGTTGCAGGGTGTGCGTAGCAAGAAGACCCTCGACGAGGTCGCCGAGCGTTCCCTGCAGGGCGCGAATCTGTGGAACGAGGTCAAGGACCGTCTCGACCGCCCGGGTGGCGGCCTCTCCGGCGGTCAACAGCAGCGTCTGTGCATCGCCAGAGCCATTGCGGTGCAGCCGGATGTGTTGCTGATGGACGAGCCGTGCTCTGCTCTGGACCCCATCTCCACGCTGGCCATCGAGGACCTGATCTCCGAGCTCAAGCAGGAGTTCACCATCGTGATCGTCACTCACAACATGCAGCAGGCTGCGCGCGTCAGCGATCAGACCGCATTCTTCAACCTGGAGGCCGCGGGCAAACCGGGCATGCTGGTGGAGATCGACGACACCGAGAAGATCTTCTCTAACCCGTCCCAGAAGGCCACCGAGGACTACATCTCCGGCCGCTTCGGCTGAGTCGTCACTGAGCCAGCGATTTCGGCGCCCCCTGGGAAATAGCACCTACTGTGGTGACTATGACCAAGGCAGTGCAGTTCGATCAGTACGGCGATATCGACGTCCTGCAGGTGCGCGATGTACCGCGACCGTCCCCCGGGGTCGACGAGGTGCTCGTGCAGGTGCGTGCCGCGGGGATCAACCCCGGTGAGGCGATGATTCGCAAGGGAGCCCTGCACGACAGATTCCCGGCGACCTTCCCGTCCGGTCAGGGCAGCGACCTGTCGGGTGTCGTGGTGGAGACCGGCCACGGGGTGGCGCGATTCGCGGCGGGGGACGAGGTGTTCGGCTACACCGATGACCGCGCCAGCCACGCCGAGTTCGTCGTTGTCCCGGCCAGTCAGCTGGTCACCAAACCCGAGAATCTCTCATGGGAGGTGGCCGGCAGCCTGTTCGTCGCCGGTACTACCGCCTACGCCGCGGTCGGCTCCGTCGAGCTGACCGCGGGCGACGTTGTCGTGGTGGCCGGCGCCGCAGGAGGAGTGGGTACCCTCGCGGTGCAGCTCGCCAAGGCGGCCGGCGCCACCGTGATCGGTATCGCGGGGCCGGGCAACGACGAGTGGCTCACCGCGCACGGTGTCATCCCGGTCAACTACGGCGACGGATTGGCCGACCGAATCAGGGCGGCGGCCCCGCAGGGGCGGGTCGATGCCTTCCTCGACTTCTTCGGTGGTGGGTACGTGGAGTTGGCGGTCAACGAGCTCGGGGTGGATCCGCGGCGCGTCGACACCATCATCGACTTCGCGGCGGTGGAACGCTTCGGCGTACAAAGCGTCGGCAACGCCGAGGGGTCATCGCCGCAGGTACTCTCCGAGTTGGCAGCGTTGATCGTCGAGGGAAAGCTGGAAGTACTTGTTGCGCAAACCTTTCCGTTGGATGAGGTGCGCAGCGCGTACGAGCTGTTGGAGCGTCGGCACACCCGCGGAAAGATCGTCCTGGTGCCGTGACGCGCTAGATGGCGGTCAGGTGGTCCTGGCCGTCGGGCGGCAGGCTTCCGGTCACCTGGAAGATGACCCGCCGGGCGACCTCCACTGCGTGGTCGGCGAAGCGCTCGTAGAAGCGGCCCAGCAGCGTCACGTCGACAGCGGCTGCCACCCCGTGCCTCCACTCGCGGTCCATCAACACGGTGAACAGGTGCCGGTGCAGATCGTCCATCGCATCGTCTTCTTCGTTGATGCGGGCAGCCTTCTCCGGGTCGCGAGTCAACAGCACCTCTTGCGCGCTATTGCCCAAATCGACTGCTACGCGGCCCATCTCGGCGAAGTAGCCGTTGACCTCTTCGGGTAGGGCGTGCTGTGGGTGGCGGCGACGGGCGATCTTGGCGACGTGCAGGGCCAGGGCGCCCATCCGGTCCACGTCCGCCACGATCTGGATGCTGCTGACAACCTCGCGTAGATCGCCGGCAACCGGGGCCTGCAGGGCCAAGATGGCGAAGGCGTTCTCCTCGGCCGCCGCACTCATCGCGGTGATCTGTTCGTGATCGGAGATGACCTGCTCGGCAAGGACGAGATCTGCCTGCAGCAATGCGCGGGTGGCCCGCTCCATGGCGGCTCCGGCCAACCCACACATCTCCCCCAGCTGTGCCGATAGCGAGGACAGCTGCTCCTGAAACGCGGTACGCATGGATCAAGCCTACGGACCCGTCACCGTCGAGTCATGGCCCTGGCGTGAACGGCGAGTGAATGCCACTACAGGTTCCGTGGACGAAACTGCGAGCAGCGTCTAAATAGACGGACTATCCGCAGCTAGCGTCGCCGGCGTTGACGACCGTCAGGTCCATCGGCAGCTCGGCGGGAGCCATCGCGCCCGAGGACAGCTGCAGTGGCACGGTCGAACCCGCGGCGGGGGGAGCGGTGGTGGAGGCGTAGTCGCTGCCGAGGACCACGCGCACGGTGGTTTGCGCCCCGTTGATCCGCTGCAGTTTGGCGCCGCCGAATGAGGCGGCAACGGTCGCGGCTTGCTGCTCGTGTCCCGGGGAGAAGAAGACCGTGGTGCTGGGCAGCGCGGACGGGTAGTCGTCGGTGGTGGTGATGCCGAATCCGTACTGGGACAGCTGACTGGCAGCCGATGCCGCCAGGCCCGTTTGGCCGGTGCTGTTGGACACGTGCACGTTGATCTCGCTGGGCTCGGTGGTTACCAGGTCAACCTGCTCGCTCGGTGTGGCGACAGGAGTCGGTGTGGCCGTGGATGTTTCGCCGAGTTCGGTGGCGGCGCCGTGCTCGCTGGACGCAAGCGTGGTGTCCTGAGTGGTGGTGCCGGGCATCGGTACGCGGGTGCCGTCCGGCTGCAGCTCACCGGGCAGGGGATCGTCATTGATGATGGCATCGAAGATCTTTCGGATGTCCGTGGTGCGCGGCGTCTCGTTGCCTTCGGAGTCGGTGCCGTCGGTGGGAACCGTCAGGAAGGTGATACGGCCGGCCTTCACGTCCTGAAGCGATTGGCCAAGATCCACAAGGTCTTTCGTGCGGATGTTGTCGACGTAGGAGTCGTCGATGAAGGTGTTCACCACGTTGTTGAGCTTGCTCAACGAGAAGAAGGTGTTGTGTGAGATCATCGAGCGCAACAAAGAGGACAGGAACAGCTGCTGCCGCTTGATGCGGCCGTAGTCCCCGTTGTACTCGGTGGTGACCTGGCGGGCGCGCACGTACTGCAGGGCGGTATGGCCGTCAATCGTTTGGCGCCCAGCGTTCTCCAGCACGGTGCCCAGTTCGTAGTCCTCGATCGGCGTGGGTGTGCACACCTCGACCCCACCGAGTGCGTCGACCATCTTGGAGAATCCGGCGAAGTCGACGCCGAGGAAGCGGTTGATGTTCAACCCCGACATCTTCTGGATGACCTTGACCAGGCACTTGGGTCCGCCGAAGGCGAAGGCCGAGTTGAGTTTGGTTTCGGTGTAGGCCTTGTCGGGTCCATAGGACCGGGTGTCCTCGTTCCAGACCTCGCAGAGCGTCGGCTGAATCGCGAGGTCGCGCGGGAAGGACACGACCGCGACCCGCTTGCGGTTGGCCGGAATGTTGACCAGCATCATCGTGTCCGAGCGGGTGCCCTCCGCATCGGAGGTGTCGCCGGCGCCCATCGCGCTGTTGGCACCCGCCCGGGTGTCGACACCGATGATGAGGAAGTTCTCATCTCCGTACTGTGCGTTGGGATCTCGGATGTCACGGGAGTTGGGATCGAGTGCCTCGACGCGATTGAGACGGTTGTTCTTGACGTTGCTCCACTGCCACGCACCGCCGGTCAGCGCCAGGGAGCACACCGCGATGACGGCGGCGATGGAGCGACCGACGTAGATGGGTCGGCGTGAGCGCTTGGGTTCCGGTCCGGCGACAACGGCGTCCGGATTGCCGACGCGCACCGGGATAGCGCGGGTGTCGATGTCGTCGTCCAGGTTCGATGCCCGGACGCGCCGTGCGGCGGCCTTGTCGTACAGCGGGGCGTCGTCGGGGTAGTCCACGAAGTCCGCGGACTCGTCGGCCGATTCGTCGGAGCGGTGATCGAGAGCGGGTGCGCTTTCCCGCACCTGCGGAAGGACGTCGGTGTGGCTTTCGTCGACGAACGACGCTGGAGCAGGCTCCTCGGCGTAGTCCTCAGGTTCTTGAGGGCGGGCATGCCGGCGCGAGCGCCGACCGCCGCTGGCGCCCTCACGGGCCAGCAGATCGGCGACGGACAGTGAGTGCGAGCCCGTCTCGTGGGCGGACGGCGCAGCCGCCACGGGTGGTTTCGGAGCCCGGGCCGGGGCCGATCCGTTGGGAGCGGGCTTGGCCGGTCGCGCGGGCGGCCTCGGCGTGGGCCGGGCGGGCGGCACCTCGGATACCGCGCGCTGCATCTCGCGCTGGGACTGCTCGGTCTCCAGTCGCCGGGTCCACTCGTCGTCGGTGGGATCGGGCAGCGAGTGATTCAGAGCCGGCGGTGGTGTCCACGGTGTGTTGGATGGTTCCGGCGCCACGTCGATGTCAGGATGACTGCCAACCGGTTCGGTGGCGCGCTCCCAAGGGGCCGAGCCATACGCGCGCGGTTGGGCAGGAGTGGCGTCAGGGCCATCACCCATGTTCAACCTCGCTTAAAACGTCTGGACAGTTGCAAGTACACGGCACACCGGCAGCACATAGCGCCGTGCCCGGGGCACGGTCGTCGTCACATGCTACTGAGCATTGCCGCAGATCACCATGCCCAGTGACCTAGATGTGACCCCACGTCATCCACCAGAGTGCATGACGTCGGCGGCTGAGGGAACCGTGCAATCGTCGGGGTCGTTGAGCCAGCCTTCCGGCAGCGACACCTTCGCGGGTGACCCCTGGCGCCCTCGCGGTCCGTTTCCACCCTCGGGGAAGGGTGCCGTCGGATCCAGCTCATTGAGCAGGGTGTCCAGCTCGGCGCGGGTGCTGACGAGTGCGAGTGCGCGCCGGAGGTCTCCGCCGGCGGGGAAGCCATGCAGATACCAGGCGATGTGCTTGCGCATGTCGCGCAACGCCTTGTCCTCGCCAAAATGATCGACGAGCAACTCCGCGTGCCGTCGCATGATGTCCGTTACCCGTCCGAGATGTGGCGGTGTGGGAATCGTCTGACCGTTGAAAACAGCACTCAGTTCAGCGAAGAGCCATGGGCGGCCCAGGCATCCGCGGCCGATCACGACGCCGTCGCAGCCGGTCTGTTCCATCATCGCGACAGCGTCGGTGGCATCGAAGATGTCGCCGTTACCGAGGACGGGAATGGTCTTCACGTGGTTCTTGAGCGCGGCGATCTGGCTCCAGTCGGCGCTGCCCGAGTAGCGCTGGGAGGCGGTGCGGGCGTGCAGCGCGACCGCCGCGGCACCTTCCGCCTCGGCGATCGATCCGGCATCGAGGTGGGTGTGGTGATCGTCGTCGATACCGACCCGGAACTTGACCGTCACCGGTATGTCGGTGCCCTCGGTGGCACGCACGGCCGCCGAGACGATCTGCCCGAACAGTCGCCGCTTGTAGGGAAGGGCGGCGCCGCCACCGTTTCGGGTGACCTTGGGTACCGGGCAACCGAAGTTCATGTCGATGTGGTCGGCCAGGTTCTCGTCGACCACCAACTTGGCGGCCCGGTAGGTCGTCTCCGGATCGACCGAATACAGCTGCAAGGACCGCGGCGACTCTTCGGGGGAGAAGGTCGTCATGTGCAGCGTCGTGGGATGGCGTTCGGCGAGCGCCCGCGCGGTCACCATCTCGCAGACGTACAGCCCGCTGACGGTTCCTGTGGTGGCAAGCTCCAACTCCCGGCATAGCGTCCGGAAGGCCACGTTGGTGACGCCCGCCATCGGCGCCAGCACCACTGGGCTCGGCAATGCCAGAGACCCGATCCTCAGCTCGGACCGGGTCTCTGGGTTAAGCGTTGTGGTCACCGTCAGACGCTGACCGTTTCCTTGGCGGCCTTGGCCGCGTTGCGCTCTGCGCGCTTGGCTTGGCGTTCCAGGTATTTGGCCTTGACTTCCTCGAAGTCGGAGGCGGTCTTCTTCAGGTCGCCGATGATGCGCTCGACGCCCTCGCGGTACTCTTCGCCCTCGCCGTTGATGTCGTCGCGATCGAAGATGCGCCACTTGCGCAGCACCGGCAGTACCACCTCATCGAGATGCGACTGCGGGTCGTACACCCCGCCGGTGGCGATGGTGACCGCGTTGCGGCGGAACCCGGGAATCGTGTAACCGGGCATCTTGAAGTTGTCGAGCACTCGGAAGATCGACTTCATGGCCTGGTTGGGGGCGATCTTGAGACCGGCCTCGACCATGTTGCGGTAGAAGATCATGTGCAGGTTCTCGTCGGTCGAGATGCGCTTGAGCAGCTCGTCGGCGATGGGCTCATCGCACGCCTTACCGGTGTTGCGGTGCGACACACGAGTCGCCAACTCCTGGAACGTCACGTAGACGACGGAGTCGAACAGCTTCTCGGCGAAGAGCTCGTCGCCGCCTTGGCGGTTCTGGCCCGGAGAGAAGCCACGGGTCATCTGCTCCACGCGCAACTTCTCCAACTCGACCGGATCCACCGAACGGGTCACCACCAGATAGTCACGAATAGCGATCCCGTGCCGGTTCTCCTCAGCGGTCCACCGATTCACCCACGTGCCCCACGGCCCGTCCATCGTGAAATTCATCGCGATCTCACGGTGATACGACGGCAGATTGTCCTCGGTCAACAAATTGGTGATCATCGCCACCTTGGCGACCTCGGAAAGCTTGGACTGCTCCGGATCCCAATCCTGACCACCCAAAGCCTTGTAGTTCTTACCCTCCGACCACGGCACATAATCGTGCGGATTCCAGTCCTTGGTCACCCCCAGGTGGCGATGGACATTCTCCTCGACAACAGGCTCAAGCTCATGCAAAAGCTCAAGGTCGGTGAATTCCTTCTGCGGCATCAAGCGATCCTAGGGTTCGACAGAGTTATCTGTATCTGGAAGTTGCAGTCAATATATCTGTAAACGGCGGTTGCACACAAGTGGACGGATCACGATGCTCATATACCCGTCCGCGTGCCTGCTGACGTGCGGACCAACGCATTTCTCGCTCAAGCTGCGAGGCTGCTGTACCCGCAGTATGCTTGCTGGCAACCTAAGGTGGAGGTGTATCCAGTGAAGTCGGTAGTCAACGCGACCATTGTCGCGGTTGCGGGCGCGGGTTTCTCTTTGGCGATGGCCGGCCTGGCTCATGCAGACGGTCCCACCGATACCACCGGGCAGTTCTACAGCGATGCTTCCTCGACCCTCAAGGGCGAGGGCTACTCGGTGGTCGTGGCGGGACGCTCGGGCGATCAGGTCTCGCTGGACAACTGCCTTGTCTCACACCAGGAAGCGTTCACCGTCAAGAAGGGCCAGGATGACCGCGGCAAGATGGTCCATGTGACCCTGCGTTGCTACAAGTCGGAGGTCGCGGCGGCTAAGAAGGCTGCCGAGGAGAAGGCGAAGTCTGCGTCGACGTAACCGTCGACGCAGCCGGCGTAGCGCCCTGCAGCAGTATTTGTACGCAGTAATCCACGAACCGCTGTCGGTCCACGTTTAGCTCCTCGTTCAGGTATGCCCTGAAAAGGCTCGTCAACGCGCCCACCAAACTGGTGGCCACCAACTGCTGCTGCACCTCGTCGGCGAGGTTGGTGCTGAGCTTTCCTTGGAGCAGCGCCACAAATCGCGGCAGCCAGTCATACCCGGACTCCGAGAGTGTCGGCTCAAATGTCGGCGCTATCAAAAGAACCCGTCCCATGGTGGGTTCGTCGACCATGAGACGGACAAAAGCGTCGACGCCCTCGTGCGCCGATCGTGCGCCACTGAGCGCCTCGATCGCACGGAAGCCCACATGGTCGTAGACGGCCCGGACAAAGGTGTCGCGGTCGGAGAAGTTCTCGTAGAAATACCGCTCCGTCATGCTCGCCGATCGGCAGACGGCCCGCACGGTCACGGCCGGTCGGGGGCTGAGCCCGAGCAGTCGCACGCCCGCGGCCATGAGTTCGCGGCGTCGCTCGTCGGCACGCTCGGCCGGCGAGACACCTGCCCAGCTACGTCGCTGCGCTTGACCGTTCGCCACGGGCCTCCTAATCTGAAGTCAAATTGACAACGCTGATTGTCACTATACGTCGAACTGCAACGGAGCGTTCCGAATGGTCAACGATATGTCCGAGCTCGTCGGGAAGGAATCCGGTGCCTTCGCGACAGGCTGCCCGGTGAGCCACGGAACCGGTCCGGCGACACCCGTGCCGTTGGGCCCGGAGTCGCTGACGTGGAAGTACTTCGGCGACTGGCGTGGGGTCTTGCAAGGTCCGTACGCCGGATCCATGCAGAACATGCATCCGCAACTAGGGGCTGCCGTCGAGCAGCACTCGCTGTTTTTCCGTGAACGCTGGCAGCGCCTCTTGCGCTCGCTGTACCCGATCGGTGGTGTCGTATTCGACGGCGACCGGGCTCCGATGACCGGCGCCGAGGTGCGTGACTATCACATCGGTATCAAGGGAGTCGACGACCGGGGGCGCCGCTACAGCGCACTCAATCCCGACGTCTTCTATTGGGCCCATGCCACCTTCTTCATGGGCACGATCGTCGTGGCGGACTGGCTGAGCGGAGGCATCGGGGAGGCTGAAAAGCGGCAGCTGTTCGATGAGCACATCGTCTGGTATCAGATGTACGGCATGAGCATGAGGCCCGTGCCCAAGACCTGGGAGGAATTCCAGGAGTACTGGGACCACATGTGCACCAACGTCTTAGAGGATCAGAAGGCTGCGCGCGATGTGCTGGACCTGACCACCCTTGCCGTACCGCCGTTCGCCCCGTGGATTCCCGAGCGCCTGTGGCGGTTCCAGCGCCGCTTGGTGGCACCGATGTTCGTGTGGCTGACCGTCGGGCTCTATCACCCGGCCGTCCGGGAGCGCTACGGGTACGGGTGGTCTGCCCGCGACGAATGGCTGCACCGCAAGTTTGGCCAGGGCGTCAATCTGCTCTTCAAGTTCGTGCCGGAACGTAAGCGCCGCCACCCGAGGGCCCGGGCGGGATGGGATCGCGCCACCGGGCGGATCCCGGCGGATGCGCCGCTGCCGCAGACACCGGACCGCAACCTGCCGCCGTCGGACACCTGGGGGAGCCCGAACCACTACAACCCCAAGGTTTCCTGAACCGAGTTACTTGTGGTGCTTGACGTCACCACATCACTGCTCCTAGTGTTGGCCTATAACTGAATCTCAATTCAGTTTTGACAAATGGCTACAACGGAGTGAGTCATGGCCGATGGCGAGGGCGATTCTCTGACGGCGGGATGTCCCGTCACCCATGGTTCGGATCGGTCGGTGGTCACGCCGCTCGGGCCAGAGTCGTTGACCTGGAAACTGACGGCGGACTGGTCCGGGATGCTGATGGGTTCCTATGCCACCGCGATGCAGAACATGCATCCGAAACTTGGCGCCGCGGTTGAGGATCACTCCACTTTTCTGCGTGAAAGGTGGGAGCGGCTGCTGCGCTCGCTCTATCCGATCACCGGGGTGGTCTTCGATGGGGAGCGCGCACCGATGACCGGTGCTGAGGTGCGTGGCTATCACGTCGGCATCAAAGGAGTTGACAGCCAAGGGCGCCGTTACAGTGCCCTTGATCCCGATGTCTTCTACTGGGCGCACGCGACGTTCTTCAAGTCGTTGTTGTTGTCGGTGGAGCGCTTCGGTGCGGGTCTTACCGAAGCGCAGAAACGGCAGCTGTTCGACGAACACATCGTCTGGTATCGGATGTACGGCATGAGCATGCGGCCCGTGCCCAGGACCTGGGAGGAGTTCCAGGAGTACTGGGACCACATGTGCGCAGATGTGTTGGAGGACAACAAGGCCACCCGGGATCTGCTGGATTTCGCCCAGCTGCCCAAGCCGCCGTTCCTGCCGATGATGCCGAACTGGATGTGGCGGTTGTCGCTTCCCGTCTTCACGCGGTTCTCCGAATGGGTGATGGTCGGAATGTTCGATGAGCCAGTGCGAAAACGCTTGGGATATACCTGGACCCACCGCGATGAGCGGCGTCTGGAATGGCTGGGACGAGCGAATCGCGCGATCTTCGGGCTGGTGCCGTTCCGGTGGCGAAAGCATCCGCGTGCGCGCGCGGGATGGGACCGGGCGACCGGGCGGGTACCCGTCGACGCGCCGCTGCCGCAAACGTCCGCGCGCTACCTGCCGCTGGCGGAGCTGCGCGACAGTCCTCATCATTACAGCCCCAAAGTGACCTAGCCGCAGTTTGTCTTTCGCCGGTGACAAGGCCTCACATGGTGCGAAGATTGCTGCTCATGGCAGGAAGTTGGGGTTCTGTCCTCACCGGGCTCATTCCGCTCGGATTGGTTATCGCGCTCTCGCCGATCACCGTCATTCCGGCGGTGCTGGTTTTGCAGGCGCCGCGGCCGCGGCCCAGCGGTCTTGCGTTTCTCGCGGGCTGGTTGTTGGGCCTGGCCGCCCTGATGGCACTGTGCGTCGCTGCCACCGGCCTACTCGGCGGGCTGCATCGGTCGGTGCCGAACTGGGCCTCCTGGGTGCGGGTTGTCCTCGGGTCGGTGCTGATCCTCTTCGGTATCTACCGATGGCTGACGCGCCACCATCACACCGACTCCCCGGGCTGGATGCGCTCGTTCTCCACCATCACCCCGCCACGGGCCGCGATAACGGCGGCGGCGTTGGTGGTGGTGCGGCCCGATGTCCTGTTCATTTGTGTTCCGGCGGGATTGGCGATCGGAGCCAGCGGACTGGACCTGGCGGATCGCTGGACAGCCGCGGCGTTCTTCGTCGCAGTCGCCGCGTCAACGGTCGCGGTGCCGATATTGGCCTATGCGGCCGCAGGCCACCGCCTCGATGACACGATGAGCCGGCTCAAGCACTGGATGGAGAAGAACAACGCCGCGCTGATGGCGGCCATTCTCATCGTGATCGGTGTGATGGTGCTGTACAACGGAATTCACGCGATGGCGTGAGGATTCAGCGGCGCACCGGCAGGGGCTCGACGCCGACGAGCGCGCAGCTCTTGGCGTACAGGTCGTCTTGTGCCGCTTGGTTTCTGGTGTAGCGGCGTACCGGGCTTGGGGTTTGGGCGGCGAGATAGTCCCCGTTGCGCCCGCGATGCTCCTGCGACACTGCCATGTCGGTGATCAGCTGGCTGGGCCGCTCCGGGGTGATCAGGGCCAGCATCACCAGCGACCGGACCGGCTGCGGTATCTCACGCCAGATCTCGGATCTGACATTGCCCGGGTGCAGTGCGTTCGAGGTGACCCCATCGGGCAGGCGGCGGGCCAGCGCATTGCTGAACATGAGGTTTCCCATTTTCGACTGCGCATACGCCGAGAAGGTGAAATAGAAACGCCTCCCTCGCCAAGTGTTTTCGTTGATCCTGCCTACGCTGTGAGCGACGGAGGCCAGGTGGATGATGCGGGCGTCACCGTCCGGTGCTGCCTGCAACTGCGGAAGCAGCAGGTGCGTCAGCAGAAAGGGACCCAGATAGTTCGCGCCCCACTGCAGCTCGAAGCCGTCCGCGGTCTTCGACTGACGCATCGGGGAACCGCCTGCATTGTTGATCAACACATCGATCTGGGGGTGCTGCGCGGACAGCTCGCCGGCGAAACGGCGGATGTGTTCGAAGGAGGACAGATCCAGCGACTGGATGTCGACCTGGGCGCCCGGAGTGGCGGCAAGGATCTCATCGCGCGCCGCCTCGGCCTTCTGCTGATTGCGGCAGGCCATCACGATGGTGTGCCCGTCCGCGGCCAGCCGCTGCGCGGTGGCCAGGCCGATTCCGGCGTTGGCGCCGGTGATCACGATGGTCTTGGGCATGTTGGTCTCCTCATCGAGCCGTCCGGAACAGGGGGCAGTCTCACACGGTGATGGCCGGCTGTCGACCGGGGGACTGCCAGATGAGGCGCAGAGCTCGCATCGCATAGACAAGGGCAATGGCGGTCAGTGCCACGCGGACGAGGTTGAGCATGTTCCACTGCAGTGCGAGGCGATGCAGCTCACTGGGGGTTTCGCCGAGGGAGCCGAAGAAGAGCGTCGTATTGAGCTTGACGATGACATAGACGGACAGGACAACGGCCGCGATCTCGGCGACACATGCCAGGAACAGCGAGAGCTTTTCGGGAGCTTTGCGTGGGGTGTGCACAAACCAGACGATCAGTGTGATGGCGGCGATCTGCGTGAGTGGGATGTAGTAGTACACCGGGTTGGTCACCTCGGTGAACTGCTGGAACGCCTTGAGCTGTTCCTTGCTGTCGCCGGCGATGTTCGGGCCGATCACGATGGCCTCGTAGAGGTTTCCGAAGAACCACATCGCGATCCCGAACACGGTGAAGTACATCAGTACCCGACGGCCCATCGGCACATACTCCCAAGATTGCGGTCCGATACGGCCAAAAGTCGTCGAAATGTGGCCGGCAGCAGCCTTTCGGCATAGCGCCGGGGACCGATACGGTCTGCGCGTGACCAAGGTATTGCTCTCGATCCACGTCCTGGCGGTGATTCTCGCGGTGGGACCAATAGCCGTGGCGGCCAGCATGTTTCCGGCGTTCGCGCGTCGGGCGTCGGCCTCGTCCGGGGGCAGCGCCGAGTTGGACAGCCTGCGCACACTGCATCGGGTCTGCCGGGTGTATGCGGTGGTGGGGATCGCCATTCCGATGTTCGGTCTGCCGCTGGCCGACCTCATGGGGGTGCTCGGCAGCCCCTGGCTGATCGCATCGCTGGTGCTCACGGGCGCGGCCGCGGCGGTACTGGCGTTTGTGATGCTGCCCCGCCAACAGCGTGTCTTGGCACAGTTGGGTGATGGAGAATCGCTTGACGTGCGGGTGTTCGCGCGCCTGGCGATGTTCACCGGGATCTTTAATCTGCTGTGGGCCGCGGTCACCGTGTTGATGATCGTGCGTCCCGGATCCAGCACCGGCGTCTAGATGGCGGAAAACCGCTAGCGTCCGCGGTCGCTCGTCCTGTGCAATCGGTGGGTGGACACCGCGACCGCCGCCCAGACCCGTAGGAGCTGGCTTCCTCTGCAATTCGCAGCTCTTGCCCTGGTGTGGGGTGCGAGCTTCTTGTTCATCAAGGTCGGGCTGCAAGGATTGTCGGCGCTGCAGGTCGCGGCAGCGCGCCTGGATTTCGGTGCCCTGACTCTCCTGTCTCTGGTTGTGCTGCTGAGGGTTCGGCTGCCGCGCGAACTCAGGGTGTGGGGACATATCACCGTCGTCTCGCTGACGTTGTGTGTCATTCCGTTTGTGCTGTATCCGTGGGCCGAGCAGACCATCGATTCCGGGCTGGCGAGTATCTACAACGCGGCAACCCCGCTGATGACCACCCTCGTGACTCTCGCGGCTTTGCGCGCCGAGCGCCCGGGACGCATGCAGCTGCTCGGTTTGGCGTTGGGGTTCCTGGGCGTGTGCGTGGTGCTGGCCCCGTGGCAGCTGATCGGTCATGGCGGGCCGGTGCTCGCGCAGTTCGCCTGTCTGGGGGCAACTCTGAGTTATGGAATCGGTTTCGTCTACATGCGCAAGTACCTCACGCCGCTGGGTCTACCCGCGCTGACGGTGGCCGGAATTCAGGTGGGCACAGGTGCGGTGCTGATGACCGTTGTGGTGGCCGTGGCCGACCATCACCGGATGGTTGCGACGCCAGCGGTGGTGCTCAGCATGCTGGCACTCGGGGTCCTGGGGACTGGGCTGGCGTATGTCTGGAACACCCGCATCATCAACGGCTGGGGCGCCACCGCGGCCTCCTCGGTGACCTACCTGACTCCGGTGATCGGTGTCCTACTGGGTGCGCTACTTCTGGGCGAGCGCATCGGCTGGCACGAACCGCTGGGCGGCGCGATCGTGATAGCCGGAATCATGCTGAGCCGCAAAGGCAGCTGACCTCACGTCAGCTGGGCCGGTGGTGCATGCGCCAGCGCAGCGGGGGCTCGCCGAATCGGCGTTGGAATGCGCGGCTGAATGCGGCATCGGAGGTGTATCCGACGGACCGGCCGATCTGACTCACCGCATCGGTGCTCGAACGCAACAGCTGTGCCGCGCGGTCCAGTCGTCGTTCGGTGATGTAACCGGCCGGTGGTTGACCCAACAGCTCGGTGAATCTCTGGGTGAATGCCGAGCGCGATTGCCGGGCGTGCTTGGCGAGCTCCGCGATCGACCACGGGTGCGCCAGGTCGTTGTGTATCGCAGTCAGCACGGGAGCAAGGCGCGGGTCCATGGCGGCGGTAAGCCAGCCGGGTTCGTTGCGATCGGATGTCGACCACTCGCGAAGTGCGTGGATGAACAGCAAGTCCAGGATCCGGGAGATCATCACCCACGAGCCCGGGCTGGGTGTGACGACCTCTGTCAGGATGAGCTGAAGCGACAACGGTAGCCATTCATGGCCCGGTCGAGCGGCGCGAACGACGATGGCGGGCGGCAACACCGACAGCAGTGGGTCCGCTGCCGCCCTTTCTGCCGTGAACCTCCCACTGATCCAGGCGATGGCACCGAGGGGCTCGTCCTCGCCGGGCGGCTCTCCTCCGGAGAGGCGGTGAGCCGTGCCCCGGGCCAGCAGCACCATGTCCCCGGCATCCAGGGCACACACCAGCTCGCCGTCGATATGCACACGGAGCCCGGGGGTTTCGGCGATGTGCAGTACGCGGTCGCTCTCGGGTACGGCGATATCGAACGGCGATTCGGAAGAGCAACGCCTCACGGCGTCGCCGCGCAACCGGATGGCGGACAAGATGCCGGAGAAGGCGTCAATGTCCGGCGATCCTGAGAAGCCACTGAGAGATTCTGGATGATCGGCAAAGTATCGCGGATCTCTGGTCATGCCACTTGCCTCATTATCCAAATATGTTGGTGTGGACCCACGAAGTCAATGGTGCCGCCGGCTGCGGGCACGACGGGGTTGTGGTCGTCCGACATCGAATGAGAGGCAGATATGTCCAGCAAACCGGCTATTGTCCTGGTCCACGGCTTCTGGGGTGGCGCCGCGCATTGGGGAAACGTGATCGTGGAACTGCACAAGCGCGGCTACGAAGACCTGCACGCGGTGGAGAACCCACTGACGTCATTGGCCGATGATGCGGCGCGCACGCGGCAGATGGTTCAGCAGATCGACGGGCCGGTGCTTCTGGTCGGGCACTCGTACGGCGGTGCGGTGATCACCGAAGCGGGTGACCTCCCGAACGTGGCCGGCTTGGTGTACGTGGCGGCGTTCGCCCCCGATGCGGGGGAGAGCCCCGGCCAGCTGACCGAACAGCTGCCGCCCGCCGCGGCGGCCAATCTGACTCCGGACAGCGACGGCTATCTGTGGATCAAGCAGGGCAAGTTCCGAGAGAGCTTCGCCCAGGATCTGTCCGAGGACGCGGCGCTCGTCATGGCCGTCACGCAAAAAGCACCGCTGGCTTCGACATTCGGCGATGCGATCACCGCACCTGCATGGAAGGTAAAGCCGTCCTGGTACCAGGTATCCACGCAGGACCGGATGATCCATCCCGACAACGAACGCCGGATGGCGCAGCGGATCAATCCCCGCAAGACCATCGAGTTGGATGCCAGCCATGCCTCGCTGGCGTCTCAGCCCGTCGCCGTCGTCGATCTCATCGCCGAGGCCGCTGAGGATGTCGCCGGCTGAAACGCGCCGCGGATGGGGGCGTCGTCAGGTGTTGGCGGTGCCCCCATCGGCATGGGTGCGAACGCTCAAGTCTTCGGTAAAGGCTTCGTCGGCAAGGTCTTCCAGCTCCTTGCCCTTGGTTTCGGGTCCGAGCAGATATCCGACGATCGTCAGGACCCACAGGCCGCTGAGCGCCAGATAGGGCGTCTGGATTCCGTAATGCGTGATGGCCCAGCCCACCAGTGCCGGCGCCGCGATGGAGACGACACGACCGCCGCCGACCGCGACGCCGAAGCCGGTGCCACGTAACACGGTGGGAAAGAGTTCGGCGACGTACGTATCGCCGACGCCCCACAACCAGCCGAGCGTGGCGATGGAGATGGCGCCGAACACCAGGTACTGCGGAAGAGTGTCTGAGGTCGCACCCAGTGCAGTGGAAGCGATTTCGATGACAGCGCCGAGGATGGCCGAGGGGCGCCGTCCGATCCAATCGGCCAGTGCGGTGCCGATGAAGACGAACACCGCCTGCAATAGGAAGAAGATCAAGGCGTATCGGATCGCGTCGATCGATGTCGCATGGAACTTCTTGACGATGTAGGTGGTCAGGAAGAGCGTCATACCCCAGTAACCGACCGCATTGGCGGTGTAGACCAGCCAGCCGACAACGAGCCTTCGCCGCACGCCGGGAACATGCCACAGCCTGGGCTTGGTGGCGCCCCGTTCGACCTTGGCTTTGGTCTGCGTGTAGCGGTGGGATTCCTTGATGCCTTGCCGGGCAAGGAAAAGCACGACCGCGGGGACAATCGCGACGATGAATGCCGCCTGCCAACCGAAGTGTGGAACAAGCACTAACGCGACACCGGCGGCCAGGACGTATCCCAGCGAGAAGAGTGAAAAGATCACGCCACCAACACCTATGGCGCGGGTCTTGGCCGGCCACACCTCCGCGGTGTAGGGCGCGCCGACCGCGAGCTCACCCGCACCGCCGACCCCCGTGAGGAAGCGCAACCCGGTGAACGCGGCGACATTGGTGGTGAGACCGGCCAGGGCGGTCGTGATGCCGTACAGCAGGATCGAGGCCCCGAGCGTCGTTTTGCGGCCCCAGCGGTCTGCCGCCAGTCCGAATCCGACGGTGCCGAGGGTGTAGCCCAGCAGAAAGATCGAGCCGATGTACCCGGCCTGTGCCTCGGTGATGTGCAGCGTCTTCTTGATCTCGGGCAGCACCAGCCCGTAGATGTTCACCGCGTAAGAGTCGAAGCCGTACCCCAGGCCTGCCGTGACAGCGACGAAGAACGCCTGCCGGAAGGTCACGGGGCGGGATGGGGGCGGTGCGGTCTCGGTGGTGCCCTCGGCCGTGGAAGTCATTGGCCGAACGGTAGGAGGCGGGCGCCCGACTGATAAGGCTCCTGCTCCCGCTGATTGCAAGGACGATCTGGTGCCCCCACCAGGGCTCGAACCTGGGACCTGCGGATTAAAAGTCCGTAGCTCTACCAACTGAGCTATAGGGGCGCGGAGAGACAGGATACTGGTTGGGTCACCGCGCGAGCACCGTGGTTATCCGGTTTGGGTTCTGGGCGGGTTGTGCCCTAAGCTGGGCGAGCTCCCAACGCGACAAGCGTTGTGGGTACCCCGGAGAGATTCGGAATGGGCCCCCATCGTCTAGTGGCCTAGGACGCCGCCCTTTCACGGCGGTAGCACGGGTTCGAATCCCGTTGGGGGTACGCAACCAGTCATACTGGGAGCAGAGTAAGGCCCTGTGGCGCAGTTGGTTAGCGCGCCGCCCTGTCACGGCGGAGGTCGCGGGTTCGAGTCCCGTCAGGGTCGCCAGTACGGCGAGGCAGTAAGTAGTGGGTCTGCCGTCCGGCCAGGTAGCTCAGTTGGTACGAGCGTCCGCCTGAAAAGCGGAAGGTCGCCGGTTCGATCCCGGCCCTGGCCACCACAATATTCGCAGGTCATTCTGTGGTTTCTTCTCGGTCCGGCTCATTTTCTGTGGACCAATCAGCCAAACGGCCCCCGATGCTCGATTGATCTCACCGCGCGCACTGCGGCATTGTTAATTAATACTTAACTAGTATAGTATCTAGTTATGGTTAAGTTCGCCCTTCGAGCCCGGTCCCGTTCAGTGTCGCGCGGGGCGTACTGGTGGACTGGCCTGCTTGCTACTGCGGCCGTCGGCATGATCGGCGTCGTGGGCTTCCCGGGACTTGCCCATGCGGGTCCTACGGGGGTCGGTGACGCGAGTGCCGTTATCAATGACCTGAAGGCCAAGGGTTACCGGGTGATCGTCTCCAAGAGCGGCGCTGCGGCAGATTTGAGTAGGTGCGTGGCCTCCGTGGAGGAACAGTCTCCGGTCTACTCTGCGCAGCCGGCCAGGGACGTGCGGAATGCTCCGACAACTGTGTCGGTGATCGACCACAAGGTCGCTCTGGTCTCGGTCACTTGCTAGGTGCCCGGCGCCGCTAGTCTTCGTCGGCACCGTCCGGGTCCCAGGTGTTGGGAATCATCGGCGCCCGAGCGCCCTCGCCGAAGTCGTCATCGCGGCTCAATGTGGCCAATCCCGTTGCCGCCAGGCCTGTTCTGGACGCGGTACCGGTGAATCCGATGGGTCCTGCTCCGCGGCCCGAGGCCCTCACGCCAGTGCTGGCCTGAGAACCCGGTGTGGGAGCGGCGTCCATGTCCATGTATTCGACGGCGCGCCCCTCCTGCTTGCTTCGATCGCGACGACGCCGCGCCTGTCGTGCTGCCGCCGTTGTGGCGGTGGCGGACTGCTCTCGTGTGGACGCTCGTGCCGACGCGCTCGCTCCGTGCGGGCCTGGCTCGCCAAAGCGGTCGCGGCGCCGAGGCGTGGTCCGCCGCCGACGGCGTAGGGGAACGAGAAGCCGGGGTCGCCGGGTGGTGGCGGCGCAGTGGAGGGCGACGGCGCAGCGCTGGTGGCGGTCGATGCCGACGCGCCCGAGGGCGCCGGTGCCCCTGCAGACGGTGATGGAGCGCTCGCCGGGGCGGTGCCGGCGGCCACTGCCGCCGGCGGTTCCTCAACGCGATGAGGTTCTGCGGCAAGAGGTTCGGGAGAAGGTTGGATGCCGGCAAGACCCGCGAACCCGGCCGCCCAGCCCAGGTTGGCGATCGCCACCGCCAGCGCGGGCTGGATCAGGGCCGGGGCGAATTGGCCGATTGTCGAAGCCAATTGGGCCGCGTGAAAGGCCACGTCGGCCAGCACCAGGGGAAGGTTGGTCAGCAGCGCGGCCGGATCGGTGAGCAGATTGTTCAACAGCAGCTCGAAATGCTCGACCATCTCGCCGGCCACGTGTACCCACCACTCCGGGTCGGTGGGGTCCAGGTCTCCGTGACCGTGGTCGTCGTCATGACCGTGCTCATGGTCATGGTCATGGTCATGGTCATGGTCGTGCAGGATCGATGGCGGCGGTGTGGACGGTGGGGTGGAGGCCACCGCGACATCGGAGGCGGTTTGGTAGGCGGCCATCGTGGTTGCGGCCTGCACCCACATGCGGACATAGTCGGCCTCGGTGGCCACGATGGGAATCATGTTGATTCCGAAGAAGTTTGTTGCCACCAGCGCCGCATGCGTGGCGTGATTGGCGGCTAGTTCGGCAAGAGTGGGCATCGTCGCCAGCGCGGTGCTGTAGGCGCCGGCAGCGGCACCAAGCTGGGCCGCCCGGGCATGGCTCTCGATGGCGCCTTGGTTCAGCCACTCCAGATACGGAACATGTGCAGCCACATACATTTCCGCGCTTGGACCGTGCCAGGCCCCGGCATGAGTGGCAGCCAGAATGGCCCGCAGCTCGTCGGCGGTCTCGGTGTAGTGCGCGCCCAACGAAGACCATGCGGCAGCGGCCGCCAGTAGTGGGCCCGGACCCGGACCGCCGCTGATCAACGCTGAATGCACCTCGGGTGGCGACGCCATCCACACCGGCATAGCCATGCCACACCCTCCACAGAACTAATGACAACGATAACGATATTCATTTACATTAGCGGGTAGGGTGCGCGGGGTATGCCGGTACCCCGTAGGAGTTGGCGCATGCGCCGCCGCGCCACGGGGCTAAAGCGTCGGCAATGGGAGCTGTTGTCGGGCAGCCTTATTCGGTGACTTGGCGCGTCAGGCCTGTGGAATCACCGCAGCTAGACGTCGGATCCGGTCGGAGACGTCGGCGGGGACACGGCGCGGCGGGTACCGGGGAGGTCTTATCGGTGTGGCCCGCGCAAGCTGCCTGCTGCTGGGCGGGCGGTTCAGCCCGGCGGTTCCGTTGACGGCAGCGGCGGTGCTCACGTGCATTGTCATCACCCAGTGCGCACGATCCTGAAACTGTCTGCGCGAGAAGGTGTTTATCGACAAGCCCCGTCAGGTCAGGGCAGCCTGCAGGCTGCGGCAGGCCTTGGCCACGAAATCCTTCGATACCCGGGCCCACGGTGCGAATCTGTCGAATCCGTGGAAGGCGCCGGTCACCACCTCCACCTCGCAGGGCACTCCGGCGGCCCGCAGACGTTCGGCGTACACGAGGTCCTCGTCGTGGAACAGGTCCGCTGTCCCGATGCCCAACCATGCCGGTGCCACACCCGCCAGGTCAGCACGGCGGCCCGGCACGGCGACATCGCGGTCTGCCTCGTCGAGATAGGAGTCCCAGCCGAATCGATTGCTTTCGGTGCTCCACATACGCAGATTGGTCCCGTCGACGTCGGTGCGGGCACTGGTGCGGTCATCGAGCATCGGATAGACCAGTAGCTGCGAGGCGGGAGTCACCTCGCCGCGATCGCGTGCAAGAAGCGCCAGTGCTGCGGTCAGCCCGCCGCCGGCGCTGGCACCGCCGATGGCGATGCGCGTCGGGTCGATCCACCCCTGTACCGACAGCCAGCGCAGCGCGGCGTAGCAGTCCTCCAGCGGAGCGGGGTACGGGTGCTCGGGCGCCAGTCGATAGTCGACCGAGATGACCGGCAGCCCGGTCTCACGCATCACCTTGCGGCAGAAGAAGTCGTCTTGGCGTGCGGTACCCATCACGTAGCCGCCGCCGTGGATCCATAGCAGGGCGGGAGACGGTTCCTGGATGGTCTTGGGCACGTGTGCGCGGACGGTCACGTGGTCGTTCACTTCCATGGTTCGCACGCCGAACCGGGGAAACAGCCCGGAGGCGCGGATCAGTCGTCGCAGCGTGGAGAGGGTTCGCGGCAGACCGACCTGTCGTGGAAATACCTTGGCCGCCAAGCGGAGATTGGGATGAATGTCAGGTGACGACACACAGCGAGTATGCCGGTGAGAAGCGTATGACGTGGCGGTTTGGCGTGACGGGGAATGTTTGAGAGCGCAGTTCACTTGACCCCTGCGTACCTACGGAAGGACCACCATGACTCCACCACTGAAGGGCCGTCGCGCATTTGTCACCGGCGGATCGCGCGGAATCGGCGCGGCCATAGTGCGCAGGCTTGCCGAGGATGGTGCGCGTGTCGTCTTCACCTTCTCAAGCTCACCGCAACCGGCCGCGGACGTGGTGGCCGACGTCAAGGAGGACGGCGGCTGGTCGCTGGCCATCAAGGCCGATGTATCCGACCCGGCCCAGCTCACGGCCGCTGTCAATGAAGCGACCGAACACCTTGGGGGACTGGATATCCTGGTCAACAACGCCGGCATTGCATCCTTTGGTGACATAGACACCGCAACCCTGGACGACTTCGACGAGATTGTCGCGGTAAACGTGCGGGGTGTCTTCGCGGCCATCAAGGCGGCCTCTCCGCATCTGGCCGAGGGCGGCAGAATCATCACCATCGGCAGCATCAATGGCGATCATTCGCCCACCCCCAACGCGTCCCTGTACTCGATGTCGAAGGCCGCGGTCGCCGGTCTGACTCGCGGCTTGGCCCGCGAGCTCGGCCCCCGGGGTATCACCATCAACAACGTTCAGCCGGGCCCCGTGGACACCGACATGAACCCGGCGGACGGGGAACTGGCGCAGATCCTGAGCCCCAACATCGCGGTGGGACGCTATGGTCAGCCGCGCGATGTGGCCAGCTTGGTGAGCTACCTGGCCTCCGACGAGGCGTGGTACATCACGGGCACCGCGATCAACATCGACGGGGGATTCACGGTCTAGCGCTCGTGGGGTCGCTAGGGTCAGATCCATGGCCACTAGCGATACCCGGGAAATCGTCATCGAAGCGACTCCCGAGCAGATCATGGACGTGATCGCCGACTTCGAGGTGCTACCGAAATGGTCTTCGGCGCATCAGAGTTCGACGGTGCTGACCACGGGCGACGACGGGCGACCGCACGAGGTCAAGATGAAGGTGAAGACGGCGGGCATCACCGACGAACAAACCGTCGCGTACACCTGGGGCGCCGATTCGGTCAGCTGGACCCTGGTGAAGGCCAGTCAGCAGCGCCGTCAGGACGGTAAATACACCTTCACGCCCAAAGGCGACAAAACACATGTGAAGTTCGAGCTGACGGTCGACCCGCTGATCCCGCTGCCCGGATTCGTGCTCAAGCGGGCCATCAAGGGCGCCATGGAAACCGCCACCGACGGGTTGCGCAAGCAGGTTCTCGCCACCTATCGATAGGGCTTCCCCCTGGCGCGTGCCACGAGTATCGTTATTTCAAATATCGAAACTAGTGGGACGGCGGGGCAGTGGATAGACATCAGGGCGGACGTCCTCGCGATCCCGACAAGGATGACGCGGTGCGCGAGACGGTGCGCCGAATGCTGGCCAGTGACGGCTATCAGGGCACCACCATTCCCGCGGTGGCGCGCACGGCCGGAATCGGCGCACCCACGATCTACCGCCGGTGGCCCACCCAGGCCGCCATGGTGCAAAGCGCCATCGCCGACCGTCCGTGGCCGGCGGCGTTGACCGAACATGCCGAATTCCGGGACTATCTGCCCGTTGTGGTGCGTGCGGTGGTCGAATACTTCGCGGATCCGGCCACCCGCGCGGCGATGCCGGGACTGCTGGTCGAGTACTACCGCGAACCGAGCCAGTATGCGGGGCTGGTGGAACGCACCGAAACCCCACTGCGCGAGGCATTCCGGGCCGTTCACGCCGAGGCCGTCGATGCCGGGGTGTGTGCCGATCAACCGGGGGCCGACGCACTCTTCGACACCATCGTAGGGATGGCCGTGTACCACGGCGTGCTGCGCGGCACCGCCGACGATGCGCTCGTCGAACAGATTCTTGGCGTGGTGCGCGCTGCAAGTTTTGTGGACCGCAACGGCACCGATTAAGGAATGAGAACGATGAATCGAGAAACCTTCTCCGGCCTGTTCGACCTCACCGGACGCACCGCCATCGTCACCGGAGGCACCCGGGGAATCGGACGCGCGATTGCCGAAGGGTATGCCTGTGCGGGTGCCAATGTCGTTGTGGCAAGCCGAAAACCGGAGGCGTGCGCGGAGACGGTCGAGCACCTGCGCACCCTGGGGGGACGAGCATTGGGTGTGCCGACGCACACCGGCGACATCGAGTCTCTGGAGCAATTGGTGCAGGCCACCGTCGAGGAGTATGGGGGCATCGACGTCGTGGTGAACAACGCCGCCAATGCCCTCACCGAGCCGGTCGGCGCTTTCACCGTCGACGGGTGGGATAAGTCGTTCGGTGTGAACTTGCGCGGGCCGGTGTTCCTGGTGCAGGCGGCGCTGCCGCATCTGGTGGCCAGCCAACACGCCGCAGTGCTGAACGTCGTATCGGTGGGCGCGTTCATGTTTGGTCAGGGGGTGTCGATGTACTCGGCGGCCAAGGCCGCCCTCGTCTCGTATACCCGTTCGGCCGCCGCCGAACTCGCCTCACGGGGTGTGCGTGTCAACGCACTCGCACCCGGCGCGATCGATACCGACATGGTGCGCAAGACCCCGCCTGCCGAAGTGGAGCGCATGGCCAATGCCAATCACCTCAAGAGACTCGGACTGCCCGACGAAATGGTGGGCACCGCACTGCTTCTCACCTCTGACGCGGGTAGCTACATCACGGGTCAGACCATCATCGCCGATGGCGGGTTGGTGGCCCGATGATCCGCACCGAGCACCGAGACAACGGCATCCTGGTGATCACCATCGATCGCCCGGAGCGCCGTAACGCGTTGGACCCGCAGACCGTGGCCGAGCTGCACTCGGTGATCGAGAAAATCGAGGGCGATCCCGAGGTACGCGTGGTGGTTCTGACGGCAGTCGGCGCGTCCTTTTGTGCCGGAGCCGATCTCAAGTCGCTGCCGGCCGATTTCACCGATACCGGCGCCACCTCCACGGCTGCGCTATTGGGGTCAACCGACTCCGAGCTGGTGCGCACGCTGGCGGCGCAAGAACTGATGGCGTCCCTGTTCGAGCGGATTCATCGGATGCGCCAGCCGGTCATCGCGGCCGTGAACGGGCACGCGGTCGGCGGCGGCTTCGCCCTGGCGCTCGCGTGCGATATCCGATTCGCCTGCCCAGAAGCATCTTTCGGCGCCGTATTCATTCGTCATGGAGTGTCCAACTGCGATATGGGCACCAGCTACCACCTGCCTCGTTTGGTCGGCGCGGCCCGGGCTGCCGAACTGATGCTGACCGGCCGCGTGTTCGGTGCTCTGGAGGCGCAACGGATCGGTTTGGTCGTCGATGTGGTCCCCGCGGAGAGTCTTCTTGCGGTGGCGCTCGCGAAAGCCGGAGAAATCGCCGCGCACTCACCCTTGGCGGTCTGGATGACCAAGGAGACCATGTGGCAGACGATTGACGCCCCGAGCCTGCGTCATGCGCTCGATATGGAGAACAGGACTCAGGTGATGTGCACCGCCACAGGGGAACTGCGGCGCTCGTTCGACGCGTTCCGGGAGGGACGTACCTAGCCCTCGTCGGGGGGTCCGGCCAAGATGGCGGTCACCATGTCAACGAGCTGCGCGTTCATCTGTGCATCGTCCAGGTAGGTTCCGCTCAAGGACATCAGCCGATTGGTGTGTGCGATATCGCCGAGCACCACACAGGTCAGCGTTACCGCATGGGTGACACCGAATCGGATCGACGGCAACGGTGCGTGCGGGCGTAGCCGCAGGATGAGTTCTTGGAGTCGCGCCGCTTGGGGCTGGAAACTCACGCTCATCGGGATCAGTGCGGGATGTCCACTGATGAGGAGCTTGCCGAGCGTCGAAAGCCATGCGGTTCCGCCCTCTTGGCCGATCTCGGCCAACGGGGTGACGATCGCCTCGGCGATGGCGCGCAGGGTCTCCGCACTTTCGGCGATATCGAGGAGTTCCAACCGGCGCTTCTCCAGCTGGTTCAGGTACCTGTCCAGGAGGGCCTCGATGAGGCGCTCCTTGGATCCGAAGTGGTAGTGCACGGAGGCTACGTTGGTGCCGGCCGCCGCCATGATGGCACGCAGCGATACCGCATCCACACCACGCTCGGCGAAGAGCCGCTCGGCCGCGGTGAGTAGCCGCTGGTACGTGGAATCGTGGGGAGTCTCCGCTGTGGTGTCTGTCATTGTCCGGTAAACCGTGCCTCTCGCTTCTCCCGGAATGCGGACAACCCCTCGCGCGCATCGGCGGAGGTGATCACCTGGCGAGTCAGTCGCGCCTCGATCGCGCGGGCGTCTTCTTCGGCAAGCCAGCCGCTGCGGACCACCGCTTCCTTGGCGTTGCGCACGGCCAGCGGGCCGTTGCGCACCACTTGCTCGGCGAGACTGCGCGCCTTGTCCAACGCGGTACCGGCCGGCGCCACATGACCCACCAGCCCGAAATGGTATGCCTCCTGGGCGGTGAGTGGCTCACCGGTCAGAATCATCTCCATGGCCTTGGTATAGGGGATCTGGCGCTTGAGCCGGACCATGGATCCTGCGCCGGGCACCAGACCCCGCTGCACTTCCGGAAGTCCGAATGTCGCGTTCTCGTCGGCAACCCGAATATCGGTCTGCTGCAACATCTCACAGCCGCCACCCAAACATGCGCCATTGACGGCAGCGATCAGGGGTTTGGTCAGGTTATGGGTCAGCAGCAGGCCTCTGCCGATGGCGGCCGGGTCGAGCGGCGGCGCCGAGCCGTCGCGGACCATCCAGCCGTCGCTCAGATCGCCTCCCACGCAATAGGCCGAACCAGCGCCGGTAAGGATCGCGGCCCTGATGCCGTCATCAGCGTCGATCTGCTCCCAGGCTTCGGCGAACAACCCCACCATGTTGGTGGACAGCGCATTTCGCCGGTGCGGGCGGTTCATGGTCAACACGACGATCGGGCCGTCGCGTTCGACAAGGAGTTCTCGCTCTTCGCTCATGGCCTCTCGCTCCCGACCACCCACAGGGCGTGGAACTGCGAGGCACCGCCCATGGCGTGCCCTATCGCGCGCCTGGCGCCATCGACCTGGTGTTCACCCGCCAGCCCGCGCACCTGCAAGGCGGCCTCGGCGAATCGGAGTAGGCCGGTGGCGCCGGTGGGATTTCCCGAGAGCACGCCGCCGGACGGATTGATCGGATGTCGGCCCCCGAACGCGGTGTGTCCCTCGTCAACCGCGCGCCAGCCCGAATTTTCCGCGGCCAGACCGATGTTCTCCATCCACATGGGCTCATACCAGCTGTACGGGATATAGAGCTCGGAGACGTCCACCTGGGTGGCGGGATCGGTGATGCCCGCCTCTTGATACGCGGCCGCCGCACATTCCTGCCCGGCGCGCGGGTTCACCTCGTCCCGTCCGGCGAAATGTCCTGTTTCGGTGCGCCATCCGGTGCCATGAATCCAGGCGGGCGGTCTGGGCGCGAGCCGTGCGTGTACGTCCGAAGAAATGACCACGGCACACGAGCCGTCCGATGACGGACACGACTCCAGGAATCGGATCGGGTCCCACAGCATCGGAGAATTGCGCACCTCCTCGACGGTGATATCGGGTTTGTGGATGTGTGCGTAAGGGTTTCGTGTCGCGTTGAGACGGTGATTCACGGCCACCTGCCAGCCGATGTGCTCTGGCGCGTCCGAACGGCGGATGTACTCCCGGATCACCGGTGCGAAATGTCCGCCGGCGCCGGCTCCCAACTGCGCGCTGAATGGGAGCGGCCGTGAGAGTGCCCAGGTGAAATTGCCCTCGGACTCTTTCGAATACGCGACCACCAGCACTCGTCCGGCAAGCCCCGCCTGAATCAGGTGAGCGGCATAGATGGCGGCGTGCCCTCCGACACTGCCACCGGTGAATACCCGCGTGACGGGCAAGCCTCGCGCGCCCATTGCGTCGGCGAGGTACAGCTCCGGATTCATCACCCCGTCGAAGAGGTCGGGGGTCTTGGCGAGCACGATCGCGTCGATGTCCGCGAAGGTCAGCTCGGCGTCGGCCAACGCGCCGTCCACGGCCTCGCGGACCAGCGCCGCAATGGTCACCTCGCGTCTCTTGGCCTGCTTGCTCTGCCCGACGCCGATCACGGCGACGCCGCGGCTCACGCGCTTGCCTCCATCAGGCACACCAAATTATGCTGCAGCGCAGGACCATTGGTAGCGTGCGCGAGCGCGCGGGTGGCGCGCCCCTGCATGATGGTGCGTGCCGATTCGCCGATACGGATCAGGCCGGTGGCGGTGGCGGGAGCACCCGCCAATGGTCCACCCGACGGGTTGACCAAGGCGTTCTCGATGCCCAAGGTTTTGGTGAGCAGTGGTTCGGCATAGCTGTATTCGGTGTGAAGTTCCGCGACCTCCACCTGAGAGGCATCGAAACCCGCCATGGTGGAAGCCTTTTCGGCAGCGATGCGCACTGATTCGGGTACCGCGAGGTCACGCGAGCCGGGGTAATGCGTGTCCATCCGGTGATCGATGGCGCGAATCCACGCGGGTCGCCGGGCCAGGCGTCGCGCGACATCACCGGTGGCCAGGATCAACACCGCCGCACCGTCACCTAGCGGCGCAGCATCGTGTTGGCGTAGCGGAGCGGCAATGTACGGCTCGTCCAACAGTTCCTCGACTCCCGGCGCACCTGCCCTGAGCGCGAACGGATTCGACAGCGCATCGGTGAGTGACTGGTTCACCACATCGGCCATCTCACGTTCGGTCGTGATCCCTGCTTCGATGGCGGCGGCCGCCTGCAGCCCGGCAAGTGCATGCCGGTGCGGATGTAAGGGGGTCAGGTAGTAGGGGTCGAGTGAGGACGGGGCGACCTGGTCGAGGTCGACCGGTAGCGCACCGCGACCGATGCCGTAGACCAGGGCGATATCGCCGTGGCCCAACTGGAGCCATGTCCAGGCCTCGTAACACGCCCAGGCGGCGTCCATTTCGACATGGGACTCCGAGATCGGCGGCCAGGCGCCCACGGCGTCCAGGGATTCGATGTACGCGAACGTTCGGCCTTCGAAGAAATCGTGGCTGCCCGAGGCATAGAAGTCGACGTCCTCACGGCGCAGCTGGACCTGTTCGAGGGCCTCGCGGACCACTGGGAGCAGGATCTCGGCCATGTCGTCTCGCAGATTTGCCGCGGTACACGGTGATTGGGCGAAGGAAACCACGGCGACGTCACGCATGGGCGGGCTCCTTCGATACCGGGCGAAAGTAGCGGATGCTCTGCATCGTGGCGCCGAGGTCCTCGTCGGCCACCCAGACGGGCTCGACGACCATTCCGATGTGGACGCTCTGCGGCTCGGTGTCTCCGATCATGTGCATGAGCCTGGTGTCGGCACCGTGCAGCTGGATGTGTGCCACCGCGTAGGGCGGAGTGAACACCTGTCCCGGAAAGGGGAAGCTGACGATGCAGAAGGTCTCCACGGTGCCCGTTCCCGCCAGCGGGAAGGAATTGCCCAACTGCGTCAGGCATCGCGAACAGAATTGTGGTGCAGGACAATAGGTACGTTCGCAGCTCGGGCATTGTCGTGCCAGCAGGCTTCGCTGTGTCAACCCGCGCAGGAATGCCGAGCGACCGGATCCGGCGACGTAGGTGTAGTCCATGCGGAATGGGCTGGCAATGGAGGAGATTGGTTCGGGCAATCCGGTCACTGCGCCCTCACTGGCTCGAAGCAGATGATATCGGTGATGGCGCCGACACGGTCGGGACGCCAGCGTGGGACGACCGACATTCCTGTCGACATCACCGTGGGTTTTCCGCCGACGTCGACGGCGTGGAACATCGAGTTGGCCGTGCCCTTGATCCGGATCAGTGCCCACGCGAAGCCCGTCCGGAGTTCGTCGGTCGGCCGCGCTGGCACCCAGGTCCATTGCAGGACAACGCCCTTGGGTTCGAGCTCTACCAGCTCACCGGTGACACTGCCGTCGACCGGGTCGAATTCAAGGACCGGGCATAACACCTGTCCGTGGGCGGTCCGCACGCCGAAGAGTCGCGCATCACGCAGGCCGCCGAGGAAGGCGCCGATCTTGGGGCCGACGGTGCGTTCGAATCCGAATTCGATCGTGTACGGCGCGCTTAGGGACTCGGCGGCTTGGTCGGTCACAGTCCTCCCCGAGAAGGTTTCTATCGACTGATTGAATCGAGCGATAGGACCGTAACACGGCAGTGATGGGCGCCACAGATCTATATGCCGCAGCCCGGGGAGCGGTTATCGCGGTGCAGGTGGTTTCAAAGCCTTTTCGAGCTGCGGGGTCAGCTGCTCGAGGGCGTAGATACGTGCCAGCGGACCGCCGAGCCGCAGGGCGTTCACCACCGGGCTGTCCGCCGGAATGTAGACGGCACGCCCCTCGGTGACCGCCCGCAGATCGGCGAGGCCGCCCATGGATTTGGCTTGCTGTTCGGTGGCACCCACCACAACCAGGAGGTCTTCGTCGGCCTTGGTCTTCAGCTCGTTGTCGGGGATGGGGCCGGCGTACCGCTGGCTCAGGAACCCCAGGCCGTCGAAAACCGCACGTCGCGGATCACGGAACCCCAGGAGGAAGGTGCCTTGTCCGTCGACGAGCCAATCGACGACGGCCGTGCGGTTGACCCAATGTTGGTGTCCTGTGCGTATCTGGTTGTACCGCGTGCCGACCTCTTCAGATCGCATGCGCGCCTGTTCGGACTTGCCGAGCACTCGTCCGATGGTGAAGAGCTGGTTGTACCAAGGTGTTTCGGCACGGTCGACGCGATCCTCGGAGACCACGGTCGGAGCGATCTTGGCCAGCCTGTCATAGCTGGGCCTGTCGATGTCGGCCCCGATCGCCAGGATGACGTCGGGTTTGACGGCCGCGATGGCATCGAAGTCCAGCTCGGCACCCGAAACGACGGGCGGATGGGAAACCTCCGGAACCACCCAGGGATACATGGGGTACTCGGGCAATGTGGATCGAACGCCGACGGGCTTGGTGCCCAGTGACTGCACGAGGTCCTGGTCGTTCCATCCCAGCGTGACGATCCGGTTGGGCCGCATCGGCAGGAACGCGCCACCGTATCTGTGCGGGATGCTCAGTGGGAACCCGTCCGGGCCTTGGGTCGGTGTGGGGGCGGGTGCCGGAGGCTGCGTGCCAGAACATCCGGTGAGCACCAGCAGCATCAGAAGCGCGGCAATCACGCGCCATCCGGCTGTTGCCATGCCGTGCAAGCTACCACCGGTCAGCGGCGATAAACGAATGTGACCCGAATCGGCTCGGGGTGAATCGAACGACCAACCATCGGGTTGCACGCCCACCACCTGCGGGAACGTCACCAGGCTGGATGCGGGTTGCCGGGCGTTGCCATTGACGCCTGGTCGCGGCGTTCATACGTTAGCGCCGTTCCCAGCTCGTGCTACGGGTCAGAGCAACAGCGCAATAAGTCTGCAATAGGACACCGATGATCAAGCATCTCACCCGCCGCGCGACGGTCGCCCTCGTTGTGGCAGCCGCGGCGATGTCTCCTGCCGCCTATCCGGCGGTAGCGGACACGGCGACGCCACTGAATGGACTGTTCGCGTTGACCCCGGGCAGTTGCGCGGAGGGCCGCGCCACCGGCTCCTACTTCCGCATGATCCTGCCCGCCGGTGACGCGTCGGGTCCCTATCTCGCCAACGGCGATTCGACATGCTCGGACAACACGGTCACCCTGCTGGCACCGGGCACCGACGGTGGCCTGAAGTCGGGCGAGTATCAGCCGCAGCCCGCCAGTGCGTTCGACGGTAATGGGAACGCGGTGTCCGGCAGCATCACCCAACCGGTCAAGTTCTATGGAGTGGGCTTCGCGACCGCGTCCAACCAGACCGACCCGCAAACCGGTCAGGGCACGGCCACCCCGCAGATCACGGTGAGCGGTGACAAGCTCGGCGGCGATCTCAGTGCCTTCGGCGTGACCTGGAACAACCAGGTGTTCAACCAGGGAGCACCGAAACCCGGTGGCGCACTTCCGGGAAAGACCACGCCGGTGACCGGAACCTACGACCGCAACTCGGGCGCCTTCATCCTCGAGTGGACCAGCCAGATCGTCGGCGGCCCCTTCAACGACTTCACCGGGCTGTGGCACCTGGTCGGCAAGGTGGGCGGCGGCGCCGGTGGCGCGGTCGCCGCACCGCCACCTCCGCCGGCACCGGGCGCTCCGCCTCCGCCCGCCGATGCGCCACCGGCTGTCGCGGCGCCGGGGGCACCTGCCCCGGGTCAGGTGGTGGTCCAGGCTGGGCAACAGTATGTGTCGCCGCCTCCACTATCGGCCGGTCAGCAGCTCATCGCATTGCCTGTCGACGACAACCCCCGCACGGTGACACCGCCGTGGGTCATCGCGCTGTTGGTCTTCGTGGCCATCGGTGGCGGCATCCTGTTTGTGGTGGGGGAGCGGATCTTCAGCCGTGGCCGCTGAGCGGCTCGCCGAGACGACGCCGCCGGCATTACCCACGTATGCCGACGTCGTGGGTGAGCAGGCTGTGGCGGCCGAGGCCGGGCCGACGCCAAAACCTCGCTGGCCGTTCATCGCGCTGATAGTTCTCGGCGTACTGCTCTTTGTGCTGCCGGTGATCACCGGCATGTTTACGCGGGCCGCAGGTGGGCAGCAGTTACTCACCGAGTTCCGACCGTTCGTGTCGTCGGAGGTGATCGCCAAGTTCCGCGGTTACCTGGACACCGTCGACGCGGCCCGCGCCGATGTGCAGGCAACCCAGTCGGTTGCCGGCGGGCGCTACGAGCGGCTGGATTCCTTTGTCGCGCAATATCCGTCGATTCGTCAGGATATGAACGGTCTGCTGGATGCGGTGAGTGGCCAGGTAGACAACTACGGGCAGTTGCGCGCCGTAGGCCCCTTCGATGTGTTTCCGTTTCTCCTGGCAGTACCGGGCCTGGTTCTGGTGGCCGCCGGTGTGTGGGGCCTTCGTCGTACTCGCGATGCTGAAAAGGCAACCGGTGCGCGGGTTCTCGCACTCCTAGCGGCGACGGTGTTGATCGCGGTGCCGTTCGCGGACGGGCTGTTCTCGCGTGCTCCGGCAGGTGCCCAGCTCATCGATGCCTTCACCCCGATCATGACCCACGAGCGAGTGGCGGCGGTACAGCGGCATTTCGTGGTGTTGGTCGCGGCTGAGGGGGAGTTGGACACCCAGTTCCTCGGCGATCTGCGGCAGCGCGATCCGGCCCGCGCGGTTCCGGGCATTGATGCCTTTGTCGCTCAATGGCAGCCCATGACAGCTGATTTCGCTTCGCTTATCGGAGTGATGGCCGACAACGTGGACAACTTTGGCAGGGTGGTGGCGCTCGATCGGATTACGGCTCCTGCGGGATTCCGCGCATTCGACTATTTCGGGTGGTTCTTCCTGGTGCCCGGTGTACTGGCGGCCGTGGTCGCCCTCGACTCGAAAGGCGTGCTTCGATGGCCCAACAAAAGGTGACGGTGAGATCGGTGTGGCGTTGTGCGCTCGGGGTGGCGGTGACGGTCACGGTGCTGGCGACGGCACCCGCCTGCGGGTCGGAGAAGCCCGTCGAGTCCGCACTGACGGGGCTGCTGGCGCTGGAACCCGGCAAGATCGAGGGCAACAAGCTCAGTGGCACCTGGTTCAAGATGGTGCAACCGGGCGGCAACCCGCAAGAGGGTCCGTTCATGCCGAACGCCAATTCCCCTGTGCCGCAGGGGGCGGCCACCTTGCTCTTGCCGGGCACCGATGGCGGCCTGATTCTCGGGGACTACCAGGGTGAGCCGGATCCCGCGTTCGACGAGGCCACCGGTTACTCGCTTGCTGCCCGGGTGACGCAGCCGACGAAGTTCTTCAATATCGAGTTCGGCATATCCACCAACAAGATCGATCCGCAGACTCAGCGCGAGCTGTTGGCCCCCTCGGCGACGGTGTCGGGGGACACGATCTCGGCCGACCTGTCCGCGTGGGCAGCGTCGTGGAACAGGCAGGAGTTCAACCAGGGCGCTCCCAAGCCGAAGGCCAAGGAGCAAGCGCAGATTCCCGGTGAGGCCCGTGCCAAGCAGGTGTGGGAGTTCGTTGCCGGCCGTTGGGTCGGTCACGACTCCGTGGATGGCGAAAGCCCCAAGGCTACCGGGACGTACGACAAGGACACCAAAAAGTTCACCCTCGACTGGACGAGCCTGATCGTGGGCGGCCCGTTCAACAGCTTTACGGGGGTCTGGCACCTCGAAGGTGTGGTGAAGGAACGATGAGCGCAACACCCTCCGAAGAGACGGCGCCGCTCGTCACGGCGAGCCGCAAGCCCGCCAAGGAACGTGTATTCGTCATCGCGGTAAGGACATTCGCCGCCATCACGGTGATCGGGAGCGTGGCGGCCATCACCCAGCTGTCGTACTCGCCACCGCGAGCACCGATTGTCGGCTATCAGATTGTGAACCGCGATGGATCGATCCCCGAGGGGGCGATTCCGATCCCGGTGCCGCCGCCGGGGCCTCAGCTGGTGGCACCGCTGCCGCGCCCCCAGCCGCCCTCGCATCCGCCGGGGCCGGTGGCCGCCGGGCCCTTTGGTGCCCTGCCCTCGGTGACCGACCGCGGTCTGCCGATATCTGTTGCCCAGCCCTGCCCTTTCGGTTGGCCGGCACCTGGCCCGGATGAGCAGGGCGGGCTGGCCTCGTTGATCGACGTCGCCCCGGCGGCCGGTGTCTTCTCCTCGGAGGCCTTCGCACCGGCCACGGCCTATGAACCGATTCTGAAGATGATGGGTCCGGTGCTGGCCCGCATCTCCCCGTTGTTGTCGCGGCATCCGTGGGCGATCGATCAGTTCGTCACACGATTCCAGACCGTCATGGTGCGCATCCTGGAAGCGATTCTCCCGTACTACGGCCCGTATCGGAACGACGTCCTCAAGGCGGAGGGTGACCTCGCCAAGGCGCTGACCCCCTTCCTGGAAAGCTTGTACAACACGCCGACCGCGCAATGCCTCGTAGCCTGGGAGGCGCAGCGCATCCGTGACGCGCGCGGTGGTCGCCCGCCGGCGCTGCGCCTGCATGACCTGGGCAAGGTAATCGATCTGTATCGCTCGACGCACTGGCGTGAGGGCGACGACGATCCGCCACCTCCGCCGCTGCCCGCGTACGAATTCACACCGCCGCCCGCGCCACCACCGGCGTCGGACGCCCCGGCGGCACCGAGTACGTCGCGGCCGGTGATACCCAATTTCCCCACCCCCACCCCGGTACCGGCACCCGCGCAAACCTCGGCGCCCGCCATCTCGTCGTCGTTGTAGTCGCACTTCCCAACCAACGGGTTGACTGGTTAGGGTGACCCCATGGCTGACACTGGCGTCAAGACAGGCCCCCTGGCGGGCGTAAAGGTGATCGAACTCGGCGGCATCGGCCCCGGTCCCCACGCGGCGATGATGTTGTCCGACTTGGGTGCAGACGTCATCCGGGTACGTCGCCCCGGTGGCCTGGCGATCCCCGCCGAGGAGAGCGATCTGTTCCATCGCGGCAAGCGACTGGTCAACCTGGACGTCAAGAAGGACCCCGAGGCACTGTTGGCGCTCGTCGACAAGGCCGATGTGCTGTTGGATCCGTTCCGGCCGGGCGTGTGCGAGCGCATCGGCATCGGACCGCAGGAGTGTGCCAAGCGCAATCCTCGGCTGATCTTCGCCCGGATGACAGGTTGGGGTCAGGATGGCCCGATGGCGGACCGCGCCGGACACGACATCAACTACCTTTCGCTGACCGGCGCTCTGGGATCGATGGGCTACAAGGACCGTCCGCCGATGCCGCCGATGAACCTGGTCGCGGACTTCGGCGGTGGCTCAATGCTTTTGGTGCAGGGCATCCTGGCCGCGCTGTACGAGCGCGAGAAGTCGGGCAAGGGTCAGGTGATCGACGGCGCGATGGTCGACGGCGTGAGCCAGCTGGCTCAGATGCAGTGGACGATGTACAACAACGGCCTGCTGTTCGATGAGCGGGAGTCGGCGCTGCTCGATGGTGGTTCGCCGTTCTACGGCACCTATGAGACCTCCGACGGCAAGTACATGGCGGTCGGCTCGATCGAGCCGCAGTTCTTCGCCATCCTGGTGCAGGGGCTCGGCCTGGATCCCGAGAGCGTTCCGTTCCAGCTCGACAAGGCGCGCTACCCCGAGATGCGCAAGATGTTCGACGACGCGTTCAAGACCAAGACACGCGATGAGTGGACCGAGATCTTCATCGGCACGGACGCCTGCGTCTCACCGGTGCTCACCTGGGCTGAAGCCAAGCAGAACGCACACCTTCGTGATCGCGGCACCATCATCGACGTCAACGGAGCGACCCAGGCAGCCCCGGCCCCGCGCTTCTCGCGTACTCCGAGCGGCCCCATCGCGGCGCCGCCGAAGGACACCACGGAGCTTGCCGACATCGGCTGGTGATTTAGCCGAGATGGCCAGTACTAGGTACTGGTAGTCTCACCGCAAAGCAATGACGCTACGAGGAGGCTTGATGACCAGTGCCCGACATGCCGCCGAATCCCGGCAGGCCGCCGTTACCTACGCCGGACCGGAGTGGATGGGCAAGGCCAATTGGCATTCTGTGGCCGAGACATACCTGTTCAAGGCGTTGGGTAAGCCGGGTCTGTACGCACTGACCAAGCTGATGATGGCCGTGAACCGGCGATTCCCGGACGCCCTGCTGAATCGGCGCTACGACGGACTGGAACGTCTGATGGGCTGGGTGCCCGGGGTGTCCGGAACCCACACCGAGCGCGTTCAGCTGCCGAACTGCCCGGCCGAATGGACGTGGAACACCAAGAACGAACCAGGGCCGGATGCCCCGGTGGTCATCTACTTCCATGGGTCGGCATTCATCGCGCTGGGCATCAACAGCCACCGGCCGTTGGTCAGCCGTATCGCGCGCGATTCCGGTGCGCGGGCGCTGAACGTGGGCTACCGGCTGTGCCCGCGCAATCTGGTCGAAGATGCCGTCGCCGACGGCGTCGACGCCTACCGCTACGTGCTAAGTCAGGGCGTCGACCCCGACAACATCGTGCTCGCGGGCGATTCCGCTGGCGGGTTCCTGGCGGCCATGACCGCGATCGCGGTGCGGGACGAGGGTTTGACGCCGCCCGCCGGCTGCGTACTGATCTCGGCGGCGACCAACAACGACATGGAGCCTAAATACGCTGCCGCCAGGCGCGTGGGCGATGCCATGTTCCCCGTCGACTTCTTGACGATGATCAACGACGTGTTCCTGCTGCGCAACGGTGCGCGTGAGCCGGGTCTGTGCCCGGCCGACGCGGATCTGACAGACCTGGGCCCCTTCCTGCTGCAGGTGGGTTCGCAGGAGGCGCTGCGGCCCGACTCGGAATTGTTTGCGGAACGTCTTGTCGCGGCCGGGGTTCCGGTGCGCCTGCAGATCTTCGACCGTGCGATTCACGTGTTCCAGATCTTCGCGCTCACCAACCCGGACGCCCGGCGTGCGGTCGCGGAGATCACCGAGTTCATCAAGATCGTGCCGGGGTTGGCCAAGGCGCGGCGCAAGCCCGACGTGTTGGCCTCGGGTCTAGGCTCCTAGCCGCGCCAGGCGGGCTATCGCCTCGTCGATCACCGCGTCGCGTTTGGCGAAGGTGAACCGCACCAGGTGATTCCATTTCTCGGCCGTCTCCGTGCCGGGATCGCAGAAGGCGCTTACCGGAACCGCCGCTACCCCAACGGTTTCCGGTAGGCGTCGGCAGAGTTCTGCGCTGTCGTCGAATCCCAGGGGACGTGGGTCGGCGCAGACGAAATAGCCGCCCTCGCTGCTGTGCACTTCAAAGCCGAGTCCAGAGAGCGCCTCGGAGAGGCGATCACGCCTGCGCTGCAACGACTCCCGCAGGTTCTTCACCCACGCCTGTTCGGTGTCCAGTGCCACGGCCACCGCGGGCTGAAACGGCCCGCCGCCGACATAGGAAAGGAATTGTTTGGCCGCGCGCACTCCCGAGACCAATGCCGATGTGCCACACGCCCAGCCGATCTTCCAGCCGGTGCAGTTGAACGTCTTGGCGGCACTGGAGATGGTGACGGTGCGATCGGCCATTCCGGGCAGGCTGGCCATCGGGGTCTGCGTGCGCCCGTCGAAGAGCAGTCGTTCGTACACCTCGTCGGAGATGACCAGTAGGTCGTGTTCGACCGCGAGCTCGGCCACCCGGGCCAACTCGGCGTCGGTGAAGACCTTGCCCGTGGGGTTATGCGGGGAATTGATGACCAATGCCGTTGTGCGGGGCGTGATAGCGGCCGCGAGCGCCGCGGTATCCAACGCAAAGCCCGCGCCATCGGGCACGAGCGGCACCGGTACCCGGACCGCGCCGGCCATCGCCACCACCGCCGCGTACGAGTCGTAGTACGGCTCGATCAGGATGACCTCGGAACCGGGTTCGACCAGGCCGAGCACTGCCCCGGCGATCGCCTCGGTGGCGCCAACGGTGACCAGCACCTGCGTTTCCGGATCAAGCTCCTCGCCGTAGCGGGCGAGCCGATCGGCGGCGATGGCTCGGCGCAGCTCGGGAGTGCCCAGCCCCGGTGGGTACTGATTGAGCCCGGACCGGATGGCCTGCTGTGCCGCGTCGAGCATGGCCGTCGGGCCATCCTCATCGGGAAAGCCCTGACCCAAGTTGATCGCGTCGTGCCGAACGGCCAGGGCCGACATCTCGGCGAAGATCGTTGCGCCGAAAGGGCGCAACCGTGCGACGGTCTTCGGATTCACGCTGGTCCGTGTTCGTTGATCGCCGGCTCCATGCCGGCGAGCCTACCGCCGGACCTAGCAGCTGGGCGGCTCGAAGGACAGGTCGGTATCCGGAATCGGGCAGAAGTAGTGACTGAAACCGGGATTGCCGCGGTCGCGGCTGTCCACGAACATCTCCACATCGCGGTTCGCGCTGTACACGCGGTAGTACGTGGTGGTGTCCTCGAGGAAGAAGTTCGCGACGGTGGTCACCAGCTCGGCGCCGGTGCCGGCGGCGCGAGCCTGGCGCATGCAGTTGAGGTAGTCCGGCGGGATCTCGTGCGAGGGCGGCAACATGCGCAAGCGCCCGCACGAGTGCAGTGGCGCCCGCTGCTCGAATGCGACGTCGGCAGAGAGCGGTTCCGGCTCGGCCTGTGCCGGCGGACACACTGCTGCGGCAACCGCCAAGGTCGCCGTCGCGATGCAGAGTCGTGTGAGCATCGCTTCAGGGTTGTCGCCTGGGGGCCACTGCGGGAGGTTTCGGCGAAATCTCGTCGAAGAGCACCGCACAGCGCGTGTCCGTTTGGGGGTCGCACACCAGACGGTCTATCGGTCGCGCTGGTCTGCCGGTGAGTCGCAGCTTGGATCGGGTGGGTAGTTGAGCGGTGCGGACCAGCAGAAGAAGTGGCTCCAGCCGAAATTGCCGAACCGGTCGGCACTGGAGTCGACGAAGACCTCGACCCTCTGATCGGGGGAGAACACCCGGTAGTAGGTGGTGATGGGATCGCCTTCGATGGTGGGCTGGACGACGGTGAGCTCGCCGCCTGCCCCGGAAGCTCTGCCGTGGTTCATGCAGTCGCGTTGTGCCGCGGGCAGACTCTCGCGGAAGTGAATGTGCGTCCCGCAGCTCGGTAGAGAAGCTCGCTGGGTGAACGAGGCGGGCGGGGGTGCCGGCTTGCGGTGGCCGGGACCATCGGTGACCCACTCCCAGCCATTCCACACCGCGAATATCGCCAGAAGTGCAATAGCGCCGATGAGCACGCGTCTTATCGGTCGCGACCGGGCCCACAGCACACTCGAAGCATAGCGTCGCAAAAGTACCAACCAACGGGTTGGGAGGGCTGCTTACCACGGGACGGCCACCCTGGTCTAACGTAAGGCTGTCTCGGCGAAACTGACCCGGAGTCAATCCGAATTCAGGGCCGGGCGCCTGCACCACATGCCCCATACGCACCGGATAAGGACGTATACCCATGACTGAAGCATTCATCTACGAGGCCATCCGCACGCCTCGCGGCAAGCAGCGCGGCGGCGCCCTCAACGAGGTCAAGCCGCTGAACCTGGTGGTCGGGCTTGTTGAAGAGCTCCGCCGCCGTTTTCCGGACCTGGACGAGAACCTGATCAGCGACGTCGTACTCGGCGTGGTCTCGCCGGTCGGCGACCAGGGTGGCGATATCGCCCGCACCGTGGTGCTGGCCGCGGGCCTGCCCGACACCGTCGGTGGCGTGCAGCTCAACCGCTTCTGCGCCTCCGGTCTGGAAGCCGTCAACGTCGCAGCTCAGAAGGTCCGTGCAGGCTGGGACGACCTGGTGCTCGCCGGTGGCGTGGAAGCCATGTCGCGCGTGCCGATGGGCAGCGACGGCGGCGCCTGGGCCTCGGACCCGGCCACCAACTACGACGTGTCCTTCGTGCCGCAGGGCATCGGTGCCGACCTGATCGCCACCATCGAGGGCTTCACCCGTGACGACGTCGACGCCTACGCGGCCCGCTCGCAGGAGCGTGCCGCGGCCGCGTGGTCCGGTGGCTACTTCGCCAAGTCCGTTGTGCCGGTGAAGGATCAGAACGGTCTGCTCATCCTGGACCACGACGAGCACATGCGTCCCGGCACCACCGCCGCCGACCTGGGCAAGCTCAAGCCGGCCTTCGAGGGCCTGGCAGCGCTCGGAGGCTTCGACGACGTGGCACGCATCAAGTACCACTACGTCGAGAAGATCAACCACGTGCATACCGGTGGCAACAGCTCCGGCATCGTCGACGGCGCCGCGCTGGTGCTGGTCGGTTCCGAGGAGGCCGGTAAGTCGCAGGGCCTTACCCCGCGGGCACGCATTGTCTCTACCGCGATCACGGGCGCCGAGCCGCTCATCATGCTCACCGGCCCGACCCCGGCGGCCAAGAAGGCGCTCGATCGTGCCGGCCTCACGGTGGATGACATCGACCTGTTCGAGCTCAACGAGGCCTTCGCCTCGGTGGTCCTCAAGTTCCAGAAGGACCTGAACATCCCGGACGAGAAGCTCAACGTCAACGGCGGCGCCATCGCCATGGGCCACCCGCTGGGTGCCACCGGCGCCATGATCACCGGAACCATGGTCGACGAGCTGGAGCGTCGCGGCCTCAAGCGCGCCCTCATCACGCTGTGTGTCGGCGGCGGCATGGGCATTGCCACCATCATCGAGCGAGTCTGAGTCGGAAAGACAAGAGGAACCAGAACCAATGAGCGCAAACACCATTCAGTGGGAAAAGGATGCCGACGGCATCGTTACCCTGACCCTGGACGACCCCAACGGCTCGGCCAACGTGATGAACGACGACTACAAGCAGTCGATGGCCGCGGCCGTCAAGCGCCTTGTGGAAGAGAAGGATTCGATCACCGGTGTGATCGTCACCAGCGCCAAGAAGACCTTCTTCGCCGGTGGTGACCTCACCAAGATCATCCAGATCCAGCCGGAGAACGCCCAGGAGGCCTTCAACGAGGTCGAGGAGATCAAGAAGGACCTGCGCACGCTGGAGACCTTCGGCCGTCCGGTCGTGGCAGCCATCAACGGAGCCGCCCTCGGTGGCGGCCTGGAGATCGCGTTGGCCACTCATTACCGGATCGCGGCCGACGTCAAGGGATCTCAGATCGGTCTGCCCGAGGTGTCGCTGGGTCTGCTGCCCGGTGGCGGTGGTGTCACCCGCGTGACCCGGATGCTCGGCATCCAGAACGGCTTCGTGACCGTGCTGGCCCAGGGCACCCGCTTCAACCCGACCAAGGCCAAGGAAGTCGGTTTGATCGACGAGCTCGTCGGCTCCGTCGACGATTTGATCCCCGCCGCCAAGGCCTGGATCAAGGCCAACCCCGAGGCCGTGCAGCGCTGGGATGTCAAGGGCTACAAGATCCCCGGCGGCACCCCGTCCACCCCGGCACTCGCGGCGATCCTGCCGTCGTTCCCGTCGAACCTGAAGAAACAGCTCAAGGGCGCGCCGATGCCGGCCCCGCGGGCCATCCTGGCCGCCGCGGTCGAGGGTGCCCAGGTGGACTTCGACACGGCCAGCCGTATCGAGAGCCGCTACTTCACCAGCCTGACCACCGGCCAGGTCGCCAAGAACATGACCCAGGCGTTCTTCTTCGACCTGCAGACCATCAACGGCGGCGGTTCACGTCCGGACGGCATCGCCAAGCAGGACATCAAGAAGATCGGTGTGCTGGGCGCGGGCATGATGGGCGCCGGTATCGCGTACGTCTCGGCCAAGGCCGGTTACGACGTCGTCCTGAAGGACGTCTCGCTGGAGGCGGCTCAGAAGGGCAAGGGCTACTCGGAAAAGCTTGAGGAGAAGGCTCTTTCGCGCGGCAAGACCACCCAGGAAAAGTCCGCGGCGCTGCTGGCCAAGATCACTCCGACCGCCGACCCCGCCGATCTGGCCGGTGTCGACTTCGTGATCGAGGCGGTCTTCGAGAACACCGAGCTCAAGCACAAGGTGTTCCAGGAGATCGAGGACATCGTCGAGCCCAACGCACTGCTTGGCTCCAACACCTCCACCCTGCCCATCACCGGGCTGGCTTCGGGTGTGAAGCGCCAGGAAGACTTCATCGGCATCCACTTCTTCTCGCCCGTCGACAAGATGCCGCTGGTGGAGATCATCCGCGGCGAGAAGACCTCCGACGAGGCGCTGGCCCGGGTGTTCGACTACGTGCTGGCCATCAAGAAGACCCCGATTGTCGTCAACGACAGCCGCGGCTTCTTCACCAGCCGCGTGATCGGCACCTTCGTCAACGAGGCCGTTGCCATGCTGGCCGAGGGCATCGAGCCCTCGACCATCGAGCAGGCCGGCAGCCAGGCCGGATACCCGGCTCCGCCGCTGCAGCTGTCGGATGAGCTGAACCTGACACTGATGCAGAAGATCCGTAAGGAGACCGTCGAGGCCGCCAAGGCCGAGGGCAAGGAACTGCCGGACGACCCGGCGGGCCGTGTCATCGACACGCTGGTCGAGGCGGGCCGTCCGGGCCGCCTGGGTGGTGCCGGCTTCTACGACTACGTGGATGGCAAGCGCACCGAGCTGTGGCCCGGCCTGCGGACGACGTTCAACACCCGTGCCGGTTCCGACTCGGCCAACCCGCCGCTGCAGGACCTCATCGAGCGCATGCTGTTCGCCGAGGCCATCGAGACGCAGAAGTGCTTCGACGAGGGCGTGCTGACCTCGACCGCCGACGCCAACATCGGTTCGATCTTCGGCATCGGCTTCCCGGCGTGGACCGGTGGTGTGCACCAGTACATTGTCGGATACGAAGGGCCGGCCGGTAAGGGCAAGGCCGGATTCGTGGCTCGCGCAAAGGAATTGGCCGCCAAGTACGGTGACCGCTTCAACCCGCCCGCGTCGCTCCTGGACGCGTAGGCAGGCTCTCGTAACTTCAGCCGCTCACCCTTCGGGGTGGGCGGCTGAAGTTGTTTCAGGGGCCGTTCCCGCCGGCGATCCAGGCCCGATGCGGCTGCCTACCTCGCCCGAAAGGTGCCTCAGAAGGCCGGATTTCGACATGTGTGAGCATGCTCGCGGGCCGGAAATGAAGACGGCCGTCAGAAATTTCGCCCCAGAGGGCGTGGCGCGCGCCACAGAGTTGGTAGCGCCGGGTGGTGGGCCACAAAATTTCTCGCTGGTGCCGTAGGTTCTCTGATGGCACTACAGACATAGTTAATGGTTCTTCGCGTAACCAGACGTGAATGGCCAGGTCATATGGTATTTCTGTACGCGGGTTATATTTGCTGGAATTAGTTTACCGTAAGTCTTTCGATAAGTTGCTGGAAGGCGCCGTAACGTGCCGTTACCCACAGTTCACTAGCTATTTCTTTCACGGAACGTACCTTTGCGAGATATTTATTCGCTACGCTGCTCGCAATGAGTAATGGCTTTGCCGCTCGCAATGGTGCAGGCAAATCGATTTTGGTTCGGCTCGGTATCAAGATCGCTGAACAGGAATAGGGACGATGGTTGCACTCGGAACGATCCACGATTGGCGCCCCAAGCCGGGAACCGTCATCTCCTGGAACGCTTCGCCGCGCGCTCGCGAGGTCGCGGCGCAGGCGCCGGCCAGCGTGGTGCCTCCGAGTTATCAGCAGGCTCAGCATGTGCGCTCGTACCGGGAGCTCGCCCGTGAAGACCGCGAGATGGGGCGGCTGGGAATCGGCTCCTGGGATGTCCCCGGGATCTGCGATGTCGACGCCATGACCGCGGCCATCAATGCCCATCTGCGCCGCCACGACACCTACCACTCGTGGTTCGAGTTCGATACGGCCGACAACATCGTGCGGCACGTGATCGGCGACCCGGAGACCATCGACTTCGTGCCGCAGGACTACGGCCTGCAGGGTCCCGAGGAGATCCGCGCCCACCTATTGCGCACCTCGGGCACCCCGCTCACGTGGGACTGCTTCACCTTCGGGGTCATTCAGCGCGCAGACCACTTCACGGTGTACATCAGCGTGGACCACCTGCACACCGACGGCATGTCCACCGGAATCCTGTACGTCGAGATCCAGCTGATGTACGCCAGCCTGGTTCACGGTTCCGCGCTGCAACTTCCGCCTCCTGCCGGCTACCTCGACTTCTCTGCCCGCGAGCTCGCGCACAACCAGGCGATGACTCTGGATTCCTTCGAGGTGCAGACCTGGATCCGCTACGCGCGGGACAACGGCGGCACCCTGCCGGACTTCGTCCTACCGCTCGGCGACCGGTCGGTGCCGAACGTCGGCGGGATGGTCGCCGCACCGCTGCTGACTGCCGAGGAAACCGTCGCGTTCGAAAGGGCTTGCGAACAAGCGGGTGTGCGATTCAGCGGCGGTGTCTTCGCATGTGCGGCATTGATCGATCGCGAACTCACCGGGGCTGACGCCTTCTACGGCATTACCCCGTACGACACCCGCAGCACACCGGAGGAGCAGCTGTCGGTGGGCTGGTACGCCAGCTTTATCCCCTTTGTCGTCGACATGTCGGACGGTTCCTTCGCGGCGGTCGCACGGTCCGCGCAGAAGTCTTTCGACGAATGTCAGCCCCTGGCCAAGGTGCCGTTCGAGCGGGTGCTGGAGTTGGCGGGACCCGAATCGGGGCTGACCGCACCCGATTACGTGGTCCCGATGGTGTCCTTCCTGGACGCGCGCAAGATCCCGGTCAGTGCCGAATGGGATCGCATCAATGGCGGAATCTACGGGGACAGCCGTTCTTCCGACCAGGTGTGCATGTGGGTCAACAGGTTTGAGAACGAAACAAACCTGACGATCTCGTTCCCCGACAATGCTGTCGCCCGTGAATCTGTGTCGCGCTATTTCGAGGTAGCCCGCCTGGTTTACCAGCGTGTCGCGCAGTCACAGTTCGTTTCCTGAATCCGCGGCACAGGCGCCGCATCCGAGCAGCAGTGAAAGGTTGGGATTGTCATGAGCACTAGCCTTGACATCGCGGTGAACGGAACCAACTCACCGGATTTCGACAATGTGCGGCGCGCGTTCGCCTTGAATTTCCTGGAGAACGACGAACTGGGTGCGGGCGTCGCGATCTGGGTCGACGGAGAGCTCGTCGTCAATCTGTGGGCCGGTTGGGCCGACGAGGCGCGTACCCGCCCATGGACCGAAGACACCCTGGCGCCGGTGTATTCCGGCACCAAAGGGCTGATGAGCACCTGCGTTCACATGCTCATTGAGCGCGGCGTGCTGGACCTGCATGCACCGGTCGCTCTGTACTGGCCCGAATTCGGCCAGGCCGGTAAGGAATCCATCACGCTGGCCATGGTGCTGGGGCATCGTTCCGGTGTGATCGGACCACGCACCCGGTTGACGCCGGAGCAGGCCGCCAACTGGGACGAGGTGTGCGAGCACATCGCCAGGGCAACGCCGTGGTGGGAGCCCGGGACCGCCCAGGGGTACCACATGGCGACGTTCGGATTCATTCTCGGCGAGGTCGTCCGCCGCACCACGGGTAAGACACTGGGCCAGTTCCTGCGCACCGAGGTCGCCGAACCATACGGACTCGATGTGCACGTCGGCCTGCCACACAGTGAGCACCACCGCTGCGCCGAACTGGTCAACAAGCCGTACTTGCGCGACGTCTTTCGCGGTGCGCCTGGCGAATTCGACTGCATGAGCGATCACCCGCTGGCAGGCCCGCTCATCTCGGGTGATTTCATCCCCGACGACGAGATAGCGCGCAGGGACATCGCACTGTGGCGGGCGCTGGAGTTCCCCGGCACCAACGCACACGTTTCCGCGCTGGGCATGGCCACCTTCTACAACGCCATGGCGCTGGGCAAGCTGCTCAGCCACGAGCACATGGACGTGGTGCGAGTGTCGCAGGGAGGCTTCGACCCCGACGTCGTGCTGGGCCCCCGGGTGGCCAACCACGGCTGGGGGCTGGGCTACATGCTGAACCAGCGTTGCTATGCCGGACCCAACCAAAAGACATTCGGGCACGGTGGGTCTGGCGGTTCGTACGCGTTCGTCGATCTGGAACACCGCATCGGCTACTCGTACGTGATGAACCAGTTCGACGTGACCAAGGCAGATGCCGATCCTCGCAGTGTGCGGCTGATCAACGAGCTCTACACCACGTTGGGGGTGTCGCCGGCGGGAGAGTCACTGTGACGGCGACGATCCCGGAGGTTCAGGCCAGACCGGCCGCCCCGGTACCGGCGGCCGCGCACCTGGACTTCGTCGATCAAGCGTCCTTCCTCGGGTTGCGGGCCACCGAATTGTCCACACTGGGGCAGATGGTCTGGATCTACGAGCGCGATATCGACACCGACCGGTTGCGCAGATTCCACGCCAACCTCGGCCAGGGGCTGTTCGGTCGGCGAATCGAGCGTTCACGCTTGCCTTTTGGCCGACATCGTTGGGTGCTCGATCCGACGTGCCACCCCATCGACGTCGAGCTCGCACCACTACCACGCACCGAATTGCAGGACTGGGTGCACCGGCATGCGCAGCTGCCGGTCGACCCCGAGCACGGTCCGTCCTGGAGGCTCGGTGTCACGCGGTTCACCGACGGCGCCACCGCGGTCAGCCTGGTGGTTTCGCACAGCATCGCCGACGGCGTGGGAATGTGCCGCGCCATCGCCGATGCCGCCAACGACGCGACCCTGCCGCTGGGCTATGAGACACCACGGTCGGGCACGCGCTTCCGGCGCATGCGGGAAGACCTGCGGCGTGCCAGACGTGACCTGCCGGATACCGCACGAGCCTTCCGCAAGGCCACCAAGATGCTCAGTTCGCGACGCCAGGACATCAAGCACGCCGGCCGGCCCGCCACCGAGGCATACATCGACCAGATACCGGCGGTCACCGTGTACTTGGACGAAAACCATTGGGACACACACGCTCACGGTCGTGGTGGCACCAGCAATTCGCTGGTCGGTGCCTTCGCGGCCCAGCTGGCCGCCAAGGTGGGCCGACTCGGTCCGGATGGCCGGGTCACGCTCTCGATGCCTGTCAACGAACGCACCGAGGGCGATCACCGCGCCAACGCCATGACCTCGGTGATGTTCCCGGTCGAGCCTGCGGACCTGACCACCGATCTGAGCGGAATCCGCAGTGCCACCAAGAAGGTGCTCTCCGGTCTGCGCGACGCACCCGATGAGAAGTGGGCGTTGTTGCCGTTGACGCCGTTCATCCCAAAGGCGGCCGCGCGCCGTCTCGCCGATGTCGCGCTGGAGTACAACGACTACCCCGTCGGTTGTTCCAACGTGGGTCCGCTCGATCCCGATGTGAATCGGCCCGACGGCACGCATGCCGACTACGTGTTCTGCAAGCTGGCCGAACAGCGGGTGCGGCCCGACAAGGTACTGAGCACCTATGGGCAGCTGTTCCTGGCATCAGGGAGGGTCAACCAACAGATCTTCCTGGCCGTCATCGGATACCAACCCGGCGTGATCGAGTCACGTGCCGACCTGACCAACCTGCTGTCCGAGACGCTTGACGACTTCGGCCTGCACGGTGTGATCGAGTAGTCGTGGCGGACAACACAGGTCGCATCTACGGACTGATCGCACGGGTCGTCCGTCGAGCCCCTGTCGTCGTTATCGGGGTGTGGATCGGCCTGGCCGCGATCTTGGCGCTGACCGCGCCGTCGTTGCAGAAGGCCATCGAGGAACACCCGGTCGACCTGCTGCCCAAGGATGCTCCCGTCATGGAGACCACTCGGCAGATGGTCGAGTCCTTCCAGGAGTCGGGTGCTCAAAACATCCTGCTGATCGTCCTCACCAACGAGAACGGGCTGACGCCCGCCGACGAGCAGACCTACCGGGTGCTGGCCGCCCGGCTGCGTGAGGACACCCGCGACGTGAGCATGGTGCAGGACTTCATCACCAAACCGCCACTGCGCGAGATGATGTCGAGCACGGACGGCAAAGCCTGGTACCTGCCGGTGGGATTGCAGGGTGAACTGGCCACCCCGGAATCCGGCAAGGCCTACCTCGGCGCGCTCAAGATCATCAGGGACTCCACCGCCGGAACCACCCTCAACGCCTTCACGACGGGGCCGACCGCCACGGTCGGGGACTTGACGGTGGTGGGAGAGCGCGATCTGCACAAGGTCGAAATCACGACAGCTGCTTTGGTTCTGCTCATCCTGCTGATCGTCTATCGCAATCCGGTGACGATGATGCTGCCCCTCGTCGTGGTGGGTGTCTCGCTGGGCATCGCCCAGGCTGCCGTCGGCGGCCTGGCGCAGATGGGCCTGAGCATCTCGAATCAGACGCTGACCTTCATGACCGCGATGATGATGGGCGCGGGCGTCGACTACGCGGTCTTCCTCATCAGCCGATATCACGAGTACGTCAAGCAGGGCATGGATTCGGACAGTGCGGTGGCCGCGGCGCTGGAATCTATCGGCAAGGTGGTAGCGGCCTCGGCCGCGACGGTGGCGGTGACGTTCCTGGGCATGGGCTTCACCAAGCTGGGGATCCTGTCCACCATCGGTCCGGCGCTGAGCGTGTCCATCCTGATCGCCTTCGTGGCCTCGGTGACCTTCCTGCCCGCGGTGCTGGTGCTGGTGGGGCGCCGTGGCTGGGTGAAGCCGAGAAAGGCGTACGCGAACAAGATTTGGCACCGCTCGGGCATCAACATCGTCAAACGTCCGGGCGCGCACCTGGCGGTCAGCCTGGTCATCCTGATCATCCTGGCGACCTGCGGTGCGATGGTGAAATTCGGGTACGACGACCGCAAGAACCTGCCGGCGTGGGCCGACAGCAACTTGGGCTATGCCGCCATCGAGAAACACTTCCCGGTGAACTCGACGCTGCCGCAATACCTTTACATCAAGTCGCCCCATGACCTGCGTACCCCGCGTGGGCTGGCGGATCTGGAGCAGATGGCCGCACGGGTGAGCCAGGTGCCCGGCGTGGACAAGGTGCGGGGTATCACCCGTCCCACCGGCGAGCCGCTGGAAGAGGCCAAGCTGTCGTTCCAGGCAGGTGAGGTCGGCGGGAAGCTGGGCGACGCGTCGAACCTGATCGATGCCCGTACCAGAGACCTGGACAAGCTGGCGGCGGGCGGACACACACTGGCGGACAAGCTCGGTCAGGTCCGCGACTCGGTGAAGAACTCGCTGGGCACCGCGCGTGCACTGGTCGAGGTGCTGGCTCAGCTGCGCGGCAGCGGTAAGACGGGCACGCTGGCCGATCTGGATTCGGTGGACAAGCTGGTCACCAGCATGCATTCACTGGGAGACGTGATCGAGTCGAATGCCCAGAGCGCCAGCGAGGTGTACGGCTGGATCGAGCCGGTCGCACGTGTGTTGGTCGGCAACCCAGCCTGCGACATGGATCCCGCCTGCCGGTCCTCCCGAGAGGAGATGAACCGATTCCTGGAGACCAAACAAGATGGCACCAGAGACCGGATCGTCGAGCTGGGGCGCGAGCTCAAGGCCGTCGACAACGACAAACAGATCACCGCCACCATCGCGCGGCTACGTACCGCGCTGAACTCCATCGACACGAATCTGCGACGATTGGGCTTGGCCGACTCCTATGGCATCCAGCAGCGATTCGCCGAGGTCCTCACCGGAGTGAACTCGCTGGCCGACGGTAGTGCGCAGCTGGCCGAGGGCGTACAGATGCTGGTGGATCAAACCAAACAGATGGGCGGCCAGTTGGGCGACGCCTCGACGCTCCTGGTCGCGGCCAAGCGCGACGCGGCACCCGGATCGATGTCCGGTTTCTACATCCCCCAGCAGGTACTCACCCAGGATTCGTTCAAAAATGCTGCGGCGGCGTTTGTCTCGGCAGACGGGCATGCGGTGCGCTACCTGGTGCAGAGCAACCTGAATCCGTTCAGCCCGGAGGCCATGGATCAGGTCCGCGCCATCCAGGACGCGGCGCGCAGTGCGCAACCGAACACCACGCTCTCGGATGCGTCCATCTCGATGGCCGGACTGTCGGCGATGTACAACGACATCCGCAACTACTACAACCACGACCTGCGATTCATCATCGTGTTGACGGTCATCGTGGTGCTACTGATCCTCATCGCGCTGCTGCGGGCAATCGTGGCACCGCTGTATCTCATTGGTTCGGTGATCATTTCGTATGCCTCGGCGGTGGGCATCGGGGTAATCGCCTTCCAATTCATCGGTGGCGAACCATTGAGCTGGAGTGTGCCCGGAATGGCGTTCATCGTGTTGGTGGCGGTGGGTGCGGACTACAACCTGTTGTTCATCTCCCGCATCCGCGATGAGTCGCCGGACGGCATCCGCTCCGGCGTCATCAAGACGGTGAAGTCGACGGGTGGTGTGATCACCTCTGCCGGAGTCATTTTCGCCGCGTCGATGTTCGGACTGCTGATCGGGAACCTGCAGTCGATGGTCGAAGCGGGCTTCATCATCGGGATGGGTCTGCTCTTGGACACGTTCCTGGTGCGCACCATCACTATTCCCGCCCTGGTGGTGCTGTGTGGGCAGGCCAACTGGTGGCCCTCGGCGATCGTTGAACCCTGGTTCCGTAAACACTTTTCCCGCTTCAAGCGGGCGGGTGCGGGCCGGGAACCGGAACCGGATGAGGCATGCGAATCTATTTGTGACGAGTCGTCACCCGAGGAGCAGGCGATGCCCGTTTCCCGCGAAGCCGAGCTCGTAGGCCATCGATGATGACTGCTAGCCCGTCTTCGAAATCGGCGTCGAAGTCCGGGTCGTAGAGCTCGGAGAAGGCCTGCGCCACAGTCGGATGCGTCGCCATGTCGACGTGCGAGCGCATGTTTTCTTCGCTATAGGGGTTGGACTCCGGGTACTCGAAGCCGTCGCGCGTCTGTTGTTCGATGGTGAACCCGATGGTGTAGTGAAAAATCGTTGGCGCCAGTCGTGCGGCATCGGCCAAGCTGAATCCCGCCTTGGTCATCACGTTGAGCATGGGCTCGGTCAGGTCAGCAGCGCGAGAGGTGGCGGTGCCGGCGAGAATCCGTGCTCCTTGGTGGTAGCGCAGCATTTCCCGGCGCAGCACGCGGGCGCCCTCGGCCAGAAACCGATCCCACTGCGGCGTCGAGAGATCGAAGTTGTCCACCGCATCGCCGAACATGGCGTCGGCCATGGCGTCGACGAGGTCGCGGCGGTTTTTCACGTGCCAGTACAACGCGGGGGCCTGCACGCCGAGTGCCGCTGCGACAGAGCGCATGGTCAGTTTCTCGGCACCGTGGCGGTCCAGCAGGACGAGCCCGGCGCGAGCGATCGTCTCCCGATTCAGAATCACATTGACACTTTAACAGCGTTAAAGTAATTATGGAGTCAATGTCGATAACGATGTTAAGGAGTGTCATGACCGAGCATGCGGTTGTTGTCGCGGGCGGCGGCCCGACCGGGCTGATGTTGGCCGGTGAGCTGGCGCTCGCCGGCATTGACGTCGCGGTCCTGGAACGTCGCGGTAGCCACGAGGAAGTGGGATCGCGTGCGGCGGGGGTGCATTCGCGCACCATCGAGGTCTTCGATCAGCGCGGGATCGCCGAGAGATTCCTCTCCCAGGGGATGACCGGACAGGTCACCCACTTCTCGGGCATCTTCATGAGCATCGCGGATTTTCCGACCCGGCACCCGTATGCACTGGGTCTGCTGCAGCACTACACCGAGAAGACGTTGGCGGCTTGGATCGGAGAACTCGGGGTACCGGTCTACTACGGCGCCGAAGTCGTCGGATTCACCCAGGACGCCTCCGGCGTGGACGTCGATCTTGCCGACGGTGGCGCCATGCGTGGGCAATACCTCATCGGATGCGATGGCGGGCGCAGCGCCATCCGGAAGGCTGCCGGGATCGGCTTTCCCGGCCATGACCCGTCGTGCTCCGCGATGTTGGTCGATGCCGAGATCACCGAGCAACCGCTCGAGTTCGGTCTGCTGCGCAAGCCGGGGCAATCGTTCCTCGGGATACTGCCCTTCGAGGAGGGATGGTGCCGTCTGGTCTTCAGCACCGACCTCGATCGGCTCGGCGTCGAACCGACGCTGGAAGAGGCCAAGGAAGCGCTCATCGCCATCGCGGGAACGGATTTCGGATTGCACAGTCCGCGGTGGATGTCGCGCTTCTCCGATATGACGCGTCAGGCGGACCGGTATCGCGACCGTCGCCTGTTCCTGGCGGGTGATTCCGCGCATATCCATTTCCCGTTCGGCGGGCAGGGGCTCAACACCGGCGTACAAGACGCGGTGAACCTGGGGTGGAAGCTGGCCGCGGTCATCAAGGGAGAAGCACCGGATTCCTTGCTAGACACCTACCACGCCGAGCGTCATCCGGTGGCGGAGCGGGTGCTGCACAACACCATGGCCCAGACACCGTTGTCCGAGGCGGGTCCGCGCATGGATGCGCTGCGTGACATCATGGCCGACCTGCTGGCCATGGACGAACCACGCAAGCGCATCGCCGGCATGATGAGCGGCCTGGACATCCACTACGAGCTGGGCGACGGGCATCCACTGTTGGGCCGTCGTGTGCCCGATCTCGACGTGGTGACCGTGGACGGCCCGTCACGGATGTACACGTATCTGCATGCTGCTCGCCCTGTGCTGTTCAATTTCGGAGATCCCCAGAGCCTGGACATCGAGGGATGGACGGATCGGGTAAATCTCGTCGACACCAAACATTCAGGGGTTTGGGAACTTCCGGTGCTGGGTGAGGTGACGGCGCCGGACGCGGTGCTCGTGCGGCCGGACGGATATGTCGCGTGGGTGGGCCAGGGGTCCGACGAGGGGCTTCGTGACGCACTGACCCGATGGGTGGGGTCACCGTCTCGGGCGTAGTGTGGCGCAGGTGGCCGAGACACTGGAGTTCGGAGTCTTTATCCCGCAGGGCTGGCGCCTGGATCTGGTGGGCATAGCGCCCGACCGTCAATGGGACGTCATGCGCGATCTGGTGCGGTATGCGGAGAGCGGCCCCTGGGACTCGGTGTGGGTCTACGACCACTTCCATACCGTGCCGGTGCCCACCGACGAGGCCACCCACGAGGCGTGGACGTTGATGTCCGCCTTCGCCGCCGTGACCTCACGGATCAAGCTGGGGCAGATGTGCACGGCGATGGGATACCGAAATCCGGTGTACTTGGCCAAGATCGCCGCCACCGTGGACATCATCTCCGGTGGTCGCACCCAGATGGGTATCGGCGGCGGCTGGTACGAGCACGAGTGGCGCGCATACGGCTACGGCTTCCCCGGTGCGGCCGAGCGCCTGGGCAGACTGCGTGAGGGCGTTCGCATCATGCGCGACGCCTGGCGCGATGGGCGCGTCAGCCTGGATGGCACGTATTACCAGGTGGATGATGCCATTGTGGCACCCAAGCCGTTGCAGCCCAACGGTATCCCGCTGTGGATCGCCGGTGGCGGCGAGAAGGTCACGTTGCGGATCGCGGCCCGCTACGCGCAGTACACCAACTTCGGTCAGAGCCCGGAGGAGTTCGATCACAAGTCGAAAATTCTTGCGGCACACTGCAAGGACATCGATACCGACTTCGATGCGATTGTCCGGAGCGCCAACATCAACGTTGTCGTCGGCGCCGACGAGGCCGAGGTCGCCGATCGGTTGGCGGCCATCAGGGCGCGGCTTGTCCCGGTCGTCGGCGAGGACGTCGCCGACGTCACGGTGGGTAACCTGGCCACGACCGCCGGCACTCCGGAGCAGATCGCCGAGCGGCTGGCCGAGTTCCGCCGATTGGGGCTGGGCTATGCGATATGCAACTTCCCGGAGGCGGCCTACGACCGTTCCGGTATCGACTTGTTTGTGCGCGAGGTCATGGGGGTCTAGCCCCATTGTTTACGGGCTGACCGATACCGTAAGTTACGGGAATGCCTTCGCTTGAAGCAGTCGATGAAGCCTTCCTGTCCAGTGCTCCGGTGCGAGCGAGCCACACCATCTCCGTGCCGGTATCCGCCGACACGGTGTGGCGCGAGCTGACCAACGACACCACGCTCCGCTGGTTGGCGCCGGGGATCAAGGTGGTGTGGGGTAACCCCCGCTCCGGCGTCGGCGCGGTCCGCAAGATCGGGCCCGCGGTGGGGCCCAAGGTGAATGAGCACTACTTCCTCTGGGAGGAAGGCAAGCGGAAGGCGTTCTACGTGACCAGCGTTCCGGTGCCGGTGCCCGGCTTGCGTGCCTTCGCCGAGGACTACATCGTGACGCCCACCGATCGTGGTGCCGACTTCACCTGGCTCTGGGCCATCGACGGCACCGGCCCGATTCGCAATGCCACGCCTGCGGTGAACGCCATCGTCGGCTTTTCGATGAAGCGCACCCAGAAGTACTTCGAGAAGCTCGCCGCGTCCAGGGTGTAGCACAGCGCCCGTACAGTGGGTCTGTGCGCGGTACGGCCCTTCTGTTGGCGTTCATTGTGCTGGTGTCTGGTTGCGTGCCAGCCCGTCCGCAGGCAGATGCCGCCGCGCACAATCCTTGTGATGTGGGCCAGTACTGGACGCGGTACTACAACAACACCGACCAGTCGGGGACCGCGGTGCTGGCACGGTGCGAGTACTCCGTCGGCGGGAACTTCGCGGGATCTCCCACGCCCGGGGTAAATGCCGACCGGTTCTCGGCCGATGCCACCGGTTCCTTGCGATTCCCGGTGACGGGCCAATATCAGATCGCCTCGATGAGCGGTGGCGTCATGGCACGCGTGTGGCTCGATGACGAGCAGATCTTCGATCACGCCAACACTCGTGACTGGGGGACCGACCTGGCCACCCGCACCGTCGAGGCCGGAGTGCATACCGTCCGCGTCAGCTACTCCAGTACCAGTGGCCCTGCCGTACAAGAATTCTCGGTTTCCCGAGCCGGGCCCGGCCCGATGTCCGCGAACGGCAACTATTTCGCGGCCAACTCGTTTCTGAACCAGCCTCTCCCGTCGAATCCGGCGGTCGACCCGCGCTCGCCGAATTGGGTTGCGGCGCTGGTGAATCACCCGGATGTCAAGGCCATCGACGTCAACGAGGACATCTGGACCACCGCCGTGTATCACGCACCCGCGGGTACCCCGACCCGGACCGTCACGGTGCGCAACAGCGGCAAGTCGATCGAGGTGCCGTACCTGCCGCACTACCGCCCCACGCAGGACACCGATGCGCATATCGCGATCATCGACGACACCAGCGGGTGCGAGTACGAATTCCAGTCCTTCAAACCGGATTCCATGTCCGCGATCGCCCAGGCCACCTACCGGGTGGACATCGGATCCGGCGGGCACGTCAGTGGTCCGGCGCATTCGGGAGGCGAACTGTCCTATCTCGCCGGGTTGATAACACCGGAAGACGTGCAGGCCGGCGTGATCGACCACGCGCTCCGGTTCGCCATCCCGATCAACGCACCCACGTATGTCTACCCGGGCACGAGGTCGGACGGCACCGTCGCGGGCGGGGTGCCCGAGGGCATACGCATTCAGCTGGATCCGTCCCTGGACCTCAGGACATGGAATCTGAGCCCCTTCCAGCGGATGGTCGCGACGGCGTTGCAGAAGTACGGGGCATTCGACGCCGATGTCGCCAAGACCTTCTCGTTGACGGCGCGAAGCGTGATCGACGGAAGCCGGTACTCCACGCGGATCGATGATCTGCCCCGCGAATTGATCGGGCATCTTCGGTTCCTGACGCCGTCGATCAGCTCCACGGACATCCAACTCGATACCGCGGCCGACGGGGGATGCCGCCAGCAGCGCTAATCTGGTAACGCTGATACCCTCCTTTCGGTGTCGCGACGAGCTCTGGCTACTTATGACTCCTTTCTTGCCACGAGAAAGTTCGGGGCGCTGGACGGACTGCGGGCGCTCAGCGTCCTGGCGGTGATCTGGCACCACACGTCGGGTGTGCCCGGCCCGCAGATCTCGCAGCGCGGCTTCATGGGAGTCGATCTCTTCTTCGCCATCAGCGGCTTTCTCATCACCACCTTGCTGCTGCGTGAACGTGATCGCACGACGTCCATCTCGCTACGAAAGTTCTTTGTGCGCAGGGCGTTGCGGATCTTCCCGCTGTACTACGCGGTGCTGGCCCTGTACGTCCTGTTGGTATTGGCCACCGAGCGCGATACGGCCAGGGGAGGGCAGTTCTTCGGCAACCTGCCGGCATTCCTGACCTACACCGTCAACTGGTTCGTGGACCTGTCCAGCGGCACGTCGGTACCGTTCTATTTTTCGTGGTCGTTGTCGACCGAAGAGCAGTTCTACCTGCTGTGGCCGCCACTGCTGGTCGGTGCACTGTTGCTCGGGAAGGGAAAGATCTGGGCCCCGCTCACCGTGCTGGCCGCGTTGGTCGCGGTATCGGTCAGTGCCGCAGTCTTCTTCGATGCCCGGGTGTTGCCGTGGCGCATCTTCGCGAGCCTGTCGTTGCCCATCCTGCTTGGCGCGGCCGTCGCGATCGTCGTGAACACGCGTCGTGGCTACGCGCCGGTGGCTGCGGCGCTGGGCTGGTGGTGGTCTGCTCCGGCGGTGTTCGGGGCGCTGATCGCCGGACTGTGGTTCGGTGCTCCCACGTGGTCGATCCAGATCGTGATGGTCGTGGCCGTCGCCGCGGTGACCATCCGCGAGAACACCCTGTTGCATCCATTGTTGAGCTGGCGTCCGTTGGCATTCATCGGCGTGATCAGCTACGGCATCTATCTCACGCACATGTTATGCGCCAACGTCATACGCCGGATTGTGCACGAGGATCAGGGCCTGGCGCTCTTCGCCGGGACGATGACTCTCGTCGTCGTCGTGGCCTACCTGAGCTTCCGGTACTTCGAGACGCCTCTGCTGCGCATCAAGCGCCGCTTCGAGTCGTCGGCACAGCGCGCGGGAGACGAACTGGCCCGGACCGCGAACGGCGCCGAACAGCTAGCCGATCGCCGGTCCGAGTAGGTCGTCGGCATCGGTGATCCGATACCCGTAGCCCTGTTCGGCCAGGAACCGCTGCCGGTGTGCCGCGTACTCGGCGTCGACGGTGTCTCGGGATACCACCGAATAGAAGTATGCCTGTCCGCCGTCGGCCTTTGGCCGCAGCAGCCGCCCGAGGCGCTGCGCTTCCTCTTGGCGCGATCCGAACGTTCCCGAAACCTGCACGGCAACAGCAGCTTCCGGAAGGTCGATGGAGAAATTGGCCACCTTGGACACCACCAACGTACCGATCTCGCCACGGCGGAACGCGTCGAAGAGCTGCTCACGTTCGGCGTTCTTGGTGGAGCCCTGGATCACCGGGGCGTTCAACTCGGTGCCCAGCTCGTCGAGCTGGTCCAGGTAGGCGCCGATCACCAGTGTCGGCACTCCCGGGTGCCGGGCCAGGATCGACTTCACCACATTGATCTTCGTATGGGCCGTCGAACAGAGCTTGTACCGCTCGTCGGCCTCGGCGGTCGCGTAGATCATCCGCTCGTTGTCGGTCAGGGTGACCCGCACCTCGATGCACTCGGCGGGGGCGATCCAGCCCTGTGCCTCAATGTCTTTCCACGGCGCGTCGTATCGCTTGGGGCCGATGAGGCTGAAGACGTCACCCTCGCGACCGTCCTCGCGGATGAGCGTGGCGGTGAGGCCGAGACGACGCCGCGACTGCAGGTCGGCGGTCATCCGGAATACCGGGGCGGGCAGTAAGTGTACCTCGTCGTAGACGATCAGGCCCCAGTCCCGGCTGTCGAACAGTTCCAGATGGCGGTACTCGCCCTTGGTGCGGCGGGTGATCACCTGGTAGGTGGCGATGGTGACCGGTCGAATCTCCTTGCGTTCGCCGGAGTACTCGCCGATCTCGTCTTCTGTCAACGAGGTTCGTGCGATGAGCTCACGCTTCCACTGCCGCCCGGCGACGGTGTTGGTGACCAGGATCAACGTGGTCGCCTGCGCCTTGGCCATCGCGGCGGCGCCCACCAGCGTCTTGCCGGCACCGCAGGGCAGCACCACCACACCGGAGCCGCCCGCCCAGAAGGAGTCGGCAGCCATCTGCTGATAGTCGCGCAGCTCCCAGCCGTCCTGCGCCAGCGTGATCGGATGGGCTTCGCCGTCCACATATCCGGCGAGATCCTCTGCGGGCCAGCCGATCTTGAGGAGCATCTGCTTGACGCGGCCGCGCTCGCTGGGGTGCACCTGCACCGTGTCGTCGTCGATGCGGGCGCCGAGCATCGGGGCGATCTTCTTGTGTCGCAGCACCTCTTCGAGCACTGCGCGGTCCAGGCTCACCAGGGTGAGGCCGTGCGCGGGATGTTTGATCAGCTGTAGGCGTCCGTAACGGGCCATGGTGTCGACGATGTCCACCAGCAGTGGCTGGGGCACCGCGTAGCGGGAGAAGGTGACGAGCGCGTCGACCACCTGCTCGGCGTCGTGTCCGGCCGCACGGGCGTTCCACAGCGCCAGCGGGGTGATGCGGTAGGTGTGCACGTGTTCGGGGGCGCGTTCGAGTTCGGCGAAGGGGGCGATCGCCTGGCGCGCCGCGTCCGCCTGGTCGTGGTCGACCTCCAGCAGCACGGTCTTATCGGACTGGACGATCAACGGTCCATCGGTCATTCGATCCAGGATAGTGCGCGATCCGACAGTGTCCTCGCGAGGTGAAAGACCGGACCGGATCGTCGACACGCCCGTTGGTGGTGGACATGTGCGATACGAATCCGCCCTAAGGCGGCGTGTCGACGCTTAGCCCGGCGGGGAGACCGCGGTGATGCGGTGAATCGCGAAGTCGCGGATCCGCCCGGCGGCGGTGTCGAAGGCCGACAACTGGCCACCGCGCACGCTGATCGGGTTGACCACCCGCGAAGATGCGATCCCGGCCGGGTCCACGTACCCGATCAACACACTGGTCTGCGCCTTGGCGGACTGCTGCAGGAGCGCCACGGCCTGTGACGGCTCGATGCGTACCCCGTCGTGATCGCCCGCGGCGCGCAATGCCTTGACCACTGCAGCGGCGGCGGGCTCGCTGAGGACCGGTGGCGTCCACCCCATCCGGTGTGGTTGCGGAGTGACCCGGGCCCGATGTGCGTGTAGTTCGACGATCGTGCCGGTGGCATCCTCGGCGGCGGGAGCGAAGCCCGCCGAGCGCAGCCCTGCCACCAGCTCGGCCAACGGGGCCAGTGACACCGCGACCGTGGGGGCCAGCAGCCGCAGACCCAGATCCTCTGCCAGCACGGAGGCCATCACCTGGGTCAGTAGGGCCACGTCGTCGCAGCGCAGGAACGAGGTGGCCACCCCGGCCCGGAGCTGCCCATGGCGCCGTGCGACATCGTCGATGAGATACGTCAGCGACTGGGGGACAGGGGTTTTCGAACGGGATCCGAAGAAGCTGTGCAACGAGGTCGCGGTCCGCCCCGAATCCAGGGCGCGGCGGATGCTCGCCTCGCCGACCCGAAAGACGCTGGCGGCGCCCGCGGATTCGAGGTCAGCCACCGCGGCCAGATCCAGCTCCACCTCCCGCGTCAGCGGTCCGGGCGCGACGACCGTCAGGTCGGCCTGCACCAGGAAGTGATCGATGGGCGCGGGCAGCGCCTTCTCCATCGCGGCCAGGGTTGCCGCCTCGTCGCCGGCGCTGGCCAGGAACGTGCGGACGTGTGTGGTCAAGGCGCCACGTCCGATCACGCCCAGCGTGGTGGCCTCGAACAACAGCGCGGTCACCGGTTCCACACCCAGCCGCGCACCCCAGCGTGGGCGACGCCATCGCATCACGCGGGATGTCTCCTCCGCCCGCAACCCCTGCCCGGGATCCAGCTCGCCGAGGATCTCCAGCAGCAGCTTGCGATCGTGCGGCGCCGCCGTGGACCGAAGCGAATCTGACAGTGCCGCAATCGGTTTGTCATCGCTGGTGCGTTTGCCGATCAGATCGGGGCGGGCCGCCAACATCAACCACGCCGACATCAACCGGAACCAGCGGACCGCGGTCGGCAGCTCCGCGAACCGGTCGGCCTGTGCGGTCGGAGCCCAATGCCAGCCTTCGGCGTCGGTCTCCACGTCGGGGTCGCCGACCGCGATCAGCTCGGCGGCCGCCAATACCTCCAGCAGCAGCCCCATCCGGGTGTCGTCGATACCCGTCGCCTTCGCCAGCCGTTTGACCTCGCGCACGCCCAGGCCACCACTGCGTAGCTGCGGTGCCGGGTTGACGCCGAGTTCGTCGAGGAGCAACCCCACCTCGCGCAGCAGATCAAGGGCCGCACCGGCCGCGGCGGCATCGGATTCGTTCTGCGTCGCCGAGGTCGTCTCCGGGGCCGGGGGCTGCAGCCGGTCGGGCTCCTCGCCCCGCAGCAGCTGTGCCACGAACCGGGGCAACAGCACCGTCTCGTCGTCGATGCGTTGCAGCAGGCCGGCCGCCAGCAGCCGCTGTACCGGACGATCCGCCGGGGCGTCGGGGGCGGCGTCCCGCGTGCGACCGATGGGAGAACCCGCGATGAGCGCGCGCAGCAGCTCCATGCCGCGCTCGTCGGTCGCCTCCAACGCGGCGCGTGCCGCATCGTAGGAATCGGGCGTCTGCTCACTGATCACCTGCCCGACCACCCAGGGCAGACCGAATCGGGCCTCGCCCGCCAGATGCAGTGCGCCGTCCCCCCAGACCAGCGCCAGTTCGCGCAGCTTGTCCAAGGTGGCGCGAACCTGCAGCTCGGTGGCGCGACCGTCTACCTGAGCGAGCACGTTCGAGACCGGGATGCCGGTGACATCCGCGCGCGCCACCAGCAGCGCATCCAGCACCGCCAGGGTCAAAAAGTCCAGGTTGTCGGTGGCCGCGCGTACCGACTGACGCGACAGCGCCCGGCCCGCCAGGGCCGCCAGCGAACCCGGAGGCGGCGAGGCCAAATCGGGCCGCAGCCGCAATAGCTGTACCAACTGTTCATCTGGCAGCTGGCGCAGCCAGGTAGCCAACGCCGCATCGTCACTCATCGATCACCAGCGTAGAGGCGGGTTGGGTTCGCCGTCGGCCTCTGGGCCTGCCACAATGGCTTTGTGGCTGACAAGAATCAATACGTCGACAACGGCTGGCCCGCGCATGTGGACGGCGAGCACGCTGTCTCCGAACTCGCGGCCGACCGCACCGGTGCGCTCTCGCCCTTCGGCGACATCGAGTTCCCCGTGGCGTCCGTGCCCTACGTGCACCCCGTCACCGTCATCAACAAGTAGAGCGGTGTCCGACGGTCTTCGCACAAGCGGCTCATCCGAGCCCGAGGGCCTCACTCACATCGACGAGCACGGGTCCGCGCACATGGTCGACGTGTCGGCCAAACAGGCCACCGCACGCGAGGCGGTCGCGGCAGGACGCTTTGTCACCACCCCGGCAGTCCTGAAGCTGTTGTCGGACGGTGCGCTCCCCAAGGGCGATGCCGTGGCCACCGCTCGGCTGGCCGCCATCATGGCCGCCAAACGCACCAGCGAGCTTGTCCCGCTGTGCCACCAGATACCGCTGACCGGCATCGACGTGACCTTCGAGATTGACGCCACCACGGGAACCATCCAGATCACCGCGACTGCGCGCACCAACGACCGCACCGGAGTCGAGATGGAAGCGCTGACCGCGGTGACGGTCGCCGGGCTGACATTGCACGACATGGTCAAGGCCGTCGATCCGGCCTCGCGCATCGACGACGTTCGGGTGCTACGCAAAGAGGGCGGCAAGACCGGAACATGGATCCGGCCCTGAGATCCGCGCGGGTGATCGTGGCCTCCACGCGGGCGGCCACCGGCCAGTATCCCGACAAGACCGGCCCTGCGATCGTCGAATGGCTAGGTGCACAAGACTTCCGCGTCGAGGAACCGATGGTCGTGCCCGACGGCGACGCGGTGGGAGATGCGATCCGGTCCGCGCTCGGGGTGTCCCTCGTCATCACCACCGGGGGCACCGGACTCTCACCCACCGACGTGACCCCCGAACAGACCGTCGCGCTCTTGGACTACCAGATCCCCGGGCTCGCCGATGCCATCAGGCGCTCCGGGCTGCCCACCGTGCCCACCAGCATCCTGTCCCGTGGCGTATGCGGGGTGGCCGGCCGCACCCTGGTGATCAACCTGCCCGGCTCCACCGGAGGGGTGCGCGACGGGCTGGCGGTGCTCGGTGGAGTGCTCAACCACGCACTGGATCAGATAGCCGGGGGAGACCACGCATGAGTGCCGTCGTCACCCGTGCCCTGCTGACCGCGGAACCCATCTCACTGATCGAGCATGAGCAGCTGGTCGATCACGAATCAGCCGGGGCCACCGTTGGATTCGTGGGCAATGTGCGCGACCACGACGGTGGCAAGACGGTGCTGCGACTGGAGTACTCGGCGCACCCCTCGGCTCAGGAAGTACTGACCGATGTGGTGGAGCGCATCGTCGGGGAGGTCGAGGGCGTGCGCGCGGTCGCGGTGAGCCACCGCATCGGTGCGCTGACGGTCGGGGAGGCGGCATTCGTGGTGGCGGTGAGTGCCGATCACCGCGCTCAGGCTTTCACCACCTGTCAGCGCCTTGTCGACGACGTGAAGGCGGCGCTGCCGGTGTGGAAGCACCAGTTCTTCGCCAACGGCAGCGACGAATGGGTGGGGTCGGCCTGAAAAATCCAGGCCCCGGTTGGGGTGTGGTACCTAAAAACCCAGATCAGGGCGTTGCATGCCCGGTAGGTGCATTAGCTTCCTTATTCCATGAGCACTTCTGTGCAGCCGAAGCGCCGCGAAGCGGTCCCCACGCCGCAGATCTTCCCGCATCCCGGTAGACGCCCCGCGCGCCCCGATGACGACCCCTTCCATGTTCCGCCGGACGGCTTCGAGGACGCCGCACCGGGATCGATTCTGCATGCCCGTCCCGTGGATATCGGATTCCTGGGGCGCATGCGCCAGCGTGTGACGGCCTGGCAGTTGCTGTATCGCACCACCGATCCGGCTGGTGCGCCGGAAGTCACGGTCACCACCGTGCTGGTGCCTGCCGACCATGACCCGCGCTCTCCTCGGCTGTTGGCCTACCAGTGCGCGATCAACTCCAGTGAACGCTCGTGTTTTCCGTCGTATTGTCTGCTGCAGGGTGCGCGCGGGCCGTTCGCCAACCCGCAGGTCGAGCTGCTGCTGATGGCTGCCGCGCTGCGCCAGGGATGGATTGTGAGCGTCGCCGATCACGGTGGGCAGCCTGGCCGCTACGTCGTTGCGCGGCAACCCGGGTACCACGTACTGGACGGTCTGCGGGCCGCGTTGGGATTCGGTGAACTGCGTCTCCCGGTCGATACGCCCATCGGGCTGTGGGGTTACTCCGGTGGCGGGCTTGCCAGTTCGTGGACCGCGGAGATGGCGCCGAGTTACGCCCCCGAACTCAATATCGCGGCCGCGGCGTTGGGTTCGCCCGCCTCGGATCCCAGCAGCATTCTCGAACGGGCCGACGGGGGATTGTTCGCCGGGCTGGGCATCGCCGCGATCTCGGCCCTGCGCGGAAGCTACCCTGCACTCGATTCGGTTCTGACGGAACATCTTACGTCTCGGGGTGAGAAGATCATGACGACCGTGCGGGGGTTGTCGACGGGCCAGGCAATCGGGCGGTATGCGATGCGCAGCCTCGATCGCTATGTCGATCTGCCGATCTCCGAACTCATGGCACTGCCCGGCGTCACCGCCATGAGTGAGGACCTACGGCTGGGCAAGGCGGCGCCGACCTGCCCGGTGTACATCTACACCGCGGTGCGGGACCAGCTCGTCGGCATCGACGAGGTGGATCACCAGGCAAGTTTCTACGCCGCGCACGGCACCGATGTCACCTATCGGCGTGATCGGCTCAGCGAGCATCTCTCGCTGGTGGTCCTGGGTGCACCCGCTGCCCTGCGGTGGCTGGCGCAACGCTTGGAGGGCATGGAGCCCGAATCCGGCACCCGCACAGTGATGTCCATGCTGGCATCCACTCCTGCACTGTGGACCATGGCGTTGATGTCAGCGGCAGCGGCCCGTGTTCTCACCGGCCGTCAGCTCTAGCCGTTACGCCCGTTCGGCGACCACCGTGAACACCGGGATGTGAAGCAACGGATCGTCGAGGTCCTGTTCCAGCCGGTCCAGTACCGCGGGGTCCCCACGGTACGAGCCGCGAATGGCATGGAGAAACTCGGCTTTCGGTGCACTCATCGTTGTCGGGTTCAGCTGCAGCACGGTCCACCCATTGGCGGGCAGCACCTGTTCGATCTGCTCGGCCTGCAGTGCGTTCTGGAATGGTGTGGGGATCCCGTGAATCCGCCCCTGCGCGAAACACCATATGTACCAACGCGCTCCGGGGCGGGTGGCCCGGTGCAGCGCGCTCGCGTACTGGGCATTCCCCTCGTCGTCGAAGCAGTGGTACACGCCGCTGTCGATCACGGTGTCGAACCTTGCCTCCCAGCCGTCGAGCTTGGTGGCGTCGGCGACCTGGAAGTCGACGGCGACGCCTGCCGTGGCCGCCCGGCCCTTGGCCTGCTCGATTGCCGAAGGCGCGAAGTCGAGTCCGGTGACGTTGAATCCCTGCTGGGCAAGGTAAATGGCATTGTCGCCGAGGCCGCAGCCGATATCCAGGACGTCTCCGCGGATCGCGCCGAGCAGGGCGAGTTCCTTGATTCGGGGTTTGGCGTCCTTGGAATCCCACGGCACGATGGGCCCGCCCTCGTGGACGCTCTCGCGGTAGAGATCCTCGAAGATGTTCTGTGTCGGTGCACTCATGGCATTCAGCCCCTTTCCGCGATGATGTTGAAGAACGGCATGTGGATTACGTCGTCGTCGAGCTGCTGAAGGCGCTCGAATGTCTTCTGTGCTTGTTCGGCCACACCCGGCTGCTCGTAGCGCTCGCGCATCTCGGCCGGCATCTGCTCCGGCTCGAAGCGGGCCTGCGCAGCCCCGACAAATGCCGCCCTGGAGCCGAGATACGTTGTCCTGCCGAAGTATCGAATGCTCCAATTGGCATCGGAAAGCACGCTCTTGATCTCCTCGGGATCCTGAACGCCGAACGGCATAGTGATGCCGTTGACGGCGCCATCGCCGAAGCAGGCGATGAACCAGTGCGCCCCCGGCCGGGTAGCCCGGTGCAAAGCCCGCGCGTATCGCTGATGGCCCTCATGGTCGAAACAGTGGTAGACGGCGCTGTCGAGCACGGTGTCGAACTTCCCGTCCCAGCCATCGAGCTCGGTGGCATCGGCCACTTGGAGCTCGACGGTCACCCCCGCGGCGGCAGCGCGTTGCTTCGCCTGCTCGATTGCCGAAGGGGAGAAATCCAACCCGGTCACCGAGAGACCCTGTTGGGCGAGATAGATGGAGTTCTCGCCGAGGCCGCAGCCGATGTCCAGAATGTCGCCGCGCAACGCGCCATAGGCGGCCAGCTCTTTGACTCGTGGCTGCGCATCCTTGATATCCCACGGGACGCCCGCCGCAGGGCCGCCCTCGAACATGGGTTTGCCGTTGTAGACCGCTTCGAATGCTTCGTGGCCGGGTAGGTCCGGGGGAGTGGTCGGTGCCGTCATGGTGACCAACGTACGCTTCGAGGCCGGGACGTCAACCCCCTTGACAAGGAGCCTGGACTGGCCTCCGAAAGGACTACCCCACAACGAGAATCGCCCCGACCGTCAGGGCCGGGCGATTCTCGTTGTGCAAGTGTTAGCGCTGAGCCAGAGCGAGGATCGCGTCGCTGGCCTTGACATCCTGCGTCTGCATCGCGAAGACGATGTCCTTCAGGTACGACACTCCGCGGCCATCGCCGGGTGCCACGTCGGTGGTGCCGGGAGGCAGGTTGTTCGGGTCGGGCAGATGCCGTACCACACCTGCGACCGCTTCGGGGCTGGTCGGGATGCCGTTGGATGCGACCGGGCCGGCATCGAACGCGGCCTTGCCCGCGGCGAAACCGATGTCCGCTGCGTCCGGCACACCCGCGGGCAGCGGGACGTCGGCCGCAGCAGGCGCGGGGGCGGGCTCGGGAGCGGGTGCGGGCTCGGCGGGTGCCGGACCGGACTGCAGTTCGTACGGCAGAACCTGGTCCTCGGCGGCGGGGGCTTCGGGAGCCGGAGCCGCTTCGGGGGCGGGTGCCTCGCCGACGACTGGGGCCTCGGGCGCGGGGGCTGCGATGGCCTCGGGAGCGGGTGCCTCCTCCGCAGGAGCCTCGGGCTCGGGGGCTGGGGCGGGCTCTGCCGGTGCAGGACCGGACTGGAAGTCGACTTCCTGAGCCTCGGGAGCCGGAGCTTCGTCAGGCGCGGGTGCCTCGGGGGCTGGGGCCTCCTCGATGACCGGAGCCTCGGGAGCCTCGGCGACGAACTGCTCGTCGCCCTCGGGCGCCGGAGCGGGCTCGGGAGCGGGTGCGGGCTCGGCGGCCGCCCGCTCCTCGTGGTGCGCGGCCGGGGTGATGTTGGCCGCCGGAGCGGTACGGGGAGTGGAACCGGACAGGCCGCGTCCGCAGACCGGCCAGGCGCCACGGCCCTGTCCCGCGAGCACCTTCTCGGCGACCGCGATCTGCTGTTCCTTGGTGGCCAGGTGAGCGGACGGGGCGTACTGACCGCCACCGCTGTTGATCCAGGTGCTGGGCGAGAACTGCAGTCCGCCCTGGTACCCGTTGCCGGTGTTGATGGCCCAGTTGCCACCCGACTCGCAGCGTGCGACCTGATCCCACTCGCCGTCGGTGGCTGCGTTGGCCGTCGCGGCCATCATCAAACCGCCACCGACAAGGCCCGCGCCCGCTACCGCGACCTTGGCCGCCTTGGCGCTCGCCTTGCTGGGCTTACTGTGCCGTCCACTCATATATCCGTCGTGTTCCTCTCTGTGACGCACCTGCGAGGTCAGCTGTCGGGTTCGAGCAAGAGGTCGCTCGGCCCGGTTGCCCGGGCTTCACCCCAAGAACCATCAAGGTTCGTGCTGGAGATCGGGTGGATCTCCGGCGGATGGGTCCCCCGTCTCCGTCCCTTGGTCTTCCGACGAGGTCCACACCCGAGGGACGGAGCTCGGTGCGCGGGTATGGACTTCGGATGACGGTACGTGCCCGCGCGCGTCTCGTCATGTTGGACATTTCACGGTGTTTCGTCCATGGCGGGGCGGGTTTATTCCCGCCGACGGTGGGGTCTGCGCAGGTTATTGGGTAGCTCCACCGCCCCGTGTCCGCGTCGTGACCGTACCGTGACCTTCCGATGTGTGTTGTAGATCACGAAATTGCCGGGCCCTCTCTACATGCAACTCTCAGAGCCGCCTTAGAGCTTCCTTAAGAAACGGGCGTGCCAGCGCACATCTATCCGCCAGCGAATGGAGGCAGAACGTCCACGACAGCGCCGGATTCGGGCCGTTGGGAGCGGTCCCGGACGGCCACGCCGTCATGGAGAAAGGAACAACGCGCCAATACGCGTTCGAGTTCCGGCCCCCTGGAGGCCAACAGACGGATCAGATCGTCGAATGACGCCCCAGCGGGCAGATCGACGGTTTCTTCCTGAAGCCCGGCGGCGGCCGCTGCGGCCGCGAAATACCGGACCGTGATGCTCGCAAGCATGCAGATCTAACCGCCGATCGCGCTCATCGGGCGGTCCGGCTGCAGGAAGGACGGGTCGTTGATGCCATGCCCGGGCTTTTTTCCCCACATGGCTGCCTGCCACGCCGCGGCCACGGCCGCGTCGTCGGCACCCGAGCGGAGCAGCCCACGCAGATCTGTCTCGGTGGTGGCGAACAGGCAATTGCGCACCTGCCCGTCGGCCGTCAGCCGGGTGCGGTCGCAGTCCCCGCAGAACGGCCGGGATACCGACGCAATGATTCCGACTGTCGCGGGACCTCCGTTCACCAGCCAGCGTTGCGCTGGGGCGCTGCCACGGGGTGCCGGATCTGCGCTCAGTGAGAATTCCCGGCTGAGTGCCGCGTGGACCTCGTCGGCGGTCACCATCTGGTCCCGGTTCCAGTTGTGCCCCGCGTCCAACGGCATCTGCTCGATGATCCGCAGTTCGTATCCGTGGTCGAGGCTGAACTGCAGGAGCGCGACCGCGTCCTCTTTGTACTGCTCGGGTGTCAAGACCGCGTTGATCTTTATGGGCGCCAGCCCGGCCGAGCCGGCCGCCTCCAGTCCTCTGAGGACATCTGGCAACCGGTCGCGCCGGGTGATGGCGGTGAAACGATCGGTGTCCAACGTATCCAGTGACACGTTGATGCGGTCCAGGCCCGCCTCTCGCAGCGCGGCCGCCTTGCGGTCCAGACCGATGCCATTGGTGGTGATGGCGATGTCCGGTCGCGGTGACAGGGTCGCGACCGCGGCGACAAGCTTCTCCAAGTCCTTGAATATCAACGGTTCTCCGCCGGTGAACCGGACGCTGCGGACTCCCAGGTCGGTTACCGCGATACCGATGAGCCGGATGTATTCGTCGGTGGTGAGCAGCGCGTCACTGCGTAACCAGTCCAGCCCCTCCGCAGGCATGCAGTACGTGCAGCGCAGATTGCAGCGGTCCGTCAACGACACCCGTAAGTCGGTCGCGATGCGGCCGAAGGAATCGATCAACGGGGTCATAAGTCCAGCGTAGCGACCACTTGCGTCGGCCGAGTAGGATGGCCAGTCACCGCGTCCTATTTGGGGCGCGTTAATCATGTGAGGTGAGTGCAGTGCCAACCGGCAAGGTCAAGTGGTACGACGCCGAGAAGGGCTTCGGCTTCCTGTCGCAGGAGGACGGCGAGGACGTGTACGTCCGGTCCTCGGCGCTGCCTGCTGGCGTTGAGGGACTCAAGGCCGGTCAAAAGGTCGAATTCGGCATGGCCGCCGGCCGTCGCGGGCCGCAGGCGCTGAGCCTCAAGCTGATCGATGCTCCGCCGTCGGTGCAGAAAACGCGCCGCGAGAGCAGTGGACCGGTGAACCACAAGCACACCACCGACGAACTGCACGGCATGATCGAGGACATGATCACGCTGTTGGAGGGCACGGTGCAGACCGAGCTGCGCAAGGGGCGCTACCCCGATCGCAAGATCGCTCGCAAGGTGTCCGAGGTAGTGCGCGCTGTCGCCAGCGAGCTGGACGCCTGACCTGACACCCGTCCGCGCCGAGGATGTGATGGCGGCGCTCCAGGCCGCGGGCGATCCCGACCGTGCCAAGAAATCCGCGCGGTTCTTCAAGACCGGCCCCGGTGAATATGGTGAGGGTGACGTCTTTATCGGGGTATCCGTTCCCGATCAGCGCAAGCTCGCGCGGCAATTCCGCGGTATCGGGCGCGACGAGGTGGTGCGGCTGCTCGCCGGCGAGGTGCACGAGCACCGATTGACCGCGCTCGTCCTGGCCGGCTGGGAATTCGCGCATGCGGCGGGCGCCGAACGCCGCGCCTGGGTGGACATGTACCTCGAGCAGGTCCGTGCCGGGCGGGTGAACAACTGGGATCTGGTCGATTCGTCGGCCGAGCAGATCCTGGGTGAATGGCTTGTCGGCCAAGACTATTCACCACTGTTGGAGTTGGCCGCGCAGGAAGATCTCTGGCGTCGGCGAGTGGGCATCATCGGCACGTTCGCCTTCACCAGGCGTGGCGACGCGCAGCCTCTTCTGGCGGTGGCTCCCTTGGTTATCGGCGACCGTCGCGACCTCATCCAGAAGGCCTATGGCTGGATGCTGCGCGAAGCCGGAAAGCGTTGTGGCGCAGAGATGCTTCTGGATTATCTGGACGGGCATGCCGCGGCCATGGGCCGGACCGCGCTGAGTTATGCCACCGAGCATCTGGACCCTGCGACGCGCGCGGAGTATCGCGCCCGGCGCTAGTTCTGCCAGACGGTTGCGACCGACCAGATCGCGTGGGTGACCTCGATAAGGTCACCGGTCTCGGTCTGAACCACGGTGGGCAGCTTGATCTCCAGACCTATCAGCCGTCGCCCATCGCCGTCGACGGTAGGGATGGTCACGGCAGTCCGGTGGTCGCGGTACACGCTCGACTCGGCCCGCTTGTGGTCGATGTCGCCGACCGGCGCGTAGATCCGGGATAGCATCCATGGTGCCGTCGCGATTCGACCGTCGACCGAAAGCTGCACCGGTTCATGGGCATTGACAGCCAGCTCGACCGTATGGCCCGGCGGGTCGCACCGATCGGGCCTCGTCTTGTCGCAGTACCTGTAGGGCGCGGCGTGGATCGCGGTGCCATGGGTGAAGGCGCTGACCTCGGGCCGCTCCTCGGTGTGTCCGCGCACCTGCCAGGCGATGAATCCCACCATGGCGGCAGCCGTCAACACCAGGACAACGGCCAGCGCCGTCAGCTTCACCTTCACGCGTGTACCTTGCCACCCTCTTGTTCGGCCATCACCGGGCGGTTACCGCCCAGGCCCGGAATCAGGGAAGCGCCACGGAAGCTGGCCAGTGTCTGCGCCAGGCCCAGGATGAGGACCGCCGATATCACCGTGAACCCCACCCACAGATCGGTATAGATCATCACGCCGATCGCGCCGCCGAGCACCCAGGACAGCTGCAGCAGCGCCTCGGACCGTCCGAAGGCCGATGCCCGGGATTCCTCGGGCAGATCATCCTGCAACGAGGCGTCCAGGGACGCCTTGGCGATCGCGCTGACCCCCGAGGTGACCAGGGTCGCGAACACCACCACCGCCAGCACACCGGTGATGGCCGCCGCCAGCGCCACCACTGTCACCGCGCTGGCGCAACGCACCACGAGCAGTGCGGGGCGGCCGAGCTTGAGCCGGGCGCTGGTGGCGTTGCCGGCGAAGTTTCCGATACCTGCCGCAGCTCCGACCATGCCCAGCATGGCGAGCTGCTGGAAGCCGTGTGCGTCGTGGGATTTGGCGACGAACGCGGGGTAGAGCGTGAGGAATCCGACCATCACCTTGATGGTGCTGTTGCCCCACAGCGAGGTGATGATGTTGCGGCCCAGTGGCTGACGGACCTTTTCCTGCTGTCTGTGGGAGCGCCGGAGCAGGATTGTCGGGTGCTCGCCATCGTCGCCGTGATAGCCGAAGGTGGTGGGCACCTCACCGGCGGTTACCTCCACCCACTTGGGGATGCGCATGGACGCCCACGCACCGACCGCTGTGACCGCAATGACCACGAAAAGTGCTCCGGGCAACTGAAACAGCCGGGTGAATGCGAGCTCGAAGCCGGCGGCGATCGCCCCACCCACGATGGTTCCACCGACCAGGCCAAAGGTGGTGAGCCGCGAGTTGACGCGGACCAGGTCGATGGTCGGGGGTAGCACGCGCGGTGTCACCGCGCCGCGGAGCACGCCAAAGGACTTGGACAACACCAGCATCGACAACGCACAGGGGTACAGCACCCAGGGAGGAAAGCTGCCGCTGGCGCCGTCGTAGTTGGCGATCATGATCACCGCGAGTGCGGTCCGCAGACCGAAGGAGGCAGCCAGTGCGGCCCGCCGTCCATGTTGCAGACGATCCAGCGCGGGCCCGATCAGCGGGGCGATCACGGCGAACGGTGCGATCGTGATGAGCAGGTACAGCGCCACTTTGCTCTTGGACTCCGCGGTAGCCGCGGCGAAGAAGAGGGTGTTGGCCAGGGCCACCGCCATCGCGGCATCCACCGCGAAATTGGCCATGACCGGATAAGTGAGCGCGGTCAGGCCCGACTTGTCGGCGCCGTCGGCGGTCGCGGCCTTGTGGAACAGCCCGTACATCCGGGAACCCATTTCGCGGCTGCGCATCGCGGCGACCCGGGTGACGGTCAGCTTCTGGGGGTTTTCCTGTTCGGGTGGCGGCTGGCGCCGTGGCCGCTCGCGACGCTCATCGCCGAGTGGCGGCAGGTACCGGTTCGACGAGCCGCCCGCGCGGTGAGGATCGCGCGGGGAGCCGGCCGTCGGATAGTTGGCCATACCCGGATGGGAGTTGGCGTCGCGCGCATCCCGGTTGCGGCGACGAGAGGCGGACTCACTACTGCCTTGGCGGTTCCCGAACCGCGCGTAGTCGTCCCGCACGCATCGATTGTCCCTCACGGTGAGAAGATGGTCAGCGATGGACATCACTATCTCCGGCCGCGACGCCCTGTACACCTGTATTGATCAGGCACGTACGGCCATTGTCGAGTTCAGTGGGGAGACCGTGGGCAAGTACCTCGGGGCCTCCTCCGAGGACACAGATCTGCATGCGCTGACCCACCGCTTCGAGGCCGATCTGCCCGGGTACCGCGGGTGGCACTGGGAAGTGGTGATGGCCGCGGCACCGGGTGCCACCGTCGCGACCGTCAGTGAAGTGGTGCTGGTTCCGGGTACCGAGGCCCTGCGGGCGCCGAGCTGGATTCCCTGGGAAGAGCGCATCCGGCCGGGCGATCTGGGCCCGGGCGACCTGCTCGCGCCGCCGCCGAATGATCCCCGGCTGGTGCCCGGATACACAGACAGCGGAGATCAGCAGGTCACCGAGACCGCGGGTGAGATCGGGTTGGGGCGCAAGCAGGTGCTGAGCCTGACCGGGCGTGTCGATGCCGCGCAGCGCTGGTTCGACGGCGATTGGGGCCCCGATACGGAGATGGCGCGCGCCACCCGGCGGGTGTGCCGGTCGTGTGGCTTTTACCTGCCCCTGGCGGGGTCGCTGGGTGTCGCGTTCGGCGTGTGCGCCAATTCGATGTCGGCCGACGGCCACGTTGTGCACATCGAGTACGGCTGCGGCGCACACTCCGATACACCGCAGCCGGTCAACTCGGCGATGCCGCTGTACGAACCCTTCGACGACGGCGTGCTCGATCTAGCGGATTGAACGTCGCCGGGCGCGCGCCCCACGCCGAATCGCGGGTGAGGCGCGCACGCGGAGCAGAGGCTTAAGCGCCTTCCGCGGCGGCCTTGATCTTCGACAGCGACGTCCGCATGCCTTCGAGCAGCACCTCGTCGAACACCTCGGTGCCGCCGAACATCAGGTTCTGCAGGTTGGTGGAGATGGGGGACCGCTTCTCGCCCAGCACGCGGCGCTCGGTCACCCGGGTGCCACCGGATGCCGTGGGCTCGAGGTCGTAGCTCCACTCGCTCAGATTGTCCTTGACGTGCCAGGCCAGACGCTTGTTGGGCTCGACGGCGGTCAGTACGGCGCGTGTCGGCCACACCTTCCAGCCCTTGCGGTTGTAGTTGATGACGTCGGTGCCCGCCTGTACGGGGCCGCGGACGAACATCTTGCGGGTCTGCGGGCTCCACCTCGGCATGTTGTCGAGGTCGGCGATCAGCCCCCACACCTTTTCCACGGGCGCGTTGATCTCCACGGCGGTTTCCAGCAGTGACGCGTTGGGCATGAGATTGCTCCTCTTGTCGGGGTGTTATGCGATGGCTTTCGCCGCTACAGGCCGGTTTGCGCGCCGCGTGAACCGCGCCGCGCGGCACGTACTTGTAGCAGGACAATGGTGGTGCCCAGCGCACCGGTACCCAGCCCGGCAAGCGTTATGGGACGCCAGCTTTCGAATGCGGGAACGGTGAAGGCGAGGATGTTGGCCACCAGCCACAGCACGGTGCCTGCGACGACAACCGGCCACGGATTGAGCAGTGCGGCCGGAAGCGGGGGCGGTTGAGGCGCGGGGGTGTCCACTAGATGCGCAGCATACGCGGGGGACGACACCGGGCGGTGGTTTAGTCGGCTCAGTCTCTGTGAAAGCCCTGGACGTGCCGTAAGGTTTGGGCCGTGAGCGACCCCGATGCCCGGCTGGCCAGCGATCTATCGCTCGTCGTGATCCGCCTGGCCCGGCATCTGCGGTTCCGCCGGGCCGATTCACCGGTCTCCTTGACGCAGTTGTCGGCCCTGGCCACGTTGCTCAACGAGGGTGCCATGACTCCGGGTGCGTTGGCGGCCCGCGAGCGGGTGCAGCCCCCGTCGATGACGCGGGTTATCGCCTCATTGGCCGAGCTCGGGTTGGTGGAGCGTTCGGCACATCCGACCGACGGCCGCCAGGTCGTCGTCTCGTTGTCGGAGGCCGGTGCGGACATCGTGCAGGCCGATCGCAGCGCGCGTGAGGAATGGCTGCGTGAGCACCTGACCGATTTCACCCCGGAGCAACGAGCGGTGCTACGGCAGGCGACCGACCTGCTGTCGGCGCTGGTCAATGAAAACGGTTAGCTGACAATCTCGTCAGTCTCTAAAATGATGACCCGTGGCTGACCGCGGCGGGATATTCGTATCGCTGCGCACACGCAACTACCGGCTATGGATCAGCGGACAGATGGTGTCGCTCATCGGCACCTGGATGCAGCGGGTCGCGCAGGACTGGCTGGTGCTGGATCTGTCGCACGGCAACGCCTTTCTGCTCGGCGTGGTGATGGCGCTGCAATTCGGTCCCACACTGCTGCTGTCGGTATGGGGCGGGATGCTGGCCGATCGCTACGACAAGCGGCGGATGCTCATGCTCACCCAGGCTCTGATGGCGCTGTTTGCGTTGACCGTGGGTCTGCTTCAGGTGACCGGATTGATCCGGATCTGGCACGTGATGGCGGTGGCCTTCGCGATGGGGTGCGCCGCCGCGATCGAGGCCCCAACCCGCCAGTCCTTCACGATAGAGATGGTGGGCCCGGAGCACCTGCCCAATGCGGTGGGGCTCAATTCGATGGTGTTCAACCTGGCCGGCATCATCGGCCCGGCCATCTCAGGCGTGTTGATCGGGCTGGTCGGCACCGGCTGGGTCTTCCTGCTGAACTTCCTCAGCTTCATCGGTGTGGGAATCGCGTTGTGGCGCATGCAGCCGGACGAGCTGCACCCGAGCGACCCCGTCCCTCCGGCGAAGGGGCAACTGCGCCAGGGCTTCTTGTACGTATGGCATCGGCGCGACCTGTTCATGATCATGCTGACGGTTTTCCTGGTCTCGACCTTCGGGCTGAATTTCTCACTGACACTGGCGGTGCTGGCACGGGAGACCTTCGGGCGTGGTGCGGCCTCCTACGGACTGCTGTCCACGGCTCTGGCGATCGGCACGCTGCTCGGCGCCACGCTGGCGGCCCGTCGCACCAAGAAGGTGCGCATGACGTTGTTCTACGGTGCAGCAATGGCTTTCGGGGTGTCGGAAGCTGTTGTCAGTGCGATGCCCACCTATCTCTCGGTGGCCATTGCCCTTGTCCCGACAGGTCTGCTGGCGCTGACGTTCACCACGTCGGCGATGAATATCATTCAGCTGTCCGTGGATTCGCAGCTGCGGGGAAGGGTGATGGGCATCTACATGGTGGCGTTCCTGGGTGGCACTCCGTTGGGCAGTCCGCTGGTGGGTTGGCTTGCCGACCTGCACGGCGGTCGGATGCCGCTGTTGGTTGGCGGGCTGGTCTCGGTGGCGGCCGGGATGGCGTGTGCGACGTATCTGCACCGGCATCCGTGTCCTGTTGTCGCCGGGGAGGTTCCCGAGGCCGACGATATGGTGCCGCCTGCCCCGGCTGCCACCCCGGTGTGCGAGCCGACGCCGTTGGCGAGGCGGGCGTAGATGTTGGTTATCGATGTCGACGACCCCGCCGATTCGAGGCTCGACAGCTTCCGCGATCTCAACAGCGTCGACCGCAGGCCCGACCTGCCCAGCGGCAAGGGCCTGGTGATCGCCGAGGGAGTGTTGGTGGTGCAGCGCATGCTGGCCTCGCGGTTCACGCCACACGCATTGCTGGGCACTGACCGTAGATTGACCGAACTGGCAGACGATCTGGAGTCTGTCGACGTGCCGTACTACCGGGCCAGTGCCGAGGTGATGGCGGAGGTCGTCGGCTTCCATCTGAATCGCGGGGTGCTTGCGGCGTCGCGGCGTCCCGAGGAACTTTCGGCGGCCGACCTGATGCGGCGCGCCCGCACCGTAGCGGTCCTTGAGGGCGTGAACGATCACGAGAATCTGGGCTCGATCTTCCGCAATGCCGCCGGCCTGGGTGTGGATGCCGTGTTCTTCGGCAGCGGTTGCGCCGACCCGCTGTATCGCAGGGCGGTGCGGGTGTCGATGGGCCATGCCCTGCTGGTGCCATCCGCACGTCTTCCGGAGTGGCCAAAGTCCTTATATCGGATGCGGGACAACGGTTTCCGACTGTTGGCGATGACACCCGCAGGCGACTCCCGGGACTTGGCCACCGCGATTCCATCCTTGCGGGACGAGAAGGTGGCGTTGATGGTCGGAGCCGAAGGGCCGGGGCTGACGGATGCCGCGCTGCGCGCCAGCGATCTGCGGGTACGTATCCCCATGGCCAACGGTACCGATTCGCTGAACGTGGCCACCGCCGCCGCGCTGGCGTTCTACGAGCGCGCTAGGCTCGCGCCATGACCGGCCACGACTCCGATACCCCCTGGGTAGAGGGCATCGTTTCGGCGATGTGTGTGGCCGTCGTGGTTGCGGTAGGTGTGGTGGTGCTGAGCCTGGGCCTGGTCCACGTGCATCCGCTCTGGGCGGTGCTGCTCAATATCGTTGCAGTGGGCGGTCTTTCGCCGACGTTATGGAGCTGGCGGGAACGCCCGGTGCTGCGATGGTTCGTTCTGGGTATCGCCATTGGGATAGCCGGCGGGTGGGTGGCGGCCGTCGTGATGGCCCTGATCACCTAGCTGCGAGGCGTTTAGTTCTGGCCGCTGGAGCGAACGCCCAGTAGCACGTCTTCCCACGTGGGTACCGCTGGCTTGTTGCGCCGTGAGCGGCGCGGCGCGGCCGGCGGCGGGGTGTCGGCGGGCTCTTCGACGGCCACGGATTCCGACTCGGGTTCCGGCAGCGGCGCGGGGTGCTCGTCGAACAACTCGGGTTCGGGATCGGGGAGTAGCGGGGCCACCGGCGCGAGGGGGCGCAGGCTGCGGGTGAACGTCGGATCGATCAGCTCTCGAGCGGAATCGTCGAGCGCGGTCACCGTGCCACCGTGGGCTCCTGGCGTGAACCGGAAGTGCGCCTTGTTGTCGGAACGGCCGGCCCGCCATAGCAGCTGGACGGTCCACCGGCCGTCCTCGACCTTCCATGCGTCCCATTCGATGGCATCGGGGTCCAGCCCCCGCGCGAACATCGCGCCGGAGACGGTGTCACCGAGCGTGCTGACCGTGGGTCCGTCGTTGCGCACCGGGTGTGCCGCAGTGGCCATCTCTGCCGCGCGCTGGCGTTCCAGCAACACCGGATGGGCGAACCGCTCGATGCGCGACACGTCGACGCCGGCGGCGGTGGCGACTTGCTGGACGGTGGCGCCGGCGCGGATGCGGGCCTGAATTTCCCGGGGTCGCAACGAGCTCTCCATTTCGATCTGAATCTGCCCCAGGCGGGACAGGTCGCCCCGAGCGGCCGCCCGGAGTCTGTCGTCGGCATCGATCGCGAACTTGTCGGTGCCCCTGGAGCCATCGGACTCCTGGCAGATCACTCGCTTGCCGTCGGCCGATAAGCCGATGACTTTCAGTTCGCGCATGTTGCCCTCCTCGCCTGGACTGGATAACCCAGTTCTTGGGGACCTTAGTGCAGGTAGATGGTGGTTCCACGGTGACACGCGGGGGCGGGGGCTACTTGCTTTTACGGGCGGTTCGCGCTATGTGACGCATGTGGCAGATGTTGTTTGCCACTATGGGCACATGACCTCGACCTGGAACGACTTGATGACGCCTCCCGTGCCGCTGCCATCGTCACCCCAGACGGTGCCCTTGACGGAGTAGTGCTTGCCGTCTTTGGTGAGGGTGGCGCTCTCGCCGTCTTTCTTGAGTAGTTCGTAGTACATGAATTTGAGCCCGTTGATCTCGCCCAGGTTGACGGTCTCGAGCGCGGGTGGCTCTCCTGTGAGGGTCAGCCCGCGTGCATAGGGGTCTTTTGTGACGCTGATGAACGTCCGTTGCTCGTACGTGTCGCATCTGACGGGGACCCCGGCTACCACAGTCAGAGCGCCGACCGTCATCGTCGCGGTGCCGCCTTCCGGCTTGCTGGACTGTCCGGGCTTGGCAGGGCTGGTGGCGACATGGGTGGCGGTATCGGTGATCGTCGTGATCCCCGTGCTTGCGGTGCAGCCAGACTGGGTGGCAGCCACCATGGCCACGCCGATGACGGCGGTCCACACTCGTTTCATAGTGTCCCCCTTGTTCTCCCGAGACAGACTAGCCGGGCAACACGATGGTGCTGCCCGGCTAGATCGGTGGTGCACGCCCTAGGGGCAGGTGACCTCGATTTCGAATGGCTTGTTGGAAGGCTGCATCGGGTTGGCCATGTCAACGGCGATGGCGGTTCCCTCGATGTGGTACTTCTTGCCGTCTTTGGTGGCCTTGGCGCTGGCACCGGGGGTGCCCTCGGAGAACGCCAGCGATTGTCCGTTGAGGCTGCCGAGCCCCGCCGACTTCACCGTTGGAGAATCGCCTTCTGTCACCACGGCGCCGAAGCCCTGGGCACCGCTGCCGATGACGATGTTGACGTTGCCGTTCGAAGCCTGGCAGACGACCGCGCCCTCGATCTTCTGTTCCTTACCGTCGATGGTGACCTTGGCGCTGCTGTTGGTAGCCACCGCGCCGCCGTTGTTGCTGACGGTGGTGCCCTTGGTTTCGGACTTGTCCTTATCGCTCGAACAACCGACCAGACCTGCGGCGACAATCGCCGCGCCGCCAATGGCGACCACAAGCCCACGCTTCATAGCGTTCTCCTTATATGTGATGAGGGGTGGAGCCGAACAGGACAAAGTATGGGGCGGTAACGGGGCCCGGTACGCAGAACGCGGGTATACCTACGTACCCAGATTTGCAACGTCGATACCGGCTGAGAGAAGGACTATCGCGACCATCGTCAGGGTGGTCAGCACAATCGGTTTGCCGCCGTGTTGCCAGTGCCCACGGGCCAGCGCGTGATGGCGCACCGTGCTGATCGCGACAATCCCGAGCACGACCGCGGTGGCGATCAATGACGCGACCGCGGTGTGTTTGTGGATCAGTGCGTGGGTCAGGAACACCGCTGCCGTTCCGGCGGCAGCCAACCCGGTGCGGAGCCAGGCCAGTGCAGTGCGTTCGATGGCGTGCGTCTCGGGGTCCGGCTTCATCGATAGAAGACCGCAACCGATGCCAGGATCGCGACCAGCCCGATGCTCACCGCGAGTAAGGGCACCAAGAGAGTCCCCTTCAATGGTTGGTCCCGGTCCATCCGGTCCTTCACGTCGCGCCAATGCGCGTACGCGCCTATCGACACCACCACCGCGAGCGCCAGGCAGGATGCGGCAAGCACATGTCGGACCCCGGCGTGGTGAAACGGCTGGACGAGGGTTTGGACGGCGACGCCGCCGGCCAGTAGTCCGAGTGCGGTGCGAATCCACGAGAGGAATGTGCGTTCGTTGGCCAGGGTGAAGCGGTAATCAATCTTGCGATCCTCAGGCGGTTCCGTCACCCCGCCAACTTACCGAGCATGGCAGTGGGAGCCGCCAGGGTTCCCAACTAGAATCTATCAAAATAGATACGAACGTGCTCAATTTGATAGGTACTATGGCCGCATGAAGGTTCTGGCTTTGGGCGGAGCGGGTGCAATGGGTGCAGTAGCCGTGCGCACCGCAGTCGAGGTGCCGGGTGTGCAGGAAATCGTCATCGCCGATCGCGATCTCGGCGCTGCCGAAAGATTGGCACGGCAGTTAGGGCAGAGCCGCATACCGGTCCGGTCCGTCGAGGTCGACGTCACCGACGGGGCGGCCTTGCGCCGAGCGCTCGATCCGGTCGATCTCGTGCTGAACACCGTCGGGCCCTACTTCCGATTCGGATTGACGGTCCTGCATGCGGCACTTGACACGAGAACTCACTATCTCGATATCTGCGACGACTGGGAGCCGACGCTGCAGATGCTCGACCTGGATGGGCGGGCGCGTGAGCATGGGGTCTGTGCGGTGATCGGCATGGGCGCGAGTCCGGGGATAAGTAATCTGCTCGCCGCCACCGCCGCGGCGGAGCTCGATTCGGTTCACGATGTCTACACGGCGTGGCCTGTGGATGCCGTCGGTGCCGAGGGCGCTACCGAAGGAAGTACCCCGCTGCTGGGTCCCGATGGGCGTCCGACCGCCGCTGCGGTGCATTGGATGGAGCAGGCCAGCGGCACTATCACCGCCGTCGTTGCCGGGCGACTGGTCGAGAAGCGCCCGTTGAGCCCGGTCACGTTGACATTGCCTGCCGGACATCGGGGCACCGCGTACTCGATCGGTCATCCGGAGCCGATTACCTTGCAGCGCAGCCTAAAACCGAGTGGCGACGCGCTGAACCTCATGGTCATCGAACCCTGGACGGTGGCATATCTCGGTACCCTGCGATCCGATATCGACGCAGGCTCGCTCACTCTGGAGCAGGCCGCTGAGGCGTTCGCGACTCCCGGCTTGCGGCGTACGGTGCGCTCCGCGTGCGCGGCGCTGCGTCTGCGAGGACCCGGTTCACTCCCGCCGTTCTTTGCAGCAGTCACCGGTGACCGGCGAGGGGATCGGGTCGCTGTCTTGGCTCGGCTGAACCTATCTGGTACGCAGTTGAATCCGATCAAAAGTGCGCTACAAGATATGGCTCGCATCACCGGTGTGCCGCTGGCGCTGGGCATGGCGCAGGTGATTGGGGGGCAGGCGCGTAGGCCGGGGGTTCGCCCACCCGAGTCGGTTATCGAACCGGGGCGCTTCTTCGCCGATCTCGGGCGGACGCTTGGGTGTGAGGCTGGGGTCTCGCCGTATCTGGTCGAACGAGGAACATTGCCTTGATTCGATCGTTGTTGCGCCGAACGTAGGATGGTTGAACACAATCGGTGGCTGCTTCGTGAGGTGAACGTTTGGACATCCAGCACGTCCTGAACACCGACGTCTCCACCCGCAGCGTGGTCGAGAGCATGATCCGTGAGGACGCCACGATTGCCGCCGGCGAGCTCTATGACGTCGCAAACATTCTCGGCATGAGTGATCAGCAGGTTCGTCTATGCGTCAAGCGCCTTGTCGCGGAAGGTCGTTTTACGCAAGATGGGCGGGGGCGCAAGGCGATCTTGCGTGCCACGGAGGCCACGCGCGGCGCTCTCGAACCGGACCTCGAATTCGTGCGCTACATGTACGAGCAAGATCGGGGACATGTCCCGTGGGACGGCCGTTGGCATCTTGTCGCGTTCGCGATACCCGAATCCTCCCGCGCCGCCCGTGATGCGATGCGCGGGGAGGTGGTGCGGTTGGGCGGTGCGCCGATCCAGGGCGGTCTCTACGTGTGTGCCAACGCCTGGGAGAGTCGAATCAGCGCGCTCGCGGGACAGCTCGACGTGGCTGAACACACTACGACCTTCACCACCACAGACCTCGTGATCGGCGGACAGTCGGGTGCGCGTGAGCTGGCCGAGCGGCTGTGGCCGATCGATGCGATCGCCGACCGGCACCGCAGACTTCTGGCGGTGTCGGAAGGAACGCTTCCCGCCCTGCGCACCGCGTCCCATACCGAACTTCTCACTCTTGCCGTCGCGCTGGCGGCGGAGTTCACGCGGGCCGTCGAGCCCGACCCGCTGCTGCCGCCGCAGCTGCTCCCGCAACCCTGGATCGGTACGGCAGCCCGGGCGGCGGTCGCCGCATGCTGGGCTGAGATGGCGAAAACCGAAGCCGAACAGCCGATCCGACTGTTCCGCTGGTATGCCGGGGCGGTTCGCCAGATCATCTGAAGGGTTCGGTACAGGTCATCCGTGCCAGTGCTGCGCAGCCCAGCAGGGCGCCCAGAACTGTCAACATGAACCAGAACCAGCCCCACGAGGGTGGCAGCGGAACGAGTAGGAGCACGGCCACCACGTACACGCCGACAGCCAGGCGAAGGCGTAGGACCCCGCTGAGTCGAGCAAGCGTCACCGCGGTGCTGATTCTGCGCAGGATGATCAGGTTCGCGGCGAGCATTCCGAGCAGAAACGCCAGGCCGAGCAGCTGCACCCACGGGGGCGGGGTGCCCGCCCACGGTAAAGCGAACGGTGCCGTCGCCGCCGCGAGCGCGACCGCGCCCACGGCCTCGCAGAATGCCAGCCTTCGGATCGTGTGTTGCCTAGCGGTCATGGTCAGCGCACTGGTTGTGCCGCAACGTAGTTCCGCAGGTCATCCAGATAGTCTGAGGCGAAGAGCGAACGCGGGGCAAACATCGCGACCAGTGTCGAACGCCAGTTCTGGTCGTTGTCGAGGTCTGCTTTGGCGATGTTGTGCGACGCGTGGGGGTATCGCCGCACGGTCAACTGTCGTGGCGGCAGTATCCGGCGGTAGACCCGATCCGTCTCGTTGACGTCGACATTGAGATCCTCGTCGCCGAGGGCGAGCAGGACCGGAACCTTGATGCGCGGGAGGATTTCGGTCACGTCGGACAGATAGTTTTTACGGACGAAGTTCCAGCGATCTGCCGACATGAGGTCCGGGTCCTGTTGGGCCGCAAGATATTGTTCGTATGTCGCGCCGTCGTGCAACGCTCGCAGCCCGGCGTCGCGGCGGTTCAGGGCCGCGGCACTCTCCTCCTCTGAGGCGCCGCGGTGCCGCATCTCCGCGAGCAGGTTGAACTCTCCTTGTCGCAGCCAATTGACGGCCGCACCAACGAGAATCACGAACTGAAGATCGGGACGATGCACCGCGACCTCGGGCACCACCCAACCTCCCTGGCTGATACCCCACACGCCGATTCGTCTTGGATCGATATCGGCGCGGCCATGTGCCCAATCGATGGCGGCCTCTGCTTCCGCAGCGCGATCGTGCATGCTTTGGTTCAGCCAATTGCCGGGAGCGCCATCAATTCCCGGCTTGTTCCAGGACAATGAGGCGTAGCCGGCCTTCGCAAACGACTCCCAGATCGGCTTGTAGAAATCGCTTCTCGTGGAGTTGGCCGGCCCATCGCCGTGCACGAACACCACCAGGCCGAAGGGTCCGTTCCCGTGTTGAGGCAGGGCGAGGGTCGCCCGGAGCGGTTGCACCGAGCTGGGGATCGTCACCTGTTCTTCACGGATTGCGAAGTCATTGGCGAATATCACCCAGCCACCCGCGGCAAGGATCAGTGCGACCACGCAGGCGATCCCGATGAGCAGAGACCGCCTACTCCCTCGCGAGATGGAACTATCAAACACAAAACGATCGTATCAGTACTGATACATGTATCGGGCCTCAGTCATCGGTCACCGTGAGTGTGACGTCGATGTTGCCGCGGGTTGCATTGGAGTAGGGGCACACCTGGTGGGCCTTCTCGGTCAGTTGTTGCGCGGCCTGATGGTCGAGGTTGGGCAGGGTGACTTCGAGTTCGACCGCCAGGCCGAAGCCGCCGTTGTCGAGCTGGCCAATGGAGACCCGCGCTCCGACCGAGGAATCCGAGACGTCGGCCTTCTCTTGGCGGCCGATCATCCGCAGGGCCGAGTGGAAGCACGCGGCATAGCCCACCGCGAAAAGCTGCTCGGGGTTGGTGCCGTTGCCGCTACCGCCCATTTCCGTCGGAATGGCCAGCTCAAGATCGAGTCTGCCGTCGGACGAGCGGCCCCTGCCGTCGCGCCCTTCCCCGGTGGCCAGGGCCTCGGCGGTGTAGACGATGTTCATGCGGATTCCTTTCGTAGTGATGCGTTGAGGGCATCGGTCAGTTTGTGGACCGCATCGCGCAGGTCCGCGGCCTCTCGTTCGCTGATGCCGGTCGAGAGGCCGAGTTGTTCCGGAATGCACTGGGCCTTGCGTTCCAGGCGACGGCCTGCCGGGCTCAGCGTTACCTCGACCAGTCGCTCGTCGGAGGCGGACCTCTCGCGCGAGATGAATCCGTTGGCTTCCAAGCGCTTCAGCAGAGGGGACAGCGTCCCGGAGTCAAGTCGTAGCCGTTCGCCAAGTCGGCCGACGGTGACGCGCCCCTCTTCCCAGAGCACCAAGAGCACGAGGTACTGCGGATAGGTCAGATTCAGTTCGGTCAGGAGCGGCCGATATGCCGCGGTCATCGCACGCGACGCCGAATACAGGGCGAAGCAGAGCTGGCGGTCGAGCCCGACGGTGGCCATAGAAGAACGATAGTCCACAATTCAATTGTGTACAACCAATCTTGCCGAGACCGGGTTGGGCGGGCGGCCGGACCGGGCGGCGCTCACAGGAAACTCGCAGCCGCAACCCAGTGACACCGTAGCCGTGGCAACCATTGTTTCTGACGTGACCACCGTGATGCAGCCGCTCGACACCCCGACGGCACCGACCGCAGTCCTGGCGACCGTCCTGGACATCGTGATTCCCGTGTACAACGAGGAGAACGATCTGGAATCGTGCGTGCGCCGCCTGCACGGGTTCCTGGCCAACGAGGTTCCGTACTCGGCTCGCATCACCATCGCCGACAACGCCAGCACTGATCGGACGCTGCAGATCGCGCACCGGCTCGCTGCCGAACTCGACAGCGTGGACGTACTGCACCTTGAGGAGAAGGGGCGGGGGCGGGCCCTGGCCGCGGCTTGGTTGTCCTCGGATGCCGAGGTGGTGGCCTACTGCGATGTGGATCTGTCCACCGATCTCAATGCGCTGATGCCGCTTGTCGCGCCGCTGATCTCGGGGCACTCGGACGTCGCCTACGGCTCGCGGCTCAACCGCAACTCGCGTGTGGTCCGGGGTCCCAAGCGCGAGTTCATCTCACGCACCTACAACCTGATCCTGCACGCTTCGTTGCAGGTCCGGTTCTCCGATGCCCAATGCGGCTTCAAGGCCATCCGCACCGACGTCGCCCGGCAATTGCTCCCGCTGGTGGAGGACAAGGAGTGGTTCTTCGACACAGAGCTGCTGGTGCTCGCCGAGCGGGTGGGCCTGCGCATCCACGAGGTGCCGGTCGACTGGGTGGACGATCCGGACAGCCGGGTCGACATCGTCGACACCGTCCGCAAGGACCTGCTCGGCATCTGGAGGCTGGGACGGGCGCTCATGCTCGGCACGCTGCCACTGGAAGAGCTGCGGCACAGTCTTGGTCGTGAACCGCTCGTCGAGGGAGTACCGGCCGGTATGGTCGGGCAGCTGGTGCGATTCGGAATCATTGGCGTGGCAAGCACATTGGCCTACGCCCTGCTGTTCCTGGTGCTACATGGAGTGGCGGGAGACCAGGCGGCTAACTTCGTGGCGCTGCTCATCACCGCCGTGCTGAACACCTCGGCCAACAGGTTCTTCACCTTTGGGGTGCGGGGGCGTCGTGATGTCGCCAAGCATCAGTTCCAGGGCCTCGCCATCTTCGGCATCGGGCTGGCACTCACCAGTGGGTCGTTGGTCGCCATGCATCACCTGGTGCCGGACGCCTCCAAGCATCTGCTGCTGATCGTGCTCACCGTGGCCAATCTCGTCGCCACCCTGATTCGCTTCGTCGGACTGCGGTGGGTGTTCCGAAGCGCGAATACCCGATGACGCGGGAGCGGATCAGCGTTGGTCTTCTGCTGATCGGCACCGCGGCGGCATACCTGATAAACCTTGGCTCCAACGGTTGGGCTAATTCGTTCTATTCAGCTGCGGTGCAGGCGGGTTCGGTCTCCTGGAAGGCCGCGTTCTTCGGGTCCTCGGATGCCGCCAACTCGATCACCGTCGACAAGCCACCGGCGTCGCTGTGGCTGATGGAGCTCTCGGCGCGTGTCTTCGGGCTCAGCAGCTGGAGCATCCTGGTGCCCCAGGTGCTGCTGGGCGTGGCCTCGGTCGGTCTGCTGTACGTGACCATTCGCCGCTACTTCGGCCATGGGGCGGGCCTACTGGCCGGGCTGGTGCTCGCGATCACGCCGGTGGCGGTGCTGATGTTCCGGTTCAACAATCCGGACGCGTTGCTGGTCTTCCTGATGATCGCCGCGGTGTGGGCGGCGATGCGCGCCATCGAAGATGGCCGCAGCCGTTGGCCGCTGTTGGTCGGGGTGCTGGTCGGCTTCGGATTCCTGACCAAGCAACTGCAGGTCCTACTGGTCATCCCGCCCATCGCGCTGACCTACCTGATCGCCGGGCCGGTGAGCCCGGGGAAGAGGTTGGCTCAGCTCGCCGGGTCTGCCGCCGCAGCAGTGGTTTCCGCGGGATGGTGGATCGTCACGGTAGAACTGTGGCCACCGGGCTCGCGTCCCTGGATCGGCGGGTCGCCTGACAATTCGATTCTTGAGCTCACCCTCGGCTACAACGGGCTGGGCCGGATCAACGGAAACGAAAAGGGCAGTGCTTCGGGTCCGCGCGACGAGATGTACGGATTCGGTGGTCATTTCGGGAGTGAACCCGGAATCGGCAGACTGTTCCAGCCCGCGTTGGGTGGGCAGATCGCCTGGCTGCTGCCGACCGCCGTGGTCCTCGCACTACTGGGGTTATTCCTACTGCGCAAGGAATCGCGGACGGACACCCGCCGCGCGGTGCTGATGGTTTTCGGTCTGTGGGTGCTCACCACGGGTGCGGTGTTCAGCTACATGCAGGGCATCTTCCACCCGTACTATTCGGTGGCACTGGCGCCCGCGGTCGCCGCACTCGTCGGCTCCGGTTCGGCGCTGGCCTGGAGTCAACGCGAAAAGTCCTGGGTAAGAGCGTCTCTGGCGGGCGCGCTGCTGGTGACCGTGGCGATGACCTGGTTGCTGCTGGGGCGTTCACCTGACTTCCAGCCGTGGCTGCGTTGGGCGATCCTGGTCCTCGGTGTTCTGACGCTGGTCGGCATAGTGAGCAACAGATACCCCAAGGTGACCGCGGCGGTGGCAATCATCATGGCTCTGGCCGGCCCGGCGGCCTATTCGATTCAGACCATCGCGACACCGCACAGCGGTGCACTGCCGTCGGCGGGACCCGAGGTCAAGGGCGGCGGGTTCCCTGGTTTTCCGGACGCAGATTTTCCCGAGCGGCACCGGCCCGAGTCCGAACGCGCAACGAAGGCGGGCGGTGGCCTGCTGGACGGAAGCACGCCAGGGCCCAACATCGTTGCCGCGCTGGAGAACAACGCGGACCGATACACCTGGGTGGCCGCGGCGGTCGGCTCCAACCGCGCGTCGGGATACCAGTTGGCAACCCGTCTGCCCGTGATGGCGATCGGAGGATTCAACGGCACCGATCCATCGCCGACCCTGGCGCAGTTCCAGCAATACGTGGCGGATGGCCAGATCCACTACTTCCTGGACGGTGACCACGGCGGCGAGGGTTTCGGTGCTCCGGGCAGCGAGACCTCGAAATCCATCCAGGAGTGGGTGCAGAAGACCTTTGCCAAGCGGACCATCGACGACGTCGACGTCTACGACCTCACGATGGTCCGCTAGCTCCGAGCGAGATCAGAGGCGTTCGACAACCCAGTCGATGCACTGCGTCAGCTTCGAGATGTCCTCGGGGTCGATGGCGGCGAACATGGCCACCCGCAGCTGGTTGCGGCCGAGCTTGCGGTACGGCTCGGTGTCCACGACGCCATTGGCCCGCAGCACCTGGGCCACGGCGGCCGCGTCCACGTCGTCGTTGAAGTCGATGGTGCCCACCACCTGCGAGCGCTGCGCCGGGTCCGCCACGAACGGCGTGGTGTACGACGTGGCCTCGGCCCAGGAGTACAGCCGCGATGCCGAATCGGCGGTCCGCTTGGTGGCCCAGTCCAGACCACCGCCCGCCAGCAGCCAATCGATCTGATCGGCCAGAAGAAGCAGCGTCCCGATGGCGGGGGTGTTGTAGGTCTGGTTCTTGAGGCTGTTCTCCACCGCGATCGGCAGCGACAGGATGTCCGGCACCCACCGTCCGCTGCCGCCGATCTCCTCCACCCGCTCCAGAGCGGCCGGGCTCATCAGCGACAACCACAGCCCGCCGTCGCCGGCGAAATTCTTCTGCGGCGCGAAGTAGTAGGCGTCGACTTCGGCCAGATCCACCGGCAGGCCACCGGCGCCAGAGGTGGCGTCGATGAGCACCAGTGCATTCTCGGAACCGGCGGGCCGCTGCACCGGAACCATGACTCCTGTCGAGGTCTCGTTATGGGCCCAGGCGATCACGTCGGCCGATGGATCCGAGACGGGAGCGGGCGCGCTGCCCGCGTCCGCGACCACCTTGATCGGGTCACCGACGAACGGGTTCTTGGCCACGCAGGAGGCGAACTTGGCGCTGAACTCGCCGAAGGTCAGATGCAGTGACTTCTCGCGGATCAGGCCGAACGCTGCCGCGTCCCAGAACAGGGTCGAGCCGCCGTTGCCGAGGATCACCTCGTAACCGTCGGGTGCCTTGAACAGCTCCTTGAGGCCCTCGCGGACGCGGCCCACCAGGTTCTTGACGGGTGCTTGCCGGTGCGAGGTACCGAAGAGGGAGGCGCCGGCCGTCACGAGCGATTGCAGCTGTTCGGGGCGCACCTTGGAGGGGCCGCAGCCGAAGCGTCCGTCGGCGGGCAGCAGGTCAGCGGGGATGGTCAATTCAGCCACGGCTACCAGCCTAAACGGTGGCCCATTGAGAGCTGCATCACATAAAACAAACCCCGCTGGGAACGTCACATGGGACGTTTCGTCCCAAACCTAGATAGGGCCTTCTCGCCCTGTTTACACTCGCCCAGAGCTTGTAGACTTCCAAGTAGCCCCAGAACGTAAAAGTTTGCAGGTCCGTTACCTAATCAAAGGAGATAGGCATGTCCCTCCGCGAGAAGTTGCGCGCGAAGAAGGAAGTGCGTGGCGACGCCAAGTACGTCCAGGTGCTGGAGACCCTGTCGCACGGATCGACGAACCGGAATTTCGACCCGTTCATCGACATCGACTGGGACAACCCTGAGTACGCCGTCATCCCCAATGATCCGCGCTGGATCCTGCCGCACCGGACCGACCCGTTCGGCCGGCATCCCTGGTACCAGGCGCAGCCTGTGGAGAAGCAGATCGAGATCGGCATGTGGCGCCAGGCCAACGTCGCCAAGGTGGGTCTGCACTTCGAGAGCATCCTCATCCGTGGTCTGATCCAGTACGCCTTCAGCGTGCCCAATGGGTCCCCGGAGTTCCGTTACCTGAACCACGAGTCCATCGAAGAGTGCAACCACACCCTGATGTTCCAGGAGATGGTGAACCGCCTCGGTGTCGACGTGCCCGGGATGCCGCGCTTGCTGCGCTGGCTCTCGCCCTTTGTTCCGCTGGCCTCCACGCCCTTCCCGGAGATGTTCTTTGTGGGCGTGCTCGCCGGTGAAGAGCCGATCGACCACACCCAGAAGAACGTGCTGCGCGAGGGTGACAACCTGCACCCGATCATGCGCCGCGTCATGGAGATTCACGTCGCCGAGGAAGCCCGGCACATCTCCTTCGCGCATGAGTACCTGCGTAAGCGTGTCCCGACGATGCACTGGTTCAACCGGTTCGTGCTGTCGATCGCCACGCCGATCACCATGCGGGTGCTGATGGGCGCCATCATGACCCCGCCGCGCAGCTTCGCCAAGAAGTTCGACATCCCGCGTGAGGTGATGAAGGAGATCTTCTGGAAGAGCCCGGCTTCGCGACAGACGATGAGCGAGGTCTTCTCCGACGTCCGGATGCTGTGCCGCGAGGTCGGGATGATGAACCCCGTCGCCAAACTGGTGTGGAGGGCGCTGCACATCGATGGCCGCGCCGCCCGCTACCGCAGCGAGCCGCAGCGTGGTCCGCTGGTGAACTACGCGGCTCCTGAGGCCGCAGTGTCTGATTCACACAGCGCTGTTCCCGCCTGATGCCGCACGTCGTTACCCAGGCCTGCTGTAACGAGGGGTCGTGTGTTTACGCATGCCCGGTGAACTGCATCCACCCCACGCCTGACGAACCCGACTTTCTCAAGGCGGAGATGCTGCACATCGATGCCTCGGCATGCGTCGATTGCGGTGCCTGCGTCGCCGCTTGCCCTGTCGATGCCATCAAGCCGGACTCGGTGCTCAAGGAAGAGCAGCTGCCCTTCCTGCGGATCAACTCCGAGTTCTATCCGCGTGAAATCCCCCGTGCCAGTTTGGCTCCGGTCATTCAGGCACCGCCGGTTCGGGAGAGTGGCCGTGGGTTGAAGGTGGCCATCGTGGGCTCCGGTCCCGCCGCCATGTACGCCGCGGATGAGCTGCTGACCCAGCCGAACGTGAGGGTCAGCATGTTCGAAAGGCTGCCTGCCCCATATGGTTTGGTGCGCGCCGGGGTGGCCCCCGATCACCAGCAGACCAAACGGGTGACCAAACTGTTCGACACGATGGCCGCACAGCCCAACTTCGAGTTCTTCCTGAACGTCGAGGTGGGCAAGGACGTCACCCACGATGAACTGCTGGCGCATCACCATGCGGTGATCTACTCCGTCGGCGCCTCCTCGGACCGTCGCCTGGACATCCCCGGCATCGAGCTGCCGGGCAACGCCACCGCCACACAGGTGGTCGCGTGGATCAACGCGCACCCCGACTACAGCGATTTCCGGGTCGACCTCGACCACGAGCGCGCCGTCGTCATCGGCAACGGGAATGTCGCGCTCGATGTCGCTCGGGTGCTCACCGGAAGCACCGATCGCCTTGCGCGCACCGATATCTCGGATACCGCGCTGACCGCGCTGCGGAGCAGCAAGCTACGCGAGGTGGTCATCGTCGGTCGGCGCGGCCCCGAGCATTCGGCATTCACCCTGCCCGAGCTGCTCGGCCTGGTCGGTCTGCCCGATATGACGGTGGTGATCGACGACGAAACCGCCAAGCTGGTGGATGAGGCGCTGCAGACGCATCTGGAGCCGTTGACCCGGCAGAAGCTGGAGGTGCTCAGCACCTGCCCGCGTGAGGCGCGGGAGCCGGGCGGCAAGACCATCCGCTTCACCTACAACCGGACCCCCGCCAGGGTGCTGGGGGAGAGCCGCGTGGAGGGCGTCGAGTTCGAGCACGGTGATTCTGTGGACACGATCGAGACAGGCTTGCTGTTGACCTCGATCGGCTACCGCGGTGTTCCGATGCCCGGTGTGCCGTTCGACGATCAGCGCGGAGTGATCCCGAACGAGCAAGGGCGCGTGACGGATTCGGCGACCGGTAGGGCCCATCGGGCCACCTACGTGGCGGGATGGATCAAGCGAGGCCCGACCGGGTTCATCGGGACCAACAAGTCGTGCTCGCAGCAGACCGTCACCTCGTTGGTGGAGGACTACAACAACGGCCTGCTCGACGATCCGTCGCAACGGTTGTCAGGTCTGGCCAAGCTCATCCAGCGGCGCCAGCCCACCATCGTCGATCATGACGGTTGGCTGGCGATCGACCGCGCGGAGATCGCGCGCGGCAAGGGCGAAGGCCGGCCTCGCGACAAGTTTGTCTCGGTTCCCGAGATGCTGCGCGTGGCCGCGAATGCCCCGCAACCACCGTTGTGGCGCAAGGCTATTCGCGGATCGGCGCTGGAGGACTTGCTGCGGTAGCGGCTACTGGCCGCCACCCGCTGCGAATTTCTTGAGGTCTTCGGGGTTGACGATCTTGACCGGTTGACCCAGCGACCACAGGTGTCCGAACGGATCCTTGATGACCCCGAACCGGTCACCCCAGAACTGGTCCTCGAGCGGCATCTCGATGCTTGCTCCGGCGTCAACCGCGCGACTGAACCAGTCGTCGACGTTGGGCACGGTCAGATGAATGGTGACCGGAGTGCCGCCGAGTGCGGTGGGGGTGCTCGACTTGCCGTCGTTGTACTCGGGGAAGTCGTCGTTCATCATGATCGTCGTGCCGTTGATCTTGACGGCGGCGTGCATCACCTTGCCGTCGGGAGTCTCCAGCAGTCCGAGCTCTTCGGCGCCAAAGGCGTTCTTATAGAACTCGATCGCCGCACGTGAATCCTCGACGATGATGTACGGAGAGACGGAAGGTTCTACGGGTGGGAGGTCGGGAGAGGTCTGAGAGGTGTCCATGGAGACCCACCCAACCACCTCACGCGTAGTGACGCCAGGACTTCAGGCGCTTATGCATCCACCCGGGAGTGCAGCAGCCCGAACCCCTCCACGGACTCGATGGAGCGCGGTCCGGGTCCGACATACAACGCGGCCGGACGCACCAGCTTGCCGAGACGCTTCTGCTCCAGGATGTGCGCGCTCCAGCCCGCGGTGCGGGCACAGGTGAACATCGCCGGCATCATCCGGGTCGGGACCTGTGCGAAGTCGAGAATGACCGCCGCCCAGAACTCGACATTGGTCTCGATGACGCGGTCGGGACGACGCTCCCGCAGCTCGGTGAGCGCGGCCTGCTCAAGCGCTGCGGCCACCTCGTAGCGTGCGGCGCCGAGTCGCTTGGCAGTGCTGCGCAGCACCCGTGCACGGGGATCCTCGGCGCGGTACACCCGGTGCCCGAATCCCATGAGCTTTTCGCGACGGTCCAGGATGCCCTTGATGACGCCGCGGGCATCGCCGGTCTTCTCGGCCTGCTCGATCATCGGCAGCACCCGTGCGGGCGCGCCACCGTGCAGCGGGCCGCTCATCGCACCGACGGCACCCGAGAGGGCGGCAGCCACGTCGGCTCCGGTGGACGCGATGACTCGCGCGGTGAAGGTGGAGGCGTTCATGCCGTGCTCGGCGGCCGAAACCCAGTACGCGTCAATGGCCTCGACATGCTTGGGGTCAGGTTCACCCTGCCAGCGAGTCATGAAACGTGATGTGACGGTGGAGCATTCGTCGACAACCTTTTGCGGTACGGCGGGCAGGGAATTGCCGCGCGCGGACTGGGCTACATAGGACAGTGCCATCACCGAGGCGCGGGCCAGCTGATGGCGAGCGATCGAATCCTCGGTGTCCAGCAGCGGCTCGAATCCCCAGATGGGTGCCAGCATGGCGAGCCCGGCCTGGACGTCGACGCGGACGTCGCCGGTATGCACGGGGATGGGGAAGGGCTCGGCGGGCGGGAGTCCCTGGCCGAACTTGCCATCGACCAACAGTGCCCACACGTCACCGAAGGTCACCCGCTGGGCGACCAGATCCTCGATGTCGACGCCGCGGTAACGCAGCGCTCCGCCGTCCTTGTCGGGCTCGGCGATCTCGGTGGCGAAGGCGGTCACGCCCTCCAGTCCAGGTGCGAAATCCGCTGGTAGCGGCGCTGCAACCGTCATGATTCTCGACTCCCTACCTGTGGGTAACAACTCGGTAAAGGCGATTCTTGCACCCGCAAATAAGGGTCCTTCTTAGTCACCTCGCCATTCCTTAGACGCGCGCCTGTAGCGTGATTTTCGTGACCGAATGGCTGCGCTCTGATTACCGGCCCGGCGAAAAGGACGGCAGCGGCGATCTCGACGTCGACTGGCTCGCCGAAGGCTGGCTTCCCTTGTTGCACAAATGGTTTGATCTCGCGGTGGCATCGGGCATCCCCGAGCCGAACGCAATGGTGCTGGCCACCGTGGACAACGGCCGACCGGTGACGCGCACGGTGCTGTGCAAGGGGATCGACCCCGCCGGTGTGACCTTCTTCTCAAACTACGACTCCGCCAAGGGGCATCAGCTGGAGCAGACGCCCTACGCGAGCGTCACATTTCCCTGGTACGCGCTGGGCCGGCAGGTTCATGTACGCGGTCGGGTGGCCAAGGTCGACCCGGCACAGACCGCCGACTATTGGTCCAAGCGGCCGCGCGGATCGCAGCTGGGGGCGTGGGCGTCGCAGCAGTCCGCGCCCATCGCGTCGCGGGACGCGCTATTGACCCAGCTCGAGGACGTCACCCGGCGGTTCGCCGATCTGGATCAGGTGCCGGTGCCTCCGCAATGGGGTGGTTATGTGATCGCGCCCGAGGCCGTCGAGTTCTGGCAGGGGCGGGAGAACCGCGTGCACAACCGGATCGTCGTCACGGACGGTCGGATTGAACGGCTTCAGCCCTGACATCCATGTGGATCACCCTGCTGGTGATGGCCCTGGCCGTCAGCTTCGAACCGTTCCGTCTGGGCATGACGGTGCTTATGCTGAATCGGCCGCGTCCGCATCTGCAGCTGTTGGCATTCCTGTGCGGCGGGTTCGCGATGGGGATGGCGGTGGGCCTGGTCGTGCTGTTCGCCTTCCGGCACGTGTCGATCGGGTCGGCGCATTTCACGTTGCCGCGCGTGCAGATCGGCATCGGGGTGGCGGCGCTGCTGGTTGCGGCGTTGTTGGCCTCGCGGCTGCGGGGTCCGGCTTCAAATGCGCAGCTGGACAAGGTCTCTGCGCGCATTCAGGCGATCGCGACGGGTGGATCGCTGTGGGTGGCGGGCCTGGCGGGCCTGGGGATCGCACTGCCATCCGTTGACTTCTTGGCCGCGCTGGCCGTGATCGTGGCCTCCGGCTCGCCGCCGGCGACACAGGTGACCGCCCTGCTGCTGTTCAACGTCATTGCCTTTGCGCTGGTGGAGATTCCGTTTCTTGCGCATGCGGTGGCGCCGGAGCGCACGGCTGAGACCATGGCGAGGCTCAACAGCTGGATTCAATCCAACCGCCGCCGCAACATCGCCCTGGTGCTGGCAGCGGTCGGAGGTGTGCTGATCGCGGTCGGGCTCGCCGGCATCTGACGGCATTTCGACAGCGATGCCGGGTCAGGCGACTCCGAGGCGAGTGTCCGCGTCCAAACGGGTGAACCGATTCTGCAGGTACTGGTCGACACACGAGCGACGCCGGATCTTGCCGCTGGTGGTCGTGGGCAACGATCCGGGCGGTACCAACACCACGTCCCCGGCATTCACGCCGTGGGCATTGGAGATCGCCGAGGTGATCTCGCTCTTGATGGCCTCGATGTCCGAATCGCTGCGCTTCTTGAATTCGATGACCGTGACCAGCTTTTCGGTGCTGTCGAACGGGACGGATATCGCCGCGACTCGGCCGCGGGCGATCTCCTGAACCGTCGCCTCGATGTCCTCGGGGTAGTAGTTACGCCCGCGGATGATCAACAGGTCCTTGATGCGGCCGACGATGAACAGCTCGCCGTCGGAGACGAAGCCGAGATCACCGGTGCGCAGCCAGGGGCCTTCGGGAGTGCCGGGCGACGGCTCCGTCACCTTGGCGCCGAAGCAGCGCTGTTCCTCGGGCGACTTGCGCCAATAGCCGGAGGCGACGTTGTCGCCGTGCACCCAGATCTCGCCGACCACGTCTGCCGGGCACTCCCGGTGGGTGTCGTTGTCGATGATCCGCAGCATGGGGGATTGCGGCACCTTGTACTTGACCAGTGCGGTTCCTGCCCCGGCGGCGCAGCGCCGAACGCGGCCCGCGGACAGCTCCTCGACATCGAAGTGGGCGGCGGGCGCCGTTTCACTCCAGGTGCCGGAGGCCACGAAGACGGTCGCCTCGGCCAGCCCGTAGGAGGGGCGCATCATGCTGTCGCGGAAATTGAAGTGCGCGAACCGATCGACGAAGCGTCGCAGGGTGGACTGTTCGACCCGCTCGGCGCCGCTGATGATGCCGAGCACCGCGCCCAGATCGAGCCCGGCAAGGTCGGCGTCGGTGGTCTTCCGGGCCGCCAGATCGAAGGCGAAATTGGGCGCCGACGACCAGGCGTGCGGATTGGTGGCCAGTGCACGGACCCAGCGAGACGGGCTTTCCAGGAACGCCAGCGGGCTGGTCAGGTCGGCGCGATAGCCGCCCAGGATGGGAGCGCAGACGCCGAGCACCAACCCCATATCGTGGTAAAACGGCAGCCAGGACACGATCGTGGCGTCGGCGGGGATTCGGGAGCCGGTGTCCACGAAGAAGCTGCGCATCAACTGCTCGAAGTTCACCTGCAGATTGCGATGCGACAGCATCACGCCGGTGGGCGTGCGGGTGGAACCCGAGCTGTACTGCAGATACGCGATGTTCGGCACGTCGCCCGGGGCAACGCTGGGCCCGCCGTCGACGTCGAGGCGCAAGGAGTCGATTTCGACTAACTTGGGAGCGATGTCGAGGCGTGACTGATCGACGTAGTCGCCGACATCCTCGGCGACGGCCGATGTCGTGAGCACCACCGAGGGCGACGTGTCATCGAAGACGGCACTCACCCGGTCAAGGCTGGAGCCACGGTGCGGCAGCGGGAGCGGTACCGCGATCAGCCCGGCCTGCATGGAACCCAGGAACGCCAGGATGTACTCAAGGCTTTGCGGTGCCAGGATCAGCGCCCTGTCACCGACCGAGGCGTGCTGGCTGAGCTCGCGGGCCACGTTGAACGTGCGGCGCGACAGCTGCGACCAGGTAAGGCTCTCGGCGACACCGGCCGGGTTGTGGGTGTAGTCGGTGAAGGTGAATGCGATGTCATCCGGGCGCAGGCTGGCACGTCCGTGCAGCATCGACAGGATGGATGACTGGGTTGAAGGTGTCATGGTGTCACGTCCGTACTAATTGGGAGGGGTCGGGCGCGTGCCGTTGCCCAGCACGGCGAGAGCGCCGCTGGTGATCTGTGAAAGCGGATCTGATCCGCCGCCGAATGTCGCCTGCGAGGCAGGCGCCGTCACTTCCGCGGGGTCGAAACCCCGTCGCGGGTCGACTGCGATCGGCGCCGTTGCCGGATCATCGTTGCGCGAGTAGCCCGCGTCCACGCGCGGTTGCAGAATCGCATCGAGCCTGTTGAGCGTCTCTTCGGGCACTCCGAGGTACTTGAAACCCATCACCAGGGGCAGGTGCTGTTCCGGGATGAAGTACGTCGTCGTCGTGCCGCCCCGGGAATTGGTCTCGGTCACGATGTTGCGCGCCGGAACCATCTTGGGGTTGGTGAATGCCACCGCGGTGTGGCCGGTGGCCAGGCCCGCGATGGCGTTGGCGAGCGCGAACAGATTGTCCGGCCGGTCCGGCCAGTCCGCGATGCTGTCGTAGGCGGAGATGAATTGGTCGGTGTGGTACTGACTGTCGACCCGGGGCGGGATCGGGTAGTCCATGAAGGGCACCACGGATCCGGGCGCGAAGTTCTGAGTCAGGAAGCTCTCGCTGAAGGGACTCTTCGCGATCGGATCGCCGAACGTCGCGAAGGTCAGTGAATCCGGTGCCGGTGCGGTCGGATCTGTCGCCAGCGCGTTCTTGACCGCGTTGAGCACCAGTGCCCCTTCGGATAGGCCCATCGCGGTTCCGGGGCCCCCGCTGCGAATGGCGTTTTCGAGGTTGGGCTCTCCGATGTCGATCGATTCGCCGATGCTGGGGCCGTCCAGACCCAGACCGGGCAGGATCTTCTCTCCGATCGGACCGATGCCGGGGAAGAAACGCTCCAGGGTGTGGCCCTGGACCTGGCCGGCCGGGTACCAGACGTTTTCCCGCTTCATGTTGGGGAACCAGTCCTTGCCGGTCATCCGGATGTATTCGTCGTACGGGATGCCGAGCACGTGCGCGCCGCCGAGGGCGTACGCGGTGCGATCCGGCCCCGTGGGTGCGGCGAGGACCTGCCCGTCGGCCGTGACCCGGGGGATCGGTGGGCCGGGAACCTGCGGGTCATCGGCGAGCGCGGACGGGATGCCGAAACATCCTGTTACGCAAGCGACTACCAGCACCGCGGCGCCTGCGAGAAGGTCCTTCATCCGTGCTCCTGACTCAACTTCATTTTCAGTCTCACATACATAACGAGTGCTTGCTAACCTGCCGACGCGGTGGCAGGGGGCTTCTCCGCGGACGCCCGCGCCGCGCTGACCTGCGATGGCCACCAGTTCGCCTTACCCACCAATGCCGCGATGGCGGGCACTGTGATGGTCCGGACCACGAAGGTGTCCAACAGGATTCCCACGCCGATCACGAAGCCGCCTTGGACCACGATTCCAATGCTAGAGAAGAGCAGGCCGCCCACCGACGCAGCGAAGATCAGCCCGGCCGCGGTGATGACGCCACCCGTGGAGTTCAGGGCGCGGATGATGCCGTAGCGCACGCTGTTGCTCGACTCGTCGCGCATGCGCGACACGAAGAGCATGTTGTAGTCGGCACCCACCGCCACCAGCACGACAAAAGCCAAGGGCGGCACGGTCCAATGCAGTTGCTGGCCGAGTAGGAACTGGAAGGTCAGCACGCCGATACCGATGGCCGCGAAGTAGGAGAGCACCACCGAACCGACCAGGTACAGCGGCGCGACGATCGCGCGTAGCAACACCATCAATGTCAGCAGCACGACGATGAGCGTCGCCGCGATGATGAACCGGATGTCGTGTTGGTAGTAGTCGCGTGTGTCACGCAGCGCGGTGGGGAACCCGCCCATCGATATCGTGGCGTCGGCCAGTGTGGTGTTGGGCTGGGCGCCCTTGGCAACGTCGTTGATCACGTTGACCTGGTCCATCGCCTCGGGGCTGAACGGGTTGAGTTTGGTCTGGATCAAATACCGCACGGAGTGGCCGTCGGGTGAGATGAATGCGTGAGCGGCCCGTTGGAAGTCCGGATTGTTCAGGACCTCGGCAGGGATGTTGAAACCCGCCTGTGAGGGGTCCGCGGCGTTGTTCTTCATCGTCAGCAGGAAGTTCGATGCCTGGTTGAGGCCGTTGACGATCACCTTGATCTGCCCGACGAGTTGATCCACTCCGCCGGCCACCTGCTGACTGCCTCCGGCCAGGCGGTCGGCACCCTGCCGCAGTTGGTTGAGCCCGGCCTGCGGGCCGCCGGGCTTGTCCAGACCCATGGCATGAAGTCCGTTGACGACACTCAGTAGCGAGGCGTTTAGCTTGGTCACCGTCGCGGAGAGGGTCGCCTTGTTGCCCGGCGAGTTGCCGAGTTGGCGGGCGAGGCGCTCGATCTCGTCGAGGCGGCCGCTGTTGCGTTCGCCGACGAGCCGCTCGAACTGCCCGCGCGTATTGCTGCACGAGGTGTCGGCATCGCAGACCGGGTTGCCTTGCAGCGCCGTCAGGACAGGGTTGATCCAGCCGAACATGTCCTTGGCGGCGGAGAAGTTCCACCCCATGTCGTTGGCCAGCGCGTTGATTTCGTCGACGAGTTTGGCGGCGTTGTCCACGTTCCGCACCAGCTCGTCACCGCCGGATTTGGTTTTCAGCGAGTTCGACGCCTCCAGCAGGCTCTGCAGTCCGGGGGTGATCTTGCCCAGCTGATTGCGCAGATCGGTGAGGCTGCCGGCCAGCGTGTTGGCGCCGGAGGTGAGTCGATTGAGATCGCTGCTGCGCTGGTTGATCTGGTTGGAGCCGTCTGCCAGCCGGGTGCCGACGAGCCCGGCCTGGTAGGTGGCTCTGAACTCGGGCGGCACCTCGCCCAAGGGACGGGTAACGCCGCTGACCAGGGCCACATCCGGCAGTTGGGCGATGCGCGAGGCCATCTGCTCCAGGTCGGCGAGGGCCTGCGGGGTGCGCAGGTCACGCGGCGACTGGATGAGGATGTATTCCGGGATGGATTGGCTGAGCGGGAAGTGACGCTCCAGCGCGGTGTACCCCACCGAGCTCGGCGCCGACGGCGATACGGCCTTGCGGTCGTCGTAGTTGTAGCGCGCGAGCAGGGCGCAGCTGCCCAGCAGTCCCAGCACGAGCACACTGGCCACCAGGTGTGGAATCGGGCGGCGGACGATGCGGATACCGGACCGCCGCCAGAACTGGGCAGTCAATTCACGGCGCGGCTTGACCCAGCCGCGCGGCCCGGCGAGCACCAGGATGGCCGGCAGCAGCGTCATGCCGGACAGGTAGGCGACACCGATCCCGATCGCCGACGACACGCCGACCGTTTGGAAGACGCCCATCTTGGCGAAGCTCAGGAGCAGAAAGGTGACGCCCACCGTCATGGCAGATGCGGTGATCACCTTGCCGATCGACATCATCGCGGCCCTGACGGCCTGGTTATAGGTTTTACCCGCCCGCAGGTAGTCGTGATAGCGGCTGATGAGGAAGACCGCGTAGTCCGTTCCGGCGCCTGCCAAGATCGCGCTCAGGAAGACGATGGACTGGTTCGAGACGCCCGCGCCGGTCAGTTGCGAGTAGGCCGCCACCACGGACTGCGCGATCACCAGCGACGAGCCGATGGTCACCAGCGGAAGCATCATCGTCAGTGCACTGCGATAGACCATGAGCAACACCGCGAGCACCAGGATGGCGATCGCGAGCTCGATCGGTAGACGATCTTGTTGACCCGCGACGGTGAGGTCGGCGACGGTGGCGGCCGGACCGGTGATGTGCACGGTGGTCGGACTGCCCTCGATGCTGCGCTGGATGAGGTCGGTCACCCGTTTGTAGGACTCGAAGGACTTGGGTGTGCCCAACTCGCCCGCGAGGCCAACCGGCAGGACCCAGGTCTTGTTGTCCTGACTCGTCAGGAACTTTCGCAATTCGGGTGTGCCGATGAAGTCTTGCACCGACACCACGTTCGTCAGGTCGTGGCGCAGCGCGTCCACGACCTTGCGGTAGGTCGCCGCGTCGTCGGCTCCGAGTCCGTTCTCGTTGATGAACACGACGATGAGAAGGTCGTCGTTGCTCGACTCGTGGAACGCCTCGGTCATCTTCTTGGCGGCCACACTCGAGGGTGCGTCCGCCGGCAAGATGGCGAGTGGATGCTTCTCCGCCATCTCGTTCAACGAGGGGAAGGTCAGCGGCAGGGCGATGGCCAGCGCGACCCAGGCGCCTATCACCGCCCATGGCCACCGCACCACGAGATCGGCTAGCCGCCGCATATATTCCTCACCCTCATTCTGATGTCGCCCAAGCTACGCGACGCGTCCCCAGTGCCCGCTGTCCGCGACTCGCACGCACACTGACTTCATCGCCTCCATGTAGCGCAGAGCCGACTTCTCGGCGATCGGGTTGTCGGGATGCATGATCGCCATCGCCGTGCCCTCGCCGTACCGGAATATGTAGATGGTCAGCTGGTAGGAGAACCGGCCGTCCGGATAGATGCCGATGTTGTCGGCAAGGCCCAACTCGCCCGCCGCGAGGATCGCGTTGAGCGGTGCGGCGCCACCGTGGAAGAAGTTCGACACCGGAAAATTCGGTTCCGGCCACTTCAGCCACGGCGCCAGTTCCAGCACCCGGTAGTACGGCACCCGAGCCATGTCCAGACTCGAATCGAACGCGCTCTGCGCCGCGTAGGCGGCATCGTTGAAGGAGGTTGCCGCGATCGGAACGGTGATCGGAATAAGCCCGGTAAACCAGCCTTGCGTCATGAAGTTGTCGCTAGCTGTGCGGGAATCTCTCGGCGTGAGCCCGTAATACGTGACGGCCCCGGTGAATTCGTGTTCGACCAGACCGAGGCAGGCGAACAGACCGCCGACGAACCGTGAGCCGGCGGCCCCGCAGGCGGACTCGAATCGATCGGTCTGCTCCGGGTTCATCAGCGACAGCGAAGTCATGGTGCTGCTGGTCGATTCCGACGGATTGCCGAGCGGGAGTGGGAACTCGGGGAAGGTGCCGTTGTTGTTCTCGGCAAAGTCGATCCAGGCCTGGACGCCCGGGGAGTCCAAGGTCAACGTCGACGTGAATTCGCGCTCGCGAGTACAGAAGTCGTCGAAACTGCCGGCGTCGGGAAGCGTGAGGGCCTGGCCGCCTCCGCTCAATGCGGAGTACATCCCGTTGGCTTCCATCATCGTGGTGCCGATCAGCGTCGCATCGCCATGCACATGATCCATGGCAGCAAAGAACGTGAAGTGGTTCTCGCTCTGGATGATTCCGAAGGTGAAGCACCCCCATTCCAGTGGACTCGGTATGTCGATGACGTGGTTACGTATCTCATCGACAGTCATATGCCCTTGCGTTACAGGGGCGAATTCGATGTCGTCCGGATCGGTGATCGAATGCCTGACGAAATCGCCGTCTTCGGTGCGCTCGAACCAGCTGCGGAACGTGTCGTGGCGGCGCAGGTACGCGTTGAGTGCGTGGTCCATGGCGGCGATGTCACAATTCCCAGGAACGTCACAGCTGGCAATGATCTGCCGTGAAAAGTTCAGTCCCGCAGTGTCGCGCTCGTAGTAATTCCGGAGATGCTGGCTCTGCATGTAGCTGACTGGCACCGAACTCACAGGTGCCTGCCGGGCCTTCTCGGCGGCCGTGGGGGTGGGGTGCCACGAGGTGACGGAGCCCGGACTCAACGTCCATTCACCAAGTGCGCCAACCGTTATCGTGCCTATGCGCAAAACGCCGTCCCTCTCGCTTGGCCGGCCCCGCTCCGGCATTACTCATCGCTGGCCCAACATACCCTCGGCTCGACCGTGTAGTCGCCAGTCGAGCCGATCCGGAAACCCCATGCGCCACATGGCATACCGGTAATAACTAGAACTTACTGTCCTAGGAACTATGAAGTTTGGGAACGACAGTGCGCACGATACTTGTTCGGCTAGAGTCGCGTTCGCACCCCCAGATGTCCCGAGTCACATTCTCGCCCGACGACGTCGAGGGCCACTCTCCCCACCCGCCGACGCAAGGAGGCCACCTCATGGAATCCGCCGACCATCCGATCGAACCAGCCCCACGTTTTGCAATCATCGGATATGCAGCGCGTTTTCCTGGTGCCGCAGACGCGGACGAGTTCTGGGACGTGTTGCGCGAGGGCCGCGATGCGATATCTGAGGTGCCCGCCGATCGATGGGACGCCGACGAATTCTTCGACTCCGAACCCGGGGCTCCCGGCAAGGTCGTGACCCGGCGCGCCGGATTCGTCGATGACGTCACGGGGTTTGACGCACCGTTCTTCGGTATGTCGACGCGCGAGGTCAGGCTGATGGACCCACAGCACCGACTTTTGCTGGAGACGGCATGGCGTGCGGTCGAGCATTCCGGTATCGCGCCAACGGATTTGGCTGAGACTAATAGTGGTGTATTCGTCGGCCTGGCCACACACGATTACCTGGGGATGGCCTCCGATGAGCTGACCTACCCCGAGATCGAGGCCTACATGGCCATCGGTACGTCCAACGCCGCGGCAGCCGGTCGCATCAGCTACCGACTGGGGTTGCAAGGACCGGCGGTTGCCGTCGACACAGCGTGCAGTTCGTCGCTGGTAGCAATTCATCAAGCGTGCCAAGCACTTCAGCTCGGAGAGTGCGACCTCGCACTGGCCGGCGGCGCGAATGTCCTGCTGACCCCCGCGACGATGATCACGTTCTCGCACGCGCACATGCTCGCGCCCGACGGCAAGTGCAAGACCTTCGACGCGGCCGCCGACGGGTACGTGCGTGGCGAGGGCTCCGGTGTCATCGTCATCAAGCGCCTTGAGGATGCGATCCGCGATGGCGACCGGATCCGGGCGGTCATCCGGGGGAGTGCGATTAACCAGGACGGCGCATCGGGCGGGTTGACGGTACCCAATGGCGTTGCTCAGCAGCGGGTTATCGCCGATGCGCTCAAGCGTGCCGGAGTGGCACCCAGTGAGGTCGGGTATCTGGAAGCGCACGGCACCGGGACATCGCTGGGCGACCCGATCGAGGCTCAGGCCGCCGGCGCCGCCTACGGCATCGGTCGCGAAGCCAACGATCCACTGTTGATCGGATCGGCGAAGACGAATATCGGGCACCTGGAGGCGGCCGCGGGTATCGCGGGTGTCATCAAGGTCATCTTGTCGCTTGAGAACGAGCTGTTGCCGCAGCACCGCAACTTTCAGAACCCTTCGCCGCACATTCCCTGGGACCGGCTTCCGGTGGAGGTCGTCAAGGAGGCCCGGCCGTGGGGGCGCAACGGGCGGCCCCGTATCGCGGGCGTCAGCTCGTTCGGATTCGCCGGAACCAACGCGCATGTGATCCTCGAAGAAGCTCCGGCCGCGCCGCAGGACGTGGTCGACGCGCCCGCACCTGCCGGGGGCCGGAAGTTCAGCATTCTGCCGCTCTCCGCGCGGACACCCGCTGCGTTGGTGCAGATCGCCGATCAGTACCGCGGCTGGTTGAGCGCGCATCCGGAGGCCACCCTGGCCGACCTGTGCCTGACAGCCGGAGTGGGACGAGCGCATCTGGAGCACCGTGCCGCGTTGGTCGTCAACTCGCGGGAAGCCGCCGTCGAGTTGTTGGGAGCCGTCGCCGACGACCGCCCCGCTCCCGGACTCGGGCGTGGAGAGTCGCACGACACGCCCAAGACGGCCTGGCTGTTCACCGGTCAGGGCAGTCAGTACCCCGGCATGGCACGAGAGTTGTTCGAGACCGAGCCGGTGTTTGCAGAGACCCTGAATCGTTGCGCCGCGGCGGTCGCCGATGTTCTCGAAAAGCCATTGCTGGATGCTATTTTCGATGTGGATGGCCCCGAGGCCGAGGAGACGCTGCGGCAGACCTCCTACGCCCAGCCCGCCCTGTTCGCGGTGGAAATGGGTCTGGCCCGGCTGTGGCAGTCGTGGGGTTTCGAGCCGGATGTGGTGCTCGGACACAGCGTCGGCCAGTATTCGGCAGCGTGCGTCGCGGAGGTGTTCAGCCTCGAAGATGGCGCGCGATTGATCGCCGAGCGGGGCAGGCTGTTCGGCAGTCTGCCCGCGGGCGGCCGGATGGCGGCGGTGTTCACCGATGCCGAGCGTGTGGAGAGTCTGACCGACGAGTTCCCCAGTCTTTCGGTCGCCGCCTACAACGGCGCCAACACCGTATTGTCCGGGCCCGCACAAGATCTGGAGAAGGCGGTGGCGGGGCTGGTCGCTGAGGGCGTCCGCTGCGACTTCCTTGAGACCAGTCATGCGTTCCATTCGGCACTGCTGGACCCGATCCTCGACGAATTCGAGGCATATGCGGGTCAGTTCAATTACAGGACTCCGCAACGGATTCTGATCGACAACCGCACCGGCGCCGCGCTCGGCAGAAGCACGAAACTCGACGGTGCCTACTGGCGTCGTCATGCGCGCCAGCCGGTGGAGTTCGCCAAGAGCGTGCAAACCCTTGCCGACATGAACTGCAAGGTATTGCTGGAGATAGGCCCACAACCGGTACTCACCGCCGCGGCCCTGCGGGCATGGCCCGACCCGGCGACCGCACCGAGGGCGATCGCCTCATTGCGCCGAAACACTGCCGACCATCGGCAGATCACGGAGGCCGCTGCCGACGCTTACGTCCTGGGCCACGTGCCGAACTTCGCCGCGTTCCAGCATGGGCCCGCGCGGAAGTTGGACCTGCCTACCTATCCGTTCGAACATCGCCAGTACTGGTATCGGGACAACCGGGATAACCCGAACCCGCAGCAGAACGTCGGTGGCACCCGCACCCAAGCCATCCGGCTGCTCGAGGACGGAAAGATCGAGGAACTCGCGAACCTCCTGGGTAATGCAGGCAGCGACCAGCAGACCCTGTCGGTGCTGACAAGGCTTGCGGCGCAACACAACCAGCAACGCACCACTCAGTCCATCGCCGATGATCGCTATCAGTACCGCTGGGACAAGTCCCCGACACCGCTGTCCACCGCGGACGCCGGTGCCGCCACATGGCTTCTTGTCGGCGATGCCGCCGGAGGCGCGCAGCCGCTGATCGACGCACTGACGGCCCGCGGACAACAGCATCGGATCCTTGGCTTGCCGGCCTCCGACGCCGACGAGGCGCAGCTTGTGGATACGTTGCGTGCTGCGGCAGAAGGTGATTCGGCGCTGCGCATCGTGCATGTCGCTGCCCTCGGCGGCGGCGCCCCCTCCACGCGGTCGGTGCTGCGGATGCAACACCAGGTACTGGGCGGAACCCGCAGGCTCTTCCGCGCCGCGGCCGGCGCTGGGCTGCGTGCTCCCATCTGGGTGGTAACACATGGCGCACAGCGGATCACCGATACCGACACGGTGGCACCGGAGCAGAGTGCGTTGTGGGGATTCGGCCGCGCCGCGGCGCTGGAGCTGCCGCAGGTGTGGGGTGGACTGGCCGACCTCGCCGACGGCAGCGCCGAGGAATGGGCGCAGTTCATCAGCCGCACCTCGGCGTCGAGCGATGCCGCTGTCAGGGAAGACCAGATCGCGCTGCGCGGTCAAGCGGTCTACGTTCCCCGCCTGGTTCGTCGTGATGAGCTGCCGAGCGGCAAGCCGCTCGAAGTGCGCGATGACGCAACGTATTTGGTGACCGGCGGGCTCGGCTCGATCGGTCTGGAGATTGCCGGCTACCTGGTGGCGAATGGGGCCAAGCACCTGGTGCTGACGAGCAGGCGCGAGCCCGGCGAGGCAGCGCAGCAGCGCATCGACGCACTCGCTGCGCAATACGGCTGCCAAGTCCGGGTCGTCACCGCCGACGTCTCCGACGCGCACGACGTCGCTCGCCTGTTGGCGGGTGTACAGGCCGAGTTGCCGCCGTTGGCCGGCATCGTGCACGCCGCGGGCGAGATCGGCACCACCCCGCTGAGCGACCTCGACTCCGAATCTCAGCAAGCCGAAGTGGACCGTGTCTTCGCCGGCAAGGTCTGGGGTGCTTGGCATCTGAGTGAAGCCGCGGCCGACCTGAAGCTCGAATTCTTTATCAACACCTCCTCCATCGCCTCGGTGTGGGGCGGCTTCGGACAGACTGCCTACAGCGCGGCGAACGCCTTCCTCGACGGGCTGGCCTGGCGGCTGCGCGAGCAGGGTATCGCCGGAACCAGCGTCAACTTCGGCCCCTGGTCGGCGGGCATGGCAGACGCCGAATCCCGTGCGCGACTGGAGCAGCGCGGGATCAAGACGCTGTCACCTGCCGACGCGCTGGCCGGCCTGGCCGACGTGGTCGCGGCTTCCTCGCCGCAGGGTGTCGTCGCCCGCATCGACTGGGCTCGCTTCCTGCCGCTCTATCAGCAGGCGGGGCGGCGGGCATTCCTGGCGGAGTTGGAGCGCGAGGTGCCCTCGCGCCTCGCTGCCTCGGCCGGCGCGCCGCAGTCGGGCGCCACGGAGTTGGTGAGTCGGCTGGCGGCCGCTCCGGTGCAGCAGCGCAAGAAGCTGCTGACCGACTACCTGCGTGACGCGGTGGCAGAGGTGACGCGCGTGGACGTGGCGGAGATCCGCGAGGACGCGGGATTCTTCGACCTCGGCATGGACTCGCTGATGGCCGTCGAATTGCGGCGCCGCATGGAAACGGGGGTGGGCAAGGAAATTCCCGTCACACTGGTGATGGACCATCCACGCATCTCGGATGTCGCCGATTACCTGCTCGGTGAGGTGCTCGGCCTGAATGAGCAAGCCAAGTCGGCGCCACAATTGGCATCGGCCGTCACGGACCGGACCGACGAACCGATCGCGATCGTCGCGGTGTCCTGCCGGTTCCCGGGTGCCCCCGACCCGGAAGCCTTCTGGGAGGTGTTGTCCGGCGGTGTCGACGCGATTCGCGAGGTACCCGAGGACCGCTTCGACATCGACGAGTTCTACGACCCCGATCCGGAGACCGCGGGCAAGACATACACGCGCTTCGGCGGATTCCTGGACGGTATCGATGGATTCGACCCCGAATTCTTCGGCATCTCCCCGCGTGAGGCCGTGTGGATCGAGCCACAGCAGCGCCTGATGCTCGAAACGGTATGGGAAGGCCTGGAGCGGGCCGGATACTCACCGGCGGCATTGCGCGGCAGCAGAACCGGCATCTTCGCGGGCGTGGGTGCCAACGAGTACGCGCACCTGCTGTCGTCGGAGTCGATCGACAAGATCGAGCCCTACTTCATCACCGGCAACGCGCTCAACGCGATCTCCGGGCGTGTGGCGTTCGCGCTGGGGTTCGAGGGACCGGCGGTAGCGGTCGACACCGCGTGCAGTTCGGCATTGGTGGCCGTGCATCAGGCGGTTCAGGCCCTGCACTCGGGTGACTGTGACTTGGCGTTGGCCGGTGGTGTGAACGTGCTGCTGAGCCCGGTGACGGTCATCGCGGCCTCACGCGCCAGGATGCTGTCGCCGGTCGGACGGTGCAAGACCTTCGACGCGTCCGCCGACGGCTATGTACGCAGCGAAGGCTGCGGGATCCTGGTGCTCAAGCGGCTGAGTGACGCCGAGCGCGATGGGGACCGGGTTCTGGCCGTGATTCCCGGCAGCGCGGTGAACCAGGACGGGGCCTCCAGCGGGCTCACCGTGCCCAACGGTGGTGCGCAGCAGCGACTCATCGGTACGGTGCTGGCGCGCGCCGGTCTGGTGGGCGGCGACGTGGACTACCTCGAGGCGCACGGAACGGGTACCCCGCTGGGTGATCCGATCGAGGTGCAGGCGGCCGCGGCAGCCTACGGCGGTTCGCGCGAGGCGGACCGGCCGCTGCTGATGGGCTCGGTGAAGTCCAACATCGGTCACACCGAATCAGCCTCCGGTGCAGCGGGTCTGATCAAGGTTGTGCTCTCGCTGCAACACGGGGTGCTGCCGCAGAGCCTGCATTTCGACGACCCGTCGCCACACATCCCCTGGGACTCGCTGCCCGTGCGGGTGGTGGACAAGGCAATTCCGTGGCAGGCCAACGGCCGTCCGCGTCGCGCCGGCGTGAGCTCCTTCGGCTTCACCGGTACCAACGCTCACGTGCTGATCGAGGAGGCACCACAGCCGCAGTCCGCGCCGGAGGCGGACGAGTCCGCGCCTCAGGCCGGCGAGGTGAGCGTGCTCCCGCTGTCCGCACGATCACCGGAGGCGCTCGTCGCGGTGGCACAGCGTTACGAGTCCTGGCTGACGGCCAATCCGGACGTCGACCTCGAAGATGTGTGCCTCACCGCAGGGCGGGGCAGGTCGCACTTCGAGCATCGGGCCGCGCTGGTCGTGGATTCGGTGCAGGCGGCCCGTGAGGGGCTGGCCGAGTTGGTCCAGAACCGTCTGCGTCCCGGTGTGGTGCGGGGCGAGCACACCAACCACCCGACGACAGCATGGCTGTTCACCGGGCAGGGCAGCCAGTATCCGGGCATGGCACGTGAATTGTTCGACGCGGAGCCGGTGTTCGCCGAAACCGTGACGCGTTGCGCGGAAGCGGTGAAGGACATCCTGGATCAGCCGCTGCTGGACGTCATGTTCGCCACCGATAGGGAGAGCGGCGGCAAGGCCGGAGAGACGTTGCGGCACACGTCGTTTGCGCAGCCGGCGCTCTTCGCCGTCGAGATGGGTCTGGCGCGGCTGTGGCAGTCCTGGGGCATCGAGCCCGATGTGGTGTTGGGGCACAGTGTCGGCCAGTACGCGGCCGCATGCGTGGCCGGGGTGTTCAGTCTCGAGGATGGCGCGCGCCTGATGGCCGAGCGTGGTCGCTTGTTCGGCAGCCTGCCCGCGGGCGGACGCATGGTCGCCGTGTTCAGCGACCCCAAGCACGTCGAGCAGGTCGCCGGGGAGTTTCCGCGGGTGTCGGTCGGTGCCTACAACGGACCGAACACCGTGCTCTCGGGGCCGGGCGAGGACTTGGAACAGGCAGTCGCCCGATTCCAGGAAGAAGGGATCCGCTGCACCTGGTTGGAGACCAGCCACGCATTCCACTCGGAGTTGTTGGACCCGGTTCTGGACGAATTCGAGTCGTACGCAGCGCAAGTGCAGTTCGCCACCCCGACCCTGCCGCTGGTCTGCAACCGTACGGGTGCCGTGCTGACGGCTCAGACACCGATCGATGCCCAATACTGGCGCCGGCATTCCCGCCAGCCTGTCCAGTTCGCCGAAAGCGTGCGGACCGCGGCCGCCCTGGGATGCTCGGTGTTGATGGAGATCGGCCCGCAGCCGGTGCTGACCGGCGCCGCGGTGCAGGTCTGGCCGGAGCATTTGGCCGCGCCTCGGGCAATTGTCTCGCTGCGCAAGGGGGTTGGTGACCGGCGGCAGATTGCTGAGGCCCTGGCCGCGGCGTACGTTGGTGGGCATCGGCCCAATTTCGCTGCGCTGCAACGCCACTCCGGCCACACGGTGGAGCTGCCCACCTATCCGTTCCAGCGCCGTCGCTTCTGGCCGAAGTCGTCCGGTACCGCCATCGAAGGCGGGGGCGGCTTGCCTTCGGGCATCCTGGGCAGGGGCGAGGATCTGGCCTCCGGCGATTCGGTGTACATCAGCCGGTTGTCGGTCAGGTCGCAGCCGTGGCTGTCCGATCACGTCATCTACGGCACCGTCGTCGTCCCCGGCGCGACGTATGCCGCGATGGCTCTGGCGGCCGTCGGAACTCCGGCGCGGGCCAAGGATGTGTTCTTCTACGAGCCGATCATCCTGCCGGAGAAGAGTTCTCGTGAGGTGCAGCTGACGCTGCATCCACTGGAAGATGGCGGCGGGTCGAAATTCCAGGTGCACAGCCGTCCGTATGGTGAACGCGACGTCGACTGGTCGCTGAACGCCGAAGGCACCGTTGTCACCGGTATCGGCCAAGATGCCGACGAGCCGGTATCCGAGCCTTCCGAGCCGGTCGACGCGGCCATCGAGCGGATGGAACGCATGCGTCCGAACGAGCTGTTCGAGACCTTCGCCGACCTGGAATTGTCCTGGGGCCCAACCTGGTCGGGCTCCCTGAAGTCGTTGTGGCTGGGTCAGGGCGAGGCGATCGGCGATGTCCTTGTCGGTGAAGAACTTGCCGAACAACTGGGCGCCGAGCCGATGCACCCGGTCTTGATGGACCTGTGCACCGGTGTCGCCTTCCCGGCGTTCCCGGCACTGCTCGCGGCCGAGCAGGGTGTCAACGATCTGTTCCTGCCCCTGCGGTATGGCCAGGTGACGTTGAAGGAGAAGATGCCTCGGCGCTTCTACTGCCGTGCGCGCTGGCACGAGAGCCCGCTGGACAGCGAGACGCAGGTTTTCGATCTCGACTACCTGGATCGGGATGGCCGTCACCTGGGTGGGATTCGCGAGTTCACCGTCAAGCGTGCGCCGCGTGAGGCGCTGCTGCGCGGGCTGGGTGGCGATGCCACCAGGCTGCTGTACACCCTTGGCTGGCACGAGGTTCCGGTTCCGCCTTCTGAGGCGGGCACAGCTGAAGCCGAAAATGCAAGCGGTACCTGGCTGATCGCCGGGTTCGACGAGCTCGCCGGCAAGGTTCCCGGCTGCATCCCGCTGCACCGCGAGACCGACCCCGAGCTCCTGGGGCAGGTGCTCGTGGAGGCCAAGGAGCGTGGCGTCCCGTTCTCCGGTGTGGTGTGGCGCGCGGCCGGGCCGGGCGCGCAGGAGTCGACAGCCGACGCCGCCGTGCGCCTGGAGGCTGAGATAGCCAACCTGCTCAGCGCCGTGCACACGGTGCAGAACAGCGGGCAGAACGGCGTGAAACTGCCCAACGGATTGTGGATCGTCACCGAGCGGGCCGTGGCCACCGAGTCCGGCGAGCCCGTCGATCCGGTGCAGGCATCCCTGTGGGGATTCGGGCGTACCACCATCAACGAGGAGCCGGCGCTGCGCGCCAAGCTTGTCGATTGCGATGGATCGCCGGAGGCCGTCCAGGCGCTGGCCAATCTGTTGGGCACCCCCGGCCAAGAACCGGCGGAGCCGGAAATCGCAGTGCGGCAGGGCAAGCTGCTGGCTTCCCGGTTGTTGCCGTGGTCGCGCACCGGGCATCTGACGGTGCCGCGCGGCAGCGATTACGTGCTGGCGCCCACCGAACGTGGCGCCATCGACAACCTGCGGATCACCGAGAAGGAGGTGCCGGCGCCGGACGAGGGCTACGTACAGGTGCGGGTGGAGGCCGCTGGTCTCAACTTCCGCGACGTGCTCAACGTGCTGGGCCTGTACCCGGGTGATCCCGGCCCGATCGGCGGCGACTTCGCCGGTGTCGTCACGCAATTGAGTGAGGGTGTCACCGGGGTCGAGGTGGGCCAGCGGGTCTACGGCTCCATGCAGGGTGCCTTCGGCAGCCGGTTCAACGTGCCGGCCCAGTTCCTGGCACCCATCCCCGACGGGATCAGTGCGGTCGAGGCCGCGACCATTCCCGCTGCCGCGCTCACGGTTCGGCTCTCGTTCGACTGGGCGCAGCTCAAGCCGGGTGATCGGGTGCTCATCCACGCCGCCAGTGGTGGCGTCGGACTGGCGGCCATTCAGATGGCCCAGCAGTTCGGGGCCGAGGTGTTCGCCACGGCTAGTACCTTCAAGCGGGCGACGCTGCGCAAGCTGGGTGTGAAGTACGTATATGACTCGCGCACAACCGATTTTGCCGATCAGATCCTGGCGGATACCGACGGCAAGGGTGTGGATGTCGTCCTCAACAGCCTGACCAGCGAGGGTTTCATCGAGGCGACGCTGCGTGCCACCGCGCAGAACGGCCGTTTCGCCGAGATCGCCAAGCGCGATATCTGGACCACGGAACAGATGGCGGCGGCCCGGCCCGATATCGCGTACGAGATCGTGGCCCTGGACACGGTGATGTTCACCGAACCCGATCGCATTCGCGTCCTGCTCACCGAGGTGTCGGACGGGTTGGCCAAGGGGGAGTGGACGCCACTGCCCGCGGAAATCTATCCGCTGACGGAGGCCCGGACCGCGTTCCGCCGCATGCAGCAGGCCCGCCACATCGGCAAGATCGTGTGCCAGATGCCGAATCCGCTTGCGCCGCACCAGGATCGGACCTACCTGATCACCGGTGGTCTGGGTGCGATCGGCCTGCACACCGCGTCCTACCTGGCTCAGCTCGGTGCCGGTGACATCGTGTTGACCAGCCGGCGTGCACCCGACACCGACGCACAGCGACTGATCGAGGAGATCACCGAGCGCTCCAAGACTCGCATCCACGTGTTCACCGCCGATGTCGGCGAGGAGTCCGAGGTCGCCAAGCTCCTGGAGCGGATCCGCGCGGAGCTGCCGCCCTTGGCGGGTGTCGCGCATCTGGCGGGCGTGCTTGACGATGCGCTGCTCGGGCAGCAGAGCGTGGAGAGGTTCCGGACGACGTTGGCGCCCAAGGCCTTCGGTGCGCAGTACCTGGACGGGTTGACCAGGGAGGACGATCTGGACTTCTTCATCGTGTCCTCGTCGGTGTCCAGCCTGTTCGGTTCGCCCGGACAGTCCAACTACGCGACGGCCAATGCCTTGCTCGACGGTCTGATCGCGCAGCGCAGGGCGCAGGGTCTGCCGGCCACGGGTATCAACTTCGGCCCGTGGGGTCAGGGCGGCATGGCTTCTTCGGAGGCCGCGACCGCGAACATCGGTGCGCAGGGTCTGATTCCGCTGGATCCCTCGGCGGCGCTCGCGGCCCTTGCCGAGGTCGTTGCCAACGGAACCGGTCAGGCCACCGTGCTCAAGGCGAACTGGCAGCGCGCGGCCAAGGTGCTGGGTAGTTCGCGTCCGCCGATCCTGGATCTGGTGTTGCCCAGTGCCATGGGCGAGGTGACCGGTGACAGTGAGCTGCTCAAGCAGCTGATGGAGATCCCGGTGCCGCAGCGCGCCGGCTTTGTGACCGAGTTCCTTCAGCGCGAGGTGCAGAACTTCCTGCGTCTGGCGCAGCCGCCGGCCGCGACGAGCCGGTTCCTGGATCTGGGCACGGACTCGTTGATGGCGATCGAACTGCGCAACCGACTGCACAGCCAGTTCGGCGGCAAGTTCACCATCAACGCGACCGCGGTGTTCGACTATCCGACCATCGGCGGGCTCGCCGAGTATCTGGTGGGCCAGCTGCCGGACGCGGATGCGGAGTCGGCGGCGCCCACGCGATCCGATGCGGTAGCAGAGTCGAAGGAGTGAACCGGCGGCGTCCCGGGTAGGTTAGCTAGCCGGGACGCCGTGGCGTCCGTTAGCCGGTAACGAGTGGAGCGGGTGCGGTCTGAGACGTTTTTTCGCCGACATCACACCGTTGCGCAATGCCGATTTCCGGCGTCTCTGGCTGGCCGGAGTGGTCACGGTCATCGGAGCCGGGCTGACACTGTTCGCCGTCCCCGTCCAGATCTACGCGCTGACCCAGAGCTCGGCGTACGTCGGACTGACGGGTGTGTTCGGGCTCGTGCCGTTGGTGGTCTTCGGCCTGTGGGGTGGCGCGCTGGCCGACCGGATGGATCGGCGGACCCTGCTGATCATCACCGCGATCGGGTTGGGTGTTTCGTCGGTGCTGTTGTGGTTGCAGGCGGCGCTGTCCGTCGACAACGTGTGGGTGGTGCTGTGCCTGCTGTCGGTGCAGCAGGCCTTCTTCGCGGTCAACTCACCCACCCGCGCCGCCGCGATTCCCCGCATGCTTTCGCTGGATCAGCTGCCCGCCGCCAACGCGCTGAACATGACGGTGCAGCAGTTCGGGTTCATCGCCGGACCACTGCTGGCCGGTGTTCTGCTCAAGTGGGTGGACCTGTCCACGCTGTACCTGATCGACGCGATCGCCTGCCTGGCTCCGATCTGGGCGACCATCCAGTTGCACAGGATGCCGCCCGCCGGTGGTGCACGAGATCTGCGCACCAGTGGATTTCGCGAAGTGCTCGACGGCTTGCGCTATCTGGCGGGGCACAAGATCGTGTTGATGTCCTTCGTGGTGGATCTCATCGCGATGATCTTCGGGATGCCGCGCATTCTGTTCCCGCAGATCGCCCACGAGGGGTTCGGTGATCCCGCCGACGGCGGCACCGTGATCGCGTTGTTGTCGGCGGCCATATCGGTGGGTGCCGTGATCGGCGGGGTGTTCTCCGGCTGGTTCCACCGGATCGATCGTCAGGGACTCGCGGTGGTCGTCAGCATCGTGGTGTGGGGCCTGGCGATGGTGGGCTTCGGGCTGACCGCGCACGCCCCACTGCTCTGGCTGACGTTGTTCTTCCTGGTGATCGGCGGCATCGCGGACATGGTGTCGGCGGCTTTCCGGACCACGATCCTGCAGTCGGTTGCGACCGACGATGTCCGGGGTCGTCTGCAGGGTGTCTTCACGGTGGTGGTCGCCGGGGGGCCGCGAGTGGCGGACTTCGCGCACGGCGCGGCCGCCGCCGTGGTGGGTACGACTGCGGCCGCAGCAGGCGGCGGCGCACTCGTGGTGGTCGGTGTGATCGTTGCCGCGCTGCTGGCTCCGGTGTTCATACGGTTCCGAACGTCCGAGGAAACCTCCGGGGCAGACGCGCCCGAGGCCGACCCGGATCGGGTGTAGCCCCAGTAGATTCGCTTCATGGATGCTCTGACGGCCGAAGACTTTCGGCGGTTTCCGCGTGACAAGCAGCTTGCTTTCGGTCGCGGGCTGTCACTGCGCGGCGCTCAACGTCTTTTCGGCATGTCCGTAGATCCAACGGGCCACCGCACCAAGGACATTGAGCAGGATGCGTTCGTCGGGATCATCAGCGTTCGTGCCGTAGACGTTCGTTGTCGCCGACGTTCCGCTGACGTCCCTGTCGGTGAGTTCGGAGCGAATCTCCCAGACGGTAGGTGGGGTGTCGTCTCGCCTCGGCGCAACTATTCGCACCGAAAGAATATGGTAATCAACAGATTCAAGCACTTCACATAACAGGGTTCCGGTATAGGTCGTCCCCGCCGTAGGGATTAGCTTGCTTCGGAATTCTGCCCCTATGGTGGGGCTAAAGTCGACGAACCCGACCGGCCACAGCTCCGCGTCCATGATGGCCGCCCACACGCTTTCCCTTGGGTGGTCGTATTCCCAAACTAGGCGAGGCACGCTGGGTTCCCTTCGAATATTGGCCGCACGATCACCCCGAAGGTCAGGAGTCGAGCCGTTCGATAATGGTGGTATTGGCGGTGCCGTTGGCCTCGCAGATGGTCTGCAGGCCCAAAGTCTTTCCCGTGCGTTCCAGTTCGCATAACAGGTCCGTCAGCATGCGCGCACCGGTAGAACCGAGCGGGTGGCCGATGGCTACTGAGCCCCCATTAACGTTGAGTTTGTCGTCGTCAATACCGAATTCACGCTGAAACATGATCGGTACCCCTGCGAAGGCCTCGTTTACCTCGAATAAGTCGATGTCGGCAATGGACAGGCCGCTGGCCTTGAGTGCTTTGCGTGTAGCTTCCAGGATCGCGGTGAATTGGATCACCGGATCGGCCCCCGCTACTGACATCGCACGAAACCGGGCGCGTGGTCGCAGACGGTGCTGAACCGCGAACGCACGGTCCGCGATGAGTAGCGCGGCAGCGCCGTCGCTGAGCTGGGAAGAGTTGCCAGCGGTCGTAGCGCCGTCGGCGTCAAACGCTGGTCGCAGACTTGCCATCTTGGCCGCGTCTATATGTTCGCGGATACCCTCGTCCGCGGTGATTATCGGTGCGGTGGCGTCGTCGGCGTCCGCGGTGACAAGCACCATTTGTGACGCAAACCGACCATTTACTGTGGCGGCGAACGCGCGCGCATGGCTGCGTGCGCTGAAGGAATCCAACTCCTGGCGGGTGATTCCGAATGTCCGGTTCATCAGTTCAGATGACGTACCCTGTGCGACTAATCTCCCTTCATAACGGGCCAATTCGCGGCGGCTGTACTGTGGACCCAGGGGTGCGCCGGGAACCATTGCCGCTGGCATCGGCACCTGAGACATGGACTCAACTCCGCAGGCGATAGCCAGGTTGTAGCCGCCAGCGACGACACCTTGTGCGGCGAAACTGACAGCCTGCTGACCGGATCCGCATTGTCGGTCGATCGTCACCGCCGGGACGGATTCAGGTAATCCGGCCGCCAATACGGCGTGCCTGCCTACGTTGCCGGCTTGTTGGTCCTGTTGCAGGACACAGCCCACGATCACGTCATCGATTAGTGCCGGGTCAAACCTGTTGCGTTGCAATAGACTATCTATGGTGTGTGCTAGCAGATCAACGGGGTGCCAGTTATTCAGTGCGCCTCCGCGTCTGCCGACCGGAGTGCGGACGGCATCAACGATCACGGCCTCTCGAGCCTGCATATGTTTTCAGTCTCCTCAGGAATTTATTGGTAGCCATAGAGTTTGATCAGCCGTCAGGCGGAACCCATTGGCGTAGTTCGATGTTGACAACTTCGACGGTCTAGGTGGTCGGCGCTGCAGCGAAATGCAGTTTCAGTGAACATGAGGCCGCTGAGTCGTGCACAAGTCTCCGGTCAATTGCCTTGCGAAATTTTGCGACGCAAGGCACTTCATGAGCCTCACCTCGTCAAGAATGACTCTTGCTGCGTTATATCGGTTGTTCTGGCATCGCGGCACCCGGCACTAGGCCGCCTCCACGATGTAGTTGGCAGAGTGGCCGATGCTGGTCTTGTTGGTCTCGCCCGCAAGAAAGTGCATGAACGCGTGTTGCCGACGAAGCCCTGCGCGTGCCTGGCGTTTGCGGCCCCCCGGGAGGACAGACATCGCGCCGGTCCGCACCAGGTTGGCGGGTATTCGCAGCGCCGGATACCACGGCAATATGTAGCCAGGTAGACCCAGCTTGCGTGTCTGCGTGCGCCCGATGAATAGTGTTGTTATGGACATATGCTGCGCCCAAGCGATTCTGCGGCGTATCGAAGCAAATCTACGATAGGGCCATTGCAGTGGGTCCTTGGCCATCGGCACTGCCATTGCTTTACTGGTTTCGTCGGCGCGGTACAACGACATTAGATAGTGATTGAGGCGGCGCATACCATCACGGAAACTGATCGGCAGATACTGCTCCTCGATACCCATTAACCAGCCGGCGTATCTGGTTAGTTGAGTCACGTTCTCCAGCTCGCGTGGAGTGATGACAATGCCGAATGCTAGGGATAGCACTGCCGGAACATAGATCGCGCCCAAAATGGTGGCAGCCATGTCGGTCTGATTAACGGGCATGCCCCATTCCTCCGCCCGCCATTCCGGGGCAGCCGCGACGTGTCTACGGACTAGCGCATGAATGAGCCGCACGTGCAGTGTTGAGCGATACCCCGGATTACCGGGGCGCATGCCATCGTCGGCGATGCAGTCCAGCGCCCATTGCATGGTCTCGGCGAAACGCTGAGCGTTGCCGCTGGCGCCATTCTGGCCCGTCTTGGTCATCAGCAATGTGCGGTTGATTCCTGAGGCAGCAAAGCCGCCTAAGAACGGGACATCGCGAGCAAGATGGATCGTATCGACACCTCCGCGCTGGAAAACCCTTTGTCCGGAACGTATTTGGTCCCAGTTGACCCAGGCTGGCGGTTTCTCCACTAGCACGAAGAATTTGCGTAATGGTTCTGGCGCGTCAGGAACACTGTCAATACCTAGCGAGAGGGCCTGATCGAACAGGGGCCGGGTGGATGCCATCCCGCTCGCATACATCCAATCCACGAGTTCATCCATTGGCCTGTCGCCGGTGTTTAGTGCCGAGCCAATCTGTAGCCATTGCTCATCGGTCGGTGGGCCTAGTAGCAACAGCTTGCTAAACAGCGTGATCATTGGCACAGCTCGTGGTTCGTCAGGATGTCGACGGGGAATGTCAGTTCCGAGCGCGGAAGTCATGAGTCGTCCTTCGATTGGTGTCCAGCAGGTTCCAGTAGGTCTCAACGGCAGGCCATCAGACACAACTTCTGGTGGGAGTCTCCACCAGAAGTTGTGTCTGTGCAAGTCCTCGGCGACAATCCACGTATGGCAACACGGTCTTACGCGGGCATGTCCGCGGCGCAGCGACGAGCAGAGCGCCGCGATCGGCTCCTTGAGGCAACGCTTGATGTGGTGGGGTCAGAGGGGTACGACGGCTTGTCTGTCGCGCGGTTGTGTCGGGTGGCCGGTCTCAACGATCGGTACTTCTACGAGCACTTCGCCGATCGGCAAGCGGCATTCGCCGCACTTGTGAAACGGCTGGCGGCGGAGACGCTCGCCGCGATGATCGAAGCTGTTGCCGCTGCTGGAGATGATCCTCGGCAGGTCGTTCGCTCCGGGCTCGGGGCCTGTATCAACCTGTTGACCGAGGACCCGCGGAAGGCTCGCGTCGTGTTCGTTGAATCGCCGGCGCACAACTCGACTGCGCACCGCAGTCAGATCAGGGAGATGTTCATAACCCTGATGCGGGCACAGGCAAAGGTACAGCTAGGTGGAGTGATACCGGACGAGCTTGAGTTCAGGCTAAAGTTCGCCGGCATCCATTTGTTTGGCGCCTTGATGGAATGCACAACGAGCTGGCTTGCGGGCGATATGCCCATAAGCAGAAACGAGCTCATCGATCACTGCACGGGCCTACTAATCGCTGTAGCTAACTACACGCTAGGCCCTGGCTACAACGCTTGATCGAGTTTGACGGAGATCTACGGGCCACTCGGTGGTGTGTACGCGGCGGGACAGCAAATCATCGACGCTGACTCGAAAGCCCATCCTCATCTGTGGGTCTGGTGAAACTCGCAACTTTCAGTGCTCCTTCGCCGCGTCGCGTACGCCGGTTATCCGGTGGTGAGCAATTCAGTGAAGGCCGGGAGCGGCCTTGCCCTGGCGCGTATTCTGGTGGATCATTCCACCAGAATTGTGGTCGACTAGCAGGCGAGGAGTAGCACGTGCTCGATGTCCAGACGATGAGTCGCCGATCGAGGCAAACCAGCATCGGTACTGCGCGTAGCCTGCTGACCAGCGTGGCCGGCGAAAACGTTGGAAGAGTCGCCAACCTTGTTGTGGGCCCGGTGCTGGCCCTCCTCGTCTATCAGGTGGAGAAATTCTTCGACCACGGATTGCTGGATCTTTCACCCGTCATCGAGGTGATCAAGAAGGAACCTTGGCGATTGGTTACCCCGATCGACGTGGCGTTCGAGGTGTTGCGACCGCATCATTTCAAGAACACTCGATTCGACGGCGTGCAAGGAGACCCCGGCTGGTTCGGGCCCGATAGCGCAATGTGGTACGTCCACTCACATGGCACCTGTTTGATGCTGGGGATTCTCAATACAGCCGTTGCCGATATCGTTCACCAGGGGATCCAAGCCGCAGTGTTTGAACACTCCAAACTTCCCGGCAGAGACCTGGATGGCAACGTAGTGCCCGGAACGTTCTCGACCACTGGCGCGCCGATTCGTGGTGGCCAGACGATGGCCTTCTTCGCAGGCGTCGCCCTGGCCGACAGTCACACAGCGGAGTCTTTGGCTCGAACGGTCAACGCGATCCATTCGAAGGTCAAAGGCATAGGTTCCGACGGAACTCCATACGACGCGAACGAGCCAGAGTTCTTTCGTTGGGGTTACGCGACCGTGGTAGACGGGCTGGCCGCTGCGCATCGGCGCTATCACCCGAAACCCTTGAAAGGTGCAGCGCTGGATCAGTTCTATCGTGAGTACGCGGTGGTTGGTGAAGCCCTTGGAGGGGTCAATTTGCCGAAGACCGCCGCAGAATGTCGCGAAATTCTCAACAACGCTCCAAGCGCGGCTGGGGTGGGCTTGAACGATGGAAACGTGGCCTACTTTGCGCTTACCCGAAATCCGATGTTGAGGATGTGGCCCTTTCGCTACACATATGATCTGGCCTACTGGTTGATGGTCGACATGCAGTCCGATGTGGTCAAGAAGGCCATGGGATACAAGCCGGGTAGTCGGCGCTCCCGCTGGGCTCGCAGGCGCCTGCTCTATCTTCTCGTGCGACTTGCCGAAGGTAACGGTAAGGGCATTGAAGAGGTGCGTAAGGCGTATAGGCGAGTCGGTCGAACCCCCGTCAACCCGTACAGCCCCCGCCTGAGCCAACCAATGTATCGGGATATCAGCAGCACCCGGGCCAGCTGTCAACCGACCTAAATCATGAAGATGCACACATACGAGGCTCCTCCCGAGCGTGTCTGTGACAAGGAATGAACCGCGGCGGTGAGGCAGGTTGACACTCGCCCGTCCAGTTAGAGGCTTGCCCGGCAATAGTTTTGATGGTGATCGACCAGGTCGCGAGGGCGATGAGAGAATCCGCCGGGCTCTGCTGATTGCCCGAAGCTATGGTCGGGTTAGAGGCCTTACGCCGCGCGGAGCGTAAACCTCAACTTGTGCGCGCCGCGTTCGCGACAGACGGTGTCGTGCACGTCATTCTGCAACCGCACGTGCTGCGTTCAGTATCGGAATGAAATAGGTACTCGCAAATTTTCTGGCTTCGTCATCGGTTTCGGATCTAAGCACCTTGGAGGGGGCAAGTAGCAGCGTCGCTGTGATCCGCATGATGAGCTCCGCGGCCTGTTTGGCGCCAGCTTCGGGGAACGATTCCCCCATCAGCCTCATAGCGAGAGCGGAAAGCACCAACTGGTAGTTACCGCCTTCGGTCTCGAGCAAGCTCGCCGACATCGATTCCGTCTCATATTCCTTGAGGGCAGCCACCACCGGATTCGTTCGGCATTCACGCACTCCTACGACGAATAGCTCTACTACTTGGTCCTCGACCGTCGTGTCGGCGCCAAGCAGCGGCGCCAGCCTGAGGAAGAACTGAAGTACCTCACGGGTGACCACCGCCGACACCATGTCGTCCTTGTCGCCGCATCGACGATTCAAAGTTTGTCGAGAAACCTTGGCCCGCTTAGCAATATCGGCGACTGCCGCACGTCGGAAGCCATGCGCGACAAACTCGGCGCGAGCGGCATCGAGGAGCCGGTCGCGTTCATCGTCCTCCGTGTCGGCTTGCCCTGATGGCCATTGCGGCCAGATCTCGCCCAGATCCACGCTGTGCCATGTTACCTCTTGACGGTGGGATGTTGTTACATCTAGAGTCCAATGTCTCATGAAGGATGAAAACTTCTCGATCAGGGTTGATGGCGACATCTGTATGGGAGCCGGATATTGCTACGGCTCCTACCCCCGGTTGTTCGAGGAAAACCCAGATGGCACGAGTGCTGCGACGGGGCCAGCTGACCCGGAATTACTTGATGATGCAACCAAAGCCAGTCAGATCTGCCCATCCGGTGCGATCGAAATCCAGGACCGAAGGGACTGATTTGACCTCCACTGCCGCTGAGTGTCCGGCACATCGTGACAACAAGGTCGCGGTGGCACCGAGACCGTGGAATACCGGCCGTCGCGCCGTGATAGCTTCGCTCAAAGACGACCCGTTCTGGCCTACCCGTAAGCCGCTACGCGCCGCCTTCAGCTTGGCTACGGGCTGGGGCCGTGACCGACCGATTCCACCGGGGCCAATTGGATTGCCATTCATAGGCTCAGCGGTCCCCATGGCTCGCAATCCGTATAAGTTCCTACAGGACTGCCATCGCAGGTATGGGGACGTCTATCGGGTTCCGCTGCCGATACATCCGTTGGTGCTGGCCAATCATCCTGACTTGGTCGGCGAGTTCATGGAGAACACCGAACTCAAATACAGTATGTCCGCGCCGATCCAGGGACGTCGAGTGCAAGGGGCGGTTACCAGTGTGGGCTGCCCAGTTCAGCTCCTTGAGGGCCAGGCTCTGCGTGACAGGCGCAGAAAGCTCATGCCCATGTTCGGCAAAAAGCACCTCGCGGTCGTGTCGGACAAATTTGTTGAAGTATTCACCGACCGGATTGACCGCTGGCTCGCGGTCGCCGGCACCGGCCAGGAGGTGAACCTTCAAGCAGAGCTACCGAAGGTCGTGCTTCCGGCATTCATGTATGCCATGTTTTCCGCGAAACTGTCCGATGACGAAGTCCTACATGCCGATACCGCGACTCGGTCCGTGATGCGTGCTGTCGCTTCAGGGCTCTTCCTGGCGACTCCACCGAGCATCCTGCCGTGGCGCGGCAGGGAGAATCTCGCGATCTCGGGTGTACACCTCATGCAAACCATCCGTCGAATCATTCGAGAACGACGCGCCAATCCAACTGATGATGCAGACCTTCTGAACATCTTGCTTGCCGCACGCAACGACGACAGCAACCCCCTTACCGAGATCGACGTGTACTCGGAGATCATGTCGGCGATCGGGGGCGGCTACGAAACGATTGTCGCGTCGATGTCATGGACGCTGTCGCTGCTCTTGCAGCACCCAGAACATCTAGAGCGTCTCTATGACGAGATCTCGATCCTGGACGGCAACGAACCCACTCCAGAAGATCTTCCTAAACTGCCATGGGCACGAGCATGTTTCGATGAGGGACAACGACTACAAGGCGCTCCCATCAACCCGAGATACGCAATGGAGGACACCGAGCTTGGTGGGTATCCCATTCCCAAATACACCTTGGTAGCAAGCTCGCTGTACGTCGTACATCGCGATCCGCGGTGGTGGGGCGAGAATGCCGAAGTGTATGACCCGATGCAGTTCTTTGATCAGGACCGAGTCAATGCCCGTCCTCGCCTGGCATTTCAAGCCTTTGGCGCAGGTCCGCACCACTGCCTGGGAACCGGTATGGCCTACATGATGGCTCAATACCTGCTCACCATCATCTTCCAGCGGTATCGCTTGCATCTGCGACCGGGGTGGCAGCCCCAACAATTCTTCAGCCTATCGACGTTGGTCAAGGGCGGAGTGCCCGCCACTATCACCAAAGCCTGAAATTCTTCCGGCATAAGCCATCACACGAAAGGACGCACATGACTAGCAGCGAGATACGAAACCTGAATTCGTACCGCCAGGACTGGGGTATCAAGGCTCCCGCCGGGCGGGTCCACGCGCCGGTCGCCGAATCCGAAGCACTTATCGAGCCCTTCTTGCAACGGTGCAAGGAACAGGAAGACATGTATGTGGCCGCCGGCTTCCCTTTGGCGGGGATCACCGAGTTCTGGCGCAAATGGTTCGCCGCGTGGAACGACGATTCCCCTGAGGCGCTCGAGGAGTGTTGGGCAGAAGACCTGGTGTGGACGATCTCCAGCACGGGCCAACTCGAGTATCACGGCCGCGACTACACCGTCGAGTTGGCGCGATTCGGATACATGTTCGCCCGTGAAATCGGTTTCTACCCCTGGGATGGTACCGATACACACTTGCCTTACTACGACTTTCTCAATGACCAGGTACGAGCCGCCTTCCCCTACAGTGGTGCAACCCGCACCTTCTGGAACCGCGCGATTCCCTGGCCGCGCAAGCCCATTCGCGGCTGTGGAGTCGACCGCTACATCCTTCGAAAAGAGGGCGGGGACTGGAAAATCGCCCGTATCGACACCGATCAAGACGTCTCCGTGCCACTGATGCAGATGTTGCCTTTTGCCGATGCCACCACGCGTCTCATGGCATGGCTGGTACGTACCCTGCCAAGGCTGGGACGCAAGCTTGGATTGTACGATCGGGAATCTCTCTATAGCCGGGAGTACGTCGCCAGCCGACAAGCAAGAGGGCTGCCCTTCGATACGAAATAAAACAACAGCCGAATCGGTCCTCAATCCTTGAGCCCGCTCGACTGGCACCCCATCGCCCGCACGCTATATTGCCCAGATGGCTAGATTGCGGTCGGCACAGGTGGTCGACTTGCTGCAGTCCGCCGATGGCCGCATCGATGAGACGCTGGATGACATCTCGCGACGGATCGTCGATGCCGCAACGACGTGCTTCGCTGAGAACGGCCTGGCGGCCACCACACTGAACCGCGTAGCCGACAGCGCGGGCGTCGGAGTAGCCACAGTCCATCGCAGGTTCGGCACCAAAGCCAATCTTGCCAGGTATGTCCTCCTGGCCGAAGCGCAGAGGGTGTTCGGGCGACTCCGGCGGATCGATGAGAGTGCCAAGACCCCAGAAGAATGGCTGGTGGGCGGCTTCGTGATCTTTGCCGATGAGTCGATTCGGTCAAAGATGCTGGTGACTACCTTACGGAATGCTCGGGAAGTCAGCGATTTCACCGGGCTTCTCACCACTGACTCCCTGATGGTGGCCGCCCGGGGCGTATTCATGGCAGGGCTGATTCGCTGGCAACAAGCCGGATTCATACCTCATGCCGACGTGGAAGTAGTCGCCGAGGTCATCGCTCGGCTGATTATCTCCCTGATATCTAACCCGATTGGGGCCATTCCAGTCTCCGACGTCGACCAGATGACCACGTTTGCGCGGACTTACATCGTGCCGATGCTCAGCGCAAAAAATTAGCTCTGTTCGAGAAAATTCCTTTCGAAAGCTATGCCTGAGGGCGGACCGTCAGCTACAGTCTGATCTTAATTCTGATAGATAGTACCCATCGTTCTATCTATACGTTCAGAGAGTGTCATCGAGGCGGCCCGTTCGATCGATGTCCGTCAATAGCTAGCAGGGGTCGTGATGAGGACGATTGTTGAAGATGCGGCCAGCCGTGTCGACCCTGACACGATCGATGAGTCGGCGAGTCCCAGCGGCGATTCCCGTCAGGTTGGGCGGCTGACAAACACCCGGTTGATGGGCCCGCTGCTGGGATTGCCGGGCAAAGTGGTCTCGTATGGCACCAACCAGGCCGACTCCTCATTGAAAACCCTCGGGCGATTTGTTGACTTGGTCGTCGAATCTTGGACGCACCTTCTGGCGGACCTGGTGCGGCTCCGCCATCCCTGGCGTGAGACCGTCAGCCAGGCGTGGTTTGTCCTAAGTGTCACAGTGGTTCCAGCTCTGATGATGTCGATACCGTTCGGCGTCATCGTGGCTGTCCAAACAGGCAGCCTCATGCAACAGGTTGGGGCAACATCGGTTTCGGGCGCGGCCGGAGGCCTCGGTGTCATCCAGCAAGGTGCACCGATTGTTGCGGCACTCCTGCTTGGTGGAGCTGCGGGCTCAGCGGTAGCCACCGACTTGGGCGCCCGGAGCATCCGTGAAGAAGTCGATGCGATGCGCGTCATGGGGATAAATCCCGTTCAGCGCTTGGTAACACCTCGGCTAGCGGCCATAGTAATCGTTTGTCCGCCCTTGTGTGTCTTCATCATCTTCATCGGCATTTTTGCCGGTTACGTTATGAATGTTGGCTTCCAACATGGGACTCCAGGCAGCTATATCTCCTCATTCGCATCCTTCGCGAGCGTCAACGACGTTGTTGTCGCGATCGTCAAAACGATCGTCTTCGGAGTGGTGGTCATCTTGGTGGCCTGTCAGCGAGGATTGGAAGCCAAGGGTGGCGCCCGGGGAGTCGCAGACGCGGTGAACGCGACAGTAGTGATCGGAGTCGTCACAGTAATGGTGCTCAATGCCGTGATCACTCAACTGGTCGCCATGTTCATGCCGGTGAAGGTTGGGTGAAATGGCCTCTCCATCAAAGTATCTCCCGGGTGGTCTGGGTCCGCTCCTACGTCCGATCTGGCGAGGTACGCGAACAGGTATCTCGGCCGTGCAGGACCTTGGACATCAGGCGACTTTCATCGGCCTGGTGCTGATTTCGGTTCCCCAGACTCTGAAGCGTTATCGGCGCCAGACTAGCGCGCTGCTGATCGACATGACTTGGGGAAACGGCTCGATTGTGGTGGGGGGAGGAACAATCGGGGTCTTGGGTTTCATGGGAATTGCTGTAGGGGCCTCCGTTGGCATTGCGGGGTTCGCCACCTTGGACATGGTCGGCATGGGCTCGTTGACTGGCTTCGTATCCGCTTATGCGAATACTCGCGAAATGGCCCCCATGATCGCGGCGGTGGGGTTCGCCGCGCAAGCCGGATGCCGCATGACGGCCGAGATTGGTGCAATGCGCATATCCGAAGAGATCGATGCACTTGAAGCCCAGGGGATCAAGTCCATCCCGTTCGTAGTGACGACACGGGTACTAGCCGGTGTCGTCATCATGATTCCGCTGTTCTTGCTCACTCTGATCCTGAGCTACACCTCGTGTGCGTTCCTGGTCAACGTCATCCATGCACAATCGCCCGGCATATACGAGCACTACTTCGATACCTTCATCCACCCTACCGATGTGGTGCTTTCACTCGTCAAAGCCGTTGTCTTCGTGGTGCTTGTCATCGCCATTCAGTGTTATCAGGGCTACTACGCGGGGGGTGGGCCGGAGGGAGTCGGCATAGCGTCTGGGCGAGCAATCCGCGCGTCGCTGGTAGCCATCGTGGTGATCGACATGGTCCTGACCCTTCTTTTCTGGGGCGACAGCCCCGGCGTACAGATATCTGGTTGATCTATGCCTAGGTTCCATGATGAAAGTGGTAGGTCTGCCTCAGGGCGGGCCCTGCTATTGCGTGGACTGATAGTCCTCGCTGCATTGGCGTTGGTATCGACTGCGCTCTACCGAGTCGGTACCGGCACGGTGTCCAAGCCGTTCGCGTTGACTCTCATTACTAGCACCCTCGGTGAGGGCCTCGCACCCGGCGCCGAGGTGAAGTTCCGTGGTTTCACCATCGGATCCGTGAAGTCGCTGGAGTCGGCAGGCTATAACAAACAACGAATGACCGTGATACTCGATCCCGAGCAGGCCACAGCGCTCACCAACGATACTCGGGCGCAGTTCACCTCTTCGAACATTTTCGGCACTGCGGCTGTAGAACTTCTGTGTGACGGCATGGGCGGTCCGCTGGTACCGAACCGGACACTAGAGATCGCCGCAAACGTACAGGCGGCGTCCATTACCGGGGTGCTACGACAAGCCGATGGCCTTAGCGGTGTACTTGACTCACCGGAGTTCAAGAGCATTTTCGATGCCCTGCAACGCAATACCTCACTGACTTCCCCTGTGCTGAAGTCGATCTTCGATGTCGCCAAGACAGTGAGTGACGCACAGGCGGTGCCCTTCTCACGTTCGTTGTCAGTGATCGCGGCTTTCACCAATGGATTCGAGAAGTTCATTCCCTCGGTTGCCATGTCGGGCGACCTGATGGATCGTCTGACCTTCCTCGAGGGACCAGGAGGCGGGAAAGCGACCCGAGACATCATCAATCAGGTAGCTCGGATCGCACTAAAGGCCAGCGATGCCTTTGCGCGCAACAGCATCTGGACGATGCCCTTTGCCAACTCGTTGCTTGATCTGTTGGTGCCGTTCACCTACGCGCTGGGCTCGATTGCGCCTGCCTACGACCGGCTTTCCGGGCTGCTCGATCGCACCGGCTCGGCATTCCCTCAGCGGGACGGCCGTATTCGGATGCAAATCCAGCTCTATCTCGATGCCGCGCCAGGATTGGCTGCCGCTCTACCGCCCGCCGGCGCACAACCTCCAGGAGGTCACCAATGAGGAACTCATGGCGCACGTTGATGGCGGTGACAAGCGTCATCGCACTCTCGATAGTGCTCGGGCTGGTCATCGTCACCGCGTTGAGAAGCCCAGTCGAAGGCTCCTTGCGGCACTACAGTGCGAACTTCTCCGACGCATCCGGTCTCTTCACAGGTAATGATGTGCGAATATCGGGCGTCCAGGTGGGCAAGGTCGACCGGGTGAGTCTCGACGGTGACTCCGCCCGGGTGGACTTCAGCGTTCAGTCGGACCGGCCAATCTACACCGAGACGATCGTGGCGATTCGATACCAATCGCTACTCGGCCAGCGATACGTTGAACTCGCCCAGCCTGCCGTCCGCGGCGAAGAGCTAGCAGCTGGCGCAAATATCCCTGTGGGGCAGACGATTCCGTCATTCGATGTCGCCAAGCTATTTAACGGTTTCAAACCTATCTTCCAGACGTTGGACCCGGCTCAGTTCAATCGTTTCGGCGAGAATCTTCTGCGCCTTATCCAAGGCGACGACGACGGAATTGGGCCAGTTCTGCGAGATGTCGATGCGATCATGAAGGTCGCAGTCAACCGACGAGCCGCCCTGGTCACCATCATCCACAATCTTAGTCAGGTAGCCCAGGAGCTGGGTGGAACGTCACAACAGCTCGTATATCTCATCAATTCGCTCAGCGACGTTTTAGGAACCTTCGCCGAGAAGGCCGATGACTTTAACACCGCGGTCACGACTGCGCTGCCACTACTGCGCAACCTCAACAACATGCTGGGCTATGCGGAACGCACTATTGACGGGGCGAACATGCCGGTATTCGACATCATGAGCCGGATGTTCCCACAAACCCCAACCGTCATGGCCGGTATCTCATTGCTGCCAGACCTAATCCAGGGAATGCGGGATTCCCTCATCGAGGACAAGCCGGTCACACCGAGCTTCAAGTGTTCCAATGGCGTAGCGACCTTGCCCGGAATCGGCGAAATCTCTTTTGCCGAACAGAATTTGGTGATCTGCAAATGAGAATGGTGAGAAGGCGTGAGAAACATGTGCTGGACGACGAGCAAGCTCAGCTCCGCTATCGCCGCACAGGAGTTATCGGCGTACTGGTGATCGCCGCAGCGCTCATCGCCACCGGGGTGGCATTCGTCAATCCGGCCGGAAAGGCCACATACACTGCGCAGCTCAACAGCTCAGGCGGGCTGCGTGCGGGTGATGAGGTCCGTGTCGCGGGTATCCCGGTGGGGAAGGTTCTCCGAGTTCACGTTACCGGGGCAGTAGTGGAAGCGAAGTTTGCGGTTGAAGAGACGGTCAAGGTTGGTTCGGAATCACGAATCGACGTCAAGCTGCTCACCCCGCTGGGTGGCCACTATCTTGCTTTGTCGCCTAAAGGCTCGATTCCCTTGGGCCAAAACCCTATTCCACCCGAACATGCTTCCGTACCCTTCGAGATCAACGACATATTCCAGCAGTTCACACCGCTTGTGGAGAAGGTGGACGGGCAGACCATCCACGACACCTACGTCGAAATCGCCGATGCGGCACACGCGTACCCGGACTCGCTACGCGACTTCTTCCGGTCCACTCGCACGTTGATCCATACTCTGAGTCAGTCGAGCGATGACTATCGACGCGACTTGAACTACATCAACGAGTACGGTCGCGCATTCGCAAGTGGCGGAGACCAGGTTGCCGCACTCCTGAACCAATTCGCAGTTATAGGGCGGAAATATACGCCCAACTCGGTCGACATCGTCGAGCTATTCACTCAGCTGGCGGAGCTGTCACGCATGCTGGACCGAATCGGAATCGCCTACGAGCGCGACTTCAAACCGATGCTCAACGGTATCGACGATATCTTCGACACGTTGTTCGCCTATCCGGAAAAGGTCGGGCAGGCCGCCGATCAGCTGGGTCAGATCGTGAAGATAGTCGGGCCTATGCTCAGCGGCAACGGCATAACGATTAACGAAGGCGACAGAGTCATTCCGGGGCAAGACATTTGCCTGCCTCACTTCTTTAGGCAGTGCTGATATGACCTCCGCACGTAAGACTCGCCTGAAACGAGCGGCTGCGATCAGCCTTGCTATCGCAACGGTTGTCAGTCTGCTGCTGATGCCGGCGCCGCGCACGGCCGTTGAACAGGCCTTCCGAAATTCAGTCGGACCGTATCTGGATAGTGCTCTAGCGCCATTTCTGTCGAGCCCACGGACACTGTGCGCCGATTTCAACGATGCTTCGGGCTTATATAAGGGAAACAAGGTCCTACTGCTCGGTGTCGAGATCGGCTCAATCGTGTCAGTCTCCAACATGCCCGACCATGTGCGCGTGGAGTTTACGGTTCCCGACGATATGGTCCTACCCGCAGACATCGGCGCGGCCAGCTACACCACGTCGGTAATGGCCAATCGCAGTGTCGAATTGAGCGCTCCATACCGAGGAGGACCGGAGTTCACGGGGGCAGAATGCATACCGGCGGAAAGAACCCGGACCCCCATCAGCGTCACCGAGTCGTTCGCAGCAATGAGCAACCTTGCCGACACGATCATCGGCCCAGATCATGGGCCAGACCTGAGGCAAGCCCCGGGCATTCGCGCGATCGGTGAAAGTCTTGATGCCGCAGCACGTTCCGTGGACGGTACGGGCAGTGAGTTCCGCAGGATGCTTATCGAGCTGACGACTATGGTCGGGGACCCACGAAAGGCAGACGCTTCCTATCGCGAATTACTGGAGAACGGCACAGTCATCACGTCGGACTGGCTCAGACACTGGGACGACTTCCGCACGGTCATGCAGACGCTGGTGGGCTCGACCAGGCTGGTCGAGGGCCTGGCAGACGGTCTTGGTACCGCGCTATTTCACCTCGTGAACCTGATACCGGTGCTCACGGAGGCAGTTAATCGATGGGCCGGTCGCGGTAAGCACAACATTGGTGACAAACTGTTCCCCTGGCTGCGTGACATCCTCAACGCCTATACGCCACACCTGCTTAGCTTCTTCGCGACACTGCCCCCTGGCGTCAACTGGCTCGCGGACGACTTCTACCTTCCGAATATGGCCACTCACAACGTAACTTATGTGCCACCTCGGGTGGCCATCTCGCCAGAGCAGGCGAGTGCGATCTGCGCCGGATTGCGAGAACGCGGCACACCTGGCGCGAGCACGGCCTGTGCACCCGGCACCGCATCCGATCCCGTCACGCTGGGACTGACGAATCTGATCATGGGTGGCGCCCTGTCATGAGGCGAGCAGTAAAATTCTTGGTAGCTCTGCCGATTTCTGTCATCGTGCTGATATCGGGGTGCTCGTCGACTGCCCTGGACCCCACGCGCATGCCGGTGCCCGGAGGCTATACCCCTCGCAACGGCTACTCGATTAGAATCGAGTTCTCCAGCGCGCTGAACCTCCCCGGGAGGGCCAAGGTTGACTTTGGCGGCATCCAGATCGGCGTATTGGATCACCTTGAACTCGTCGACACTACGGCTGTAGCGCATGTCGAAATAGATGGTGGCACAATACTTCCTGCTAACACGAGGGCCGAGCTGCGTCAGGCAACAGTGCTCGGTGATATCTACATAGCGATGATCGCGCCGGATCGGCCGACACCAGAGCAGCTGCATGCCGGCGACACCATTTCGCTGCAGAACACCGCTCCGGCAAGCAATGTCGAGGACCTGTTGCGGTCGATGTCGACGTACATCGGTGGTGGCACGCTGAACACCCTGCAAGAGACAATTATCAACGTCAACAAGGCATTTCCTCAACCTGAGGAGTTGACCCACATTCACCGAAATCTGACCGGAATGCTGCACGACCTGGCGAGCAACAGCCAGACCATCGACGAGATGATCACCAGCCTGCAGAACATCACCGGGAGCCTTGTCGAAAACACCCGCCCCTTCCAGCGACTCCTGATCGAGGGTCCTCAGAAACTGAGCGCGTTGGCGGAAGTTGCTGTCGGCATTGTGGATCTCGTAGTGGCACTTGGCCGACTTTCCACAAACGCCCGCCCGCTGGTTGACACCGTGACGCCCGATTTTCTCCAGATGATTTCCTACTTCACCCCCTTCCTCAACACCGCAACTACCGCGGATACGACAATCCCGGTCCTCGCGGACAAGACAGTCCGATTGATTCGCGACCGGCTGATCCCCTTCTTTGGGGACGGCGGACCCAAATACACGGTGACCGGTATCAACACCCCGGGACAATCACTCGGCGTTGATCCGGCCGAGCGCGCCGATGAGGTTGTCCGTCGCATGCAGACAATGGGGCTACTCCGATGAGGGCTGTCACGGCCGCGACACTGGCCGTCTTGCTTGCTATTTGCCTGGGCGCCGTCGGGTATCTGGCGTTCGGTGTGTTCGACACGCAGGCCACTGGGCCGGGAACCCGAGTTACCTTGCTGCTGAATCGATCTGGCGGACTTCTTTCGACATCGCAGGTCACCATGCGCGGCATCAAGGTCGGTAAAGTAACTGCCATTAGAGCTACCACCAGCGAACTTCGAGTATCGATCGAACTCGACGCAGCTCAGCCCGTGCCGTCAAACTGCCAGATCAGCATCGAGAATCTGTCGGCTGCAGGCGAGCAATACATCGAATTTAGGCCACAACGGATCGAGCCGCCCTACCTCGTCGACGGCGCGACAATCCCCGCAGCACAAGTCCGCCCGACCTACACCGTCGCCGAACTTCTCGCCAAGGGAAATGCGCTGATCTCGGCACTGGACCCTCAAGACCTCGAAACAATAGTCCGCAACCTCGGAGCGGGTCTCACCAACAACACGGCCGCGCTTGACCATCTTGCCGTAACGGCAGGGCTTTTCGCGCGAATGGTGAACGACGACCAGCCTGCGATGCGTCAATTGTTCAATAACCTCGCTGCCATGACGAGCGGACTCGGCGACGTCGACGCCGGGCAGGCTCTCGCCCAAACCGGTGCCGCTCTTCCTTCAACGCTGGAGAAGTTCAATAAGCTGCTGATGCAACTGCAGAGACTGAACAACGATGGAAAAGATGTATTCGCTGACAACGGTGAGGTCGTCTCGGGGATCGACAGACTGATCGAGTACGTAGACACCGTATCCGGTCCGATGACCACGTTCATGACCGCGTTGGAGCCGACGATTCAGCCGTTGCGCAATGTCAAGCTCGACGCCGGACATTGGCTCGACTTCTGGGACTCCACATTTGCCGATGAGGGCGGTATGCGAGTGCATCTCGCCGTACCTGAATGGCCCCAACCCTGAACAACGATCAAGGAGTATTCAACATGACCACATCTGTGCTCGATGACGCCGAATCGGTCAAGGCGACAGAGCCTGGCACACCGCCAGAAGGCCCACACGATGTGTCACTCTGGACGCGAAATGGGTGGGCCTGGATAGCCGCCGGCCTGGTCCTCGTGGGCGGAGTCATGGGCGCGTTCGGATATTCGAAGTACCAGACGCTTCACGATCAGCAGACCACGGCACAACGTCACAAGCAGAGCCGGGAGGCCGCCACCCAACTCGCTAAGGACTATGCGCTGAAATCCTTGACCTATAGCTACCAGGATCCTGACGGCTTCTTCCGCTCCGTCGAAGATGGCGTATCAGCTTCACTGAAGGACAAATATGTCAACGCCACCACGATACTCAAAGCGATCATGATGCAAGCACAGGTGACATCAAGCGGCGACATCATCAGTGCAGAGGCAACGGAGCAGCCCGGCGATGTGTATCAGGTCGTGGTGACGGCGGGCCAAACCATCCGAAATCTCCAGAATCCCGAGCCGCGCGTATCCACACTCGTCTTGCAGATCACTGTCGACAAGAACGGAGACACCTGGCAGATCACCGATATCGGACCTAGGGTGCGAAATGGCCCGGGCAACCTCCATCAATCGCCCTCTTTACCTGGCTCCCCGGTGGCCCAACCGCCTACACGTGGAAGTCGATAGAGCACCGCAGTGTTACGCGGGATGCTGTTAGCAATAACTGTATTCATGTCGAGTCTGTCCTGGGTGCCGGCTGTTGCACACGCAGAATTGCCGATTTGTCCGTGGCGGGAAACCACATTGGTTCCGGAGGCCGCGATTCCGCATCGTGATTGCCGTCTTCATTCCACAGATGGTTCAGGGCTGAAATTCGACGTGACCTATTGGAGCGCAGGCGATACCGCAAGTCCCTTAGCGGTCAGAGTCGTCGTCTTGAGCCCGTCAGGGGGAGAGCTCCAGACAATCAACGAACTGTTGGAGATCAGCAGTCCCTCGCCTGTAGGACTTGAGGATGTCGACGGCGATGGCCGTGACGAACTCCTCATACCGATCTCCCAGCGGAAACTGAATGGCGCCAACAATACCCGATTCTCGTTGTGGCGAGCGGAGAAAGAAGCCACACACTTCGAGCGGACGCAGATGATGGGCCAGGCCGTGTATCGCAGCGGAGACGGGTATGTCGTGACGAACAGCGGCGCGCTCAGCAGTCGTGATCTCGATTTCTATCTGCCAACTGCCGCAGGCTATACGCAGATCGTCACTATAACGATCTCTGCAGAGGACATCGATCTTGACACCCGCAAGGTCCGTACCGCGCGCTGCGTCGCCCACAAACAAGCCGGGTTAGGGGCAATCGACATGGACTGGCGCGATTCGCCGGTGTTCTGTGAATCGCCCGCCGCAAGAGCGATCTGGCCGGACGCGCAAAGGATTTGATACATGAACCATCAAGCTGACGGAACAACAGTGGATGTCATTTCTATCGCGCCGGGCGCGCAGCTGGGCCGTCATTCATTGTTGTGGCGGTGGGCGGGCGATATGCGTATTGCCTTCACCGGCGGTACGGCCGGGCTGCTGCAAACGATGGATCCTGCGATCGGGTACGCGTTGATCGAGCACTCGAACTTCTTCGCAGACCCCGTCGACAGGGTGTTCCGCTCGTTGCCCCCGATCCTGGGCACCGTGTACGACGATCCCGCCGCCGGTACCGGCATGAAGGTGCGCGACTTTCATCGCGGCATCAAGGGAGTCCAACCCGACGGTGTCCGGTACCACGCGCTGAACCCGACAACCTTCTGGTGGGCCCATGCCACGTTTCAGGTGATGGTCGAACAGACCATCGACAGGTACTCCCGTCATCGGCTCTCCGACGCGCAGCGCGAGCAGCTCTACCAGGAAGGCATCGAGTGGTATCGCCGGTACGCGATGAGTGAGCAGCCGCTGCCGCCGAATAGGGCCGCTTTCCAACAGGAGTGGGACCGCTACTGCGACGAAGTGCTGACGCCCAACCCCGCCGCGGACTACCTGATGAAGGTCATCGAGGGGCGTGCCGTTCCGGACATGAGCAAGTCGCCCTATCTGCCGGTGGCTTCCTACCTGAAACCCGCCGCCAAACTCGCACTGCCCACCACACCGATGCGGATGGCGTTGGCGCCTCCACTTCGGTTGACCATCTATGGAGGCCTGCCTGCCCAGGTGCGTAAGCGATTTGGGATCCGCTGGAACCGGGCCGACGAGACGGCCTACCGGGCGCTGTGCCGTGCCGTGCCGCTGGCGTGGCCGTTCATCCCGACATCGTGGAGATGGCATCCGGGCAGCCACGCCGGATGGCGACGCGAACGGGGGCGGTTACCGCGCCCCTGGTGAGACGGTCTGCGCACGCAGATCCGCCGCGATCAGCCTAGCCGCGGTATCGATTGTGGTGTGGCCCCTACTCGACATCACCATGTTGGTGGGCACAAGCCTGGCTCCATGCGGAGCTCTCGACCTCGTAGCTGTCGTAGATCTCCTGCGCAGCAAGCAGATTCGCATGGATAGCCTTGCCTGGTCTATCTGCTCTAGGAGTCGAAAGAACTGGAACCGTTGAACTTCCGGCATTAGCACGATCAGCAGATGGGCAGTATCTTCGGCGAGCGTTCGGAAGGCTTCTTGACCGCTATCTAGGGCGAGGCCGGGTCGGCCATCTGGCTTAGCAGCCCCATTGGCAGCGGTGGATTCCTTTGATGTTGCCGGCGAGGTCGGCGACGAGGTGGGAGTCCAGGCCGTTGTTGTTCACGCCTATCCAGATTTCGCCGCCGTCGTCTCCTCCGATGGTGACGCGGAAGTGATCGTTGCCGACATTGCCCGGTGTTAGACCGAGGCGCTCTGGTGCTGAGCTGATCAAGGCAGCTACAGCGTCCACATCTATACCCGCCAGATCTATGGGACCAGCATGCCCTGAATTGACTGAGGTTCCGCCATATACCTGTGGGTTGTGGAAGCGGCCGCCGGCTGAGTAGTCGTAGTAAGTCAGGCCGGTCGGTGAACTTGGATCGAGCACGTGCAGCTGAGCATTATCGCCATAGACGTGCACTCCGAGAACGACGGTGGTGTGAAACCGGGCGCGGGTCGCGTTCGTTATCTCGCGCAGCCCATCTGCTTTCAAGAGCGCACCGGAGACGAGGGGGCTGATCACTTGTACGGGCGCTGCGGCCGGTGGTGCAGCTTGGCGGGTCGGTGATGCGTTGATTACGAAGAATCCGGCAACCGCCACGGCTGCGGCCGTCAGACCGCTCGCCGCCACCAAGAGACTTCTGCGGCGGCGTGCCGGCGCTGGTGCTGGGAGTGCAACGGGGTGGGCTTGAAGGTCTGCGGTGATTGTTGCGAGTTCGCTCAAGGTAGCGGCGTTTTGAGCTTTCTGAACCCGTTCGCGGTATTCAGCGTGATGTAGCTGTCCGTCCGCGAGTGCGGTATCCAAAGCGGCCATGACCTCCAGCCGGTCGACATCGCGTGCCCGTACCCGGGCAGCATCGGAATCCACGCTACGAGGTTAACGCGAATACGTTTGACGTGCTGCTGAGATCGCGTATGCAACCCAGGTACTTTCTGGGCATTTCGGAGTCGGGCTTCATTTGTTTGGGGCGACATGGGACGGTGCATCGGTGACTTCTAAGCCTTAGTCGTTGGTGTCGCCGAGGAGCAGCAGGCCTCAATGTGTTGTAGCGCCGCTAGTACCCACGTCCTCATGACGTTGTGTAGCAGTTCGTGACCTTCGCGGCGAGGGTCGAATCCTGAATGTACGTAAAGAACTTGTGTGCGAACGTTTTCAGGGTGCAGTATCCAGGTTATGTCGAATTACTATCCGACTTTCCTCCAGGGCTTGCAGCCGTAGGTTGCAAACGCATAGTCGCTGGGCTTGATCAGTACGTTGGCGGCGCCTTCTTTGACTGTGCCCGCGGCGATCGTGTTGTGCACGGTCATTTCGGGACCGGAGAGTCGCAGCCATGTGCAGTGCTGCTGACTGTTGGGGGTGGGACCGTCGGTACTGATCCATCCGGTGGTGATACCGGTGCTGGATTGGTCGCCAGCCACACGAAAAATGCCGTCACACACGGGAACGGTTTGTGCCTGGCATTGGGCAGGGGAGTTATTGGCTGGGTTGAGGTTTGGCGATTCGGACACTATGGGTGGTGGCAACTGGCGTTCCTGTTCTTCGACGCCCCAGCTGGTGGAGTTTGCGGCCCCAAGTACGACAAGAATGCCGCCGCCTACGATGCCCCAGTTTTTGAATGGCCACTTTGTGGCATTTTTCTCACCCATAGTTCCCCTGCAAGTGATGGTTGCCCCCAACCATCACCGAAGCCTACTAGTAAGCGGCTAACTTGAAAACCACCGTTGTTATCCATGCCATGGATATATGCTGTGACAATGCCGCGCATCTACGCCGATGAGCTATCGATCTGCTATCGAGCTGTGGTGACCCGCGCGAAGTGGTCAGGACGATCACCAGTTGTCGGCCGCACTCTCGGGTTCGGTTGAACGAAGACCTTTCTCGCTCTCCCGTAGATCTAGCGGGCTACTGCGCCAAGGATGTTCAGGAGGATGCGTTCGGCTGGCGCATCGACATTCGTACCGTAGATGTTCACGACCGCCGAAGTGCCGCCGGTGTCACTGTCGGAGTCCTGACCGTCTCTCCCAAAACTGTCGCAGAAACGCCCCGCTTCAGGGCATGTATACGCACCGAAAGCATCTGATAATCAATGGCTTCCAGAGATGAGCCGGCTACTGAATTTGCTCCGGCGGTTGGACTGAAGTCGATGAGGCCGACTGGCCACAGCTCGGCGTCCATGATCGCCGTCCATACGGCTTCCCTCGGTTGGCGAAGACGTTGCGCTTGCCTTTGGCGTATCTGCGGTCGTCAAGACGCCAAAGGCATCTGATTGGTCCTGGCAGAGATGGAGTGTTCGAAGATCTTCGGCATGAGGGTTAGGGAATCGCTTGCGGTAAGCACGCCCTGCGCAGCGCGCTTACCGGCCTCGTTCGCGCTACCCACAGAATCGATCCCGCTCTCCGTCGGGACGTATGAAGCGCCGAGGAAAAGATTGTCGATCGCGGTGGTGGCATCGGGGTGGCAGTGGCCTCCCCCGGTGCTGAGACGAAACCTGGCTCGTCATGCACGATGAACCCGGATTCGCTGAACGCTCGGCGACCCGGCGGAGGGCCAGGTGGTGCGACCTCTTCGCTACCGCCCATGGGAGCTAGTCGCTTGTACTGGCGGGGCGGGCACACGGGTTCGCGCTATTCCTTCTCTGCGTTGCACGTGGGGCACCGGGACGCTGAATGTCGAGGTGAGTGGACCTTGGGCCTGGTAGTCGTGAACCTCCTTTGCCGATGATCGCATCGTTATCTCTCGGAATGAGTCAAGGCTGTCGACTTGCCCTCCGCTGGGACACGGAGTTTTCCAGCGAACTCGCAGAAAGGCCGCGTATAACACGTAGGAGTAAGTGAGCAGAGGGAAAGGGACGACATGACGTTCGATCGACTCGGAGCTGGTGACATGCCTCTTGTCCGATATGACGACCGGGAAGTCCTGGAGCTTGCCGGGGTTGCTAACCAGACCAGCCTGGTCCTGGACTCTGAGGCCACCGATGGACACACGAGCGTCATCGAAGTTCGGCTGCTCCCAGACACTATTGGCGCTGAACCGCATTATCATGCGCTTTCCGGTGAACTATTCCGGATTCTCGGTGGACAGGTCCAGATGCTGTATGGCGAGACACTGGTGACCGCAGTGGCCGGGGACACGATTTATGTCCCGCCTCATACGGTCCATGCCTTCCGAACGCTCGCCGAAGATACTGCACATCTGCTGATCGTGCTTATGCCGGGAGTTCAACGGTTCCAGTTCTTTCGGCTCCTAGAGCAGATAGACCAGGGCAAGGCCAGCCATGCGGATCTGCTTGCTGCGCAGGAGATCTACGACAGCTACGAGGTCGAGAGCTCCGTATGGAGCCAGGCTTGTGGCCACTAACGTGGTGATGCTCATGTCGAGTAGGGGCCACACCACAATCGACTCTGTCGATGACTCGATCGGTCACAGTCATCCAGCGACTCCTCGCGGCGCCCGCAGAACAGTGGCTGCCGACATCCTGATGTCCTAATTTGTGGGATACCCGACCTGGACGCCATTGCCCAGGTGGCGAACACTGAGGACATGGCGCGCTCGGTGGTGATCCTGGGGTTCCCGGGGGTTCAGGCCCTCGACCTGGTGGGCCCGTACGAGGTGTTCGCGACCGCCTCGCGCTACCTGACCGGTGTGCCCGGCTATGACGTGACGCTGGTATCCAGCGACGGTGCGCCGGTGGCCACCGGGTCGGGCCTGGAGCTGGTCACTCGCCCTTTGTCGGACCTGACTGCGGGATGCGACACGCTGCTCCTACCCGGAGGTGTCGGGGTACCCGCCGTCCAACGAGACAGCGCCGTCATGGAATGGATCCGTGCCGCGGCGCACTCTGCGCGGCGGGTGGTCAGTGTCTGCAACGGGGCGTTCCTGGCCGCGCAGGCGGGCTTGCTGGACGGCTGTCGCGCCACCACACACTGGGCTATCGCCGAGACGCTCGCAATCGAGTTTCCCAGCGTCACAGTCGATCCCGATCCGATTTTCATCCGCAGCTCGGACAAGACATGGACGGCGGCCGGGGTGACCGCGGGCATCGATCTGGCATTGGCGCTTGTCGAGGACGACCACGGAGCGGAGGTGGCGCAGACCGTCGCGCGTTGGCTCGTTCTCTATCTGCGCCGCCCGGGTGGGCAGTCCCAGTTCGCGGCGCCGGTGTGGATGCCCCGGGCCAAGCGCATGCCGATTCGAGATGTCCAGGAGGCCATCGAAGCCGAACCCGGTGCCTCGCATCGGGTTCCCGAGCTCGCCCGACTGGCCGCGATGAGCCCGCGCCATTTCACGCGGGTGTTCACCGCCGAGGTCGGCGAGGCGCCGTCGTCCTACGTGGAGCGCATCAGGTCCGAGGCGGCCCGGCGTCAGCTGGAAGAGACCGACGACACCATGGTGGTGATCGCGGGCCGCTGTGGCTTCGGGTCTGCCGAATCCTTGCGCCGCAACTTCGTTCGCCGTATGGGCGTATCTCCAGACCAGTACCGCAAGACCTTCCACCGAACCGAAAGGGCTCCGCTATGACTTCCCGTGCGACTCAGATCGCGATCGTGCTCTACCCCGATTTCACCGCGCTGGATTTCATCGGCCCCTATGAGGTGTTGCGCTTCATGCCCGATACCGAGGTCCGATTCGTGTGGCATGAGCCGGGACCCGTCACCGCGGACTCGGGGGTGCTGGTCATCGGCGCCACGCACTCGTTCGACGAGACTCCCGCACCGGACGTCGTGCTGGTGCCCGGCGGGCCGGGCACGACCACGGCCGCACGCGACGAGAAGGTGCTGAACTGGTTGCGCCGGGTGCACCCCACGGCGTCCTGGACGACCTCGGTGTGCAGCGGTTCGCTGGTGCTGGCGGCGGCCGGTCTGCTCGAAGGCCAGCGGGCCACCTCGCATTGGTCGACCCTGCCGCTGCTGAAGCCCTTCGGGGTGACCCCGGTCGGCGACGAGCGCATCGTGCGCGCGGGCGCTGGGAACGTGGTCACCGCGGCCGGGGTATCGGCGGGTATCGACCTGGGGCTGTGGCTTGCGGGGCAGATCGCCGGCGAGGAACGGGCCAAGGCGATTCAGTTGAGCATCGAGTACGACCCGCAGCCGCCCTTTGACTCGGGGCACATGTCCAAGGCCAGCGCCGCGACCAAGGCCACCGCGACGGCCGGGTTGGCCAAGGACACCTTCAGGCCGACGGTCATCGCTGCGGGTGCCATGTTGTTGTGGGATGGCGCGCTCGCGACGGTGCGCAGGAGAGGCGGGCGCCGGTCCCTTCGCGGCGGCGCTGAGGCCCGACCTCGACCCTGACCAGGCGCCGTGTGGAGCGAGCGACTACCTTCTCTATGAACGTTCTTACGGAGCCGCTCAACCTCAGAAGGGATGCCTGTGGCCGACAACAATGATTTCGCTACTCTCCAGTACCCCGGAGGCGAAACCAAGCTGGATATCGTCCGCGCGACCGAGGGCTCTGATGGCTTCGCGCTGGGCAAGCTGCTGGCTGACACCGGCTACACCACCTTCGATGCAGGGTTCGTCAACACCGCGTCGACGAAGAGCGCCATTACCTACATCGACGGCGACGCCGGCATCCTGCGTTACCGCGGCTATCCGATTGAGCAGTTGGCCGACAAGTCCACCTTCATCGAGGTGAGCTACCTGCTCATCTACGGTGAGCTGCCCACGCCGCAGCAGCTGGAAGACTTCACCACCAAGATCCAGCGGCACACGCTGCTGCATGAGGATCTCAAGCGGTTCTTCGACGGCTTCCCGCGCAACGCGCACCCGATGCCGGTGCTTTCGAGTGCCGCGAACGCACTCAGCGCCTACTACCAGGACTCGCTGGACCCGCATGACGACGCACAGGTCGAGCTGTCCACGATCCGGTTGCTCGCGAAGCTGCCGACGATCGCGGCCTACGCCTACAAGAAGTCGGTCGGGCAGCCGTTCCTGTACCCGGACAACACGCTGACGCTCGTCGAGAACTTCCTGCGGATGACCTTCGGTCTGCCGGCCGAGCCGTACGAGGTGGATCCGGAGATCGTCCGGGCCCTCGACATGCTGCTGATTCTGCACGCCGACCACGAGCAGAACTGTTCGACGTCGACGGTGCGGCTGGTCGGCTCCTCGGATGCCAACCTGTTCACGTCCATCTCGGGCGGCATCAACGCGCTGTGGGGCCCGCTGCATGGCGGCGCCAATCAGGCGGTGCTGGAGATGCTGGAAGGAATTCGCCAGGAGGGCGGCGACGCTCACGACTTCGTGCGCCGGGTCAAGAACCGCGAAGACGGCGTCAAGCTCATGGGCTTCGGACACCGGGTCTACAAGAACTACGACCCGCGCGCCCGCATCGTCAAGGAGCAGGCCGACAAGATCCTGTCCAAGCTCGGGGGCGACGATCAGCTGCTGGACATCGCCAAGTCGCTGGAGGAGATCGCGCTCACCGACGACTTCTTCGTCGAGCGCAAGCTGTACCCGAACGTGGACTACTACACCGGAGTGATCTACCGCGCGATGGGCTTCCCGACGCGCATGTTCACCGTGTTGTTCGCGCTCGGCCGTCTGCCCGGCTGGATCGCGCACTGGCGTGAGATGCACTCGGAGCCCGGCAAGATCGGCCGTCCCCGCCAGATCTACACCGGTTACGGAGAGCGTCAGTACCCCTGACCTGCTGTATCTGACGATGTGATGCAAATCTGTTTGCATCGCTAATAGTTGTAGTTTCACAATGGTTGCGTGGAAGCGACCATTGGTGCGTTGAGCGAGCGCCGCAAGATCATCATCCTGGGGTCTTGCTGCCTGAGCCTGCTCATCGTGTCGATGGACTCCACCATCGTGAACGTGGCGCTGCCGACCATCCGGGCGGATTTCGGTGCCAGCACCTCACAGCTGCAATGGGTCATCGACATCTACACCCTGGGGCTGGCATCGCTGCTCATGCTGTCCGGGGCGGCGGGGGACCGGCTCGGGCGCCGGAAGGTCTTCCACATCGGGCTGTCGATCTTCGCGGTGGGCTCGTTGCTGTGCAGCATGGCGCCCTCCGTCGGACTGCTGATCGCCGCACGCCTGCTACAGGCAGTGGGCGGTTCGATGCTCAATCCTGTTGCCCTGTCCATCATTTCGCAGGTGTTCACCGGTCGCGTGGAACGCGCCAGGGCGCTGGGCTTCTGGGGCGCGGTAGTGGGGATATCGATGGCGCTGGGCCCGATCGTCGGCGGTCTGTTGATCGAATGGGTGGGCTGGCGGGCCGTCTTCTGGATCAACCTGCCGGTGTGTGCGCTCGCCTTCGCGCTGACCGCGATCTTCGTGCCGGAGAGCAAGTCGGCCACCATGCGCGACATCGATCCCGTGGGACAGGCGCTCGCGGTGCTCTTCCTGTTCGGCATCGTGTTCACGCTCATCGAGGGCCCCACGCTCGGGTGGGCGACGCCCCGGCTGACCGCCGTGCTGGCCGTCGCGTTGGTGGCGTTCGTGGTGTTCCTCCGGTACGAGTCCCGGCGCCACCACCCCTTCATCGACCTGCGCTTCTTTCGCAGCATCCCGTTCGCCTCGGCAACGCTGACGGCGATATGTGCGTGCGTGGCATGGAGTGCGTTCCTGTTCACGATGTCGCTGTACCTCCAGGGCGAGCGCCACTTCTCGGCGATGCACACCGGGCTCGTCTACCTTCCGATTGCCCTTGGGGCGGTGGTGTTCTCGCCCATCTCAGGCCGCATGGTCGGCCGGTACGGGGCGAGGCCGTCGTTGTTGGTCGCGGGCGCCCTGTTCTTCACCGCGTCGATGCTGCTCACTCGGGTCTCGGGGGCGACGCCCGTCTGGGAGCTCCTGGTGACGTTCGCCATCTTCGGGGCCGGGTTCGCCATGGTGAACGCGCCGATCACCAATGCCGCCGTCAGCGGTATGCCGCTGGACCGCGCCGGCGCGGCCTCGGCGGTCACCTCAACGAGCCGTCAGGTCGGGGTGAGTATCGGTGTGGCGCTGTGTGGTTCGATCGGCGCACCCGCTCTGTGGTTCATGTGCGCGGGACTGGGACTGGTGATCGCTACGCTCGGTATCGTGTCGACCTCCGGGGCCGCGATACGGTCCGCTCAAAGACTCGCGCCGCTTATCGAGGGCACCGCCCGGCGAGAGGTGTCTCGTGTCGGATAGGCCGCTGGCGGACGAGGTGTGGCGCGCCATGGCGAGCCTGGTTCTCGACAACCGTGACGGCTGGCGACGGGCGGTGGTCGAGCAGACCGGGCTGCCGTTCAGTCGGGTGCGCATCCTGAGAAGGCTTGCGCGGCAGTCCCTGACGATGAAAGGGATCGCCGAGGCCACGGCGCTGGATGCCCCGGCCACCACCGTGGCGGTGAGCGATCTGGAGAAGCGCGGGTTGGTGGTGCGCCGAGTCGACCCGGACAACCGCCGGTGCAAACGGGTGTCGTTGACCGAGGAGGGGCAGCGGTTGATGGCGGCCATCGCCGAGCTGGACGATCCGGCACCGGCCGGACTGGTCGGACTCGACGAGGCGGACCTGAGTTCCCTGCGCGAGATCCTGCAGAGGGCAACCGGCCCCCGCCCCTGAACGGCGGCTAGACCGAGGTACGTAGTTCTGCGAGCAGGGGTTCGGCCGCTTCGGACAGAAAGCGGTCCTGGTGGTCGCCGCCGACTTGCACCAGTGCGATGTCGGTAAAGCCCGCTTCGGTGTAGGCGCGCGCCTGTTCGATGATTTTTCCGAAATCCGAACCGCAGGGGATGTTTTCGGCGACGTCCTCCGGCCGTACGAACTTCGTCGCGGCGGCGAAACCAGCGGGAGTCGGGAGGTCGGCGTTGACCGGCCAACCACCCGCGAACCAGCGAAACTCGGCATGGGCGCGCTTGATCGCGGACTCTCGGTCGGTGTCCCAGCAGATGGGTAGCTGGCCGATCACCCGGCTTTCCTGCGGAGCGGCGGCTGAACGGCGTGCCTGCCGCCATCCGTCCACGATGTCCGCGTCCGGTGCCACCGCGATCAAGTGGTCGGCGACCGGTGCAAAACTCGCCGCGGTCTCGCCGCTGGATACCGCGACACCGATGGGAACCGGTGTGTCAGGCAGGTCCCATAGCCGGGCGGAATCTACCTCGAAGTAATCGCCCTTGCGGTCCACGTGCTCCCCGCAGAGCAGGTCGCGAATGATCTGGATTGCCTCTCGGAGCATGGCCTGGCGCCGCCGTACCGTCGGCCAACCTTCTCCGACGACGTGTTCGTTGAGGTTCTCGCCACTGCCCAGGCCCAGTGTGAACCGTCCGTCGGCGAGAATCTGCAGGGTGGCTGCCTTCTGCGCGACGACGACAGGGTGATAGCGCATCGTCGGGCAGGTCACATAGGTTGCCAGGTCCACACGCTCGGTGGCCTGGGCCACCGCGCCCAGCACCGTCCAGGCGTAGGGAGCGTGTCCTTGCGAGCTGAGCCACGGGGAATAGTGGTCGCTGGACACTTCGAAGTCGAATCCCGCCTCCTCGGCGGCGATGGCGTAGCGGACAAGGTCTTTTGGCCCGCTCTGTTCTGTCATCAAGGTGTAGCCAAAACGCGTCATGCCGGGGTGCGTACCCGCCGCCGTCCGTCGTGAAACCTCTCTGCCGGATCCGGCTATCGCCCCTCCAACACCGCCCGGGCGGCGTGATATCCGCCCAATCCCGATACGCCGCCACCTCGGCGAGAACCTGAGCCGCACAGCAGAACTCGGTCGTGATCGGTGGCCACGCCCCAGCGTTGCGCGGCGGTCTCCAACACTTCGTCGTCTTCGGCGAACGGCCAGTGCAGCCCGCCGTGGAAGATGTTGCCCGCCGTCATCCCGAGGGCATTTTCCAGGTCGGTGGTGGTCTTGGTCTCGATACACGGCCGACCGTGCGCGTCGGTGGCCACCACATCGGTGATGGGCTCGGCCAACACGGAGTTCAGCGATGCCAGCACCGCATCCTGCAGTTGGGCGGCGGTGGCATCGAGCCCGTGTGGGGTGTGCAGGCCGAAGACCGTCAAGGTCTGAGTCCCCGACGCGCGCAGTTCGGGAGACAGGATGCTCGGGTCGGCCAGGGAGTGGCAATAGATCTCGCAGGGCAGTGGATCGGGGATCTGCCCGCGCGAGGCATCTTGGTAGGCACCCTCCAACTGGCTGTACGTCTCGTTGATATGGAATGTGCCGCCGAAAGCCTGTTCCGGCGTGACATTTTCATCGCGAAGCCGGGGCAGCCGGTTCAACAGCAGATTCACTTTCACCTGCGCGCCCGGCTGGCCGGGGGGCAACGGCTCACCGAGTAGCCGAGCCAGCACGGTGGGGCTGACTCCACTGAGAACACGTTCGCCCACCACGGTGTGTTCCTCACCGACGGCGCGGTATTTCACCTCGCCGTCGGGATTGATCGACAAAACTTCGGCCCCGGTGCGCAATTCGGCGCCGTGTCGGCGTGCCGCAGATTCCAGTGAGCCGGTCACGGCACCCATGCCGCCGATCGGTACATCCCACGGATTCATCTGGTGATACAGAAAGCAGATGTTCTGCTGCAGGGACGGATCATCTGCACTGGCAAAGGTACCGATCAGCGCATCGGTCAGCAGGACGCCGCGCCGCAGGTCGTCGGGTGTGGCCGCACGGATCGCCTCGCCGATCGGTGTTTCGATCAGCTGCTCCCACGCACCGGTGCGGATGTCGCTGCGTCGTCGCAGCGGTTCCAGCATCGAGTCCCACAGCGGCCGGGTGACTGAATCGCACAGTGCCCCGAATTCCGCGAAATCATCTGTGGTGGCAAGGAATCCGCTGCGTCCCTGATCGGCAGGATCCGGTGTGTATGACGCGTACTTGCGACGTGCCAGTCGCACATCCAGGCCCAGGTCGTCGATGATCTGTCGCGGCATGAGGCTCACCAGATACGAGTATCGAGAAAGTCGTGCGTCCACGCCCTCGAAGGCGAGAGCAGATATCGCCGCTCCGCCCAGCACGTCGAGCCGCTCCAGCAACAGCACGCGTTGGCCCCCGCGGGCCAGATACGCAGCGGCGGTCAGGGCGTTGTGCCCGCCGCCGACGATTACGGTGTCATACGTGTCAGATTCGGTGACGCCCATGGGAGAACTGTACGGCCTCCGCGCGGTCAGTCGATACTCTTCAGGACGGCCTCGAACTCTGTGCAGAACCAATCCACGTCTGTCCGCGAGAATGCCAGCGGGGGTCTGATTTTCAGCACATTACCGTCCTGTCCGCATACGGAGATCAGCACCCGCCGGTCTCGCAGTGCATTCACGATATGCAGTGCTCCCGCACGGTCGGGTGTGCGAGAACCGGGATCGACCACCACCTCGACTCCGGTGTACAGGCCGGTGCCCCGGATATCGGCGAGCCTGACGTGCCGCGAGGCCAGCGAACGCAACTCGGTGCGCAGCATCGCGCCCACTTCGGCGGCGTGGAGCTGCAGCTTCTCATCCTCGATGACATCCAGCACGGCAGATGCTGCGGCCATGGAGACGGGATTTCCGCCAAAGGTGTTGAAGTAGGGCACTTCCTGCGCGAACGGGGCCAGCACCTGGGACGTTGCCGCCATGGCCGAGACCGGAATGCCATTGGCCATGGGTTTGCCCATGGTCACCAGGTCCGGCACCACACCGTGACGGATGAACCCCCACATGGCCTCACCGGTGCGGGCGAATCCTGGTTGGACCTCGTCGGCGATCAGTACACCGCCTGCCTTGCGCACAACCTCGGCGGCCGGTTCGAGTACCGAGGCGTCGGGGTAGATGCCATCCGAGGAGAAGATCGTGTCCACCACCAGGCAACTCAAACCGTAGCCCGCCGAGCACAAGTCTTCGATGGCGCGGGATACATCCGAGGCGAAGGTGCCGGCCAGATCCGCCGGCAGTGTCCGATAGCTGTCGGGCGCGGCGACCGTGCGTACATGTGGACCCAGTGAATCTCCGCCGAGCGACGGGGAGATGGCGGTGACCGCCGCGGTGTTTCCGTGGTAGGCGTCACTGGTCACGATGACTCCCGTTTGGCCCGTGTACTTCTGGGCGACTCGCAGTGCCAGGTCGTTGGCCTCTGAACCTGTGCACGCGTACATCACCCGGTCGATGGCGCCGGGCATGGTGGCAAGTAGACGTTCGGAGTAGTCGACGATGCCGTTGTGGAGATACCGAGTGTGCGTGTTGAGGGTGGACATCTGCCGGGTGACCGCGTCCACGACGTGCGGATGGCAGTGGCCGACGCTGGCCACGTTGTTGTAGGCGTCCAGATAGCGGTTGCCTTCGATATCGAACAGATGGCTGCCCTGCCCGCGTACCAGATGGACGGGCCGTTCGTAGAACAGCCGGTAGGCCGGGCCGAGCATGCGTTGCCGCGCCGAGATCAGTGACTCGATGTCCGGATCTTCGTGCTGTCCGGCATAACTGTTCGAATCCATGATGTTGGAAAAGCTCATCGTTCGTGTGCCTCCTCAAGCACTGTTCTTCCGAGGTCCTCGTAGCGGTTGGGTGCGACGTACTTGAGGACGAGTGCCAAAGTGACGCCGCCGATTCCGGTGGCAGCAACGACCCAGGGAATCGAGGCGAAGACCCAGTCACTGGCCGCGGTTCCGGCGGCGAACGAGGCGTGCTGGGCCAGCAGGTAGACGACGTAGATCATGCCCAGCCCGCCCAATAACGGTGCCACCAGGGTTCGGAACCAATGCGCGGTCTCTGGATGATTGCCCAGCACATGGAAGTAGGAGATCACCGCGAAGGCGGTGAGCGCCTGGACAATCAGAATCGCCGTCGTACCGAGCAGCGCCATCAGCCCGTACAGCCCGGTGTAGGGATCGCGATGGGTCAGTGCGAAGAAAAGCACAATCGCGGTGGCAAACATGGTTTGAACGAAGCCCGCCACGTGTGGTGAGCCATGTGCAGAGTGGGTGGCTCCGATGGTCCGCCGCATCCCCGGTATGACGTTCTCGCGGCCGATGGCATACAGATAGCGAGCGGCGCAGTTGTGGAAGGCCATGCCGCAGGCGAACGATCCCGTCATCAGGAGCACCTTGAACAGGTGGACCGCCCACATCCCGAAGTGGCTCTGTACCGGGCCGAAGAAGATGTCACCGGCGGTTGAGGAATCCTGCGCCAGTGCCACAGCATTGTCGGGGCCGGTGCCCACGATGGCGAGCCACGAGACCAGGACGTAGAAGATTCCGACACCGACGACAGAGGTCACTATGGCGATGGGGATGATCTTTTTGGGGTTCTTGGACTCCTCGGCATACATTGCGCTGGACTCGAACCCAACCCAGGACCAGAACGCGAAGAAGAGCCCGACTCCGGCAGAACCCGCGACTGCCAGGGAGCCGGCTGGACCGTGGACCACTCCGCCGAGATCGTGAAAGCCGTTGAGCGGGTTGAGCGATCCCCAGGACCAGCCCTGCGGCCCGCCCCCGCTGACCAGCACCGAGAGGGCCAGGAGGGACAGCATCACGATTTCGGTCACCAGAAAGATGCCCAGCACCCGGGCGGCAAGGTTCAGATCGAAGTAGGTGAGCACCGCGTTGGTGGCCAGCATGACCAGCGCGAAGACCACCCAGGGCACGTCGACGTTGAAGAAGCTGTGAAAGAGGTCGTTGGCGAAGAATGAGAAGATTCCCACCAGGGACGCTTCGAAAACCATGTAAGCCAACGTGATCAGGAATCCTGAGCCCAGCCCGACGATACGGCCGAGGCCATGCGATATGTATCCGTAGAACGCGCCTGTGGCGACGATATGCCGGGACATGGCCGCGTAGCCGATGGCGAAGAGGGTGAGCACGATGGTGGCCACCAAGTAACCCGCAGGGGCGTACGCGCCGTTGCCGAATCCCACCGCCATCGGCACATTGCCGACCATCGCGGTGATGGGCGCAGCGGTGGCGACCGCCATGAACAACACTCCGACCAGGCCGACGGCGTTGGGTTTGAGTCGCTGCATGCTGGCGGTGGCGGGTGGGTCGATGGTGTCGCTCACGGAAGATCCCTTCTCCGTATTTGGTCTGGTATTGGCTGTTTCTCCATGACCGGGTGAGGTCTGGCGATCAGCCCAGCGGTGCTGTTCTGGCGCGACGCGGTCATTTATATCTGACTTAGTGCCCTGGTTGAAAGGGAATCAGGGAAATCGTCCCGGTTGGTTTCCGCGATGTTTCGATCTGAGTCGATTTCGGTTCGTGGACGTTAAATGGTCCGATTTGGTCTGCTTGATCGGCGATTGTGGTGCACACTCGACCCATGCCGGGATTGCCGCCCCATCACAGTGCGTTCGCACAAGCCGCCCTGGTGAGTTACGGGCGCGCCCCGGACACGCCACTGCGGCTCTTGAGCCTTTCCGAGAACGCCACCTACCTCGTTGACGACCAGCGCCCGATCGTCCTGCGGGTACATCGACCCGGGTACCACCCGCTGCCCGCCATCCGTTCGGAGCTGGCCTGGATGCGGGCACTTCGCGCCGAGACGCCGGTGGTCACACCGGAACTTGTGCGGTCCCAAGACGGATCGGATGTGGTCGCCGTGCACGTTGACGGGGACACCTTGCACGTCGATGCCATGGGCTTCGTGCCCGGCTGCACCGCCGAAGAAACCTCCGGCGTGGTCGGGTACGGCAAGCTCGGTCAACTAACGGCACACATGCACGACCACGCCCAGCGCTGGCGCATGCCACAGGAATTCACCCGGTTTCGTTGGGATCTGGACTCGATGTTCGGTCCGCAGGCGCGCTGGGGTGACTGGCGCCTGGCCCCCGGTATGACGAACCGCGACCACACGGCGATCGCCGCCGCGGTGAGCGACATTGGCCAAAGGCTTACCGAATACGGTTACACCCCAGATCGATTCGGTCTGATACACGCCGACATGAGGCTATCCAATCTGATGGTTGATCCGGGGCGACCGGGATCTGACATCACGGTCATCGACTTCGACGACTGTGGCTGGTCCTGGTTCATGGCCGACCTCGGCGCCGTGGTGTCGTGGGTGGAGGACACCCCGGAGGCTGAGGTCGCCGTGGCGGACTGGCTCGATGGGTACCAGCGTGTGCGCAGGCTCTCCGATGATCATCTGGGCATGATCCCCGTCTTCGTGATGCTGCGCCGCGTCATGCTCACCGCCTGGATTGCCTCGCATGCCGACGCGGATGCGGCGATGAGGGTCAGCGACGGATTCGGGGCACGTACCGCCCGTCTGGCAGAGCGATATCTCGGTGACCGAACATGGCTGCGGGAAGCAGTTTTCGGTCGTCGAGTCGGCTGATTCGGTGAGAGAGGAAATGTGATGTTCGATCTGTCCACGAAGTCGGTATTGGTCACCGGTGGTAGCAAGGGAATTGGGCGCGGGATTGCCGAGGTGTTCGCGCGCGCCGGAGCCAACGTCGCGATCGCCGCCCGATCATCGGATGAGACCGCCTCGGTATCAGCGGAATTGGATGAGCTAGGTGCGGGCAACGTGATCGGGGTCCGGTTGGATGTGTCCGACCCGGGCTCCTGTGTCCAGGCCGCGCGGACCGTCGTCGACGCGTTTGGTGGCCTCGATGTGCTATCCGCCAATGCGGGAATCTTCCCGGAAGCGTCACTGGACGCCATGACGCCCGAACAGCTTTCCGAGGTGCTCGATGTCAATGTCAAGGGCACCGTCTATTCCGTGCAGGCATGCCTGGACGCATTGACCGCCTCCGGTCGCGGGCGCGTCGTACTCACGTCGTCCATCACCGGACCCGTTACCGGCTATCCGGGTTGGTCGCACTACGGGGCATCGAAGGCCGCGCAGTTGGGTTTCATGCGCACCGCCGCCATCGAACTGGCGCCGCGGCGGGTCACGGTCAACGCGATACTGCCCGGCAACATCCTCACCGAGGGTTTGGTGGAGATGGGCGAAGAGTACATCGGCGCAATGGCACGCTCGATTCCACTCGGAACGCTGGGCAGTCCCACCGACATCGGGCATCTGGCGGCGTTTCTGGCCAGTGACGAAGCCGCGTACATCACCGGCCAGGCCATCGTGATCGACGGTGGCCAGGTGTTACCCGAATCGCCGGAGGCGGTTAACCCATAGGTGTGGTTACGGCGATACTGAGCAGATGGAGGAGTCGGAGGGCGGTCCGGTAGCCGAGGACGTGCGGCGTCGAATCTTGTCGATGCTCGCGCAGGGCACGCTGCACCCGGGCTCGCGGCTGGGGTCCGAGCGGGAGATGGCGGAGCGGTTCGCGGTGTCGCGCGCCACCGTGCGCAGTGCACTGGTGCCGTTGAGTCGGGCGGGCATCCTGGAACGGCAAACCGGGCGGGGCGGTGGCACCTTCGTGCGCGCCGATGTGGTGCAGCGCAACGTTGCCGAGCTTGTGGGACTGCCCACCCGGCTACAGATCGGCGGCCACACCAGTGACACCCGGGTACTCGGCACATCCCGGCGCTCCGCGACCCCGGCCGAGTGTTCCGCACTTGAAATCGAAGGTGGAGCAGAGGTTTTCGATGTACGGCGGCTTCGTTACGCCGACGGAGTGCCGCTCTCGGTCGACACCGCGTGCTTTCCCGCCGGGCTGGTGCCGGACCTGCTGGAACAGCCTCTCGGTGGATCCCTCTACGAGCTGTGTCAGGTGCGCTACGGATTGACGGCCGACTCGTCCACCGAGACGATCGAGGTGGTGAGTGCAAACCCGCGGGAGGCCGAATGGCTTGACATGCCCCACCGCCGCCCCTTGCTGGCCATCACGCGAGTAACTCGTCACAAGGATGGCCGGCCCTTCGAGTACAGCTATGACCTGTTCCGGGCCGACCGGGTACGACTGACCGCCACCATGACATCGGCGGTGGCGGAAGAAAGCCGGGGTATGGATGGCAAGGTCGAACGCACGGTGCGCGGTCTGGCCGCTCATCGGTGGCCGGACGATACGCTGCTGGCATGACGAAACCCGAGATCGACTTTCAGCCAGGCCCGCCGCCCACCGAATTGGTCATCAAGGACATCACCGTCGGTGACGGTGCGGAGGCCACGCCCGGATCGGTCGTCGACGTTCACTACGTCGGTGTCGAGTTCGAGAGCGGCGAGGAGTTCGACAGCTCGTGGAGCCGTGGTGAATCCATCGAGTTCCCGCTTGCCGCGCTGATCCAGGGCTGGCAGGACGGCATTCCCGGCATGAAGGTCGGCGGACGCCGTCAGCTCACCGTGCCGCCGGCCCAGGCCTACGGCGAGGCGGGTGCCGGTCACCAGCTGTCGGGCAAGACGCTGGTCTTCGTGATCGACCTGCTCGGCGCGCGCTAGGGCTAGTGCCCGGGGAGGCGCAGCACCAGTCTTGCGCCTCCCAACGGGCTGGACTCCAAAGCTGCTGTGCCACCGTGGAGTTCAGCCTGCTGCGCGACCAGCGCCAGTCCCAGTCCAGAGCCGGAGTGCGAGGCGGTCGAGCCTCGTGAGAACCGCTCGAACACCACCTCGCGCTCGGCCTCGGGTATGCCGGTGCCGTTGTCGTCGATGGCGATCTCGACGCCGTGCACGGTGCTGGTAGCGGACAGCAGCACCTTGTTGGCGCCGCCGTGGCGCACGGCGTTCTTGATGGCGTTGTCGATCACCAGCCGCAGTCCCGCGGGCAACCCCAGCATCAAGATGGTGGACGACGGAACCAGGGAAACCTCGACATTTGGATAGCTGCGATCGGCATCGTGCGCCGCGCGATCCAACAGCTCGGTGATGTCCACGGGCACGTGGTCTTCCTCGGTGGTGAGATCGCCCTGGGCGAGCCTTTCCAGTGCGGAAAGTGTTGCCTCGACCCGACTTTGAGTGCGCACCGTTTCCTCGATGATTTCCTCGCGCTGGTCGTCGCTGAGGTTGAGGGTGGAGAGCACCTCCAAGTTGGTCCGCATCGCGGTGAGCGGGGTGCGCAGTTCGTGTGAAGCCACCGCGGAGAAGTCGCGCGCGGTTTCGAGGGCAGCCTTGGTCTTTTCCTGTTCCTTGCTGATGCGCTCGAGCATGCCCTCGACGGCCTCGGCGATCTCCACCGCTTCGCGGACGCCGCGCACGTTCACGTCGTCGGGATTGGATTGCGCGTTGATCAGCCGCGCCTGCTGTGCCAGCAGGCGGAACGGGCTGACCACGATGAGCGAGATGACCCACCCGACGATCACCGTGCCGACCAGCACGCCGCCACAGATCGCCAGGATGCGAATGTGGTACCTGTCGATCTGCCGCTGCGTTTCGGCGATGGGCGCACCCACGGCGACAGGGATGTTGCCCGGGGCGACGAACGAGCGAACGCGGTACTCGACGCCGTTGATGGTGGTGTTGGCGTACGGCTGGTTCAGTTGCGGCAATTCGACGTCACCGGGGATCGACTTGGTGATTCCGCCGACGCGAGTGGTGAGCACCAGGCCATCGGGGGAGTCGAGCTTCTGATCGGAGCTGATCACCACCGAGTTCAGCAGATTCGAGACGGCGCCGAGGCTTGATACCGAGTCGAGGCGGCGGTCCAGCTGGCTGTGCTGGTCCTCCTCGACTCCCACCCAGACCCAGGCGCCGAGCGTGACCACCAGCGCCATCACCCCCAGCGCGGCGATAGCCACCAGCGTGCGCAACGAAAAGACCCGCATGGGCTTTTCCAGCAGTCGGTACGCCAGGTCGGTGATCCGCTGGCTGCGGTGCTTACTGGGCGTGGTCATGGATGGCTACTGCGAGCGCAGCACGAACCCGACACCGCGCACAGTGTGCAACAAGCGAGGCGCGCCGCTGGTCTCCAGCTTGCGGCGCAGATAACCGATGAACACGTCGACGACGTTGGTGTCCGCCGCGAAGTCGTAGCCCCACACCAGTTCCAAGAGCTGGGCCCGGGACAGCACTGCCGTCTTGTGTTCGGCCAGCACCGCCAGCAGGTCGAACTCACGCTTGGTGAGGTCGACCTCGACACCGTTGATACGGGCACGCCGGCCCGGAATCTCAACCTCAAGCGGGCCGACGGTGATGGTCTCGGTGGACGAGGTGGCCACCGCGCCGCGGCGGCGCAGCAGCGCCTTCACCCGCGCCACCAGTTCGGCCAGCACGAATGGCTTGGTCAGGTAGTCGTCGGCGCCGGCCTCCAGACCTGCCACCCGGTCGTCGACCGAGGTACGTGCCGACAGCACACAGACCGGCACGTCGTTGTCCATCGCGCGCAACGCGGTCACCACGCTGACACCGTCGAGCACGGGCATGTTGATATCGAGCACGATCGCGTCCGGACGGTGTTCGGTGGCGCAGCGCAGCGCCTCGGCGCCGTCGCTCGCGGTGTTCACCTCGAAGCCGGAGAGCCGCAGGCCGCGTTCCAGCGAGGCGAGCACATCGGCGTCGTCGTCGACCACCAGTACACGCGGGGAAGCTTGGCCATCAACCATGCCTGCCATCTTGCCCGATGAGGTGCTCAAAACGTTCGATCTGGCGACGCCGGTGCTGCGGCGTGGGTCGCCAGTATCATGAAAGCTGATAATCCGGCGACCCAGACCGAAAGCTTGCGCATGTCATCGAATGTTCCTGTAAAGCTAGTTTCCTATGTTGCTGGCGTTTGTGCTGCAGTAGGCGTGGGGCTGCTTTCCGGGGGTACGGTTGTCGCGCACGCCGACCCGGCCTTCCCCGATCTCAACGGATTCGCCGCGGTGCCGCCGGACGGATTCTTCGTCACCAACGAGAACTCGTCGGTGCGGTCGATCCACTTCTCCACGCCCGACGGCATCGGCTGCATGTTCCGGGCGTCGGCGAACATCTCGCCGAACTCCCGGCAGCGCTTGAGCTGCGACGGCGCCGTTCCCGGAATTCCGGGAGATGCGCAGACCGCCCCGAACGTGCCCGGCATCGGCGGCGCGAGTGCGAATGTGCCGGGCCTGGGCGGTGTGAACCTGCCCGGTGTGGGCACCTGCCCGATGGGCACCGTCGCGCAGAAGGGTGACGGTGCCTTCGAGATCAGCAAGGGCGCCTGGTCCTGTGGCACCAAACCGGAGGCGCCGCTGCTCAACGTCGGGCAGAAGCTCACCTACGGCAATGTCACCTGCGCTGTCGGGGCGGGCAACCTGACCGCGTGCCAGGTGTCCATGGGTGATCAGAAGCACGGGTTCGTGCTGCAACCCTCAGGCAGCACGTCCTTCTAAATAGTTCGTCAGCTCGACGACGGCGGCACGTGAGGCCCGGTTGGCGCCGATCGTGCTGGCCGAGGATCCGTACCCCAACAGGTGGATGGCGGGCTGTCCGGCGACTTGCGTGAGCAGCCGGCCGGTCATGGTGATGCCGCCGAGGTTGTTGCGCAGGCGTAGCGGTGCCAGATGATCCAGTGCATGCCGGAATCCCGTGCACCACAGGATCACGTCGACATCCAGCGAACTGCGGTCGGGCCATTGCACCCCGGCCGGTGTGATCCGGCTGAACATGGGGCGCCGGGCGAGCACGCCGCGCTGCGATGCCTCGGCCATCTCCGGCGTCCACGGCAGCCCCGTCGCAGAGACCACCGATCGCTGCGGCTCCCCGCGCCGCGAGCGTTCGTCGACCCCGGCCACCGCGGCGCGGAGGCGGTCGGTGGTGAAATCGGTGACGAACACCGGCTCGCGCCGAGTCACCCAGGACGTGCGGGTGACGTTCGATATCTCGATCAGCAGCTGCACCGCGGACACCCCGCCCCCGACCACCAGCACGTGCCGGTCCGCGAACTCCTCCGGGCTGCGGTAGTCGTGGGTGTGCAGCTGACGTCCGCCGAAGGTGGCCGCGCCCGGTACGAACGGGACGAATGGCTTGTCCCAGGTGCCGGTGGCGTTGATCAGCCCATCGGCGGTGAACTCGCCGGCCGAGGTATCGAGCGCGAAGCCACCCCCGACCGACCGGACCGTCCGTACATGCACGGGCCGACGGACATCGAGGGCGTAGCGGTGCTCGTACTCGCCGAAGTACCTGGGCATGGCGGTCGAGGCCTTGATGGTGCCCGTCTCGTCGAACGGCAGGCCCGGCAGCTGGTAAATCCGATTGGTGTTGTCGAGTGTCAACGTGGGCCAGCGGAACTGCCAGGCCCCGCCCGGCCCGGGGGAGTGATCGAGGATGACAAATCCGTTGCCGGGCTCTAGGCCGCGCCGCCGCAGGAAGTACCCCGCCGCGATCCCGGCCTGCCCGCCACCTATCACGGCGACGGTAGTCATGCGGGCCATATTAGGGTGGTCGCCATGATTGGTGTAACTAGCGACGGTCCCGTCACCACCATTGAGCTGCAGCGCCCCGAACGGCGCAACGCGGTCACCTACGAGCTTGCGATCGCCTTCGCCGAGGAGGTCACGAAGGCCGCGGAAACCGCCCGCGCCATTGTCGTCACCGGGCAGGGCACCTCGTTCTGCGCCGGTGCCGATCTGTCCAGCGGCGCTCCCGATCCCGACAAGTTCGCCGATGCCTGGCAGCACTCGATCAAGAGCATCGATGCCGCCGACATCCCCGTCATCGCCGCCGTCAACGGCCCGGCCATCGGCGCGGGCGTCATGCTGGCGATGGTTGCCGATCTGCGTGTGGTCTCCGAGACCGCACGCTTCCAGTTCCCCGTCGCCAAATATGGCATCGCGCTGGACAACTGGAGCATCCGGAGGTTGTCCTCGTTGGTCGGATACGGCCGTGCGCGCGGCATGTTGCTGGCCGCCGAGCCGCTCGACGCACAGACCGCGTTCCAGACCGGGATGGCCAACCGCATCGGTGAGCTTGCCGACGCGCAGGCCTGGGCGGCCGAGCTCGCAGGCTTCGCGCCGCTGGCGCTCAAGCACGCCAAGCGCGTGCTCAACGACGACGGTGCGTTCGAGGACCAGTGGCCCGTGCACAAGGAGCTGTTCGACAAGGCGTGGAGCAGCCAGGACATCATCGAGGCTCAGGTCGCGCGAATCCAGAAGCGTCCCCCCAACTTTCAGGGAGCCTGAGCATGCGGGCGCTCTGGGTTGGCGCCGGCGCAGCCCTTGCGTCGACGTGGATCGGTCGCGCCCTGCGTGACGTCCCGCAGACGCTGGGCGCCAGCAAGGAGCGCATCGCAGAGGTCGCCAAGGGATCTCCGCAGTATCGTGGCGGCTCCTTCCACAACGCCGAACCGGCACGGCAGTTTTCACCGGATGCCGAGGCCACCACGGTGGTCTGGGACGTCATCACCCGGCGCAGTGTGGGTACTCCGAAGGGCGAGGTGCCGCTGGCGGTACCGGAGCTCTCGGGCCCGCCGGCCGATTTGGCGGTCACCTGGTTCGGGCACTCCAGTGTGCTCGTCGAGGTCGACGGGTACCGCGTCCTGACCGACCCGGTCTGGAGCGATAGGTGCTCGCCCTCGCGTGTTGTGGGTCCGCATCGGCAGCACCCGGTGCCGATCGAGTTGTCCACGCTGCCCGCGCTGGACGCCGTGGTCATCAGCCACGACCACTATGACCACCTCGATATGGATTCGATTATCGCCCTGACGCGTAGCCAGAACGCGGTGTTCGTGGTGCCGCTGGGTGTGGGCGCCCATCTGCGTGGCTGGGGTGTCTCGCCGACTCGGGTGATCGAGCTGGACTGGGATCAAAGCCATCAGCTCGGCAAGCTGACACTCACCTGCACTCAGGCGCGCCACTTTTCGGGTAGGTCACTGGCCCGCAACACCACACTGTGGGCCTCTTGGGCCATCGCCGGCCCCAAGCACAAGGTGTTCTTCGGCGGCGACACCGGATACACCAAGGCATTCAAGGTGATCGGCGACAACTACGGCCCGTTTGATCTCACGCTGCTGCCGGTCGGCGCCTACAACACATCGTGGGCGGACATTCATATGAACCCGGAGGAGGCCGTCCAGACTCACCTGGACCTGGCGACCCCCCAGGCGCCGTTGTTGCCCATCCACTGGGCGACGTTCAATCTCGCCCTTCATCCATGGGCCGAGCCGATCGAGCGGGTGCTCGTCGCCGCCGACGCACAGGGCGTCACGGTGGTGGTGCCCAGGCCGGGGCAGCGGACCGATGCTCAGCAGCCCGCCGCCCCCGACGGTTGGTGGCGTTTTTCCTAGCGCTTGTGCGCCTGTAGCAGGAACGCGGGCTGCTTGTTGCGTCCCTTCTCGTCCTTGTGGAACACGGGCATCTCGAAGTCGACGTCCGGTTTCACCTCGGGAATGTTGGAGTGGATGAATGCCGAGCGCAGCTCGTCGATCACCCAGTAAGGCTCGACGGCCGCGCGCAACTCGTCCTCGGTGACGGCGTTGGGGCCGATGCCCGGTGGGAAGGCGCCCACGGCGAAGACCAGCACGTAGTACGACGCGTCCGGGGCGGCGGCGCGAGAGATCGACCGCTGGTAGGCGTCTCGAGCCTCGACGGGGATCGAATGGAACAGCGTGCTGTCCACGATCGTGTTGAAGCGCCCGTCGTACCCGGAGAAGTCGGTGATGTCGGCGACCTCGAAGCTGGCGTTGGCCAGTCCGCGTTCGGCCGCCGCGGCGCGTGCGGCCTCGATGGCCGTGGGAGACATGTCGAGTCCGACGGTGATGTGGCCCAGTGCCGCCAGCCGCAGCGAGGTCTCGGCATGGCCGCAGCCGACGTCCAGAACCGAGCCGTGGAACTTGCCGTCGTCGATCAGCGCTGCGAGTTCGGGCTGGGGCTCACCGATGTTCCACGGCGGCTCGCCCTGGAAGAATTCATCCTTGCCCTGGTAGGCGGCATCCCAGTCCGGAAGTTCATTCGATGTCATACCGCCTGACATTACTCCCGGAAGGTGAACGGATCACCCGCGTCCATACCGGCGACGCTATGCACTGGTCGCTACTGTGCAGGGGTGGCAACGATCGAGGAATTGACCGCGAGCGGGTTGACCGCCGCCGAGGTCGCTGAGCGGGTAGCGCAGGGAAAGACCAACGACGTCCCGTCCCGTGCGGCGCGCAGCGTGTCGGACATCGTGCGAGCCAACGTGTTCACCCGAATCAACGCGATTCTCGGCGTGCTGCTCATCATCGTGCTGTCCACCGGTTCGATCATCAACGGCGCATTCGGCCTGCTGATCATCGCCAACAGCGCCGTCGGCATCATCCAGGAGCTGCGCGCCAAGCAGACACTCGACAAGCTCGCGATCGTCGGCCAGACCCGACCGCTGGTGCGGCGCGACGGCGTGGCCACGGCGCTGCCGCCCAACGAGGTGGTTCTCGACGACATCATCGAGCTGGGCCCCGGCGACCAGATCGTGGTGGATGGCGAGGTGATCGAGGAGGCCGCCCTCGAAATCGATGAGTCGCTGCTGACCGGTGAGGCCGATGCCATCGACAAGACCGTTGGTTCCCAGGTGCTTTCGGGCAGCTTCGTGGTGGCCGGCAGCGGCGCGTACCGGGCCACCAAGGTGGGTCGGGAAGCTTACGCGGCCAAGCTCGCCGAGGAGGCGTCCAAGTTCACCCTGGTGCACTCCGAGCTCCGTAACGGCATCAACAAGATTCTGCAGTTCATCACCTATCTGCTGTTGCCCGCGGGCGCGCTGATCATCTACACCCAGCTGTTCACCACCGACGACAGCTGGCAGGAATCAGTGCTTCGCATGGTCGGCGCTCTGGTCCCGATGGTGCCCGAGGGTCTGGTGTTGATGACGTCAATCGCCTTCGCGGTCGGCGTGATTCGGCTGGGCCGGCGGCAATGCCTGGTGCAGGAGCTGCCCGCCATCGAGGGGCTGGCGCGGGTGGACACGGTGTGTGCCGACAAAACCGGGACCCTCACCGAGAACGGAATGCGGCTCTCGGACGTGCGTAGCGCCGACGGTGGTGACGACGAGGATGCCCTCGCGGTGCTGGCCCAGCTCGCGGCCGACGACCCACGTCCGAACGCGAGTATCGCCGCCATCGCCGAGGCGTACGACACCCCGCCTGGCTGGAAATCGACTGCGATCGCCCCATTCTCGTCGGCCAAGAAGTGGAGCGGCGCGTCCTACGGTGAGCACGGCAACTGGGTGATCGGTGCGCCCGACGTACTACTGGATCCCGCCGATTCCATCGCCACCACCGCCGAGGAGATCGGTTCCCAGGGTCTGCGGGTGCTGCTGCTGGCCTCGGTGGAATTGCCCGTCGACCACGAGCACGCGCCCGGTGCCGTGACACCGCGTGCGCTGGTGGTGCTGGAACAGAAGATCCGTCCCGACGCCCGCGAAACTCTTGATTACTTTGCTTCCCAGCATGTTTCGATCAAGGTGATCTCGGGTGACAACGCGGTGTCGGTGAGTGCGGTGGCGCAGACGCTCGGGCTGTCCGGTGCCGCGGTGGACGCGCGCACACTGCCTACCGACACCGATAAGTTGGCCGACACCCTGGCCGACGCGACCACCTTTGGACGGGTGCGGCCCGACCAGAAGCGTGCGATGGTCAAGGCGCTGCAATCGCATGGACACACCGTCGCGATGACCGGTGACGGCGTCAACGACGTGCTGGCCCTCAAGGACGCCGACATCGGTGTCGCGATGGGCGCGGGCAGCTCGGCCTCACGCGCGGTGGCTCAGATCGTGCTGTTGGACAACAAGTTCGCCACTTTGCCCTACGTGGTTGCCGAGGGCCGTCGCGTCATCGGGAACATCGAACGGGTCTCCAACCTGTTCCTCACCAAGACGGTCTACTCGGTGCTACTGGCGCTGACGGTGGGACTCGCGGGCCTGGGTTCGAAGATCTTCCACTACGGCGCCGTTCCGTTCCCGTTTCAGCCGATCCATGTCACCATCGCCGCCTGGTTCACCATCGGCATCCCGGCATTCATCCTCTCGCTGGCGCCGAACAACGAACGCGCGCAGACGGGATTCGTACGCCGGGTGATGCTGTCGGCGATCCCATCGGGTCTGACGGTGGGTGTCGCGACATTCCTGTCCTACCTGTTGGCCCGTCAGATCCTGCACGTCACGGGCAACAGTGCCCAGGCCTCGACCGCTGCACTGATCACCGAACTCGTCGCGGCGGTGTGGGTGCTCGCGGTGGTCGCTCGCCCCTATCAGTGGTGGCGGGTGGCATTGGTGGCGCTTTCGGGCCTCGGCTATGTGGCGATCTTCGCGATTCCCTTGGCGCGAAAGGCATTCATGCTCGACCCGAGCAACCTGGCGGTCACCGGACCCGCGCTGGGCATCGGCATCGCGGCGGCCGCGGTCATCGAGGCGCTGTGGTGGTTGCAGGGCAAGTGGTCCGGCCAGCCCCGTCACTTCTGGGCCACCGAGAACGACTGAGCCGGCGAAATAAATCGGATGCGCTCTGCACGAGCGGTTCGCTATCTTTGCTGGCGCGGAGATCAAGCGGCGCCCCGGCATCGCCGGTCGGTGTACCGCGTATTGGACCTTCGCCTTAGTGGCATGCCCTCTTAAGGCTATTGGGTTCGAGTCCCATACGGGTGGCTTCCGGGCCGCGTGCCGTGAGGTTCGCGGATCGGTCTTGCGGGGAACGCTGCGGCGATTCCTCCCGCCGATTCGCGATGCGGTCCGGAAGGCGCTGCTCCGCAACAGGATTACAACAATACAAGTAAGAGAGGTGAACAAGGATGAGTATGTGGGATGACATTTTCGGCGAGAAGGTCACGATCATGGAATGGCAGCGCGGCGTGCTGTACCGCGACGGTGCGTTCAAGGCGGTGCTGACGCCAGGCGTGCACTACACGCGCCCGCGTACCGACACCTTGATCACCGTGGATATGCGCGCGCAGTCGGTACAGGTAGCTGGCCAGGATGTGCTGACCGCGGACGGCTTCACCGTCAAGGTGTCGGCCGTCGCCGAGTACAAGGCGGCCAAGTCGGCCATCTTTGCGGCTGCGGCCAACGTGCACTGGGGCATCTACCTACAGGCGCAGCTGCAGGTGCGTGATGCCGTCGCGGCGCAGACTCTTGACGAGCTGCTGGCGCAGCGAGGTCAGTTCCTGGGCGCCGACGCCGCGGCCAAGCTCGAGGCCGAGGTCGAGGAGTTGGGCGTCACGGTGACCCGCTTCGTCATCAAGGACATCATGCTGTCCGGCGAGGTGCGTAAGGCACTGGTGGAGCCGCTGCTGGCCCGGGAGGCGGGCAAGGCTCAGCTGGAGCGGGCTCGTGCCGACGCGGCGGTGCTGCGGTCGATGGCCAACACCGCAAAGCTGCTGCGGGAGAACCCGGAGCTGCTGCAGCTGCGGACCCTGGAGTCGGTGGCAGAGGGTAAGGCGATGGTCGTCCTCAACCGCTGAGTGCTAGAAGCTGAACCGCATGATTCTGCCGATATCGCGCAGCGCGGGGATGCGGGAGATGACCTTCATCTGAATGCGGCCCGAAAGTGGCAGGTGTTCCTCACCTGCCACGTCGGTGCTGTGCAGGTCTTCGATGCAGCGCAGCGCGGGATGCAGCGCTTCGATCTGCCCGGGATCGTCGATACCCCAGTGCAGGGTGGCGCCGGCGTTGCGCACGGCGGGCACCAGCTTCTGCAGCTTGATGCCGATGCTGCCGTAGCAGTCGAACGCCAGCTGGCCACTGGGAAAGCGCCCGGTGATCCGACGGATCAGGGACTGGCCCTCGGCCTGCGTCAGGTACATCGTCAATCCCTCGAACACCGCGAGAGTGGGGCGGTCGGCGGGGATGCCTTCCAACCAGGCATCATCGGTGACGGAGCTTTCGATCAGCCGGTAGTCGCCGCCGCGTTCGGGCAGCAGCGTGCGTCGCAGTGCGACCACGTCGGGGTAGTCGACGTCGACCCAGCGCACGGTGTCGGGCGGATCGATCCGGAAGACGCGGGTGTCCAGTCCGCAGGCCAGGTGCAGCACTGTCGACTCCCGGTGTGTGGCGAGAAACTCCGAGGTCCAGACGTCGAGCTGGCGGGCGCGCAGCGCGACGCCGACCGCCTGGGTGTCTTTGATCTTGGTTTTGGAGAAGTCGTAGTCGATGCGCGCGACGGCCTCGGCGGCATAGTGGTCATGAAGAACGGAATGAGGAGACTTGGCGTCCTGCGCCCGTCCGTACAGCGTGGCCAGCATGGTCTCGGGGGCGCCGGTCAGTGCGATTTTCACGCGGTCCGTCACTCGACCCAACATACGCCGCGATCTCGTATTACAGTTGCGCCGTCCCAGACGAAGGAGAACCCACACATGGCTGATTTCAAGGGCCTCATCGACAAGCTCAAGAGCCTGTTGGCGGGCAACAAGGACAAGGTGAACCAGGCCGTCGACAAGGTCGGCGACGTGATCGACTCCAAGACCGGTGGCAAGTACACCTCGGTGGTGGACAAGGTGCAGGATGCCGCCAAGAGCGCGGTCGACAAGGTCAACTCAGCTGAAGGCTCCGAATCCCCTAAGGACGGCGACGCTCAGTAAGCGGCTGGCGCCGCTACTTGCGGCGCTGGTGCTGATCACGGCGGCCTGCGCGCGGGTCGAGGCGGAAGGTGTTGCACCCCAGCCTCCCTCGCCGCCGCCGGGTGAGGTGCTATCCGATGCGCCGTTGTCGCTGGCGGCGGATCTCGATGCCATCGCCGACGGCCATTTGGTCCGTTACATGTCGACCTCGGGTGCCACCGGTACGCCAACCGAAGTGACGGGCGTCGTCTTTTCTCCGAAAGGTGAACCGCCACAATTAGGTTGGCCCATCGTATCGGTAGGCCATGGCACCACTGGCCTGGACGACGAGTGCGCGGTCTCCCGTGCGCCCGATCTGCGGGGTTACATCTGGTTGGTACGCAACCTCACCAAGCGTGGCTGGGTGGTGGCGATCACGGATTACGAGGGGCTGGGCGTGCCGGGCCCTCATCCGTATTTGGAACCGAGATCGGAGGGCTTCAACGTCATCGACGCGGCCCGCGCCGCGGTCTCGCTGATTCCCGGTGCGTCGACGACCTGGGCGGCGATCGGCGCGTCCCAGGGCGGGCAGGCAACCTGGGCGGCTGCCGAGCTGGCCGGTGATTACGCCCCGGAACTGGATTTTGTCGGGGCGGCCAACCTGTCTCCGGCCGCCGACCTGACCGACATGGCCACCCACGTCGGTGACGGTCGGTACGACTGGAGCCAGCTCTCGATGATGCCCACATTGCTCACGGGTCTGTCGGTCACCGTGCCGGAGCTGAGACCGGAGAATTTTCTGCACGGTTCCTTCCAGGACAATCCGCACGACAAGGCGCTGCTGCTGGGATGCCACAACGGACTGGATCCCGCGCGGGCCGCGGCCATCGGCAGATTGCGCGCCAATGATTTTCACGGCACCACCGCGCAGGACGCGGCGATCTTCGCGCGGGCACTGAAGCGGATCGCATTGCCGCTGGGGCCGGCATCCGGGCCAATGCTCGTCTACGCCGGAGAGGCCGACAGACTCATCGACGCGCGCTGGATCCACGCCGCGGTGCGACGTGCCTGTGCATTGGGGGACACGGTGCAGGAGATCGTCGCGCCGGGTAAGGGGCACGTGGACCCCGAGGGGGAGCGTCTCGGGGTGCAATGGATTGCCGACCGGTTTGCCGGAGTTCCGCCGCCCAGTAACTGCTAGCCATCCGTTGATATTGCTCCGGTATCCTTTGCCGACGTGGCAGCCAAACTGAATTCCTCCATCGATGTGCCCCTCCCTCCCCAGGAGGCCTGGGAGCACGCCTCGGATCTGCGGCGTTTCGATGAGTGGTTGAGCGTTCACACGGCGTGGCGTAGCAAGTTGCCCGAAACCCTGGAAAAGGGCACAGTGATCGACTCGATCGTGTGCGTCAAGGGCATGTACAACCGGGTGAAGTGGACCCTGCAGAAGTACGACCCGCCGACCGGGCTGTTCCTGGACGGACAGGGCAGGGGTGGCGTGAAGGTCAAGCTCAGGGTGACCATCAGCCCGAAGGGGGCCGGTTCGGTCGTCGACTTCAACCTGCACCTGGGTGGGCCGGCGATGTTCGGTCCGATCGGCGCGGTGGTGGCCGCCGCGCTGCGCAGCGATATCGACGCCTCGCTGTCGAAGTTCGTTCAAGTTTTTGCATCCGCCTCGTAACCGGCATTTTTCGCGTTCTACCTGCGAAAACATAAGCGACGGTTTGTGATTGGACGAGCATCGAGTTCGTGTCGGTGGTTGGCAGGCTCCCCGATAGGGAGCAATATGGATATATGTCAATCACACGGAAGTTCATCGGAACGGTGTTCGCTGCAGGTGCCGGCGCGGTGCTGATCGCTGCTGCCCCCGCCGCCGTGATGACCACCGGGGTGCCGACAACCACGTCCAACCAGGTCGTTCTTGCCGATCCCGGTGGCTCGGGTGGCGGTGACGCAGGTGGTGGCGGTGGTTGCTACAACGGCGTATGCGGCGGGTGGAATCCCGGGCAGGGCGGCTGGGGCCACGGCTGCTACAACGGAGTTTGTGGCGGCTGGGATGGCCAGCGCGGCTGGGGCAACTGAGCCGCCCGGGCCGCACGAGCTAGCCCGCCAGCGGCCTAAGGGCCTGGGCCAAGGCGTCGTAGGCGTCTCGGCGCGCTGAACCGTTGCCCAACAGGTGGTCCGGCAGGATCACCTCGTCGACGCCTTCCTGCGCCCACGGTGCCATCTGCTCCGCGATACGTTCTGCGGTGCCGTACAACACCGGAATCGGTGACGCCGCAGCGGTTTCCGCGGCACGCGCTTCGGATTGCGGGTCGTTGGTGACGATGATGCGAGCCTGCGTGGAGCGCCAGATCGTTGCCGGATCGCGGTCGATCTTCTCCGCCGCGGCGTCCAGCCGGCTCGAGACCTCGTGGAAGCTGCCGGGCGAGGACCACTGGTTCCATTCCTGGGCATATCGGGCGGTCAAACCGAGCATGCGCGGCTGCGTGGCACCGATCAGGATGGGCAGTGGCTGCTGCACCGGCTTGGGTTCGCAGATGCCCTCCGCCAGCTGGTAGTAGTCGCCCTTCACGGTCGTGGCCTGCTCGTTCAGCAACCCGGTAATCACCTGCAGCCCTTCAGAAAACCGATCGACCCGAGGTCCGGGTTTGCCGAGTTCGAGTCCGTAACGCTGGTGCTCGTTCTCCTGCCATCCGGCGCCCAGCCCCAGGGTGAAACGACCCCGGCTCACGTGGTCGACGGTGGCCGCCCAGTTGGCAAGTACCGCCGGATGCCGGAAGGTCATCGACAGCACCAGCGGTGCCAGCCGGATGCGCGAAGTGGCCGCGGCCAGTGCCGCGAAGATGGCGGTGGCCTCGTGGAAATCGGTGCGCTGCTCGGCGGTGTCCGCATGCGACATGAAGTGGTCGGCGGCGTAGAACGCGCGCCAGGTCCCGGTGTCGGCGTACTGGGCGATGTCCAGCAGATCGGCCCAGGATTGATTGGTCTGTCCCCAAATTGAGAAGCGCATGTATCCGATCCTAGGGTTGGCACACATATCGCCGTTATGGCGTACTACCCTCGCAGTGGTGGAGGAGCAACCAAGGGGACGGCGTGCGGAGGTGGTCGCCGCTGCCATCGAAGTGGCGGGCACCATGGGGGTTGGTGGTCTTACCTATCGATCGGTAGATGCTGCGGCTAACGTTCCGAGCGGAACCACGTCGAATCATTTCCGTACTCGTGACGCACTGCTACTGGGTGCCATCGTCGAGATCGAGAAGCTCCGCCGGGCCTTCTGGCGGGCACTTGTCACCGAGATCAACCCGGCCACGATCGCCGATCTGGTGGGCATCGGCACTGCCTACGCCAACGGAGCCGTCGGGGCGATGAGCACTCGAGTCCGGGCGTACATGGCGCTTCTCATGGAGGGCTGGAGCCACCCCGAACTGAGGGAGCCCTTGCAACGAGGCAGGGATGCCCAGATTCCCCGCACGCTGCAGCTCATGCGCAAGGTGAACCCGAACACCCCCCAGCTGCACGCGGAGATTTTCCAGGACTACCTCACCGGCATCATCTACCAGCAGCTCGCCAACCCGGCCCCGGACTTCAATCCACGCCCGGGTATCGAGGCGCTTGTCACCGCCCTGTTGACGCCGCAGGCGCCGCGGGTAGTGCAGAGATAGGGTTCTCGCGCCAGTCGGTGTCGGTGACGATTCGTCGCGAAATGCGTTCTAGCGCGGCCTGAATCTGCTCCCTGTCTGCGCGATCTTCGAAATCGGGTGTGCGGGAAAGTCGTTCGACGAGGTACTGGTTGATGGCCTCGCTGATCTTGTCGACTTCCTCCCGGCCCGTGTCGGTGAGCCAGACGTGGTCGTTGGTGCGCAGGGCGTAGCCGCTCTCGACGAGTTGGTCGAAGGCGGGATCGATGACTTCCGGTGGTATCCGGTACCACTGCGCGATCCGGGAAACCTCGGCAGAACCGGTAGCGCGCAGGAAGCGGTTGGCCTGCACCAAGGCCCATAGAGGCGCGATCGGCATCGATACGCCCGCATGCTCGCGCAGCTTGCGCAGACCGACGTGCGGGAAGCCGCGCATCGCGTTGCTGATAGCGATCTCCAGCAGCTTGTCGGGCGAGACGGAATTGGGCATGCCGAAACCCTCGCCCATATCCACGGCAAGGCTCGAGTCGGCGCCCCGCAGCGGGACTTCCTTGAGGAACAGCGACAAGACGAATCCGACCACGGCGACCGGTGCGGCACAGAGGAATACCAGATCCAACGAGTCGGCATACGCGTTGATGACGGGGAGGGCGGCGTCGTGCGGCAGTGCGTGCAGTGCCTGGGGCGATTGGGTGGCCTCCGGTGGGGCCTTCACCGAGCTGAGCTTGCCCGCAAGAAAGTTGGAGAACAGCGAACCGAAAATCGCCGCACCGAAGGAGCTGCCGATGGTGCGGAAGAACGTCACACCGGACGTCGCGACACCCAGATCGTCGAATCGGGCCGTGTTCTGCACGATGAGGGTGAGCACCTGCATCGAGGCGCCGATGCCCACGCCCAGGATGAATAGGTAGAGCGACTGCAGCGCGAACGGCGTCGAGTTGTCCATCCTGGACAGCAGCACCAGGGCGATGGCCATGGTGGCGGTGCCGATGACGGGATAGCGCTTGTACTTGCCGGTGCGTCCCACCAGGGTGCCGGTCCCGGTAGAGGTGATGAGCATGCCCGCCACCATGGGCAGGGTGCGCATGCCCGAGACCGTGGCCGAGACGCCGTTGACGAACTGCATGAACGTCGGCAGATAGGTCATCACACCGAGCATGGCGAAACCAACGACGAAGCTCAGCACGCAGCAGATGGTGAAGACCGGGTCGCGGAAGAGTCGCGGCGGGAGAATCGGTTCGGATACGTGGGATTCCACCCAGACGAAGACGCCGATCGCGACGACGGAGCCGGCGAACAACGCGATGATCACGGGGGAGGACCACGGATATGTGGTGCCGCCCCAGCTGGTGGCCAGCGTCAGCGCGGAGGCGCCCAGTCCGATCAGGACGATGCCCCAATAGTCGATGACGGGGCGCGACGCCTTGGCCAGTGCCGGGATGGCTCCGGCGGCGACCATGATCACCACAACCGAGATGGGCAGGTTGACGTAGAAGGCCCAGCGCCAACCCAGATGATCGGTGAACAGGCCGCCGAGCAGCGGGCCGATGACCGTGGTCACGCCGAAGACCGCACCTAGGATGCCCTGGTATCGGCCGCGTTCGCGCATGGGGATGATCTCGCCGATGAGGGCGGTCGCCGTCACCATCAGGCCGCCGGAGCCCAGCCCCTGAATGGCGCGGGCGCCGACGAGCATCGCCATGGAGCCGGCCATGCCGCAGAGCAGCGAACCGGCCGCGAACACCACGATGTTGGCGATGAACACGGCGCGCCGTCCGAACAGGTCACCGAACTTGCCCATCACCGCGGTGGCCACCGTGGAAGCCAGCAGATAGCTGGTGACCACCCACGACTGGTGGCCGGCATCCCCGAGATCGGCGACGACGGTCGGCAGCGCGGTGGCGACGATGGTGCCGTCCAACGCGGCGAGCAGCATGCCGAGCAAGACCGCGACGAAGATGAGATTGCGGCGCTGCACGCTGATCATGGAGCTTGCCGCTTCTTGATCGACGGTTTCGGGCTCAGGAGACTGCTGCTGGAGTTCGGCTGACATGACTTACCCATGCTAAAGGCTTGCGGGCTCACGCAGCATGAACCTGGGTTCTCCCATGCGGAAGTGGGTGCTCCGGTTGCCGATCCGACACCCGTGCCCCCAGTCCCAGCTGGGGTGTAACGTACGTCACAGGGCTCGGATGTTACAGCGACAGGAGCAGGCAATGAAGCACGCAGCGCCCGGAACCGATGGCAGCGCAGTCACTTTCGCGCCCCGGTACGACAACTTCATCGGCGGGGAGTGGGTGGCCCCCTCGGATGGGCAGTACTTCGACAATTCCTCGCCCATCGACGGCAAGGTGTTCGCGCAGGTCGCCCGGAGCACCGCGCCGGATATCGACAAGGCCCTCGACGCGGCCCACGCCGCGGCTGAAGCCTGGGGGAATACCTCGCCTGCCGAGCGATCCAACACGCTGCTCAAGATCGCCGACCGTATGGAACAGAACATCGAGAAGCTGGCCGTCGCGGAAACCTGGGACAACGGGAAGCCGATTCGCGAGAGCCTCAATGCCGATATCCCCCTGGCAATAGATCACTTCCGTTACTTCGCCGGGGTGCTGCGCGCGCAGGAGGGGTCGATCTCCGAGATCGATCACGACACCGTCGCCTATCACTTCCATGAGCCGTTGGGCGTTGTCGGACAGATCATCCCGTGGAACTTCCCGTTACTCATGGCGGTCTGGAAGCTGGCGCCTGCGTTGGCGGCGGGCAACTGTGTGGTGCTCAAGCCCGCCGAGCAGACGCCGGTCTCGATCTTGGTGTTGATGGAGCTGATCGCCGACCTGCTGCCGCCGGGAATCATCAATGTGGTCAACGGTTTTGGTGTGGAGGCGGGTAAGCCGTTGGCCTCCAGTCCGCGGATCGCGAAGATCGCATTCACCGGTGAGACGACCACCGGACGCCTCATCATGCAATACGCGACCGAGAACATCATTCCCGTCACCCTGGAGCTCGGTGGTAAGAGCCCCAACATCTTCATGCCCGACGTGATGGCCGCCGATGACGCGTTCCTGGACAAGGCGCTCGAAGGCTTCACCATGTTTGCGCTGAACCAGGGTGAGGTGTGCACCTGTCCCTCCCGCGCGCTGGTGCATTCCTCCATCTACGACGAGTTCATCGCCCGGGCGATCGCACGCGTCGAGGCCATCGTCAGTGGCGATCCGCTCGACGAGGACACCATGATCGGCGCGCAGGCCAGTAACGACCAGTACGAAAAGATCTTGTCTTACATCGATATTGGTCGGCAGGAGGGGGCGCAGGTGCTCACCGGTGGCGACGCCCGGAAGGTAGCGGAGTATCCGGATGGTGCCTACATTCAGCCGACAGTGTTCGCGGGCACCAACAACATGCGCATCTTCCAGGAGGAGATCTTCGGTCCGGTGCTGTCCGTGGCGAAGTTCGATTCACTGGACGAGGCATTGAAGATCGCCAACGACACGCTGTACGGCCTCGGCGCGGGGGTGTGGTCGCGGGATATGACCAACGCCTACCGTTTGGGTCGCGGTATCAAGGCGGGGCGGGTGTGGACCAACTGCTATCACCAGTACCCGGCGCATGCGGCGTTCGGCGGTTACAAGAAGTCGGGCATCGGCCGTGAGAACCACAAGATGATGCTCGATCACTACCAGCAGACCAAGAACCTCTTGGTGAGCTACTCGCCCGACGCCGCGGGGTTCTTCTGATCAACCGCGTCGAATTCACCCCGGCTGCCGCGGAGCTGTTGGCGTCGCTGGTGGCCAAACACGGCCCTGTGATGTTCCACCAGTCCGGCGGCTGCTGTGATGGCTCCGCGCCGATGTGTTATCCGCGCGGAGAGTTTCGAGTCGGGGCATCGGATGTGCTGCTCGGCGAGGTTAGCGGAGACACACCGTTCTGGATGAGCGCTGACCAGTTCGAGTACTGGTCGCACACGCATCTGACGGTGGACGTGGTGCCCGGGCGGGGGTCGGGATTTTCGCTGGAGGCGCCGGAGGGCGTGCGTTTCCTTATCCGGTCGAGGTTGTTCACCGATGCCGAGGTGCTTGCCCTGGCGGATCAACCGGTGCGGACCGGCGCCGACGACTGAGTCGCCGCCGGTCTGTTCGTGTTGTCGTCGGCCTGGGTAGGTAGTAGTTTGCCCTTGTCGGACACGGTCTGGTCGGGTTGTGAGGGGAGCGTCGTTCTATGTACGTAGGTATTCGAACTGCCGCGGTTGCTGCTGTCTGCAGTCTGTGTGTCGGCGCAGGCGTGGACGCGCGGACTGTTCGGCCGATTCTTTCCGCAACGCCCACGGCCACAATACGTTCCGTGACGACTCGGGCGGTCTCCCTCACGTCCTTCTCTGATCTGCTGGCGGTCGCCAACCCGCAGAATGGTGCGGTGCCGCAAGCGAATACGGCGGCCACCGGGGTGGCGAGTAGCACCGATCTGATCGGCACCGTCGCCAAGCTCCTGGCGACACCAAAGGTCCTGCCCAGCCTGGCACCAGAGGCCAACGCGGCCGCTGCCGATCCCGTCGATCCGCCGGTGGACCAGCCCACCGATGAGGTGCCGTCGTCGCCTGCGGCCGACGAGCCGGCGCCGCCCACCAACTTCCCGGGGACCCATTGGCCCGCGTTTGGCACCCCGTCCTACTTTGCGCAGCTGGCCTTTGCGGTCTTCCACGTCGTGGCACTGCCGATCACGGTGCCTGTGCAGTTCTTCATCGGTAGCGCCGAGGGCGTGCCGACGGTTATCGCCGCGGCTATCAATGACTTGTCGGGCCTGCTGGGCGAGATACCGGGTCTGTCGCCGCAGCAACCTGCCACGGCACAGCCGCCGCAGGACGCGGCAGCGGCTTCTTCGCCCACGCAGAAGGTGGCGGCTGCCGACGAGACCGATCCCCCCGCCCCTGAGCCGGAGCCCTTGCCGTCCAACTTCCCGGGGCCGCGTCCGGCGTTTGGCACGCCGTCCTACTTTGCTCAGTTGGCTTTTGCGGTCCTGCACGTTCTCGCCTTGCCGATCACGGTGCCGGTGCAAGCGATCATCGGTAGGACCGAGGATGTGCCCAGGGTGATCGTGGCGGCGCTCAATGACTTGTCGAGCCTGCTGGGGCAGGTGCCGAAGCTGTCGTTGCCCGCATCCGACGCCGGAACGACGCCGGATGCTTCTTCCTCGAAGCTGACAGACCAAGCCGCCACCAAGCTGGATGCGGCTGCCGAGAAGCCTGATACTGCCCAGCACGACGCCGACGCCAAATCTTCCAAGACCGAACACACCGCGTCCGACGTCAAGTCCGGTGGTACGCCCGCAGAGGCAACCACAACCGAGCATCAGGCGAAGCCCGGCGAGGCGCCGAAGGCTGAGCCCACCAAGGCTGTTGAGCCCAGCGTTGATCCGACCAAGGCTGTTGACCCGACCAAGGTTGTCGACCCGACGAAGGTCGTTGACCCGACGAAAGCTGTTGAGCCGACCAAGGTCGTTGATCCGACGAAGGCTGTCGATCCGACCAAGGCCGCTGAGCCCAAGGCCGCCCCGGCGGCGGCCGAGGCCACCAAGCCCGAACCGGCCAAGGCCGTCGAGACCAAACCGGAGACCAAGCCGCAACCGGCCAAGCCTGAGTCCGCCGGACCGGTGAAGGTCACCCGGGACAGTCTGAAGTCGACACCTGGTGAAACCAGCACCACCGGTGGCGCCAAGACGACCGAGGGAACCAAGGGAGCCGCGGCCGACAGCAAGGCCCCTGCTGCCGCTACGGACACCAAGGTTCACGAAGGACTGAACTCGGCCACAGGCGGCAAGACCGATAAGCCGGCCGACAAGCCCTCGGCGGAGAAGTCGTCGGCCGCCAAGAGCGGGTCGTCATCGGAAGGAAGTTCACACTCCTCCGAAGGAAAGACGCATGCCTCGGAAGGAAAGTCGCACTCCGGGTCTACTGACTGACGATGATCGTCAGTGTGTTGCCGTCGCGTTCGATGTGAAGTCCCGCGCGGCGGGCGACGGCGGCCACCGCCGCGGCATCGTTGGGTTCGGCCCTGCTCGCGGCGAGGATGCGGGCCAGTTTCCCCTTGTGCGCCTTGTTGAAATGGGTGATCACCGTGCGCCGCCCGTCGGGATGTTCGGTAAGGCAGTCGACGGTTACCGCATGGGGAATTCGGCCCAGCGCGGCATAGGAGCCTGAGCGCAGGTCGACCACCAGCTCATCGGCGGCCAGCTCGGCCAGTACCGGTTCCAAGGCAGACTTCCATCGCGCGGATAGCGTCGGCTTTCCGGGCAGCTTGGACGAGGCGGACAGCCGATACGCGGGAACCGGGTCATCGGCGCGCAGCAGCCCGAACAGTGCCGAGCCGACGGCCAGCCGCTCGCGTGCCCGGATCGCGGCGGCGCCGCGCAGCGACGTCACGTCCAGGTTGTCGTACAGCACGCCGGTGTAGCGGTGCAGGGCGGGCATGGTGGGCGAGACCCGCAGCTCGGCGTTGCGTTGGATCTCGGCATCCTGGGACGCCGAGATGCTCAGAGCCTTACGGCACGCGGCAGGATCGCCGGCAAGGGCGACGAGCTCGTCGACCAGTGCTTCGCGCACCGGGTTCAGCGACGGCGTCGCCATCGCGTCCAGGCGCAGGGGAGGACCGTCGCCGCCTTCGCGTTTGGTTTCCGAGGGCGGCAGCAGCACGATCACGCCAGAGACCGTAGCGAACTGGCCCGCGCCCGTCGCGCAGAGGTGGCCAAACGGCGTGCGATGAGTTTTCGCGGTGGCGGTAGTCGATACCCATGAATGCCCCGTCTAGTTCAAGGAGATCCCCATGCCCACTCGTGAAGAAACTCCGCTCGGTGCCCCCGCGTGGATCGACCTGGCCTCGTCGGACCTTGAGAAGTCGAAGGCGTTCTATGGCGCGTTGTTCGGCTGGACCTTGCATGAGGCAGGCCCCGAATACGGTGGTTACGTCAACGCGTACAAGGACGGCAAGGCCGTCGCGGGAATGATCTCCAACAACCCGGAATGGAACGCTCCCGACGGATGGACCACCTACTTTGCCACCGACGACATCGACGCCACCCTGAGTAAAGTCGCAGACAACGGTGGGGGGAACTGCATGCAGGCCATGGAAGTTCCTCAGCTCGGATACATGGGACTGTTCGGTGATCCATCAGGTGCCGTGGTAGGGCTGTGGCAACCATTGGCCCACAAGGGGTTCCAGCTGGTTGCCGAGGCGGGAGCGCCGGTGTGGCACGAACTGAACACCCGTGAATACGACAAGGCGGTCGACTTCTACACCAAGGTACTGGGATGGAACACCAAGGTAGAAGGTGATTCCGATGATTTCCGGTATGCGTGTGCTCAGCACGACGGCGAGCCGATCGCCGGCGTGAACGACGCTTCGGTGGGCCAGTGGGCGCTCCCCGATGGAGTGCCGGCGCACTGGGCCGTGTACTTCGGTACCGACGACACCGATGCCAGTGCCGCCAAGGTCGTCGAGCTCGGTGGCGTCGTGCTGACCCCTGCCCAAGACACCCCCTACGGCCGGATGGCGCAGGTGCGGGACACCACCGGTGGCACATTCTGGTTGTGCTCCGTCGGTTCGTGATCACGGTTGGAGCATCCCGGTCTTGTCAGATGTCCTCGAAGGTCGGGATGCCCCAGTCCTCGTGCCCGCCGCCGCGCAGCAAGGTCGCGCGGGTGACCGACCGGGTACCGAACCTGTCGCGCAACGTATCCAGAGCGCTGTCGAGTGCCAGCGTGTTCTCCACCGAGTCCGAGAATGGAAGCTCCAATTGTGCTGCGCCGCAGGGGTCGAAATTGGATATCGAGAAGCCGATCAGGGTGATTCCCCGTTCGGCGACGAGCGGAGCGGCTTCCCGGACGAGCTGGCGGGCCACTCCCAGGAGGCGCTCGGTGGACGTCGTAGGACGCGACAGGGTGCGGGACCGTGTCGCACGGGTGTAGTCGTCGAACCGTAGCCGCAATACCACCGTCCGGCAGCTTCGGTCGGTGTCCCGCATGCGGCGCGCGATCCTCTCGATGAGTTGCGTTGCGATGGCATCGATCTCCTCGGTGGCTCGGCGCTTGCGGCCGAGTGCGCACTGAGCGCCGATCGAGCGGCGCCGGCGTCCGCCCTGGACCCGTCGTGGGTCGACATTGTGTGCCAGGCAATGCAATTGGCGCCCCATGGCCCGGCCGACCATCGATGCCAGGGTGGACTCGCCAATGTCGGCGACATCGGCGACGGTGCGGATGCCGTACACCGCCAGCTTTTCGGCGGTGACCGCGCCCACGCCCCATAGCGCCTGCACCGGTAATGGGCGCAGGAACGACAGTTCCTCGTGCGGCTCGACCATCAACAGCCCGTCGGGCTTGCCCTGGCGGCTGGCGACCTTGGCCAGGAACTTGGTGCGGGCGATGCCGACGGTGATGGGCAGACCGGCCCGGCGGCGCACCTCCGCGCGCAGAGTGGTCGCGATGTCACGCGGGGTACCCGAGACGCGCTGCAGGCCAGAGACATCCAGGAATGCCTCGTCGATGGACAACGGCTCCACCAGGGGCGTGGTGTCCCGGAACACCTCGAACACCGCCTTGCTCGCGGCGCTGTAGGCATCAAATCGCGGTGACACCACGACGGCGCCAGGACACAGCCGTAGCGCCTGCCGACCGCCCATGGCGGTGCGGACCCCGAAATGCTTGGCTTCGTAGCTGGCGGCCAGAACCACACCGCCCCCGACGATCACCGGGCGGCCGCGTAGCGCCGGTTCATCGCGTTGCTCGACGGAGGCATAGAAGGAGTCCAGATCCGCGTGCAGGATGCTGGCTGTCCCGGTCATGAACAGATGCTCGCACCGGGGTCCGACACCCAGATCCGGTTGATTTGCCCAACAGCCAGTTGATTCGGAGAATCGCGGGTCAATCCTCGATGGCGTCCGGGAGATATTTGACTTACGGCTAGGAAAACTATCGAGTTCGTGGTCGGCGGCATGGTGCAGTGTGCCCTACGTTTATCCCGAGTTCTCCAGGTTACTTCCAGCCTATTCACATTCTTTGCCCAGAAGGGGTGGTTCACGTGCGCGTTCGCCTTCGTGCCACGGCTACCGCGGCGGTTTGCAGTGTCTGCATCGCCGCGTCGGCCTCGGCGCCTACGATTCAATCTCTCAACGCCAGTCCGGAACAACACCGGACCGTCTCGACGCAGTCCTATGTGCTGACGTCGAACGAGGGCTCACTGGCGCCGTCGAGCATCGGCTCGCTGGCGACATTGCCCGGCGTTTCAGGTCCGGCCGCGACGCCTGTGGCGGCGGCTGCTACTCCTGCTCCGAGTTTGTTCCAGGCGATTCAGCCGGTTTTCACGGTGTTGGGTGGGGCGTTGACGTTGCCGTTCAACATTCCGTTCTGGTTTGTGACGGGGCAGTTGAATGCGGCGGCGAATCAGAAGGTGATCAATGACTTTGTGACGGCCATTGGTCAGCTGCCGGGTGTGCCTGCTGCGGTGTTGTCGTACTTGGCGGGTATTCCGTCGCAGACGTTGCCGACGATTCCGTCTATTCCGGGATTGACTTCGGCGGCTGCTTCTCCGACGGTCAAGACTGCGGCCGCGACGCCTGTGGCGGCGGCTGCTACTCCTGCTCCGAGTTTGTTCCAGGCGATTCAGCCGGTTTTCACGGTGTTGGGTGGGGCGTTGACGCTGCCGTTCAATGTCCCCTTCTGGTACGCCACCGGGCAGTTGAATGCGGCGGCGAATCAGAAGGTGATCAATGACTTTGTGACGGCCATTGGTCAGCTGCCGGGTGTGCCTGCTGCGGTGTTGTCGTACTTGGCGGGCATTCCGTCGCAGACGTTGCCGACCATTCCGACCATTCCTGGCCTCTCTTCTCTGGTCGCGCCTTCGTCGTCGCTGATCGCGCCCTCCACGAAGCTCGTGACGAGTGCGACGGCGGCCGAGTCCGGCGCCACGAAGACCGAGGTCGTCAAGGCGGACGTGGTCAAGCCGGGCACTGTCGAGGAAGCGGTGAAGACCGAGACCCCGGCTGAGTCGGTCAAGGCGACCACCCCGGCCGAGCCGGCCAAGGCTGTCGAAACTGCCACCCCCGCCGAGCCGGTCAAGGCGACCACGCCCGCAGAGCCTGCCAAGCCGGCGACCCCGGCCGAGCCCGCCAAGTCGGCTACGCCGGTCGAGCCGGTCAAGGTGACCACTCCGGCGGAGCCTGCCAAGCCGGCGACTCCGGTCGAGGTGGCCAGTCCAGCCGAGCCTGCAAAGCCGGCGACCCCGGCTGAGTCTGCCAACCCGGCGACTCCCGCGGAGCCAGCGAAGCCTGCGGAGCCGAAGGTCAATGTGCCGAAGGTCAAGCTGCCCACTCCGTCCACCAAGATCGGCGAGGTCAGCGGCGGAGTCTCGCCGAAGACCGAGGGTGCGAACAAGAGCGAGAAGAGCGAGAAGGCCGACTCCAAGGACGCCAAGCCCGACGCGGCGTCCACGCCGAAGAAGTCCGAAAACGACTCTTCAACTGCGAAGAAGCCCGAGAGTGCCGCGTCGTCCAGCACCAAGTCGGAGTCCGGTTCAAGCTCGTCGTCGAGCGACTCGCACTCGGGTGCCTCGAACGGTTCCTCCAGTGGCTCGTCGCACAAGGCGTCGTCGGAGTAGTCCCGCATAGCAAGCACAGAGGTCCCCGCGTCCGACACGGCGCGGGGACCTGCTTGTAAGCGACACTGACATAAGTCAACATCATTGACATGGAAATCGACGGAACCGCGACCCTTGGGTACTTGCTGACCCGTACCGCGACATCGCTGCGCGGCAAGGTTGCGGCCCGGCTGGAGCCGATCGGCCTCAGTCTTCCCGAGTACATCTGCATGCAGATCCTGCGCACCTACCCGGGCATGTCCAACTCCGAACTGGCCCGCCAGGCGATGGTCACCCGTCAGGCGATGAACGCTGTCCTGCACCGGTTGGAAGAAGAGGGCCTCATCAGCCGTCCAGAGAGTGCGGATCACGGTCGCTCGCTGCCTGCCCGCCTGACGCGGCGCGGTAGCACCCAGCTGGACAAGGCGGTGGAGGCGGTCACCGCCGGCGAGAACGAGGTCATGGAGAAGCTGACCGCCGATGAGCGGCGCGCACTCAAGGCGATGCTGGCCAAGTGCGTCCCGAGCCAACTGCCGTGAGACGCGTCGGGTGGCTGATCGCGCTCACCGGTCTGGTGATGGCGTTCAGTGTCTGGCTTCCGTGGCTGCGTACCTCCGCCAGCGGCGGGGGCAGGGCCAACGCCATCGGCGGGGCGACCGGATCGGTCATTCTGCCGTCGGGATTCGGTGCGGGACAGCTGATCTTGCTGGTTTCCGTCCTGCTTGTGGTTGCCGGGTGCATGGTGGGCCAGCACATCCTGCCCCGCATCGCGCCGATTGCCGCGGGCGTGCTTGCCCTCGGGCTGCTGGCGCTGGAACTGTTGTACTACCGCGCCAACATCAAGCCCCCGATCGTCACCGGGTACGGGTTCTGGGTCGCTATCTCCGCGTCGGCTGTCGCGGTCGCGCTGGCGATCGTGGCGCTGCTGTCACGACCCCAGTCCGACGGTCTTCGCGCAAGCGGTTCATCCTAATCCGGCGGTCTTCGCGCAAGCGGCTCATCCTAATCCGGCGAGTAGCAGCGGCACGATCGATCCGTACATCCCGTACTTGACGGTGCCCAGGGTGTCCCGGTTCTTGCCGACCAGCGGAGTCACGAAGCTCGTTGCGGTAGAGAGCACTTGGTCCTCGGCGACGGCTGCGTCGACAATCTGGTAGCTCAGGGATTCGCTACCGCCGAGGCGCCGTCCGCTGGGCATGGTGGCCGAGGCGGCCTGGGGCGTCATCTTTCCCTGACACAGTGCCGACATGCCGGGAGTGAAGGGCATGCCGAGATCGACCTCGGGCAGGCAGAAGAAGCCGCGATCGGTGCGCATCACGCGGTAGTCACACGCCAGCGCGACCATGGCGCCGGCACCGAAGGCGTGACCGTTGACGGCGGCGACGGTGGGGGTGGGGAACACCAGGAAGCGTGCCAGGATTTTCTGGACCTCGGTGATGTACCAGCTGAGCTTGTCGGGGTTGGCACCAAGGAAGTCGACGTCGAGCCCGTTGGAGAAGAACTTTCCGCTGCCGGTGACCACCAGTGCGGACGGGGTTTCGTCGGCGAGGACCTCGTCGAGCAGGGCGTTGATCTGCTCGATATTCGCTGTCGTGAAACGGTTTTCGTCGGTACCGAGTTCCAGGGTGTAGATACCTTCGGTGCGCTGCAGGGCCGGCATGTGTCGTTACCTCAACTGTTCGAGAGCTGCTGCTACTTGCTCGGGAATGGGGACGGGTGTGCGGGCGTCGGAGTCCACGTAGACGTGGACGAACCGGCCCAATGCGCGGGGAGTGTCTTCGACAACGCCGTCGACGACCTTGAACACCGCGAGCTTGTAGATGACGCTGCTGCGGCCGCGGTGCTCCAGGGCCAGGCCGATAGACAGCTCATCGGGGAACGAGACCTCGGCCAGGTACTTGCACGAGGTTTCGGCGACGACTCCGATGGCGGGCAGGTCGCGAATATCGCAGCCCGCGGCCTCCATCAGCCAGCCGTTGACGGCGGTGTCGAACCACGCGTAGTAAACGACATTGTTGACGTGGCCGTAGACATCGTTATCGGCCCAACGGGTTTGGTGCCTGCGATGCACCGGGAAGTCGGCCCTGGTAGGTAGTTCCGGCTTACTCACGGACGCACTACCTGACGTACGGCATAGCCGTCGGCCAGCGCATCGAGGGCGATGTTGATGTCCTCCAGCGGCAGCTCGCCCGATTTCAGTTTTTCCACCGGTAACCGACCTACCCGCCACAGTGCGAGCATTGCCGGGATGTCCTGCTGCGGTTGCGCTGAGCCCATGTAAGAACCCAGGATGCTGCGGCCTTCGGCGACAATGCTCAATGCGGGCAAGCTGATTCGTGCATCGGGGTGCGGCAGTCCCACGGAGACGGTACCCCCGCCGCGGCCGGTGAGCGCGTATGCCTGCTCCAGCACGGGAGCCGCCCCGACCACCTCGAACACCCAGTCGTGACCGCCCGGCGCTTCGTCCGGTGCGCACGCGCTGGTGGCTCCGAGTTCAAGGGCCAGTTCGCGTTTGGCGGGAACGGGGTCGATCGCGAGCACCTCGCCGGCACCCGCTGCGGCGGCCGACATCACCACGGCCTGGCCGACTCCGCCGAGTCCGAGCACCGCGACCGAGTCGCCGGGACGCACGGACGCGGTGTGGGTGACGGCGCCGAAACCGGTCAGCATGGCGCAGCCGAAGAGCGCGGCGGTGTCCAGTGGAACGTCCTTGTCGATGACAACCACCGAATTGCGATCCACCACAGCATGGTCGGCGAAACCCGAGACACCCAGATGATGGCGGATCTCGCTGCCATCCAGATCGCGTAGGCGGGTGCCGCCGCGGATCAGGTCGCCGCGCCCGTTGGCAGCCGCGGCATCGGGGCACAGCGCCGGGCGGCCCGAGGAGCAGTACCTGCACGCGCCGCAGCTGGGCACGTACACCAGCACCACGTGGTCGCCGGGGGAGACGTCACGAACGCCGGGGCCGACGTCGGCGATGACACCGGCCGCCTCATGACCGAGCGCCATGGGCACCGGGCGTATCCGGTTGCCGTCGACGACCGACAGGTCCGAGTGACACAGCCCCGCCGCTTCGATCCGGACCAGCACCTCACCGGGGCCCGGCGGGTCGAGTTCCAGTTCAACGACTTTGAGCGGGCGGGTGTCACGGTACGGCCGGTCGATCGGCGCCGCGTGGAGCACCGCAGCACGAATGCGCATGGATGAGCCGCTCGCGCGAAGACTCTCAAACACAGACCCCTCCGTAAATCGCATTGAGCCAGACGTGGAGCAGCGTATCGACAACGTCGTCGTCGGCGACGGCGGGTTGCTGGCCGGTGAAAGTCGCCCGCATCATCGACTGGTTGATGAGGTTCAGTGCGATGGAGATGTCGCGGGCCGGGATGGTGTTCGGGGCTGCGCCACGGGCGCGTTCGGCCTCGATGCCCACCGTCGTGTTGGCGACCCAGTTCTCGGTCACCTCGGACCAGCGTTGATCTAGCTCGGTGCCCGCGCCCTGCATCCCAGACAACGCGACGGTGAGGGAACGGTGCGAGCCGAAGGCGTCGAAGTAGGCCTTGATGACGGCGCGCCAGTATTCGGCGGGGCTGGTCATCGCCGCGGGGTTGATGCTCGCGACGTTGGCGTCGGCCTCCTCGATGATCCGTTCGGCCAGGGTGAGGAGCACCGCCTCCTTGGAGGAGAAGTAGAAGTAGAACGTGGGCCGGGAGATGCCGGCGCCACGCGCCAGATCGTCGACGGAGATATCTGCCAGCGGACGCTGCCCCAGCAGTTCCTCGGCGTTGGTCAGGATGGCCTGTATCCGCTCGTCCCCGGAAGGACGCGTGGTCTTGCGGCCTCTCGCCGGGGCTGATGTTCTTCGCCCGAGTGGCTCATCACCGGTTTTTGTCGACATCTACCTGCGCATTCTATAAAGTTCTCGACACACTGTTGACTTTCTCGACGCTACGTCGATAGCCTAGCTGTCATGACCGAACATGTCGACATTGTCATCGTGGGTGCCGGGATCTCGGGTATCGGCATGGCCTGCCATATCGCCCGCGACGTGCCGGGCAAGGACTTCGTGGTGCTGGAGGCGCGCGAGCGCATCGGCGGCACCTGGGACCTGTTCCGTTACCCGGGCATCCGCTCGGACTCCGACATGTTCACCCTGGGCTTCAACTTCCGTCCCTGGACAAGCACCAAGGGCATTGCCGACGGGACCTCCATTCGTGAGTACGTCACCGACACCGCGCGCGAATTCGGTGTGGATAAGAAGGTCCGTTTCGGGCACAAGGTTGTGGGCGCCGAATGGTCCTCCGAGCAGGGTCTCTGGACGCTGCAGGTGGAGCGTGCGGGTGAGATCGTCGAGCTCACGACGCGGTTCTTCCTGGCCTGCACCGGCTACTACAACTACGACAAAGGCTTCACGCCGGAGTTCGAGGGCATCGAGGACTTCGCCGGTCAGGTGATCCACCCGCAGCACTGGCCCGAGGACCTGGACTACGCCGGCAAGAAGGTCGTCGTCATCGGCAGTGGTGCGACGGCGATGACGCTCGTTCCCGCAATGGCGGGGACCGCCGGGCACGTCACCATGCTGCAGCGCTCGCCCACCTACGTGGTGTCACTGCCGTCGACGGACGCGCTCGCCGTGGCGCTGAAGGGCAAGCTTCCGGCCTCGATCGCGTATCCGATCGTGAAGTGGAAGAACCAGATGGTCAGCTTCATCAGCTACCAGACGAGCCGACGTGACCCGGAGCGGATGAAGGGCATTCTGCGTGCACTCCTGAAGCGGCAGTTGCCCGACTTCGACCTGGACAAGCACTTCACCCCGAAGTACAACCCGTGGGATCAGCGGCTGTGTGTGGTGCCGGATTCGGACCTGTTCCGCGCACTGCGCAAGGGCACTGCGTCCATCGTGACCGACCGCATCGCGCGGTTCACGCCCAAGGGCATCCTGCTGGAGTCCGGTGAGGAACTCGAGGCCGACATCGTCGTCACCGCGACGGGCTTGAACGTTCAGCTGGCCGGCGGGCTCAGGCCCGTCGTGGACGGTGTGCAGGTGAATCCCGCGGATTCGGTGAGCTACAAGGGCTTGATGCTGACCGGCCTGCCGAACTTCATCTTCACCTTCGGGTACACCAATGCGTCATGGACCCTGCGTGCCGATCTGGTGGCGCAGTACACCTGCCGCCTGCTCAAGTACATGGACAAGCAGGGGCAGACGGTCGTGTGGCCGGTCGAGCCCCCGACCAGCGTGCGCCTGCCGTTCTTGGAGGACTTGGTCTCGGGGTACGTCACCCGCGCGGAGAGTGCGGTGCCGCACCAGGTGCCCTTGGCTCCGTGGCGCTCGTACCAGAACTACTTCCGTGAGCTGCCCGTGCTCAAGTACGGCAAGGTCGCCGACAAGGGCGTCCGTTTCGGCTCGGGAGCCGCAGGCGCGGCGACGGCCGGTCCGGTAAAGGCTGCTCAGAAGGATGCCGTTGCAATATGCAGGTAAATACCTGCATAATGATCGGGTGTCTCGGCCCGATCTTGGTCTTGAGGATGTCTTCAGGGCGCTCGCCGACTCGACTCGGCGAGCGCTGCTGGATCGGTTGCACGAACACAACGGTCAGACACTGAGTCAGTTGTGCGAGGGCGTCGCCATGACGCGCCAATCGGCGACTCAGCATCTGGGCGTGCTCGAATCCGCCAACCTGATCAGCACCGTGCGACACGGCCGGGAGAAGCTGCACTATCTCAATCCGGTTCCGCTGCATGAGATTCAGGAACGGTGGATCGACAAGTTCGAACGCCCGCGCTTGCGGGCGTTGAGTGCTATCAAGCAGCGGGCGGAATATGAGGATCCCATGACCCAATCTCCAACTCCAACTTTCGTGTACACCACCTATATCAACAGCACACCCGAGAAGGTGTGGCAGGCCATCACCGATCCCGAGCTCAGTGGTCAGTATTGGGGACACGCGAACGTGTCTGACTGGCAACAGGGTTCGCGGTGGGAGCATCAGCGGGTGGACGGCTCTGGCATCGCCGATGTGGTCGGCACGGTGGTGGAAAGCGATCCACCGCGCAAGCTGGTGACTACGTGGGCGGACCCGGCGGGCGGCGCCGACGCTCCGACGTCCACCGTCACGTTCCTGATTCAGCCGTACCAGAACATCGTGCGGCTGACCGTCACTCATGCCGATCTTGCCGACCCTGCCGAGTACGCACAGGCCAGCGGCGGGTGGGCGGCCGTGCTGTCAAACCTCAAGTCCTTCTTGGAGACCGGTGCTCCGTTGCCTACGAAACCGTGGACGCAACCCGAGTAGTCGGCGGCTTCGGCTCCGGCCGAGTACGCACATTGAGGGGCCACCAGAACCAGCGGCCCAGCATGGTCGCTATCGCCGGCGTCAAGAACGACCGAACCACCAGGGTGTCGAAGAGCAGCCCCAGGCCGATGGTGGTACCGATCTGGCCGAGCACCCGCAGATCGCTGAAGATGAACGACGACATGGTCACCGCGAAGACCAGGCCTGCGGCGGTGACGACGCCACCGGTGCCGGCAATGGCGCGGATGATGCCTGTTTTCAGGCCCGCCCCCGTTTCCTCCTTGAATCGGGAGATCAACAGCAGGTTGTAGTCTGCACCGACCGCCAACAGGATGATGACCGCCAGCGGGAAGATGACCCAGTACAGCGGAATGCCGAAGATGTACTGCCACACCACCACTGACATCCCGAACGATGCCGCCAGCGACAGTGCCACGGTCCCCACGATCACCAGGGCCGCGACCAGACTGCGGGTCAGGAACATCATGATGAGCAGGATGAGGCCGAGCGAAGCCAAGGCGGCCATCAGTAGGTCGTACTTCTGGCCGTCGGCGATGTCCTTGTACGCCGAGGCGGTTCCGGCCACGTAGATCTTGGCGTCGGCCAACGGCGTCGCCTTGACGGCGTCGAATGCCGCCTCCTTGATCGCGTCGATGTGCGCGATGCCTTCGGAGGTCTGCGGGTCCCCCTGGTGGGTGATGATCATCCGCGCGGCCTTGCCGTCCGGGGACATGAACAGTTTCATGCCGCGCTTGAACGCGGGGTTGTCGAAGGCTTCCGGGGGTAGGTAGAACGAGTCGTCATTCTTCGCGTCATCGAAGGCCTTGCCCAATTCGGTGGCAGTGCGTGTGGATTCTTCGTTCTGGGTGTTGGTGCCATTGTTGATCGCAAAGTTCGACAGGGTCAGGTCGCGGTTCTTCTCCTGAATGGCGATCTGCGGCGGTATCAGGTCCACGAGTTTGGGCTGTAGCGCGTCGAGCTTGTCGAGGCTCCCGGTGACCGATTTCAGTGCGTCGACGAGTTCGTCGATACCGTCGAGGGCGTCGAAGATCGATCGCAGCGCCGCGCAGAAGGGGATGTCGAAGCAGTGCGGCTCCCAGTAGAAGTAATTGCGGATGGGGCGGAACTGGTCGTCGAAATTCGCGATCTTGTCCCGTAGGTCCTCGGCCACGGCCACGGTCTGCTGGAAGCCCTGGGTTTGTTCGTGCGTGATGGCGGCGCTTTGTTTCTGGAGTGCCAGTTGTTGTCTCAGCACCGCGATAGTTTGCGTCATCTGATCGGCCTGCTGTGACAAGTACAGGGCTTGGTTCTGCTGTTGAGAGAGATTCATCAGCTGGCTGGCGCTCGAGGCACTGATCTGAAATGGGATGGATGAGTGCGTGATCGGCGTGCCCAACGGGCGGGTGATCGATTGAACCAGCGCCACGCCGCGGGCATGCAGGACGGATTTGGCGACGCGCTCCAGCAGGACCATGCCTGCGGGGTTGCGCATGTCGAAATCGGTTTCGATCATGAGGAGTTCGGGGTTGAGGCGCGCCACGGAGAAGTGACGTTCGGCCGCCGCGTATCCGATGTTCGACGGGACCGTGCTCGGCATGTAGATGCGACCGTCGTAAGTGGTTTTGTACCCCGGCAGCGCGAGCAGTCCGACGAGTGTGACCACGGACGAGACAACGAGAATCGGTCCGGGCCAACGCACGATGGCGGTGCCGATGCGTCGCCACCCGCGGGTGCGCATCGCACGCTTGGGTTCCATCAGGCCGAAGCGGCTGGCGACGACCAACACGGCCGGCGCCAGGGTGAGCGCCGCCGCCAGCGTTACCAGCACGCCGAGAGCCGCGGGCAGGCCAAGGGTTTGGAAGTAGGGCAGGCGCGTGAACGACAGGCAGAACAAGGCACCGGCGACGGTCAGGCCCGATCCGATGATCACGTGGGCGGTGGACTTGAACATCGTCTGGTAGGCGACCAGACGTTCCTCGCCCGCTGAACGTGCTTCCTGATAGCGGCCGACGAAAAATATCGCGTAGTCGGTGCCGGCGGCGATGGCGAGCATCGTCAGAAGATTCGTCGCGTAGGTCGACAGTCCGATGACGCCCGTATGACCCAGTGCCGCAACGATTCCCCGAGCGGCCGAGAGCTCCACCATGACCATCGCCAGCACCAATGCCGTGGTGGTCAGCGAGCGGTAGACGACCAGCAGCATGACCGCGATCACCGCGAAGGTGATGATGGTGACCTGGGCGGCGCCCGCGTTGCCCACCTCGAATTGGTCGGTAATGGTTGGGGCTTCTCCGGAAACGTAGGCCTTGACTCCGTCCGGGGCGGGGGTGTCCGCCACGATGCGGCGCACCGCGTCGACGGACTCATTGGACAGTGCCTCGCCCTGGTTGCCTGCGACGTAGACCTGGACATAGGCGGCCTTGCCGTCCTTGCTTTGCGAGCCGCCCGCTGTGATCGGATCGCCCCAGTAGTCGGCGACGTGCTGCACGTGTTCGCGGTCGTCGTTCAGCCGCTGCACCAGCGTGTTGTAAAACTGATGGGCCTGCGCGCCAAGGGGTTTGTCGCCCTCGAGGACGACCATGGCCGAGCTGTCCGAGTCGAACTCGTTGAAGACCTTGCCGATATGTCTCATCGCAAGCGTCGACGGTGCGTCGGCGGCGTTCAGTGGGGCGGACCGTTCCTCGCCCACCACTTCCAGCTGTGGCACCGTCGCGTTGGTCACCGCCGCGATGGCCACCCAGATCAAGATGATCGGCACCGCGAGCCGGCGGATGATCGTGGCGGCTCGCGACTCTTGGGCGTGATCGGCACTCATGCGGACTTGTCCAGGCAGGTGGTGTAGCCGTTCACGATGGTGACAGTCCTTTCGTCCTTGACGATGCCGTCGACGGTGATGCGGCAGCCGGTCACCTCGCCGCTGCCCTGCGCGCGCAGGTCGGCGAACAGGGTGGGGTCGTTGGTGACCAGCTCGTGCGACCAGGGCAGCGGCGCGTTGTCGACGCGGTGCGGCTGAGCCATTTCATCGAGAAAGTTGATGGTCGCGGTGCTCCCGCTCGTGCCGAAGACCTCGAGCAGTACGCGTTTGGGGTTGTAGTTGGTGTTCTCCATGGCCTCGGTGCCTGGGCGGGAGAGTTCGATGTTCGAGCCGAATACGCCGTGCAGCCGGGTGACCCCGAAAACCACCACCGCCACCACCGCGGCGGCGACGAGGAACGTCCACCAGCGTTTGAGGAGAGTCCAGAACCAGCCCTGCACCAGCGCTCACGTCCTCTCGACGGTCGGCTGCCCGACTTTTGTGGAACGGTACGGTACCGTACTCGTATGGCAGCTGATGTGTCAACGGGGTTGACTAGAGCGACAAAGGGGCGGCAGGCTTCTCCGTGGACTCCGCGTGAAGTCGAGCTGCTTGCCGTCACCCTGCGTCTGCTGCAACAGCATGGGTACGACCGACTGTCGGTCGACGAGGTGGCGGCCGAGTCCAGGGCGAGCAAGGCCACGATCTATCGGCGCTGGCCGTCGAAGGCCGAGTTGGTGCTGGCAGCCTTCATCGAAGGAATGCGCGCACAACTGGTCAGGCCGAATACCGGCTCGCTACGCGAGGACCTGATGCAGATCGGGACCAATGCGCTCGCGGATGTCCGGCGCAACACGCCCGTCATGCGCGGGCTGCTGAACGAGATCGCACGAAACCCCGCTTTGACCAAGGCCTTTCGGACCAAGTTCGTCGATCAGCGCAAGTCGTTGATTGACGACGTACTGGCCGCGGCGGTCGAACGAGGCGAGATCGACGCGGCCGCCGTCAACGAGGAGCTCTGGGATCTGATGCCCGGGTATCTGGTGTTCCGCTCGTTACTGCCGGTGAGGTCACCGACAGCCGACACCGTCCGGACGCTGGTGGACGGCGTCATCATGCCCAGCCTGACCCGGAAGCTCTAAAGCTCCCATCTCTTGTTGTGGTGGGGGTATCCATTCGGTGGTGCCGTCCTTATGTTTTCGAGTAATCCAGCTTTGGTTGAGGAGGCGGTGGTGTGGTCCGCAGGCGAAGGTGAGGTTGTCGATGTTGGTGGGGCCGTCGTGGGTCCATTCGTCGATGTGGTGGACTTCGCACAGATATCCGGGTACTGGGCAGCCGGGGTGAGTGCAGCCGCGGTCTTTGGCGTGCAGCACGATTCGCTGGTCGGTGGTGGCGATGCCTGCGGTGTCCTCCAATTCGGTCAATGTGGTGGTGACGATGACGGTGACCGGTAGTCCGTGGTGTGAGCCCAGCTCTGCGCAGGCCAGGGGGGCGCGCAGGGTGGCGCGGAGGGCGTCATGGTGGCGCTGCGCCACGGTGCGGGTATCGCGCTCAGCGGCATCGTCTGCCGGTTCGCCGTCCACGAGTGGGGTGTGATCGGTCGGGTTGCACATGCCGGGTGCGGCCAGTTTCGAGAACACCGCATCCAGATAGGCACGCGTCTGTGGGTCGAGTAGTCCCGAGATCGCCGACATGCCGTCAAAGCCTTGCTGCCCGATCACTATTCCGCGGCGCCGGGCCCGATCGGCATCAGAAAACTGCCCGTCGGGGTTCAATAGCGCCATCAAGCGTTCGGCGCCGGTGCGTAGTTGCTCAGGCCGAAACTGGGTGGCCATGACGGCAAGTTGTGCCTCGGCCGCCTCGCGAGTGGGGGTATCGACCACTACCGGGAGCCGGTCGAAGAACTGACGGATGATCCGTACGTGTTCCTCGCCGGCATCACCGCGTTCAAGGGCGCCAGCCACGTTCGGCAATACCGGCGCCAACACCTCGCCGGTCAACGCCCGGCGCGGCGCCAACAGTTCGGCATCGGCGATCCGCCGTCGCGCCGCACCCTTGCTGATATGCAGCCGTCGGGAGACCACGTCCGGGAACGAGGTGCCACCTAACTGCACCGGCGATGCTTGCCCGGTCACGGCGGGGATCAAACCCAGCCCCCGCGAAGCTAACCGCCGCTGCCCCACCTCCAAACGCGCCAAAACCGCCAATGCCTCGGCGGCGGTGAGTTCGTCAAAAGACCCCGCGCAGAAGGCATCAACTGCTGCCTCCAACACCTCGATCGAACCCATGTTCGAATACTAACGACCCCCACCGACAAGTAGACAGAGCAATGTGACTGCAGAAACTGTTGTGGCAGAAGAAATTTATGGGACGGACTTATGTACCTGTAGGTTGAAGCCGTGGACGCAACGATTTACCACAATCCCAGATGCACGAAGTCTCGTCAGGCTCTGGCCCGGTTAGAGGAGGCGGGGGTTGACGTCACCATCGTCAAGTACCTCGACGACGTGCCTACCAAGGCACAGCTGAAAAAGCTGATCAAGGATGCGGGCCTGACGGTGCGCGAGGCCGTGCGCACGGGTGAGTCCGAATACAAGGATCTGGGCCTTGCTGACGCATCTGATGACGCCTTGCTCGACGCGATGATCGCGCACCCCCGTTTGATACAGCGCCCATTTGTGGTGACCGCCAAGGGCACTCGGATGGCCCGGCCCACGGAAGCGGTCGACGAGATCCTCTAGTCCGGCCCGGTCAGGACGGCTTGCGCGACCTTGCGAAACGCTGTGACGAGTCGCGTCCGATCATCGGCGCGGGTGGCTAGGACTACGTGGCTCGGTTCCACCCCGTCAAGCGGAATGGCCACGATATCGGGGCGCATGGTGTTGCCGTGTGCGCCTGCCGATAGTGAAATGGCCTGGCCCGACGCGATTACTTCGAACTTGTCCTCCAGGGCGTCGATGACGGGCCCGTCGGGTGCCAGGCTGCCGTCGGGTCGCGGCTCCACGCGCCAGTAGGCACTCCATGAGGGGTCGGCGTTGCGTATCCGTGGCATCGGTTCGTTCGCGATGTCGGCCAGGGTCAGCGAATCATGTTGAGCCAGAGGATGGTCGGATGGCAACAGTACGACGCGCGGCTCGTCGTACAGGATCATCACGTGCAACTGGTCGGTGGGGAAAGGTAGCCGTGCCACCACCGCGTCTACCCGATGGTCGATCAGCGCAGCCCGCGCTTCATCCCATTTCAGGTGGGTGGCGCGGATATCGGCGTCTGGATGCTTCTGGCGCATCTGCAATACGGCGGGCGTCACGATGATCCCCATCGAATATCCGACCGTGAGGTGACTGGGCTGCGCGGCGGCGCGCGCATGCGCTGCGGCCTGATCGGCCGACCGCAACAGTGTCTTTGCCTTGGGGAGGAAGACCTCGCCTGCGTCCGTGAGCTTCGTACCTTGCGGTGTGCGGTCGAGTAGCCGTACACCGAGCTGCTGTTCCAGCCTGCTGATTTGGCGGCTCAATGAGGGTTGCGCCACCCGCAGCTCGGTGCTGGCCCGGCCGAAATGCCGGTGCTCGGCCACCACGGTGAAGTACCGGACCAGGCGTAGGTCCAGGTCCAGTGGGGCGGTGTCTGCCATACCCAAATGGTATGCGTGCTCAGAGCGGCAATGTGAGAAATATCCACTCTGAAATGTGGTGATGCCTGATTGGTATTGCCTGATGAGTAATCGGTCTTGGACGTGCGGCCGCACACTTCGCAGGCTTGAAGTACATCCACCACTCGAGACCTTCAGGAGGACAGCATGCGTGTATTCGTTACCGGCGCCAGCGGCTTTATCGGCTCGGCAGTCGTGCGTGAGCTCATCGATTCCGGACATACCGTGACCGGGCTGGCCAGGTCCGATTCGTCGGCGGCCGCACTCACCGCAGCAGGAGCAGATGTACATCGTGGTTCTCTTGCCGATCTGGACAGCCTTCGTTCCGGTGCCACAGTCGCCGATGGCGTCGTCCATCTGGCCTTCGTGCACGACTTCGAGAACTACGTTGAGGCAGTAGATGCGGACAAGCGGGCCATTGCCACAATCGGCGAAGCGCTTGCCGGGACGGGGCGGCCTTTCGTCGTCACCTCCGGTTTGGCGGGCTTTGGCCTGGGCCGCCCGCTGACCGAGGATGATGCGGCCGCACCGGAATCGCCGCGGCTGTCGGAGGAGGCGCTGAACCTCGCCGACCAGGGCGTGCGAGTCTCGGCCGTGCGGTTGGCTCCCTCGGTTCACGGGGAGGGGGATCACGGGTTTGTGCCACGTCTCATCGAAATTGCCCGGGCCAAAGGCGTTTCGGCATACCCGGGCGACGGGTCCAATAGATGGCCGGCCGTGCACCGCCTTGACGCCGCCCATCTGTTCCGTCGCGCGCTGGAGAACGCTCCGGCGGGTTCGAGGCTGCACGGCGTCGCCGAGGACGGCATCCCGGTACGTGGCATTGCCGAAGTCATCGGCCGCCATCTGAACGTGCCGGTCGAGTCGGTGCCCCTCGAACAGGCATATGCCCATTTCGGCTGGCTGGGTGGGTTTTTCGCTATGGATCTGCCCGCGACGAGCGTGCTCACTCAGGAACGTCTGGGCTGGCACCCGGTGCAGCCTGGCCTCATTGCGGACCTTGAGAAGGGGCACTACTTCGATGAGTGACATCGCAGCATCGGCGCGCCGTGCGTTAGGAGCCGTTGGCGCGTTTCTGCCGATGCACTTCACCAGTATGCCCTCGGTGGGTGAGCAGCGTGCGGCGGTAGTGCGCATGGAAGCCGCTGGTTATCGCACCACATGGCTGAATGAACCGGTCGGGGGCAAGGACGTTCTGGTGCAGGCGGGTCTTCTGCTCGCTGCAACCGAGCACATGACGTTCGCGACGGGGATCGCAAACATCTGGGCACGCCCAGCGGTGACCGCACACGGTGCTGCCGCGATGCTCGCACAGGCTTATCCCGAGCGGTTCGTGCTTGGGCTTGGCCCTGGCTATCCCGTGCAAGCTGAAATGGTTGGACTTGAGTTTGGCAGCGCGGTTGGTGCGATGCGGGACTATCTCGCGCGTATGGACCAGCTGACGCCCCTACCGGCCATTGACGTGAGCTATCCCAGGATTGTCGCGGCCAACGGCCCAAAGATGTTGGCACTGGCCCGTGATGCTGCCGACGGTGCGATGCCCGCGGGCCGGCCGCCTGCATTCACCGCAGAGGTGCGGCGGAGTTTGGGCCCCGACAAGCTGCTGATCGTCGGAATGGACGTGGTCGCGGCCGATGATGGCAAAGACACGAAATCCCTTGCTCGCGAAACGGTATCGGTCCGGTTGGGTTTGCCCGGTGTTTGTGAAGGACTGAAACAACTCGGGTACACCGACGCGGACCTCTCGAGTATCAGCGACCGACTGGTGAATGATCTCGTCGGCCATGGGGATCTTGACAGCGTCGCCGGGCTCGTGGACAGGCACCTTCGGGCGGGAGCCGATCACGTGGTGTTAATGCCGGCTGATACGGAGATGGAAGCGGGCCTTCGGTTCTTCGAGAAGGTTGCGCCTGCGCTGATGTCCTAAAACCGAGCACATCTGGCACGGAGCGGCCGGTGTCGCAGGACGAGAGTTGGCACCATAGCGAGCATGACTCCAGAATCTGCCAACAACGAGTTGGCGGGCGCGCTGCAAGGTCTGGCGATCGGACGGATCGTCTTGGGCATTGCCTCCTTGGTGGCGCCGAACCTGCTCGCCAAGGCCGGACGTGTTCCTGCCGCACCCGAACTGACCTATATGACAAGGATATTCGGGATCCGGGCCATCGCCCTGGGGCTGGGTTATTTGACCTCAGCGGCCTCCGAGCGGTTCAGATGGCAGCGGCTCGCCTTGATGGTGGATATCACCGACACAGCGCACGGTGCCGTGCATCTGGTGCGAGGTGACCTGCCCCGCGCCACTGCCGCCGCCGTGGTCGTGCTGACCGGGGGTTACATGAGTGTCGGTGCGACCCGGCTGATCAAGGATCTGACGGCGGCCTAGCAGGATCGCGGCCGCCACCCCGGCCGCGACACCGATCACCGTGTCGAGGCCGCGGTACAGCATGAGGGTTAATGGGTCGGTGGGATCGGCCAATTCGGTCATCAGCATCACCAGCGGTGTGAAGAAGCCGACCGCCAGAGCATAGTGGCGAGCCATGAACAGCTCGGTGGGGAACAGCAGCACGATGACCAGCGTGCCGACGGCAACTGGCGGGAGTGCCAGCGCCAGAAAGGCTCCGGTGAGGATCAGGCCTGCCATGGTGCCTGCGGCCCGATGTCCGGCCCGTGTCAGCACACCCGCGATATCCCGGTCGGACGGCCGTCGGCTGTCGATTGCTCCCAGCGGCACCGCGGCGGCAGCCATCGCCCAGTTGGCGTGATCGAAGCCCAGCAGCAGACCTCCCCCTCCGGCCACGGAGACCGCGAGGGCGTACCGCAGCGCGTGTAGGCCCACATGCGCTGGCAGGCCCCGCGGCCGCGTGTGCGGCGCCGGAGACACACCCGCCGGCCCGGTCCGGCCGATCAGCACTGAGAGCAGTGCCGTTCCCACGCATAGTGCGATGGCATGCCGCGGGGCCACCAGTTGCGCGGGAACGGTGGCGGTGGCACCGATCGCGAAAAGGAAGAAGAAGGGCCCCGTGGGCCGCAGGTGTAGTGCGTCGGCGACCACTGACCCGGCTGTCGCGAACGCCACCTCAATCACTACCAGCATCCAGGTGCGCGCGTGCAGCGACGAAAGCATCACGCCGAGTGCGACTCCCGTACAGAGCAGGACGCCCGCCTGAGCCTGCTGTCGGATGCGACGCCATCCGGACTCCCCGCGGCCGTAGACGCCGGTGAACGAGCCGAACACGATGTACACCAGCAATTCGGGCCGCCCAACAGCCAGTAGGAGCGCCCCGGGTAGCGCCAGACCGGCTGCCACACGCAGTGCGTGCCAATGATCCTGTCGGTTGGGCCGGGTGCCCGCCCGCGTCCGCGCGGATGAGTCCACGGGTGTTCTCCCAACCTCTGCCGGTGATGATTCGTCCCAGTGTGTGGGTCTGGGCGTATGGCGTCCAAGACACATTGCCGCTGAGTCGATAGGCGGCGCCGATCGCTGGTGGTAGAACGAGTTATGCAGTTCCGGCAGCTTGAGTATTTCGTGGCGCTGGCGCGGGAGCGACACTTCGCGCGGGCGGCATCGGCCTGCTATGTCTCCCAGCCCGCGTTGTCGGAGGCTATCCGCAAACTTGAACACGAACTCGGTGTTCCATTGGTGTTGCGCGGGTCCAACTTCGAGGGCCTGACGCCGGAAGGCGATCGCCTGGTGCTCTGGGCGAGAAGGATTCTCGCGGACCGTGATGCGCTGGAGCATGAAGTGACCGCGCTGCGTAGCGGGCTCACCGGTGAACTGCGGCTTGGCGTGGTGCCCGGTGCCGCCACTCGGGTCGCGCTCATGGCCGACACATTTTGCGCCGAACACCCGCTGGTGAGGGTGCGTATCGAGTCCAGCCTGCGGTCGGCGGAGATCCTGGACCGGATCCGCCGGTTCGAGCTGGATGCAGGCGTGGTCTACGACGATGGGCTGCAGACCGAAGGGCTCGAGCTCACCCGGTTGTATCAGGAGCGCTATGTGTTGGTGGCGGGCGAGGCATTGTTGCGCGATGCCCCGAACCCGATCGATTGGTCCGAGGCACTGAGCTTGCCGATGTGCTTGTTGCACAAAGGGATGCGAGACCGAGACCGAATCGACGAGGCAGCCGCCGAACATGGGCTGACCGTATCGCCTCGTCTGGAGGCCGATTCGGTGGCGACGCTGCTCGCGCTGGTGGGCACCGGACGCTGGGCGGCGATTGTCGCCAGGACCTGGTTCGCCACCGTATCGCCGCCGTTGGGTACCCGGACGGTGGAACTACAGGCGCCCACCCTCGGATCGCCTGTTGCGCTGGTGCGCTCGGCGGGTGAACCCTCGTCACTGCTGGCCCGTGCGCTCGTACAGGCGGCTGTACCGCTCGACCAGCTCTGATCGGCCGCGCCTATCGGGTGGTCGGAACTTGGTCTTGGACACCGCGCCAGCTCTCGCCGGACACTGAGAATGCGTCGACAAGGCGCATCAGATGGCTGAAAAGTATTTTGCATCAAACGAACTGGCGGCCAGAACGACCGCCGTTGAGGAGTGGTCATGGCAAAAGTCTTGTGTGTGCTCTATCCCGACCCGGTGACCGGGTATCCGCCCGTATACGCCCGTGATTCACTACCGGTGATCGACAGCTACCCGGACGGACAGACCCTGCCGTCCCCGTCGGCGATCGACTTCACGCCCGGTGAGCTGCTGGGCTGCGTATCGGGTGAACTCGGGCTGCGTCGCTACCTGGAGGCGCAGGGCCACGAATTGGTGGTCACCTCCGACAAGGACGGACCCGACTCGGTATTCGAGAAGGAACTCCCCGACGCCGATGTTGTCATCTCCCAGCCCTTTTGGCCCGCGTATCTCAGTGCTGAGCGAATTGCCAAGGCGCCCAAGCTCAAGCTGGCGCTGACGGCGGGCATTGGATCGGACCACGTAGACCTGGATGCGGCGATCAAGGCGGGTATCACCGTCGCCGAGGTGACCTACTGCAACAGCATCAGTGTCGCCGAGCATGCCGTCATGCAGATCCTGGCCCTGGTGCGCAATTACCTGCCCTCCCACCAGTGGGTGGTTGACGGCGGCTGGAACATCGCCGACAGCGTCGAGCGCGCCTATGACCTCGAAGGGTTCGATGTCGGCATCATCGCGGCCGGGCGCATCGGGCAGGCGGTGATGCGCAGGCTCAAGCCATTTGACGTGCGGCTGCACTACTTCGACACGCGTCGGCTGCCCGTCGAGGTGGAACAGGAACTGGGGCTGACCTATCACCCGGATGTGCACTCCCTGGTCGGCTCCGTCGACGTCGTCGATGTCCACGCCCCGCTGCATCCGCAGACCTACCATCTGTTCGATGCGAACCTGATCAATTCCATGCGCCGCGGTTCGTACATCGTGAACACCGCGCGTGCCGAGATCATGGTCCGTGATGCGGTGGTGGACGCGCTGCGCAGCGGACAGCTCGCCGGTTACGCGGGTGACGTCTGGTATCCGCAGCCGCCTGCTCCGGATCACCCGTGGCGCACCATGCCGCACGAGGCGATGACGCCGCATGTTTCCGGCACCACGCTGTCGGCGCAGGCGCGCTATGCGGCCGGCACCCGGGAAATTCTCGAAGACTTCTTCGAACGGCGGCCGATCCGCGACGAGTATCTGATCGTCGAGGGCGGGCAGCTGGCCGGGACGGGTGCCCAGTCCTACACCGCGGATGGCTCGGCCAGTCCCGGCGCGGGCACCTGATCGGCAGCGCGCGGTGCGGTGGCTCGGTGTTGGCATGGATCCGTCGGGATCTGGCACCGATTGGCAGTGTCTGGACCGCCGGACGCTGGCAGCATCGCCTTCATGAGCCACAACACAGCACTGCGCAAGGCGGCGGCCGGGTTTTACGCGGGTATCGGAATCTTCGCCCTCGTGAAACCCGCCCTGGTGCCGCAGATGTTCGGCGGCAACGCACCGACCAGCGAATCCCGCACCGAGATCCGTGCCGTGTACGGCGGCATCCCGTTGGCCTTCGCGTTGGCCCTGACGCAGGCCGGAGACGACAGCCCGCGATCCGCCGGCCTGCGTGCCGCCGTCCGTTACGCCAGCTACGGCATGGGGCTGACCCGGTTGTTGTCGGGCGGTGTGGAACGATTGGTGAGGCCGTGGCCCACGGGGTTTTTCGCGGCCATGGAGCTGGCAGCAGGGGCGGCGCTCACCGAGCGATCCGATGCCTGATGCCGCCCGGGAGTTCGTAGCCCGTTTCACCGATTTCTGGACTGCTCCCTCGGTGAGTCGCATCCCCGAGATCCTCCACGAGGATGCGGTACTGCTACAGCCTCTCGCCAGTCCGATGCACGGGATGGGGGCGATCCGAAGGGAATTCGAGGGCCTGTTCGCTCTGGTTCCTGACCTGCGCGCCGTCGTCGACTCGTGGCGGGGCGACCCCGACGAGTTGTTTGTCTCGATCAGGCTCTACGGGCACATCGGGGCGCGGCCGGTGGAATGGCCGGCCGTCGATCGCTTCCGGCTCGTCGGGGACAAGGCCGCGATACGGATCTCCTATTTCGATCCGTTGCCGCTGCTGCCCGCCATCCTGTACCAGCCGGCGGTGTGGCTGCCCTGGTGGCGGTCCGGGGTGGCCCGGCCGTGGCGTAGCCCGGGACGATTTACGAACCTGCTACCCGCGTAAACGCATAACTGACTCGCGAGTAAGCTCCGGGCCATGACCGCACCTACCAAGCGTCGCGCCGTCATCGTCGCGGGCGCACGCACCCCATTCGTTCGTGCCTTCGGGGACTTCACCCGCATCGACACCATCGCGCTGGCCGACGAGGCCGTGCGCGGCCTGCTCGACAACACCAGGATCTCCTCGAACGAGATCGAGGCCATTGTCTGGGGCGGGGTGATCCTCCCGGCCGGTGCGCCGAACGTCGCGCGTGAGATCGCTCTGGACCTGAAGCTCGGCCACGGCGTCGAGGGCCACACCGTGACCCGCGCCTGCGCCTCCGGTCTGCAGGCCATCACCACGGCGGCAGCCGCCATCGAGCGTGGCGAGTACGACGTGATGATTGCCGGTGGCTCGGATTCCACCTCCAACGCCGGAGTCAACCTGCCGCAGAAGCTCATTCACGCTGCGGCCCCGCTGGCTCTGGGTAAGCCCAAGCCAAAAGACTACCTCGATGCCGCATGGAGCCTGGCACCGTTCACAGGCCTACTGCCGCGCCGGCCCAAGATCGAGGAGCGCACCACCGGTGAGGTGATGGGGGAGTCGGCCGACAAGATGGCCAAGATCCACGGGATCACACGCGAGGCGCAAGACGAGTTCGCCGTCCGCTCGCACCACCGCGCGGCCGCGGCCATCAGGTCGGGGCGCTTCGACCGCGAGGTCGTGCCCGTCAACGGTGTCGCCCGCGACGGCCTGGTCCGCGAGAACACCAGCGTCGAGAAGCTCGCCACGCTCAAGCCCGTCTTCAACCGCGATGGCACGGTGACCGCGGGCAACGCCAGCCCGCTCACCGACGGTGCTGCGGCCGTCCTGCTCATGAGCGAGGAGAAGGCACGCGCGCTCGGATTGCAGCCGCTCGCCGCGTTCCGCTCCTGGAGCTACGTCAGCGTGGATCCCGCCGACGAGGTGCTCATCGGCCCCGCGATCTCGATGCCCCGCGCACTGGAGAAGGCCGGGCTTTCCCTTGCCGATGTCGACTACATCGATATCCACGAAGCCTTTGCCGCGCAGACCCTTTCGGTGCTGGAGGCTCTCGGCTCCAAGAAGTGGGCGGTCGATCGGCTGGGCCGTTCCGAGGCCGTCGGCACGCCCGATATCGACAAGGTCAACGTGCACGGCGGCTCGGTGTCGATCGGGCACCCGTTCGGCGCGACCGGTGCCCGCATGGTGACCACCATGGCCAACGAGTTGGCACTCAGCGGGAAGAGCACTGCGCTGCTGGGGATTTGCGCGGCCGGAGGCCACGGCGCCAGTGCCGTGCTCGAACGCGTGGAGTAATCCTCCGGAAACGGAAAATGCCCGCCTACAAGCGTTGTCGCTCGTAGGCGGGCATTACCCACTGCGTTCTAGCCTCCGTACCCGGGCTTCAGGATCGGAGCGATGGCGCCGATCGGGATGTGCGCCTCCACCGTGCCGCCATCCATCGAGTACACCCGCTGGCCGGGGGAGTAGTCGATCGGATAGTCATGGGCCACTGGGTAATCCGGCATGTAGATGATCAGCTCGTCCGGTGTCAGCGCCCAGGCCTTGTACGCGCCGGAGTACACCTTGTCCGGCGTCCACCGGTCGGGCGTGAACGGATAGGTCTGTGGGGTATGCGCCGGCGCTGCCCGGTCCAATGCCTCGATGATGAACGGTTCCGCGATCGGCGGGATGGCGTTCAAATCGCCGCCCTTGAGGATGTCGGCGAGCATCAGACGCTTACCGCCGTCGTAGTTGAAGGTTCGGTACGCGTTGTTCACCTGCGGGCCGTTGGCGTGGTAATCCTCGTGGAACACGATCGACGTGGTGCTGCCGTGGTTGAAGATCTGGAAGTTCTCCTCGCCATAGCTGTCCTGAATCATGTCAGCGCCCTTGGCTTTCCAGTTGTTGTACAGATTGCGCAGGTACTCACGGATGGCGGGGTTGCTGTCCACCAACTCGGGGATGGCCACCTTGATATCGCGATCGGCCTTGCGTGGTGAGGTCACCACGGTATGGCAGTACAGCCCGTCGAAATTACCGCCGAGCTCACCGCAGAACGACTGCGCTGACGCGGCGGCCGACGGCGCGGTACTGATCGCCAGCGCAGCGACCATCGCCCCGGCAACCCCTCGGACCAAGAGTTGAGAAATCCGCATGATTACCTTTCCGGCGGTTTACAGGTACTCCAGCTTGCTCGCTAGCCAACGGCCATCGATCTTTTCCATGGTGATTTTCATCCGGCTCTTGTCGACTCGCGGGTCGGGCCGCTGCGTGTTGGTGATGCTCTGATCCACCATCATCAGCAGCACGACCTTGTCCGTGGACTTGTACTGGATCGCGGAGTTCACGACCTTGCCGTGCGAGGCAGCCTTGTTGTCGAGCAGCAGTTGACGCAGCTGCACGCTCGCCGGGGTGAAGTCCTTCTTGAGATCGCCGGTCGCCCCGTTGAGGATTCGCCGGAAGCTCTCGTCGATGTCGTTGCTGTCGATGCTCGTCAAGGTTTCCGTGTACGGGATGGCAACCGCGAGGGCCTGCTCGCCCGCCGCGTCGATCTGATGCTGGCGCCAGACCTTCCAGCCCACGATGCCCGAGAACACCAGCGCGCCGATCAATACCGCTGCTAAGGCTCCGATGGCGGCGTAGCGCAGCCACGACGCTCCACCGGACGAGGCCTTGTCATCGTCCGAGCTGGGAGCCTCATCGGCGCTCGATTCGACGTCGTCCTGAGCCGAATCGGCCTCCGCGGAATCCTCCGAATCGGTCTCCGTGGCGGAGTCGACGGTCTCTTTCTCGTCAGCGTTGTCCGTGTCGGCGTCGTTTGGGGAGTCGACGTCTTCTTTGGTCATGGTGACCACGGTAGTAGCTCCTTGAATCTGATTCGCAGGTCAGGCATCAATGCGGGGGTTCGATCGGCAGTGTCGGTCCACCATAGGGGGTCGGTACTTGGAACCGTCCCTTCGGTGTCGGATCGGCCTTCTTGCCCATATCGGCGCCCATGGGAGGCCCGGCGGTGTCGTCCCCAGCTGGTCGCGGTGCGTTTTTGGCGCCGCGAATCAGCACGGCGGGATCTTCGTCCGCGCAGTAGTTGGCGTACAGGAACGGTTCGGGATAGTCCGCGGCCGACAGCGGCAGCCGTGGAGTCGGATAGTCGCAGACGTAGCGCGGGTACAGATCCGCGGTGGCCCAGATGCCGCCGTCGTGCATGATGCTCATCAGCGCGTCGAACACCGAACCGCGGTAGTTGGGGAACAGTGCGTTGAGTGCGGGAACGCGCAGGTAGAGCAGCTTAGAGGCGATGGCCAGGTTGCCCAACAGCGTCACCATGGTGTCGGAGTTGTCTGCGAACAGGTTGTCCACCGCGCCCAGGGTCTTCGGGGTCTGATCGACCAGGGTGCGGTAGCCGTTCTGCATCTTGTCGATACCGCGCAGCGTCCGGCCCAGCTCGTTCGCGGTGGCCTTGATGCCGGAGTTTTTGTCCGAGGCCAGGGTCAACACCACGCGGCTGGTCTTGAGCAGGCTGGTGGTCTCGGGCAGCACCGAATCGAGGGTGCTCAACAAGAAGGTGCCACCGTCGATGATCTCGGTGAGCTTGCGCGGTCCCTCCTTGCTCAGGCTCAGTTCCTTCTTGATGAGCTCAAGCTTCTTGGGATCCACCTGGGCCAGCAGGCCATCCGCATCGGCCAACAGCTTGGCCAGCGTGACCGGCACCTGAGCGCCCTCGGAGATGACGGCACCGTCCTTGAGGAAAGGGCCCTGGTCTGAGACGCCCTCGAAGTTGATGTACTGCTCACCGGCCGGTGAGAGGCCGGTGACGCGCACCTTCGCCGACACGGGAATCCTGTACTTCGACTGGATCTCGGCAACCGCATCGACACCCTGCTGGGTGATGGCCAACGACTGCACGGTGCCGATCTTCACGCCGCGCAACGCGACATCCTGGTTGGGCAGCAGGCCGCCCGATTCCGGCAGTTGCACCTTGACGCGGTAGGTGCCCGAGAACGGGCTGACGCGTAGGGCTCCCACCGTCAGGTAGGCGATGGCGACCAGCAGCACGGTTCCCAGGGCGATGCCGGAGAGCACCATCTTCTTGCGGTGCCCGGCCCGGACGGTGCCGACGAGGGCGTTGGCGACGGCGTTGATCACTGGCCCATCACCCCCGGTCCGGGGGCAGGTCCGGGCGCCGGCGCAGGAGCGGGCTCCGGTGCGGGTCCGGGAAGGGGCCCGGGGGCCGGTGCCGACGCGGGATCAGCCTGTCCCGGGGCGGGCGGTGCCGGAGCGCCGGGCGGCGGGCCGGGGACGCGTTCGATCACACCCGGTTCGGTCGGGCTCGGCCGCATCGGGACGTCCTCGCCGTACACGCCCTTGCCCACGACGCGCTCTTGTAGACGCCACAGCGTGTACTTGAAGGAGCCGACCAGCTGGGCCCAGTTGTAGCGCTTGGGGCCGTGCGAGCCGACGTCGCCCTTGAACCCGGCGTCCGGGATCGATCCCAGCACCAACCGGTCGATGCTCACACGCACCGAAATCGCGTTGCTGGGTGTGGATTTGATGAGTGTGGTGATCTGGCGGTTCAGGTTGTTGATGTCGACGGCCGGGTCCTGTGCGACGTCGTTCCACGCCTTGGCCACCGTGTTCGCGTCCTTGATGATGCTGTGGCCGCTGGTGTCGGTGCCCGCGATCGACGGGAACTTCTGCAGCTGCTTGGTGGTGGCGCCGACCTGGAGAACCAGTTGCGAGAGCTGGGAGGTGTTGGCCGCGAGCGCCTCGGTGGCCGGATCGGCCTCCTTCACGATGTCGGTGAGGGTCTGGTTCTTGGTGTCGAGCTGATCGGCCAGTTGCGAAGTTTGGGTGAGTGCGTCGGAGATCTGTGCGGACCGTGTGTTCAACGTTCCCAGTAGGCGATTGGAATCCTTGATCAGATCGCCGAACGCCTGGCCCTGGTCGCCGGTGGCCTTACCGAAACCATTGATGACGTTGGTCAGGTTGCGTACCGCGCCGCCGTTGGAGACCAGCGCGGCTGAGCTGAGGACGGACTCCACGGTCGCCGCGGCCATCGTGTCATCCAGGCCGATGGTGTCGCCTTCTTTGAGAACGGGCGCGTCCGAGGTGGCGCCCGCAGGCGGACGAATCGAAACGAAGACGTCGCCTAGTGGTGTGGCCGAACGCAACTCGGCGGTGCTGCCCTTGGGCAGGCGTACGCCGTCCAGGATGCGCAGCGTGGTGATGGCGGTGTAGTTGCTCACCCGCATGTCGTCGACCTGGCCTACGTCGGCGCCGGCCAGCTTGACCTTCGCGTTGTTGGGCAGGTTCAGGATGTTCGAGAACAGCGCCGTCAGGTGGTAACCGCCGGTTCCCACGCCGGGGGCGGGCAGGGGCAGGTCGCCAAGGCCGTTGGTGGAGCAGCCGGAGAGCGTGCCGGCCGTGACCAGTGCTGCCATGCCCGCTGCGGCGAGTCGCTTGCGCGTCGTCATCACTTCTGTCCCATCGCTGCGAGCCCGTCGAGCACGTAGGTCAGGCCGAAGTCGGGACCGTAGTCCTGCAATGTTCCTGTGCTGCAACCCAGTTGGCGCAGGCCCATCATGTTGCAGATCTCCTTGGCGGTCTGGCTCTCGAACAACAGCTTGTCGGTGAGGAAGCGGGCGCGCAGCGACCCGTTGTCCTGGTCGATGATGTTGTACAGGTTCTCCACGGCCAGCGGTGCGATGTCGATGGTCTCGGAGAGCTCGCGCTGGTTGTCCGAGACCGTCTGCAATGCCGTGTTGCCGTTGAGGATCGCGGCCTTGATGTGGTCGCGGTTGGCGTCCAGGAGGTCGCCGGCCTGCTTGACCAGATCGTTGAGCTTGCGCCCGGTATTGCCGGTGCCGAGTGCCTCGTCGTCGATGATGTTGCTCAGCTGATGGATGGTCGTCGAGAATTCACGCAGCTTCCCGTCGTTGGCGGCTGCTGCATCGAACAGTGAGCTGACATTCTTGATGATGGTGGTCATCTGTTCGCGGGTGGTCACGCCGCCTTCCGAGCTGAGCCGCAACGCCTTTGACAGTTCGTCCAGGCCCGACTTGATCTTGTCGCCGTTTCCGTCGGCGACTCCCGCCGCCGCGTTGATGATGTCGCCCACCGGTCCTTGGCCGTTGCCATCGCCCTTGAGCGATACCGACAACCTGTCGAGCATGCCCAGCACACGATCGAACTCCACCGGTGTCTTCGTCTTGTCCAGCCCGATGGTGTCGCCGTCCTTCAGCGTCGGCCCGCCGCGGTAGGGAGGGGACAGCTCGACCTGGCGGTCGGTCAGGATCGACGTGGACAGCGTGACGGCCTGTACGTCGACGGGTACTTTGACATCCTTGTCGACGGTGAACTGCACGTCGACATAGCCCGATTGCGGAGTGATCTTGGTGATCTTGCCGACCGGCATGCCGAGCACCGCAACAACATTCGATTCGTAAAGCCCGGAGGCATTGTCGAACTGCGCGGTCAGCGTGATGTGGTCCAACTTCGACTTCACGTAATACGCGCCCGCGCCGACAATCGCCGCGGCCACCACCGCGAGGGCCGCGATGACGGCGATTGCTTTGCCCTTTCCGGAGCCCTTGCTGTTCATCACTTGCAGTCCTTGAAGTACTGGATCATGCCGAATTGCTTGGCGCGCCCGCTGATCGCACACATCCAGGAGTCGACGGCCAGGCCGTTGGGTGCGTTGAATTCGATGGCGTTGCCCGTGCCGGTGGCGTTGGTGACACCGCGCAGTGCCACGGGTGCGACCTGCAGGATGTTGCGCAGCAGATCGTCGTGCTGACCGAGCATGTCGGTGAGCTGGTGCAGCGTCTTGAGCATGTCGTCGAGCTGCGGGCGGTTCTTGATGACAATCTTGCTGAGCTGCTCGACCAGGTTGGTCAGCGACTGCATCATCGCGTGGAAGGTGCCGCGGCGGACCACGAATTCACCGATCAGGCTCTGTCCCTGGTTGATCAGGGTTCCAATGCCCTGCTGTTGGCGGTGCAGCGTGTTGGTGACCTTCTCGGTGCTCTTGAGCAGCGTGCCGAGTTGGTCGCGCCGTTCGGCGATGATCTGCGAGAGCGTCTGGATGTTCTGCATGGCCTGCGGAACCACCTCGGGCAGCCCGTCGAGCTGCTTGCCCAGCACGCTCAACGACTGCGCCACCTTGTCGAAGTCGACCTGATCGAAGGTGTTCGTCGCGTCCTTTAGGGTCGCCTGCAGGTCGTAGGGGACCTCGGTATGGGCGAGGTCAATCGTCTTGTTGGGCAACGATCCCGGGCCTTCGGGGCTCAGGTCCAAGTAGCGGGATCCCAGGATGGTGGTCACCCGGATCGCCGCTTTGGTGTCCTTGCCCAGCTTCACGTCGTCGCTCACCGACAGCTTGGCCTCGACGTGATCGCCGACCAGCTTCATGCTGGTGACGGTTCCCATCGGGATGCCCGCCACGGTGATCGGCTGACCTGCGCGCAGGGAGGCGGCCTGCGCGAATTCGGCGGTGTAGCTGCTGTACCCGAAACCGATGGCCTTCACCAGCAGCATGCCGCCCACCAGTGCGCCGATCACCGCGATAGCGATGAACCCGAGCCAGGTCTTGTTATAGGTCTCGACCGGCCGGTTCTTGATCTTCTGCCATCTCGATTGCTCAGCCATCGGCCAGATTCCTGCATCGTGGGGTGTGCTGGGTGACATTGCCCGGGGTCGCCGCGTTGACGATGATCGGCACCACGTCGTTGAGTCCGGGCATGAAACCGGTGATGTTCAGGTCGCAGATGTACGCGTTGCCGTACGCGCCGTCACCGGTGATTCGTGCCAGGCTCTTCAGCAGCAGCGGCAGGTTGCCGCCGAGGAAGGCCAGTTTCGGCTCGATCTGAACCATGTGCTTGGCGAAGCCGGGCTGACGGGTGATGAGCTCGTCGAGGGAGGGATAGACCTCGTCGGTGATCGTCGAGACGCGGCGCAGTGTCTGTGCCAGTGAACCCACTGAGTTGACCAGTTCTGGGCGCCGGGAGTCGAAGTCTGCCACCACCTTCCGGGTGTTGGTGATGGCCTTGTCCAGGCTCTCGTTCTGCTGCGCCAGGTTGCCCGTGACGGTGCTGAGGCTGGTGATCACATTGCCCAGCACCTGATCGCGTCCCGCGAACGTTTTTGTCAGCGTGGATGTTTGGTCGACCAGCGCGGTGATCGAGGCCTGATCGCCCTGCAGGGATTGGATGACGCCCTTGGTGAGGTTGTCGGCCTGCTCCGGGGACAGCGTGCTGAACAGCGGCTCGTAGCCGTTGAGCAGCGTCGTCACGTCGAAGGAGGGATCGGTGCGTTCCACTGGGATCGTGGATCCGGCGGCGAGCACGTTCGTGTCGCCGGTTTTCCCCAGCGACAGGCCGAGATACCGCTGTCCGACGATGTTCTGATAGGTGACCGCGGCCAGGGTGTTGCCGTACAGCTTCTGGTCGTTCTGGACCACGAAGTCGACCTTGGCCTGGTTGTTGTTGACCAGTTCGATCTTCTCGACGCGGCCCACGCGCACACCGGCCATGCGGACGTCGTCGCCGTCACGCAATCCGTAGACGTCGGTGAAGACTGCCGAGTAGGACGTGGTGCCGCCCGACACATCGCGGCGCAGGGTGGCATAGACCAGCCACGTCAACGCCAGTGCGACCATCATGAAGACGGTCAGCGCGATCAACGGACCACGGAACTTCATCGGGAACCTTCCTTCGCCAGCGAGACCGTGGTGCCTCGTACGACCGGGCCGAGCAGCAGTTGCGTCGAGGTGCTGGCCGGCTTGTCGGTGATGACGCTGAGTGCGGCGCGTTCCGCGGTGCTGCCGACCGGGCCCACCGTCCCACCGAACGATGCCGGCGCGATCGGTGCACCCCCGCCGTCGCGCGCACCCGGAGCCACCGGTGCGGCCGGGATCGGCGGGGGTGGCGGTGGCGGCGGCTCCACGAGATCGGGATCGGCCGTGCCGGGCACGCGGGGTACCGGGACCGCTTGCCACGGGGGCAGCGGCGGATTCGGGTCCGTCAGGTTCGGGCCGCCGGGCGGCACGACGTACGGAGGACCGACCGCGATCAGATTTCCGTTGGGGCCCACCACGGTTCCACGGGGCGGTTGCAGGTCCGGAGGCACCTTGTAGTTCTGGGGCAGCAGCGTTTCCGGTAGGTCCGGGCGCACTACGAGCTCGGGCGCGGTGAAGCAGCTGGGGCCCTTGAGGTCGCCGTACCGTGGGCAGTCGGCCCGCGTGTAGCTGTATCCCGGGGTCAGCGAGAGGTTCACTCGCATGTTGCCGGTGTCCACATCGGACAACCAGGGATTCTCAAACCACTTCTGATTCATCTGGTTGATCTTTTGGAAGATCATCTGGAACTTGGGTGCGTTGTTCGCGAAGGTGCCGATGACCGGCGTCAGCTCGGAGGTGATGCCGATCAGCTGATCGGTGTGATTGTCGAAGGCCTGCCGGGTGGTGCCCACCGTGGTGAGACCGCCGTTGATCAGGCTGGTCAGCTGCTCGCGCTTCTCCACGAAGGTTTGCATCGGCTTGACGGCCTGGTGCAGCGAGTCGATCAGTTCCGGCGCGGTCTGCTTGAGCCCCTCGGTGGCGTCCAGCAGAGCCTTCACCGTGGATGGTCCGGTGTCGGTCACCACGATGTCGTTGAGCTGGGCGATGAGGCGGTTCAGCTGTGCGCCGCCGGTGAGCAGCTTGACGCGGCGGTTGTCGGTCGCAGCCCCGACGGCCGCCAGGATGCCGGTCGAGTGGTCGTCGCGACCACGGCCGGTGGCGACCAGGACATCGCGCAGCTTGCTCACCGTCGTCTGGAACAGCACCGTCGGCAGCTGGGTGTCCTCGGCGATATGGGCGCCTTCGCGAATGGGAGCGCCGGGCCCACGGTCCACCAGCTGCACCGACGACACCGCGAACACGTTGCTGGGAACCACGCGCGCGGTGGCCGTGCTGGGAATGGACTTGGCGTAGTTCGGCTTGAGGTTGATGTGCACGAAGTTGGGCTGACCGTTGGAGGCCGGGGTGACGCCGTCGACCTCACCGACCAGAACGCCGTGATACTTCACATCGGATTTCTGCGGCAGGCCGTCGCCGACGTTGTTGAGATCGGCAACCACGCGGATGAAGTCGTTGAGACGTCCCGTGGACTTCAGGAGCATGAGGCCGGTGACCAGGGCGGCCACCACGATCATCGCGACGCCGGTACCCAGCAGAAGCTTCTCGGACGGTCCACGGCCATCCGTTTCAAAGGAATTCGCCGCCATCTAGCCACCCAACCTCGCACCGGCGTCGACGCTCCAGAGCGCCATGGTCAGCAGCATGTTGATGATGATCACCAAGGTGATGGCGGCCCGCATCGCGTGTCCGGCAGCAACGCCCACACCCTCGGGGCCACCGCTGGCGTAGAAACCGTAGTAGCACTGGATGGTCGAGGCGATCCACACGAAGATGATCGCCTTGATCACCGAGTAGACGATGTCGATACCGCTGACGCCGATACCGAAGTAGTGCAGGTATGAGCCGATGGATCCGCCGCTCATGATCCCCACCATGATCTGGCAGGAAAGGTAGCTGACGGCAAGGCAGGCGACGTACAGCGGAATGGTGACGACGATGGCGGCCATGAGCCGAGTGGTCACCAGGTAGGGGATGGGCCGGATCGCGATGGAGTCCATGGCGTCGATCTCTTCGGAGATGCGCATGGCGCCGAGCTGGGCGGTGAAGCGGCAGCCGGCCTGGGTGGCGAACGCGATCGCGGCCATGATCGGGGCCAGTTCGCGGGTGTTTACCAGCGAGGAGATGATGCCCGTCGCCGGTCCCAGTCCCAGCAGGTCCAGGAAGTTGTAGCCCTCGATGGCCACCAATCCGCCGGCGATGACACCGAGCACGATCATGACGCCGGCAGTACCACCACCGACGACGAGAGAGCCGTTGCCCCAGGCGATATCGGAGAGGTGCCGCAGGAACTCTTTCCAGTAGTGGCGCAGCACGATCGGAACGCCCGCGATGGCGCGGAAGAAGAAGGCGACCATGTGGCCCAGCCGGGTGATCGGCTTCTGGACTCTGTTGTAGATGCCGACGAAGGGCCGTGCAATCGGCGGTACATATGTTGACGCGGTCATGTCACAGCCCCGTCCGCGGGAACATCATGATGTACAGCTGGCTGATGGCGAGGTTCACCGTCATCAGCAGCAGGATCGATTCGACGACGGCCGCGTTCACCGAGTTGGCGACGCCGATCGGGCCGCCCTTGGTGGACAGGCCCTTCTGGCAGGCGACCACCGCCACGATGGCGCCGTAGATGACGGCCTTGATGAGCGCCAGGATCATGTCGCCGGGCGTCGCGAAGGCGGAGAAGGTGGTGACGAAGCTTCCCGGGGCACCGTTTTGCCAATACACATTGAATAGGTAGGCGCCGAGGAAGCCGACGAAGCAGACGACGCCGGTCAGCGCGATACCGATCATGATGGCGGCGGCGAAGCGGGGGACGACGAGTCGGCGGATCACCGAGACGCCCATGACCTCCATGGCGTCGGTCTCCTCGCGCATGGTGCGCGAGCCCAGGTCGGCGGTGATGGCCGAGCCCACCGCGGCGGACATCAGCAGGGCGGCCACCAGCGATGCGGCCTGCCGGATGATGGCGATGCCGCTGGCGGCGCCGGCCAGTGAGGTCGCACCGACTTGGCCCGCGAGCAGCGCGAACTGGATCGACAGGGTGACGCCGATGGGCAGGGTCACCAGGATGACAGGTACGACGGCGGTTCCTGCTTGGAAGGCGCCCTGTCGGACGAACTCCTGCCATTGGAACTGTCCGGTGAAAAGATCGACGAAGAACCACTGGATGGTGCGGACGCCGAGCATGAACTGCTCGCCGACGGTCTTGAGGGATTCGAGGGGGTGGCGCTTGACGTACCCGGTGGTCCAATCCTGGATGGCCGCGACGCCATCAGTGGTGGCGCGGCGTTCGTCGTGAGTGGTCATCGCAGGTGACCCACACAGACGCAGCTCGGAGGGGTTGCGGCTACGGCGATCAATACAGCTCCCTGTGTGACCTGGGACACAAGTCCCAGCAATCTACGACTACGTCTCGGACATCATGGGCTATTCGGTTCCTGGATGCACACAAAACGCGAAAATGGATTCAGGCGTGAATGTAAATTGACGGTCGTCTACTGGGGTTGTAGTACCCCGATGTCCAGGTGGTTCGCGTGTTTGCTTCGGTCATCCGACCGCTTGCCGTAAACGCTTGTTGACGCTTCTGGCAAACTTTCCTCAACCACTTTGCGTGAGTACGACCCCGGCTGGCGCGGAGCGCAGCGACCGAGGCAAATCTGGGCACGCAGTGTTACCAGACAAATCGCAGGTAGACACGATTTTCAAATATCCGCTATGAGATGGGTCACACGTTTACAGTGCTGCTCACGTTTGTAGGTTTCCTCAAAGGAGAGGTAGCGGTCTTGTCTCAGCGCCATCGAAAGTCATCCAAAAAGGTCGTCGTCCAACGCACCGTGACCGCGGCGGGAGCAGTCGCCGCGACCGCTAGCTTGGCTTTCGTCGGTCCGACCGCACAGGCCGCTGCGGCGGCGCCGGACTACAAGGGTGCGGTCACGGACTATAAGGACGCGCTCAATAACTACTTATCCGGAACTAATGCGATCGGCACGGCAGCCGGAGGCGTGTGGAATCCCGTCGCGCAGGGTTCCGGCGGCCTGCTCCCGACGTTCGGGACGAGTCTCACGCACTCGAACCTGACCAAGATCGCCGACCTCCCCGACGTGCTGCGTAATCTCGCGAGCACGCCGCTGCCAACGGCCGTGCCGGGCGTCATCCCGGCGATCAAGATCCCAGGTCAGGGATTTGTGGACCTCCCGCTGCCCACGACCATCCCGGGCGCGAATCTCCTCAACGGTCTGGCCAACGCGCTGGACGGCGTGTTCAACAACCCGATCATCGGTCCCATCGTCAACCAGCTCCCGCCCCTAAGTGACATCGTCGACGGGCTGATCGCGGAGCAGGACAAGTTCACGGCCGGATACAACTGGCCACTGCTGCAGGCCAGCGGTCTTACCACCATCACGAACACATTTGTCCAAACGCCGAGTGGGCTCAACATCAAGATTCCCGCCTCGCTGGACCCCCTGGGCATCCTGCCCGACTCGGTGCGGATTCTGCCCGATGGCACCTTGCCCAATGTGACGGCCTGGGTGCCGATGGGAGCGGGGAACTACCAGTTCCCGTTGGGCATGGAGACAGGGTGGTGGGCTACCGCGCCGACCCTGGTCGTCGACGGCGGGGCAGTGAACGTTCCACAGACCGTGCTCTCCATCCCGATGTGGGCCACCGGCATGAAGGCGCCCCTGGGACTGGGGCAGGCCGGTCAGTTCAATGCCCACGTGCTGATCCCGACGCAGAACGGCATCTATTCGCCGGTCGGCACCACGTTGTCCAACTTCTCGATGCCGATGCTCGGCCTGGGTATGACGAATCTGAATGTGACGACCGGAAACTACCTCGGCACCAACGGATTCAACATCAACAACGGGCAGAACGTCATGGTGCTGCAGACCCCGTTCAGCGGGGCGTTGCCGATACCGGTCGTCTACTCCCTGGGTGGATTCAACATGGGGACCGAGGGTGCCGGCTTCACGCTGCCGTCCCTGTTCGGTGTGGGCCTCATGCCGAGTTTCCAGCTGGGAACCGCGCCCGGGGCCAACACGCCGCTGGGCGTCATCCCGCCGAACCTGATTCCGACGGGCGCGATCGTGCCCACCCAGCTCATCACGGTCTCCGGCCTGATCAGCACCGCGCTCGGAATCCCGGACCCCACGGTCGAACTCGCCAAGGCGTTGACCCCGCTGTACAAGAGCCTGGTCACGCCTGCGCTGACGCCGATTTCCGACCTACTCACACAGCAGTACGGAAATCTGTTCAACGGGGCGGCGTCAAACACCTTGCAGGCCTCCAAGTTCTACAAGGACGTGATGACGCAGCTCGGTAGTCTGATCGGTGCCGCCCCGGCGCCCCTGTCGTCACCGGCTCCGAATGCCCTGGCGGCGGTTGCGGATACACCGGCACCGGTGGCCAAGGAAGCCGAAACTCCGGCAGCCGCGTCGAAGCAACTGGGCACCCCGGTGGCGGCACCCGAGGTCAAACAGCTCGAAGCTCCGAAGCTGGCCCTTGCCTCGAATCTCGTCGCCACCAAGGAGAAGGTCGTCGAGAAGGCCACGTCCACACCGCTTTCCGTATCGGCGTCTACCGCGCCGGAAGCGAGCGTGGTGTCGACCGGCGAGACGGCGACTCAGCCCGCTGCGGAACCCGTCAAGGATGTCGCCAAGGAAGCGCCCAAGGCCGAGGTGCAAGACGCGAAGGACAAAGAGACGGACAAGCCTGCCAAGCCGGTGGTGAAGGAGAAGCTGCAGGACAAGGTCGACAAGGCGAACGGTGCGCTGAAGGATTCGGCGACCGGTGCCATCAAGCAGACCAGGGGGGCGATCACCTCCACCGTCACCAACACGGTCGAATCCGCCACCGCAACCGAGACCGACGGCTCGAAGCCGTCGGCCACCGCGGATGCGTCAAAGGCTGCCAAGACCAAGCAGGACAACGATTCCGGTAAACATCACGACGACGGATCAGCCGCAAGTTCCAACAAGGTCAAGGTCAAAACGCCCAGCGAGTCGGGTGGCAAGCATCGCGCACCCGACGCATCCGGTGGCGGTTCGGCCGGATCCCATGCCGCCAACGGGTCAGACGGTTCCGGCTCGCATGGCGGATCCGGTGGGGGCGGCGCCAAGCACTCGACGGGAGACTAGGCGCGCACGGCCCCCAGTACGGTGTCGGCGATCCGGGAACGGAACGCCTCCGGTGAGAATTCGCACGCCCGTGCCCGGATGGCGCCGGTGTCGTAGTCGGCCGGGTTGAAGTCGCGCATCAGCTCGGCCAGCTGCTCCACAACGGCGTCGTCCGGACCTGCCATCAGGTGCTCGCCGGTGACCCCCGGGTTCACGGTGTCCAGGGCTCCGCCCTCGCCCAGGGCCAGAACCGGTGTCCCGCATGCCATCGCCTCGACGGGGACGATTCCGAAGTCCTCCACTCCGGGCATCAGCAGGGCACGGCACCGCCGGTACATGTCGAGGAGAACCTCGTCGGACGCGGCACCCAGAAAGGTGGTTTCGGGTCCGGCGATCTGCTCGAGGTGATCGCGGAAGCGTCCCTCGCCCAGCACCACCAGACGGCAATTGGCCCGTTGGGCGGCGCGGATGGCCAGATCGGCGCGCTTGTAGGGGACCAGTCGTCCCGCGCACAGGTAGAAGTCCTCGCGGGGGATGGACAGATCCGGCGAAAACCGGTCGATGCGCACGGGTGGGCTGATCACCGTGGACGGCAGCCCCCACCAATCACGAATCCGGTCGGCCACCGCGCGGGAGTTGGCGATGACATGAGACAACCGCGGCGCCGCGCGCAGTTCCCCGCGGCGCGCGAGCTTCCCCAACGCGGACAGCGCGATTCGGCCTGCCCGGCTCGCCATCTCGTGATCGCGGAAGGTGCGGTCCCATGCCCAGCGGGCAGGGCTGTGCACATACGCGATAACGGGGGCTTCGGTAGCGAAGGCGGCCTGTGTCGCGAACGAGTGATGGCTGATCAGCACCGCGTCGACGTCGTCACCGAGTGGCAGCTTTCCCAAGGCGCCGGGCACCAAGGGCAGCAGCGGCGCATGCGATCTACGTCCGGTCAAGGCGTATGCGTCGTCCAGCCAGGTTCCGGATATCGGCTCGTGCGGTGTGTCGTCGGTTCGTCCGGCTGCTGCTAACACCTGTTGGCGGCAGCGCGGTTCGGTGATGGGCGCGAACACCTTGGCCTGCGGCCAGGTCTTCATGAACTCGGCGACCACCAGTTCCGAGCCGCCGAACTCGGTAAAGCGTTCGTGCACGATCGCGATGCGCGATGAACTCACGGTTGGCTCCTCAACATCCGGGGGTCAGGACGGCCTTCACGTAGCTGCCGGACTGGCGGATGAACATCCATGACCAGAAGGCGACTCCGGAAGGTGCGGGACTGGCGACCATGGTCAGTTCTCCGTCGAAGCATTTCCCGACGATGTAACGGGCCCGCGAGACATGCGGCGTGAAGGTGATGACGATGATGTGATGCCACCCGAATTCCTGTGCCTTGGCACGTATCTCCTGGGCCTCGCCCTCGGTCGTCCAGGGATCGGGGATGAAGCAGCTGACCGTGAAGGTGAAGTGTCCCTTGCAGTATTTGTCCATATTGCGGTCGTTGGCGCCGGTCGACTGCGCTATCAGCAAGTACGGTGCGTAGCCGCGCTTGGCCAGGTCCAGCCCCACGTCGAATCGCTCGTAGGGAGTGCCGCCCAGTACGACGATGGCATCGGCAGGCCGGAGGGGATCGGTCTGCGGATTCATGTACACCCGCCACCCCATGGTCACAAAACCTGCCAGCAGCACAGCGATGGTGATGCAGACCACCAGGATTCGCCGACGCCGGCGAGGCGTGCCGGTGGGCGCGGTCGGTGGGGTGTCTGCGACCGGAGTTTCCTTCGCATCACTGAAGCTCATCGATGATCTCCCTGGCACGATCGACATATCGGTGCGAATCCTGCGTCACGCGGGTGTATCCCGCCTCGGCGATCTTGGTGGCCTGTGCCGGATGGCAGTTGCACCACTGCAGAATCTCGCGAAGCTCGGCCTCATCGGAGAACAGCAGGCATTCGGTGCCCTCATTGAACAGTTCGCTGTGCTCGTCGGTGCGTTCTCCGACGAATAGCCCTCCGCAGGCCGGTATCTCGAAGGTGCGGCAGGTATGGGTGTCGCGGTTGTCGGAGTTGAGCAAGACCAGATTCGCGGTCACCGAGGCGACGGTCGTCGCGAAGTGATCGCCGTACACCGCGCCCCCGATCGTGGCACCGGTGGTCCGCAGCGCGGGTACGCGCCGCCAGCCGGGGCCGCGGACAAGCAGATTCTGTCCATGCTCGGTGCCGAGACGGGTGATCAGGTCTGATCGATCCGGGCGCCGGGCGCCGATGAATCCGACGAGGTGTTGCCGCGCAACTCGTTTGGCGCACAGGCGATGCCATGCCGGGTCGTAGGCGCTGTGGACGAACTTCACCCGGCGTGCGCCTCGAGCCAGCAGTTCGGGCACGTTGTGACGCTTGGTGGTGACCACCAAGTCCCATCCGTGCTCGTGGGCCAGATAGTCCGGTGTGGTGTTGTAGGGATTGCCGACGTCATCCGGGCTGTAATGCACGCGGAGGGCGGTCGGTGTCTGGAGTAGTCGTGCCTGATCCAGATGGATGGATTTGAACCCGAAGAGCATGTCGGGGGCAAAGTCTCGCGCGATCTGCTCAATCCGCCGGTGTGCCGCGTCCTGCAGCCACGGCGCCCGTCGGCGCATGCCCTTTGAATACAGCCAGGCCGGCGACAACCTGGTGGGCAAGGTGACGTTGGTGGTGTCGACCACCACGACCTCATGACCCGCCTGCCGGAATCCATCGGCCATCGACCGCGCGTTACTGCCGACCCAGTCGTCGCCTACGAAAAGTATCTTCATCGCGGGGCCCCTTCCTGCGCGGCGTGGGTTTCGGCGAGCAGGTCCTGTTCACGGCCGGACAGATGCCGGATGCGCGCTAAATACCACAGAGCTACACAGAATTCGGCGCCGATGACGCCGAATATCAACGCCCACACCGAATGGGTCCACGAGGCGGCGATGAGGCCGGCCACCGACGCCGTGGTGCCCACCACCGAGGCGATGAGTACGCCATGGGTGTCCTGGCGCACGGGTAGGAGCGCGGTACTGATGTACGAACTGATGGTGCTCGCGGGAAGAATGAGAAGTTCGGCGCGCAACAAGTCGATGGCTCCGAGGAATTCGTTTCCGAAGATGACGCGAACTATGGGTGCGGCCAGCACCCACAGTACGGCCGCGGCGAGGACGGCCACCGCGACGGCGCCGCGCAATCCCTGAAAACCACTGCGCCAGAAGTGCGCGTGTGCGCTGCGTCTGGCCATGCGCGGCAGCAGAACCAATCCGATCATGTCCAACAGCGACTGCATGGCCCTGACCAAACGGTCGCTCGCCGAGAACAGGCCCAGTGATATGGCATCGAGCATCGCGGAGTAGATGGCCGGTGCTCCTTGGCCATACCCGGTGGTGAGAAGCCGGGAGGTCACAATCGGCCAGCTGGTGCGCAGGATTTGGCCGGGCGCATACGGGCGGCACATCGCGCCGAAGGTTCGCAGGCTGTCCCACCAGGTGCCCGCCACCGTCAAGATCGAGGAGCCCAGCAGGCACAGGACCGCGGTCGACGCATGGGGAGAGTGGGGAAGCAGCACCACCAGCAGAACGAGGTAGGTGATGCGCCCCGAACCTTGGTACAGGGCGGACGCGACAAATCGCCCCTGGCCGATGAGCAGCCAGTCCTCCGAGGTGGCCCAGAGCCCACCGGCGAAGAGCCCCAACAGAATCATGTGGGCGTACGGCGGCACACCGAAGATCCAGCCGACGCCGAATGCGATGCCGAGCACTCCGAGGGTCATCAGCCTCAGGGCCACGTAGTCGCTGCGGACCTGCCCTAGTTCTGCGGGAGTGTTGCGCAGTTCGGGTACGCGTGCGGCCAGGAATGGCGTCATACCCAGATCGACGACGATCGAGCCGAAGAAGTATGCGGCCATCCCGACCGCCAACAACCCCATTCCCGCCGGGCCCAGGATCCGGGCGAGCAGCGGCACCGTCGCGAAGGTGACCAGATACTGGCCGTACTTGCCGAAGACGACCGCGCCGAAATCCCGGGCCAGTCTCAACGCCCGGGGCAGTGTGGTGCTACGTCCAGATTTTTCAGACACGGCGCACTTCCCTCGAATTGGCCGGGCGGCGGGCCAGCACGTCGGTGAGGAATGACGCGACGATCTGTGCCGAATCGGCGACATCGAACTCGCGGGCACGTGCCTGTCCGGCCCGCGCCAAGCGGATTCGAAGGTCACGGTCTTCGATGAGACGGTCGAGAGCGACGGTCAGTTGATCGGTGGCACCGGCATCGACCAAAAGTCCGTGCACGCCCGATTCGATGGTCTCGGCGGGCCCGCCGGGTCGGGTGGCGATCACGGCGCATCCGGCACGCAGACCCTCGACGACGACCTGGCCGAAGGGTTCTGCGATGACCGAGCAGTGCACGAGGATGTCGGCGATGGACAGGATGTCGGCGGGATCTTCGAGATGTCCGGTGAATGTCACCGGCAGTTGCAGTTCACTTGCCAGGTCTTCCAATTCGGTTCGGAATGGTTCCTCGCCGAAGAATGTGCCGCCGACCAGGTATGCGCGCCGAGGACGGATCTTGGTGTTGGCCAGTGCCCGAAGGAACACATCTTGTCCCTTCCACTGCGTCAGCCTGCCGACGACGGCGACCACCGTTTCGGTGGCAGGCCGTTGTGGTGCGTGCTCGGTGTCCGGGGTGTGCTGAAAATCAAGGCCCGGATATGCCACGACACCTCGCCGTCGCCCCGGGCGAAGCGATTCTTCGGTGGACCGGCTGTTGGCGATGTATCCGTCGGCGACGATCTTGCCGAACGTGCGAAGAAGGAACGCCATTGCGGCACCGAAATATTCGGCCGATATCCGGTCGTGAACATGCCAAATCAAGGGGATACGGGCTCGTCTGGCCGCGACGGCGGACATGATGAGGGCCTTGGTGCTGCCCGCTACCAACACATCGCCCCCGCGCTCTCGCACGGCGGCGCCCAGGTCCCACCCGACGCGCATCAGCGCCACCAAGCCGGCCACACGGCGAATCCATCCCGAGTCACGGATGGTGACGCTGCGGCTGTTGAACGTGTTGGCCAACACCGACGTTGGTATGCCCTGCGACCTCATCGTGCGCACCATGGGGCCATCCTCGGTGTAGATCACCGATGGTTCGACCGCGTGCTCGGCGGGGGCGCCGCGCAGCGCCGACAAGAGCCGCGAGGTCGCCAGTTCCGCGCCAGAGGGTGCCGCGGTGTGCGCCACGAATATCGCCTGGATCATGCGCTCAGCTCCGCATACACGGCCTGGTGACGTTGCGCGGCTGTGGCCCAGGAGAACGATTCGGCGTGTCGGCGGCATTGTTGTGCGTCGGGAAGTGCACCGTCGAGTGCCGAGACCAGGCGTGCGGCAAGCGCTTCGGCGTTATCGGCAGGCACGATCAACGATGGGTCCAGTCCGCGCACCGCGTCGGGAAGCCCTCCGCAATCGGTGACGACGGCGGGCCGGCCGGTGGCCAGGGATTCGAGTGCGATCAATCCGAATCCTTCGAGAGCCACCGAGGGCACCACGGTGAAGTCCGCGAGTGTGTAGAGCTGCGTCAGGGTCAGGTCGTCGACACGTCCGGTGAATTGGACGCTGTCGTCCAGTCCTGCAGACGTCACCTGCGACCTCAAATCCCTTTCCGCGGTGCCGGTTCCCACGATCATCAGGCAGGCATCCGGATGTGCGGATACGACCGCCGGCCACGATTCGATCAGGCGGTGAATGCCCATGCGGTGCTCGAGTCTGCGCACACAGAGCACCGTCCGCCGGCCGGTGGGGGCGTCCAATCGGGGCAGCAGGTGGAATCTGTCGAGGTCGACACCCGGGGGAATGACCTCAATGCGGTCGGCGGGTATCCGGTAGTCCTCGATCAGGACGTCCCGGAATTGATCCGACAGCACGATCATCCGTTCGGCCCCGGAGTACCGGAGACGCTCGACGAGGTATTTGGCGCGTGACCGCAGTGCGCCGGCGCCCGCGAATCTGCTCTCCGCCGCCCACGGTCCATGAAAGTGCACCACCAGCCTGCGCTGGGCGGGCCAGCCGAGAGCCGACGGTCCGTACAGGCAGAAGTGGCGATCGAGGATGCCGGCGCGCGCAAGCTCCGCTCGGTCGTTGAACGCGGTAAGGACCCGTGACCGAGTGGACCCGCCGATGGCGCCCCAGGATCGTCCGCCCTCCGACGGCACCCCGAACGCGGCAGCCGATAGGTCGATGTCGTCTCGATGGCGCAGCGCGGAGAACAGGTCGGTGAAGTACCTGTTCAGTCCTCCGGGTAGTGACGAGAACCACTCCGACCCGGTCATGTGCACTCTGATGGGCGCCATGTCAGGCCTCGTCTCCGCTGTTGAGGGCATTTGCTGACGACGACCGATACGGCGCTGGTTCGACGTCGAGCATCAACCGCCGCCGCGCGTGCGTTCGCCGTCGTGTGCGTTCCGGCTCGGGGGCTCGGTCCCATGCGTCATGTTTGTTCAATATTCAACCCACACGGCACGTGTCGACGTGGCCGCTGAGAGGTTCACATCCCATTGGTGCTCATAATGCCTGAGTAGGCCGAATGGCATTTCCGAGTAGCAAGATGCCGCTCGGAGGGCGAAATTCGTGAGCGCGTGAATGTTTGATACGCCTGGTCTAAATCGCCAGCCGGTCCGACCCATCTGTAAGCCTGCAACACATCCCGTGTGGTTCGCAACCCGAGGGGCGGTTTCCGGGCGGTAAACATTTGATTTGACCTGGCTGGGCTTTTGCCCGCAGCAGGGTGCCTTTGGCGTGTGAGATAACGCTGCGGCTGGCTTCCGGCGACAGGCAATAGCTTGCTGTAAAGTGCTCTAACGGCACTTGTTATGAAAAAGTTATTTGCCAGTGAGCGAGCTGTGATTGGCTGTCATATTAGCAATGATGACCACCCGGAGATGTTTGTTAGATGATTCTTATTTACCGGCAATGAAACTTTCATTTGTGGCATCCGTGGGCGTGACGTAGCGTGACTGTCATCACGTGGCGTGTTTCCGATCGTTATGGAAACCTCATCACGTAAATAGGTCGGGTTCAATTGCCGAAATCGTCCATACGAATCAACCGATATGAACGAACGGGTCAAGTGCACTTATGGATTTGAAGAGCTTCGTTAGTGACGGAATTCAACGGAGGGTAGAAGCACGCCCGGGGGGGCTGTTCTACCTGCACCGACGATGGGCGCCTGCCGCGGATCTGGTGGCCATCGCATTTACCTCACTGGTGTCCTACCAGCTCGCTCACCATCTGATGTCCGGGCGCCAGGACTTGGGCGGCTGGTACGTGGCGACGGATGTGGCAATCGCCGTCATCTGGTTTGCCGCGTTATCGCTGCACACCGTGGGACCGGGTAAGGCGCTGCGAGCGGTGCTGCAGGAATGGCAGACGGTCGTCGGTGTCACGTTCCAGCTGTTCACCATCGTTCTGCTGACCTATCTCATTTCGCGTATCGAGCTGATCGACATCCGGCACCTCGTCATCGAGATACCGCTGGGACTGTTCGGCATCTTCGTTGCCCGGCATGTGCTGCGCCGTGTGTGGGGCTCGGAGAGCCGAACCGCCGTGTTGTTGGCGGGCGACCACGATGCGGTCCGTGAGATGGTCACCGCGTTCGGCCGCCACCGGGATAGTGGTTTCGAGGTTGTCGGTGCGTGCACACCAGCGGTGGGCGCCGGGTATGGCGAAACAGCGATCGAGGTGGGCGATCACCGCGTTCCCGTCGTCGGCGACGACCGACACGTGATCGAGGCGGCGCAGCGGACCTCGGCGCAGATCGTCGCGGTGGCGATGACCGACGACCTCGGGCGCAGAGAACTGGCAAGCCTCGCTTCAGATCTGGGAGATCTGGGTATTGAGCTCGCGGTGTCCCCGGGGGACGTGGATGAAACGGTCGTGACGACCGCTGATCGTGGTCTTGAGCGGGTTCACATGTTGGAGATGCTGGCCCCGGGCTATCGGCGTGCCCGGTCCATGTCCAAGGAGGCCTTCGACATGGCGTTCGCCACGGCTGCGATCTTGGCCACCGCGCCGGTGATGATCGCGATTGCCGCGGCCATCAAGCTCACCAGCGCCGGCCCGGTGTTCTATGTGTCCGAACGAATCGGGTTGGACGGCATTCCTTTTCGGATGATCAAGTTCCGCAGCATGTACACCGGTGCCGACCTTCAGACCGCCGGGATGATCGACTCGGCAGGCAGTACCCCGGTTTTCTTCAAGGCGAAGGACGATCCGCGGATCACCCCGGTGGGGGCGTTCATCCGGAAGTACAGCCTCGATGAGCTGCCGCAGTTCTTCAATGTGTTGTTCGGTGACATGAGCGTCGTCGGTCCGCGCCCGCAGGTGCAGCGGGAGGTCGACGCATACGACGAGATCATGCGGCGGCGGCTTCTGGTGAAGCCGGGCGTCACCGGCCAGTGGCAGGTGAGCGGGCGCAATGACCTATCGGTCGACGAGTCCATTCGCCACGACATCTCGTACATCGACAATTGGTCCATGGGGCTCGACATACGCATCATTTCCCGGACTGTCGGTGCGGTGGTGCGCAGCGAGGGCGCGTACTGACGTCAGGCGACGGACCCGCGCGGTGTGCGGGCGCGCTTGGCTTCGTACAGTTTGAAGTCCGCTTGCCGGACCAGAGATTCGAAGTTGAAATCCTCTGTATTGGTGGCTGACCAGGCGACGCCCAAGCTGAGGGACACATCGGGTGCGTCTGCGCCCAGCGGTGCATTGCGGATTCGCTCCGTGATCGCGGCGATGTTGTCTACCTGGTCCACGAACGTCACGACCATGAACTCGTCGCCACCGATGCGGGCCGCGATGTCGTCGTCGCGGGTATTGAGGAACAACATGTCCGCGATGGCCTGCAGGGTCCTGTCGCCGGCCTCGTGTCCATAGGCGTCGTTGAGCTCCTTGAACCTGTCGACGTCGGCGACCATCACCACGACGGTCGGGGGGTCCGGTCGCCTGCTCAGTGCGAGTTCGAACATGGCCTGCATTCCTCTGCGGTTCAGCAGGCCGGTCAGCGGATCTCGGTTGGCAGCGGAAATGGTGGCCCGGATCGAGCGCCTGCCTCCTTCGATCACGGCCTGAATGAAGATAGGCAGCACCACCACCGTGGTGAACACCGGTGCGTTGTAGAGGAATTGGTCGAGGAAGCTCGCCGCTCCGGTACGGATGTTCCACAGCGTGATTGAGCTGAGCGCCGCGGACGCGAAGACACAATGCGCGGCCAACACACGCCAGCCCAACAGGAACGCGGCGAACACGCCGATCATGCTCATGTAGAGAACCGGCGCGAGTCGCATCATCGGGCCGGCATACGACCAGGCGGAAACCGCGAACGACAGGTCGGCCCACATCACAAAGGCGATGGCCCACCGTCTACTCGGCCACGGGCGGACCATCCAGCACACGCCCACCAGGAATGAGACCGCGATGAGTGTTTGGTGGATGGTGCGTCCGGTGCCCTGCGGGCCCAGCGGATGCATGTTGACGATCGTGCCCAAAGGCAGGATCGACATGCACAGCAACCCGATGGTGACCTTCAGATGCCGCAGGTTCCGGGGACCGAGGGCGCTCGTGACGAACCGATACTCCTGGTCGGGAGTCCGCCTGCGATGCGGCCGCAGTCTTCGGGTGCTGGGCACGGGCTAAGTATGAAACATCAGGTCCCGGCGTGTATTGCGGATACGGAAACAGTCGGGCGGCGCGATCGGCTAACTCGGCAAGTGCCCTCGGCAGGATTCGAACCTGCGACACCGGATTATAGCTGTTGAAGGCATTGAAGCTTTTACAAGTCCGTTAAAGTATTGCAGGTCAAGATAATTGCATCTGTATGCGTCCACGGTCGCCCTTTGCTATATGCGGCGTGTTGTGAGTGTTTATACGGGGAAAGTGCGGAGAGGCTGCTGACGTGTCCGATGCACGGTTGGCCCGCATTGTAGGCTTGCCTGGTGTGTGCCTGTTCTGCGAACTGCCGCGCGTGGCTAACGATGTCTGAACTGAACTAGCCGCCACTGCTCGTCAGGTCCTCTTCGGTCCACTCGGCGCTCCACCGGTCGAGGATTGACTTTGCCGATTCTTCGTCGATTTCGACATGGTCTACGTCGTTATGCCCGAGGTAGTACCGGCGAAGATACTGGCTGGGGTGCCACTGCATATCCCGCCCGAATGCTTCGTCTATCGGAGGCACGGTGTGTGTCCGCCTGAGAATTCCACCGGGATCGTCAGGGGTGCGGTCCCCCGATAGGAGCGCGTAGTAAGTAATCGGGACGCTCATCTCTGTCCTTCGTCCAGTGGAAGCCATATCTCTGAGCTACCAGATTGTCGGCACGATATGCGCACGGTCGCACACAGACCTGTCGCCCCACTGAGATTCGTCTCGTGTCGGAGGCGGCAGCTCAGGTATTGCTGTACATCTGGAGAATGCCGACGTGTGCCGCTTCGTAATTCCTTGTTATACGGTCCCTTACCCACTCAAGCGGGTTGGCATACGACTCATACTCTGCCCTCGCGGCGCTAGCTAGCTCCTCCAGGGGAAGGTCCGGGCGTTTCACGAATCTGTTTAGGTACTGCCACTTTTCGGCTCGGGGTCCGTATTCGTTTGGAACGTCCAGCGGGGCGATCATGCAGTTGATACTGCCTTCGCGGGCTGACTGATACACCTGAATCTTGCAGTCGCTCGAACGGTAGTACACCACAGAACAGTGCGGTCCGCCCTCGTCCACGTTGTTATCGACCTCATCAAGCGTAAACCCGAGATTAGCTAATGCTGGTCCCACAACAGAATGAACTTCTGTCGGAAAATTGTCGCTCATGGGTTGTGCTGCACAGGAATTGAGATTATCGATTAACTGCGGGCGAGCAGGGCATCGTGTGCGGCGGCGAAATGAATATCGAACAGAGCTTTCATCCAGGCCATAACCGTGGCGTCGTCCGCAGTGAGACCTGGTGTCACCAGGTCGTCGTCAGTGCCGCTCAGCATGAGCATGTAATGCCATTTCTTTGACCTGTTGTCCACCCCGAGTTCATTGGGCGTGTCCAGCGGTGCAAGGAAGAAATCGATGCCACCGTCCCGGAGCGATGAACAAATCTGAAGCTTGCAGTCCAGGCCCCGATAGTAGATCGCCCACGCTGGCCGGTCTCCGTAGCTGACAGCGTCTTGCACTTCGTCGAGCACGAAACCGGCACCGGAGAGGGTTCGATCTAGAAAGCTCGCTAGCTCTGCTGGTTTCATCACTTGCCTCCCGTGTAGACCCAGACATTGCCTTGCTGGACGTATCCGTACGCTGCTGCGTTCTCTTTCAAGAAGTTGATCTCCATTGCAGAAAAGGAACGCCTCTGCACTGCTGCTACCTGTTCAACGCTGGTAAACCCCTCGGGTAGAACGTAGTCAACCCGCGGCACCCTATTCTCCAACTGCGTTCGCAAGAACTGTTCGTTGACCTGCCACCCAAGACTTCGGGAGCTTGCATCGTCAAGTCCTCGGCCCACCGCGTTCCAGGTGTCGTCGCCGGTGTCGAAGTAGATGCCGCCGTTGTGTCTTGCTTCGCCGATATAGCCGCCGTCTTGCCCATCCCATTTGCCCAGAACTACTCGGTCGGGGTTGGCTGTGCTGCCTATGCCGGGTGCGTGGTGGGTGGAGTGATCTGCGACTTGGCCCGCCAGCTCTGCGGTCGGGTGGCCGTTGGTGAACGCGTTGTTGAGATCGGCTGCCAACTGTGGCGCCTGCGGCGAGTAATGCTCGATGGAGTGGTTCCAACTGCCCGGGTTCGGCGTCGGATGGTCTAGGCCGACGCCGGGTGAGGGATGGTCGACGGAACCAGCTGGTGTGTGTTCCACGGTCGGTGCGGGGTGGGGGCTGTCGATGCCGTGGGTGATGGCGTGCCCTTCGGCGCCGGTGAGGTCTCCGAGTAGTCCGCGGGCGCCGGCTGCCGCTTCGCCGCCGACGGCCCCGCCGGCGAGGGCTTCGGTGCCGTGGATGATGTTCTTACCGATGTATTCCGAGGGGCTGTTGACGAAGTCCCGTGCCTCTTCGATACCCATCTTGGGTGCGGCCAGCGGATCGGTCATCAACTCATGGGCTTGGTTGATGAGGCCCTTGCCGGTGTCGACCGCGAGTTCTTTCCATGCTTCTGCGACTCCGGGTGCGCCTGGACCTGCTTGTCCGGTAAGTACTTTGGCTTGATCTATCTGGCCATCGACGGTTCTGCTGGCTGAGTCGCTGATGCCGTTGGTGAACTTGTTGAATTGCTCTCCGAAGTCTCTACTGACGTGTTCGGAGGGTGTGGCCGAGGGCGCGTCGGGCAGGAAATGCGGCGTCTGTGCCCGTTCGACGGCGGCGTTGACCTTCGCTTCGATTTGGTCGGCGGGCACGCCCTGCTTTTGCAGCAGTGCGCGGGTGGTTTCCTTGAAAGCTGGCACATCACGGGGCTGCAGCGTCGGGGATGTCCGCTGCGGTATTTGGTCGCGGCCATCACGCACTCCCGGCGCAGCCTCCAGGCCGCCCAACAGTCGCGGATCGATGGGCTTATCGCTACCGGGCACAGTGGTTTTCGGATACCACTCCTTATAGTTGGCTTGCGTATCAGTGCCAGCGGCGGCGGCCTTAGTCGTGCCCGGATCGCCGTCGGGGCTCGGCGCCGCCAGATTCTGCAGGGCTCCCATGGAGCCATCCGGTTTGATGGCTGAACCCGGCACCGCGGGTAGCGCCCCGGTGGCGCCGGCCGGGGTGGTCGTCCCGGACGCGTCGGCGGCGTGAATTCCGGCAGCCAGGTCATCGTTAGCCTGCCCGCCCGCGGCGCAGAGCTGTTTGATCGTGTTGGCGATGTAGTCACGATCGGACTTGTTGAAATCCTTGCTCAAGGGGGTGACTTCCCCCGTCGCCTCGTTGATGGAGAACTTTCCCGCTGCTTCGTTCTCCAACTTGGTAAGCAGCTGTCTGAGGCCCTCGAACTCATCACCCGCCCGATCAACTTTCGTGGCTGCGTTCTCATATGCCTCGGCGTCGGTGCCCAGCCCTTTGCCAAAGGTGCCGATTTCGTGGTCGGCGTTATCGGCAGCCACCCCGGTCCAGGTGCCTTTGTGTGGCAGGTCCGAGACTCCGGTTTTGGTGGCACGCATCGAGGCGGCTTTGGCGCGCAGACCTGCGGCTATGTCACGAATCGACTGGACGCTGACTTTCTTGAGCTCGCCCACCGACAGCGACATCAGGAACCCCCGTAGGCGCGGGTGTTAAAGATCCTGACCTTGGACTCTTCATCGGTCGTGCTAAACGCGTACCCGCACTTATCGAAGGCATCCCGGAAATGCGTCAACTCGTTGCTGATGTGCAGCGACTTAGCTTGCAGATCAGTGGATTTGGTCGATAGCGCAGATGCGGCTACCCCTACCAGCCCGGAGGCTGCGCCGGTAATTTTGGCGTCGGCGGCCCGGTGTGCGTCCAGATGATCGCGCAGGTGTTTGTCCATCGCGTTCGCCGAGGCATGCAGCCGCTCCGGGGTCACCTGCAACGGATCAGTCACCCTCGATCCCCCCTCGCGTAGCCAGCAACCATATTCGACGGCAGATTACCTCACCCGCCGCCAGCGCGCATAGAACGTGTTAGCTGAGAAACGGGTAACGAGGCGCTGGCGTCAGTAGCTGGCCGCGCCGACACGGCCAACGATTCGAGCAGACAGACGAAACGCGTCGCGGGGTTGTTCAAGAAAATCGACGAGTGATCTCGCGGGGCGAAGGCCTATTGTTTCGCGGGCACCGTGCCAGGGAGTGTCAAGGATCAACCGACACCGGTGTAAAGCATCAGCCGAAACACCGTCAGGCATCACCCGACATCGAAACGTCAAGCATCACCCGACGTCATACAACAACTATGGTGCCCTCGGCAGGATTCGAACCTGCGACACCGGCTTTAGGAGAGCCGTGCTCTATCCCCTGAGCTACGAGGGCGGGGGACCTGTGTGAATAGGTGTCTAAAACTCTAACGGGTCGGCGAGGGTGCTTCGGACGTCGGCTGGGGGTGAGTCGGGGCTGGTGCTGGCGTTACCCGCGTGGCCAGCTGAGATCTATGGGGCTTGTGTGACTTGGCGACGGGTAGACCGGTGCTTGGTTAAGCGGCTGTGGTTTTTTGATCGCAGCAGTGGATGTAGTGAGCGATGGCGTTGCGGCCCGACGCGAATCCGATCATGACGCCGTACTGGCGGATGGCACTGTGGGCGGTGATACGCCCGCCGTACAGGGTGCGGTCGAGCGTGTTGTTGAGGCTCTCGCTGTCCTCGCGCCACCCGGTCTTCGGAGGTGATGTCGAGTCGTTCGGTGTGAACGGTCCCGCAGTTGGTGGCGAAGTCGATGTACCAGCGGTAAGTGCCTTTGGGGGGTGCGGCGGGCGTAGACTTTGGCCGTCGGGAGAGGTCGCATGCAACGTTGAACAGGCTGCGACAGGGCGCATACGCCTCCCGGCCCTCGGATGCATCGATCCGCGCGATCGCATACCTGGCCGAAGTCCCCGAAACAGTGGCTTTCGCCGCGGCGGGGGCACGAGCGCCGATGGCGGATCGATACGAGCCGCCTGCCGAAGCGCAGCGGATGAGCACGCCACAACGCAAAGCGCTCGATCAACTACTGCGCGCCTTCCTCGGCGATCAGGCGCCTGCTAGGTCATCACGTACCCATCAACGCCGCATGGGGCGCATGGCACCTTCTTCTCGGATTCCGTTGAGCCACAGCCGGTGCAATCCCTGTACTGGGCCGAAGACCTCGAACTCGGCAAAGCGCGCCTCGACCCGGTCACCGGGCCGCTGCTTGGCGCGTTCGCGATGCCGGGGGAAGTGCGCCGGATTTTCGGTGTCCAGGTGAACACTCAACTTGCGCACTGGCACTGCCAGCCCGACCCACAGGACTCCGACGACTACTATGCTCCGTATCTTCACCGCCGCGGCATGCTCGACAACCTGCTGCAACGCGTCGCGTCGGGCCCAGCTGGAGCGCCCCGCACTCGCCTCGACGCGTTGCCCCGGCGAGGATATTTGGAGGTGATCATCGATGGCTACTCCTAGCGAGGAACTCGACGTCCTAGCAGCAGCGATCGTCGCAGCCATGACCGGCCCCGACGCCGACACCCAGGTGCCGGACTGGAGCACGCCCGATGATCTGGCACGTATCGGCATCGAGGCAATGATCGCCGCCGACCCGCTGGGCCGCACCCTAACCTCCTACGGCAACATCCGGATCACCGGCGACGGCGTCACCGGCTCATCGGCCCGTGTCAACGATGTGGCCAGGGTCATGACCGGATTCCAGCGCTTGGCCACCGCAGTCGGCGCGGCCCAGCAAGGCGACAAAACCCTTGGGCGCCAACCCAACGCGGATGTCAAACGACGCACCGACCTGCTCCTGACAGCTGCTTCTGGTCCAGGCTCCATCATCTTGACCGTCACACCCCGCACATCCCCTATCGCCGAAACCGGACACAGCGGCGGCAAGGTCGGCATGTTCACCGAACTCGAAACCGACGATCAGATGCTCGACACTGCCGTCTCCGCGGCAATCGATGTCTTCACCGCCGGTAATGACATCGGCGCCGCACCCGATGAATCGGTGTTCGTGCGCGAACTCGGCGATCTGGGTCCGCGCACCGCCTCCTCGGTCCGTGATCTTGTCAAGACTCTTGATCGAGCACAGTTCGACGTCGAAATCGCGTGGCAACAACCCTCCCGTGCTACCCGCCGCGTTGCCGTTACCGCCGCCGCAGCCGCCCATATGGCCGCGACGGTCGAGCACGCCAACCTCGACGAACAGCCCGTCGAGATCATCGGCGAATACCTCACCGTCAGCGCGGTCAGCTCATGGGTGATCCAACGCGGCGACGGCGACAACGACACCCTCACAGTCAAACTCGGACGCATCGACCCCGGCCAAACGCGTGGACTGGCCGTCGGCGATCGGGTCCGGATCAACGCCACCATGAAGGTCGAAACCACCCCCGGCGGCAATACAAAGACCACCTATACAGCCGAATCCTTCGAAAGACTTGATACCCCACCAGTCTAGAGGTAAGTGCAATTAGTTACTTATCGGTCGGCAGAACGCTCTAAGCGGTGGCCCTATATCTGGCCTGGAAATCAGGTGCTCAGGCCAGTCTATCGCCGAGTATTCATAATGAAATAAATCCTCAACCTGATAATCTTTCGAATCGTCCTCTGCAGAGTCCACACTCACACCTTTGCGACGGCCATCAACTACAGCCAGGTACCCTTTGTAGTTTCTTCCATCGGTGCGGCTACGTTTCCTATCAAGGTAATCAGCTAGTTGACCCAATCCCATGACCGCAGTAGAAGGACCAAAATCTGTAACTTTCCTCTTACCATCGGCCCCCTTGTCCGAAGCACTTGTACCCATCCATTTGCATTCTATTAGGGCAGCTTGGGTAGAAAGAGGCCAATGTACATGTATGTCTACGGGCTTCGTCTCGTCTACAACATGCTCGACCTCGACGACCGCCCGAAGAGACGAGACCAGATGTTGCTCTAAACTGCGCCGGACAAATACTTCCGGCCGGCGCTTCCATATAAGCCGCCGTGCGTCAAGCCAGGCGTTTTGCAGTATCTGACAACGACATTCCGACACTTGCCGCTCAGAATAGCTCACCAATGCCTCTTCGAGTTTGGTAAAGAGGGGGGTGGCGAAGATACTTTTACCCGCGACCGGGTTAAATACTGGACGGATTTGACCCGCAACATGCCAAGTCTCGACAGCGGGATGAGTATACTTATAGACGATGGCGTTGGATAACAAATCTAAATCGATCAATGAGGTAGACAGCCTGTAGCCACCATTGTCAGTAACTTCTACAGTGAACTCTCTATGCGGATGCGTCGTCCGCATTTCGAGAGTCATCAACACTTCGAGGTGCGCAAGTGGACTACTAGCGTCATCGTCTATAACCGTAAATACAATTAGGCCATTGGGTAATAGATCAACAGGTAGCTCTGCGTGTATATGCGGTAGCGCACGAACTAGTCTGAGCACGGTTTCCTCCCCTTGCGTACCGGAATCTTCCGGCAACGCGGAAAGCAGCGTCTCGTTGTGTACCTTCTGCATGAGTGAATAATTTATGCTCACGCCGCCTCGGCTTCACTAATTGCGAGTAGATAGCGTATCCATAGCTCAGCCAGGGAAAGGAGGGTTGTGGGCGAGCCCAGAGTTTTTGCTAGCGCATCGTGGTAACTTGCTAATATGTTTAATGCAGTTTCATCAAGTAGCTCGCGCGACGGCCGGGCAGAAATAAGCGTAGGATCATGACCCAGCGCTCGTAGCACCAGAGGAATTGGTATGAGAGAAATTATTGCGACAGCAGCATCAAGATAGGGAGCTCGATCTTTCGCTGTTACGTGGTGGCTCAGTTGGTTGCGGAGTTTTTCACCCGTTGCAGAAAGATGAAGCAAACCCCCTGACCGCTCGATAGCGCCGGCCGAACAAAGGCTACTGATCACCTTAGATACCTCAGGCGCGAACGGCTCAGCCTTCTTTGTTGCAAAGAAGGCGTAGCCCCAGTCAAAGTCAGGTGCTGTCCATCTGGAAAGTTGGCCGGCCAAATAGGCCAGAGCATGAACCTCTTGCTCAGTCGCACCATCAACGCCGCCTGATTGCACCGTAGTGTTGCTAGTGATACCCGATATCAGCATCAACGCATCGTATGTGGCAGACATAATCGGTCTCACTTTCCAGCGGGACCTTCTCTAAGTGCAGTGTCAAGCTCCGCTAGAGCAATATCAAAAAGTTCTTCTCCTTCTGCCTGAACATCTGATAGTGAAGTCCATTCAGTCATCCGAACAATAGCCATTCGGTCCAAACCGCAGGCGCGCGCGAGCGACTGCAACAATTTACTCGTGTTAATGTTTGCCGTCATGATAAGCTGATTAATTTCACCAACGAAATCGGAGAACATAAGTCCGGCGCGGGCCTCGTACGTGATATCAAGGGAACCCTCTGGCGTGTCAATGTACAAACACGCAACACCTGCAGGTTGAGCAATATGACTGACTAACGCCATACGAAGTGCAATATCAAGAAAATACCGCTGACTCTCTGAGAGCTGATCTGCTCCACGACGCTCTACACCCTCTACCGTGACGACTAAGTGTGGTCTTCCCGCTCGCTGACTTAGATAAACATCGACGTCCAGTCCCAGAAAACGCTTAGCAAGTTTGGTGAACGACGGAACAAACTGCGCTTCGCCCTCTGAGTAACGACTCGCAAGTTCCTGTGCCATCGGGCTAAGCATCTTACGGAATTTGTCTCGTTGTTTCCGGAAGTCATTCCGGTCTCTGGTGGCACGATCCGCTTCCGCTTGATACTGCCCGATGAGCGTCCGTACAGCGTCGTTGTCCATGCTAAGAGCTATGCTGCCACTCTCCGGCATAGAACTTCTACGGGCCTCAATATCTGCCAGCAGCCGTTCAGCATCATCTTTCGCTTCTACTGCCATAGTCAAGTTCGCAGACGCGGCAGTCAGAGATTCACGTGCGCGGATAACATCAGCGTTCAGCTTGTCAAGCTCGCCAGAATCTGTCTGCAGCTTCTCTGCCAGTTTCGAGTTGCACAATGGGCAGCAACCAGCATCCAGGCTGATCTGAATCTTCTGATCGGCGCCTTTCGCACCACAGATTTCACATACGTGTGTCTCAAGTGTCCGCAGTAGTGTCGGATGCAACTTCGGATCAGGTGAAATTAGTTGACTGAAAGCATCGGCGTACGCTTGCTCGGCGACGGACAATTGAGATCGTGCCTCGGCTTCTGCCACTTGCATTGCTTCATACTCTTGCGTCAATCTCTGAGAGTTCTTTGTAAGTGCAATTCGTTCACGCTCCACTTCTTCGAATGACTCAGTCGACACTTCAGATGCCGACTTAGATTCCGCCGCAACACGTCCGGTTAACTCTTTGATACGATTTCTTGCCGTAGTGGCCTGATACTGTTGATTTCGTGCTTGAGATTCGAGGCGTTCGACTTGACGTCTCCAGTTATCCACCTGGTCTGCTTGTGCCGGGTCGACGCCGAACGCCAGCAAGAGTGCCTGCTCAATTGTTTCTTCATCCCACAGCAGCAGCCTCCGACGTTCATCGAAGGTCGATACGAAGATCTGCATGAAGACCAGCTGTTGAAATGTCGCAAGTCCGGTATCGGATATCACCTGTTCTTTATATATTCTATTTCGTTCAGAGTCGGACTGCTCCTCGTCCTGTTTTACTATGACCCCATTTGGCCCCTCTATTTGGAGATGGCTCAACGACTCCCAGTCTGAAAATCGGCGCGATATTGAGTATTTGTTATCGCGAATAGACATTGTGACACTGACACATGCCAAATCTCTGTCAACTGCATCGACCCTCCCCATATAATAGAGCTTGGAATACGATGAGGTATGCCGATAATATTCATCTAACGACTCAAATTTTCGATCAGGATCAGGAACTATACCAGTAATAGCGTAGTTCAGCGTATTGAGAAATGTACTCTTTCCGAGGCCGTTAGCACCGGCGAGGCAGAATACACCCTTAGAGAAATCTACCGTGATATTATGCTTGTTTCGATAAAGCGAGAAATTATTCAGACGGAGTTGATGAGGGATAGGGAGATGGAATTTTCTAGGCATCCGTGTCACCGTTTACGTAGGAAGACTGTTGATTCTCGGAGATGGTCCTGTCGGCCACGTCTGTGGAGTCGCCGTGCGACCTTGATTTCGAGAACATCGAAGCCAACTCTTTCAGCAATAGCTGCTAGGAGAACATCACTGGCAATGGTGTACTGACCGCCAGAGGTGCCATGTCTAGAATTCCCAACAATATATACTGCGTGCCCCCCCGGTATCAGCGCGCGATGAGCGTTCAAGAACATCATGGCGGCATCGCGCAGATAGCCTTCAATTACGCGCGTACGCTGAAGTCGATACCTGTCCGCAGGAATAGACTCAAGAATTGGTGCCGATAGATCGGCCGTGTACGCGGTTAGTTCGGGATATTCATCCAAGTAGCCCCGCTCCGTAAACCGAATGCTAGGATGACTCCTCATTGTGTTGTCGCGCTGGCTTCTAAAGTCCATAGCGGATTCGATTTGCCCCAAGAACCAGAGCTCTAGTTTGTATATTTCGGTGTAGTCAATGTTATTCGGATATGGAGGCGAGAAACAGATTAGATCTAGCGACTCGGACTTATCGGTCCACGGGATGCTGCCAGTAGAACTCGTATTTATAACGTCGCCGGAGCCTTTTGGGTCGACCTGTTCGATATCTTTGGATATTAGTTGGGCTCTTTCGAGGAAAAGTTGGCGAGGATCAACGGGTTGCTTATTGGCTTCGTACCGAAGGGCTCGTCCATCTCTGCGCAATCTGCTACTTGGTTCGATGCATCCAGCCAAGGCGATTGCGATAAGGTCCCGCGTTATCCCGGGAGAATATTCTCTCCATGCCTCACGAATACGCAACAGCGGCAGGAGCCTGTCGCGTGGGAAATACTCAATATTCTGAAATGCGGATAAAGCCGGAGGTTTGGGCCGCGTCCGGGAATTCTTTTTTGCTTCCCGCAGTATATCGTCGACGGCAGACTTATATGTCGCCGCCAGATTCTTGCGCTTTGGTGCTGACATCGATAACACCCGCATTTTTGTCGATGATACGAGATGTAAGAATGGGTTGACCTCCGCACCTGAGGCAGAGAATACAGGACCGTCATTTTGCAGCAGGGCGCTGACCAATGTTGTTCCGCTGCCGGCAAACGGATCGTGAAGTCGCATCGTTTCTTTGGTGGTTAAGTTAAGATCCTTTACGACACGTGGCAGTAGATGTGGACTATAAGCTTCTTTCATATGGAACCAACGATGAAAAGCCTCGTCGCTGTTTCCCTGAGGTACCACGAGACGCTCATAGTCGTGGCCGTCGCTCAGCGGGAAGCGTCGCTCGAGTGCAGCATAATGAGATTCGAGCTGTTGGGTCACACTTTCTCCTGGTTATGCGCTGAGTCAGACCTAACCTTAACTTCCCCATGGCAGGTTCGGCTCGATTGGTGGAACTTGTGGATGCGCCGGCGTGGCTTCGGCGCCACTGGCGTTGTCGTGCGCCCCGGCAGCGGCCGCGGTGGCGCGGTAGGACCGAGGACGACGTTCAGCCGCCGGACGCACCGCGGCCAGTGAAACTGCGCAGGGATGCGCGTGATCTTGTGCGGTGGGTGTCGGCAGGTCGCCGAAGAAAGCCATGCATAGGTCGTGCCTACTCGACATCTGACCGGGTCTGTCACGACAGATCGGCGTGCCCGCGCGTTCCCGAGTCCGCGTGTTCGCGTTCCGATGGCTGGAATACCGATGCATGCGACATGCAACATCGGGGTTTTCAACACGTCCCCGAGGGCGGGGGACCAGCACAGGAGTCTACCGGCCTGTGGCATACGTTAACCGCGCGCCTAGATCGCGATCTGCCCTTAGACCACCAGTTCGGCGCGCGGGTTGGCACTCACCCGAACGGGCAGGTACCGGTGGGCCGTTCCGGAGCGGCGAAGCTGTCCAGGCGATAGCCGTGGTAGAAGTCGGCCAGCCGCGCGTTGCGTCGGGTCAACGTACGCGCAAGCTTGTCGTACCTACGTTGCGCGGCACTCGAACCGTCGAGGCGTGAACGGACCTTGGCCAGTCGAATGTTGTTGTACAGCATGGGTTCCACGAGCAGTCTCTCGGGCGTTACCCGCCACACCAGCTGCAGCAGCCGGGTGTACAGCGCGAATTCGATGTTGTGGCGTGCCTTGAGTTCGAATCCGATCATGGCGCGTATCTCAGGGTGCATCGCCTTGGCCGAGCACACTTGAATCACCCGGCCCGCGATGGGACGGACCGCCAACCAGAGGGGCAACACGGCGGGGCGCATCGCGGCGGGAAGCAGCAGCGTGGGTAGCGGTAGGCGTTTCAAGCCGGTGAACTGATCGCGCAGAAAGCCGTTGGACTGCAGCCTGTTTTCCACCATGTCGTCGTAGTACTCGACGAAGGCGGCGTAGGTTGTCGGGAATCTGCCCTTGGCGCTGGGCAATTCGAGGTCCTTGAGGAGATACCGCTGGTATTGGTACGCGGCCTCCTTCTCCGCGGGCGTCATCGTGTGGCCCGTGCAGTAGGGGAATGCCTCCAGTGTGGCGTTGATGGCGCTGGCCGCTATCCATATCCATAGCTCGGGATCCAGCGCGCTGTAACGAACCCCCTCATACTCACCGACTCCGGTGCCCCGCACCGCGCGGTGCTGCTCCTTGAGCCACTGTGCGGTGTCGGCTCGTTGCTGTCGGTCGCCGGCGAATACTGACATCGCGCTCAGTGCGCTCCGGATGCCGCGATCGGTGAAGTTCTGGCGGAACCGGCCCGAGCGGTCGACGGATGCGGCCACCGGCACCAGGGCCACCTCGTCGAACAGCACCCCACCGAAGACGCCGACAAGGGGACTGCCCAGGTGCTTCCGGAAATCGGCCATCACGCGGCGGCGTGTGCCATCCGCGTGCAGCAGGTTCAGTCCGTCTTCATGTGGATCCGAGTCGAACTCGCCGTCGTAATCGGTATCGCGCGGCAGCACATGCGTCATTGCATCCTCCGTCGGTGTTAGTAACTTAGATAAAAGCTAACATCGCAACATCGGCTTGGGAAGTACTTCTGCGTGAGAGACTGAATTGTGTCTGCAGACCCGACCGGTGAGCGCATCATCGAGGCCGCGCTGCAGACCATGCTGAGCTTCGGCATCCGGCGCGCGACGGTCGACGAGATCGCTCGGCGCGCGGGTGTATCGCATATGACGGTGTATCGCCGATGGCCCAACAAGACCGAACTCATCCTGGCGGTTCTCATGCGAGAGGCGCAGACGATGTTCGCCGCGATAGACCGCGAGATCGCTGCCTTGGACAGCCCGGAGGACAAGCTGGTGGCGGGTTTCACCGGGATTTACTGGCATGTGCACACCCACTCGCTGATGCAGCGTGCCGTCGAGACCGACCCGGAGTCGGTGCTGCCGATCATGACCAGTGGTGCGGGACCGGCCCTGGACATGGCGACGACCTATCTGGCCGGGCATGTCAGTCGCAGTGCGGGCGATCTCGTCGACGACCCTTACGGGGTTGCGGAAGTGTTTGTGCGCCTGACGCATTCGCTTATCCTTGCGCCCAGCCCCCGGCGAAAGCTTGCGACCAGGGAAGATGCCGAGGCGTACGCCCGCCAATACATTCTCCCGATCGCGCGGGCGTTGGTCCCGGAGCCGAGCAAGGCGCTGCGTTAGCGGATCGCGGGATCACTATGTGTGCTTTCGGCCGGTGGACGACGGGGCCAAGTAATCTTGGGCATCGACCATGGTCGGGGACATAAGACTAGATATTGGGGGCAGTGGATGGATACGGATATCGGAGCGGGCTCGCCGGAGGCCGAGGACTCGTCTGACGCCGCGGACACCGCACCGCTACCCGTCCTCAACGCACTGCCCGGAATGACCGAACCGGGTCCGTTCGCGGCGCCGGAACAGGACTTCAACCAGCCTCCGTTCATCGAGCAGTCGACACCGCATGATCCGTACTGGTCGGGGCTCGGTGCTCCGGCACCTCAATTCGCCGCCGATCGGCAGTCGCCGCAGGCAGGCGAGAAGGCGTGGGGCACCGGGGCGTCGACGTCCGCTGTCGACTTCTCGTCATGGGAGGACAAGCGGACGGAAAGAAGCAAGCGACCGTTGATGATTGGTGGTGTGGTGCTGGCGGCCGCGGTGGTCGTGGGCGGTGTCGTCGCCGTCTTCGCGAGCCGTGGTGGCGAGGATGCCCCCGCTGAGCCCACCGCCGCTCCGCAGACCACGGTGTCCAGCAGGGACTCCGACGCGGAGACCCGCCTGCTTTCGATGCTCCCGACGGGATATGCGCCATCGGCATGCAAGCCCGTTGAACCCGCCAATGAGGCGGTCGCGCAAGTGAAGTGTGGTCGAAGTGACGATCCGGACGGGCCCACCGAGGCGAGCTATTCGCTGGTGAAGGACAAGTCCGCACTCGCAGCCGGGCTGAGTCGCCTGACGAAACGTAACGCGGTGGTGGTGTGTCCCGGCCGGATCCAATCGCCGGGACCGTGGCGTCGCAACGCCACACCGGATCAGGTGAGCGGCACGGTGTTCTGCGGCACCAACCAGGGACATCCGGTGGTCGGATGGACCGATGAGGAGCGGCTTCTGCTCAGCGAGACGCGATCGGGGGCGGCCGGGCCGACCCTGGACCAGTTGTACGCGTGGTGGTCTTCGCACTCATGACAAAAGACCGCCGGCCGCACGAGGCGGCCGGCGGTCAATGCCGAACGATTGTTGTCTAGCCCTCGGTGGGAACAGGGGTGCCCTGGCTGCCTGCCGAACGCTGTCCGTGGGGTACGCCTTCGGAAGAGGCCGGAATGGCGGGGACCGCAGGTACGGCGGCGACCGGCGGGGTGGCGGTCTGCGGGGCGCCCTCAGGAGCAGGAGCTCCGGGTGCCGCAGGTGCCGGCGATGCGGGAGCCGCGCTGGCAGGAGCCGGCGAAGCGGGCACGCCGGTGCTGTTGAGCGGCGTGCCCTCGGCACCCGGCGTCGGGGTGGCAGCCGTCGGAGCCGGGGTCGCGGTCACCGGTGCGACCGTCGGGGTCGGTGTCGCCGCGGGCTGCTGCTCGTCCACCGGGGTGCCCTGGCTACCGGCGGGCAGCGGCGTGCCCTGGCTACCGGCCGGAACCGCGGCGGGCGCCGGGGTGGCGGTGGTGGGCGCGGTGCTGGTGGCCGAGGCCGGGGCGCTGCCATGCGACTGGCTCGAACCACCCGAACGCTGCGCCGGGGCGGCTGCCGGAGCTGCCTTCCAGGTGAGCAGGTCCTCGTCACCGGAGGTGTAGGTCACGGTCTCGGGGTTGGCTCCGGTCACGTCGAAGTAGATCTTGCCGGTGGTCTTCTCGCCCTGCGACAGCGTGCCCGGGTTCACACCCTGCTCGGTGGCCACGCCGTACAGCACGCGGTAGGTCTCGCCGTCCTTGGCCTTGGCGTTGAAGTTGGCGACGATCGGAATGACGCTGCCCTGGATGGCCTCGTCAGTAGCGGTGGCCTCCCACAGCGTGCCCTTGGGCTGGTAGGGCAGCTGGTCGGCGCTGACCTTGAGGTCGCTGATGGTCCAGGCCTGCACGACATCGCCGTTGGTCAGACGACCCTGCTGGCCGAGCGTGGTGTCGGCGCCTGCGGTCGGCATGAGGGCCAGTCCGGCTGCCGCCGCAGCGGCCGCCACGGCGGCAGTGATGGGCACATTGATCTTCACGATGTGGTCTCCTTGACGTCCTGATTGCTCCCCCCAGCGGGGACGGTCTGTCGGTAAAACTAACAGGTCTGGGTGCACCATCGTCGCCCGAAGTACACGATTGCCATACGGTTAAGAACATGACGGTTGATTCCACCGGTCACGAGGGGGCCGCGCCGGAGCCAGACGACTGGCCGCCCGACGCACGCATGTTCACCATCCGCGCTGCGGCGGACGATGCCGCAGCTAGCCTGGCCGCCGAACTGCCCATTACGGCAACAGAACTCGGCATGCTGGACGGAGATACCGACCATCCGGTGCAATTCTGCAGTGTGCTGCTGGAGCCGCCGGTCAAGCACCGGTTCGAGGCGGCCGATGCCGCCCGATACGAACGTGAGTATTGCGACCGGGACGACGACGGCGAATTCTTCATGGTGCACGTCGCGCTGCTGGGCCCCCGGCGCCCCGGAGTCTCGCTGGCACCCGGCGCCCGCGATGTCCTCGTCGACGTCGCCTACGTCGTGGATTTGTCATTGGAAGAAGACGGCGTGCTCAACCCTGCCAAGGTCGATTGGGCGGGCGGGGCGATCGCCGATGTCGCGGGAAATGTGCCCGCCGAGCAGGCAGCCGCGGCGCCGGTGGATCAGCCGACGGTCTCCGAAACGGCACCCCCGGCAGGCCGGGCGGCCGCGGCGCCTGAGCCGGGCAGCCCCGGGAGCTCGGAGTGGATCCGTGAACAGCTCGACGTGCGAATCGCGATACTGAGCCGCCTCGCGGGGGAAGTCGCCATCTCCGAAGTGCCGGTGCCCACCGAACTGGCCAAGGGGGAGCGGCATTCCAACACCGCACCGCAGTACGTGCTGGACGGCGCCCAATTCTGGTACCACACGCGCGATCCGAAAACAGGCTTCGTGTGGAAGACCACGACCAATCCGAATGAGCTCATCTACTGGTGCATCGACGACGTGGCCAGGGGACTGGCGTGGCGGTGGACGCAGCAGGCGGCCACCTACAAGACGATGCCCCCGGCCATGGCGCAACGCACTCTGTGGGCCCCGTACTGGCAGCTGCTCATGAACGCGCTCGACACCAAATGGGGTGCCATCACCGGCCGTAACATCCGCGGCCTGCTGTAAGCGATCACCAGCGGTAGTCGAGGAACTTCCCGTCGAAGGTGAGGACCACCCGGTCGCCATCGGGGTCTGGGCGGCGCGTCACATCCACCTTGAAGTTGATGGCGCTCATGATGCCGTCGCCGAACTCCTCGTGGATGGCTTCCTTGATGGCCGGGCCGTAGACGCTCAGCGCTTCGTAGAGGCGATAGATCGTCGGGTCGGAGGGAGCTCCGCCCTCCAATGTCCCGCGGTACGGCTGTGCGCGCAGTGCCGCAGTGGCGTGCGGTTCCAGATCGAGAAGCTCGGCCACCTTCGCGGCCTTGGCTTCGGGCACCGGGTGCTGGCCCAACAGCGCGGCGATGGTCCAAATCAGCGGTGAGTCAATCGCTTCCGCGATCTGTTGCCACGTCAGGTTCTTCTCGACGCGGCGTGTGGTGATCAGTTCGGCGGCTTCCGTCTTGGTCATGACGTCAGACAAACAGACGCCCACCGCCGCCGCAAACTATCGCTGCCACAGCCCTTTCTGGGCATCGCGCTGGTAGTAGTTCATCGAGCTCTCCCCGCTCGCCGTCCAGAGCATGGCCACGGTGACCAGAACTATGGCGATGAGCACCGTTGAGTCGGTCCACATGATGACCTCCTTGGTAGATCGATCGGTATACCACCCATTGCAGCATGTATACCGATCGGTGTACAAGGGAGTGTGACGGGCGCCACAGGGGTGTGTCTGTGACTACTCCTGGTCGAGGGCTCCGGCGGCAAGCGCGGCGGCGTTGATCCTGGTCAGCACCGCGTGGAGGTTTTCGAGTTCGGCAAGGTCGACGCCCAGGCGCTCCACCACCGCGGCGGGGACCTTGAGCGCCTCGGCGCGCAGCGCCGCGCCCTGTGTAGTCAGGGTGACGTGTGTGGTGCGCTCGTCGGACGCGCTGCGCGGACGGGTGATGAGCCCCAGCGTTTCGAGCCGTTTGAGCATGGGGGAGACGGTTGCCGAATCCGTCTGAAGCAGGGCGGCAATCTGCTTGACGGACAAGGCTTCCCGGGTTTGGTCACGGTTCGTCTTGGCGTGGTCCCAGAGCGCCAGCATCACCAGGTATTGCGGATGGGTGATCCCGAGCGGGGCCAGCAGCGGTCGGTACACCGCCAGTACGGCGCGGTTGGTGACGGCCAGGGCGAAGCACACCTGCCGTTCCAGGGCCAGCGGATCAACCTCCGGCGAGACTGCGGTCATCATCACGATCCTGACTATTAGTTAGTGCACTAACTATTAGTCTACAATCTAGTTATGGCCGCCGATCGTCCGAATCTGCTTCAGTACATCGCCTACTGCTACGGGCGACGCCTACCTGACTCGATGAAAGAGTGGGTCGCCAACGATCTGGCGGGTAAGGGCGCGGTACGGCGACACATCTTGCGCTGCGCCATCCCGCCGCTGTTCATCCTGGCGCCGTTCTGGCTGTTGCCCGCCTCGCTCTATGTGCACATGGAAATGACGGTGCCCATCTACGTATGGGTGCTGATCATGGCGCACGCCCTGAACAAGGTCTGGCGCCGGCACCGGCTGGTGCAGCACGACCTTGATCCGGGTCTGGTCGATGTGCTCAAGCGTCAGAAGGACGCACGTATCCACGAGGACTATGCCCGCAGATTCGGGCCGCGCTCGGGCGACGGCTACTCCAACAGCGGGCCCATCTAGGGCGACGTGCCCGTCGCGCTAGATGGTTGGTTCAGCGACGCTGGGGACTAGTCCCAGTGCTTCCAGTGGCCCTTGCCGCGCCAGCCGTTGTTGCCGTGCCAGCCGCGGTCCCAGTCACCGCCCCAGTTGCCATCTGCACAGACGGTAACTCGGGGATAGGTATCGACGGAACCGCAAATGTCGGGATCGGCCTTTGCCGGGGTTGCGGAGGCGATACCGCCCATGAACAAACCACTAGCAACGACTCCAATTGCCAGCCCAAATCGACTGGCTGAGGGCAGGATTCGTTTCATGGTTCACAGCCTACTCCCAGACGAAACTAGTTCGCAAGGGTAAGGAAAATCAGGACAATATTGAGCGCCGAAATTAGCGCGGCGATGACCCAGCCCAGCAACGTCGTCACCCGATGGTTGGCGTCGGCGCCCATCAGCCCGCGATCGGCGGTCAAGCGGATCAGCGGTATCAGGGCGAACGGGATGCCGAACGAGAGCACCACCTGCGACACCACGAGTGCTCGGGTGGGGTCGATTCCGGCCGCGAGGATCGCGAGTGCCGGAAGCAGTGTGACCAGCCGTCGCGTGACGATGGGGATAGACCTGCGCAGGAGTCCCTGCATGATCATCGCGCCGGCGTAGGCGCCGACCGAGGATGATGCGAGTCCGGATGCCAGCAGTCCGATCGCGAACAGCAGCGCCACCGTGGGGCCCAGGCTGTCGCGGACCGCGGCGTGCGCGCCCTCGATGGTGTCCACGCCGTCGCGCCCCTGCAGGTTTGTGGCCGCCACCAGCAGCATCGCCATGTTAACCGCGCCCGCGAAGAGCATCGCCAGGCTCACATCCCACCGGGTGATGCGCAGCAGCCTGCGTCGCGGCTCGCCCACCTCCGGATGTCCGTGGCGATCACGCGCCAGGCCGGAGTGCAGGTACACGGCGTGCGGCATGACTGTCGCGCCCAGCATCGCCGTCGCCAGCAGCAGGCTCTCGGTGCCCTCGAAGCGGGGAATCAGCCCGGCGGCGGCGTCGGCAAGCGGAGGTGGCTCCACCACGACACTGGCGAGGAATCCGATCGCGATGATCGCCAACAATGCGGAGATCACATACTCGAAGGAGCGCTGCCCACGCCGGTCCTGCACGGCCAGCAGCACCATCGACACGATTCCGGTGATGATGCCGCCGAGCAGCAGTGGCAGGTGGAACAGCAGATTCAGTGCGATCGCGCCACCTACGACCTCGGCGAGATCCGTTGCCATGGCGACTAATTCGGCCTGGCCCCAGTAGGCGAGGCGCGTCGGCCGTGACATGCGGTTGCCGATGGCTTCCGGTAGCGACTGGCCGGTGACGAGGCCCAGCTTGGCCGAGAGGTACTGCACCAGCCCGGCCATCACGTTGGCGGTGACGATCACCCACACGAGCAGGAAGCCGTATTTGGCGCCGGCGCTGACGTTCGAGGCGACATTTCCGGGGTCGACGTAGGCGATGGCGGCGACGAAGGCCGGTCCGAGTAGGTAGAACCCGCGCAATGGTCGCGCCTGCTTCGGCCGCTCCAGCACCCACGCCTCCTATTTCAAGTACCCCGAATAGAAAAGTTAGAGTACCCGAAACCTTGCGGTGCGGCGAGCCCGTCCACGGCAGGCGATATCCGGTGACTAGTTGGTGCTGGCCTTCTCGGCCTGACGCTTCTTGACGCTGGCCTCCAGCTTGGCCAGCAGGTCCGAGACGTCGGTCGCGTCGAGCTCGGTGGGCGCCTCTTCCTTGGTGAACGCCTCGCCACCTTCGAGCTTGGCCTCGACCATCTCCAGCAACTGGGACTGATAGGTGTCGTTGTAGCGGCTCGGATCGAAGTCGTCGGCCATCGACTCGACCACCTGTCCGGCCATCGACAGTTCGGCCGGTTTGATCTTCACTTCTTGATCCAGCACCGGGAAGTCGGGCTCTCGAATCTCGTCAGGCCACAGCAGGGTGTGGATGATCATCACCTGGCGAGTGCCAAAGTCCTTGACGCGCAGTGCCGCGAGCCGTGTCTTGTTGCGCAGCGCGAAATGCACGATGGCCACCCGATCGGTCTGTGCGAGTGTCTGTGCCAGCAGCACATACGATTTCGACGACTTACTGTCCGGCTCCAGGTAGTAGCTCTTGTCGTACATCAGCGGATCGAGTTCGGCGGCGGGGATGAATTCCAGCACTTCGATCTCGCGGCTGGACTCGGCGGGCAGGCTGGCCAAGTCCTCGTCGGTGATGACGACGGTGCGCCCGTCCTCGGCCTCGTAGGCCTTGTTGATATCCCGGAACTCGACGATCTCGCCGCATTCCTCGCACGTGCGCTTGTAGCGGATTCGGCCGTTGTCCTTGTTGTGGACCTGATGGAACTTGAGATCATGGTCCTCGGTCGCGCTGTATACCTTGACAGGGACGTTCACCAGCCCGAAGGCGAGGGAGCCCTTCCAGATGGAACGCATATCCCCAGTATGGCCCACTGGAGCCGCGGAGTCGGCGACATCCGGCTCTGGGTCAACCGCGTTCGTGCGCTTGACCAATGCGGAAAAGGTGCTGTACCCGGCTACCGGGACCGCTGGACCCACCACCAAGGCGGATGTTTTCGGCTACTACACCGCGATCGCCCCCTACATGCTGCCGCACATCGCCGGGCGACCGGTAACGCGCAAGCGTTGGCCCAATGGCGTTGACCAGCCATCCTTCTTCGAGAAGGACCTGGCCGCGTCCGCTCCCGACTGGCTTGCGCGGCGGCGCATCGAGCACAAGTCCCGTTACGTCACCTATCCGCTGATAGACACCTCGGTGGCGTTGGCCTGGATAGCTCAGCAGGCGGCATTGGAAGTGCATGTGCCGCAGTGGCGGTTCGTCGGGGAAAATCCTGGCCCGGCAACGCGATTGGTCTTTGACCTGGATCCCGGCGAGGGGGTGAGCATGCCGCAGCTGGCACAGGTTGCCAGGGCGGTGCGCGATGTGCTGACCGATATCGGTTTGACGACGTTTCCGTTGACCAGTGGGAGCAAGGGGCTGCACCTGTATGTCCCGCTGGCGCAACCGGTCAGCTCATCGGGTGCGGTGACCGTCGCGAAGAAGATCGCGACTCAGCTGGAACAGGCGATGCCGGAATTGGTGACCGCCACGATGACTCGGCAGCTACGTGAGGGGAAGGTGTTCGTGGACTGGAGCCAGAACAGCGGCTCCAAGACCACCGTCGCCCCCTATTCCTTGCGCGGTCGCCGGGTGCCGACGGTTGCCGCACCGCGTACCTGGGAGGAGTTGGATGATCCCGAGTTACGTCAGCTGCGCTTTGACGAGGTGCTGGCGCGCGTCGAGCGCGACGGCGACCTGCTGTCCGGGCTCGACGATGTGACGATCGTCGAGGACAGGTTGTCCACGTATCGCAGCATGCGCGATCCCGCGCGTACGCCAGAACCCGTTCCCGCCGTCAAACCGGAAGCAGGGCAGAATAATTCGTTTGTCATCCAGGAGCACCACGCCACCGCGCTGCACTACGACTTCCGGCTGGAGCGCGATGGTGTGCTGGTCTCCTGGGCCGTTCCCAAGAATCTGCCGATGGAACCGTCGGTGAATCACCTTGCGGTACACACCGAAGATCACCCCTTGGAATACGGCACCTTCGAGGGCGCCATTCCCAAGGGGGAGTACGGCGCGGGAGAGGTGACCATCTGGGACTCCGGTACCTACGACACCGAGAAGTTCATCGATCCGCGCGATGACTCCGGTGAGTCGAAGGGGGAGGTCATCGTCACCCTGCACGGCAAGCGAATCACGGGTCGATATGCCCTGATTCGAACCAACGGCAAGCAGTGGCTGGCACACCGGATGAAGGACCAGCGGTCGCCTGGCTCGATGCCCACCGGCCTGACGCCGATGCTGCCCTCCACCGGATCGGTGGCGGGTCTGACCGCCGACGAGTGGGCTTTTGAAGGCAAATGGGACGGCTACCGACTCATCCTCGAATGCGATCGCGGTCAGCTGCGGGCGCTGGCGCGCAGCGGCCGCGACGTCACCGGCGAGTTCCCTGCCCTGCAGCGGCTCGCGCACGAACTGGCCGATCACCGCGTGATTCTGGACGGAGAGGTGGTGGCGTTGGATACGAAGGGGTTGCCGAGCTTCTCTCTCTTGCAGAACCGTACGGCCGGTACCGAGACGGAGTTTTGGGCGTTCGATCTGCTGTATCTCGATGGAAAATCCTTATTGCGCAACAAGTACCGTGACCGCCGCCGGCTACTGGACGTGCTGGGCGCGGGTACCGAGTCGATGACCGTTCCGGAACCGCTGGACGGCGACGGGGCCTCGGCGCTGGCGCATTCGCATGAGCACGGCTGGGAGGGGGTCATCGCGAAGAGGCTGGATTCCCTCTACGTTCCGGGTCGCACCCAGTCGTGGATCAAGGCGAAGAACTGGAGCAGCCAAGAGGTCGTCATCGGCGGCTGGCGCCAGGGGAAGGGCGGGCGCAGCAGCGGGATCGGAGCCCTGCTCATGGGGATACCGGTCGAGGGCGGACTGCGTTATGCCGGCCGGGTGGGCACCGGATTCACCGAGAAGGAACTGGCAACGCTCAAGGAGCGGCTGGAACCGTTGCACCGCAAGGAATCGCCGTTCAGCGCACCGTTATCCGCGATCGAGGCCAAGGATGTGCAGTTCGTCGAGCCGGTGCTGGTGGCCGAGGTGCGCTACGGGGATCGCACGCCGGCTGGCATCCTGAAGCACTCCAGTTGGCGCGGCCTGCGTACCGACAAGTCAGTGGGCGACGTCGAGCTCGATCTCGGGTAGCGGGTAGGGCGGCGCACCAACCCCCGCCACCGAGAAATGACCCCACGGAGTCTGTTCGGTGATGCGCCCCGGTGCGCTGGTGTCACCGACCGCGATGACGACCTGGGTGCCGCCCTTGAGTTCCCCGCCCTCAGGCTTGGCGTAAATCGTTCCCTGCCAGTGGAACTTGCCGTCCAGTGGGTTGAAGAACCCGATCAGCCGCACGCGCGACTCGACGGTGAACTCGCCCGCCGTCACGACGGCGGTGCCGTCGAAGACATCGTCGTCTTCTGTACCGTGCTCGCTCACGCGATGAAACCTGTTCTGCGCCACATGCGCCGCGACAGCGGGCCCATCAGACCCGTCTCCTCCAGGAACTTGTACAGCGGGGCGAAGCCCGTGCGCGAGGCCTCCTGGAACGCCGGATTGTTGCGTGCCAGCCGCATGGTCTCGCGACCGGGCAATCCGACCGCCTCGTACATCTTCTTGTTGGTCAGCAGGTACCGGAAGATGGGTCCACCGAGGCCGTTGGTGAGCCGCAGGATGATCTTGACGCGCTTGGGCGTCCGGTCCAGTCGCTGGCGTATACCGTCACGCGCGAACTGAATGTGCCGGGCTTCCTCGGTGACGTGAATTCGCATGAGCCGCTGCACCAACGGCTGCAATTCCGGGTCGTCCATGATCTCGCGCTGCAGGGCGTCGAAGATCTCCTCACCGATGAGGGCGGCTACCCAGAGCACCGGGCCCTTGAGCGCGAGCGGCAGTAGGTTGGCCATGGCCCGCTGGTACCACGGCATCCGGTACGCGGGCAGTCCGGTCTTTTCGATGGCCTTGGCGAACATCGTCATGTGCCGCGTCTCGTCGCCGATCTCGGCGAGGGAGTACAGGGTCTCACTGCTGGTGGGGTTGGCGTGCATCATCACTCGCAGCAAGCCCTGGTTGAGCATGTTCTCGAACCAGATGCCCGTCGAGAGCAGGTTCACCATCTCGTGCCGCGAGAGCTCGATCTGCTCGGCGCGCGACATGGTGTTCCACACATCGGTGCCGTAGAGCGAGAGGACCTTGGGTGGCAGGTAGTACTTGTCCGGATCCAACGGAGCGTCCCAGTCCAGGTCCACGATCGGCTGGTATGAACGCCGCACCGTGCCCTTGAGGAGTCGGTCGGAGTACTCCTCCCGATTAGGGGTCCGAGCGGGGCCGTTGTTGAGGGTTGCCGTCACCTTTGACAGTCCTTTCCGTTAGGATGACAAACGTAAACGTTGCAGGTTGAGGCGTCAAGTGAGACGCGAAGTGCCACGTAATTTTCGTGGCGAATGAAAGTGAGCACCGATGAAAGTGAGCCGGTCGAGCCATCGCGGCCGTACCCGCGACCATGGCGAGATTCGCCGCCGTATCCTCGATGCCGCTGAAGAATGCTTGCTGGAGCATGGGTATGAGGCGCGTCTTCATGCGTTGATCGCCAAAAAGGCGGGCCTGTCGCGCCCGACCGTCTACAAGCACGTAGGCGACCAGGCTGCGATCATCGAAGCGCTGTTCCACCGCGAGTTTCTGCGGTTCGGCGAAATGCTGGAACCGGTGTTCGCCGCCGCGAAGAATCCCCGCGCCGGGTTCATCGACGCCATCGTGCGCATCGTCCAGCACGGTCGTCATCACCCGTTGCTGCAAAAGGGCCTGAAGGAGAACCCCGAGCAGGTGCTGCCGTATCTGACGGTCAAGGCCCGCCCATTCATCGACCAGACGACGATCTTGCTGGCACCGTACTTCCGCCAACTGCTCACCGAAGCACAGCTGGCCACCATCAACGTCAAGGCCGCGGCCGAATGGAGCTTCCGCATTGCTGCCTCGCTGTTGGTGACGCCCGGTGTGGTGGAGACCCAGACCGACGAGCAGTTGGGCGAGTTCATCGGCAACCTGCTGACCGTCTCGGCGATCACCGAGGAGATCTCGGCGGTATTGACCCCCGATTCGGCTGCTTCGTAAGTCGCGATGCGACGGATTCGCGTCATCGGGATCGGCGCAGGCCATCCCGAGTATCTGACCGTGCAGGCGATCGCGGCCCTCAACGAGGTCGACGCGTTCTTCGTCGCCGACAAGGGTGACACCAAGGACGACCTGATCGAACTGCGCCGCCACATCTGCGAGCGGTACATCACCGACCCCGACTATCGCTTTGTCGAACTACCCGATCCGGTGCGTGGCAAGGGCGAGTATCGGGGCGCGGTGCAGCAGTGGCATGCCGAACGGGCGGCGCTGTGGGGCAACGCGATTGCCTCCGAACTGCCCGATGGCGGTACCGGGGCATTCCTGGCCTGGGGAGACCCGTCCCTCTACGACAGCACGCTGCGGATTCTGGATGCGATTCTGGCCGGCGACCCGACCGCATTCGAGTACGACGTGCTGCCGGGGATCACGGCGATATCCGCGCTGACCGCCCGGCATCGCATCGTGCTCAACGGCATCGGGGAACCGGTCCTCATCACGACGGGGCGGCGCCTGCTCGACGAGTGGCCTCGCGCCGGAACCGTCGTGGTGATGCTCGACGGCGAGTGCGCCTTCCGGGAGCTGGACCCGTCGACGCGGATTTGGTGGGGTGCCTACCTGGGTACCGAGCACGAGCTGCTGGTCTCGGGAACGGTGGGAGAGGTGGGTGCCCACATCTCCGAGGTGCGTGCCTCCGCCCGGGCCGAACACGGATGGATCATGGATACCTACCTGCTGCGGAGTGTCGGCGAGTAGAGGCAGACTGACTACCATGCCCGAATTACCGGAAGTCGAGGCGCTCGCCGATCATCTGCGCCGCCACGCCACCGGGGCCACCATCGGCCGCATCGACGTCTCGGCATTCTCGGTGCTCAAGACCTTCGACCCACCGATCACCGCCCTCTATGGCCAGACGGTGACGGGTGCGACGCGGTGGGGCAAGTACCTGGGCCTGCAAGCTGGAGATCTGCATCTCATCACGCATTTGTCGCGGGCCGGGTGGCTGCGCTGGTCGGACAAGCTGACGGCGGCGCCTCTCAAGCCGGGTAAGGGGCCCATCGCGCTGCGGGTGCATCTCGGAACGCCCGGTGAGGCGCCGGGATTCGATCTCACCGAAGCCGGCACCCAGAAGCGTTTGGCCGTGTGGGTCGTGACGGATCCTTACGCCGTCCCGCAGATCGCCTCCCTGGGGCCCGATGCGCTGTCACTCACTTCCGGTGGATTGGCCGACATCTTGTCCGGGACCACCGCTCGGCTGAAGAACGTGATCACCGACCAACGGGTGATCTCCGGGATTGGCAATGCCTACAGCGACGAGATCCTGCACGTGGCCAAGCTCTCGCCGTTCGCCAGCGGAAAGGCCCTCTCCGAGGGGCAGCTGACCGCGTTGTACGAGGCCATGCAGTCGGTGCTGACTGACGCGGTGGAGCGCAGCGTGGGGCAGCAGGCGGCAACCCTCAAGGGGGAGAAGCGATCCGGATTGCGAGTGCATGCCAGGACCGGGATGCCGTGTCCGGTGTGTGGCGACGTGGTGCGGGAGGTGTCGTTTGCCGACAAAGCGTTCCAATATTGCCCGACGTGCCAGACCGGCGGCAAGGTGCTGGCCGACCGTCGGCTCTCGAAGCTCCTCAAATAAAGTGGCCACGTGACGCGACAGAAGATCCTCATCACCGGGGCGAGCTCGGGCCTGGGCGCCGAGATGGCCCGTCAGTTCGCCGCGAAGGGACGCGACCTGGCGCTGTGTGCCCGCCGCGCCGAGGCATTGGAAGAACTCAAGACAGAGTTGCTGGCCACCAACCCCGGAATTACGGTCGCCGTGCGGTCCCTGGACGTCACCAACCACGAGTCGGTTCCGGTGGTCTTCGGTGAGCTGCGCGACGAACTCGGCGGACTGGATCGGGTGGTCGTGAACGCCGGCATCGCCAAGGGCTGGCACCTGGGCGGCGGCAAGTCGTGGGCCAACATTCAGACCATCGAGACCAATCTCATTGGTGCGCTGGCGCAGATCGAGGCGGCGCTGGCCCTGTTCAAGGAGCAGGGCTTCGGGCACCTGGTCCTCATCTCCTCGGTGACGGCGGCCAAGGGCCTGCCCGGCACCAAGGCCGCCTACGCGGCCAGCAAGGCCGGACTTTCCTCGCTGGGCGAGTCGCTGCGCGCCGAGTACGCCAGTGGCCCAATTAAAGTCAGCACCATCGAGCCCGGCTACATCCAGACCGACCTGAGCGCCAAGTCGCCGACCACTCCGATGATGGTCGACACGTTGACCGGTGTGACCGCGATGGTGGACGCCATCGAGAAGGAGCCCGGACGCGCCGCGGTGCCGCGGTGGCCATGGGAGCCGGTGATGGCGGTCATGCGGCTGCTGCCGCCGCGCCTGGCCGGGCGCCTGGCCTAACCGGCCCTGGGTTTCCCACGTGGGACTTTATGCCCACGTGGGATGCTGAACCTATGGCCGATCAAGAGAAACCGAACGCTTCCGTCACGGTGGACTACGCCGCCGAACTCGATGAACTCGCGAGCCTGCGCGGCGGGATCAGTCGCTCCAAAGAGGGCAAGGACGCCTGGAAACAGGGCTATCCGTATGACGAGAAGCTCAGCCGCAAGGAATACGAGAAGACCAAGCGCAAGCTGCAGATCGAGTTGCTCAAGCTCCAACTGTGGGTCAAGGAGCGCGGCGAAAAGATCTGCATCATCTTCGAGGGCCGGGATGCCGCCGGTAAGGGCGGGTCCATCAAGAGATTCACCGAGCATCTCAACCCCCGTGGCGCCCGCGTGGTGGCGCTCGAGAAGCCGACGTCGGTGGAACAGACACAGTGGTACTTCCAGCGATACACCGCGCACTTGCCCAGCGGCGGGGAGATCGTGCTGATGGACCGCTCCTGGTACAACCGGGCGGGCGTCGAACGTGTGATGGGCTACTGCACTCCCGCTCAGGTCGCCGAATTCCTACGCGAGGCACCGGAATACGAACGCATGCTGGTCAATTCGGGGACGCATCTGGTCAAGCTGTGGTTCTCGGTGAGCCGTAAGGAACAGCTGGCCCGTTTCGAGGCCCGGCGCACCGATCCCGTTCGGCACTGGAAACTCTCGCCCACAGACCTCGCATCCCTGGACAAATGGGACGCCTACACCGAGGCGAAGGAGGCGATGTTCTTCTACACCGATACCGACAGCGCACCGTGGACGGTGGTGAAGAGCAACGACAAGAAGCGCGCCCGGCTGGAGGCCATGCGTCACGTGCTCTCGCAGTTCGACTACGACAACAAGGACGCAGCCGTCGTGGGCAACCCGGACCCGCTGATCGTCGGCCCGGCCTCGGCCATCTTCGAAGAGGGAGAGAAGGCTGGCTCTCGTTAGCCGGCTGACGGTTTGATAACACTGAATATTTAGCCCTGCAAGGGTTTTCGTGTAATACCGTGTTCCGGATCTGGTCACGTCCATATGGTCCGCTCAGTGGGCTGAAACATTGCCCTCGGCTTCATCGATTACCGGTGGAGCCGAGGGTGCGCTCTGCCCGCGATGAGCGGAAGGTCGAGGTACGACTTGAGGCCCGGCTCGGCCTTGCAGACGTAGGGCACCGAATTGACACAATGCGCGGCGGTGGCGACAACCCCCTCATTGGCGATGAGCCCAGCCTGGACGCTGTGCGGGTGAAAGCCGGTGATCGTGCACGACGATGAGGGGGTGCCGCGCACCTCGACCTCGTAGCGCGGTCCACTCGGTCCGAAGGACCAGGCGGGATCCAAATGTTCTTCTCCCATCAACCAGTTCACGGCGATGCGGGCGACCGCCTCGTCGCCTACGCACGCCTCCCATGAGAACTGCTGACCGGCAACGGATCCCGGCGCGATAGTGCCGATCGGTGACTCGATGTTCTTGGTCGCGACAGCGACCTTGAGATCGGGCCGGATCTGCACGTCCGCAAACCCCATGCCATCGAGGATCATCCGCAGGGACTGCTTGAAGCCGCCGCCCAACAACGTAGGCATGGGTCCGGTGATCGCCTCTTCGGGCGTGCCGCCGAATTTCATGATGTGTCGGATGACGTCCGGCGCCCCGTATGTGCGTATGTCCGAGTACTCCTCGGCACGCACATAGGTGACGGCCGAGGTCATGGACGAAAAGATCAGCGGATAAAGATCGGTGATGCCACCGGGGTCAATTCCCGTGCCGTGCAGCGTCACTGCGGCCTCACGTGCGGTGGCGTCCAGCTCGCGACCGGAGCCATCGGGGTAGAACCACCCGACCGGGGTGACCACGTTCTTGCCGGAGGTGAGTAATGCCGCCACCTCGGATGGATTGGGCAGTAGCGGGCTGTAGATCACGCAGTCGGCCTGCAGCTCGACGATGTCCTCCAGGCTGTTGGTCGTCGTCACGCCAAGAGGTGCCCGGCCAAGGAGCTCGCCGACGTCGATCCCGGTCTTTTGCGGTGAGTGCACCCAGCAGCCCACGAGCTGCAGTTCCGGGTGCGCCAGCACCGCGTTGATCGCAGCCCTGCCGACCTCGCCCGTCGCCCACTGGACCACCCGATAGGCCATGTCATTGCCTCCTTGCAACCGGTAATCTCAGAACTGCATAACACCAAACAAGTGCGTGGGTCCAGACCTTGAGAGGTGGGAATGTCGGTGATTAGACACCGATTTCGATTTGGGGCGAACCTGATCTCCCATGGAGATCCGGGCCAGATTCGCGATGAGGTTCGACGGGCTGAGGATTGCGGTGTTGACGTCGTCGTGGTCCCAGACCACCTCGGCGTCGGCTCGCCGTTTCCGGTAATGCTTGCCGCCGCCAGTGTTTCATCGCATATCAGGGTCGGAAGCTTCGTACTGACCACCGGTTTCTATTCGCCGCGTCTACTTGCGCGCGACATCGCGACGGCCGACAGGCTCACCGACGGCCGCGTCGAGATCGGATTGGGAGCCGGATACGTCCAGCAGGAGTACGAGGCCGCTGGCGTGCCGTTCTTGAGTCCCGCCGGACGCGTGCGGCAGCTTGCCGATGCCCTCGATGCGTTGCGCGGGCTGCTCTCGAGTCCGCAGCATTGGCCGCGGCCGGTTCAGTCGCCCGTGCCGATCATGATCGCGGGTAAGGGTGACAAGATCCTGAAACTTGCGGCAGAGCAAGCCGATATCGTCGCGATATCCGACGCCAAGACGCGCGAGGAGCTTGCCGAGCGTGTCGCCTACGTTCGGCAAGCGGCCACCGAGCGTGCCGACGCACCGGAGTTGAACCTGGGGATCTTTGACGTCGCCATCGACCGGACACCGGACCTTGGACTCATGCGGGTGTACCGGCCCGGCGATTCCGACGATCAGTTGCGTGCTTCGCCCACCCTGCTGCATGGATCCAAAGCTGAGCTCGTGGAGAGGGTCATCGCGCTCCGCGAGGAACTCGGCATCTCCTATGTGACGTACATGGGAGCAGATCCACGCGGAGCTAAGGATTTTCATGCGTTGATCGCGGCGCTCAGGTAGGGACCTTCGCATCTATCGCCCGTCGCCGCGTTTGGCGATCATCGGCGTCATGACGCCTGATTCCCAACCCGTGACCCTGCTCGAGAAATACGAAAGCTGGACGCTGCTGTCGAGTGCCCGGCTGGGGAGGCTGGTGGTGGTGATTGACGGTCGACCCGAGATATTCCCGATCAACTTCGTGACCCAGCGCGGCACCGTCCTGTTCCGAACAGCGGAGGGCACCAAGCTCTTCGGCGCGGTCGTCAGCGACCACGTGCTGTTCGAGGCGGACGATCACAACGACATCGGCGGTTGGAGCGTCGTGGTGCGAGGCGCGGCGCAGGTACTGAACACATCGGTCGAGATCGACGAAGCCGATGCCGCTGGCCTCTATCCCTGGATCCCCACCGTCAAGCTGCATTACGTGCGGATCATTCCGGCGCAGATCACCGGCCGCCGTTTCGTGTTCGGGCGCGAACCCGACGGCGGCCACGTGCCGGGCTAGTGCCGGACGTGCGCCTCGGCGCGCATGCGTTCGACCATGTGTGGATAGTGCAGCTCGAATGCCGGACGCTCCGAACGGATTCGGGGTAGCTCGGTGAAGTTGTGCCGCGGCGGCGGGCAGCTTGTGGCCCACTCTAGGGAGTTGCCGTAACCCCACGGGTCATCGACCGTGACAACCTCGCCGTAGCGGTAGCTCTTGAACACGTTCCACACGAACGGCAGCATCGACGAACCGAGAACGAAAGCGCCCACCGTCGACACGACGTTCAGCGCCGTGAAGCCATCGGTGGGCAGGTAATCGGCGTACCGACGGGGCATGCCCTCGTTACCCAGCCAGTGCTGCACCAGGAAGGTGGCGTGGAAGCCGATGAACGTGAGCCAGAAATGGAACTTGCCCAGGCGCTCGTCGAGCAGGCGACCCGTCATCTTCGGGAACCAAAAGTACACCCCCGCGAAACTCGCGAACACGATGGTGCCGAACAGGGTGTAGTGGAAATGCGCGACCACGAAGTACGAGTCGGTGACGTGGAAATCTATTGGCGGAGCGGCGAGGAGGACACCGGTCAAACCACCGAAGAGAAACGTCACCAGGAAGCCGATTGAGAACAGCATGGGGGTCTCGAAGGTCAGCTGCCCCTTCCACATGGTGCCGATCCAGTTGAAGAACTTGATGCCGGTCGGGACTGCGATCAGGAACGTCATGAAGGAGAAGAACGGCAGCAGCACGGCGCCGGTGGCGTACATGTGGTGCGCCCACACCGCGATGGACAGCGCCCCGATTCCCAAGGTCGCAAAGACGAGCGTGGTGTAACCGAAGATCGGCTTGCGGCTGAACACCGGGAAAATCTCCGACACCACGCCGAAGAACGGCAGCGCCAACACATAGACCTCGGGGTGTCCGAAGAACCAGAACAGGTGTTGCCACAGCAGAACTCCGCCGTTGGCGGGATCGTACAGATGCGCACCCAGCCTGCGATCGGCCTCCAACCCGATGGCCGCGGCCGCCAACAGGGGAAACACGAGCAGCACCAGCACGCTGACCACGAGGATGTTCCAGGTGAAGATCGGCATGCGGAACATCACCATGCCGGGGGCACGCATACACACGACCGTGGTGATCATGTTGACCGCACCGAGAATGGTGCCAAGACCGCCCACCGCGACACCCAAGATCCACAAGTCGCCGCCGGCGCCGGGGGAGTGAATAGCATCGGAGAGCGGGGTGTAGGCGGTCCAGCCGAAGTCGGCGGCACCACCGGGGGTGATAAACCCGGCCAGGGCGATCAACGCGCCGAAGAGGAAGAGCCAGAACGACAACGCGTTCAGACGCGGGAAGGCAACGTCGGGGGCGCCGATCTGCAGCGGCAGCACCACGTTCGCGAAGCCGAACACGATGGGCGTCGCGTAGAACAGCAGCATCGCGGTGCCGTGCATGGTGAACAGCTGGTTGTACTGCTCATTGGACAGGAAGGCCAGACCCGGTGTGGTGAGTTCGGCACGGATCAACAGCGCCATCAACCCGCCCACCATGAAAAAGGCGAAACACGTGACCAAGTACATGATTCCGATCAGCTTGTGATCGGTGGTGGTAACAAGTCTGTAGATAAGAGAGCCTTTAGGCCCTACGCGAGGGGGAAAAGGCCGACTTGCCGTCAGCTCGACAGATGATGTAGCCACAGGAAACCTCCATACGAAAACAGTGCGATTCGCCTGTGTACGTGAGGCATTCCTGCGGACATCATGCCATAGTCACTCCGCGTCGCGCGCCCGCTGTAGGTCCGCTATCGAGGACCAGTCCAGGTCGGCTTGGCCGTTGTCCAGTGCCTCGTCCAGAACGGTTCGCAGCACCTCGCCGAATGGCAGCCGTAGGCCGGAGTCCGCCGCGACCTCCAGCGCCAGGCCGACATCCTTGCGGCCCAACGTCGTGGTGAAGCCTGCCGGCTCATAGGTAGATGTGGCGATGAGCTTTCCGTAGCTGCTGTACGCCGGTCCCTGAAAGAGGGTGCTGGTCAACAATTCCACCAGCAGCGCGGAGTCCACACCCGTTCGTTCTGCCATGCTGACGGCTTCACTCAGCGACTGGATGGCCGATGCGATCAGGAAGTTCCCGATGATCTTGACGACATTGGCTTGCCGCGGCGCATCGCCCAATCGCCAGGTGCGCGCCCCGATGATGTCGAAGAACGGCTGCGCCCGGTCGATCTGTGCGGCGGTACCGGCCGCCAGCACCTGCAGCTGCCCGGCCTGTGCCACGGGAACCCGGCCGAACACCGGCGCGGCGACGTATCCCACGCCGTGCTCGGTATGCAGTGCCGTGGCGCGTTCGGCCAGTCGGGTGCTCACGGTCGCGAGGTTGACATGTAAGGCGCCGCGACCCGACGCGAGAACCTGTGGGGCCAAAAGGGTTTCAGCCACAGCGCGGTCGTCGGCGAGCACCGAGAACACCACGCCGGACTCGAATGCCAGCTCCGCCGAGTCGAGGGGGCGGGCACCGGCGGACGCGAGTTCGTCGACGGGCCCCGCGGACCGATTCCATACGGACACTTCGTGTCCCGCCTGAACAAGATTGTGTGCCATGGCCTTTCCCATGGCGCCGAGTCCGACGACGGCGATTGTGCTCATTGGTGCGCTCCTGTCTCGGTGGGCCAGTTGGTGAAGATCTCGGTGTAGTCGTGGCTCATCAACTCGATGACCGTGCCCCACGGATCGGTCAGGTAGGACATGCTCCATGGTCTACCCGCGACAACCGGTCGCGGCGCGGTGATGATCCGGCCGCCCCGGTTGGCGACGGCCCGGGTCTGCTCCTGCACATCGGGAACCGTGAGGCACAGATGCCAGGTGCCACGCCGGGAGTAGTCGACGGGTAGCTCGGGTGGTGGATCCGTCATGGGGTCGATGAACTCGAAGAGCTCGACGCCCACACCGTTGGGTGTCTGCAGACCGGCCATCCGGGCCCGGCGAAATCGCGCGTCCAGTCCCGGCGGGAGTTCCCTATTCGGCCCGCGTTCCAGCGTGCGTGGCCCCATGACGCATGCGAATCCGAACACCTCGCGGTACCAGTCGATCGCCGCTGCGATATCGGGAACGGTGATCCCGACGTGGTTGACGGACATCTTGCCTCCAAGTGAACCTGTTAAGACGGTTCCACCGTAGATCACCGACCGGGATCTGTCGAACCGGTTAAACTGGTTCGCATGACAGAGGATGCGGGGGTGATGTTCCGGCTGGACAACGCGGTGCTGGCATTCCGGTTCACCGCGACCGTCTTCGACCGCGCCGGAGCCGCTATCGAGCGGCTCACCGGCCCGGAACGGCTGCGGTTGTGGTTGCGGGCGAACGGGCTGGATTTCTCGACCGCGCAGTTGGTCGATGCCGATCTGGCCGCCGCCAAGGAACTGCGCGAGAACATCCACCGTGCGGGAGCTGCTGTGGCGGCTGGGGCTCCGATCGCGCCTGCGGTCACCCGGTCGTTGAATGCGTTCTCCAGAAACGGAAGCCCGGATCTGGTGCTCGACAGCGGAGTGGCGAGATGGCGAGGTGCGGGCATTGCCGATGCGTTGTCGATCATCGCCGCCAACGCCATCGAGACACTGGGCGGTCCGGACCGCGATCGAGTGAAGGCGTGTTCAGACGAGCACTGCCACGGTCTGTACCTCGACACCAGCCGTGCCAACAACCGCCGCTGGTGCAACATGAACACCTGCGGGAACCGGGCGAAGAAGGCTGCGATGAGCCGCCGGGGTTAGTGAGCGTGCATGACACCCCAGGCCGGCAGGGGATCGGGATAACCGAGCCACGCCGCGGAACCCTCGGCGAGCTCGTCGTCGGTGAGCACCGCGGATTCCAGGAGATGCTGCACACGGGGCCGGTCCAACCGGACGCCGATGAAGACGATCTCCTGCCCTGGCGCGATCTCGGTGCTGCGCCAGAACTGGGCGGGCTCGATCGTGAGGTTCGGCCCGGCTTGCGACCAGATCGCGGCGATATCTGGCCGGCTGGCGATCCAGCAGAATCCCTTGCTGCGTAACAGTCCTTGCAGATTCTCCAGAGCCGCGCCGAGGCGTTGCGGATGAAATGGGCGATCCGAGCGGAACGTCATGCTGCTGATGCCGTATTCCTCGGTTTCCGGGGTGTGCCCGTCGGCGATTTCCTCGTCCCAGCCCGGTGTCTGGGCGGCCAGCTCGGGGTCGAACAAACCCGTCTGCAGTACCAGATCGAGGTCGACGCAGCCGCCGGTGGAGCGCACGATCGTCGCCGTGGGATTGAGGCGGCGCAGCAGCGTTTCCACCATGCCGAGGGTCCGTTCGTTCACCAGGTCTGCCTTGTTGAGGATCAGCACGTCGGCGAACTCCACCTGGTCGGTGAGCAGATCGGCGATGGACCGGCCGTCCCCGTCTGCGGCGGCCATATCGCGGTCTGCCAGCGCCTCGCCGCGCGCCAGCTCGGGCAGGAAGGTGGAGGCGTCGACGACCGTCACCATGGTGTCGAGCCGGGCGACCTGCCCCAGGCTGGTCCCGTCCTCGAACTCCCAGGTGAACGAGGCGGCCACCGGCATCGGTTCGGAGATGCCGGTCGACTCGATGACCAGCTGGTCGAATCGGTTCTGCCGGGCCAGGTTTCCGACGGCCTCGATCAGGTCCTCGCGCAGGGTGCAGCAGATGCAGCCGTTGGTGAGCTCGACGAGCCGCTCCTCGGTGCGGTCCAGGTGTCCGGTACCCGCAACGAGGGCGGCATCGATGTTCACCTCGCTCATGTCGTTGACGATCACCGCGACGCGGCGTCCCTCGGTGTTGGCCAGGATGTGGTTGAGCAGGGTGGTCTTTCCGGCTCCGAGAAATCCGGAGAGCACGGTTACGGGTAAGAGCTGGGCTGTGGTCACATGATAATGATAACCATTATCATCAAGGCAGGGACGCCAGGATACTCTTCAGTTTTTCGCGTCCCTCGGAATCCAGCGGGAGCAGCGGGCGTCTCGGATCTCCGACGGCGCGCCCCTGCAGTTCCAGGCCGGCCTTGATGGTCGTGGGCAACCCGCCCGCGACGATGAACTGCAATAGTGGTTTGAGTCCCTCGTAGATAGACGCGGCCTCGTCGGTGCGTCCTGCGCGCACGGCCTCATAGAGATCCAGGCACGGCTGCGGGGCCAAACATGGTGCTGCGGTGCACCATCCGGAGGCGCCGGCGTTGAGTGCGTCGAGCACCAGCGGGTTGCTGCCGTTGTAGAAGGGCAGCCCTCCCTCGCTGAGGCGCTGGATGTCGAGCATCCGGCTCAGATCGCCCGTCGACTCCTTGACCATGGTGACGTTGTCGATATCGCGGAACATCGACACCAGGAGTTCGGGTTTCATGTCCACGCCGCTGGTGGCGGGGTTGTTGTACACCATCACCGGGATGTCGATGGCCGCCGCCACCGAGGCGTAGTGCTGCGCGATCTCGCGGTCGCTGAGCTTCCAGTAGGAGACCGGCAGCACCATCACCGCGTCCGCTCCGGCCTGCTGAGCGTGGCGTGCACGCCGAATGGTGTTGGCGGTCGTCAGATCCGAGGCGCCGACGATGACGGGCACCCGCTTGTTCACCGCGGCCACCGTGGTGTCGACGACGGCGTCGAACTCGCGTTCCTCGAGATAAGCGGACTCGCCGGTGCTGCCCAGGGGGGCGATGGCATGCGCCCCGTTCTCGACCAGCCGGGACACGAGTTCGGCGAGCCTATCGGTGTCCACGGTGTCATCGGGGAGGAACGGAGTGACCGGATAGGCGATGATTCCGTGAAACTGTGGTGTGGATGTCATTGGGAATTCCCTTGTGTGGTTGGGCTGGTGAGGGTCTCAGGGTGATTGGCCAGCGCGGTGCGGGCGTAGTAGGCGAAGTTGGCGGTGCTGCGTTTGGGGGTGAGGGTCCAGTCATGGGCCTCACGGGCCAGCCGGTCGGGCAGGGGCGCGATGGTTCCCGCCGCCATCGCGGCCAGTTGCAGCTTGGCGCCCCTCTCTATCAACACCGCCAGCGAGCAGGACTCTTCGACGGAAGCGCCGGCGACGACATGACCGTGGTGGGCGAGCAGGATCGCCTTCTTGTCTCCGAGCGCGGCGGAGATGATTTCGCCCTCCTCGTTGCCGACGGGAACGCCGGGCCAGTCCGGCAGGAAGGCGCAGTCGTCGTATAGCGGCGCGATGTCCATCTGCGACACGATCAGCGGCGTCTCCAGCATGGACAGTGCGGCGACGTGGAACGGATGGGTGTGCACGATGCATTGCACATCCGGGCGAGCCCGGTAGATCCAGCTGTGGAAGCGATTGGCGGGGTTCGCCATTCCGGAGCCTTCGAGAACATTGAGGTCCTCGTCGACGAGAAGCAGGTTCTCCTCGGTGATCTCGTCGAATCCCAGGCCCAGTCGCTGGGTGTAAAAGGTGCCGGGCTCCTCGGCACGCGCGGTGATTTGTCCGGCGAGGCCGGAATCGTGGCCGCGGTCGAAGAGCGCTCGGCATGTCAGCGCCACCTTCTGGCGGGTAGTCCATTGCGAGTCGGAGAAGTGGGTCTGCATGCTGCGTTCGGCACGATCCATCAGTTCGGATTTGGTGTCGTGAAGGGTGCTGGCCATTTCCGTGCTCCTTTCTGGTCTCGGGTGGGTGAACACCACGATAGGACACAAGGTGTCATATCGTCAACAATGTTGCCTCGCGAATGTCGCGGACACCTCGTGTCACACTGGCGGGATGGCATCGCTGGTACGTGCGCTGCGCCGGGAGCGCGGCCTGACTCTGGAGGAACTGGGTGGTCGCACCGGCCTGACCAAGAGCTATCTCTCGAAGGTCGAGCGTGAACACAGCACACCATCCGTGTCCGTCGCGATGCGCATCGCCGCGGCCCTCGACGTCGATGTCAGTCGGCTCTTCACCAACGACGCCCACGAATCCCGGGTAGTGGTGGATCGCGGTGTGGATGTAGGCGATGACAGTAGGTTTCACGCGCTGAGCACCGAGATGCTCGGCAAGATCATGACGCCGTTTCTGGCCAGTCCCTCCACGGAATTCGCGGAACACAAGTCCTCGCATGAGGGGCAGGAATTCGTTTTTGTGCACCGCGGATCGATCGAATTGCAGTGCGAGGATGTAAGTTACGTCCTCGACGAAGGCGATAGCGCCTACCTGGACGCCACCCGCACGCACCGGATACGCCGGACCTCGCGGACCCCGGCGCTGGTGATCATCGTCGCCGCGACCTAGCGCGTGCGTCCGCGCGCCGCGCGGTAGTAGCGCACCAGCGCATCGGTGGAGCTGTCGGTCTGCTGCCCGGGTGAGGCGTCCTCGGTGATGACCGGCAGCAGCGCGATGGCCTGTTTCTTGCCCAGCTCGACTCCCCACTGGTCAAAGGAATCGATGCCCCAGACGGTGCCCGCGGTGAACACCTCGTGCTCGTAGAGCGCGATCAGTTGTCCGACCGTCGACGGTGTCAGCTTGGTGGCGAGGATCGTTGTGCTGGGGCGGTTTCCGGGCATGACCTTGTGCGGAACCACGTTCTCGGGTGTGCCTTCGGCGGCGATTTCCTCGGCCGTCTTGCCGAAGGCCAGCACCTGTGTCTGCGCGAAGAAATTGCTCATCAGCAGATCGTGCATGCTGCCGGTACCGTCCGCGGTGGGTAGATCGTCGGTGGGCTCGCTGAAGCCGATGAAGTCCGCCGGGATCAACCGGGTGCCCTGGTGCAGCAGCTGGTAGAAGGCGTGTTGGCCATTGGTGCCCGGTTCGCCCCAGTAGATGTCGCCGGTGTCCACCGTCACCGGTGCGCCATCGGCCTTCACCGACTTGCCATTGGATTCCATCGTCAGCTGCTGCAGGTAGGCGGCGAACCGGGAGAGGTCGTTGGAGTACGGGAGCACTCCACGCGATTGTGCGCCAAAGAAATTCGAGTACCACAGGCCGATCAGACCGAGCAGTGCCGGCGCGTTCTCCTCCAGAGGTGCGGTGCGGAAGTGCTCGTCGACGGTGTGGAACCCGGCGAGGAACTCCGCGAATGCCGTGCGGCCGATGACCGCCATCACCGACAGGCCGATCGCCGAGTCCACCGAGTAGCGGCCGCCGACCCAGTCCCAGAAGCCGAACATGTTGGCGGTGTCGATTCCGAACTCCGAGACCAGTTTCGCGTTGGTGGATACCGCGACAAAGTGCTTGGAGACCGCGTCTTGTCCGGCGGCGCCACCCAGGCCGTCGATGAGCCAGCGCCGCGCTGCCGTCGCGTTGGTGAGCGTCTCCAGTGTCGAGAATGTCTTGGAGGCGACGATGAAAAGTGTTGTCGCCGGGTCCAGATCGGCGAGCGTGGCCACCAAATCGGCGGGGTCGACGTTGGAGACGAATCGCGCCGAGATCCCGGCGTCGGCGTAGTGGCGCAGCGCCTGGTAGACCATGACCGGCCCGAGGTCGGAGCCCCCGATCCCGATGTTGACCACGGTGGTGATGCGCTTGCCGGTGGCGCCGGTCCACTCGCCGCTGCGCAACCGGTCGGTGAAGTCGCCCATGGCATCGAGCACTTGGTGTACGTCGGCGACCACGTCCTGCCCGTCGACGACCAGCTGTGCGTCGCGGGGCAGCCGCAGAGCGGTGTGCAGCACCGCGCGGTCCTCGGAGGTATTGATGTGTACCCCGGAGAACATGGCGTCCCGGCGGCCCTCCAGGTCTGCCGCCTTGGCCAAATCGACCAACAGCGAAAGGGTTTCACGGTTCAGGCGATGCTTGCTGTAGTCGATGTACAGGTCGCCGACCGTGACGGTCAGCTCGCTGCCTCGGGCCGGATCTTCGGCGAAGAACTCTCGAAGGTGGGTGGAGGCGATCTGCTTGTGATGGTTTTCCAGTGCCTGCCACGCCGCTGCGAGTGTCATGCGACCGAGCCTAGTAGTGGCGCCCGGCCGGCGCAGGGCTGCCTACTGGTTGGCGCAGGTCACCCAACGGCTGCTGATCCGCGCGAACCCGGCGATACCCGTTTTGGTCTCGGTTTTCCCGCCGGCGGTGGCGGTGATGGTCACCCGTGACGAGGCGGTATCGCCGTTGACGACCGTCTTCTCCACCTTGTCCACGTTGATCTTCAGGTCCTCGGGTTGGCCTTCGAGATCCTCGTCGGTGATCTTCACGCAGGACAGTGCGTTGAGGACGTCGAGGTTCTTGGTGCCGAGCGCGGCATAGAAGGCCTTGAGCACGCTGGTCAGCTCGCGCTCCTCCTCCTTGGTCGCCTCGCGAGGAACCGACGAAGTGGTGGGACCGGGCACCGAGATGCTGGTGGTGGTCCCTGTCGTCGTCGCGGTGGTGGAGGTGCCACTGGTGACCGATGTGCCGGGTGAGCTGCTGGTGGTACTCGTGCTGCTGCTCGTCTTGGCCCGCGACTTCGTCGTCGTGGTCGTGGTGGTGCTCGAGGTGGTGACCTCGGGGTTCACCAGCGGGACACCCAGCTTGACGGTGGGCCGCGATTGCGGGGTGTCTTCGATCGTCCGGTTGTTCTCGACCCAGAGGCCCGCCGCGACCGCCGTCACCGCGGCGAGGCAGACGGCCAGCACGCCGATCACGATCTTGGTGGCGTGCCTGGCCACGAACTTGCGGGTCGGGGTCGGCTCGGCCGCGACGGCCGCCTCCAGCTCGTAGTCCACCGGCTTGTCGTCGGCATCCTGCTCTGCGGGGGCATCCGGCGTGGCGACGACGTCGCCCTCCTCGGCTTCGGAGCTGTCTGCGCCCTTGGCGTCGGGCTTGTCCTCACCCTTGTCTTGGTCGCTCAACGAATCCCTCCCTCATCGGTTGTCAGCCGGGATCAGTGTCCCAATCTGCCGCGGCCCAGACGTAGCAGCAACATGGCGAGAGTATGACCTTCCTGGCCGAGTTCGCTGTAGCGTTCCAGCACCTTCATCTCGCGGCTGTGCACCAGGCGAGGGCCGCCCGAGGCCATCCGTGCCTTGCCGATCTGGCGGGAGACCTCGGTACGGCGCTTGATCGCGGCCAGGATCTCCGCGTCGAGGCGGTCGATCTCCTTGCGCAGCTGGTCGATGTCGAGGACGGAATCCTCGGCGTCGTTCTGGCCGGCCTGCTCGGTCATGTGGGTAGTCATTTCTTTCTCAACACTTTCTCTTGGAGCGGATGCCCCGCATGCCACCCCGGAATCCGGCCTCACAAGAGATGAGCCCCGTAGTCCGGTAGCGGACTGCGGGGCTCGTGAATCGGCTAGACCACGGGCACCGGAGTCCGGTACCCGTAAAAAAATCGTGGATGAGCCGCTTGCGCGAAGACGATGTGGCTCTGCTGGTGGTCAAGCACATCGAAGAGTGTAGCTGACATGCGGCGAATGCCGGCGCGAAGTGCATCAAGCCAAGATTGTCCCTCGTCAGCGGTAAGTTAGACCGGTCATGGCTACACCTGATTCTCTTCGCGCACGCGGCTCATCGGCCCTCCCCGAGCCCGCACTTTTCGATATGCCCAGCGACTCGAGTTCCTCCGGCGATGCGTTGCTCGACGGCCTGAATCCCCAGCAGCGGGCCGCCGTCGCCCATCAGGGCTCGCCGCTGCTCATCGTGGCCGGTGCAGGGTCAGGCAAGACTGCGGTGCTGACCCGCCGCATCGCCTATCTGCTGGCCGAGCGGGACGTCAGCCCCGGCCAGATCCTGGCCATCACCTTCACCAACAAGGCCGCCGCCGAGATGCGTGAGCGTGTCGCCGCAATCGTTGCCAACCGTGTGCAGTCCATGTGGGTGTCGACGTTTCACTCCAGCTGCGTGCGAATCCTGAGGAATCAGGCCGCCCTGCTGCCCGGACTGAACTCCAACTTCTCGATTTACGACTCCGATGACTCGCGGCGCCTGTTGCAGATGATCGGCCGCGACATGGGCCTGGACATCAAGCGCTACTCGCCGCGGCTGCTGGCCACGGCGATCTCCAACTTGAAGAACGAGCTCATCTCACCCGAGCAGGCGGTGGCCAACCTGACCGCCGACGATGACGCCGGAGAGCTGCGTCGCATCGTGGCCGACGTGTACGGGGAGTACCAGCGGCGCCTGCGCGCCGCCAACGCCCTGGACTTCGATGACCTGATCGGCGAGACCGTGGCCGTGCTGCAACAGTTCCCGCAGATCGCGCAGTTTTACCGCCGCAAGTTCCGGCACATTCTGGTGGACGAGTACCAGGACACCAACCACGCCCAATACGTGTTGGTGCGCGAGCTCACCGGAGCGCACACTCAGGACGAGGACGGGCCGGAGCCTGCCGAGCTGTGTGTGGTGGGTGACGCCGACCAGTCCATCTACGCGTTCCGTGGCGCCACCATCCGCAACATCGAGGAATTCGAGCGCGACTACCCGAACGCGAAAACAATTCTGCTGGAACAGAACTATCGATCCACGCAGAACATATTGAGCGCCGCCAACTCGGTGATCGCCAAGAACTCGAATCGCCGGGAAAAGCGGCTGTGGACCGATTCCGGCGAGGGCGAGCTGATCGTGGGTTACGTCGCGGACAACGAGCACGACGAGGCGTCCTTCATCGCCCGCGAGATAGACGGACTCTTCGATCGCAATGACGCCAACTACGGCGACGTGGCGGTGTTCTATCGCACCAACAACAATTCCCGGTCGTTGGAAGAAATCTTCATCCGTACCGGTATCCCGTACAAGGTGGTCGGGGGAGTGCGCTTCTACGAGCGCAAGGAGATTCGCGACATCGTCGCCTACCTGCGGGTGCTGACCAACCCGGGTGACGCGGTGAGCCTGCGACGGATCCTCAACACCCCGCGCCGCGGCATCGGGGACCGTGCCGAGGCGTGTGTTGCCGTGCACGCCGAGACCGCCGGCATCGGTTTCGGGGAAGCGCTGGCCGATGCCGCCGCCGGCAAGGTCGCGATGTTGAACTCTCGCTCCGAGAAGGCGATTGCCGCCTTCATGGAACTTCTGGACCAGATCCGTGCCACCCTGCGCACCGACCCGGGAGCGCTACCCGATATCGGTGACGTGGTGGAGGCGGTGCTCAATCACACCGGGTACCGGTACGAGCTGGAGAACAGCAGCGATCCGCAGGAGCTGGCCCGGCTCGACAACCTCAACGAATTGGTCAGCGTCGCACATGAATTCAGTGCGGATGCGGCCAACGCGCAGGCGGCAGGCTCGGACCTGCCGGTCGACGACGAGGATGTCGGTGCGCCCCCGGGAAGCCTTGAGGCCTTCCTGGAGCGGGTGTCGTTGGTTGCCGATGCCGACGAGCTGCCGGAATCCACTGCCGGTGTGGTCACCATGATGACGCTGCACACCGCCAAGGGGCTCGAGTTCCCGGTGGTCTTCGTGACCGGCTGGGAAGACGGCATGTTCCCGCACATGCGGGCGCTGGGTGATCCGGTGGAGCTGGCCGAGGAGCGACGGCTGGCCTACGTCGGGATCACCCGGGCTCGTCAGCGCCTGTACCTGAGCCGGGCCAAGGTGCGCTCGTCGTGGGGGCAGCCCATGATGAACCCGGAATCGCGCTTCCTGCAAGAGATTCCGCAAGAGCTGATCGACTGGCGGCGCACCGATCCGCTGCCGGGACGTATCGCGACCGGTGCCGGAAGCTACGGCGGCGGGGGCTATGGAGCCGGCGGATCGCGAGGGGCTGGCGGCTCGATGGGTGCGCCGTCCAAGAAGCGGACCAAGCCGCTGCTGGTGCTGGAGCCCGGCGACCGGGTGAGCCACGACAAGTACGGGCTGGGGCGCGTCATGGAGGTGACCGGTGTCGGTGAGAGCGCCACGTCGCTCATCGACTTCGGTAGCGATGGCCGCGTGAAGCTGATGCACAACTTCGCGCCGGTGCAAAAGCTCTGAGGCACGAAAAACGCCGAGGGTGAGCTCCAGTGCTCACACCCGGCGTTGATCGAAGTGGAAGTCAGTCGCCGAAGCGGGTGAAGGTGATGCCCTTGTTGGCCAGCCAGCCCTGCGGGTCGATGCGCTGCGAACCGCCCAGCAGCACCTCGAAGTGCAGGTGCGGGCCTGTGGAGTTGCCGCGGTTGCCGATGGTGGCGATGCGGTCGCCGGCCATCACACGCTGACCCACTGCGACTTCCCAGGTGTTGATGTGGCCGTACAGCGTCACGGTGCCGTCCGAGTGGCGGATCTTGACCCAGGCGCCGTAGCCGGCAGTCGGGCCCGTCGCGATGACGACACCGTCGGCCGCGGCCACGATCGGGGTGCCGATGCTGTTGGCGATGTCGATGCCGCCGTGCAGGGCGCCCCAGCGGTAGCCGAAGCCCGAGGTGAAGGTGCCGTTGGTGGGCATCACGAAGCGCGGAGCCAGCAGCCGCTTCTCACGGTCGGCACGTTCGGTCGCGAATGCGGTGGCCTTCGCCAGCTGCTCGTCGGTGACCGAGGCGTCGGTCGCCAGTGGGGCGGAGATCAACTGCGGGCCGTGGGCGGCCATCGCTGTGGTGGAGGTACCCAGCGCAAGACCGTGATGGTCGGCGGCCGTCGCGGCATCGTGCTCGCTGAGCGCGCTGTATCCGGCGGCGGCCGCGGCGCCGGCAGCCATGGCCACCAGCGCGAGGCGGGTCTTGCCTACCTGGCCAATCTCGCGGCGACGGTGCACCCCGCCGCTGCTGATCCGGGGCAGCTTGTCGGTGGGGGTGTCGCGCGGGTCCCTGGTGCGCGCGGCGGAAGCGGCGAACCAGTCCGCGGTGGCCTCGATGGAGGCGCGAATCCGGTCGGCTTCGTCGGTGTCTTCTTCCCAGTCCTGCTCAAGCTGGTCCAGAGCTGTCTGGTGCGGCGTCTCGGCGCCCTCTTCCGGGGCGTCCTCGTAGACGTCGTAATCCTCAAGTGCGGGGCGGTCAAGCGCATCACTCAGGCCGAACTCATCGATCGGCACGATGTTGGTGATCTCATTCTCGCTTGGTTCCGCGCTCCGACCACCACGCGTGCGTATCGCTCGATGCTGTGTCAAAACCCTGCCAGTCTTCCGTTCGACGCCACGACCTGACGTGACCAAAACGTGATCTAACCCAAGAGAAGGTAACGGTTGGGCAAGGGGAGTCGCAACTCAATGCGTGGATACGCATTCAAATGTGACTTGTGTCACGAAGTCGCAGATAGGGCTCCCGAGCCCGGGCATCGTTGCCGAATCTCGCAGGGGCTACCTCACCACAGATCACGGTCGTATGGGGAGCCCCCGTGACCGAACTGAAACCGGTTGCAGATCCGTTCGAGTCCTACCGGCGGATGGCCGGCCGATGAATTTTGCGAGCGACCAGGTGGTGAATTCGGCCACTTACTCAGAAGTAGTGAAGGGCCTCGCTGTGGCCTTGGCTACAGTCCCTAGTGCAATAGTGCCGACCCCGACGTTCGATGAGGAAGATGGGCTAGCTAGATGGATCTTTTCGAGTACCAGGCCAAGGAGCTGTTCGCTAAGCACAACGTGCCGACGACGCCGGGCCGGGTTACCACCACCGCCGAAGACGCCAAGGCGATTGCCGAAGAAATCGGCAAGCCGGTGATGATCAAGGCACAGGTCAAGGTTGGTGGACGTGGCAAGGCCGGTGGCGTGAAGTACGCCGCCACCCCCGACGATGCTTTTACACACGCAGAGAACATCCTGGGCCTGGACATCAAGGGCCATGTCGTCAAGAAGATCCTCGTCGCCGAGGCCAGCGATATCGCCGAGGAGTACTACATCTCCTTCCTGCTGGATCGCGCCAACCGCACCTACCTGGCCATGTGCTCGGTCGAGGGTGGCGTGGAGATCGAGGTGACCGCCGAGGAGAACCCCGACGCGCTGGCCAAGGTTCCCGTCGACGCCGTCAAGGGTGTCGACCTGGCGCTGGCTCGTGAGATCGCCGAGAAGGGCAAGTTGCCCGCCGAGGTGCTGGATTCCGCCGCGGTGACCATCCAGAAGCTGTGGGAGGTCTTCGTCGGCGAGGACGCCACCCTGGTTGAGGTCAACCCGCTGGTGCGTACCCCCGACAACCAGATCCTGGCCCTGGACGGCAAGGTGACCCTGGACGGCAACGCCGACTTCCGTCAGCCCGGCCACGCCGAGTTCGAGGACAAGGACGCCACCGATCCGCTGGAGCTCAAGGCCAAGGAGCACGACCTCAACTACGTGAAGCTCGACGGTCAGGTCGGCATCATCGGAAACGGTGCCGGTCTGGTCATGTCGACGCTGGACGTCGTCGCCTACGCCGGCGAGAACCACAACGGCGTGAAGCCCGCCAACTTCCTGGACATCGGTGGTGGCGCCTCGGCCGAGGTGATGGCTGCCGGACTGGACGTCATCCTGGGCGACTCTCAGGTCAAGAGCGTCTTCGTGAACGTCTTCGGCGGCATCACCGCGTGCGACGCGGTGGCCAACGGCATCGTCGGAGCTCTGAAGACCCTCGGTGACACGGCCAGCAAGCCGCTCGTTGTCCGTCTCGACGGCAACAAGGTCGAAGAGGGGCGGGCGATCCTGGCCGAGTTCAACCATCCGCTGGTCATCCAGGCCGAGACCATGGACGCCGGCGCCGACAAGGCGGCCGCCCTGGCGGCCGCATCCAACTAGAGCGCCGAGACCGCAGATTAAGGGAGCTTGAACCAATGTCTATATTCCTGAACGCAGAATCCAAGGTCATCGTCCAGGGCATCACCGGCGGTGAGGGCACCAAGCACACCGCACTGATGCTCAAGGCCGGTACTCAGGTCGTCGGCGGCGTCAACGCCCGCAAGGCCGGAACCACCGTGTCCCACGTGGATAAGAGCGGCCAAAGTGTCGACTTACCCGTGTTCGGCAGTGTCGCCGAGGCCATCAAGGAGACCGGCGCCGACGTGTCGATCGCCTTCGTGCCGCCGGCCTTCTCCAAGGACGCGATCATCGAGGCCATCGACGCCGAGATCCCGCTGCTGGTCGTCATCACCGAGGGAATTCCGGTGCAGGACAGCGCATACGCCTGGGCCTACAACGTCGAGAAGGGCAACAAGACCCGCATCATCGGGCCGAACTGCCCCGGCATCATCACCCCCGGTGAGGCGCTGGTGGGTATCACCCCCAACAACATCACCGGCACCGGTCCGGTCGGTCTGGTGTCCAAGTCCGGCACTCTGACCTACCAGATGATGTACGAGCTGCGCGATTTCGGCTTCTCGACCGCCATCGGTATCGGCGGCGACCCGGTCATCGGCACCACCCACATCGACGCCATCGAGGCGTTCGAGAAGGACCCGGAGACCAAGATCATCGTCATGATCGGTGAGATCGGTGGCGACGCCGAGGAGCGTGCGGCCGACTACATCAAGGCCAACGTGTCCAAGCCCGTCGTCGGCTACGTCGCCGGCTTCACCGCTCCCGAGGGCAAGACCATGGGCCACGCCGGTGCCATCGTGTCCGGCAGCTCGGGTACCGCTCAGGCCAAGAAGGAGGCCCTCGAGGCCGCCGGCGTGAAGGTCGGCAAGACGCCGTCCGAGACCGCCAAGCTGGCCCGCGAGATCCTGCAGAGCCTGTAACAGGTTTCCTGTGCAAGGGCCCCGACCGGGAATTCCGGTTGGGGCCCTTGTTGTTTCGCCGAGTGCATACCTGGTGCGGCTGATTCGGGCGCTGGCCCTGCGTGCGGTATGCGCTCGCGAACTCCGACAGGATATGGGTACTTAGGCGAAATTCGGGCGGTTCGTCTCGAACGCAGCGACAAGATCCTCGAAGCAGATCTTCAGGGAATTCGCGGATATCACGATGGGGCTGCCGACCATGCGCGTGTTGGCGCGGTTCAAATACCGTCGCAGTGCGCCGCCCCGATTGATGTACTCCTCGGGGTTCCTGACCACCACCGTCAGGCAGCGCTGCCTCTTGATGGTGACGACATGGAAGTCCGTGACATCGGTCCAGGGGACGAACCCCGCGGGGTTGGCGCTCGCGTTGTCGGTGAATCCCTCGCTGCCCAGGATGAGTCCCGGTCTGGTGTCGAAGAGTTTCCGCACCGCGAACACGCCGCATACCGCAAAGAGCGGAATGCCGAGACCCGCGAGTGTGCGATGAACGATGCTGGCATCGTCGAGTAACACCACCCAGAGGCACAGCGGAACCAATGCGATCGCGCCAAGTGCGATCAGTCCCAGCTTTCCTTTGCTCAGTGGGATGGTCAGCTCACCGCCGGTATCGGCGGACCCCTCCAATTTACCCATCGGCAAATGATATATCCGGCCCGACCGGTCGCCTCGACGCCCATTGGACCGGGTTTGCCACCGATGATCTCGCATTACCCAGGCAAGCGGTTGTGGTTGTGCCGCTCTGCGGAGCCGGATCGTGCTTTTCGTGGAATCTGTCGTGCCCCACACCTTTTCGTCTCTGCGAAGGTTGTCGATCTACTGATAGGTGATATCCGGTTTCAATCAATGAGATTGCGTGACGTATGCATGAACGATGGGAGTACGCGTTACGGGAACCGCTGATCAGCGGCTATCTTCTCGATTCGTGGACCTCTCGTTCGACACGTCCGGGCTGGTGCCGAGTCAGGACGGTTGGTACGACCCGATGACCGGCGATCAGTTCTGGGTCTCGCACTCCCGCGGTGCCTACCTGTCGGTGCCGTTGGAAGACCTGGACGCGGTGCGTCGCGCGCTTGTCGAGGCGGTGCTCAAGCGCCGTGCGGGCGTGATCGAGGCGTACATCGTCGGCGTCGACACGCTGCCGGGCCTGCTGTACGTGGTGAAGGTCCCGAAAACCGATGCACCGCAGGGGCTCACCTTCATGGCATCGATCGTCGTTCCGCGTGCGCACTCGTACGCGATGGTGTGCGGGGCCTTCGCGGAGGGCCCCGTGACCGGAGTGCGCGAGGCCGTCGTGCTGGAGGAACTGCTGGCGGTGGGTGATCCGTCGCAGATGTGGCCCCCGCATCCCTACGCGCCCGATCTCGATCCGGGCATTCCCTACAACATTGCCGATGAAATACGTTGGGACGAAAGGTTTCCCGACCATCCGCTGACACGGCTGCGCCGGTGGGTGGCAAGGATCACGCCAACCATCAGGGTGGGGCAGAAGTTCGCGGCGCTGCCGCCGTTCTCCCTGCGTTAGGCGAACGCAGCCAGTTTCCCGGACAACCGCTCGATGTAGGCCCGCACCTCTTCCTCGGAGCGGTCGGGCATTCCGAAAATCGCCTCGGTGACGCCCAATTCGCGCCATGAGGCCAGCTGCTCCGGGTCGGGCTTGCCCGCGAGTACGTAGATCAGCGGGTCGCCGTCACGGCCTGCGGCCGCCCACTCTTCCTTGAGTGCCACGATCTTTCCGGTGATGTCCTCGTCACGCGGCGTGGACATCCAGCCGTCGGCGTTCTTGGCGATCCACTTGAAGTTCTTCTCGGTGCCGCCCGCGCCCACGATCACCGGCACGTGCTTCTGCACCGTCTTGGGCCAGGCCCAGCTGGGGCCGAAGTTGACGAATTCGCCTGAATAGCTGGCCTCTTCGTCTTCCCAGAGCTTGCGCATCGCCTCGATGTACTCGCGCAGCATGGTCCGCCGACGCCCTGCGGGCACGTTGTGGTCGGCCAGCTCGTCGGTGTTCCAGCCATATCCGACACCCACGGTGACCCGTCCGGCGCTCATGTGGTCAAGGGTGGCAATCGATTTGGCGAGAGTGATGGGATCGTGCTCGACCGGGATGGCGACGGCGGTACCCAGCCGGATCTTGGACGTCACCGCACATGCGGCGCCGAGAGACACCCAGGGGTCAAGGGTGCGCATATAGCGATCGTCGGGTAGTTCCGCGCCGCCCGTGCCGGGGTGAGCGGCCTCTCGCTTGATGGGGATATGTGTGTGTTCGGGAACGTAGAAGGTGCTGAACCCGCCGTCCTCGGCGGCCTTGGCGGCGATGGCCGGCGAGATGCCGCGGTCACTGGTGAACAGAACGAGCCCGTAGTCCATCCACCAATTAGAACGTGTTCCAGTTTTGTTGTCGAGGGTGGGGGTCACATCGGACGGGGAACGGATCACGGTGAGCCAGACGGATGACCACCGCACGGGTTCGCTGTTTGCATACCCCCATGACGACCGAACGGATCGCCGACCACGTCAAATTCGCCTACTGGGTGCCCAACGTCAGTGGTGGGCTGGTTACCAGCACCATCGAGCAGCGCACGGACTGGGGTTATGACTACAACGTGACCCTGGCGCGTACAGCCGAGAACAACGGCTTCGAGTACGCGCTCACCCAGGTGCGTTACGAGGCCAGCTACGGCGCCGAGTACCAGCACGAATCCACCAGTTTCTCCCTGGCATTGCTACTGGCAACCGAGCGGCTCAAGGTGATCGCCGCTGTGCACCCCGGCTTCTGGCAGCCGGGCGTGCTCGCCAAATTGGGCGCCACGGCCGACCAGCTCTCGGGTGGCCGTTTCGCCGTCAACGTGGTTTCCGGGTGGTTCAAGGACGAGTTCACCCATCTGGGCGAACCCTGGTTGGAACACGACGAGCGGTACCGGCGAAGCGCCGAATTCCTGCAGGTGTTGCGCGAACTGTGGACGAACGACAGTGTTGATTTCAGGGGCGACTTCTATCGGATCCACGATTTCACGTTGAAACCGAAGCCGATTCACACCCCGGAGCTATTTCAAGGAGGCAACTCGACGGCCGCGCGGCGCAACGGCGGCCTGTACTCCGATTGGTACTTCTCCAACGGCAAGGACTTTGCCGGCATCACCGACCAGATCGTGGAGGTTCGGGACCACGCCCGCACCGTAGGGCGTGAAGTCAGCATCGGGCTCAACGGTTTCATCATCGCCAGGGACACCGAGGCCGAGGCGCGCGACGTGCTCAGGGAAATCGTGGCGAAGGCCAACCGCCCCGCCGTCGAGGGCTTCCGCAACGCGGTGCAGCAGGCAGGTTCGGCCACCGGGGACAAGAAGGGGATGTGGGCGGATTCCTCGTTCGAGGACCTCGTGCAGTACAACGACGGATTCCGCACCCAGCTCATCGGTACCCCTGAGCAGATCGCCGAGCGGATAGTCGCCTATCGCCGCCGGGGCGTGGACCTGATTCTGGGTGGCTTCCTGCATTTCCAGGAGGAGATCGAATACTTCGGGGCAAAGGTGCTGCCGCTGGTCCGCGAGATCGAGGCGGCCGACTCTCAGGAAACCCTCAGCGAATACCGGGTACCGGTTTTGAGCTAACGGATGCTGCCTCGGCCGTGTCTAACGTTGTCTGCGTCCGTACCGGCGCCGGGTGCAGTAGCGTGGAGGCGATCTACCCCGAGACCACGACCGAAACCGTGATGTAGGAGATGTAATGACGTATTCGACCGGTGGGCCCGGATACCAGCCCGCGCAGCCGTCCAACCCGTACGGCACCCCTTCTTTTGTGGCCGAGCCCAACACGGGCGCGCTGGGGGTTTACTTGCCCGGTGGTGTCCTGGTGCTGAGCCTGATCGGCTTCATCGCCGGCTTCGGGCCGTTCTACACCGGCAAGGCCAGCTCCGGAACATCGGGAAGCTTTGGTGGGTTCGACCTTTTGGCGCTGTCTCCGGTTTTCGGTTTCGCGCAGTTCGCCCTGCTGATCGCCGGTCTGACCGCGGGCGTCTCGCTGCTGTCCGGCAAGGACGACAAGCAGGCTCCCGTTGCGATCCTGTCGATCGTCGGATTCCTCTTCGTGCTGGGTGGGCTGTTCGGCAACCCGTTCGCATCCGCCTTCGGTGAGGTCGGTATCGGCTGGGGCCTGATCACGCTCGCCGTGGTGTCCGGTCTGCAGGCCGCGGCCGCCGTCTACGCACTGCTCAGCGAGGTGGGCGTCGTCAAGGCCAAGACCGCCTCGCCGGCAACCAACCCGTTCGGCAGCCAGTACCAGCCGCAGCAGAGCCAGTACTACACCCCGGCGCAGCAGCAGCCGCAGCAGCAGCTGCCCAAGCAGGGCCAGGCTTATGGCCAGGCGCAGGGTTACGGCCAGCAGCAGGGTTACGGCCAGCAGGGTGCCCAGGGCTATGGCCAGGGTGCCGCGCAGGCCCCGGGTTACGGCCAGCCGCAGCAGCCCGCTCCCGCCGCGCCGCCGTCGTACGGTGGCTACGGCCAGCAGCAGCCGCAGTCGGCGCCCCCGACGCCGCCGCAGGGTTTCAGCAGCTCCGGCTTCACGCCTCCGTCGTCGCAGTCGGCTCAGCAGGGTGCTTCGTCGCAGCCGACTCAGCAGTACCCGACTTTCGGTGGAGCCAGCGGCCAGGCGGCCGGTGGCGAGCAGCCGGGCGGCGCCGCCACCGGTGGTGGTTCCGCCTCCGCCAGCGGTGACGATCTGTTCGGCACCTCTCGTCCCTCCAACTAAGACCGTGTTCACGGCTTGGATGAGCCGCTGGCGCGAAGACCATCGGTTCCTGATCGGCGCGTGAATCAACCCTCGCGCGCCAATCCCGCACAGGCTCGCGCACTGCTGACGGTTGCCTTTGGCCCGTCAGCAGTTGCGTTGGTCATCATTGCGGCAATCGTCTTGGTGCAGTTGGTGATAGCCAACAGCGACATGACCGGGACGTTCGGTGCGGTGGCCAGCATGTGGCTGGGCACGCATCTGGTCCCCATCTCCATCGGCGGCCGAGTCATCGAGGTGCTGCCACTGCTGCCGACGGCGGCCATGGTGTGGGGTGTGGCGCGAACCGTCGCTTCGACGATCGCGCCGACCGCATCCTGGTACGTGATCCGGTGGGTCATCGCCTCGGCCCTCGCCGGGCCCTTGCTGATGACCGCGATATCGCTGGCGATCATCCACGATGCCTCGACGGTGCTGACGCAGCTGCAATCACCGAACGCCTTGCGTGCCTTCGGTTCGGTACTCGCCGTGCACGCGGTCGGTGCGATTGTCGGCGTCGTGATGCGCGTCGGCCGACGGATTGCGGCCGTCTTGGAACTGCCGTCCTGGCCGGTGGACGCCGCCCGCGGCGCCGTTGCGGGAGTGCTCGCGTTGTTCGGGCTGTCCGCAGCCGTCACGGCCGGGTCGCTGGTGGTCCACTGGTCGACGATGGATCAGCTGTACTCGGTGACCAACGATTTCGTCGGCCAACTGAGCCTGACGCTGCTGGCGATCCTTTACGCCCCCAACGTGATTCTCGGGTCGTGTGCGTTGGCGGTCGGATCCAGCGCGCATGTGGGGACCGCGACCTTCAGCGCGTTCGCGGTGTTCGGTGGCCAGCTGCCCGCGGTGCCGATCCTGGCGGCGGTCCCCACCCCGCCGCTCGGACCCGCATGGGTGGCGTTGATGATCATCGGCGCCGCGTCGGGAGTGGCCGTTGGTCAACAGTGCGCGCGCCGCCCCGCGCCGTGGCCCACCGCCGTCCACAAGGTGGTGGCGGCGGCGTTGCTCGCGGCTACGTTCCTGGCGATCGTCGGAAAGCTCGCCGGCGGTCAGCTGGGTAACTTCGGACGCCTGGGGATCGACCAGGGCACCTTTGGCCCCGGCGTGTTCTTTTGGTTCCTGGTCATCGGGCTGTTGACCGTGTTCATGCTGGGTGGAGCCACTCGGCTGCCGGCGAGGGCACGACCCGAACCCGAGCCACAGCCGGAGCCTCAGTCAGCGACGGAACCAGAACCCGAGGTGGTGGCCGAACCCGAGTGGGAGCCGGAGGTTGATCCCGAGCCGAGCCCAGAGCCGGATTCCGGGATCGAACCGGAAACGGAGCCCGGGGTTGATCCCGAGAGCGACCCCAGCGACCCTCCGGAACCTGCCAAGTGACCCGTCCGGCTACGCTCAGCGGCGTGTCGGTACCAGATCCTCTGCGCGCAAGCGGCTCATCGACGCCCCCTCAGTCGGTCGATATCGCCCCCTCGGCTCCCGCGCGGGTCGTCGTCCTTGCTTCCGGCACCGGTACCCTGCTGCGCTCCCTGCTCGACGCGACCGCAGGCGAGTTCCCCGCCCGGATCGTCGCCGTGGGTACCGACCGGCAATGCGCCGCCCTGGACATCGCGGCCGAGGCACAGCTCCCGAGCTACACGGTGCGCCTCGGCGATTACGACTCCCGCGAACAATGGGACGCCGCGATCGCCGAAGCCACCGCGGCGCACCGGCCCGACCTCGTCGTCTCCGCCGGATTCATGAAGATTCTTGGACCGCAGTTTCTTTCGCAGTACCTGGGCCGAGTGATCAACACCCACCCGGCGCTATTACCGTCCTTTCCCGGCGCACACGCCGTGCCCGAAGCCCTGGCCCATGGGGTCAAGGTGACCGGTTGCACCGTGCATCTGGTCGACGCCGGGATGGACACCGGGCCGATCCTTGCCCAGCAGCCCGTCGCGGTGAACGGGGACGACGACGAGGCGAGCCTGCATGAGCGCATCAAGGTCGTGGAACGGGCGCTGCTGGTAGACGTGCTGGCCGCAGTGGCCACCAGAGGTTTGACATGGAACGGAAGAAGGGCCTCCATCAAGTGAGTACGCAGCGACCCGTACGGCGGGCATTGATCAGCGTCTACGACAAGACCGGATTGGAAGAGCTCGCCGGTGGGCTGCACGCGGCCGGCGTGGAACTGGTATCCACCGGCTCCACCGCAAAAACGATTGCCGCCACGTCGATTCCGGTGACCCCCGTGGAAGAGGTCACCGGGTTCCCGGAAGTTCTGGACGGTCGGGTCAAGACCCTGCACCCACACGTGCACGCCGGTGTCTTGGCCGACACCCGGCGCGAGGAGCACCTGACGCAGCTCGAAGAGCTGGGCGTCAAGGGTTTCGAGCTGGTGGTGGTCAACCTGTACCCGTTCGCCGCCACGGTGGCCTCGGGTGCCTCCGAGGACGAGTGCGTCGAACAGATCGACATCGGCGGTCCCTCGATGGTGCGTGCCGCCGCCAAGAACCACCCGAGTGTCGCGGTTGTCGTGGACCCCGCCTCATACGGTGAGGTGCTGGCCGCCGTCAACGCCGGTGGATTCACCCTGGAGGCACGGAAGATTCTGGCGGCCAAGGCATTCCGCCATACCGCCGAGTACGATGTGGCTGTCGCGGGCTGGTTGTCCGGCGTCGCGGAACCCGAGGACGCGACGCTGCCCTCGTGGATCGGTGGGACGTGGAACCGCTCGGCGGTGCTGCGCTACGGCGAGAACCCGCATCAGCAGGCGGCCCTGTACGTCGGCGCCGCGGGGCACGGCCTGGCGCAGGCCGAGCAGCTGCACGGAAAAGAGATGTCGTACAACAACTACACGGATGCCGATGCCGCGTGGCGCGCCGCGTGGGATCAGGACAAGGCATGCGCGGCCATCATCAAGCACGCCAACCCGTGCGGAATCGCGGTGTCGGACATCTCCATTGCCGACGCCCATCTCAAGGCTCACGAGTGTGATCCGTTGAGCGCCTTTGGCGGTGTGATCGCCGTCAACCGTGAGGTGAGTGTGGAGATGGCCGAGCGCGTCGCCGACATCTTCACCGAGGTGATCGTCGCCCCGGGTTACGCCGACGGTGCGGTAGAGGTGCTGAGCCGCAAGAAGAACGTGCGCCTCCTGCGCGCCGCCCAGCACCAGTCGGGCAGCACCGAGTGGCGCCAGATCACCGGTGGCCTGCTGGTGCAGGAGCGTGACGCGCTCGATGCCGAGGGTGACGATCCGGCGAACTGGACGCTGGTGGCCGGTACCGCTGCCGATGCGGACACCTTGGCAGACTTGGCGTTCGCGTGGAAGGCCGGCCGTGCCGTCAAGTCCAACGCCATCGTCATCGCCTCCGGCGGTGCCACCATCGGCGTCGGGATGGGCCAGGTGAACCGGGTCGATGCGGCACGGCTCGCGGTGTCTCGTGGTGGGGATCGGGTCGCCGGAGCGGTGGCGTCCTCCGACGCCTTCTTCCCGTTCCCCGATGGCCTGGAGGTGCTGACGCAGGCCGGAGTGCGCGCGATCGTGCACCCGGGTGGGTCGATGCGTGACGAGTTGGTGACCGACGCCGCCAAGGCAGCGGGAATCACGTTGTACACCACCGGGGCACGCCACTTCGCGCATTAGTGGCACCTTAAGGACTTTTCGAAGGGGAGCCGATGGTTCAGCCCAGTTTGGATTGGCCGGGCGAGCCACTGCGCTCGCTGGTGTGGACGCTGCAGGCCTGGGCCATCACCCTGGTGGTGTTTCTGGCGGTGGCCTTCGTCATTGCTCGTTGCACCCAATGGGGACAACAATTCTGGCGGGTGAACGCACCCTTTTTCTGGGGGCGTGACACCTGGCGCACCTGGGTGCTGCTTGCCTTCATCATGTGGCACACGGTGTACATGGCCCGGGTGGCGGTGATCTTCACCTATCAGTACAAGGACCTGATGAATGCGCTGCAGGTCGCCTCGGAGGCCCTTGTCACGCATGACTCACCGCTGCTGGCCGACGCGCGGCAGGCGTTCTTCACGTCATTCGCGATCAGCGGCATCCTGGTAGTGCTCACGGTGACGTACACGGTGGTGGATCTGTTCTTGCGCAGGGTGTTCGCCATCCGCTGGCGGGTGTGGCTGAACACCCGCCTTGTCGACGACTGGATGAGCAAGGACGCCTTCTACCGCAACCGGTTTCTGGAGACGCCGGTGGAGAACCCCGACCAGCGCATCCAGAACGACGTCGAGACCCACACCACCAAGTCGGTGGATCTGACCCTCGGCGCGGTGAACAAGACGCTGCTGATCGTCATGTTCACCGGGGTGCTGTGGCAGCTCTCGGGTCCGTTGCAGCTGTGGGGTTACGTTATTCCCCGGGCCATGGTGTTCATCGCCTTCATCTTCTCGATCGCGGTGACCGTCATCGCGTTTTGGATCGGGCGTCCGCTGGTGCGGTTGAACTTCTTGAACGAACGGTTCGGCGCCAGTTTCCGCTATGCGCTGGTGCGGCTGCGCGACAGCGCGGAACGGGTCGCTTTCTATCGTGGTGGCGAGCGTGAACGCAGGTTGTTGCATTCGCGATTCAACGAAATCATCGCCAACATGTGGCGCATCGTGTTCGCGCAACTGCGCCTCAACGGATGGAACCGGGGCGTGGGCGATGTGACCACCGGGATGATTCCCTATGCGGTGCAGGCGCCTCGATTCTTCGCCGGTCAGATCAAGGTCGGTGATCTACTGCAGACTGTGGCGGCATTCGGAAATGTCTGTGGCGCAATGTCCTTCTTCCGGGACGCCTACGACGAGTTCACCGTCTATCGTGCGGCGCTGCTGCGTATCGATCAGATGCTGGACAGCGATCATCGAGCACGCGAGTTGCCGCGTATCGCCTTGACCGATGCGGACGACACCCTGACCCTCACCGACGTGGGGGTGCGAAACCTGCAGGGACAGGACATGATCACCGACCTCAACCTGGCACTGGCCCCGGGTGGCAGCGTCGTGGTGAAGGGGCCCTCGGGATGTGGGAAGACCACCCTGCTGCGCAGCCTGGCTCAGCTGTGGCCGCAGACTTCCGGATTGGTGGCACGCCCCGACGGATGGGCGACCTTGTTCCTGCCGCAACTGCCCTATCTTCCGCTGGGCAACCTGCGTGAAACGGTTGTGTATCCGCTTCCGGTCGAGGAAGTTGCGGACGACGAGCTGAAGCAAACACTGCGCGACGTCGCGCTGGGTCACCTGACCGAACGACTTGACGACGAGGCGGACTGGGCGGCCGTGCTCTCACTGGGGGAGCAGCAGCGGGTCTCCTTCGCGCGGGTGCTGCTGGTGCGACCCCGCGTGGTGTTCCTCGACGAATCTTCTTCGGCGCTGGACGAGGGACTGGAGGATGCGATGTATGCGTTGATCCGCGAGCGCCTACCCGCCTGCGCGGTGGTCAGTGTGGGGCACAGGTCGACGATTGACCGTCATCATCAGTCGCGGTTGGTGCTGACCGGGACCGGGGCATGGGAACTGTCCGCGACCGGAGCGTAGCCGTCTCGCTGATCGTTTGCGAAATGTAGCATCTCGGATGCTCGAAGATCATTGATCCGGATTTCACGCGGCGGGCATAGGTAACATTGAGAAAGATTGCCCAGTTTCTACGCTCCAGGGCCGTGGCGAGGTCGGCGGTGATGGTTCAGCTTGGCTGACCAATCCATATTCTCCAGTTGACGTGGCTGTATATCGATGTCACTATTTCGCTAGATCGGGGCAGCATCGATGGATGCGGGGTGATGCATGCACGTATATATGGCAGGCACGGATGTCTATGTTGCTGTATATCGCGCAAGGAAACTTCGTTGGGCCGGGGAAGATGTCGAATAGCCGGACGTGGTCCATTGCGCTGCGAGGTTCGCTACGTCCGATCGATGCTGATAGCCGGAGTTCAGACTGAGAGGCCGAAATGACCGAACCACACCTATCGCAGCCCGTCCTTGCAACGCCGGAAAAACCGACGTGGTGGAAGAACAGAAAATTCTGGACCGTCATGGGCGTCATCCTGGCGATTGCACTCGCAGCGGGCCGATTTGTCTTGCGTGAGCACAGGGCCGAGGAACGTAGCCGCCATTCGGCGGAGAAGGAGCTGGACAGCTTCGCGGTCGGTGACTGCGTGACGATGAGCCAGGGCAAGAGCGGCACCGACCTGACCAAGACTGGCTGCGAGGTGGACCCGAGCTACACGGTCGGCCTGCATATCGACGCGAGCGCCGAATGCTCCGACGGGAAGTACACCCAGTACAGCATCACCATCAAGGATGCGGCGGTGGGGAAGCTCTGCCTGGCGAAGAATCTTGTTGTGGGGCACTGCTATCAACAGGGCGGGCCCGGCGGCAGCACCCAATTGGTCGACTGCGCGAAGGCCGGAGAGAACGCATATCGGGTGGTGCAGCGGTTCGAACTGGATGACGAGAAGCGTTGTCCAGAGGATACGACGCCCTCGCGCTACTCGGCTCCACCGCGGACCTACTGCCTGGCCCTACCGACCGGATAACTCCGACACGTCGCCCGGGCGGAAGGGCGCCGGGAACTTTTGGTCACCGGCGTACGACTGATGTAGTGACGGTGCCCGCAGGCTGGGTGCGCGTCGATCGCGGTGGCGCCATGCGACGGATGTCACCGCGGAGTTCCTGACCATCGAATGAAAGGAATCACCATGCGCGATATCGCTGTAGAGATCGTTGTCGAAGACGAGGAAATCGTCACCGCGACGGAAATGGTTGCCAGCCACTAAGAGTGGACGCCGGGCGTGGGCGGTCGTCCCACTGGCCGCTCACGCCCGGACGCAAGCACGGAGGCTAACTGTGTTCATCGAGGACCCTCGCTGGCAAGAATTCGTCACCGATCAGGCTCCTCGCTATGAGGAGACGGTCTTACTGCCCGGCCTGGTATCCGAGCCTGCCGCGATCACCGCACGGATCGCGGCAGCGGTGGCCTCAGCGGCAGCCGCCGGAGGAAAGGGATTGCGGCTGCGTGGGTTCCGGGGTAGCGAGTTCGACTTCAGGCTCACCGAGAAACTGTCGCGTACTGCGCCCGGGGACGGACAGCCGCTGACCGAGTGGCTCGCCGGCGGTGCCGACGGTCGTCCGGCGTGCGTCGCCATCAACGACGTCTCCTCATGGGATCTGGGGCTCGCCGCACTCGCGCAGTCGGTGGTGCGCAGCCTCGCCCCGGGTCGAGACCTGGTGTCCGGTGCGGACATCTACACATTCATCGCCGATGTGGAATGGACGCCCTTCGGCATACACAAGGACGACGAACCGTCCCTCATCTTCCATCTGGGGCCCGGTACCAAGGAACTTTGGGTGTGGCCCTCCGACGGCATCGATCACCATCGGCTCTTCGAGAATCCGTCGTTGGGCAAGGTCTCGTTCGACTTCGATCGGCTGCTCCCCGGGGCGAGCCGCTACACCCTGCGGCCCGGGGACTTCGTGTGCATTCCCAGGGGGCGCTATCACCTGTTTCGCAACGCGGGTCCGTCGATGTTCCTGGGAGTCACGCTCTTTCCGTCCGACATCCGGAAATCCTTCTCGGACTTGATGGTCGGCCACTTTGGCGCGCGGCTTGAGGAAGCGGGCGAGCCATGCAGCTTCGCTGATGTCAGCCGGACGGTCATGGACGCGCTCCGCGATCCCGAGGCCCTCACCGGATTGGCCACGACCATGGAATTGGCCGCGGCCAAGCAGCGCACCGCGGGATACCTGCGCGCGCCGAAGGTGGCCGCGTTGCGAACCGGAGCTCCTCCTGCGGATGCGGTATTCGGCTGGGCGTACCCCGGAGTGGTGGAATGTGTCGCGGGCGCGCAGAGAACTCACCTTGTGGCTCGCGGACGGGATATCGCGTTTGGCGGCGCCTTGGATCTTGACGAACTTCTAGCGCTCGCCGGTGAGTTCACGGCCGATGAACTTGACGGCGTCCTTGCGGCGAAACTGGATGACGACCGACGCCGTCAGGTGGCGAACGCGCTGTGGCGGTTCGGCGCGCTGGATCTCGTTAGCGCTCTTCCAGCGACTCGCGCCGCTTGCGCCGCTTCCGCTTGACGTTCACGCCACCCCACAGCGAGAACCCTTTCACCGTCACGTGCGGAGCGCCCTGCACGCCATTGCCGCTCGCCGAGTGATCGAAGCCACCCATCACCGCGACGCCCTTGACGTCCACGTTGACCTCCGGCGGCAACAAGATCGTCTGTCCGCCCATGATGGAGAAGGAGCGGATCTCAACCTCATTCGAGGTGAAGTCGGCGTAGCGCAGATCCAACACGCCGCCGCCCCACAGCGCGAATGAAGTGAGCTTGCCGGGTACGTTCCAGCGTCCACGCCGCTCGAAACCACTCATGATCGCCATGAGCACCGTCGACGGTGCTGGCTTGCTGTCTTGACCTCGAACCTGGGACGTGGCGACCGCCGGCAGATCCGCACTGAGCTGATCAAGCTCACCATAAGTGTTTGCCGAGTACACCTTCTTGAGGCGTTCCTCGAATTCAGAGAGCTCCAGCCGACCCTGCGCGGCGGCATCGGATAACAGCTGCGCGACGCGCATGCGATCGGCGTCTGCGGCCCGCATCGATGCGGTAACCCGCTCAGGGAGGTTGCTCATCACCGCCGAGCCTACGACGAACGGCGCTTAAAGGCACGCGGTTCATTCGTGTTGCTCAGCGCACTACACGCGTAGTGCCGACTGGTTCACACCTGCCAGGCGGGAGGACGCTTCTGTAGGAACGCCAACATGCCCTCCTGCGCCTCCGGCGAGACGAACAAACGCGCCGAGGTTTCGGTCAACTCGACTGCCCGCGCATCGAAATCGGCGAGGATCGGTGCGGTGGTGAGCTTCTTCGATTCGGCCAGCCCCTGCGGTGAACCGAGCGCGATGTCATCCACCAACGACGTGACCGCCGCTTCGACGGCCTCGGGGCTGTCGACGGACGTGGTCACCAATCCGATCTCGGCGGCCACCCGCGCGTCGAACTTCTCGCCGGTGACGAAGTAGCGCGCGGACGCCCGTCCGGTGAGCCGGGGCAACAGCGTCAGCGAGATGATCGAGGGCGCGACGCCGATGCGCGCCTCGGTCAGAGCGAAGGTGCTGTCCGGCCCCGCCACCGCGATGTCCGCGGCGCCCACCAGGCCGAAGCCGCCGGCCCGCACATGGCCGTTCACCGCGACCACGACCGGCAGCGGCAGCTCCAGGATGTCGCGCAGCAGCGCGGTGAGCTGACCGGCCCGATCCTTGGCTATGTCCTGGGGGTCGGATGCAGCCCCTGTGCTTTCCGAGAGATCGGCGCCCGCGCAGAAGGTGTTGCCGGTGTGGGAGAGCACCACGGCGCGCACCGTCTTGTCGGCTGCAGCCCGTTGTAGCCCCGCCCGCAACTGTCGTACCAGCCCGCTGGACAACGCATTACGGTTGTGCGGCGAGTCGAGCGTCAGGCGGGCGGCGCGGCCCTCGACGTCGTACTGGACCAGGGCCTGGGATTCGTTCGCCATTCGGCGGGTCCTTTCCTTAGTACGAACGGGGCAGGCCGAGGGACGTCTGTGCGACGAAGTTGAGGATCATCTCGCGGCTCACCGGAGCGATACGTCCGAAGCGTGACAGGTTCAACAGCGGTGCGACGCCGTATTCGGTGGTCAATCCGTTGCCGCCCAGCGATTGCACGGCGCGGTCGGCGGCGCGGCACGCCACATCGGCGGCCGCGTACTTGGCCATGTTGGCGGCCTCGGCAGCACCCCAGTCGTCGCCGCAGTCGTAGAGCGTGGCGGCCTTCTGCATCATGAGTTTCGCCAACTCCAACTCGACCTTGATCTCTGCCAGGGGGTGGGCGATGGCCTGGTGCGCGCCGATCGGCGTCTTCCACACCTGGCGGGTCTTGACGTACTCGGTCGCCTTGTTCAGTGCGAGTCGGGTCAAGCCAACCCCACTGGCGGCACCCATGATTCGTTCCGGGTTCAGGCCGGCGAACAGCTGCATCAGGGCGGCGTCCTCGGAGCCGACCAGCGCATCCCCGGGCACCCGCACATCATCCAGGAACACCTGGAACTGCTGTTCGGGCAGCGTCAACTGCATGTCGATGGGGGTGTACTCGAACCCCTTGGTGTCGGTCGGCACGACGAACAGGGCCGGCTTGAGCTTGCCGGTCTTCGCCTCCTCGGTACGGGCCACCACCAGCACCGCGTTGGCCTCGTTGACGCCGGAGATGAACACCTTGCGTCCGTTGAGAATCCAGTCGCCACCGTCGCGCTTGGCCGTGGTGATGATGTTGTGCGAGTTGGACCCGGCGTCGGGCTCGGTGATCGCGAAGGCCATCTTGAAACTGCCCTCGGCCATTGCCGGAAGCCATGTCTTCTTCTGCTCGTCGGTGCCGTACCGGGCGATGATGGTGGCATTGATGGCGGGGGAGACCACCATCAGCAGCAGCGGGCAGCCTGCTGCCGAGAGTTCCTCGAAGACCAATCCGAGCTCATACATGCCGGCACCGCCGCCGCCGTACTCCTCCGGGATGTTGACGCCCAGGAAGCCGAGTTTTCCTGCTTCGTCCCACAATTCAGCCAGTGGCTCGTGGGTCTTCGACTTCTCCAGGTAGTACTCGTGCCCGTAGTTCGCGGCAAGAGCAGCGACGGCCTGACGCAATGCCTTGCGCTCGTCGGACTCGGTGTACGGGTTGACGACGGTCATGATGGCTCTCCTTCTGTGTTGGCCTCGGCGGCCAGCTGAGCAAGCACGGTTCCGAGCTCGACTTGTTGTCCCGGCTCGACATTGAGGATCTCGATAACGCCGTCGGCGGGCGCGACGATGGTGTGTTCCATCTTCATGGCTTCCAGCCAGACGATGGGCGTGCCGGCTGTCACGGCGTCTCCCACCGCGGCACCCAGGCGCAGCACCACACCCGGCATCGGGGCGATGAGCGAGCCCGCCGCCACCTCGGTGCTTGGGTCGGTAAAGCGGGGTACCACGGTCAGCGCCACTGGACCGAGCGGGGAATCGACGTCGACGGCGCCCCCGTAGCTGGAAACATGGAAACTGCGACGCACCCCGTCCAGGACAAGGGCTACATGATCTGTTGTGGCGGAGACCAACTCGATGGCTGGCCAGTCTCCATCGAGTTCCAGGCCGGAGCGGGTCAGCCGGTATCGGACGCTGTGGACGGCTCCACCGCTGTCGCTGTATTCCTTGGTCTGGAATCCGGACCCCAGGTTGCGCCAGCCACTGGGAAGCGCGGCGCAGACCACCGCCGAGGCCCGATTCGCGGCCGCATCGGCAAGGGCTGCGGCAAGCGCCGAATACTGGTGCGCGGCTTCGTCGGCCAGGGGCTTGGCCAGGGTGTCGAGCCCGTGCTTGTCCAGGAACGACGTGTCGGTGTCGCCGTCGAGGAACGCCGGGTGACGCAACACGTTGACCAGCAGGTCACGGTTGGTGGTCAGCCCGTGTATGCGGGCACGCTCCAGCGTCGACGCCAGTAGCCGCGCGGCCTCGGTGCGCGTCGGTGCGACCGTGATGACCTTGGCGAGCATCGGGTCGTAGTGCACTGACACCACGCTGCCGTCGACGATGGTCGAGTCCAGGCGAACCCCATTGCGTCCAGGATGGCCGGGGACGTGGAATTCCGCGGTGGCACCGGGTATGTCGAAGCGCCGCACGGTGCCGCTTTGGGGCTGCCACCCCGCCGCGGGATTCTCCGCGTACAGGCGGGCCTCGATCGAATGGCCATGAATGGCGGGAGGTTCGGCGGGCAGCTCGCCGCCGTCCGCCACGTGGATCTGCAGTGCGACCAGGTCCAGCCCGGTGGTGCACTCGGTGACCGGATGCTCCACCTGCAGACGGGTGTTCATCTCCAGGAAGAAGAACTCGCCGTCCTCGGTGGCCAGGAATTCCATCGTCCCGGCACCGACGTATCCGATGGTCGCGGCGGCGGTACGCGATGCCTCGAACAGGCGCTCGCGCATGCCCTCGATTCGGGTCACCAAGGGCGAGGGGGCCTCCTCGATGACCTTCTGATGGCGGCGCTGGATGGAACATTCACGCTCGCCGACCGCCCACACCGTGCCCTGGGCATCGGCCATCACCTGCACCTCGATGTGTCGGCCGGTGCCCAGGTAGCGTTCGCAGAAGACGGTCGGGTCGCCGAAAGCGGACTGTGCTTCCCGTTGTGCGGCAGCGATTTCGCCAGGAAGCTTGTCGAGTTCGGAGACGATGCGCATACCGCGCCCGCCGCCGCCGGCGGAGGCCTTCACAAGCACCGGGAGCTGCGCCGCGGTCACGGTGTCCGGGTCGAGCTGACCGAGCACGGGTACACCCGCCGCATCCATGAGCTTCTTGGACTCGATCTTCGAACCCATCGACTCGATGGCGGCGACCGGGGGGCCTATCCAGGCCAGACCGGCATCGGCCACCGCTCGCGCGAAATCGGCATTCTCGGAAAGGAACCCGTAGCCGGGATGGATGGCGTCGGCACCGGTGGCCTTGGCCGCGGCGATGATGAGTTCACCGCGCAGATAGGTCTCGGCACTGGAGGTACCCGGCAGGTGGACCGCGGCGTCGGCCTCGGATACATGGGGGCTGTCGGCGTCGGCGTCCGAGTAGACGGCGACGGTGCCCAACCCGAGCTTGCGGCAGGTGGCGAAGACGCGGCGGGCGATCTCGCCGCGGTTGGCGACCAGAACGGAGGTGATAGTCATCGGATTCCTAACCTCACATTCGGAAGACGCCGAAGTTCGACGTCCCCTCGATGGGTCCATTGGCAATGGCGGACAGGCACATACCGAGTACTGCCCGGGTGTCGCGGGGATCGATCACCCCGTCGTCGTACAGCCGCCCGGACATGAACATGGGTAGCGACTCGGCCTCGATCTGTGCCTCGATAGCCGCCTTCATCGCGGCATCGGCGTCCTCGTTGACGGCCTGACCCCGTGCCGCCGCGGCGGCACGGCTGACGATGGAGATGACGCCCGCGAGCTGAGTGCCGCCCATCACCGCCGACTTGGCGCTGGGCCAAGCGAACAGGAAGCGAGGGTCGTACGCGCGGCCACACATGCCGTAATGCCCGGCGCCGTAGGAGGCGCCGACGATCAGGGACAGATGCGGAACGGTCGAGTTCGACACGGCATTGATCATCATCGAGCCATGCTTGATCATGCCGCCCTCTTCGTATTCCTTGCCCACCATGTAGCCGGTGGTGTTGTGCACGAAGAGAAGTGGCGTGTTGGTCTGATTGGCCAACTGGATGAACTGGGTGGCCTTCTGTGCCTCCTCACTGAAGAGCACGCCGCGTGCGTTGGCCAGGATTCCGATCGGGTACCCGTGCAGCCGGGCCCAGCCGGTCACCAGTGAGGAGCCGTACTGCTCCTTGAACTCGTCGAACTCGGAACCGTCCACGATCCGTGCGATGACCTCGCGCGGATCGAACGGGATGCGTAGATCCCCGGGCACGATCCCGATGAGCTCCTCTTGGTCGGCGACCGGTTCGATCACCGCCGCGGGCTTGGGGCCCTTCTTCACCCAGTTCAGGCGTGACACGATCTGTCGGCCCAGGCGCACGGCATCCTGTTCGTCGACCGCCAGGTAGTCGCCCAAACCGGAAACACGCGAGTGCATTTCGGCGCCACCCAGGGATTCGTCGTCGGACTCCTCGCCGGTTGCCATCTTGACCAGCGGCGGGCCGGCGAGGAACACCTTGGAGCGCTCCTTGATCATCACCACGTGGTCGGACATACCGGGGATGTAGGCGCCACCGGCGGTCGAGTTGCCGAAGACCAGGGCGATCGTCGGTATGCCCGCAGCCGAGAGTCGAGTGAGATCGCGGAACATCTGCCCGCCGGGGACGAAGACTTCCTTCTGGGTGGGTAGGTCCGCGCCGCCGGATTCCACCAGTGAGATCACGGGCAGCCGGTTCTTGAAGGCAATATCGTTGGCCCGCAATACCTTGCGCAGTGTCCAGGGATTGCTGGTGCCACCCTTGACGGTGGGGTCGTTGGCCACGATCATGCACTCGACACCCTCGACCACGCCGATGCCGGTGACCAGCGAGGCGCCGACGGTGAAATCGCTGCCCCACGCCGCGAGCGGACACAGCTCCAGGAAGGGGGAGTCGGGGTCGATCAGCAGCTCGATGCGCTCCCGTGCCAGCAGCTTGCCGCGTTCGTGGTGGCGGGCAACGTATTTGTCACCGCCCCCGGCAAGAGCCTTCGCGGTCTCGGCATTGACCTCGGCCAGCTTGATCTGCATGGCCTCGGCCGCGGCCGCGTATTCGGGCGAGTTGGTGTTGACGGCGGTGCGCAGGATCGTCATGACTGGTACCCCAAGAGCTTGGCGGCCAGCGAGGTGAGGATCTCGGTGGTGCCGCCACCGATCCCGATGATGCGCATATCGCGGTACTGGCGTTCGATCTCGCTCTCGGACATGTACCCCATGCCTCCGAACAACTGGACGCCCTGGTTGGCCACCCATTCACCGGCCTCCACGGCGGTGTTCTTGGCAAAGCAGACCTCGGCGATGAGGTTGGTCTCGCCGGCGATCGCACGATCGACCAGCGCGTGTGTGTAGACCCGCGCGACGTCGACACGGCGCGCCATCTCCGCGAGCGTGTTCTGCACGGACTGCCGGGAAATGAGCGGGCGTCCGAAGGTTTCCCGGTTCCGGCACCATTCCACCGTCAGGTCCAGACAGCGCTGCGCGCTCGCATATGCCTGGGCGGCAAGACCGATGCGTTCCGATACGAAAGCGCCGGCAATCTGTGCGAAGCCGGTGTTCTCGGCGCCCACCAGGTTCTCGGCGGGGACGCGCACGTCGGTGAAGGACAGCTCGGCGGTGTCCGAGGAACGCCAGCCCATCTTCTCCAGGCGGCGGGCCACCTCGAATCCCGGTGTGTCCTTGTCGATCAGCAGCAGCGAGACCCCCGCCGCGCCCGCTCCGCCGGTGCGGACCGCTGTCACCACATAGTCGGCGCGCACGCCAGACGTGATGAAGGTCTTGGCGCCGTTGACGATGTAGTGATCGCCATCCCGCTTGGCCGATGTGGTCAGGTGCCCGACATCGGACCCGCCGCCGGGCTCGGTGATGGCCAGCGAGCCGATCAGGTCACCGGCCAGGGTGGGCTTCACATAGTTGTCGATGAGCCGCTGATCGCCGGAGGCGATCATGTGCGGTGTGGAGATTCCACAGGTGAACAGGGATGCGAACACGCCACCGGGCACGCCCGCATAATGCAGTTCCTCACACACGATCACCGGGTCGATGGCATCGCCGCCCCCGCCGCCGACCTCCTCGGGTGAGCCGGGGCCAAGCAGTCCCAAATCGCCTGCCTTGCGGTGCAATTCGCGGGGGAGCAGGCCCTCACGTTCCCACTCGGTGACGTTCGGCAGGATCTCGCGCTCGGCGAAGTCGCGCACCGTCTCCCGAAGCGCCTTACGCTCGGGCGTGTTCCAAGAATTCACGGCGGTCACTTTCCTTCTAACAGGGATTCGGGGATGTCGATCTCGCGGGAACGCAACCATTCGCCAATGCCCTTGGCTTGCGGGTCAAACCGGGCTTGATAGGCCACACCCTTGCCGAGGATTCCTTGGATGACGAAGTTCACGGCCCGAAGTTTGGGCAGTAGATAGCGCGCAATCTCCAATTGTTCGGTTTCCGGCAACAGCTCTCGCAGCACGTCAACCGTCAAAGCATGTGCAAGCCAACGATATTCCTCGTCGGTGCGTACCCAGACACCGACGTTGGCGCTGCCGCCCTTGTCGCCGCTGCGGGCTCCGGCGATGGTTCCCAGGGGAACCCGACGGACCGGCCCGGTGGGCAGCGGCTCGGGGAGTGCGGCCGCGGGAGCATCGGCGAGCGGCAGAGTCTGTGAGGCCTGCGCGATGTCGATCCGGGATCCGTCGGCCAGCACTGCCACATGCGGAACCTTCTCCGCGGGCACATATCCCGGAGTGAACACGCCGTACGGCTCGCCCTCCTTGGGGGGTGTGGTGACGTGGAAGCCGGGGTAGCTCGCCAGGGCAAGCTCCACCGCGGCGTTGGAGAACTGGCGGCCTACCTTGTTCGGGTCGGAGTCGCGCACCATGACGTGCAGCAGTGCGCTGGCGGCCTGCTCGGTGTCGGCGTTCGGGTGATCGGTGCGGCCCAGGGTCCACTGAATGTCCTCGGGTGCCGAGGTCATCGAAGACTCCAGCTGCTTGCGGGTCAGGTCTGCCTTGGCGTCGATATCGAGACCGGTCAGCACGAACGTCATCTGGTTGCGGAAGCCGCCCAAGGCATTCAGCGATACCTTCAAGTCCGGTGGCGGTGCCTCGCCCGTCACACCCGAGACGCGTACCCGGTCCGGACCCTCCTGGCTCAGCTCGATGCTGTCGATCCGGGCGGTCACGTCCGGGTTGGCGTACCGGCCTCCGGTGATCTCGTAGAGCAGCTGTGCGGTGACGGTGCCCACGCTGACCGCGCCGCCGGTACCCGCGTGCTTGGTGATCACGGAGGATCCGTCCTCGTGCACCTCGGCCAGCGGGAAGCCGGCATGCGAGAGGTCCGCGATCTCGGTGAAGAAGGCGTAGTTGCCTCCGGTGGCCTGGGTGCCGCACTCGATGATGTGGCCGGCGGCGACAGCCCCGGCGAGCCTGTCGTAGTCGTCGCGGCGCCACCCGAAGTGCGCGGCGGCGGGGCCCACGATCACCGAGGCGTCGGTCACCCGGCCGGTGACCACGACCTCGGCGCCGGAATTGAGGCATTCGACGATGCCCCAGGCGCCAAGGTAGGCATTGGCGGTCAGCGGTGACCCCAGTCCGAGCTCCGCGGCGCGGGGTAGTAGGTCGTCGCCCTCGACGTGCGCGACGTTGGTGGGGATGCCGAGTTTCTCGGAGAGCGCCCGGATGGCGTCCGCCAGACCCGCGGGGTTGAGTCCGCCGGCGTTCGCGACGATCTTCACGCCCTTGTCCTGGGCCAGGCCGAGGCACTGCTCGAGCTGGCGCAGGAAGGTCTTGGCATAGCCGCGCTCGGGAGCCTTGGCACGGTCGCGGCCGAGGATGAGCATCGTCAGCTCGGCCAGATAGTCGCCGGTCAGATAGTCGAGCTCGCCGCCGGTGAGCATCTCGTGCATGGCCGATATTCGGTCCCCGTAAAAGCCTGAACAGTTTCCAATTCGTACCGGCGCAGTGGTCACGGTGGTCCTCTCGAGGTCGGCATCGACTGCTCGTGCGCTGCTAAATTACCCCACCCCTCGAAACGTCAATCTGGCGGTCCAACCAAGTGGTTGGCCGAGCCTGGGCGGCCCCGTCGACACGCCGTCTTATGGTGAGAAAATGCGATACGTATCCGCCGCGACGCGGCGTGTCGGCGCGGATCGAAGGGGGCAAATTTGCAGCTCATGTCCGCTACCGGCTATCGTGTGCTGATTGTCGCTCGTTGCGCCCAACATGTTGGCGCGGCGCGGGCGAATGACACAGAAACCTGAGAAATAAGGAGAGGGCGCGACCATGGCCGTCCCCAAGCGGAGAATGTCCCGCTCCAACACCCGTAGCCGGCGCTCGCAGTGGAAGGCCACCGCCACTGAGCTGGTCAACGTCACTGTCGGCGGACAGAACCACAAGGTTCCCCGTCGTCTGCTCAAGGCTGCCCGCCTCGGGCTCATCGATCTCGACCGTCGCTGAACGCGCCGGGACTGAATCTCAGGCATCCTCAGTAATATCTCAGCCGCACGGTTAACACTGGTGCCTGTGCGAATTCTTGTAGTCGATGACGATCGTGCCGTGCGCGAGTCGTTGCGGCGGTCTCTGTCCTTCAACGGGTACTCGGTGGATCTTGCCGAGGACGGTGTCGATGCGCTGAACGTCATCGCCAACGACCGTCCGGACGCGTTGGTTCTCGACGTGATGATGCCCAAGCTCGACGGCCTCGAAGTGTGTCGTCGCTTGCGCAGCACCGGAGACGATCTGCCGATCTTGGTACTCACCGCCCGCGACTCGGTCTCGGAGCGGGTGGCCGGTCTCGACGCGGGCGCCGACGACTACCTGCCCAAGCCCTTCGCGCTGGAGGAGCTGCTGGCCCGCATGCGGGCGTTGTTGCGCCGGACCACCGTCGACGAGTCGGCGGACGCCGCCACGCTGAGCTTCGGTGACCTGACGCTCGACCCTGTCACCCGCGAAGTACACCGCGGCGCCCGGTCGATCAGCCTCACGCGCACCGAGTTCGCGCTGCTGGAAATGCTCATGGCCAACCCCCGGCGGGTGCTCACACGCAGCCGCATCCTCGAAGAGGTGTGGGGCTTCGACTTCCCGACCTCGGGTAACGCCCTTGAGGTGTATGTCGGCTACCTGCGGCGCAAGACGGAGGCCGAGGGGGAGCTCCGTCTCATCCACACCGTGCGCGGTGTGGGCTATGTGCTGCGGGAGACCCCTCCGTAATCCCCATGGCGACACTACGAATGCGCAGACCTACCTCTGCAATGTTCTCTCCGCTGCGGGCGACTAGCTCATCGGTATCGCTGCGTTGGCGCGTGATGCTGCTCGCGATGTCCATGGTGGCCATGGTCGTGGTGCTGATGGCCGTCGCCTCGTACCTGTTGGTGTCCACGGCGCTGTATCGCGATGTCGACAAGCAGCTCAACGATCGGGCCAATCTGCTCATCGGCAGTGGGCTGTTGTCGGTGGACCCGCGGCGCGCCATCGAGGGCACCGCGTATTCGGCCGATGTCAACGCCAAGCTGATCTTCCCGGGGCTCATCACGTTCTCGGCGACCCAGCAGGGGCAGACCATTCCCTATGGAGCGCCCGAGCAGGCGGTGACCCGCGGCGAGCTGGAACAGTCCCTGCGCACCGTCAATCATCAACGCGTGCTTGCTCTTCGGCTCGACAACGGCAGCACGTTGATCATGGCCAAATCGCTCGATCCCACCGATACCGTGTTGCGACGGCTGGGCTGGGTGTTGTTGATCGTCGGTGGTGTGGGTGTCGCGGTGGCGGCCGCGGCCGGAGCCATGGTGGCCGGCACCGGGTTGCGCCCGGTGGCCAGGCTCACCGACGCGGCCGAGCGTGTGGCCAGAACCGATGATCTACGTCCGATCGCGGTCACCGGCAGCGATGAGTTGGCTCGACTCACCATCAGCTTCAACACGATGCTGCGCGCCCTGGCGGAGTCGCGGGATCGCCAGGCACGACTGGTGACCGATGCGGGCCACGAGCTGCGCACCCCGTTGACCTCGTTGCGCACCAATACCGAGTTGTTGATGGCCGCCATGCAGCCGGGCGCTCCCCGTCTGCCGGACGAAGAGATGCAGGCCCTACAGCAAGATGTGATCGCCCAAATCGAGGAATTGTCCACCCTGGTTGGCGATTTGGTTGACCTGGCGCGTGGCGACGGTGCCGACATCGTGCACGAGCCGGTCGACTTGGTCGAGGTGGTGGAAGGCACGCTGGAGCGAGTCCGCCGCCGCCGCAATGACATCGAATTCGATGTGATCATGCAGCCCTGGCAGGTGTACGGCGATGCCGCGGGGTTGTCGCGAGCGGTTCTGAATCTGCTCGACAACGCCGCGAAGTGGAGCCCATCGGGCACCACGGTCTCGGTGCGCCTGGCTCAAGTCGACGCCGCACACGCCGAACTGGTGATCTCCGACCGCGGTCCCGGGATCCCGCCCGCCGAACGGGATCTGGTCTTCGAACGGTTTTACCGGGCCACCCCGGCGCGGGGAATGCCGGGATCCGGTTTGGGGTTAGCCATCGTGAAACAGGTCGTGCTCAAACATGGTGGCGCCATTAAGGTTGAGGAGACAGAGCCCGGTGCGGTGGTCGATGGTGATCCGGCCCCGGGGACGTCCATGCACGTGCTCCTTCCGGGTCGTCCCGGACCCGTCGGACCGCCCAACATGGGTGATACGACCGGCCGCCGGAACTCTGTGTCAAACGCGAGAGAGATCTCAGTGGATTCTCAGTCCGCTCCGGCAGCGTGGCACCCGAGCTAGACGATCATGAACGCCTATGAAGGACTTGTGAGGAAGCAGCTATGACCAACGACCCCCACGGCGGCTGGGCGTATCGGCCGTCGGGCCCGTATTCGGGGCAGCCTGGGCATCACGCGCCGACCCATCACGCGCAGTCCGGTCACCACTACCAGGGGCAGGCATACGGCTATCCGTCGCAGCAGCCGAATCAGCAGCGTCCGGCTCAGCAGCCGCCGCGCCAGCCCAAGGGTCGAAGCAACGGTGGGCTCGTGGTCGGTGCCGTGGCTCTGGCGCTGGTCTCCGGCGGTCTGGGTGGCACGGTGGGTGCCGTGGTCGCCGACCGTCAACACAGGGCACCCGTGGCCACCAGCAGCACCGGCCTGACACCCATCTCGCCGGGACGCCCACCTGCCGCGCAGCCGGTCGCCTCGCTTCCCGCCGGATCGGTGGAACAGGTTGCAGCGAAGGTGCTTCCGAGCGTCGTGAAGCTTGAGACGGTGATGGGTCGGTCCAGTGAAGAGGGATCCGGGGTGATCCTCTCGGCAGACGGCTTGGTGCTCACCAACGCGCATGTGGTGCAGGCAGCGGGGGAGCCCGGCGCCAAGACCACCGCCACCATCGCCGGTGGAAAGAACTCGCCCTTCACCGTGGTGGGCATCGATCCGGGCACCGATATCGCGGTGGTCCGGATCGGCGGAGCTTCCGGATTGACACCCATCGCGCTCGGCTCCTCTGCGAATTTGGTTGTGGGCCAATCGGTTGTCGCGATCGGCTCGCCTCTGGGGCTTGACGGCACGGTGACCACCGGCATCGTCAGCTCACTGAACCGTCCGGTGTTCACCGCCGGGCAGGCCGGTAACCAGGACACCGTGCTGGACGCCATACAGACCGATGCGGCCATCAACCCGGGCAACTCTGGTGGTGCGCTGGTCAACCTGAACGGCGAGCTGGTGGGGATCAACTCGGCCATCGCGACCATGGGCGGCGATTCCAGCGGCGAGACGCAGGGTGGATCGATCGGCCTTGGCTTTGCGATTCCGGTCGACCAGGCCAAGCGGATCGCCGATCAGCTGATTGCCAACGGCCACGCCACCCACGCCTCGCTGGGAGTGCGAGTGGGCAACGACAAGGAAGTCCAGGGCGCCAGGATCGTCGAGGTGGTCGCCGGGGGTGCCGCCGAGAAGGCCGGCGTGCCCAATGGTGCCGTCGTCACCAAGGTGGACAACCGCCCGGTGAACAGTGCCGATGGGCTCGTGGCCGCCGTGCGATCCAAGGCTCCCGGTGACAAGGTGACGCTCACGTACACCGACGGCAACGGGGGATCGGAAAAGACCGCCGATGTGACGCTGGGTGAGGTCGCCCGATGACTCAGATGTCCCTGCGAGCGGCTACCGTTGCTTCCATGGCAGAGCTTGAGGCTGGACCGGTGGGGCGATCGCTGGTCGTCATCGTCAACGACAGGACGGCGCACGGTGATCAGGACACCAGCGGTCCGCTCGTCACCGAGCTGCTCTCGGAGGCCGGAATCGTGGTCGACGGTGTGGTGGCGGTCGAGGGTGACCTCTCGGAGATTCAGAACGCCGTCAACACCGCGGTCATCGGTGGCGTGGATCTGGTCGTGACCGTGGGCGGCACCGGTGTCACGCCGCGCGACGTCACTCCCGAGGCCACCCAGCCGCTGCTCGACCGGGAGCTGCTCGGTATCGCCGAGGCCATTCGGTCGTCGGGCCTGGCGGCCGGTGTTACCGAGGCTGGGCTCTCTCGGGGCGTGGCAGGCATTTCGGGCAGCACCTTGGTGGTCAACATCGCAGGAACGCGGGCCGCGGTTCGCGACGGCATGGCCACGGTGACGCCGATGGCCATTCAAATCATCGAGCAGCTATCCAGCCTGGAGATCTGACCGCGTGCCGACCCCAGAGGGTCAGGATTGTGACCTTCGCCACAAAAGTGGTGAAGGCGGAACAACGGCCAGCAATGCGGATATCGACCGGATCTTCGGTCAGACCATGCCGTCCCTGGGGCCGGATGAACGCGACATGAACGATTTGCGGGGCGTTCCCGAAGACGATCGGTGGTTGCGCGATAACGTTCCGCCGCATCACGGCTAAGGAATTCCCGCATATCGAACGCGTAAATTCGGCAGGTGGCGACCTTTGGATACCCATCCGGGGTGACGGTTCCCCCGAAATGCGTGACCGTTTTCTAGCAAATCCTTCGTTCACCCCATTGTTAACCCGCGGATATCTGTGGTTTGGCTAACTTCTTGCTCACGGGTGTGCCCGGAGTCCGGTGATGAGCGCGCGAACAGAACGGTAGTTCAGATTGCCGCGTCGTCAGCGTGCCGTTATCGTCCATCTGTCCGTCGCTAAGGAAATTCTCATGTTCGCCATGAGTGGACTGATAGGAACAGAATGAACCTGTTGGGCAAGGTATCGGGCTGGGCCCGCCGCGGTGTGTTGGCGGTCGGCGCGCTAGCCATGACTCTTGTTGCTCTCTTTGCGACGACGGCGACGGCGCATGCGGGCCTGGATGATGAGCTGACCTTGGTCGACGGCAAGGGGCGCACGCTGAGGATTCAGCAGTGGGACACCTTCCTCAACGGTGTGTTCCCGCTGGACCGCAACCGCCTCACTCGTGAGTGGTTCCACTCCGGTCGCGCGGTCTACGACGTGACAGGCCCGGGTGCTGACGCGTTCGAGGGCACCTTGGAGCTCGGATACCAGGTGGGTTACCCCTGGTCGCTGGGCGTGGGTCTGAACTTCAACTACACGACGCCGAATACTTCGATTCTCTACGGTATTCCGAACGCCTTCGGTGGTAGTCCGGAAGCGTCGTACGTTCAGACGACCAACCTGCTGCCTTCGGCGGGTATCAACGTCGACCTGGGCAACGGACCCGGTATCCAGGAGGTCGCGACCTTCTCGGTGGCGGTGGCGGGCCCCAAGGGCGCGGTTGCGGTGAGCAATGCGCATGGCACGGTGACCGGCGCGGCCGGTGGTGTCCTCCTGCGTCCCTACGCGCGGCTGATCAGCTCCGCGGGTGACAGCGTCACCACCTATGGCGAGACGTGGGATATGAAGTAGCGGGCTGCTCCGCCTACATTCTGTGCTCATGCAGGGCCGACTTCGGCCTGACCGGACGACGAGCTAACCCGGCTTGTGACAGGTGGGTACGTTCAGGGCTCCGCCGTGGGACAGCTTCTTGAATGGTGTGTTTCCGTGAGGTCGCGGCGGCCTCACGTGTGAGCGGTTCCATCCCGGCCGTGCAGTCTTGAGATCGAGCGCTCCGGGCGCCGACGCATTCGAGGGCGCCCCGGATTTCGGTATCGAGTGAGTTGGCCGTAATCGTTGGATGTGGTCTGAACTTCGATGGCACGACGCCGAATGTCTTCGTGTTCTACGGCATTTCGCAGGTGCTCCCGGATGGTTCGCCACGGGCTCCGCACACCCCGATCGCCGACCCGTGGCCTTCTGCGGGTATTGACGGCGACCTGGGCAATGGGCTCGGGTATATGAGGTAGCCACCTCTGCCTTTGATGTGCGAGTGATCGGTAGCGCGGGCGGAGGCGTCCCCGGGGCTCGGCGAGCCCGGTGGATATGCGGTAGTCGCCATTACTCAATAGGCCCTGAGCCAAACGATGATGTCTCGGTCCATCGCATCGTCATCGAATCTGTGCGTCGGCTGTGAGTTAGCTTTCCCGAAACATTCAAGAAACGCGTCGAGATGATTTGGCCGTTACGTTTGGCCCGCCTGAGCAACAATGTGGTCTTGGCGAAGTAGGCATTTGCCCGGCGCACCTGCGCCCCGAGAATTGAGGGAACTAAATGAGAACAGTTGGCATCCGACAGGTTGTGCGCAACACCCTCATGTCGTTGATACTCGTCATCGCCAGCGTGGTCGGCCTGGCGGTCATCGGAACAGGCACCGCCGCCGCGGGGCTGGATGATGAGCTGACCTTGGTCGACGGCAAGGGGCGCACGCTGAGGATTCAGCAGTGGGACACCTTCCTCAACGGTGTGTTCCCGCTGGACCGCAACCGCCTCACTCGTGAGTGGTTCCACTCCGGACGGGCGGCCTATGAGGTGACGGGCCCGGCCGCCGACACATTCGAGGGCACCTTGGAGCTCGGATACCAGGTGGGTTACCCCTGGTCGCTGGGCGTGGGTCTGAACTTCAACTACACGACGCCGAATGTCTCGGTGCTCTACGGTATTCCGAACGCCTTCGGTGGTAGTCCGGAAGCGTCGTACGTTCAGACGACCAACCTGCTGCCTTCGGCGGGTATCAACGTCGACCTGGGCAACGGACCCGGCATTCAGGAAGTAGCCACCTTCTCGGTCGCCATCTCGGGCCCCAAGGGCGCCGTCGCCGTCAGCAACGCACATGGCACCGTCACCGGAGCCGCGGGCGGCGTGCTGCTACGTCCGTTCGCCCGCCTGATCAGTTCCGCGGGCGACAGCGTCACCACCTATGGCGAAACCTGGGACATGAAGTAGTCAGGTCCGGTCAGGCAGAAGAAGGCGTTAGGACGCCTTCTTCTGCTCGGCCAGCAGATCGCGAATCTCGACCAGAAGCTCGGCCTCGGTGGCCGCAGCGGGGTCCTCGCCGGTCTTTTCCAGGCGGTCCTTGAGCGTCTTGTACGGGAGGACGACCAGGAAGTAGACGACGGCCGCGATCAGGACAAAGTTGATCGTCGCGGTGATCAGGACGTTGAAGTCCAGGTACTGCCCGCCGCCGATACCGACCTTCAGTGCTGGGTGATCCGAATTGGGGCCGGTGCCGATGCGGTTGATCAGCGGCTGGATGATGGCGTCGCTGAACTTGGTGACCAGTGCGGTGAAGGCCGCGCCGATGACCACCGCGACCGCGAGGTCAATGACGTTGCCGCGCAGCAGAAAATCTCTGAATCCCTTAAGCATGGTCTGACCCTAACGCAAGGTCAGCGTTACCGCCTGCACTAACGCGGTTGCGGCGACGCGATTTGCCTGCTGTGGCTGCAGTGCGACCATTACCGCCCGCTGCGTCCCAACGCCTTTGGTGGCGGGTTTTGGCGACACCAGCACGACCACGGCGCCGGTGGCCAGTACCGCGGGCTCGGGTGGTGCGGTGTCCGGCGTCCCGGGATCGTGTTCGGCGACGGTGAGGATGTCGACGATGTCTCCGGCGCGGATCATGTCGACGATGGCGGCATCGGCCAGCGGCACCGGCACGATGCGCGCGTCCTTGCCTGCGGACGATTCTGCCAATCTCGGGCCTAAGACCCGTACATCGGTCAGCATCTCGCCGCGACGAACCGGCCCGGCCAGCGTCGCTCCCACGACGGTCCCGGAGCTGGTACTTGCGCCGTCGGGAAGGCTTGTGGCCGAGCGTTTTTCAAGTCGCACGTCATCGGCGGTCACAATCGCGCCCGGAGGGAGATCGTGGGCGGCCACCATTACGTCGGTGCGATCGTTGGCCGGGTCGGGGCGAAAGGCCAGGACGGCTGCGAAGAGCACCAGAATCGCGGCAGCGATCCGGCGGGCCAGGGCCGTTCGGGCCCAGTCGGGACGAAGTGCCGCCGTTATGCGCTGCAGCGCAGTCGGATCCAGGGGCGAGCGGGCCATGCCTTCACGCTAAGGCGACGCGCATCGCGCGTCAGCAGAGAATTTCTCGCTGTGGATAACGCGTCAGCCGGCGGCGGCGGATGCGGTGGCGGTGGCGGTGGAAGTCGAGCTGGAAGAACTCGACGTGCTCGACGTCGACGAGGAGGTGCTCGACGAGGAGTCCGAAGAGGACTTGGATTCGCTCTTGGAACCGGAGTCGCTCTTGGATGCGGCGTCCACGCTTCCCGAACGGCTGTCGGTGCGGTAGAAGCCGCTGCCCTTGAACACGATGCCCACCGAGTTGAACAGCTTGCGCAGCTTGCCCGAGCACTTCTGGCACACGGTCAGCGCATCGTCGGTGAACGCCTGCACGATGTCGAACTTGTCGCCGCAGTCGGCACACGCATAGGAATAGGTGGGCATGGGACCTCCGGAAGATGAATCGCCACTAGCACTCTAGCGCTTGGAGTGCTAGGTCCGCCATGTGCGTCAGCCGAGTGTGACCAATCCGTCGGCAGTCAGCGCGTGCGTCACCGGCACGTCGTACGGTCCTGCCGGGATCTCGTCGAGGATCTCACCGACATACAGAGGCGTCACCAGCGCCACCGATGCGTCGGCGAACCCAAGCGACCGGTCGTAGAACCCGGCGCCGCGGCCCAATCGGTTGCCCCGGCTGTCCACCGCGAGCGCCGGGATCAAGACAAGTTCGGCGTCGGCCAGGGCGGCTGCGCCGAGCACCGGCGGAGCCGGCTCACGCAGGCCAAAAGGGGCATAGACCAGGTCTCCCGGGCGGTACAGCCCCCAGGCCAGTGGTGTCGGTGTGCCCGTCTCGTCGTTGCGGGCCACAGGGAGCAGAACGTGTATGCCGTGGCCGGCCAGGGCGTCGAGCATCTGCACCGAGCCCGGCTCGGTGCCCACCGGCACGTAGGCGGCGATCACCGAAAGCCCCGAGGCTGCCGTCAGGACATGCGCGGCGAGTGCGTCGTTCTGTATTTCGCGATCGGTGCGCGACATCGCCCGTCGTGCCTGCACAATCTGTTGCCGCAGGGCGTCCTTGGTGTTCTGGGAGGTGCCGATTCCGTGACGGTACCGCCTTGCCAGCGCAATCTCGTGGTCAGTGGTTAGGGTGAGTGGCTATGACAGACCCGGACGTTCTTCGCGCAAGCGGCTCATCGGCCCCTGACGTGTTGATCCCGCGCACCGCGGTGGTGCCTGCCGCCGGTCTGGGCACCCGGTTTCTACCGGCTACCAAGACGGTGCCCAAGGAGCTGCTGCCGGTGGTGGACACCCCCGGCATCGAGCTGGTGGCCGAGGAAGCCGCCGAGGCCGGTGCCGAACGTTTGGTGATCGTCACCTCCGAGGGCAAGGACGGCGTGGTCGCCCACTTCGTCGAGGACCTGGTGCTGGAGGGCACGCTCGAAGACCGCGGAAAGCACGCCATGCTCGAGAAGGTGCGACGAGCGCCCGCCCTGATCAAGGTGCAATCGGTGGTTCAGGCCGAGCCGCTCGGCCTCGGACACGCGGTGGGCTGTGTGGAGTCGGTGCTCGATGACGACGAGGACGCGGTGGCCGTGCTGCTGCCCGATGACCTGGTGTGGCCGCGGGGAGTGCTGGAGACGATGGCCAAGGTGCGGGCCAAACGCGGGGGCTCGGTGCTGTGTGCCATCGAGGTCAAGCCCGAGGAAATCAGTTCCTACGGTGCCTTCGACGTGGAGATCGTCCCCGATGCCGCCAACCCGAATGTGTTGCGTGTCAAGGGAATGGTCGAAAAGCCCAAGGCTGAAGATGCGCCGTCGAACTATGCGGCGGCCGGGCGCTACCTGCTGGACCGGGTGATCTTCGATGCGCTCAAGCGGATTCCGCGTGGTGCCGGCGGCGAGTTGCAGCTCACCGATGCCATCGCATTGTTGATCGACGAGGGCCATCCGGTGCATGTTGTCGTGCATCGCGGATCCCGACACGACCTGGGAAATCCTGGCGGCTATCTCAAGGCTGCTGTTGACTTTGCGTTGGACCGCGACGACTACGGTCCGGGCTTGCGGCAGTGGCTGGTCGAAAGGCTCGGTCTCGGACCGACCACGCTGCCTGATTCCGAGTAACGCTCAAGAAAAGAAGGGCACCAGTGCGTTCGGTCGAGGAGCAGCAGGCCAAAGTGACGGCGGCTGCGGTCGCACCGCGCCCGGTTCGGGTGGCGATCGCCGAAGCCCAGGGTTTGTTGTGCGCCGAGGAAGTGGTGACGGTTCGCCCGCTGCCCGGGTTCGATCAGGCCGCCATCGACGGATACGCCGTGCGCAGCGTCGACGTGCAGGCCGCCGGTGGTGTGGTGCGCGTGATCAGTCCCGGCGAGGGTGCGAGCCCGGAGGACGAGGGCGACGTCGAGGAGTCCAGCGGCGAGATCGGAACGGTTGAGCTGCCGGTCGTCGGCACGGTGCGGGTGGGGGAGCGCACGCCTACCCGGCTGCAACCGCGTCAGGCGGTGCGCGTGCAGACCGGAGCCCCCATGCCGACGTTGGCGGATGCGGTGTTGCCGTTGCGCTGGTCCGAGGGTGGCGAATCGCGGGTCAAGGTGCTGCGCGCGGTGCGTTCGGGCGACTATGTGCGGCGCACCGGCGATGACGTGCAGCCCGGTGACGTCGCGGTACGGGCGGGCACGATCATCGGCGCCGCCCAGGTCGGGCTGCTGGCGGCGGTGGGCCGTGATCGGGTGCTGGTGCATCCGAGGCCCCGGCTCTCGGTGATCAGTGTCGGCGGCGAGCTTGTCGACGTCGACCGCACTCCTGGAAACGGCCAGGTGTACGACGTGAACTCCTACGCACTGGCGGCCGCGGCCCGCGACGCCGGTGCCGATGTCAATCGCGTGGGCATCGTCAGCGCGGAGCCTGCGGCGTTCCGCGAGGTGGTCGAGGGCCAGCTGAACCGGGCCGAGGTCGTCGTCATCTCCGGTGCGGTCGGCGGTGCCGCCGCCGAGGGTATTCGCGAGGCGCTGTCGGCACTGGGCGATATGGAGGTCGGGCGCATCGCCATGCATCCGGGTTCGGTGCAGGGCTTCGGGCAACTGGGCCGCGACGCCGTGCCGACCTTCCTGCTGCCCGCGAATCCGGTCGGGGCCCTGGTGGTCTTCGAGGTGATGGTGCGGCCGTTGATTCGCCTGGCGCTGGGGCGCAGGCAGTCGCAACGTCGAATCATTCAGGCGCGCACCGTGTCTCCTATTACGTCGATTGCGGGACGCAAGGGATTTCTGCGCGGCCAGCTGATGCGCGATCAGGACAACGGTGAGTATCTGGTGCAGGTCCTCGGTGCGCCGGGTGCCTCCTCGCATCTGCTTGCGACGCTCGCGGAGGCGAACTGCCTCGTGATCGTGCCCTCCGAGGTCGAGCAGGTCCGCACCGGGGAGATCGTCGAGGTCGCATTCCTGGCGCAACGCGGATGAACCGTTCGCGTGAAGGCCAGGAGCCTGCATGAGCGTCTGGCGTCAGGAGAGTGCGCACCCGGGTTGGCCGATGCCGCTCGGGAAGCTGCGGGTGCCGGCCGGGGTGGTGTCGGTGCGCCCCATCCGGTTGCGCGACGGGATGGCGTGGAGTCGCGCCCGGCTGGCAGATCAGTCACATCTACAGCCATGGGAGCCGTCCTCTGAGGTCGACTGGATGGCGCGGCACGGGGTGTCATCCTGGCCTGCGCTGTGTTCGGGTCTGCGGGCCGAGGCACGTAAGGGCCGGATGATTCCCTGCGCCATCGAGCTGAACGGGCATTTCGTCGGACAGCTGACCATCGGCAACATCGCGCACGGCGCGCTGCGATCGGCCTGGATCGGGTACTGGGTGGTCAGCACCGTGACCCGGCAGGGGGTGGCAACTGCGGCCCTCGCGCTGGGGCTCGATCACTGCTTCGGGCCTGCCACCCTGCATCGGGTGGAGGCGACCGTGCGGCCGGAGAACGGTGCCAGCCGTGCGGTGCTGGCCAAGGTCGGCTTTCGCGAGGAGGGGCTGCTCAAGCGCTACCTCGATGTCGATGGCGCGTGGCGTGATCACCTGCTGGTGGCGATGACGGTCGAAGAGGTGCGGGGATCGGCCGCGGCGATGCTGGTGCGTTCCGGCAACGCCAGCTGGGTCTAGCTCCTTCTCTTTCTTCTCCTCGCGAGCAGACGCAAAAGCTCCCATTTCGCGGCGTGTCTTGGCGCTTTCACGTCTGTTCGCCAGAGATTGCTGAGACTGATGTGACTATTGGGGCCTGTGATGCTTGCCCCTGTAGAATTACAGGTGTGTAATTGGTATCGGCGCGCCTCGTTACGTGCGCAGATCGCCAACCTAGCCTTGACCTGAGGCTTAGACGTAGAGGCACGAAGAGCGCGCAGAAAGGAGCAGGCCGAGATGCCGAGCATCCCCCAATCGGTGTTGTGGATCGGACTGGTCGTGCTGTGGCTGTTCGTTCTGGTGCCGATGCTGATCAACAAGCGTGACGTGGTCAAACGCACCAGCGACGTGGCCCTCGCCACGCGAGTCCTGAACGGGAAGGCCGCCAAGCTGCTGCGCCGCACCGGCCCCGCCGCAGGTCACCGCAGCGACCCGGACTTCCGCCGCGAGGACATCGACGAACTCGAGGACGAGGACGACGAAGAGTCGACCGGAGTCATCGCGAGCGCGCCGAGCGACGAGGACAAGGACGCCGCCCAGGCCGTGAAGGCAATGGCTGTGCGCAAGGTTCGCCCCGAGACGAAGATCGAAGCCGACGAGCCCGTCGACGTCGATGTGATCGATGAGGATGCGACCGCACTGCCCGCTGGCGAGGCCGAGCTGTCCGACGAGCTTGAGGACCTGGAAGAGGCGCCCGTCGCTGAAACCGATTCGGGCACCTACGAGTACGTCGATGACACCTCGGGTCTGGCCATTCCGGCCGAGCCGACGCGGGAACGTCATCAGGCTCCGCCGGTGTACAGTTCGTCGCGCCGGCGCCGGTTTGACCCCGAGGTCATGGCCAAGGAGAACGCGCGCAAGTTCGCGTTCCGTAAGCGCGTGCTGATGGGTCTGGTCGGGGCGATGGCCCTGGCCGGTGTGGTGGCCGCCACCGCGAGCAGCACCGCATGGTGGGCCTGCGGCGCACTCGGCGTGATGGCCGTGCTCTACCTGGGCTACCTGCGTCGTCAGACCCGCATCGAGGAGCAGCTGCGCCGTCGCCGTGCCGCGCGTTACCAGCGTGCGCGTGTGGTCGGTGTGGAGAACGTCGGAGATCGCGAGCTAGATGTGGTGCCGCAGCGTCTGCGCCGCCCGGGAGCCGCCGTCCTCGAAATCGATGACGAGGACCCGGTTTTCGAGCACCTGGATTACTACGACGAGCCGCGGCAGTACCGCATGCCGCACGCCGTCGGCCAGTAGGTATCTGATTCGGTCAGACGCGGGCCGGCTGGTAAGGTCTTAGCGTCTTGGGGCTATAGCGCAGTTGGTAGCGCGTCTCGTTCGCATCGAGAAGGTCGGGAGTTCGATTCTCCCTAGCTCCACCAGAGATCCCCCGGCTTGCCCGGGGGATTTTTCATTTCGCCGGGCTGATTTGGGCTGGTGTCGAACGGTCCGCGTAGACATCCAGGTCATCGACGCTATTGCACGCCCTGGCGTCCGCTGAACCGCCTTTACGGTTCGCGCCCGCACTGACGCCCGGATGGCTGCCATGTGCCGCAGATCATGCGGGGGTGATCGTCGGCAAGTCTTGTTCGTCTCCTGGAACTCCTCGACCGCTGGCCCGAAGACACTCGGCCGGCAGCTGGAATTCCGCGGCACCTGACCACGGGGGTCTCTCCGCTGTGTGGGTGGGGCGGGCCGGACAACCCCAAACCAGTTCGCGGCCCATACGAGGAGACACCCGGTGTCGCGCAAGCGCGCAGTTTCGGATCACTAGCTAAGGTCCGAAATCACCCCGACGCATCCCGAGTCCAGTGGTGACGCTGCGGTCATCATATTGCCAGGTAGTCGAAGGTTACCGATCTATCCACAGCGATGGTCTGATCAATCAGTCTGCTACAGCAAACATAGCTACGGCCAGAACTGTGGACATAACAGCATGATTTCTGGCATGATCCGAATAGGGGTTGCGCGCACGCGCAGCATATAGCAAGTATTGGGAGGGGCATTTCCGCATGGTCCTGAGTGATCGTTGGCGTATGTTGCCGGGTTTGCGTAGGACATCGGCTGCGGTGGCCCTGGTGGTGCTTGCAATCAGTGGGGTGAAGGTCGCCAGCGACCACACGATGCCCGGTATTGGGTTTTCGACGGTGCAGACCGCGGCCGCGGACCCGACTGGTCCCACAGGGGGGCCTGGTGGAGATGGCGGTATGAACGGCTCGCAGTTCCAGCCACCTGCCCTACCTCCGCAGCAGCCCGACTACCAGGGCGGAATCAATCAGCCGCCGCTGGACCAGAACTCCGGTATCAGCATTTACAACAGCGGCAATCCGCAAGCACCGCAACAAGTTCCGGGTCAGCAAGGCTCACAGCCTCAGCAAGGCGTGGATCAGCCCGCCCATGGCACGCAGATCCCCGATTACTCCACCGCACCCGGATACACCCAAGGGCCTGGTCAATCCAATCCCGACTATCAAGCACCGCAACAAGGCAACCAGCCTCAACAAGGCCAGCAGCCTGAGCAGGGGACGCAGAATCAGCAGCCGAGTCAAGATGATCAGCAAGATCAAACGCGGCAAAAGGAATGCGAGCAGCAAGCCGAGGATTACGGAATTCTGCAGGAATTCGTCAGCCTTGCAAAATCCGGTGTGGGTGGCGCGGGCAGTGTGTTCAAGAAGCCGGATCGCGGCTGGCAGCCAGCCTTTCAATGCTCTACCTGCCCACCCAACCAGCAGAAGCCTCAATCGAAGAACGGCCCCTGCGACTGGCCAGTGATCGGTGGCCTGTTCTGCGAAACGGTCACCGGTACAGCCCAACCAGATCCCAACGCCACGCCCACCAAGCCCAAAGAGCCTGAGTGCAAACTGCCGGACTTCAATCCGATAGAGATGCGCCAAGCCCCCGGTAGCAATCCGCATGAGAGTTCTAGGGGCGGCAAGCCGATCAAGTGGATCATTCTGCATACCGAGTCACCACCGGTTCATCTGCCCAGCGGTGAAGTAGATCCATCTGACCCGGGAATTCTCGGCAAGACGGCTCAGCAACTGGGCGAGTACCTGTGGGCCGATCATCAGGATGCGCAGGGAAACGACACGAGCGTCTCCTACCATTGGGTAGTTGATAGCTTCGGCAACGTGGTATCGAACATTCCGGAGAGTGCCGCCTCCTGGTCGGCCGCCAATGCCAATCCGCAGTCGATCAATATCAACTTTGCAGGTTCGGGTATTGGCTGGGACAGGCGAACTTGGACCGTCGATAATGCGAAAGCACTTGATATGGCGGCGTTCATTACCGCTCGTGCTGCGAAGCAAAATGGCATACCGCTTAACTTCATCCAGGCCGATGGATCGGGCGTGGCTCCGACTCAGCCAGGGATCGCCGAGCACGCCGCGGGCGGCGCAGACTGGGGTGACCACCACGACGTAGGGAAGGGGTTTCCGTGGGACGTATTCCAACGGCAGGTGGAGCAATACATGAAATGTCTACCGTCATGATCACGCGCTGGGCGGCATCTGTCGCCTTGATTACTGCGCTGGCAAGCAGCGTCGTCGGCTGCGGGCCCGGTGATGTCGTCCAATCGCCGGCATCGGCAGCGACCACGACCGTCGCATCCAACGGTGATTTGCGGGGCCGCTCTGATGACGAGCTGAAGGCTCTGATGCCGCCAGAAAAGGACTTTCCGTTTCCTGTCCAGGCTGACTACGGGCCGATGACTTCGCGTCCGGAACCCAAGCCCCCAATCCGCTGCGATCAAGGCCCTCTGGCTCACCTGGGCCCGAAGCTTGACACCGTGATCTCCCTCGGAGGCAGCACCGATCATGGAAGAACTCGCAACGACCTGATAGGTCTGGGTCTGTATCGTATTAAGAACGGCAGCAATGTGCTGTCGTCCGTTAGGGAATTTGTGTCAGTCTGCCCGGAATTTGCTTTCAAGACCGATTCGGGCGAGGACAGAAAGATCACCTATCGCACCGAATCTGTACCTGCGGTGCCAGCGGAGCAAACGTACGGATACTCCTACTCGCACAACACCATTTTCCTCGCAGAGAGCCGCGGGCTGGTGGTCGATATGGAAATCCGGCCCGATTCCGATCGGGCCGCGGCCGAGCACTTATTCCGCACCGTACTCGACAACATCTCCAAAGCATGAGCCTGACCGTGCCTTTCTTGCACCCATCAGGTGCAGGCGTCCGGCCCAGCTGGGGCGTGCGTGCTGTTGTTGCCTTGACCTGCTGGACAGTTTCGTCGTGCGGTTCTCCGGCCGAAGCTCCTTCGCAGACGGTGCCCGCTACGGCGTCCTCTCAACAGGATTCGACGGACTTCTCTAAGATTCCGGGCCAGTTTCCGTCGCCTGCTTCGCTGACGGCCAATGGTGAAGGCGAGGCGCCTGTCGGTGGCTGTGTGAATCTATCGGGGCCTGCCGTCAACGCAGTTTTGACACTGGTCGATTGCGGGTCACAGCAGTACACATACCGGATCGTGCAGCGCGTGAACAGATCTCGTGAGTGCGGCGATGCCGATCATTCCTACTATCACAATTCCAAGGACACTGGACAGTACACCGCGTGTCTTGATCTGGCATGGGACAAGGACTTATGCCTCAATCTAGGGCAGCCAGTCACAAAGGTCGCCTGCGATGATCCGAAAGCGCCCGAGAGATACAAGCCGATCAAGGTTGTTCTCAACACCACCGCTGTCGATGCCTGCCCGAATGGCGGGTATGCCCATCCGCAGCGCCGATTCACCGTATGTACTCAGCGCCAACCCTGAACAACAGACAGAATTCCACTTCTGACCCAGCAGCTGCGGGACGTGCCTGCGGTGGAGTAGGCCCGCATCGCCTACGTCAATCCGCCGGGAGTTCACTTGTCCGGTTCGTCGAGCGATTCGGGTTCTTCGGGCTGCTTCACGGCGCGGCCCGGGTTTCCGATGCGCCGGTTGAGCGCGTACACGGGAGCCGCCGCCCGGGCGACCAATGGCGGTATCGCCTGCCGTGCCCTGCGGGTATTGAAGAGTCCAGCATTCATGCCGATGCCGATAAGGGTCATCGCCACGATCGCTGCTATCCCGACGAACGTCGTCGTCATGCATCCCACAGTATCGTCAAGCGCTGACCTGCGCCTGCGAGGTTCTTGGTGCGGCGATCAGGGCCGCGAGAGACGTCGTGCCCCTAGCCAGCCGATCCCGGCCACTGCCGCCGGAATGCCGAACACCACCAGCAACACAGGCAGTTCCTCGGCAACGCCGTACCCCGCCTCGAAGACGCCCACGCCCATGTTGAACACAGCAACGCTGCCCCAGGCGACCAGGAAATGCGTGACGGCACTCTGTATCCCGACCTTCTTGACCAGCGCGCCGACGGCGAGGAACGCCAGTGCTGCGACAACTCCGACGATGATGACGATCGCGGTCCGGCTCATAGCGGTGAACTCTAGGTCATCGGACGCACGACGGGGCAATGTCGAACGCTCTGGTGAAGGCATAGGAGAAGGCGGCGGGTGTGGCGTACCCGAGCTGCCTGGCAACCTGAGTCACCGAATGGCGGCGCAGCAGCGGAACCGCGGCCAGCAGCCGTGCGCGGACCCGCCACGCGGCGGGGCTCATCGCGACTTCATCCCGGAAACGGCGAGTCAGGGTGCGCTCGCTGGTATTCAAGCGGCCCGCCCACTGGCCGTTGGAGATCGAAACATTCGGCGCGTCGAGGTAGTCGCGGCACAACTCGGCCAGATCGAGCGAACGGGGCATGTCGATGTGCAGCGGCAGGGCGGTGAAGGATGCCAGCTCGTGCAGCAGTAGGGCGGTGAGCGCTCCGTCGCGGCCCGACCGGTCGTAGCCGGCGTGCAGATTCGCGGCGGCGCTGAGCAGTTCATGCATCAACGGAGTGACGTCGACGACCACGCACGAAGACGGCCACCAGGGGACGGCTGACGGTTCGATGTAAAGGCTGCCGGTACGCACCTCCAGCATTCGCACCCGGTGACGAGTGCGCGCGGGAATCATGACGGCGCGACGCGTGGGTACCGTCCAGGTTCCGGCGTCGGTCTCCACGATCATCGTGCCGGTTGTTCCGTAGAGAAACTGTGCACGCCGGTGCTCGTGCCAATCCAACAGCTGCCCATCGGTGTAGTCCGTACTGATCGGCAGCACCTCGTGGGGCAGATGGTCGACGTCGCGCAACGGTATGTTCCGCACCCGGCCAGGATATGGCTGAAAGTCATATGAATCGAGCCTGCTTTCGATTGTCCGTAAATTCCATGTCGGCTGGACTGGTTCCATGAGCGTGATCGTGTTGGTGGTGATCGGCCTCCTTGCCGGGCTCACCACCGTTCTGTTCGGCTTCGGTGGCGGATTTGTCGCCGTGCCGGTAATCCTCTGGGCCGACGGGGCATTGGGTGCCGCAGCGACCGAGGTGGCCGTAGCGACTTCGGCGGTCGTCATGGTCGTCAACGCGGCTGCCGCCACGGCCGCGACATCGCGAGCCACCTTGTGGCACTTGCGCAATGCGACGCCACTCATTGCGCTGCTGGGGTGCGGTGGTGCTCTTGGCGCGGCCTTGGCACGGTCGGTACCAGCGCACCTGACGACATGGGGTTTTGTTGCCTATCTGATGATCACGATTGCCGACGTGCTGTTGCGCCCCGGATTTCTGCGCCGCCCCAGCCGGATTGACGGACCCGGGCGTGAGTTCACGATCTCTCCCGCGCTGGGCGTCCCCATCGGTACGGCGGCATCTCTCCTGGGTGTGGGCGGCAGCGTGATGACAGTCCCCTTGCTGCGTCGCGGCGGCAAGCCCATGAATGTGGCTACCGCACTGGCGAATCCGCTGACCCTGGCGATCAGCATGCCGGCCTTGACGGTCTTTCTCACCAGTACCGCGGTAGCGCCGATGGACGAGCCGTACTTCGTTGGCGCCGTGGATTTTCGTGCGGCCGGTGCATTACTCATCGGGGCATTGCCGTTGGTGATCTGGCTGCGACGGCGCCCGCCCAGACTGCCCGATACGGTGCATGCCCAGGCATACGTTGCGCTACTGGTTGTTTCGGCTCTGGCGATGGCGTTGTCGCCCGGTGCCTTTTAGGTGCTTGGCGAGATCTCGATGGCGAACGAGGCCTGCTGCCGGCGGGTGATCCAGACGCCGAACTCGCTCAACGGCCCCAGCAGCCAGTACTTGCGGTTGACGATCTTGCGTACTCGCGGGGTGTCGGCGAAATCAAGGATTCGTGCGGTGCCCTCCACGACCGGCGAACCGGCGGTGAGCTTGCCCCGGACATCGCAGGGTTGCAACGTCACCGCCGGGTTTCTGCGGACGCGTTTTACCTTGTACGCACCGACTTCCGAGAAGAAGTAGAGCTTGCCCTCGGCGGGCGCGATCCACACCGGGGTCGAGACCGCGGTGCCGTCCTTGCGGTAGCTCGTGAACGAGACATAGTTCGCCCGTCCGACCACATCCCAATCGGTCATCGCTGTCTCCCATGCTGCGTGCTTTCGGTTTCGATTCTGTCGCAACAGACTCTCGACCGCACTGTATGCGTACCACGTAGCGTTGTCGCCGTGGTGTCACCCGATCTGCAGCAGCTCGCTCCGTCGTTGTTCCGTCTGCGCATCCCGGGCGATCGGGCGCACCTGCTGAATTGCTACCTGTGGCTGGGGCCGGACGGGGTGACGCTCGTCGACACCGGATGGCCAGATAGCCTCGAGTTGATCGACCGTGCGCTGCACCGTCTCGACAGGAATCGAGCGGATCTGACGCGCATCGTGCTCACGCATTTCCATGAGGATCACGTGGGGTCGGCTGCCGAGATCGCCTCGTGGTCACAGGTTGAAGTGATTGCGGGAGAATATGACTCGTCCTTCATCACTGGTGAATGCCGCGGGCCCATACCGATACTGACCGCCGCAGAACAGGCCCTGCGTCCGGTGTTCGAGCAGGCGCCACACGGACCGCCGTGCCGGGTGGATCGCGTGGTGCACGACGGTGACGTCCTGGACTTCGCCGGTGGTGCCCGGGTCCTCGCGGTTCCCGGGCACACCCCGGGCAGTATCGCGCTGTACCTGCCCGCGGCCGACGCGGTGCTGACCGGTGATGCGGTGGCTGAGTTCAACGGAAATGTCATCCTCGGCGTCTTCAACACCGATCGAGAAGCCGCGGTGCGCTCGTTGACCGGACTGGCTGCCACCGGAGCCAAGATCGCAGGCTTTGGCCACGGAGAGGCGATCCTGGAGAACGCGAGCAGCCGGATCGCCGCTGCCATTGACGCGTTCGGCGCGTGATCTGTCCCACTTTCCAGCTTGTTCCCAGGTTGGCCGTCCACACTTCTAAGGTGACGCGGAGATGGTGGGCCGGGTTGGGTCTTCTTGCCAGTGCTGTGGTCGCGGGCTGTTCCCATTCGGTCAGCCCGGCGGTGGAGAAGCCACCCACGCCTGAGCTCACCGAGCTGAAAATCGATGCTTCGGCGGCAGATTCGCTGTTCGCGGGGATCGACGAGGTCAAGTCCCTTGGATTCCCGACGGCAGACACCACCCACACCGAAACGGCGCCGGTCTACGGGCCCGCCATCAACCCCGCGGACCCGTGCGGTTTGTTGCATGCCGCATCACAAGGTGATCTGGGGGACGGCTGGCAGGCGTTCCGCCAGCTGGATGTCGCCAGCACCAACGACCCGCGTCAGACGCTGCACGAGACCGTCGCGATCTTTCCGGACAAGCCCGCCGCTCAAGCCGAATTCCACCGGCTGACAGAGGCATTCACCAAGTGTCAGGCGCAGTCGCCGGGTGCGTACTCGTTCGGTATGCGTAACGCCATCACGCTTTCCTGGGCCGACAACACCGGCGCCACCCACCTGTACACCACGGGCAACGTGGTGTACGGGGTGACTTCATCGGGTGCCGCCGACAATGCCGAGGTCGCCGGTCACGTCGCTTACCAGCTGAAGACCAACATCATCGACCCTGCGTAGAGCTTAGAATCAGGGTTCACTCGGTATTGTGCCGGTGTGCTTACAGAGCTGTATCACGGCGCGACCATCTTTCTGATACTCCTGGCGGTTGTCACCTTCATCAGTGGCTTCTGGTTCACCAATCCGTACGGCCGCTTCGCCAAACCTGACGAGAAGTTCACCGCGCCCGCCAAGATCGGCTGGCTGATCTTCGAGTGTCCGCAGTGGTGGGCGTTCACCGTCACGTACTGGACAGTCGCACACCATCACGGCGCACCGGCCGTGGTGCTGTATGTGCTGTGGCAGTGTCACTATCTGTACCGCGGACTTGTCTATCCGCTCTCTCGTAAGGGCAGCGGAAAACGCTTCCCCTACAGCGGTATTGCATTCGGATTCGTGTTCAACGCCGTCAACGGCTTCGCGAATGGGTACGCGGTCGCCTTCGCTTCCCATTTGCAGAGTACCGCCTGGTTCAGTGACCCCCGATTCTTGCTCGGAGTGGCCGTTGCCGTCGTCGGCTGGATCGTGAACTTTCAGGCCGACCGCATTCTCATCAATCTGCGGGCCGACGGTTTCGACGGCTACCGCATCCCGTACGGCGGCGCCTTCCGGTGGGTGTCGGCGGCCAACTACTTCGGCGAGATCATTCTCTGGGCGGGCTGGGCGTTGATGGCCTGGACGCTGCCGGGCCTGATCTTCGTGTTGTTCTCCATCGCCAACCTGCTGCCGCGCGCTCTTTCGATACACCGCTGGTATCGCGAGACCTTCCCCGACGAGTACCCCCGCGAACGCAAAGCCATCGTGCCGGGGCTGCTGTAGGGACCTAAGCCCCAACTTTTACGCACTACTTCAAAACGTAAGCGATTCGTGTAACACTGAGTTACACGATCAAAGTGGAGGTAGTGCGATGGCTGCTCCGATAACGGCCGCATATCCGAAGACGCGGCGCATCAGGTTCTGGTTCGGCGACCCGGTCCCGATGCGACGACACTTCGCCGACAACGACATCGCGTTGAGCCATGTGCTGGCCGGCGCCTCAGCGGTGTTCCCGCCGGGCGAGGAGTTTTTCGGAATCTGTTGTACTGGCATGCGATCGAAGAGCTCGAGCACAAATCGGTGGCCTTCGACGTCTACCGCGCGGTCGGCGGGCCCGAGTGGTTGCGGCGGGCGGTGATGGCCGTCATCTGGACGGGTACTGTGCCGTTCGCGACCGCGGGCTCGTGGTTCTCCATCGCGTGGAGCGATCCAGACGGCAGGCGCCAGCCGGGACGCGTGCTTCGCGAAACGGTTGGGCTGATCCGCGGGCCGCTGCTGAACGACGGCATGATCGGCAGACTCGCCGTCTACATGAAGAAGGGCTTCCATCCCGACGATCTCGACACCGACGCACTGCTGGACCGATGGCGTGCCGAGTTATTCGGTGCCGAGGGCACTCTGGTCGATCACTTGAAGTAGGGACAACAATGGCCCGGGCTTGTGGCCCGGGCCATTGTTGGGTTCTGCCGTGTTTAGCAGCTCAATGCGACGTGCGCGACCTTGCGGTCGACAGTCGGCACAGTGGTGGGGTTGTTACGCACATCCCTGGCGGCCTGCACGTTGTTCACGGGCGACTCCTGCGTGACCGACTCGACGGTGCACTTGGACAGGTCGCTGGCGCCCGTCTTGGAGACGATCACCCGGTACCCATTGGACTTGAGGTCATTGATGACAGCGTTGGCATCGCCCGATCCAGCCGGTCCGGCGAGCGCGACACTTGCCGATCCCAGCGACGCCCCGATGACGCCAGCTGCGGCAATACCTGCAAATAACAATTTCTTCACGATTTCACTCCTCTCGCCTTACTCCTCGTGGCCTCTCTGTTACGGAAATATGTCCGGATACCACATCAAGGCCCGACCCGCGACTCGCCAAAACATCAACGCTCGTGAATCTGTCCTGTCCAACGCGGTAATCCTCAGATTGATTCCCGCTTGCGGAAATTAACGCCAAATTCATAGCGACCCCTGCGCGCGCTCTCAGGCGGCACTGTGTGGGCTGGCCGGAGCCGGGCGGCATCCAGCGAACTGGCAAAGCTCGTTAGGTAAGGCTAACTAGACGTTGCAGTTAAGGGAGATGTAGACCAATCTGTGGTCCAGTACGCGAACCGGCAGCACCAGCCACTTTCCGCTGGGCATCCACGTCCGCTGATACTCGGTGCGGTAGACATCCTGTCCGTTGCGGATGTTCGACACGGTGCACTTGTTGGTGGGCCCGTTACCGCTGCGATCGATGATCACCTGGTAACCCTGCGACTGATACTGGTTGATGACCGACTGCGCATCATCGGCAAGCGCCGTCCCCGGGGTGAGGGCCATCAGCGTACCAACACCAAGTGCCGCCGTTGTCAGCCGAACTGCCGTCTTCATCTCACACACCGTCCTCATAGTTTCTAACTCCCGGCCACACAGGCATTGTTCCCCATAGGTGCCATCGATTTTTCGTTCTGAATCGATACAGTGGCCGGATGCCCAAGCCCGTGACCATCAAGACCTGGGGAATCTGGGCCGCCTGCGCGCTGGTGCTCGTGGCCACGGCGGGATGTGGCCGAACCGTCCAGAATCCCGTCAACCACAACGTCAAGATCGCCAACATCGCCTCGCTGAAAAGCCAGTTCGGGCCGGAGTTCGAGATCAAGACAATGGAACCCGCTGGGATGGATCCCAAGCTGCTCTCTCCTGCTCCGCTGCCGCCGGGTGTGACGGTTGACCCTCCTGGTTGCGCCAAGTACAGCGGTGGCAGTGCCGTGCCCGTCGGGCTCAAGGGAAACATGGCGGCGTTGACCGCGACCGGCGCGGGCAACCAATATGTGGCAGTCGCCGTCGAAACCTCGCAAGAGGTCCCCTTCGACCCCGCTGTGTCGGCGGACTGCAAGAAGGTCGGTTTCCGCGGCAACGGAATCGCCGGACAGACCGAGGTGATCGACGCACCGGCCATCGACGGTGCGCGCACGCTCGGCATGAAACGCGACGTGCTCAGCGGGACCTCGGGCCGGGCGATCGGTCAGGAGGTCCTGAACTACTCGGCATATCTGGGCCGCTACATGGTGGTGGTCACGGTCAGCCCGGTCGCCGTCGGCAAGGTGCCGCCCGCGCTGCCCGACGGCAAGCGTGCATCGGATCTGCTGGTCAAGGCGGTTGCGGCGGTCCGCTCTTAACGCACGTCGCGTGGTCGGTACTGCAGGCTGATTCGTGGCCCCACCGGTTTGGACGTCTTGGGGATCGCGTGCTCCCAGGTGCGCTGGCAGGAGCCTCCCATCACCAACAGGTCGCCATGGCCCACGTTGATGCGGATCGACTCGCCGCCCAGCCGGGGGCGCAGAGCGAAAGTGCGTGTGGCACCGATGCTCACGATCGCCACCATGGTGTCCTCGCGCAGGCCACGGCCTATGGTGTCGCCGTGCCAGGCGACGCTGTCGGTGCCGTCGCGGTACTGACACAGGCCCACCGTGGTGAACGGTTCGCCGAGTTCGTCGGCGTACTCGCCGTTGAGCCGGTCGCAGATGGTCTCCAGCACCGGGTGTGGCGGCGGACCTGCGGTCAGGTCGTGAAAGCTGACTAGGCGGGGGACATCGAGGGTGCGGTCGTACATGCGGCGGCGTTCGGCGCGCCAGGGCACCTGCGCCAACAGCTGGCCCATGAGGTTGTCGGCACGCCCGAGCCATTCATGGTGCACCTCAAGCCAAGCGCCGCCCGCCAGGTCGCGGCGCGGGACCGCCGGTGCGCCGAACAGTGATGCCTGAACCGCATGTGTCACACCCTCATGATATCGCACACATGTTCGATTGCACGGCAAGCTAGCGTCTTCTCATGACGGATGCTCCAGTGCTGGGTGCCAATTCAGAGGTGGGACGGCTGCGGGCGGTCGTGTTGCACCGGCCCGGTGACGAGCTCAAGCGTCTGACACCGCGCAACAACGACCAGTTGCTGTTCGACGGGCTGCCCTGGGTGGCGCGCGCGCAAGAGGAGCACGATGCCTTCGCCGAGGTGCTGCGTTCGCGGGGTGTCGAGGTGCTGTTGCTCTCCGATTTGTTACGCGAGGCACTCGCCAGCGGCGCGGCCCGCGTCCAGGGCATTTCTGCGGCGGTCAACGCGCGCAGGCTGGGTTACGCCCTGGCGCAGGATCTTTCGGAGTACCTGCGGTCGCTGGACGCCGGCGATCTGGCCTACGTGCTGATGTGCGGGATGACATTCGACGAGCTGCCGGTCGGCGGCAAGGTGGCGCAGCCGTCGCTGGTGCGGACCATGCATCACGGATCGGATTTCGTGATCGAGCCGCTGCCCAACCTGCTGTTCACCCGCGACTCCTCGTTCTGGATCGGCCACAAGTTCGCGATCACCTCGCTCGCGTTGCCGGCGCGGGTGCGCGAGACCTCGCTCACCGATCTGATCTACGCCCACCACCCGAGATTCCTCGGGGTGCGCCGCGCCTACGAGTCGCATTCGGCCCCGGTCGAGGGCGGTGACGTGCTGCTGTTGGGCCCCGGCGTGGTGGCCGTCGGGGTGGGGGAGCGCACCACCCCTGCCGGTGCGGAAGCACTGGCGCGTAGCCTTTTCGACGACGGACTGGCGCACACGGTGCTCGCGGTGCCCATCGCGCAGGAACGGGCGTCGATGCATCTCGACACCGTCTGCACCATGGTCGACACCGACGCCGTCGTGATGTATCCGGCGATCCAAGACTCGCTGTCGGCCTTCACTATTCGCCGCACCGAGGGTGGTGTCAGTATCTCCGGGGCGGACCCGTTCGTGGAGGCGGCCGCCGATGCGATGGGTATCGGCAAGCTACGTGTCATCGATACCGGGCTGGATCCGGTGACCGCCGAACGCGAGCAGTGGGACGACGGCAACAACACCCTGGCCGTGGCGCCCGGCGTCGTCGTCGCCTATGAGCGCAATGTGGAAACCAATGCGCGTCTGGAGGCCTCGGGTGTCGAGGTGCTGGCCATCTCGGCGTCGGAACTGGGCACCGGCCGGGGCGGACCGCGTTGCATGTCTTGCCCGGTGTCCCGCGACTTCATCTAGCGTCGACACGCCGTCTTATGGCGAACATGTGCGATACGAACACGCCACGACACGGCGTGTCGGCGGCTGGGGCGGCCGCTGGGAGCGCGGGGCGGCCGCTAGCGCCAGCTGGGCAGCCACATCTCCATGTTCCACATGAACGGTGAGATGGCGGCTCCGGTCAGAATCGGATACAGCCACGCGAAGTTGGTGACCACCACCGCCAGGTAGAACGTTGCGATGAACATCCGCAACGTTTTTCGTTCCGGGTTGGTCACCGGCTTGTGCAGGAAGTCGCCGAGGATGAACGCGATCATCATCACCAGGAACGGCACCATCGGGGTGGCGTAGAAGAAATACATCTGGCGGTCGATGTTGGCGAACCAGGGCAGCCACCCCGCGCAGTAGCCGACGAGCGCCGCCGCGTAACGCCAGTCACGCCGGACCACCGTCGCCCACGTGGCCCACAGCAGCACCGGAACGGCCAGCCACCAGATGGCCGGCGTGCCGACCAACAGCACCGCGCGCACACAGGAATTGGCGCCGCAGCCGGGGATGTTCTTGTCCTCGATGGCGTAGAGCAGCGGTCGTAGCGACATGGGCCACGTCCACGGTTTGGATTCCCACGGATGGTGGTTGCCGTTGGCGTTGGTCAGCGTCGAATGGAACGTGTAGACGCTGTGCGTGTAGTACCAGAGCGATCGCAGGGCATCGGGCATCCAGCCGCCGACGCCAATCTGTCGGCCCTCGGCGTGCCGGTTGATCCCGGTCTCGGAGGCGAACCACGACCAGTACGAGGCCATGTACACGATGAACGGAATGACCAGCAGCGCATACACGGCGGGCCCCAGATCGCGCATCGCCGCGCCGGCCCACGGTCGCTGCACCCCGTAGGCGCGCCGGGCGGCGATATCGAACGCAAGGCACAGCACGCCGAAGAAGGCGATGAAGTACAGCCCCGACCATTTTGTGCCGCAGGCCAATCCGAGCAGGATCCCGGCACCGAAGCGCCACCAGCGCACGCCCAGGCGCGGACCCCACGGGGTATCAACGATGCGTCCGTCCAGATAGGCGTTGTACAGCCGTTCCCGAACCTGGTCCCGGTCGACGATCAGGGCGCCGAAGGCGGCCACCACGAAGAGCGCCTGATACACGTCGAGCAGCGCGGTGCGTGCGGTGACGAAGCTGACCCCGTCCGCGATCAGCAGTACCCCGGCGATGGCGCCCACCATGGTGGACCGGCTCATTCGCCGGGCGATCCGGGCGACCAGCAGGACCAGGATGGTGCCCGAGAGCGCCGCCGCGAATCGCCAGCCGAAGGAGTTGTATCCGAACAGCCATTCGCCGATCGCGATCATCTGTTTGCCCACGGGCGGATGCACCACGAGCCCGTAGCCTGGGTTGTCTTCAACACCGTTGGTGACGACCTGCCAGCCCTGCGGTACGTAATGCTTCTCGTCGAAGACGGGGGTGCCGCGATCGGTGAGCGCGCCGAGGTTGACGAATCGGGTCAGTGCCGCGATCGCCGTGATGACGGCGGTCATCACCCAGCCCTGGAACCGGTCGGTGGGTCCGAAGTCTGCGGGCGGTATCCGGGGCCCGGGGGACTGCAGATCCGACTCGGCTGCCGGGGTCGGCGGCAGGGTTGCGGGCACGGTCACACGGTCGATCGTAGGGGAGGACCCGAGCTGGGCATCTAAGCTGCCGGGATGGGGAACTTGCTGCTGGCGGCGACACCGCTGGGGGAGCCGGGGGATGCCTCGCCCCGACTGCGTGAGGCGCTGGCCAAGACGTCGGTGGTGGCCGCCGAGGACACGCGGCGTGTTCGGGCGCTCGCCAAGTCTCTTGATGTGCAGATCAGCGGGCAGATCATCAGTTTCTACGACCAGAACGAGGCCAGCCGTATCGAGCCGCTGCTGGCCGACCTGGAGGCCGGTTACGACGTGCTGGTGGTCACCGACGCGGGTATGCCCTCGATCAGTGACCCGGGGTACCGCTTGGTCGCCGCGTGCGTCAAACAGGGCATACCGATCACGTGTCTGCCCGGCCCCTCGGCGGTGACGACGGCGCTGGCCGTCTCGGGGTTGCCGGTGGACCGTTTCTGTTTCGAGGGATTTGCGCCCCGCAAGCAGGGGCCGCGCCGGCGCTGGCTTGCCGAGCTGTTGACCGAGCCGCGCACCTGTGTGTTCTTCGAGTCGCCGCGACGACTCGAAGAGACGTTGGCCGATGCGGTGCAGGTGCTGGGGCCGGAGCGGCGCGCTGCGGTGTGTCGCGAGCTCACCAAGACGCACGAAGAGGTGCTGCGGGGCACGCTGCGTGAGCTGGCGGCCTGGGCCGATGCCAACGAGGTACTCGGGGAGATCACGGTGGTGCTCGACGGCGGCCGCCCTGCCGTCCCCGAGATCGAGACTCTGGTGGCCCGGGTGGAGGAGCTGATGGACGACGGGATGGGGCTGCGCGAGTCCTGCGCGACGGCCATCGGAGAGTCCGGGGCGACGCTGTCGCGACGCGACCTGTACGACGCGGTGGTCAAAGCGCGGGCTTGAGCCCGTTCTCGCGGGTGGCGATCGCGGTGAGATCGACGGTGGCGGCCGCCTTGTGCAGGCACTCCTGCCATTCGGCGTCGACCTCGGAATCGGCGGTGATGCCGCCGCCCACACCGAGCACCGCAGAGCCGTCGGGTGCGATTTCCACGGTGCGGATCGCGACGTTGAGTTCCAGACCAGCCGCAGGCGAGAGCATGCCCACGGTGCCGCAGTACACCCCGCGATGATCCGACTCCCAGCGGCGTAGCAGTTGGCGTGCACGGGTTTTCGGTGTTCCGGTCACCGAGGCAGGGGGGAACGCGGCCGCCAATAGGTCTGTCGCGGTCGCCTCCAAGGGCACCTTGGCCGCGACGGTGGACGCCAGATGCCACACGCCGGGTGCCGGATGGACGGCGAGAAGTTCGGGGACGGTGACGGTTCCGGTGTCGGCGATGCGCCCCAGGTCGTTGCGCACCAGGTCGGTGATCATGATGTTCTCGGCGACATCCTTGATCGACGTCAACAGCGCGGAGGGATCTTCGGTTGCCGCCAGCGTGCCCTTGATCGGGCTGGAGCAGACATCGGTGCCGTTGCGCCGCAAGAACAATTCGGGTGACAAGGAGGCGACGGCGCCCCACCCTCCAGAGACGAAGGCGGCCCGGGCAGGTGCGGTCTGGGTGACCGCGTCGGCGAAGAAGTCCACCGCATCACCCGTCAACGTGCCGCGAAACTGCGTGCACACACACGCCTGATACACCTCGCCGGCCGCGATGGCGTCCAGGCAGTGGGCGACGGCGCCCCGGTGGTGTTCACGATCGGGTGCGGTCCAGTCGATGAACCACGGCGCCGGATCGCACGGCTGCATCAGCGCGTGCAGTAGCCACTCCGGACAGTCCTGATCCAGAAGGCTTTCATACCACCAGCATTCGTCTTCGTCGAGGCGTAGCGCCGAGTCGGTCCAACCCCCGGCCGCGGCCGGGAGCCGGGGAGCGCTGCCCGCTGCGGCCAGATCCGGATATCCCAGATATCCGATCCAGCCGCCTCCGACTGCGCCGGGCGGCGCTTCACCCCGATGGGAATCATTGCCGTTGAAGGCCTTTCGTGGCAGCACCGGCCGCGCGGACAACGACGGCGCGATGACGGCCCGTGAACCGAACCACGATCCGATCAGTGCGGCGGGCGCGGGTTGCCGCGCCACGCGCGCGGCGGCGGCCAGCGATCGCAGCACCGCCGACGGCGCGCCGAGATCACCGAGCTGCTGGACGCGCATCGGTCTAGTTTCGCAGATCCTTCACGAGTATCGCGCGGGTGTACAGCAGGGAGAAGCCTTGCCGCTGGGTGTTCTGCTGGGACTTGGACCCGGGCTGGGTGGTGACCACCGCCAGGTCCGCGCCGTCGCGGGCGGCCTCGTGCAGGCGGGTGGTCAGCAGCGCCGTCTGAATACCGCGTCGGCGATGACGGGCGGCGGTCGCCGCGCCGTTCAGCTGGGCCACCCCGTCGAGCAGACGCATGCTGGCGCCACCGGCGACGGAACCCTCGCGCAGCGCGATGTACCTCCGCTCACCGTCCACGGTGGAGAGCGCTCCGATCGCGCGGCAGAGCACCTCACGTGGGAACGACTCGTGGGAGGGCACCCCTTGCTCATCGGGTACCGCGAATCCGTCGACGACCACGTCGAGCCATGTAGTGAGCTCGTCGGTCCCGCTGTGGCGCACCGTGATGCCCTCCGGGACGGCGGGTGCCGGAGCGTCGGTCAGTGCGAGTCCGAGGACATCCTCGAAGGACACCAGCAGGTAGCCGCGCGCGGTGAGGAGCTCGCACAGGGCCGGGTCGGCCAGGCTCGCCACTTCGGCCTGCACCGGGGTATCGCGGGCTGCGAACTCCCGCTCGATGGCGTCGAGCTCGGATTCGGTTGGCATACCGCCGAACCCGAGTCCTGCGATCTTGTTCATGGGCGAGTCGGGGCCGGCATACGCCGCGACGCCGCCCGCCAACGAGATCACCAGGGCGTCGTCGCACCGCGCGGCTCCGGCGGCGATGGTGTCGGCTTCGGCGCGCTCGATGCGCGCGGCCGTGTCGATGTCACAAAACACGCGGGTGATTGTTTCCGATGACCTGCCCGCACCGCTACCGGTTATCTGCTGATGTGGCGCGCGGTTTCGGCGGTGGCCAGCTTGTCGGGGTTGCGGATGGCGAAAACATGAGCCACCTTGCCGTCCGCGATCGACAGGGCCAGTACCGCGTCGAGACGTCCTTCGCTGTAAATGAGCAGGGCGGGTGTGCTGTTGTAGGTGCTCAGCTCCATGCGGACATCGGGGAACGACGCGGCGGCCCGCGACAGCCCGATAGCGACGCGTGCCACTCTGTCGGCTCCGTACACCGGACGCCGTGCCGCGCTGACCTTGCCCCCGCCGTCGGACGTCCACACCGCATCGGGGGCCAGCATTTCCACCAGTGCGTCGACGTCGCCGCCCGCGGCCGCCAGCAGGAACTTGGTGGTCAGTTCCTCGGCCTGCTGGCCGGTCGGGGTGAACCGGCGCCGTCGCGACTGGACATGTTCGCGGGCGCGGTGGGCCATCTGACGCACCGCGGCCTCGGATTTGCAGACGGTGGAAGCGATCTCGCTGTAGTCGAAGCCGAATACCTCACGCATCACGAACACGGCGCGCTCGTCCGGTGCCAGGGTCTCCAACACCACGAGCATTGCCATCGACACCGACTCGGCCAGTACCACGTCGGCCGAGGCGTCGTCGGTGCTGCCCTCGAAGGTCACCCGCACCGGCTCCGGCAGCCACGGGCCCACGTACTCCTCGCGCCGACGGCTGTTGGCGCGCAGCGTATTCAGGGCCTGTCGGCTGACGATCTGGGCCAAATAAGCCTTGGTGTCGGTGACCGTGTTCAGGTCCACCTGCGCCCACCGCAGGTAGCTCTCCTGCAGTACGTCATCGGCTTCCGTTGCGGAGCCCAGCATTTCGTACGCGATGGTGAACAGCAGCGGGCGCAGGTGGATGAACAGCTCGGCATGAGCGGAGTCGGGCACCGCTATGCCCGCGCCTTGAGGGCTTCGGCGCGCTTCCCGCCCTGCGGCCAGAAGTACCAGGTGGGGTGCTTGGCGGCGGTTGCCAGGATGGAAAGCGTTCCGTTGCACACCATCTCCTTGATGGCTGCGCCGGTGCGTCCACCCACATACAGCTTGCGGGGAGTGTCGTCGGTGTGGCCCGCCTGGATGACCGCCACGCGCCGTCCGATGCTGACGTTCTGCCCGGTGAAGATCTGGGTGCGTGCTTCGGGTTGCAGGCCGTCGACCAGAGCGAGCACCGTCTTGACGGCGCGTGCCGCCAAAGGACCGGCGGCCTGGCAACTCATGCGCAGCGGCACGCCCGACGGGCTGGCGGCGTCGCCGGCGGCGATGACGCGGGGATTGTCGATGCTCACCAGGGTCTCGTCGGTGAGCAGCCGGCCCAGGTCGTCGGTGCTCAACCCGCTGTCGGCGGCCAGCCGCGGCACGCCGAATCCCGCGGTCCACACCGTCAGAGCGCTCGCCAGCACGCGTCCGTCGGACAGGGTCACCGAGTCTTCGTCGACGCGAACCACCGTGGCCGGCGCCAGCACCTCGACGCCCAGCTTGTCCAGGTGCTTGGCCGCGGCGCGGCGGGCCGGTTCGCCGAGTGAGGGGAGCAGCTGCGCGCCGCAGATCAGGGTCACACCGCGGCGGCCGGCTTCGGCGAGCTCGCCGGCCAGCTCCACACCGGTGAGGCCGGCACCGACGACCACGATGGGTGCATCCGGAGCCAGCCGCTCATACCGCGCGCGCACCTGCTGGGCGTGCTCGAACTCGTTGATGGACAACGCATGTTCGGCCACTCCCGGAACATCGGGAGTCGTCGACGTACTTCCGACGGCGTAGACCAGGTAGTCATACGGCAGCACCGCACCCGAGGCGAGTTCCAGTTTCTGCGCGTCGGCGTCGATGTGGGTGACCTTGTCGACCACCAGCTGGATCGCCGGATTGAGCAGCTTGTCGTATTCGGCCGTCGCGGTGCTGTTCCCGGCGACCAGTTGATGCAGGCGGATACGTTCGACGAAGTGCGGTCGGGGGTTCACGAGGGTCACGGCCAGTGTCCTTTTGCCGTCTTTCCAGCCGAGCAGTTGATTGGCCGCCAGGGTTCCCGCGTAGCCTCCGCCGATCACGATCACCCGGGTGTTCTCGGTCATTTCGGTGACTTCCTTTCAGTCGCTGATGCCCCTAAGACACCGCGGCGACGAAATCTGTGACAGACCGTGACCGGGATCACTTTCTCCTACTTGGGCACCTGATACTTCGGGAACACGCCCGTCGGCGCGGGCAGGCTCACGCCGGGCTTCAACCGCGTGCCGATGGCCGTGAAGTCCCGCTGATCCTCGGACTGGCCCAACAGGTCCAGCAGCTTGGCCGCGGAATCGGGCATCACCGGCTGCACCAGTAGCGCCACGATCCGCACCACCTCCAGCGTCGTGTACAGGACCGTGCCGAATCGCTGCTTGTCGGCCGCACTTTCGCTCTTGCTCAGCACCCACGGCTCCTGCGCCGAGAAGTACCGGTTGCTCGCGCCCAACACCTGCCAGATCGTCTCCAGGGCGAGATGCATCGCGGGCACGTCGAAGTGTGTGCGGGCCTGCTCCAGCAGCGCGTCGGCGGCGGCCAGCAATGCGGTGTCCTCGCCGGTGAATTCACCCGGCTCGGGCACGATGCCCTCGAGATTCTTGGCGACCATCGACAGCGACCGCTGCGCGAGGTTGCCCAGCTCGTTGGCCAGATCGGCGTTGATCCGCCCGATCAGCCCCTCCTCGGTGTAGCTGCCGTCCTGGCCGAAGGGGACCTCACGCAGCAGGAAGTAACGGACCTGGTCCAGCCCGAAGGTGTTGATGAGGTTGATCGGATCGACCACGTTCCCGATCGACTTGCTCATCTTCTCGCCCTTGTTGGTGAGGAAGCCGTGCGCGAAAACCCGCTTGGGCAGCTCGATTCCGGCAGACATGAGGAAGGCGGGCCAGTACACGGTGTGGAACCGGATGATGTCCTTGCCGATCATGTGCATGTCGGCGGGCCAGTAGCGGCCGAACAGCTCGGAGTCGGTATCGGGGTAGCCGACCCCCGTCAGGTAATTGGTGAGCGCGTCGACCCACACGTACATGACGTGCTCGGGGTTGTCCGGCACCGGCACGCCCCAGTCGAAGGTGGTGCGGGAGATGGATAGGTCGCGCAGCCCACTGGAGACAAAACTGACCACCTCGTTGCGCCGCGCATCCGGGCCGATGAACTCCGGATGGGCTGCGTAGTGCGCCAGCAGCTTGTCCTGATAGGCCGAGAGCCTGAAGAAGTAGGAATGCTCTTCGGTCCAGTCGACCGGGGTGCCCGTCGCAGTCGCGGTGCGGGTGCCGTCGGGGGCGACGGTGGTCTCGGCGTCGGTGTAATACGCCTCATCGCGCACCGAGTACCAGCCGGAGTAGGTGTCCAGATAGATGTCACCGTTATCGGCCATCTTGCGCCAGATCGCCTTGGAGGCCTCGTAGTGATCCGGGTCGGTGGTGCGGATGAACCGGTCGAACGAGATGTTGAGTGTGCGCTGCAGCGCCTCGAACACGTCGGAGTTGCGCCGGGCGAGCTGAGCCGTCGGGATTCCTGCCGCCGCCGCCGTCTGCGCCACCTTCAAACCGTGCTCGTCGGTCCCGGTGAGGTAGCGCACGTCGAAGCCGTCCAGCCGCTTGAAGCGGGCGACCGAGTCGGTCGCCACGTATTCATATGCGTGCCCGATGTGCGGCTCGCCGTTCGGATACGCGATGGCGGTGGTGATGTAGAAGGGATCAGCCATAGTGGCTGCCACTTTATCTATCCAAATAGAATCGATATCACCATGACGCCCGGCCATAAACGGCAAGCCCCGCCCGACCCCGAGCCGCTCGCGCCTCTCATCGACGCCCACACCCATCTGGATGCCTGTGGCGCCGTCACCGCCGAGGATGTGCGCGCCATGGTCGATCACGCCGAGTCTGTCGGTGTGGGACGTGTGGTGACGGTGGCCGACGACCTCGATTCGGCCCGATGGGCGGTGTCGGCCGCTGCCGCCGATCCACGCGTGTACGCCGCCGTGGCGTTGCATCCGACGCGTGCGGGCGACCTGACCGAGGATGCACGCACCGAACTGGAGAAGCTGGCCGCCCACCCCCGCGTGGTGGCGATCGGGGAGACCGGTTTGGACCTGTATTGGCCGGGCCGTTTGGAGGGTTGTGCGGAGCCTGCGGTGCAACGCGAAGCATTTGCTTGGCATATCGAGCTGGCTAAGCGGACGGGCAAGCCGTTGATGATTCACAACCGTGATGCAGACGCCGAAGTGCTCGATGTCCTCAAAGCGGAGGGCGCGCCGGGCTCGGTTATCTTCCACTGCTTTTCGTCGGACGCCGAGATGGCGAAAAAGTGCGTCGCTGAGGGTTGGATTCTGAGTCTGTCAGGGACGGTGAGTTTCAAGAACGCGCGGGCGCTGCGGGAGGCCGCTGCGCTCATTCCCGACGAACAACTGCTGGTAGAGACCGATGCGCCCTACCTGACGCCCCACCCTTATCGGGGCGCCCCCAATGAGCCGTACTGCCTGCCCTATACCGTCCGTGCCCTTGCGGAAGTAACTGGGCGAACTGCCGAGCGGTTAGCGAACGCCTCGTCTGCGACGGCGTCGGCGGTGTTCAAGATCGTTGATGAGTTGCCCCCAAGCGATGCTTTCGTTACCGTGTCGTGATCAATGAGGATGATTAGCAGCCGGGTTTCGCCGCACGAATTCCGGTATCGAGGCTCCGAAACGAACGCAGGAAACCCCTACTCGTGAATGCACTGACGAAGCTCAACGCAACGCGATCGCCCTTGCTACGCGCCCTTGTGGCCGCCCTGCTGGTGGTGATCGGCGCGGGCGGCGGCTACGCCATCGCTGCGCACAAGACCCTCACTCTCAACGTCGACGGAAACGCCATGACGGTCACGACCGTCAAGTCACAGGTGTCCGAGGTCCTCGCCGACTACGGATACGCGCTGTCGGACCGCGACGATGTCGCCCCCGCCAAGCACGATTCGGTGCGCAACGGCGACACCATCGTCCTGAAGCGTTCGCGCCCGCTGGACATCTCCGTGGACGGGCAGGGCACCCAGCAGGTGTGGACCACCGCCAGCACGGTGAACGACGCGCTGTCGCAGTTGTCGATGACCGACACCGCCCCGATGGCCGCCACTCGTGGCAGCCGCCTCCCGCTGGAGGGCATGTCGCTGGCCGTGGTGAGCGCCAAGACCGTGCAGCTGAACGACGGCGGCGTGATCAGCACGCCGCGCATCGCCGCCCCCACGGTGGGCAAGCTCCTGGAGGCCACCGGGAACCCGCTGCAGCAGTTCGACACCGTCGATCCGGCGCCGAGCACCCCGGTGACCGCGGACATGCCGATCACCGTCACCCGCATTCGAGTCAGCCAGGTGACCGAGCAGGCCGCGTTGGCGCCGACGCCGCAGAAGATCGAAGACCCCGAGATGAACATGAGTCGCTCGGTGGTCCAAGATCCGGGCGCACCCGGTACCCAGGACATCGTCTACTCGGTGCTGACCGTGAACGGCAAGGAGACCGGCCGCATGCCGGTGTCCAACAACGTGTTGACCCCTGCCCGCGATTCGGTGCTTCGCGTGGGCGCCAAGCCCGGCACCGAGGTGCCGAGCGTGACGCGTGGTGGAGCTTGGGACGCACTTGCCCAGTGCGAGGCCGGCGGTAACTGGGCCATCAACACCGGCAACGGTTTCTACGGCGGCGTGCAGTTCGACTTCGGCACCTGGTTGGCTCACGGTGGCGGCAAGTACGCACCGCGTGCGGATCTCGCGACGCGCGAGGAGCAGATCGCGATCGCCGAGAAGACCTTGGCCGCTCAGGGCTGGGGCGCCTGGCCGGTGTGCAGCGCGAGAGTTGGTGCCCGCTGACCATCAGGCTGCTCGGCCGTACCGAGATCCGACAACTGGCCAAGGATCTCGATTTCCGACCGACGAAGACGCTGGGCCAGAACTTTGTTCACGATGCCAACACTATTCGTCGGATCGTGTCGGCGTCGGGCGTCGGCAAGGGTGATCACGTCATCGAGGTGGGTCCCGGTCTGGGCTCGTTGACATTGGGCTTGCTCGACAAGGGTGCCGCGGTGACCGCGGTCGAGGTGGATCCCGTACTGGCACGCCGTCTTCCGACCACCATCAAGGAACATTCGCACAGTGAGTTCAACCGGTTTTCGGTGATTCACCAAGATGTTCTGAACCTGACCCCCGCCGACGTTCAGGGCGAGCCGACAGCGATGGTAGCCAACCTGCCGTACAACGTCGCGGTGCCGGCGCTGCTGCGAATCCTGACCGAATTCGACTCGGTGAAAACCATTTTGGTGATGGTTCAGTCCGAGGTAGCCGATCGGCTGACCGCTGAGCCGGGCTCGCGTATCTACGGGGGGCCGAGCGTCAAGGTGCGCTATTTCGGCAAGGTGAAGCGCCTCGGCACGGTGTCGCCGGCGGTGTTCTGGCCGATTCCGCGGGTGTACTCGGGTCTGGTGCGCATCGATCGCCACGCCGACGCGATATGGCCTTCGGATGCCGGCTTCCGCAAGGAACTGTTCGATCTCGTCGACATATCGTTTGCGCAGCGTCGCAAGACATCTCGCAACGCGTTCGCCGAATGGGCGGGCTCGGGCGACGAGTCGGCACGCCGTCTGCTGGCGGCCAGCATTGACCCGGCTCGTCGTGGTGAGACGTTGGACGTCGCCGACTTCGCGCGCCTGCTGGAGCGCTCGGCGATCGTCTAGGTTCTACTTGTCGCCGAGGTTGGGCGGATCGTCCATCATCGGTGTCTCCGCGATCACCGGATAGGCGCCGGTGTACCCCACGCGTTCCTGGGCGAGTCGCATCACCCGGTCTCGCTGCAGATACCAGCCGATGATCAGCAGCGGTGTGAAGACGCCGATGGCCACCAGATTCCAGTAGTTTTCGTAACACATCAGGATCAGTACCGCGATCAGGAAAATGACCGTGGCGTAACCGGTGTAGGGGGCGCCCGGCATCTGGAACTTGCCGCGCTTCAAGATCCCGCGCTGTGACCACTGGTACAGCCGCAGCTGACAGATGACGATGGTGGCCCATGACGCCAAGATGCCGAGCGCGGCGACGTCCAACGCCGTCTCGAAGGCTTTGGCGGGGATGACCATGTTCATGAAAACGCCCAAGACGGTGAACGAGCCCGTGAGCAGAATGCCGGGATAGGGCACTCCGCCCGACGACATTCGTGAAAGGAATGATGGCGCACTGCCGTTCATGGACATCGACCGCAAGATGCGACCGGTGCTGTACAACCCGGCGTTCAGGCTCGACAGCGCTGCGGTGAGCACGACGAAGTTCATGATGTCGCCGGCGTGAGGGACGCCGACCCGGGCGAAGAAGGTGACGAACGGGCTCTCACCGGCCTTGTACGTCGTGTAGGGCAGCAGCAGGGCCAGCAGTACCAGCGATCCGACATAGAAGATGGCGATGCGGAACACCACGGCGTTGATGGCCTTCGGCATGATCTTCTCGGGGTTTTCGGTCTCTCCTGCGGCGGTGCCCACCAGTTCTACTGAGGCATAGGCGAATACCACTCCAGAGGTGATGACCACCAGTGCGAGTAGGCCGTTGGGGAACAATCCGCCGTTGTCGGCGATCACCGAGGCGCCGGTGGCGGCGCCGGCGACCGGGAACCTGCCGGCCAGGAACACGATGCCGAAGATCAAGAAGGCAACCAGCGCAATGACCTTGATCAGTGCTGCCCAGAACTCCATCTCACCGAACAGCTTGACGCTGATCATGTTCATGGTCAGCACGATGACGAGGGCGATGAGCGCGATGACCCATTGCGGCACCGCCTCGAAGGCTCCCCAGTAGTGCATGTACAAAGCGACAGCGGTCACGTCCACGATCGAGGTCGAGGCCCAGTTGACGAAACACATCCAGCCGGCGACGTATGCGGCCTTCTCCCCGAGGAATTCACGCGCGTAGGAGACGAATGACCCGGATGAGGGGCGGTGCAGCACCAGCTCGCCGAGCGCACGCAGCATGAAGAAGACGAACAAGCCGCAGACCGCATACACGATGAACAGTCCGGGCCCCGCGCTGGCCAGCCGGCCACCCGCGCCCATGAAAAGACCGGTACCGATGGCGCCGCCGATGCCGATCATCTGCACTTGGCGGTTCTTCAGACCCTTGTGATACCCCTCGTCCTCGCGGGTGAGAGCCGACACATCGTAATTAGCTGGAGACGCCATGGGGCGACGGTACCGGGGATTAGGTCATCGCGTGTGTCAAAAGTGTTATGAACTCCGTACATGTCGGGTAGCGCCTTAACGGATCCTTCGCCATCGCCTTGGCGACGATGGAATCGAAAGCTCGTGGGATGTGCTTATGGCGGTACGAGATCGGCCAGGGTGTGGCGTTGAGATGCAGGTCGGCGAGCTTAATCGCCGTGCGTGCGGTGAATGGAGGTTTGCCATCGAACAGCTCGACGGCCGTGCACGCCAGTGCGTATTGGTCGGTGGCGGCCGTCACAGGTTGTCCGCGCAGCACCTCGGGCGCGGCGTAGGGCAGCGAGGTTAGGACGACAGGACGGCGCGGACCGTCGGCAAGGACCAGTTCCTGGGCGATGCCGAAATCGGTGAGTACGGCGCTGCCCGATTGGCGGCGCATGATGTTCGACGGCTTTACATCGCAGTGCACCACCTGGGCCTCGTGGATGTAGTCGAGCGCTCCGGCAATCTGTTGTAGAGCAGTCAGTTTGATCGGGATGATCCAGCTCTGATTGGTGCCCACCAGGTCTTTCGCCGAGCCGCCGGTGAGTGCTTCCATGGCCAGCCAGTCCTCACCGCGTTCGTAGACGGTGATGATGCGGGGATGCGAAAACCGTTGGGCCAAGTCGAATTCTCGGTGCAGCCGGTCGATGTTCTCCGGATTCCGATGCCGCGAGTCCAGCACCTTCAGGGCAACCGCGGGCCCGTCGTCGTCGCCGGCGCGGTGCGCGAGGTATACCTGTGCCGTCCCGCCACGGCCCACGGGCGCGTCGATGACGTAACCGTGGAACTCCTCACCCGGTACCGTCATGCAACGAGGGTGTCATGAGTCACCCAGTGTGGTGGGGATTTTCGGCCTAGGCGCGGCTGGGCTTAATACGTGGGCCTGGGAAACTCCGTCGTCACCGGATCTGGTCCCGCACCAATCGGGGCCGGCGGCGGGGGAGTCGGAGCGGTGGTCGCCCGCTGCGGTGTTCGCGGTGGCGGCAGCGGTCGGGTACGCACATTCAGCGGCCACCAGAACCAGCGGCCCAGCAGGGTCGCGATCGCCGGTGTCATGAACGAGCGCACCACCAGGGTGTCGAACAGCAGACCCAGACCGATCGTGGTACCCACCTGCCCGATGATGGTCAAGTCGCTGATGGCCATGGCCATCATGGTGAAGGCGAAGACCAGTCCGGCGGAGGTCACCACGCTGCCGGTGCCGCCCATGGCCCGGATCATGCCCGTCTTCAGGCCGCCCGGTAGTTCTTCCTTGAGCCGAGATACCAGTAGCAGGTTGTAGTCGGAGCCAACCGCCAGCAGCACGATGATCGCCATTTGCATGACCATCCAATGCAGTTCCTGGCCCAGGATGTACTGCCAGATGATGACCGACAAGCCGAATGATGCGCCCAGGGAGAGCAATACGGTACCGACGATCACCAGCGAGGCCACGAAGCTGCGTGTGATGAGCAGCATGATCAGGAAGATCAGGCACAGCGCGGAGATGCCGGCGATCATCAGGTCGTAGCGAGCGCCGTCGGCCATGTCATGGAATGTCGCTGCGGTGCCGCCGAGTTCGATCTTGGCGTCCTCGAGTGGGGTGCCCTTGACCGCCTCGATAGCCGCCTGCTTGATCGGCTCGATATGTGAAAGTCCTTCGGGCGACGTGGGATCGCCGCGGTGCGAGATGATCATGCGCAGGGTCTTGCCGTCCGGCGACAGGAACATCTTGAGGCCGCGCTTGAAATCGGGGTTGTCGAAGATCTCCGGTGGCAGATAGAAGGAGTCGTCGTTCTTGGCCTTGTCGAACGCCCGGCCCATGGCCGTCGAGTCCTTGCTCGTCTCGTCCTGCAGGTCGTACATGCCGGCCATGGTGCTGTGCATCGTCAGCATCATGTTCTGCATGGATTCCATGAGCGGGATCATGTCGCGCATGTCCTGGACCATCTTGGGCATGATGACGTCCATCTGCTCCATGGAAACGATCATGCCGTCCATGTTCTCGGTCAGTTCGTCGATCTTGTCCAGCACCTCGAAGATCGACCGGAAGGCCTGACACACCGGGATGTCGAAGCAGTGCTTCTCCCAATAGAAGTAGTTCTTGATGGGGCGGAACCAGTCGTCGAAATTCTCGAGGCTGTCCCGCATGTCATGGATAGTGCCCTGCAGGGTGTGCATGTCACCGATCATCTGGTGCATGATGCCGGTGAGCTCGGTCATGTTGGCCAGCATCTTCTTCATGGTGTTGACCATGACGCCCATCTGGTCGGCCTGGACCTTCATATCGGCCATGCGGTCCTTCATCAGCTTCAGGTTCTGAATCTGGCCGACGCCCTGGGCGCTGATGAGGAACGGGATGGAGCTGTGTTCGATCGGGGTGCCCTGTGGGCGGGTAATGGCTTGCACGCGTGCGATTCCCGGCACGCGGTAGACGGCCTTGGCCAGCTTGTCGATCACCAGGAAGTCCGCGGAGTTCCGCATGTCGTGGTCGGACTCCAGCACCAGCATTTCAGGGTTCATCCGGGCGGGATCGAAGTGCCGGTCGGCGGCCTGGAAGCCCTGATTGGCCGGGATGTCCTTGGGGATGTACTTCTTGTCGTCGTAGCTGGTCTTGTATCCGGGCAGCGCGGCCAGGCCGATGATGGCGATGGCCATCGAGGCCGCCAGGATGGGGCCGGGCCAGCGCGTGATGGCGGCACCGATGCGGCGCCAGGTGCGAATGCGCATGGCGCGCTTGGGCTCGAACAGGCCGAACTTGCTGCCGATGGTGATCAGCGAGGGGCCGACGGTGAGTGCGACGGCCACGGCGGTCAGGACCGCGACGGCGCAGGGCACGCCCAGGGTCTGGAAGTACGGCATGCGGGTGAAGCTCAGGCAGTACATGGCGCCCGCGATCGTCGACCCGGTGCCCAAGATGACATGTGCTGTGCCATGGAACATCTCGTAGTACGCGGCCTCGCGATCGAGTCCGTTGACTCTGGCTTCCTGATATCGCCCGATCAAGAAGATGGCGTAGTCGGTTCCGGCGGCGATGACCAGCACCACCAGTAGATTCACCGCGAAGGTGGACAGCCCGATGATGTGGTTGTCGCCCAATACCGAGATCATTCCGCGTGCGGCGCCCAGCTGGATGCCGACCATCAGAAGCACCATCAGCACGGTGAAGAACGATCGGTAGAAGAACAGCAGCATCACGATGATGACGATGAATGTCAGCCCGGTGATCTTGATCATGCTGCTGTCACCGGCATGGCCCATATCGGCCTGCAGTGCAGCGGCTCCGGTGACATACACCTTGAGACCGTCCGGCATGGGCTTCGGGTTGCCGTGCTCGTCCGTGGTGAGGTTCTTGACGATGTTGCGGACGGCTTCGATCGATTCGTTGGCGAGCGTCTCGCCCATGTCTCCGGACAGGTTCACCTGGACGTAGGTGGCCTTACCGTCGGTGCTTTGTGCGCCGGACTCGGTAAGCGGATCGCCCCAGAAATCCTGAACGTGCTGAACGTGTTTGGTGTCGGCGCGCAGCTGCGACACCATCTCGTCGTAGAACTTGTGCGAGCCCGGGCCTAGCGGTTGGTCGCCTTCGAGCACGATCATGGTGACGCTGTTGGAGTCGGACTCCTGGAAGAGCCGCCCCATGTTCTTCATGGCCTTCATGGACGGCGCATCGGAGGGGCTCAGTGAAACGGCGTTCTCTTGACCGACCTGTTCCAACTGGGGTGCAGAGAGCGCGAGGATGACAACCAGTGCGGCCCAGGCGATGACGATGGGGACCGACAGGCGTCGGATCCATTTGGCCAGGAAGGTGGGTTCCCCGTGTGCGTGCGCCCCGCTCATGCGGACTTCACAAAGCAGTAGACGTAGGCGCTCACCTCGTTGGTATACCTCTCGTCTTTTTTCTCGTCATTGGCCGTGATGCGGCAACCCAGCCCGTCGGCATTGCGAGTTTGCGCCAGGATGTTTCCCGTCATCGACGGTGCCGTCGTGACGATCTCAATCGACCACGGTAGCGTCGCCCCATTGATTTGGTGGGGCTCCCCTTCCTTGTCGATGTAGTTGATGTCGGCAATGGTCCCGGGTGGGCCGAAGATCTCGTAGACCACATGCTTGGGCTTGGAGTTGTTCTTGTCGTCGGTCATGCTGCCGGCGTAGGTGGGCAACTGGTGGGAGCCGAAGATGCCGCGGATCCGCCACACCGCGAAGCCCGCGATGGCCAGGACCAGCACCATCACCAACGGGATCCACGCCCGCTTCAATGCGCCAAAAATCGCAGGACCCCTTCACCCGTTGCTGTAGATCACGTCGCTTGCTGCGGACTAGCTGGACAGCGGTGCTTCACACCGGGCAGCAGGATGAGCTGTTGACCGAAAAACGTATGAAGCATCTATTTCTTAACGCATAGCGTGTGCGTTACAGGGAACCTACCAGTGGGTAAGGGTGCCCGCAAGTCACACGCCGTGCGTTATCTTGAGATAGATGACATCGCTGAGTTTTCGTCGCGCTCGTTCGGAGGAGAACAAGCGTCAACGTGCGGCAACGATCGTGGAAGCCGCCCGTGCGATGGCGCTTGAGTCCGGTGTCGCGTCGGTCACTCTCACCGGTTTGGCCAATCGTGCGGGCGTCCATCACTCCGCGGTGCGTCGCTACTTCAGCTCCCATAAAGAGGTGCTGCTGCGGCTCTCGATGGAGGGCATGGCGGCGTTGGCGAAGTCCGTGTGCACCGCGTTGGACGGTCCGCAGGATCGGTCGCCCGCCGACGTCGGTGCGGTCCTGTCGGGCGCCCTCATCGCGGCACCGTTGTTCTGCGACCTGTTGGGCAGTCATTACCTGCATCTGGAACACGAAGTGGAGATCGATCACGCTCGTGAGGCGCAGCGCGTCAACCAGGAAGCCGCGATGACGATCGTGGAGGCGATAGAACGCGCGGCACCGGCATTGGACCGCAAGGGCGCCCTCGACATCGTCACGTCGGCCTTCGCCCTCGCCGGGCTGTTGTGGCAGTTCGCGCATCCGCCGGAGGGTCTCGAACACGATTACGGCGACGAGCCCGGCATTCCGGACGATTGGGACACCGATTTCGCCAGTACGCTCACGCGGCTACTCACCGCGACATGCATCGGGGCGGCGAAGAAGCCTTAGGCCTCGGGGCCGGCGTCGAGGCGCTTCTGGAACCAGTGGTGCGCGTACTTCTCGTCGTTGAACGGGGCGACCTCCTGGTAGCCCGCCGAGCGGTACATCGCGATCGCTTCGGTGAGTGCGCGATTGGTGTCCAGGCGAATCGTGTGGGCGCCGTGGGCCCTCGCCTGCCGCTCCAGCTCGGTGAGAATTCGTTTCCCGAGTCCCATCCCGCGCACGTGGGGGGAGATCCACACACGTTTGATTTCGGCGGTGCCGGTGTTCGGATGCAGCTTCAGCCCGGCGCAGCCGACGGGCTCCTCGTGCAGGGTCGCGACCAGAAACAGGCCGGCGGGAGCGCAGAGTTCGGTATCACCGGCAGGGAGGGTGAGCGCCGGATCGAATCCGTCCTCGAATCTGGCCGAGATCTCCTCGAAGTACGCGCGAATGCAGTAGCGGGCCTCGGGGGAGCGGGTGTTCATGACGCCGATCTGCACCTGCGAGGCCACGAAGAGCCGTTCCACCTCGGCCATGGCGTCGGCGAGCCGTCGTCGTTGGTTCGCGCTCAGCGGTTCGAGGATCGAATGTGCCAGGTCGTCCGAGCGGCGGTCCAGCTCGGCCAGTTCGGCGGTACCAGTATCGGTAAGCCGTGCGGTGCGCACGCGGGTGTCGCTGTCGGCGGCGGTCACCTCGATGAGCCCGGTAGCTTCCAGTGCCCGCAACAACCTGCTGAGATACCCCGAGTCCAGGCCCAAACGGGCCCGCAATTCGCGGATGTCGCATCCTTCGGCGCCGATTTCCCACAGCACGCGCGACTGTCCGAGCGGGCGGTCGCGGGCGAGGTATTCGCTCTCGAGGACTCCTATTCGTTGCGTGACGGTTCTGTTGAAGCTACGCAGGCCGTCGACCAGGGCATCGGTCATTTACCTGACTTTAGTCAGAGAAAGCCGCGATGTCTGCACTGTGTGATGGGTGAGCACCATTCGGGTCGTCAGAACGTACCCTCAGGGGCGTGTCCGAGACCGTCTCCGATTGGGTGCCCACCGGCGCGGTGACCGTTCGGGCGCCCGGCAAGGTCAACCTGTACCTGGCCGTGGGTGATCTCCGCGAGGACGGCTATCACGAGCTGACCACGGTTTTCCATGCCGTATCCCTGGCCGATGACGTGACCGTGCGTGATGCCGACGTGTTGTCGGTCGACGTGGTCGGGCAGGGCGAGGGAACGGTGCCCACCGACGAACGCAATCTTGCCTGGCAGGCCGCCGAGCTCTTCGCCGATCACGTCGGACGCGCGCCCGACGTCTCGATCTTCATCAATAAGGACATCCCCGTCGCCGGCGGTATGGCCGGGGGGTCCGCCGACGCGGCCGCCGTCCTGGTAGCGATGAACGAGCTCTGGCATGCCGGCGTGCCGCGCCGCGATCTGCACCACCTGGCTGCCCGGTTGGGCAGCGATGTCCCGTTCGCACTGCACGGCGGGACCGCCCTGGGCACGGGTCGGGGAGAACAGCTGGCCACCGTCTTGGCGCGCAACGTCTTTCACTGGGTGTTCGCCTTCGCCGATGGTGGTCTGTCGACGCCCGACGTCTTCCGGGAGATCGATCGGCTGCGAGAGAACGGTGATCCGCCCCGGCTCGGTGAGTCCGACGAGTTACTGGGTGCCCTCGCCGCCGGTGATGCGCGCCGGCTGGCGCCACTGCTGGGTAACGAGCTGCAGGCCGCGGCGGTGAGTCTGAATCCCGGCCTGCGTCGGACGCTGCGAGCGGGGGAATCCGCAGGCGCCCTCGCGGGAATTGTCTCCGGCTCCGGACCCACCTGCGCGTTTTTATGTACCTCGGCCGAGGACGCGTTACAGGTGAGCGCCGAGCTGGCCGGTGCGGGTGTGTGTCGGACGGTTCGGGTGGCCAGTGGGCCCGTGCACGGCGCGCAGGTTATCCAGGGACGCAGCGACGGCTAGACACGCCGAACGGCGCGACACGCCGAACGGCCTGATCACAGTGGGTTTGGTCGGTGATTAAGAAAAGCCTAAGATGCTAGCGGATCATAAGAAGGCATCCGGACTGTCACCTGAACGATATGAATCCGCTGCTACAAGGCTTGCGCGCGCCTAACGCGCGTCACGGCACAAGTGGCGGACCATCTCATACGGACCGATGCGGACTGCGTGACACGCCCTCGAGGGAGGCAATGTGAGCAGGTTTACCGACGAGCTGTACGCCAACGCGCTGTCCAGCGCCAAGGGCATGGTCACCGGCGAACCCGATACTCCCGTTCGGCACACCTGGAAGCAGGTGCACGAACGAGCCAAGCAGATCGCCGGTGGACTCGCTGGAGCCGGGCTTGGTCCCGACGATGCGATCGGCATGTTGGTCGGCATGCCCGTCGAGATCGCCCCGGCGATCCAGGCCGTGTGGATGCGCGGCGCGTCGCTGACGATGCTGCACCAGCCGACCCCACGCACCGATCTGGCGGTGTGGGCCGAGGACACCCTCAAGGTCGTCGACATGATCGGCGCCAAGGCCGTCATCGTGTCCGCCCCCTTCGACGCTGCCGCTCCGGTGCTGGAGGAGAAAGGCGTCATCGTCGTACACATCAAGGACCTGTGGGACGCCGACGCGATCGAACCCCTTGAGGTGGACGAGGATTCCGTGGCGCTCATGCAGCTCACGTCCGGCTCGACCGGCTCTCCCAAGGCTGTCAAGATCACTCACCGCAACCTGTACGCCAACGCGCACGGCATGTACGTCGCGTCCAAGTACAAGCCCGACATCGATGTGATGGTCAGCTGGCTGCCGTTGTTCCACGACATGGGCATGGTCGGCTTCCTGACGGTGCCGATGTTCTTCGGTGCCGAGCTGGTGAAGATCACCCCGATGGACTTCATGCGCGATGTTCTGTTGTGGGGCAGGCTGATCGACAAGTACAAGGGCACCATGACGGCCGCCCCGAACTTCGCCTATTCGCTGTTCGCCAAGCGTCTGCGCAACCAGGCAAAGCCGGGCGACTTCGATCTGTCGACGCTGCGCTTCGTGCTTTCCGGCGCCGAGCCGGTGGACCCCGCCGTGGTCCATGACCTGTGTGATGCCGGAAAGCCGTTCGGGTTCCAGGCCTCTGCGATGGTGCCCGCTTACGGTATGGCGGAAACCGCGCTGGCCGTGTCCTTCTCGGAGGTCGAGGCCTCTGGTCTGGTTGTCGACGAGGTCGACGCCGATCTGCTGGCCGCCCTGCGTCGCGCCGTTCCCGCCACCCGCGGAAACCTGCGCCACCTGGCCACGCTCGGCCCGCTGTTGCCCGGTATCGAGGCGCGGGTTGTCGACGAGGACCTGAACGTGCTGCCGCCGCGCGGTGTCGGTGTCATCGAGTTGCGTGGCGAGTCGGTGACACCCGGGTACGTCACCATGGGTGGCTTCCTGGCCGCGCAGGACGAACAGGGCTGGTACAACACCGGTGACCTCGGCTACCTGACCGAGAAGGGTCACGTCGTGGTCTGCGGTCGCGTCAAGGACGTCATCATCATGGCGGGCCGCAACATCTACCCGACCGATATCGAGCGTGCCGCCGGTCGCGTCGACGGTGTGCGGCCGGGTTGCGCCGTCGCCGTGCGCCTGGAGGCCGGAGTCGACCCCAAGAACCAGCGCGAGACCTTCGCGGTTGTGGTGGAGTCCAACGCATTCGAGAACGCCGACGAGGTTCGCCGCATCGAGCAGCAGGTTGCGCACGAGGTGGTGGCCGAGGTCGATGTGCGGCCGCGCAACGTGGTGGTGCTCGGACCGGGCAGCATCCCGAAGACGCCGTCGGGCAAGCTGCGGCGTTCGACCTCGGTGGCCCTCGTCATCTAGGCGACATCATCGTGGTGTGAACCGCGAACGTAACCGCACGCACCGAATCCGCGAGAAACGTGTGCTTGTGGTTACATTGGCGCGCCGAGGTGCCGGGTCAGTACCCAGCGCGGCGCGGCGGCCGATTACTCGAACGGCACAGGCGGCATCTTGACCACCTGGGCGGCATAGCTGAGTCCGGCGCCATACCCGATGAGTAGTGCCGTGTCGCCCGGCTTGGCCGCTCCGGTGGACAGCAGCGTCTCCATGGCCAACGGTACCGACGCCGCCGAGGTGTTACCGGTGTGCTCGATGTCGTTGGCAATCACCGCATCCGGACGCAGATGCAGATTCTTGGCCAGAAGTTCGTTGATGCGGGTGTTGGCCTGATGTGGGACGAAGACGTCGATCTGCTCGGGGCCCACCTTCGCGGCCTCCATGGCGCGCTGTCCGACCTTGCCCATTTCGAAAGCGGCCCAACGGAACACGGAGGTGCCCTCGATGCGCAGGTAGGGGCGCGGGCCTTCCGGGTCGGGCGCTGCCGCAAAGTCCATCCAGTCGATGTCCTGACGAATGGCATTGGCCTGGCTGCCGTCGCTGCCCCATACCGTGGGTCCGATGCCCTGTTCGGCGGTCTCGCCGACGACAACCGCGCCGGCCCCGTCGCCGAAGATGAAACAGTTGCCGCGGTCGGTCATGTCGAGTGCGGGGGAGAGCTTTTCCGAGCCGATTACCAACACCTTGCTGGCGCTGCCGCCACGGATCATGTCGGCGGCCACGCCCACCGCGTACCCGAACCCGGCGCAACCGGCGGAGAGGTCGAATGCCGGGACGCCCTGAGCGCCCAGCGCGGTCGCGACGGCCGGGCCGGACGCCGGCGTCTGCAGGTAATGGGTGCTGGTGGCAACGATTACCGCGTCGATCTCTGCGCTGGTGAGCAGCGCGTTGGCGATGGCCCTGCGCCCGGCCTCGATGGCCAGGGTCTGCGCGGATTCGTCGTCTGCCGCGAACCTGCGGGTCTTGATCCCGGTGCGGGTGTAGATCCACTCGTCCGAGGATTCGATGCGTTCGCAGATCTCCTCATTGGTGACGACGCGTTCGGGACGATAGGCCCCCAGGCTGAGCAGGCCGATCTTGTTGGCGCCGCTGGTCTCCGCAATCACGGTCATGGAGAGACCATAGCGTCGGGGTGCCAGCGCATCACCCCCAGGCATGCACCTGATTCTGTGCGGCCTCCAGGCCTAGACGGATCAGGAGCTCTGTTGCGTCGACGCCCTGCTCGCACAGCAGCGGAACCTGCTCGGTCTCCGCCTTGGCAAAATTCTCCAGCACGAAGGCCGCCGGATCCTTGCGTCCTGGCGGGCGCCCGACGCCCAGGCGAACCCGCAGGTAGTCCTTGGTGCCCAGCGACTGCGATACCGAGCGCAGGCCGTTGTGGCCGCCTTCGCCGCCGCCGAGCTTGAGTCGCACGGTGCCGAAATCCAGATCCAGCTCGTCGTGCATGACGATGACGTTCCCCGGTGGAACCGAGAAGAACTTGGCCAGCGCGGCCACCTGCGGGCCGGAGGTGTTCATGAACGTACGCGGCTTGGCCAGGTTCACGGCCCGGCCGCCGAGGCGAATCGTCGTCGCCTCGGCGCCGGACTTCTTGTGAGGCTTGAAGGTCGCGCCGTCCTTGGCCGCCAGCAGATCGGCGACCATGAATCCGAGATTGTGCCGCGTCTTGGCGTAGGTCGGTCCCGGGTTGCCCAGGCCGACCACCAGCACGGCGTCATCGGATAGGAGCACGGATTACTCCGCTCTACTCTTCGGTGGAGTCCTCGGCGGCTTCCTCGGCGGGAGCCTCGGCACCTTCGTCGCCGCCACCCTCGGACTCGAGGTCGGCAGCGGTCGGCGCGGTGACGACGTTCACGACGAGCGTGTCCGGATCGGAGATCAGGGTGACGCCCTTGGGCAGCTCGATCGAACCGGCGGTCACCTGAGTTCCGGCCTCCAGACCCTCGACCGACACGGTGAGGCTTTCAGGGATCGACAGCGCCTCGGCCTCGATCTCCAGGGTGTTGGCGTCCTGGGTGACCAGGGTGCCGCTGGCGGCGTCGCCCTCGACGTGAATGGTCACCTCGACCGTGACCTTCTCGCCCTTGCGCACGACCAGCAGGTCAGCGTGGACCAGGTTGCGGCGGATCGGGTGGATCTCGATGGTCTTGGTGAGGGCCAGCTGCTCGCGTCCCTCGATGTTCAGGGTCAGCACCGCGTTGGTACCGGAGTTACGCAGCACGGCCGCGAAATCGTGGGCCGGCAGGTTCAGGTGCTCGGGGGTGGTGCCGTGGCCGTACAGGACCGCGGGAACCTGGCCGTCGCGACGGGCGCGGCGCGAGGCGCCCTTGCCGGTATCCGTGCGGACGGTCACGTCGAGGTTGTTGCTGGTGGGGGCGTTCTTCTTGGACATCTGGTCAACTCCTTGCGTCTCGTTAACACGGCGCAGGGAGGACATCGCGAGCATTCCGGAAGGAAGTCCATGATCCCGTCGATAACGGTGGGAAGACCCACCCTCGCCGTGACAGCCTGCCCAGAGTAGCCGAGCGCGAACCCGAAAGGCCAATCAGCGCTGCTGTCAGAGCGGAAAGGACACCCCGGTGAGCTGCTCGGACAGGTCCCAGAGCGCCTTGGCGCTCTCGGCGTCCTGAGCTCTGCTGCTGCGGCCCACCGGCTTGGGGTAGCCCTTGGCCTCGAATGGGCCGTCCGGTCCGATGTAGGTGTCGCCCGGCAGATCCTGGGACGCGGCATAGAGCGTCGGCAGGGCACCGTGCGCCGCATCCTGCGCGAAGAGATTGCCGGTCTTCAACGCGAGTTCGAAGATCGGGTTTCCGCTGTGCGATTGCAGTTCGGTGGCCGCCACGCCGGGATGGACGGTGAGGGCGCGCACCGATGATCCGGCCGCGCTCAGGCGGCGCTGCAGCTCCTTGGTGAACAAGAGATTGGCCAGCTTCGAGGCGCCGTACGCGCCCGCGCGGGTGTAGCCGCGACGTTCGTAGTTGAGGTCCGCCAGGTTGATCTTCCCGGCCCGGTGCGCGACGGACGACACCGCGATCACCCGGTCGGTGATCTTGGGCAGCAACAGGTTGGTGAGCGCGAAGGCGCCGAGATGGTTTGTGCCGATTTGGCTTTCGAAGCCGTCGACGGTCTTGGCCCGCGGCACCATCATGATGCCCGCGTTGTTCACCAGGATGTCGGCGCTCTCGACGGTATCGGCGAAGGCTCGCACCGAAGCGAGGTTGGCAACGTCGACCTGGCGCACCTCCGCGCTTCCGGTGATCGACGCCTTGGCCGCGTTTCCCTTCTCGGTGTTGCGCACGGCCATGATCACGTGTGCGCCCACGCGGGCCAGCTCGCGCGCGGTCTCCAGGCCGAGCCCGCTGTTGGCCCCGGTGACGACGACGGTGCGGCCCTCAAACGACGGGAGTTCGGCGGCACTCCATTTGGCTGTGGACTTGGTCACGACAGCGACCCTAGGTGCTGGAGGCGTCGTCCACCAGGGTTGGGTGCGCGGCCAGTGCCAGGGGTGGATCCTGTTGCTCCCATGCGTCGGCGTACAGCGAGCAGCCGAAGACGACGAAACTGGCGGCGATCAGCAAGGACCGCCACACCGGCACCGGCCGCATGACAGCCACCCAGTACGCGATCGCCAAGAGACCTGCCCCGATGGCAAGCCAGCTGAAGCCAACCGTGCCGACGACGAACCCGGACAGCAGCCCTGCCAGGGCGCCGGCCACCGACATCGCGGCATCCACGCGTCCCTGTGTGCGCGGCCGGTTCTGGTCGGTGGTGGCATCGGTGACGGCAGTGCTGCCCGCGACGACGCCCAAACTCCAGCCCCACCCCAGCAGGACCAGCGAGACGATGGTTCCCGTCAGCGAGTGTCCCTGTGTGACCGCGGCGGCGCCGGCGGCTGCGCTGAGTACCAGTGCCGCGAGTCTGCCGACGGAGCGAGAACCGAAGCGATCGACTAGGTATCCCGATAGCGGGGCCGGTAGGTACATCGAGGCGATATGCAACGAGATGGCCAGTCCGGTGGCGGATATCCCGAACCCGTTGTGGCGCATATGTACAGGCGTCATCGTCATCATGGCCACCATGAGTGCCTGGGCGCCGCAGATTGTCACCGCCCCGAACCACACTCCGGGACCTGTCGTCGGGGCAGGCGGCTCGCCCGCCTGGAAGGCCTGCGCGCGCGGGAACTTCGGCAGTGTGGTGACGACGATCAAGGCGGCGAGATAGGCCGCGCCCGCCAGCAGAAATGGGCCGGTCATGGCGGGCAGCTTCCAGCGGGTGGCGATCGCCTCGGCGGTGGGAAGCACCGTGGGGCCCAGCAGGACTCCGGCGGACGTGGTCATGAGCACCACGCTGATCGCGAAGGCCTGGCGGTGGGGAGGGGCGAGATCTGCTCCCGCGTATCTGGCCTGCATGGTGGCGGCGCTTCCCGCTCCGTACGCGGCCAGGGCCAGGAGAAGGATCACCGCGTTCGAGGTGGCTATCGCGAACATCGCTGCCAGGCTTCCGATGGCCGCGGCACCGTAGCCAAACGCCAACCCGGCCCGCCGGCCCCACCGTTGCGACAGGCTGCCGACGATCGCCGCGGCACCGGCGGTGCCTGCTGTCACGGCGGCATTGGGTAACCCTGCCAAAAGTTCTGTTCCGAAAGCACTTTGGGAAAGCAGGGCGCCCACGGTGACTCCTGCCGCCAAGCCGGCTCCGCCTATCAGCTGCGAGAGCAGCAGAACCGTCATGCCTCTGCTCGTCATGAGCGAGCGGCGAGGTGTCAGCGTCGCCACCGGTCGATCCATTCGGCCTCCTCGCGCTGCTTGCGTTCGTGGAGCTCTTCAGAAGGCTCGGTCATCACGAGTCGGGGGGACGGGAGGGCGAAGAAGTCGATGTGCGCCAGACCGGAACGGTGCGCTCCGACCTCTACGAAGCACTCGCCGCGGCTCTGGAACTGATGGTCAGAATCGGTCCGTGTGCCGCCCAGATGGTCGATGATCTGGGACGCCACTGCTGCGGCTTGTGATTTGGCGAATGTGGCGGCCTTGGGTACAAGCTTGCCGGAAGGCGCTGCGACGGATGCGATGTCTCCGAGTGCCCACACTCCCGGCCATTGCGTTGCAAGCGTCGCGTGGTCGGCCGGAATCCACCCTCGGTGATCGCCCACCGCGAGCGCGGGTTCGTGTGGTGGGACGAATACCAGGAGATCGAACGGCTCGCTGACACCGTCCGCGAAGAGAATTCGCCGCTCGTTCGGGTGTATGGCTGTCGGCGCCCGATTTCCGTGGAATCCGACGCCCGCGGTTTGCAGCATGTCGATCATCTGTGCCCCCACGACCGGGCCTGCCGAGACCAATGGATGAGGCTCGGGCGTGTACATGTCGATGACAACTCGTTCCCGGATACCGGCCTCCGAGAACAGATCCGCGGCAAGGAGGGCACCCTCGACGGGAGCGACCGGACATCTGTACGGAGTGCTCGTCACGAGGAAGACCACCCGGCCTTCGGTGAACGAGTCCAGTGCATGATGCGCCTGCCGTGCCGCGGCGGGTTCGTAGAAATGCACGGCGCTACCGGACTCGTAGGCTTCCGTCAGGCCAGGCAGCAGCCCGACATTGTTGCGCGCACCGGCTGCGACCACCAGGGCGTGATACCCGAGTTTCTCGCCGGTATCGAGCATCACCACTCGGCTTTCGGGATCCACGGCCGCGACCGCGGCACCTATCCGAAGGACGCCGTCGAGGGCCTTTGGCGATGGCGTCACCGCGACGTTCTCGGGTGTGCGCCAGCCGCGCATGATCCAGGGCAGCGATAGGCCCTGAGTGTGGGAATTAGCCTCGTCGATGACGACCACGCGATGTCCGAGTCCCTGCACGTCGAGTGCTCGCAGCTTTTCGATGACACTCAGTCCGCCGATTCCGGCGCCGATCACGACGATTGTCTTGGGCATGGCGGCGGCCGCCTCCTCGTGGCTCAGTGTCCGGTTGGCCCGGGCGGGTCTATCGACGACCAGGCGGCGGGTCGTGTAGGACGAAGAAGAAAGTTCATGCGAACCTCCGACTGACCGCCGTAGCCATTGATACCATATTCCAAGGATGATTGGAAGATACTCATGACCAGCCCGCTTCGCCGTTCTCTGCACGACCAAGTAGCCAATGTGGGCAAGGGCTTGGCGAACGGAAAACGTCTGGAGATCCTGGAGCTGCTGACGCAGGCGGAACGCTCCGTAGAGGCGATCGCGGGTTTGACCGGGTTGGGTATCACCTCGGTGTCGAGCCATCTGCAGATCCTCAAGCATGCCGGGCTCGTGATCGCCCGGCGTGAAGGTGTGAAGGTCTTCTATCGGATCAGTGGTCCGGAGGTGGCCGCGTTGCTGGTGGCGACGCAGGCCGTCGCCAATCAGCACATCGCCGCGGCGACCGATGCGGCGCGCTCATTGCTCGGTGAAGGCGTCGAGGCGATTAGTCCGGACGAGCTGATCGAGCGCACGCAGAAGGCGGAGGTGATCCTGCTCGATGTCCGGCCTCGCGAGGAGTACGAGGCGGGGCATTTGGACGGTGCCATCAACATCCCGCTGGGGGAGCTCAGCGAGAGTCTTCGGGATCTGCCGCCCGGCGCGAATATTGTCGCGTACTGCAGGGGGAGGTATTGCGCGTTGGCGCCGGAGGCGGCGCGCCTGTTGGCCCTGCGTGAACGCAGTGCCGCTTATCTCACCGAAGGCATGCTCGAATGGAATGCCAGGCAACGCGATCTGGATTCGTGATTGACGCTCAGCGCGTGTGCGCCTTTGGTCCGTCTTCTTCGAGGAGGGTGGGAGATGCGAGTTGGGGAGATAGTGAGCATCCCCAGATGTCCATGGCGTTGAAGACCGGTCGTAGTCGTTGGCCTGCGGCGGTGAGTTCGTATTCGACGCGTGGGGGGATCTCGGCATAGACCGTGCGGGTGAGTAATTCGTGTTCCTCGAACCGCCGGAGCCGGGAGGAAAGGGTGTGCGGGCTTATGCCGGGTAGTGCCTGGCGCAGCTGCGTGAAACGCCGGGGCCCGGACAGTAGCTCTTTGATGATCAGAGTTGCCCATGGGCCGTCTAGTACCGCGAGGAATCGGGTCACCCCGCAGTCGGGAAGCTCGGTGGTCATGAGGGCATGATAGTGCGTCTTCTGTACTTGATTCACATTTTGAATCATCGTCTCTGTGCTGTGGCAACGCCATATGCAGGATGGTCGGCCCGGCGCCATTGGTGCAGTTGATGTAATCGGTGCATTTAATGCACTATTGGGTCATGACATTCAACAACACCCCAGTGATCAAGGTGCATGGCACCTCCGGTGCCCAGGGCGGGCCAGTGGTAGCCAAGCTTGAGCAGCTCGGCTATCGCCCTGTCGGTTTGGCGCGTGAGGCCACGATGGGCGGCTCGGGTCAGGCGGTGGATCTTTCCGATGTCGACTCGGTTCGCAAGGTGTACGCCGATGCCGATGCGATTTTCGTGCAAGTTCCACTCGGCGACGGACCCACTCGGGCCCGCCAGTTCCGCACCATCGCCGCGGCGCTGGAAGGCACCTTGGTACGGCGGATTGTGATCACCGACAGTGCTGCTACGGGGGACCCGGCGGCATATGCGCCCGACGGCCCCGAACCGGCGCTGGCCGAACTGGTCAATGTTGCCGAGAGCCTCGGCATTTCGCATGCGGTGATCCGCAGCAAGATATTCCTGGAAAACCTGCTGCTGCCGGCCGTTCAAGGTCCCCTGGGGGAGAAGAACTCACTCGAATACCCCTTCGCACCCGACTTCAAGGTGTCCTGGGTATCGCACGAGGACGTGGCCGCGGTCGCGGCGCACCTGCTGACCGAAAGTCGCTACGAAGGTGAGGTACACGTCGGTCATCTGCCCGGGATCACGGGACGGGGCCTGGCCATCAGCGTTGGCCGGGCACTGGGGCGCGAAATCACCTACCGGGAAATCTCTCCGGCGGAGTGGGGCGCCCGCAACCTGCCGCTCTTCGGTGAGGCCCTGGCGCAGATGCTCGACCAGATGTACACCCAGCTAGCCACACAAGACAGCCACGAAATCCCCGCCGAGAAAGACGCTGGCCACCGCCTTGGCATCTACCCTCGCGACCCCCAGGCCTGGGCACAGAGCCACCTGACCAACAACTGAAGGAGAGGCAGTGACCACCAGCGAATACCGGCCGGCAACCACGGCCGAGGGGCACCCGGCCGCGTGGGCATCGGCATTCAACACGCTCGATCCGGCCAACACCGACAAATTCAACAGCGAGGACACCATCTTTATCCCAGAGCCCGGCTACGTGCTCAAGGGACCGGGTCCGCTGCGGGCCGCCATGCAGGAATTCATGAACCTCGGCCTACCCATCCAAGAACGCATCCGGCACGTCTACGAAAGCAACGGGATAGCACTTGTCATCGTCGACTGGAAGGTCGAAGGAGAAGCCAACGGCGAGTATGTATCTCTGTCCGGTACCGGCGCCGACGTCATCCAGCGCGGATCAGATGGGCGCTGGCGCTATTTGATCGACAACCCGTTCGGCACCGCGTAGGGCTTACTGTCGAAAGCCACGCCCGCGGTGACTATCGCTTGGTGATCTTCAGGCCGCCGGTGAGGGCGGCGACATCGCCTGCCAGGGCCGCGGCCTGCGTCTCGGTGGTCGTCACCGTGAGCTGCGCCAGGTAGTGCAGCGGCCCGTCCGGGACGATGACATCGCGGTTCCATGCGTGCACCCGCACGTTCTGGTTGTCATAGGTGCCCTCGATCGCGGCCGACGGATACCCCTGGAAATCGTCGAGGGATGAGGCGATCTTCCGAAAGTTCGGGGTGTTCTGGGCGTCGGTGAAGCCGTGTTCGGTGATCGCCTTGCGCGCGTCCAAGGTGCCCTCCAGCTTGATGAGGTACACCACCGCGCTCGGTGTTCGTCCCTGATCGGCGCCGCTCGGCTTATCGGCTATCAGGTAGGCCGGATCGAGCGCGCCCAGGTTCTCCCAGCCTTCGGGCAGAGGTATCCCGATGCGCACGTTCGCCGGGTTATCCGGTGATACCGGGGTGACCTTGACACCCAGGCCCTGCAGATACTCGTTCATCGATATCGGCTTGGCGGCAGTTGGTGCCGGCGAGCTGCTCGATGTCGAGCTGTTCGATGAAATGGCTTGTGGTTGGGCTTGTTTCGAATCGCATCCGGCCGTCGCGAGCGCCACCAGGCACCCGGCGACCAGCGCGGCGCTACGCATTCCCGTCGAAAAGTCCTGTCACCGAACCGTTCTCGAAGACTTCGCGGATGGTGCTGGCCAGCAGCGGTGCGATCGAGAGCACTGTCAGCTGGGGGAAGCGCTTCTCCTCGCCGATGGGCAGCGTGTTGGTGACCAGCACCTCGCGGGCTCCACAGTTGGCCAGACGCTCGGCGGCGGGGTCGGACAGCACGCCGTGGGTGGCGGCGATCACCACGTCCTTGGCGCCGGCCTCGTGCAGCAGCCCGACCGCCCCGGCGATGGTGCCACCGGTGTCGATCATGTCGTCGGTGATGACGCACGTCTTGCCGGTCACGTCACCAACGACGCGATTGGCCTTGACCTGGTTGGGAACTCGCGGGTCGCGGGTCTTGTGGATGAAGGCCAGCGGTACACCGCCGAGGGAGTCGGCCCATTTCTCGGCGACGCGCACGCGCCCGGAATCGGGGGACACCACAACCACGTCTTCGCCATTGCTCACGTAGTGCTCGGCGATGTAGCCGCACAGCAGCGACTGGGCGCGCATGTGGTCCACGGGTCCGTCGAAGAAGCCCTGAATCTGATCAGTGTGCAGGTCGACGGTGACGATGCGGTCGGCGCCGGCGGTCTTGTACAGATCGGCCACCAGGCGGGCCGAGATCGGCTCGCGGCCGCGGTGCTTCTTGTCCTGGCGGGCGTACGGGTAGAAGGGCAGGATCGCGGTGATGCGCTTGGCGCTGCCGCGCTTGAGGGCATCGATCATGATCAGCTGTTCCATCAGCCAGGTGTTCAGCGGCGCCGGGTGCGACTGCAGGACGAACGCGTCGCAGCCGCGTACCGACTCCTCGAACCGCACGAAGATCTCGCCATTGGCGAAATCGCGGGCGGTCTGCGCAGTCACCTGGACGTCGAGCTCCTTGGCGACCTGTTCGGCCAGCTCCGGGTGCGCGCGCCCCGAGAACAGCATCAGATTTTTGCGGTTGTCCGTCCAGTCGGTGCTCACGGCGCAGCTAGTCCTCTTGGGTTGATAATTTCGGGCTTCAGGAGGACGGAGTCGGGTACCGACCCGTCGGGGTAATGGTACGGACCTTTCCCCGGTGACCGGGAGCGGGTTGCCGGAATTTGAACGCCAGATGTCCAAACCCGGCTCTTACCGAGGGCGAGCAGCCACGTTCACCGCCGGTGATCAGGAGTTCTTCGCGGCTTCCTCGGCGGCCTTGGCCGCGTCGCTGCCCGGACGCTTCTGTGCCACCCAGCCCTCGATGTTGCGTTGCGGACCGGCGGACACCGCCAGCGCGCCCGGCGGCACGTCCTCGCGGATGACTGTCCCGGCACCGGTGTACGCGCCGTCGCCCACGGTCACCGGCGCTACGAACATGGTGTCCGAGCCGGTCTTCACGTGGGAGCCGATCACGGTGCGCCGCTTGGTCTCTCCGTCGTAGTTGACGAACACGCTGGAGGCTCCGATGTTGCTGTGTTCACCGATGTCGGCATCGCCCACGTAGGTCAGATGCGGCACCTTGGTGCCCCGCCCCACCGTGGAGTTCTTGACCTCCACGAACGCGCCCAGCTTGGCGCTCTCGCCGGTCACCGTGCCCGGCCGCAGGTAGGTGAACGGTCCGATGACCGACCGTGCGCCGATGGTGGAGCCCTGGCCGTGGGTGCGGATGACCGTGGCCGAGTCCCCGACGGTGACGTCGATCAGGGTGGTGTCCGGGCCGATGTGGCAGTGGCCGCCGATCGTGGTGGCCGAGTGCAGCTGGGTGCCGGGCGCGATGGTGGCGTCCTGACCGATTCGAACGTCCACGTCGATCCAGGTGCTGGACGGGTCGATGATGGTGACCCCGTTGCGCTGGTGGTGGCGGATGATCCGGCGATTCAGCTCGGCGCCGAGCTCGGAGAGCTGCACGCGGTCGTTGACGCCCGCCACCAGAGCGCTGTCGTCAACATGGTTGGCGTGCACGACTTTTCCGCTCTCGCGGATGATCGAGACGGCGTCGGTGAGGTAGAGCTCGTGTTGTGCGTTGTCCGAGCGCAGCCGAGACAGTGCTGCGTGCAACGGCGCGATGTCAAAGGCGTAGACGCCGGCGTTGACCTCGCCGATGGCACGCTGGCTGTCGGTGGCATCGGTCTGCTCGACGATCGCGATCACCTCACGGTCCTGGGTGCGCAGGATGCGTCCATAACCGGTGGGATCGGCCAGCGTGGTGGTCAACAGCGTGGCGGCGGCGGGCTCGCTCTTATGGCTGCCGATCAGTCCGGCCAGGGTGTCGCCGTCGAGCAACGGGATATCACCGGAGGTGACGATCACGGTGCCGGCGAAGTCTGCCGGCAGGGCCTGTAGTCCGCAGGCCACCGCGTGCCCGGTGCCGAGTTGCTGTTCCTGGACGGCGATGTCGATCTTCCGGCCGAGTGACTCGGCGAGGATGTCGACCGCGGTGGCGATGCGTTCGCGGTCGTGTCCCAGCACGATCACCAGATGTTCGGGATTGACGCTGGCCGCTGCGTACACCGAGTGCGCCAGCATGGAGCGGCCGCCGAGGGTATGCAGCACCTTGGGGATGTCCGAACACATGCGGGTGCCGGCACCCGCGGCCAGCACGATTACTGCAGTGCTGTCTGGCATTGCTGTTCCTTACTGCTCCGACCGAGGGTCACTCGGACGAGCCTCGGTCGTCGGCTCGCTCGGTCAAGCCTCACTCGCTGCTCCGTCGCCAGGACTCGAACCTGAACTATCTGAACCAAAATCAGAGGTGCTGCCGATTACACCACGACGGACTGTTACAGAATGAAGACTGTAGTCGACCACCGGGCGAGGCTTACCCGAGCGACTCGGCAGGCTGACGCGAGGCTCGTCCCACGAAAGAGTGATGGCACATGGCGGTACCTAGTAGGCCGGATGGCTCCGGGCGGACTCCCCGCGTCCGGATGGCTGGCTCTGAACGGCGCCGCCAGCTGATCGACGTAGCGCGGTCTTTGTTCGCCGAGCGTGGATATGAGGCCACCTCCATCGAGGAGATCGCGCAACGCGCCGGGGTGTCCAAGCCTGTGGTGTACGAACATTTCGGCGGTAAGGAGGGGCTGTACGCGGTTGTGGTCGACCGTGAGATGTCGGTGCTGCTGGACGGCATCACCTCGTCGTTGACGAGTTACCGCTCACGGGTGCGGCTCGAACAGGTGGCGCTGGCTCTGCTGAGCTACATCGAGGACCGCACCGACGGCTTCCGGATCCTCATCCGGGACTCACCGCCGGGTGTCAGCTCGGGGACCTACTCGAGCCTGCTCAACGACGCGGTCAGCCAGGTGTCGAGCATTCTGGCGGGCGACTTCCAGCGTCGCGGTCTGGACGCGGAGATGGCGCCGCTGTATGCGCAGGCGCTGGTGGGGCAGGTGTCGATGACGGCCCAGTGGTGGCTGGATGCTCGTGAACCGAAGAAGGAAGTGGTGGCGGCGCACATCGTCAACCTGTGTTGGCACGGTTTGAAGCATCTGGAAGCAGATCCGCAGCTACACGAGGAATGACCCCTCGCGCAGGAACATCTGCGCTCCGCGCACCGTTGAACCAGTGAGTGGCTGGTGAAGGAGGTGGTCGGTCATGACGGGGATTCGCCTGGGCCTGGGGGGCGCGGTGGCGCTCACCCTCGGCGTGATGGTCGCCCCCACCGCGGCGGCAGACAATTGCTCCGGCCCGCTCACCGCGCGGGTGTGTGTCAAGCCTGGCAACGCCGAGTTGCATTCCACACCCAACCGGGAGTTCATCCCCGAGGTTCCGCAGGCATCGCCGTGGCTCGTCGTCGGCGGTACCGGCTCGGGTGTTTGGATTCCGTGATCGAACCTGCACGCAGGGTGAATCAGTGCGTGACATGCGCCGATCACCTAGAATTTAAGTCGTTGGGGTTGACCACGAGGTGAGGTGTTTGTCATGACGACGTCAGTAGTTGTGCGATGGGCCGTGGCCGGTGCTGCCGCGGTCGCGTTGGGCGCCTTGCCCGTATCGCTGGCCTCGGTTGCCGCGGCGGATCCGGAGTGTGCGGACCCCGCCATGTGTCAGGCCGGGCCGCCGGCTCCCGAGGATTGCAACGGCGGACCCGACGACATGGTGTGCACCCGTGCGGGGGATGCGGAACTGCATTCGTCGCCGAACCCGGCGGACATCCCGCAGGTGCCGCAGGCCGAGACTCCGCCGTGGATGGTTTTCGGTAACCCCGGTATGGGCCGCTAGCCGGTAGACACCGGGGCACACCACCCCTGATGGTTGCTTTCCGATCCTAACGAGTCTAACTTTGACTCGTTAGGAAATCTAAGCATCTAAGGGGTGTTGTTCCATGCCTGGGCTTCGGCATGCCATGGCGGTGGCAGTAGCGGGGCTGCTTGCGGTGGCTCCCGCCGGTGTCGGTTCGACGGATTCGGCGAGCGTCGCTCGCGGTGGACACGGGCACTGTGTGGAGCCGCGGACGGGGTCTGAAGTCTGTGTGACTCCGGGCGATGCGGAGCTGCGTTCGTGGCCGGATCCGGCCGACCTGCCGACGCCGCCGGACGTTCCGGTGCGACCTGACAACCTGTGAGTCTGTTGATGTGGGAGACGCCTGAGCCGACCCTGGCCGGTTGGTTCGAAAAAGCTGTGAACTAGCTGTGTGACATGCGAAAAACGCCTACAGTCAGACCCTGGGGTTGATTGATAGGCGAGGTGTTGTCCATGACGTCAACGTTGATGCGATGGGTAGTTGCCGCAGCATCCGCGACCGCCTTGGTCGTCATGCCTGCGGTGCTGGCGCCGGCGGCCGGAGCAGAAGAACCGTGCTCGGATCCGGCCATGTGCCAGGCGCCGGTGCATGAGGACGCGGAATTGCAGTCGAGGCCAAATCCGAATGTGGTTCCGCAGGCTCCGCAGAGCGGCATGCCGCCGTGGCAGATGATCAATGCACCCGGGGAGGCGCGTAATCATCCCTGAGCGATGCTGTGAATCGGCTGGGAAGCAGTGTGATTCGCGGCGAACCGGCTTATCGTCTTCGCATGATGTTTGTGCTGGTACGGCGCGCGGCACTGCTGGTGGCCGCCACTGTCACGGTTGGTGTGCCGTTGGCCCTCGGCGTATCGCACGCGGATCCGCCATGCGCGCCCGGTGCCGAGCATTGCGCGTTGCCCACCGCTGTCGTTCCGCCGGCCGGCGGGCACGAGAAGTGCGGGGAGCCCAAGCCCGGCGAGCAGGTCTGTACCGAGCCCGGTGACGCCGAAATTCACTCGACACCCACCGCCCACATCCCCGCGCCTCCTTTGACGGTTGCCCCGACCAAGGGCGGTGCCGCGCTCTAGACGTAGGTGCGTTCCGGCTCCTACGGTGGAGTCATGCCGTTGTCGCTGACGCGCGCCGCGGTGTCAGTAGCAGTGACGAGCCTCGTGATCGGAGGCTCGATGGTGATCGGTGCGTCCAATGCCGATCCGTGCACACCTGGTGCGGCCACGTGTTCCTTGCCGTCGACGTCCGAGACGCCGTCGACAAGTGGTCGTCCGAGCTGCCGGGAGTCTGCTCCCGGTCAGCAGGAGTGCTCAAAACCGGGAAACGCGGAGATTCATTCGACGCCTGATCCCGCCCATGAGCCCACGCCGCCGTTGACGGTCGAGCAGACCAAACCGGCCCCCACTGTTCACTGGCCCTAACGCGCGCCACAGTCCCGCGAGAGTAGATCGGCGATCGTCTCGCGGCGTACCAGTTCGCGTACTCGTCCGTCGCGCACCGCGAGTACCGGGGGACGTCCCACCAGGTTGTAGGACGAGGCCATGCTGTGGTTGTAGGCGCCAGTGCACGCAACGGCCAGCACATCGCCCGGGCGTACATCCGAGGGCAGGTTCACGTCCCGGGCGATCTCGTCGCCGGATTCGCAGTGTCGTCCGGCCACCGTCACCAGTTGAGGCGGGGCCGAGGTGTGTCGGTTCGCCAGCGCGACACTGTATTTCGCGTCGTAGAGAGATACGCGGGGGTTGTCGCTCATGCCGCCGTCGACGGCCACGAAGGTGCGCCCGCCGGGCTGGGTCTTGACCGACACCACGCGATAGAGCGTCACCCCGGCGCGTGCGGAAATGGCACGGCCGGGCTCCACCACGACGCGCGGACGCGGGAAGCGCTCGGCCGCGCAGGCGGCGTCCAGGGCATCGTCGATGAAATCGGCCAGCTCGGCCAGGTCGAGCTCGGGGTCACCCGAACGGTAGGGAACGCCGTGACCGCCGCCGATGTTGAGCTCGCCGAGGATCACGCCGTGCTTGGCCCGGATATCGGCCATCGCGGCGATCATCCGGCGGATGGTCTCGCCGTAGAGCGCACAATCGGTCACCTGCGAGCCGATGTGGCAGTGCAGGCCCACCAAGTTCAGCAGCGGCTGGTCCAGCACGCGGCGGACGGCGTCGGAGGCGTGCTCACCGTGCAGTGGAAATCCGAACTTCTGGTCCGTGACACCCGTCGTCACCGCGGAGTGTCCGTGGATGTCGATATCGGGGGTCACGCGCACCAGCACACGCTGACGTTTCTTGAGCCGAGTCGCCAGGAACATGATCTCGGTAGTGGAATCCACCACGATCCGGCCCACGCCGACCGCAGCGGCGTCGCTCAGCTCGTCGGGGGTCTTGGCGTTGCCGTGCATGATGATTCGTTCCGGATCGAACCCACCCGCGAGTGCCGTGGCCAGCTCGCCCGAGGAGCAGACATCCAGGGACAGGCCTTCCTGCGCCACCCAGCGCGCGACATCAGCCGTCAGCAGTGCCTTGCTGGCATAAGCCACCTCGATCTCGCGCAGGGTGCTGCGGTAGTGACGGGCGCGGTGGCGAAAGTCCGCCTCGTCAAGCACATAGGCGGGAGTGCGGAATTGGTCCGCGATTTCCGAGAGCACTGTCTCTCCGACGCACATCCGGCCCTGCTCGTCCAGGTGTGTGGTGACCGGCCATACGGCCGGGTCGACGCGTGGCCGCGCCACATTGTGTAAGGACGGCAGGAGGTCCAGAAGTGTCATGCATCCACCGTGCTCCTGCGGCGACCGCACGTGGCATTTCTTGACGTTGCCTTGACGGTGATGGGCCCGATTTTGGCGAGATCTGGGCGCCGTAGAATGAGGGCACCATGACTGTGACTGCCCCGCCTCTCGCCGGGGTGATCCGGACAGCTTTGCGGGATCCCGCATTCGATGTGCTTGCCCCGGCCATTGCCGCCAAGACCGGCGTTGATCTGACCGCGCCGACCTGCGCCCGTGCCTTCGTCGTGGCGGGTATGGCCGATGCGGGCGATGCACCCGTATTGGTTGTGACGGCCACCACCCGCGAGGCCCAGGACCTCGCCGCCGAACTGCGTGACGTGTACGGCGACGCGGTGACCCTGCTGCCCTCCTGGGAGACGCTCCCGCACGAACGGTTGTCACCCGGAGTAGACACCGTCGGTGCGCGACTGCAGGTGCTGCACCGGTTGGCGCACCCGGAGGATTCCCGGATGGGGCCGGCGCTGCGTGTGGTGGTGACCACCGTGCGCTCGCTGTTGCAGCCGATGTCCCCGGAGCTGTTCGATCTGGAGCCGGTGGAGCTCACGGTCGGGGCCGAGCTGGAATTCGACGGGTTGATCGCGCGCCTGGTCGAGCTCGCCTACACCCGGGTGGACATGGTGGCCGGACGTGGCGAGTTCGCGGTGCGCGGGGGCATTCTCGATGTCTTCAGTCCCACCGCAGACCATCCGGTGCGTGTCGAGTTCTGGGGCGACGAGGTCAGCGAGATGCGCTACTTTGCCGTCGCCGATCAGCGATCGATTCCCGAGCTGGAGGTCACCTCCGTACTCGCGATGCCCTGTCGTGAACTGCTGCTGACTGACCAGGTGCGCGCCCGTGCGGCCGAACTTGCCTCGGCGGCCGGAGTTTCCGGCAGCACGGAAGGCGAGCACCGCCTCGGCGCCGGGGTGGGGGAGATGCTGGCCAAGCTGGCCGACGGTATGTGCGTCGACGGAATGGAATCGCTACTGCCCGTGCTGCATTCGGGCGAGCTCACCATGCTGGTCGACCATCTGCCCGATAACGCGCCCGTGCTGGTCTGCGACCCCGAGAAGGTGCGGACCCGTGCCGCGGACCTGGAGCGCACCGGCAGGGAGTTTCTCGAGGCGTCGTGGTCGGTCGCGGCGATCGGTGCCGATGCGCCCATCGATGTTGCCGCGCTGGCCGATTCGGGATTCCGTGAACTCGGCGACGTCAAGCGCACGGCCGGTGAGGCCGGGCATCCGTGGTGGTCACTGAGCCCGTTGAGCATGGACGACGACCAGGCGGTCGGCCTGGCGGTGCGGCCGTCTCCGTCCTCGCGTGGCCACAAGGAGGGCGCGGCGGAGATCTTCGCGATGTTGCGTGCCCACGTGATGACGGGCGGACGTGCCGTGGTGGTGGCGGCCGGAGCCGGTACCACCCATCGGATCATCGAGCAGCTGGCCGAAACCGAAACCCCGGCAACACTGCTGGAGCCTGGCGCGGAGCCGGTCGAGGGTGTGGTCGGCGTGCTGCGCGGACACCTCACCGACGGTGTGGTGCTGCCGGGGGCCAACATCGTCATCGTCACCGAGACCGACCTCACCGGCAGCCGGGTCGCTGCCACCGACGGCAAGCGGCTCCCGGCCAAGCGCCGCAACCAGGTTGATCCACTGGCCCTGACCGCCGGCGATCTCGTCGTGCACGACCAGCACGGCATCGGACGGTTTGTGGAGATGGTGGAACGCACCGTGGGCGGTGCCCGCCGCGAATACCTGGTGCTGGAGTACGCGTCGAGCAAGCGCGGCGCTGCCGCCGGCGGGCAGAGCGATCGTCTCTATGTGCCGATGGACTCCCTGGATCAGCTGTCCCGGTATGTGGGCGGCGAATCTCCCGGGCTGAGCCGTCTCGGCGGCAGCGACTGGACCAACACGAAGACCAAGGCACGCAAAGCTGTTCGTGAGATTGCCGGTGAGCTTGTCGCGCTGTACGCCGCGCGCCAGGCCGCGCCCGGGCACGCCTTCGCGCCGGACACCCCATGGCAGCGGGAGATGGAAGACGCCTTCGGGTTCGTCGAGACCGTGGACCAGATGACCGCCATCACCGAGGTGAAATCCGATATGGAGAAACCGGTTCCGATGGACCGGGTGGTGTGCGGCGACGTGGGCTACGGCAAGACCGAGATCGCGGTGCGTGCGGCGTTCAAGGCCGTCCAGGACGGCAAGCAGGTCGCGGTGCTGGTGCCCACCACGCTGCTGGCCGACCAACACCTGCAGACGTTCACCGATCGCACCGCAGGCTTCCCGGTCAAGGTGGCCGGTCTCTCGCGCTTCACCGATTCGACCACCTCGAAGCTGGTTGTCGAGGGAATGGCCGATGGCTCAGTCGATATCGTCATCGGCACGCACCGGCTGCTGCAGACCGGCGTGCGCTGGAAGGACCTCGGGCTGGTGATCGTCGACGAGGAGCAGCGCTTCGGCGTCGAGCACAAGGAGCACATCAAGGCACTGCGCACCCACGTGGACGTTCTCACCATGAGCGCGACCCCCATTCCGCGCACCCTGGAGATGAGCCTGGCCGGCATCCGTGAGATGTCGACGATCTTGACTCCCCCCGAGGAGCGCTACCCCGTGCTCACCTACGTGGGCCCGCACGACGACAAACAGGTGGCGGCGGCTCTGCGGCGCGAATTGTTGCGCGATGGTCAGGCCTTCTACGTGCACAACCGGGTGAGCAGCATCGACCGGGCAGCCGCGCGAATACGCGAACTGGTCCCCGAGGCCAGAGTCGTTGTGGCACACGGTCAAATGCCTGAGGAGATGCTGGAGCGCACCGTCCAGGGATTCTGGAACCGGGAGTACGACATCCTGGTGTGCACCACCATCATCGAGACCGGCCTGGACATCTCGAACGCCAACACGCTGATTGTGGAGCGGGCCGACATCTTCGGGCTGTCGCAGCTGCATCAGCTGCGCGGTCGTGTCGGCCGCAGTCGCGAACGCGGATACGCCTACTTTCTGTACTCGCCCGAGGTGCCGCTCACCGAGACCGCCTACGACAGGCTTTCGACCATCGCGCAGAACAATGATCTGGGTGCCGGTATGGCGGTGGCCATGAAGGATCTCGAAATCCGCGGCGCGGGCAACGTGCTCGGCGTCGAGCAGTCCGGTCACGTCGCCGGGGTGGGCTTCGATCTGTACGTGCGACTGGTCGGGGAGGCCGTCGAGGCATACCGCGCCGCCGCAGACGGGAAGACCGTGCAGACTCCGGAGGCTGCGTCTTCTTCGGAGGTGCGCATCGATCTGCCGGTCGACGCGCATCTGCCCACGGACTACATCGGCAGCGACCGATTGCGGCTCGAGGCATACCGCCGTCTCGCGGCCGCTGCGGACACCGCACAGATCGGTGCGGCCGTGGAGGAGCTCACCGACCGTTATGGGCCGCTGCCCCTTCCGGTGCAGCGATTGGTCGCCGTCGCCTCGCTGCGGTTGCTGTGCCGCGAGATGGGTATCACCGATCTTTCGGTGGTCGGCACCAACATCCGAATACAGCCGTTGCCACTTCTGGACTCGGCGCAGTTGCGGCTGAAGCGTTTGCACCCGGCCGCTCAGTATCGCGCGACGACTTCCGTTGTGCAGGTTCCTATCCCGCGCTCCGGCGATGGCGGTGTGGGCTCGGACCGGATTCGCGATTTGGAGCTCGTGCACATGATCGTCGATCTGCTGCTTGCATTGTCGGGGCGCCCCGCGGGCAGTGTTGATATAACACCAGTGGAGGTGAGCAAATGACCGTCATACTCGTCGACCCCCGCCATCCGTCCATGGTTCCGGTCGAGGCAGTCGGTTTGCTCGCCGGCGATCTGCAATACACCGAGGAACTCCCGGTCCGGCTGGCGTGGACGCTGTCGACCGCGCGTCCGGTGTACATCGGGGAGGATGCGCCCGCGCTGCTGTCCTCGGACCGCGACCACCCGGAGGTGCGGGCGCGAATCCAGGCAGGAGCCAAGGTCATCGAACCGCCCGCGCGTCAGGGTGAAAAGCTCATCGACGCGGTGGCAGTGATGGACAGGCTGCGGACCAACGGCCCGTGGGAGAGCACCCAGACCCACGATTCGTTGCGGCGCTACCTGCTCGAAGAGACCTACGAGCTGTTCGACGCCGTGCGCACCGGTGACGCCGACGAGTTGCGTGAAGAGCTGGGCGATGTGCTGCTGCAGGTGCTCTTCCACGCCCGCATCGCCGAGGACGCCCCGGAGCACCCGTTCAACATCGACGATGTGGCCGAGACGCTGCTGAAGAAGCTGGGCAACCGCATCCCGGTGATCTTGGGTGCCGGTGGCGACTCCACTTCGATCTCGCTGGAAGAGCAACTGGCGCAATGGGAAGAGCGCAAGGCGCAGGAGAAGGATCGCGACTCCTGCCTGGACGGCGTCTCCAGCAGCCAGCCCGCGCTGGCGTTGGCGCAGAAGGTGCTCGGCCGGGCGACGGCCGCGGGCCTGCCCAGGGAGCTGATCCCCGCGCAGCTGTTGTCGGTCACCATAGACCTCGATGGTGACGCCGAGAATCTCTTGCGCGCAGATGTTTTGGAATTCATGGACACGATCCGGCGCGCCGAGAAGAGCATCTTGGCCGCACGTTCTGGAGCGGACAACGCCTCCGGCTTGGCCAGTGCCGATCTGCGTGATGTGGATGCCGGAGAATGGCGCGAGCACTGGCTGAAGAATCCGGTTGAGGAGCCTGCTGGGGAGAACTCCGAGGCACCCGCCGAGCGCTAGGCGGGGCGGCGCGATCGGGGACTTTGTGCCCGATCTCGCGGGACTATCGCCGCACAGTATTTGCACAGTTGTTAGGTGCGCCATACCTTATCTGCGTGGTGTTATCGGATGCCGTCCCCAACCTGCTGATCGGCCTGAGAGAAGGCCTCGAAGCAGGGCTTGTGGTCAGCATCCTGCTTGCCGCTGTGCACCGCTCGCCGCTGGCGGCCGAACGGCGCCGCGTCACCGCCCCGGTCTGGCTGGGAGTGCTCGGTGCGCTGGCGGTGTCGGCCAGCTTCGCGGCGGTGCTCACCTCCACCACCGGCTCGCTGGGCGCACACGGCCAGGACATCGTGGGTGGCCTGTTGAGCATCCTTGCCGTCGGATTGGTCACCGCGATGATCTTCTGGATGTCGCGCACGGCCGCCAACTTGTCCGGGGAGTTGTCCGGCAAGGTCGAGCACGCCCTGATTCTCGGTGCGGGTGCGCTGGCGTTGACCGCGTTCCTGGCGGTGGCCCGTGAGGGGCTGGAGACCACGCTGTTCTTCTGGACCGCCGCGAAGGCGGCGGGGGAGACCGCCGGACCGGTGATCGGCGGGGCCATCGGGCTCGCGATCGCGGTGGCGTTGTGCTGGCTGCTGTACCGCCGCGCCGTCAAGCTCAACCTCAAGGTGTTCTTCACACGTACCGCGCTGATACTCATCGTGATCGCGGCGGGCATCCTGGCCTACGGAATCGGAGATTTACAGACGGCGGGTTGGCTGCCCGGGCGATCCTGGTACGCATTCGATCTGAGCCAACACATTTCGGCGGACTCCTGGTGGGTCACCATCATCACCGGCATCACTCAGCTCACCCCGCGCATGACCGTGCTGCAGGTGCTGGCCTGGGTCGGGTACCTGATCGCGGTGATCCCCGCGTTCCTGCGCGCATCACGCCAGGCCCGTCCGGCCGCCGCCGCACCCGAACCGGACGCTGAACCTTCGGCATTCGCCCGGCTGATCGGTCGGCGGCCGATCGTGGTGGCCGCCGCCATCGTGGTGGTGCCGGCCGTGGTGGCCGCCGGGGTCATCGCGATTCTGCCGTCGGCCAGTCCCGATGCCGATACGCGCGTCACGGTGACCGCCGCGGGGTGCGCAGACGACTGGAAGTCCGCCGGGGTCGGGGTGCAGACATTCTCTGTCGTCAACAAGTCGGGCAAGACCGGCGAGATCAACCTGGTGGATGCGAGCAATGGGGTGGTGGGTGAGATCGAGACCCTCGGACCGTCCACCAGTGCCACCTTGACGGCGACGCTGTCGGACGGCACGTACAAGTTCGTCTGTCTGATGGCCGGGGAACCTGCCAGATATTCGGCGATCCAGCAGGTAAGCGGGAAGTCCGTGCCCGGCGCACCGCAGCCCGTCGTGCGGGTGACCAAGGACGACCTCACGGCGCCCATGGCGTCTTACCAGCGCTACGCCGACAATCTCCTGGGGATGCTGGGGGCGCAGGTACGGGTTCTTCGCGGCGACCTGGTTTCGGGCAATGCCGAAGCGGCCAAGAATGATTGGCTGCCGACGATCCTGACGTGGAATCGAATCGGCGCTGCCTACGGCAGTTTCAAGGACTACGGTGATGCCATCGCCGGGCTTCCGCATGGGCTGCCCGGAGGCGTGAACGATCCCGATTTCAAGGGCCTGCGCCGTCTGGAATACGGGCTGTGGCACGGGCAGCCGCCGTCGGCATTGGTGCCGGTGGCCGACGAATTGGTGGCCACCATCGACAAGCTGCGGGCCAACCTTGCCGATGTGATGACCGAACCGGCCGACCAGACCAAGCGTCCGCACGAAATCCTGGAGGACACCCTGCGGTTTCAGCTGATGGGTTACACCAACCAGGGAGCCGGCACGGAGTACCCGGAGGCCGCGGCAGCCGTCGAGGCCACTCGTGCGGTGCTGGAGCAGTTCTCCGTGCTGATCAACCCGCGTGCACCAAAGTTGTTGACGCAAATCAATTCCCAGCTCGATGTGCTTGACGGCACGCTCAAGGCGACGCAGCAGGGCGGGCACTGGCGTCCGCTGGCGCAGGTGCCACTGAGTGGTCGTCAGGCGGTCGATGCCGCGTTGGGGCACGTGCTCGAGACGCTCGCCTCGGTGCCGCTGCTGATCGAACTTCCGCCGAGCCGTTGACGAGGGAGCCGGGCAACATGGATGTCAACCGCAGGAGTTTCATACGGGGCGCCGCCATCGGTGCCGCCGGCACGGCCGTGACGGGCGCGGTGCTTGCCAAGGGAGCCGAGGTCGATGCGAACGCCGCAGCGGTGGCCGTGCCCCCGAGTCGATACCCGTTCCACGGGGCCAAACAATCGGGAATCCTCACCCCTGCCCCGGCCGAGAAGCAGAATTTCGCGTGCCACGTGGCTTTCGATGTGACGTCGCAGACCAAGGATGCGTTGGCGGGCGTCTTGCGGAAGCTGACCGAACGGGCACGGTTTCTCTGCACGGGCGGCACGCCGCCCGAACTCGGTGTGGGGCAACCGCCGGCCGACAGTGCGGTGGTCGGTCCGGTGGTCGAGGCCGACGGGCTCACGGTGACGGTTGCCGTCGGGTCGAGTCTCTTCGACACCAGATTCGGCCTGGCCGAGCGCAAGCCCGCCAAACTGAAGCCCATGACCGTGTTCCCCAACGATTTTCCGGACCCGGCCTGGTCGCACGGGGATCTGTTGGTTCAGTTGTGTGCGCACAACCCGGATACGGTGCATCACGCCCTGCGCGACATCACTCGCGCGGTGCGCGGGCATCTGCAGATGCGGTGGCGTATAGAGGGGTACAACTCACCTCCGCGCCCGTCCGGAACGGGCCGAAACCTCTTGGGGTTCAAGGACGGTACCGCGAACCCGGTGTCAAGCGATGCCGAAAAGCTGATCTGGGTGGGCGATGGCGAACCCGCCTGGACCGCGGACGGCACCTACATGGTGGTGCGCCTCATCCGGATGCTGGTCGAGTTCTGGGACCGTGTGTCCATCAACGAACAGGAACGGATGTTCGGCCGGCGCCGCGACAGTGGTGCGCCGTTGGACGGCAACAATGAATTCGATAACCCCAACTACACGACTGATCCTGAAGGACAGACCATTCCGTTGGACGCACACATCCGGCTGGCCAATCCGCGCACTGCGGAAACCGACAACCAGCGGCTGGTCCGGCGTTCCTACAACTACGACCTGGGCGTGGAACCGAACGGGAACATGCAGTCGGGACATGTCTTCGTGTGTTTCCAGCAGGACCTCGAGCGCCAGTTCGAAACCGTGCAGAACCGGTTGAACGACGAGCCCCTCGTGGACTATGTGCAGCCGTTCGGTGGCGGGTACTTTTTCGCCTTACCGGGCGTCACCGATGAGAACGACTGGTACGGAAGGGCCTTGCTCGGCTAGCCGAAGAGTGCCTGGCCCCAGTATTCCTTGGGGCCCAGGCCCGGCGGGCAGGCGAAGAGGGCCGACCCGGTGTGCAGGATGTACTCGTTGAGAGCATCCTCGGTGGCCAGCTTGCGCTGCATGGGAATGAACTGGGTCTGTGGATTGCGCACGAAGGCGATGAAGAACAGTCCCGCGTCCAGATGCCCGAAACCGTCCGAGCCGTCGGTGAAGTTGTAACCGCGGCGCAGGATCTCGATGCCGCCCAGCTCCTCGGCGGAGGCCAGCCGCACGTGCGCGTCCACGTCCAGCAGCGGTTCGCCGTCCGGCTTGTCGCCGGTGAAGGCAATGGGCGCGAACTCGTCGGTCTGACCGATCGGCGCGCCGGATCCTTTGGTACGCCCGATGACTCGTTCCTGCTCGTTGAGTACCGTGCGATCCCAGCTCTCGATCAGCATCCGGATGCGCCGCGCCACCAGGTAGGTGCCGCCGGTCATCCATTCGGGATTGTCGCCCTTGCCCACCCAGACACTGGCCTCGACCTTGCCGGTGTCCTCGGCCTTGATGTTGCGGGTTCCGTCCTTGAAGCCGAACAGGTTTCGCGGGGTCACCTGCGATCGGCTGGTGGACGAGGTGCGGCCGAAGCCCAGCTGTGACCACTTGACCGCGACGGTGCCGAAACCCACCCGGGCAAGATTGCGGATCGCGTGCACTGCGACCTGTGGGTCGTCGGCGCAGGCCTGGATGCAGATGTCGCCGCCGCAGCGCGCGGGGTCAAGCTTCTCGTTGCGGAATTTCGGCAGCTCCTGCAGCGGTGCCGGCAGCTTGTCGGCGATACCGAACCGGTCCACGCCGTCCTTGCGGAAGAAGGACGGGCCGAAGCCGATCGTCAGCGTCAGCGCGGAGGCGGCGAGGTCGAGCGCCTCGCCCGTATCCGTTGGCGGGGCATAGGGATTGCCGTCCACTGCACCGCCCGGTGTGGTCTCCTGGCCCTGGGTCATGCGTTCGGCCATCTCGGTCCACTGGCGCAGCATGGCCTGAACCTCGCCGCGGGTGGCGTTGGGCATCACGTCGAAGGCGCAGAAGTGCATCCGGTCCTGAGCCGGGGTGACGATCCCGGCCTGGTGCTCGCCGCGGAACGGGACCTTGGTGTTTACCGGACCGGTGCTGGCCGCGCTCGCACGGCCGCCCAACACTCCTGCCCCGGCCGCCCCGGCGACGGCGGCGGTGACCCCCGCCGCGCCCAGCAGCTTGCGGCGGTTGATTCCACTACCGGCTGGCGATGACACCCTGCACCTCGCTGACCTCCTTGGACAACGCGTCGATGGCATGTGCCAGCTCGATGCGCTGATCCTGGGTCACCGTGTCGTAGAAGACAAATCCGTCACCCTTGCGGTACTTGCCGAGCAGGGTGTCGACCTCCTTGAAGCGCTTGTCGATGGCCTGTCCCAGTTCGGGTTTGCGCTCGTCGAGGATCGGCCGCACGGTCGCGACCGCGTTCTGCGAGCCGTCGACGTTGGCCTGGAAGTCCCACAGGTCGGTGTGGCTGAAGGTTTCTTCCTCACCGGAGATCTTGGTCCGGGCCACCTCGTCGAGCAGAGTCTGCGCCCCGCCGGCGATCTTGGTGGTGTTGATGTCGAAGTCCTTGGCCCGCACGCCGTCCGAGAGCTCCTTGATGTCCTTGAGCAGCTGATCGGCGATCGCGTCGGTATCGGGCTGCAGGCCCGTCACCCACAGATCCTTTTCGATTCGGTGATAACCGGTCCACTTCTCGCCGGGTTGAAGATCTGCCTCGCGCAAGTCGATTCGCGGGTCCAGGTCATTCGGGAAGGCCTCGGCGACGGGCTCGATCCGTTCGTAGTACACGCGGCTGGTCGGGTACTGCGCCTTGGCGGAGGCGATGTCCTTGGCCTTCACCGCCGCGACGAACTTCGCGGCCGCCTCGCTCAGGGCGTCGACCTGGCTGATCACGTAGCCGCGGTAGCGGTCCGTGGCGTCCTTGAACTTGCCCTCGGCGTCCAGCTTCACCGCGGTACCGGTGATCGTGAAGTCGCCGCGGATGCCGTCGCCGATCATGCCGGGCTTGCAGGCGGTTTGATATGTGCCCGGCTCGGTGAACTGCACGATGAGCTTGCGGCTGATGCCCGCGCCGATGTTCTCGACCTCGCCGAGCGCACGGTCGCCCTTGTCGTAGACATAGAACTCGGTGACCTTCGAGCCGTTGTTGGTCACGTTGAACGTGACGGGGCCCGTGGTGCCCTCGGTCTTTGACACCTCGCAGCTGGAGTCGGTGGCGGTGACGGTGATCTCCTGGCCGGCGCCCGCGGCACCGCCCTGGGTGGGTTCCTTGGGGGTACAGCCGGCCAGTGTCGCGCCGGTGGCCAGCGCAAGTGCGGCGGCCACGTAGGCAGGTGATGTTTTCATCCAGCGGTCCTCTCGGGTTGGGCTTCGGTAGTGGTGGTAGACGCCGCCGGCTGAGCAGCCACCGGACGGAGGAACAGACCGAGCACGATCACCAGGTAGATGACCCAGCCGGCAAGTTGCAGCACCGTCGGAGTCGGTGTCACGTTGAAGATCCCGCGCAGCAGCTCCCCGTACCAGGCGCTCCAGTCGAACCAGCCGGTGATGTCAAAGGCCTTGTGCGACAGGCCGGGAAGCCAGCCGACGGTCTGCAGGGCGCCGATGCCGTAGGACAGGATGCCCGCGGCCACCACCACCAGGAAGGCGCCGGTGTACTTGAAGAACTTGCTCAGGTTGATCTTCACGGCGCCGCGGTACATGCCATAGGTCAATGCCGTCGCGATCGCGACGCCGGTGACCAGTCCGGCCAGGGGCCAGGCGGTTTCGGCCTTGGCGTAGCCGACCATGAACAGCGCCGTCTCGACGCCCTCGCGCCCGACCGACAGGAACGCCACGGTCAAGACCGCCAGTGCCCCGGTCTCCAGGGCCTGTGCCATGCCGTGGCGTAACTCTCCGGCGATGCCGGCCGCGGCGGTACGCATCCACAGCACCATGGCGGTGACGATGGCGACCGCGACCAGCGAGGCCACCCCGGCGATCGCCTCGGCGCCCAGGTCACTGATGGTGTTACTGCCGAAATGGATCGTCAGGAAGATGATCAGGGTCATCGCGATGGCACCGGCCACACCCAGCCACACCCAGCGCAGGGCGTCACGGCGATTGGACTTCACAAGGAACGCGATCAAGATCATCACGACGATCCCGCATTCGAGCCCTTCGCGTAGTCCGATGAGACCGCTGCTGAAGTATTGCGAGAAGTTCGTCGGCCCGTCGGCTAGGACGCCGATACTGCGCATGTCCAGGGTCCTTTTCCTTCATGGGACTTTGGCTAGCCAATGCTTGCCAAGGTGCGGCTGACCTTACCTGAAACCCGGGGGCGTGGGCGTCGGCACAGCATCGGCTGCGTGGGCAAGTGCCCAGCGCATGCAACGATGGAAGGCAATCCATCGCACCGTCTAGGAGTTCCGTCGTGTCGTCCCTCGCCGTGCGCTCCTTGTCGGCGCGCTTAGTGCGGATCGTGCTCGTCGTCTCCATCTCGATGTTTCTGCTGGCAGCGGGCTGTTCCTGGCAGTTGGGCGGGCGTACGCCGCTGCCGCAGGGGGTGCCCCCGCCGTCCGGCGATCCGGTTCCCGATATCGCGACGCCGCCCGAACACCTTCATGGCCGTCCGGCCGATCAGCTCCGCGAATGGTCCACACCGCGCGCCCAGAAGACCGGAATTCCCGTCATCGCGCTGGAGGCCTACGCCTACGCGGCCAAGGTTGCCGAGCGCGAGAATCCGCGTTGCAAGATCGCGTGGACGACGCTGGCCGGAATAGGGACCGTCGAGAGCCACAACGGCACCTACCACGGTGCCGAGCTTCAACCCAATGGTGACGCCTTGCCGCCCATCCGCGGGGTGCGGCTGGACGGGTCCAACGGAAACCTGCGGCTTCCGGACACCGACAAGGGCGTCTTGGATGGTGACGCGAATCAGGATCGGGCCATGGGACCCATGCAGTTCATCCCCGAGACCTGGCGTATCTACGGTGTCCGCGCAGCCGGTGAGGGCGAGCCGAGCCCGGACAACATCGACGATGCGGCACTGTCGGCGGCCGGCTACCTGTGTTCGCGCGGGGGCGACCTGAGTACCACCGACGGCTGGATCAAGGCACTGTGGGCCTACAACATGTCGGACGTGTACGCCGAGCAGGTACGGGACTGGGCCACGGCCTACGCCAAGGGTGGCACGCTGTAGCACTAGTCTGTACCCGACGTTCTTCGCCCCAGCGGCTCATCAATGTACGACGACGGAACCGCAGCACCCCAAAGGAGAGACAGTGCCGATTCTTGAGCAGGTAGGCGCGCGCGAGATCCTCGATTCACGTGGCAACCCGACCGTCGAGGTCGAGGTCGCCTTGACCGACGGCACGTTCGCACGGGCGGCGGTCCCCTCGGGTGCCTCCACCGGTGAGCATGAGGCCGTGGAGCTGCGTGACGGCGACGCCCGCTACGGCGGCAAGGGTGTCACCAAGGCCGTGAACGCCGTGCTGGACGAGATCGCCCCGGCCATCATCGGAGAGAGCGCCGACGATCAGCGCCTCATCGATCAGGCCCTGCTCGATCTGGACGGCACCCCGGACAAGTCGCGCCTCGGCGCCAACGCCATTCTGGGCGTCTCGCTGGCCGTGGCCAAGGCCGCCGCCGATTCGGCCGGCCTGGCGCTGTTCCGCTACCTGGGCGGCCCGAACGCGCACATCCTGCCGGTGCCGATGATGAACATCCTCAACGGCGGCGCGCACGCCGACACCGGGGTGGACGTGCAGGAGTTCATGGTGGCGCCCATCGGCGCACCGAGCTTCAAGGAGTCCCTGCGCTGGGGCACCGAGGTGTACCACTCGCTCAAGTCCGTGCTCAAGAAGCAGGGTTTGTCCACCGGCCTGGGCGATGAGGGTGGATTCGCACCCGATGTCGCGGGCACCCGGGCCGCGTTGGATCTGATCAGCACCGCCATCGAGGCGACGGGCCTCACGCTGGGTTCGGATGTGGCGCTGGCGCTGGACGTCGCGGCCACCGAGTTCTACAGCGCCGCAGACGGATACAGCTTCGAGAAGGAGAAGCGCACCGCCGAGCAGATGGGCGCGTTCTACGCCGAGCTGCTGGACGCCTACCCGCTGGTGTCCATCGAAGACCCGCTCTCGGAGGACGACTGGGACGGATGGGTCGCACTGACCACGGCCATCGGTGACCGCGTGCAACTGGTCGGCGACGACCTCTTCGTCACCAACCCCGAGCGCCTGGAAGAAGGCATCGAGCGCGGCGCCGCGAATGCCCTGCTGGTCAAGGTGAACCAGATCGGCACCCTCACCGAGACGCTGGACGCGGTGACGCTGGCGCACAGCAGCGGCTACAAGACGATGATGAGCCACCGCAGTGGCGAGACCGAGGACACCACCATCGCCGACCTGGCGGTCGCGGTGGGCAGCGGCCAGATCAAGACGGGCGCCCCGGCACGTAGCGAGCGGGTGGCCAAGTACAACCAGCTGCTGCGTATCGAGGAAACACTGGGGGACGCTGCCCGCTTCGCGGGAGATCTTGCCTTCCCGCGTTTTTCGATCGAGCCGTCCAACTAGCGGTTGGAACTGAGGCCGAGCTATGGCGGAACCCAGGCGCCGCCCCGCGTCCGGTAGGTCGCGGGGGCCGGCTCCGGCCGCGCGTAAACGGACGCCGGTCAAGCGTCCGGCGCAGAAGGTCGTCAGGGGTCCGGCCCGCAATGGCCCGGCAGCACCGGCCAAGGCGGCCAAGAGCGGCGGGGTTACCGATGCGGTGGCCGCATCGATCGAACGCAGCGCCGAGCATCAGTCCGAGCAGCGCTTGGGCTCTACCGCGCGGCGAGCCGCCATCCTGGCGGCGGTGGTGTGCGCGCTGACCTTGACCGTGGCGGGTCCGGTGCGCACCTACTTCTCGCAGCAGGCCGAGAAGAACCAGCTCGCGGCCGCGGAAGCCCAACTGCGCGACCAGATTGCCTCGCTCGAGGACAAGAAGCGCCGACTGGCCGACCCGGCCTACATCGCCGCTCAAGCGCGCGAGCGGCTGGGATTCGTGATGCCCGGTGAGGTGCCCTTCCAGGTGCAGCTACCCAACACCCCCGTCGACGCCAGGCCGCAGGGACAGGGGCCCGTGGACAACGGCAACCCTTGGTACACCAACCTGTGGCACAACATCGCCGACTCGCCGACGGACATACCGACCGCGCCGCCCGCCGTGCCCGCACCGACAGCTCCGCGCCCGTGATCTCTGACGACGACATTGCCGCGGTCACAGCGCAATTGGGCCGGGCACCGCGAGGGATGCTGGAGGTCTCCTACCGTTGTCCCAACGGTGAGCCCGCCGTGGTGAAGACCGCCCCACGGCTGCCCGACGGCACGCCGTTCCCCACGCTGTACTACCTGACGCATCCGGCTCTCACCGCCGCGGCCAGCCGACTGGAGTCCGGCGGTCTGATGCGCGATATGACCGAACGCCTTGCCGCTGATGAGGATCTGGCCGCCGCGTATCGGCGGGCACACGAGAGCTATCTGGCCGAGCGCGATGCCATCGAGTCGCTGGGAACCAGCGTGACCGCGGGCGGCATGCCCGACAGGGTCAAGTGCCTGCACGTGTTGATCGGGCACTCGCTGGCCGCGGGCCCGGGGGTAAATCCCTTGGGGGATGAGGCAATTCGTGAGCTGGCGGGCACCATGCCGGGCGTGCTTCCCGAGGTGTGGGAGTGACTCGTGTCGCCGCCGTCGATTGCGGTACCAACTCGATTCGTCTGCTGATCTCGGATATCGATGACGCCGGACGGTTGTCCGACGTGCACCGCGAGATGCGGATCGTGCGCCTGGGTCAGGGTGTCGACGCGACGGGGGAGTTCGCGCCGGAGGCCATCGAGCGGACTCGGGTCGCGCTGGCGGCGTATGTCGGGCTGATGAAATCACTTGAGGTGCAGCGGGTTCGTATGGTCGCCACCTCGGCTGCCCGCGATGTCTCCAACCGCGAGGCGTTCTTCGCGATGACCGCTGGGCTGCTGGGAGATGTGGTGCCCGGCGCCGTCGCGGAGGTCATCACCGGCACCGAAGAGGCGGCGCTCTCGTTCGCCGGCGCGGTGGGCGAGCTGGACGCGGCGGCGGGGCCCTTCGTGGTTGTCGACCTTGGTGGGGGGTCCACCGAGACGGTGATCGGCGATGCCGATGGGGTGCAGGCCAGCTTCTCGGCCGACATCGGCTGCGTGCGGCTCACCGAGCGGTGCTTGCACTCGGACCCGCCCACCGCCGACGAGATCGCTGCGGCACGCGATGCGGTGCGGGCTCAGTTGGCGCGGACATTCGCCGTCGTGCCGGTGCAGGGCGCGCGAACCTGGGTGGGGGTCGCGGGCACCTTCACCACGCTGGCGGCCCTTGCCCATCGGCTGGATGTGTACGACCCGGCCGCGATCCATCTTTCGCGGGTGCCGCTGGGGCGTCTGGCCGAGGTGACGTCCTCGCTGATCGCGATGCCGCGCGCCGAGCGGGCTGCCCTGGGGCCGATGCATGAGGGGCGCGTCGACGTGATCGGCGGTGGCTCCATCGTCGTGGAGGAATTGGCGCGTGAGTTGTCTGACCGTGCCGGGATCACCGAGCTGGTGGTCAGTGAGCACGACATCCTGGACGGCATCGCGATATCTTTGCGGTAGCTCGCCTTGACCTCACCCTTTGTGAGCTGAGTCACAGTTGACAGTCTTAACTCTCCCTGACTTGACGTATGAGAGAAATCAACTGACAGTTGAGATATCAACTCGATCTCATAACGGTGAGTTGAGTGACGCAGCGTCGCGTACGAGCCCGGATCAGCAAAATGTTTGATTAGGTGCGGAAGGTTTGGTTTCCTCGTGTCAACTTCCATGTCGAAGGCCGAAGTACGCGAAATTGGGGTCTCGGAGACGGGTTTCGTACGACGGTCGGACCCGGATGGTGCCGCGGTCGCCTACCGGACATACGGGCGCGCCCGGCCGGGCGTCGCCGACGTGGTGCTGGTGCACGGCAGCTTGCAGAACTCGACCGTGTGGTCCAAGCATGGGTACATCGCGCAGCTCTCCCAGCAGTACCGGGTGACCACCATCGACGTGCGCGGGCACGGCGCCAGTGAGAAACCCGACCATCCCGGCGGCTACGCCATCGCCTCGTCGGCGCGGGATGTCTGCGCCGTACTGGATCACCTGGACATCCATCGGGCGCACTACCTCGGCTACTCGCTGGGCGGACGGATCGGCCTGACCCTGGCGGCCACTGCCCCGGAGCGGCTCACCTCGCTGGTGGTGGCGGGGTCTTCGCACCGCCCACAGCGCGGCGCGGTCGACGTGCTGATCTTCCCGAATGCCGTGCGCGTGGTTGAGGAATCCGGACTTGCGGCATTCGTCGACGGGTGGGAGTCGCATCGCGGTCAACAGATGGGGTCGGGCTTCCGGGCGACGATCGATGCGCTGGGGCAGCGCGGACTGGCGGCCTTGCTGCGCCAATGGGACGACGAACCGGGTGTCGCGGAAGAGGCATTGCTTCAGATCGACACGCCCACACTGTTTTTCGCCGGTTCCGAGGACCCGATGCGGCTGGCCGAGTCTCGGGAGGCCGCGGTGCGTATGCCGCGCGCCTACTTCGCCCTGCTCGACGGCTGCAACCATGGCCAGACGGTGACCATGCGCGAGCGCATCCTGGACCGCGCCGAGGCGTTCTTCCGGCTGTCCGAGTTCTCCGACATCGAGAAGCTCCGGGTGGCCGGATGACCGAACGCCCCGGCTTGGGGACTCTCGCTCGTATCGGGGTACTGGGCGGCGTATCGGGCGGGCTGCTGGGTGGTGGCACCGGCGTCATCACCGTTCCCTCGCTGGCGCGGGCGACCACGTTGACCCGGGCCGTCATTCACGGCACCTCGACGCTGCCGAACGTCTCGGCGGCGATTGCGGGCAGCACCGTCTACGCGTTGCACGGGGCGAAGGTGGACGTGGTGGCCGGGGCCGGTCTGATGGCGGGCGGCGTCATCGGCGCGGTGGTGGGTGCCAAGCTGGTGGCGCGAATCCCGGAATGGATTCTCAAGGCGCTGTTCGTGTTCGTGCTGCTGGCCACCGCCACCAAGCTGTTGTTGAGCGCTGCGGGCATAGACCCCTCGGCGGGCGAGGCGCTGCTGCCCGAAAGTGTGCTTGCCCATGTCCCCGCGGTGATCGCCATCGGGGCCGTCGTCGGATTCGTGGTGGGCGCCTGGTCGGCCGCGCTCGGCCTCGGTGGCGGGCTGCTCACCGTGCCGGCGATGTTGGTGCTCTTCGGCTCCGATCTGCACGTGGCGGAGGGCACCTCGTTGATGGTGATGCTGCCCAACGCGCTCGTCGCGGCGACCACGCACCTGCGGCAGGGCACCGCCGACGCACCGATCGGATTTCGGTTGGCGGCATTTGCCTTGCCGGGCACGGTGATCGGTGCGCTGTTGGCGCTGGCGCTCAATGCCCGCTGGTTGGCGCTGGTGTTCGGTTCCTACCTGGTGTTCATCGCCGGCCGGGAGATCGTCCGGGCCGTCAGGAATTCCCCTGGGCGTAGGACGAAGAAGCCAGATGCGGCGCTGGCGCCTCAGGTGTGTGTCGGCGGTTGATCTGCTGAAGCCCGTGCGAGACATCCAGGAGCCAGCGCAGTTCTTGCTTGCGGTTCGCACCGGGAACCTCACCGATGATCTTGGTACCCGAGCATGTTTCATTACGCGGCGCGATGCGTTGTTGTTCGATGGCCGAATGGATCTGGCGGGCCGCCGAGGTGGAAGAGGTGTCCTCGGCGATGTACGGGCGGATGGCACTCAGGCCGTCGCGAATCTCCACGATCCTGCGGTAGAGCCGGTAGTTGTGGTCGCCGATCGCGGCGCTGGGCGGGGCCAGTGCGATCTGGGTGTTGCCCTCGTACAGCGCGGTCCACAGCGGTTCGAGCTGGCGGTGCCACCGGTAGGTCTGGATGCGTTGGCGAATCGAGGAGATCAGCTGTGAGAAGGACGGCCCCGCAAGACCTATCACGATGAGGATCTGGCCGATCGTGGCGGCCAGCGGTGCCAGCCGCTGCCAGGAATAGCTGTCGTTGGTGATCATGCCGTAGATCGCCGAGTGGGCCCGCATGATGCAGAACGCCAAGCACATGGTGGCCCCGGCAGCGGTGAGCAGCATGCTGCGCCGTAGCCACGCCACGTCGTGAAAACGGGCGTACTGCAGGCACTTGATGATGATCAGCAGGGCGCCCAGGCCGTAGGTGATCAGATAGATCAGCATGTAGGCGACCCAGGCGGGCTTGTTGCCGTGCGATGCGTAGAAGTCCTGCGGCAGTTCGGAAGTGGGTGCCACAAACCAGCAGAGAGTCAGGGCGGCGCCGATGGCCACCGCCATCCAGACCCAGAGCCGTGCGCGCTGCACCGCGCGCGGGCCGGATTCACCCCAGAAGGTGATGACGGTGAGAACGCATGCGGTCCATGCCATACCGCCGGACAGGTTCAACACGAGCCGGCCCATGTTGTGTACACCGACCAGGTTGTCGAACTTCTCGTACAGGGGCGGGGTCGCCAGGGTGACGGCGATCCCCTTGAACAGGAACGACAACAGCAGCGCCACGGAGGCCGGCGGCCGTACCCGCGAGCGCAGCATGGCGGCGGCGACCACCGCAACGGCGCCAAAGCTGAAGACGGCCGCTACCGAATACGCAGCGGCAGAGTCTTCGAAAACTGACGTCACGGCGCCGCCGGCAGGCCTTCCAAGGTCAGCGATGCCAAGATCCGTCGCAGGTTGGCATTCGTGACGGCGATCGGACGGTGGCTGTCGGGGCTGACGCGCTGTCCCATCATCGAGGCCAGCATTTCGGCCTCGACTTCCTGATCGTCCAGATAGGTTTCGCGGCACAGGACTTCGGCCAGCTCGCGCTTGCTCGACCCGGTGTGCCCACACATCACGTGGCTCAGCTCGTGCAGGATGATGTGCTCGCGATGCATGGTGGTGGTGTCGCTGTCGTACACCACGTAGTCGGTGGCATCGGTGCGCACCAGCAAGCCGTGTACTCCACTGCCGGACAGCGAGTAGGGGACCAGCTGGATGTCGCGCTGGCTGAGCTCGCTGGCGCGGGCGCGGATGTCTTCGACGGTGGTCAGCGACTCAAGCCCAAGGTCGGCGAGCTTGCGCGCACACTGCTGGTGCATCGCCTGAAGCTGGCGAGTGGACCGCAGATCGGTTGTCACACAACGCATCTTCGGCATGATTACTGCCCGTTGCTGACCGAGTTGTCCACCGTCGGCAGGCCCTGGAGTGCGCGCACGTGGTCAAGCACCGCGGCGACGGTCTCCAGGCTCTGCTTGTTCAGGCCGATCGCGCGCAACGCGATCAGCTCCACCTCGTCCCGCGTGGTCTCGTCCAGGGCGCCCAGTCGCTCGTCGAGTGAGTAGGTGCGCTCGGGATCGGTGAGTACCGAGAGCGGAACACGGAAGAAGTCGGCGAGTGCGCCGAGCAGGTCGATGGCGGGGCGGGCGCGCTTACCGGTGCGCAGCGCCGACAGATAGGCGCCGCCGACCTTGATGCCGGGGTGGGCCTTCTTGATGCCGTTGGCCACCTCGTCGTTGGTCCACATGCGCCCGTCGGGGCGCCGATGGGACTGGAAGAGCGCGTTGATGCGGTCAGCGAGATTCGCATCGGCCGTTTTGGCGTCCTGGATAGGCGCCGTCGGCGGGCTCGTGGTGGCCATTGCATAAGTGAAACACCGATGTCGCGCGCCCTCAACGTGGGGAGGTGCACTCTCGGTGTGATTCAACGCACAGTTGAGCCGTGAGTTAGCCGTATATGCCGGCGAGGTACTCCGCCTGGCAGGCCCGGCGGGCGAGTTTTCCGCTGGTGGTGCGGGGTATTGCGCCTGCGGCGACGAGTCGGACGTCGGCTACCGGTAGTGCGTGGGTGCGGGATATGGCGGCGCGGATGGCGTCGGTGACGGGTGCTTGTTCGACGCGGCCGGATCCGGGTGCGCGTTCGGCGACGATCACCAGCCGTTCGCTGGTGTCGGCGATGGCGGCCTCGGCGAGCTGATTGGCCGCGACCGAGAAGGCCGCGACGTACCCGGAGCGCACGGCCGGGGAAGCGTCCGACGCGGTCGCCTCGATGTCCTGGGGGTAGTGGTTGCGTCCGTCGATGATGACGAGGTCCTTGATGCGGCCCGTGACGTAGAGACTGTTGTTCAGGTACACCCCGAGATCCCCGGTACGCAGCCACCGGCTGTGTTCGGCGGTTCCGGTGGCGTGGCTGTTGTTGTCCAGGCGCGAGTGCAGCCGGTTGTGGAAGGTCGCCTGCGTCTCGCGGGCGCGGCCCCAGTAGCCGCGGCCGATGTTGTCGCCGTGCAGCCAGATCTCACCGATTTCCCCTTCGGGCAGTTCAGCTCCGGTGCGCGGGTCGACGATCACCAGCCACTGGCTGGAGATCACTTGACCGCATGAGACGTGGGGCACGGCAGTGGGGTCGTCGGCGGACACGGGCACGGCACGGTCCTCGGCGAGCTGCGCGCGATCCAGGTAGATCAGGCTGGGGCATTCGTCGGGCGCGATGGTGGCGACCGAGAGCGTGGCCTCGGCCATGCCGTAGGACGGTTTGATGGCCGACGGGGGAAATCCGTAGGGGCCGAAGGCTTCGTTGAATTTCTCGATCGCCGAGATGGTGACCGGTTCGGATCCGTTGAGCAGGCCCGCCACATTGCTCAGGTCCCAGGTCTGTCCCGCGGGTGGGCGGCCGCGCTGTGCGGCGAGTTCGAACGCGAAGTTCGGTGCCGCCGCGAAGACGCGGCCGTAGGCGGATTCGGTGGCCAGTTGCTTGATCCACCGACGCGGGCGTCGTACGAACGCCAACGGCGACATCAGGGTGATGTGGCCGCCGCACAGCGGGGGAAACAGGATCATGATCAGACCCATGTCGTGATACAGCGGCAGCCAGCTCACGCTGCGAATGTTCGTGTCCAGGCCGCCGGCCAGGATCATCTGCAGCACATTCGTACAGGCCGCGCGGTGCGTGATCTCGACACCGGCCGGGATGCGCGTAGAGCCCGACGTGTACTGCAGGTAGGCAAGGTCTTCGGTGTCGAGTTCGGCGGCCACGAACGTTGCGCCCACCGAGTCCGGAACCGCGTCGATCGCGATGACTCGCGGGCGGCGCTGGCGCGCAAGCTTGCGCAGGAACGCGTTTACCGATTCGGCCGCGGCGTCGGTGGTCAGGATGACCGACGGGGTGGCATCGGAGAGCACCGCGTCGAGGCGTTCGGTGTGGCCGGGCAGCTCGGGGGCGAACAGGGGGACCGCGATGTTTCCGGCCTGGATGGCGGCGAAGAACCCGATGACATAGTCGAGGCCCTGGGGCGCCAGGATCGCGACGCGATCACCCGGCTGTGTGACCTGTTGCAGGCGTGCACCGATGGCGCGCATGCGGGTGTTGAGGGCGTCCCAGCTCAATTCGATGGCCACGCCGTCGTCGTCGCGGGTGAAGTCGAGGTAGCGGTAGGCGGCGGTGGAGCCGAACTCGGCAATGTTGTGCTCGAAGTTCGAGAGCAGAGTCGTGCCGGGAGGCAGATCAATCGAGCCGTCGGTGTCGAGGTAATCCTCAATCCCACGTTGGCGAACCGCTAGACCATCTGACATATCCCACTCCCGACTCACGATGAAAAACACTACCTGCGCTAACTAAGTAAAACCTTTGTCCGCAGGTGACCCGTCGTACGAGAAGCGTGCGGCAACTTCCAACGTCGACGATCGCGCAGTCTGGTGACGAATCAACACCAGAATTCGACGAATTCTGGTGTACTCCAAGGGGTATCACTAACCGCTTGAGAGTTTCAATGTGATCCAGAGGTGTGTCGTGCGGCGGTGTGATCTTGGCCGTACGACGTGCCATGGTGGTGGGGGAGTCCGCCCAACACCGCCGACGAGATTATTCGTGTCCGCCCCGCTGCGGAGGATGCGGGCCACTCGATTTGGCACCTCCCTGTACGCGTTGAGCGGTATTCCGGAGATGCTCTGAGGGTGATGGACGCAGGCGTTTCAGCTCACTGCCTCCAGTACCCGCAACATGTGAATCAATGGTGCTCTGCTGGTGGGAGTGGGAAGGATCTTGAAACGTCTAGCGATGTTCTGTACCGGGTGAACATTCTTTGCCAGCGTGACTCGCGCCACCTCTAGAACTGGCATATGCTGGCATGATTAGTGTGCCGCAATGCATGGCATAGTTGCGAGTGTTGGGAAGGTGAACTGCCGGTGAGTCCTGTGGGCCGTGATGCGAGCGACGCGACAACAGTCCTAACGTGCCGTGACCTGACCCATTCCAGCGAACCGCAGCCCGCACCCGCTGCTACCGGGTCGGTGCCCTTGGGAGCCGACGGGGGTCGGCGGATCGCCGCTGTTGCTGCCGGGCTGGTGTTGGTGGTGGCGGCGGTCGCCGGTCTGCATGGCTTGTACCGAGCCGGTAGCGATGTTGCGGCGTGGGGTGTCTGGAGTGTGCTGCTACTGGCGGGCATGACCGCGCTCGGGGGCGGGATCAAGCTGGCCATGTGGGGGTTTAGGCCGATGATCGCGGCAGTGTCCGCTACCGGTAAGGAACGGTTGTCTGAGCCGGTGCAGGCCTTCGCGGCTGCCCTCGGGGTGATTGCCGGGGCGGTGGGCATGTGGTGGACCTTGCGGGGCGGCTGCAACGCATGGTGGCAACACCTTTCCGGCGCACCGGGCTGGACACTGCTACTCGGTGTCGGGCAGATGGCGGTGGCGGTGCTCGCGGGGGCCGCGTTGTTCACGGGTGGTAGGTACCTGACCGGCTTGAGTAAAGAAGTGTTGACCGATGTCGGAATGCTCGGTGCACGCGGCCGCGCTTCTAGTGCCGAAAATGCAGGAGCACACCGTCACACTGCTGCCAGCAGCTCCGGCGGTGACGAGAAGCTGTGGCACCCAGGGTTGTTGGCGGCGTTGATCGCGGGCGGGGCCGGGTTGGTGCTGTTGGCCGCTGGGATCACCCCGAAGTTGTATGTGTGGATCGCCGGCCCTGACGTGTTTCCCGCAGTGACTGCGATCGCAATAACGTTGGTGTGGGGGATCGGGTCGAATCTGGGTTGGTGGAAAGGCCTGGGCGGCCTGTACGCGTGGGCTACGGATGCTTCCCAGAAAGCCTCAGCGGTCGCCGGTGTTGTTGCGCTACTGATGTTTTCCGCTGGTGGTTTGGGGTTGGGCTGGTTCACCCCGGCCACGGTGCCGCAGGCCCGTGCGGCGTGCCCGCCGGATTGCGGTGGCCCGGGCGGTAGCGATGGTCCTCCCGGGGGTGGACAAATGTTCCAGCCCCCGAGTCAGGGTGGGCCGCAGATGCCTGATTATCAGGGCGGTATCAATCAGCCGCCGATGGATCAAAACAGCTCGATTTCGATCTACAACACGCAAGCCCCCTCAGTAGGTAACACCAGCGGCTCCCAAGGCGCGCAGCAAGGGCCTCAGCAAGGTTGGGATCAGCCCGCACACGGCACCCAGCCTCCGGACTATCAAAACGCGACCCCCTACACCCAAGGTCCGGGGCGTCCCAACCCCGATTACAACCCCGGCGGCCAGCCCAACTCGGGATCGCAAGGCGCACAACCCAACCAGGGCGCTCAACAACCGCCGGCCAACCAAGGCAACCAAGGCGCTCAACAGCCCCCGTCGCAGAACAGTGGGCAACAGCCACCGCAAGAAAACACCGGGCAGCAGCCGCAACAGTCCGATCAGCAGCGCCTTGATGAGTTGACCCGGCAGTTGCAGGACCAACAGCAGCAGTCCACCCAGGACCGCCAACGTATTGATGATCTGACCAAGCAACTCCAACGGCAGCAGGGGCAGCAGAAGAACGGCAACCAGAAACTGCCCAAGGCTCCGAGCAAAGACAAGAAACAAGACGACAAAGACCAACAGGACCAGGACGACCAATCGGGCAACAATGACCTGTCCGCGTTGTTGATGGGTGCAGCCTCCACGCGACGCCGCAAACAGGACGACCAACCCCAGCCCAACCAACAGCAAGTGCAGGGGCCAGATACCCAAGCCCTAGCCCAAGACGGGGCGCAGCTGGGCCAATCGTTGCCCGGAGACATCGCCAACACCGTTTCCGATTCGGTAAATCTGGGGCAGTCGGCGGGATCAGCGGCACAAAACTTCGGGTCCGCCGCTCAGGCTGGCGCGTCGCTCGCTTCGTCGGCGCAGTCGGGTGCGGTCAATCCGATGGACGCCGTCGCGGTCGTGCAGGGCATCTCCGGGGGGATCAGCGATACCGCTGACGCCGTGGGGTCGGGTGCGTCGATTGCCTCCACCTGGCTGGGTGAGGCCGGTCAAGGTACTCAGTTGGCCGCTGATGCGAATCCGCAGCTCAAACCCCAGGCCGAGCAGATCCAGCAGCTCACGAAGGCTGGTGGGCAGGTTGCGGACCTCACGGGCAAAGTCGCAGGCGGCGTCTCCCAGGTATCTGGAATGGTCAACACCGCTTCAAGTCTGGGCACATCCGGCATACCCGACACCTCCGGTGCCACCGACGCGCTTTCGGGGACCGCTACTGCCGTCAACGGACCCTCCGACATCCCCACCTCACCAACACCGCCTGCCCCGTCTGCGCCACCGCAATCCTCATCGAGTGTGCAAGCGCTCGACAGTACGACAACCCGGGCACCGCACCAACCTGACTCGGTTGACCCGTCGAAGGGGCGTGCGCCGTCGCCTGGAGAGCCAGGGTTTATCGGGCCGGTCGCGGTGGATCAGCCACCCGGCCAGGTACCTGTGTCTTACCCGGTTGGGAGTTCGTCATGGGAAATCCCTGGACATCCCGGGATTCAGGTGATCCGAAGTACGGATCTTAATGGGTCTCTGTTGAATTTCACCGTATCGGGCAGGGGGGCAGCTAGGCCATTTACGGATAGTGCCGGTAAGCAGTGGGTGGAGACGGCTGATAATAAGAATCGAACGGTTTGGGTTTCGCCCGATGGCTCCTTTTTTGATGGCCCGTTTGTAGGTCCCCCCAGTGGCCATACCGTGACACAGCCAAGCCTGAAAGATCTAGACAATTGGGTATCAGAAAAGGGGCAGGGCGTTGCTGATTTCTTTTTCCCACTCGAAGATATTTATAAGGGTGTCACTAATTGGCAGGACGCTTCCACTGGTGAAAATATCACTACCACCGTGCAAATCCTGGGCATGCTTCCCGGAGGCGGCATAGTTGGCAAGTTTCTCGGCAAAGGTGGCCAATGGGTTACTCGCCTCATTAAGCCTGCCGAACGGGCGGGGGGCTCAGTAGGTCGGTTGACCATAGAAAATATCATGACAGATCCAAAATTGCTCGCTGGCCGCACTCCCCAAGAGGTTGAGTCTGCCCTGGGTAATGTTCCAGGATGGCGCGTTGAATCCTTGGGTAAAGGTGGCTCAAAGGGAGAGGGATGGGTATTTCGGGAGTATACGGAAAAGGGGAACCCTACGGGGAAAATGCTACGCTGGCATCCCGGTGGAGGGCACCACGGACCTGACCCATACTGGCGCGTGATAGGGCCAAACGGAGATTTGGGAGGAGTGATCAGATGACGTCAGAGTCTGATAGTTGGCTCAACAATTTTATAAAAGTTATTGAGAGACTGGCGGCACCCGCTAAAGAGCAAATCGACTATATAAACGGACTTGATATTCCGGTCGACGAACTTGCGCTTGAATTTGACTCGTTATACCTTGTCGATCGACTATCTCTAACGAATGAGCAGCTGGGTTATTCAAATCAAATCGATCGGCTTCTGGACGACCTATCAAATGACGACGACAAAGGGCAGTGGTCTCGTGAAGGGCTAATTTCAGACTTGCGTTGGGGTGAAATCCGAAGAACAGCCGACCTACTCCTCGCCTCGCTAAGAAGGTAGAACGGATGCTGTGTACGGTCGATAGCAACGAGTGTGAGGACCGCGGAGACTGAGTCTTTTGGCCTTATGGATGTGTCGGGTATTCCAGTGGTTGCCGGTGCTCGCGCGCTATCTTGGTCGCCGCACGAAGCGTGAGTACCCGGACCAGCTGAACCAGGGGCCCTCCGGCTCGCCGCCGTTTCCATGCCAGCATCCCGGTCGTAGAGCTGATTGCGCACCTGCGCCAGCAGATCACCGCGTTGCGCCAGATCGCAAGGAGTGTGTTCCCAATCCCGGCTCCCTGAGACCTGCCAGCGGCAGAAATTGCGAGTAACGCTACCGGAGTTTCGGCTGAAGGGTTCGAAAACAGTAGGCTCTGATGAGTTCAGGTCAGGCGCGTGGGGCTAAAGCGTCGGCTACGGTACGACAGGTACTAGAGGCTCGACAATGGCTCTGACCCGCGAAGCCCCCATAGCCCAATTGGCAGAGGCAGCGGACTTAAAATCCGCCAAGTGTCGGTTCGAGTCCGACTGGGGGCACCGAGCACGAGGCGGTAAGGCACTGATCGGTTGGCCGTTTCAATCCGGACGCACCCACGCCTTTCGATTTCCTGTACAGCGGACTCGTCACAGTCATACATTGAGCCGTGGAGCCAAAACGGCTCTCGAGCCGACCCACGAAGCTGATGCCAGCAGCGCAGGCACCGTCGTTGCGGGTTCTGGTCGTCGGCGCTGGTGTCGGCGGCATCTCCGTCGCGCGGGGGCTATTGCGCGACGGCCATGACGTCGCCGTCTACGAGCAGCGTCCGGATGTGCAGGCCGGTGGCGGCGCGGTGACCATCTGGTCCAATGGTGCGACGGTGCTGCGGCAACTGGGTGTGGACATGGACCGGGCCGGCCAGCAGCTGTCCACCGTGCGGGTCATGATGTCGACGGGACGCCCGCTGGCCACTTTGGACGTGGCCAGCATCGCCGAGCGGCTGGGCGAGCCGGTTCGGATGGTCCCACGCCATGTCCTGCTTGAGCGGCTGTTGAAAGGCTTTCCGGCGGAACGCATCCGGTGTAATGCCCGGGCCGTCGGCGTTGTCGGCGACCGCGACGGGGCGCGGGTGGAATTCGCGGACGGCAGCGTGGCCGAGGCAGACTTGGTGATCGGGGCCGACGGTAGACATTCGATCGTTCGCGATGTCGTCGGCGCAGACCAGGCGCAGCCGACCGGCTGGTGCAGTTGGCAGGGACTGACAACCCTCCCGGACGGAGCCGATGAGCAGGTCGCCTTCGTCGTCATCGGTGAGCACGCAAGCCTGGGCCTGTGGCCGGCCGGAGGCTCCGAGGTGCAGTGGTGGTTCGACCTGCCCTGGTCGTCAGGCTTTGTCCGACCGGCCCGCCCGATCGACATGATCCGGTCCACGTTCGCCGGGTGGTCCGGGCCCGTCGATCGCGTACTCGCCACGCTCACCGACGATGATCTGGCGCATTCGCCCTACCCCCATTTCCGCCATCCCATTCCCCGGCCGGGCCACGGTGTGCTGACCCTGCTCGGCGATGCGGCCCACACCATGCCGCCGACCCTTGCACAGGGGGCCAACCAGGCGCTGCTCGACACCATGGTGCTGTGTAAGGCGGTGTCGGAATTCCAACGCGGTGCCAACACCGACCTGCCCGAAGCGCTGCGCTGGTATGAGAAGACCCGTCGGCGCCGCGCCGCGGCGGTGTCTCGCGTTGCTTCGCTGCAGGTTTCGCACGGTGAGGCCGTACTGAGAACGGCGGCGATGGTCTCGGACCGGTTCATGACATGGGCGCTGGCGACGTTCCTGCAGTCGGTGAGCCATCGTCGGATGGCCGCTGACATCAGCCGAGGCCATGCCGCCGACACTGCCTGCCGGCCGTGATGGCCGACGCCGTCCGTGTGCGCGGCGCGATCGACGCGCCCTCGCGCTGGCTCTTCATCGTCAAGTGGTGCGTGTTGGCGGTCCCGCACTACCCGATACTGATCGTCCTTTACGCGATGTATCCGGTGCTGACCGTCGTCGCCGGCATCGTGATCTTGTTCACCGGGCGATATCCGCGGGGCATCTTCGACTTCAACGTCGGCGTGCTGCGCTGGTCCTGGCGGGTGATGAACTACCGGTTTCCGATGAACAGCACCGATAAGTATCCGCCTTTCACGCTCGCCGCGCGGCCCGACTATCCCGGCGAACTCGATGTCGACTATCCGGAACGACTCACGCGTTGGGCCGTGTTGGTCAAGCTGGTGCTGGCACTGCCGCAGATCATCGTCTGCTGGGCCATGGAGCCACTGCTGCAGACTTTGGCCGTGATTTCCGCGGTGCGGTTGTTGGCCAGAGGCGCGGTGTCGCCCGGCATGTTCGACCTGCTCATGGGAATCGTCCGGTGGCGTTACCGGGTGGCCGTGTACGTCTCGCTGATGTGCGACGAATATCCGCCGTTCCGGATGGACGTGGGTGGCGGTGGCGCATGAAGCACCGTAATCCGTTGTTCCCGTATATATATGGGCTCGGCATGCCGATATTCGACCGGCTGTTCTATCGCCGATACCGACGGCAGGCGATGAGTCTGGCGACCGGCCGGCTGCTGATCGTGGGCCTGGGCCCGGGCACCGACCTCATGTTTGTGCCGCCCGCGGTGACATCGGTCGCGGCGGTCGAGCCGGAGGCGGCGATGCGCCGGATGGCTGGCGCCCTCGCGCGCCGCTGCGGCGTAGACGTCGACATCCTCGACGGGGTCGGAGAGTCGATACCATTCCCGGACAACAGCTTCGACTCGGTGCATGTCGGTCTGGTGCTGTGCTCGGTCGACGATGTGCCGGCAACCCTCGGCGAGATCAGGCGGGTGCTCGCCCCCGCAGGCAAGCTGATCGTCCTTGAACATGTTCGGGGGGACGGCTTGATGGGGCGGTTCCAGGATCTGATCGCCACGCCGTGGTCGTGGCTGGCCTCCGGATGCGAGCCGAACCGCCGGACCGTCGAGGCGATTGCCGCCGCCGGATTCGATACCGGGGGACTGCGCAGCGTTCGGCGAACTTGGGTGCCGCCGCCGTGCACACCTCACCTGCAAGGCGTCGCCACTGTCATCGAATAGTGCTGTTCGGCATGGTTATTCGATGCTGATGGCTTCGATGATGTTGAGTCGCGCCGCACGTCGCGCGGGCGGAACCGAGCCCAGCAGGCTGATCGCCAGCGCGCCCGCGGTGAAGACCAGTGCCATCGGGCTCGGCTGGAAGGTGACATCGAAGTTCATGATGGTGCCGCTAACGAGGCTGAAGAGCCACTGATCGACCATACCGACCAACAGGCCTACGACGCCGCCCACAAGGCCAATGGCCGCCGCCTCGGCAAGAACCATGCCCAAGGTGTACCGGCGGCTGGATCCCATCGCGCGCAGCACACCGATTTCCCGGCGGCGTTCCAGTACCGAGAGCGTCAACGTGTTCAGCAGTGCGACCGCAGCGACGAACACCACGATGATCCACACGGCATTGGCGATCAGCATGCTTTGGTGCAGAGGGGCTTCCAGGCCGGCCAACGCGGTGCGGCCGTCGTACACGTAGTTCGGTGCGGGCACGGCGCCGCGCACCCCGGCCAGCAGCCGTCCTGGATCTGTATCGTCGGTGGCCGTGATTTGCAGTGTCGTCGTGCCCGGGCGGTCGAACCATGCCCGCATACGTTCCAGGCTCATCCCGACGGTGCCGATGACCGTCGAGAAGTAGGGCACCAGGGCCAGCACGGGCGTGCGCTGGGTGCCGTGGGGCGTTTGCAATTCCAACTCCTCGCCCACCCGGACGCCGAGAGTCTTGCCCAGGTTCTGTGAGAGCACCACACCCCGTCCGGCGAGCACGTCATCACGAACCCGTTCGTCCAGCGCATGGAAAAGCGGGTCGTGGGTGCCGGGGGAGAACCCGTCGAGCATCACCCGCGTGCCGCCGACGACGGCGAATCCGGCAGCACCTTCGACCACCTTCGCGACACCCGGCACCGCCGCCACCTTCTCGGTAAGACCTTGCGGCAGAAGGTCAGTGGGATAGCGATCGGGCGAGTCTGCGCTCACCCACACATCGGCATCGGCGACCGGCGCGAAGATGTCACGTGCGGATCGGATCATGTCGTTGTTCGTCCCGGTGATCACCACGGTGGTGACCACGGCGATGAGCACTGTCATCACCGTGGCCCACACTCGCCGTGGTGCGCGCTGGACCGTGGGCGCCGCCAGCGCCCCGGGCGAACCGAACATGCGGGCCACTGCCGCCGTCGCGCGGACGATGGGTCCGGCGAGCGCGAAGCCCAGCGCGATCTCGGCGACGAACAGGGCGGCGATCGCGACAAAGGCGAGCGACCCCGGTTGGTAGAACACGGTCAGCATCGATGCCGACAAGACCGCCACGGCCACGACCCCACTGGTGATGCGCACCCAACGAGGCACGTTGTCGGCCACGGAAACCCCAACGGGCGCCAGCGCCTCGATCGGTGACACCTTGTACACCTGCCGCGCGGCCATCGCCGAGGCCGCCACGCTGGTCAGGACCGTCGCGGCGACGGCGGCCGGGACCGCGTAGTCGGGCAGCCAGTACTCGATGCGGGCTTCGAGTCCCTGGGTGACCGTCGGTGGCAAGCGGCCAATCGCCTTTCGGCCCAGTAGTATTCCGAGGGCCGATCCGATGGTGCCGCCAATCAGCCCGAGGATCGCGGCCTCGGCGAGCATGTCGCGAACGATCGTGACGCGGCGCCCGCCGATTGCGCGCAGCATCGAGATGACCGGGCGGCGTTGGGCGATCGCCATGGTCATCGTCGTGTAGATCAGGAACGCCCCGACCACCAAGGCGACCGCCGCGCCCATCAGGGCCATGTAGTTCATGAGCTTGACGCCGTCGCCGGCCCGCACCGCCCGCAGGCTCGGGTCGGCGACGATCGCCCGGCCCTTCACGGCGGCCGTGACCCCATCGCGGACTGCGGCCAGATCTGCGCCCGGCGTCGTGGTGACCAGAATGGAGTCGAGCTGACCTTGCCGTCCGGTGACTTGCTGCGCCAACGGCAGCGGGGCCAGCACATAGTGGCCGCCGTTGAGATCAGCGAGTTGCTTGCCCTGGAGCACCCGGTCGACGGTGACCGAACCCGAGCCGAGCCGGAATGTGTCGCCCTTGGCATGGCCGACGGACGGTCCGATCTGGACACCGGCGGCTTCCCGTGACGGCGCGTCGACCTTCACGCCCACAGCATCTTTCAGGGCGCCTTCCAACGCGGCGCTACGGTCGTCGGCACCGAACAGCAGAACCGGTTCGGAATCTGTGGCTGCGGACATCCGGATCATCGGCGCCGCGGCCGCCACGCCGGGCACTGTGGCGACATCGGCCAGCACCGCCTCGGGGAACCCCGCGTCGGTGATGCCCGACACCTCGAGTGCGGCGATGCCGGCAACCCCGTCCGCCAGCCGGTTGACCGATCCGGTGATCGACCCGAAGATGCCGAATATCGCCACGAGATACATTGCAGAAACGGCCATTACGGCGATCGAGGCGACTGTGCGGCGGCGGTGCACGGTCAGTTCGCGCAGGCTGAACACACGGAGCCTGCTCGCCGCGGCGGCAATAGTGGCTCCGGGGCCGTGCTTCTCCTCGCGTCCGCGGCCACTCACCCTGGCGCCACTGACATCTCATCGGAACCGAGCCGACCGTCCTGCAGGGTGATGATCCGATCGGTCGCCGCGGCGGCGTCGCCGTTGTGGGTCACCATCACCACCAGGCGGCCGGCGCCCTCCTCGTGGGCGACCTCGGCGAGCAGAGCCAAGATGGCGGTACCCGTATGGGAATCCAGATTCCCGGTGGGTTCGTCGGCGAGGATCAGGGGCGGGTCCATCATCATGGCCCGCGCCACCGCGACGCGTTGCATCTCGCCGCCGGACAGTTCGGCCGGCCGGTGTTCGGTCCGCTTACCGAGGCCGACCCGGTCCAGCAGCGCAACCGCGTCGGCTTTCACCTTGCCCAACCGGATGCCGTCGAGCAGCTTCGGCACTGCCACGTTCTCCCACGCCGACAGCGTCGGCAGCAGGTTGAAGAACTGAAAGACGAACCCGACCCGGTGATGGCGGAACTCCGACTGTTGTTCGTCACGGAGCCTGCCGATCTCCTCACCGTCGAAGGTGATCGATCCCGAGTCGGGGGAGTCCAACGCCCCGAGCAGGTGCAGCAGTGTACTTTTCCCTGCGCCCGATGGCCCGACGATCGACACGAATTGGCCGCCGTCCAGGCGCAGGCTGATCTCGTCGAGTGCGCGCACCTTCTGCCCACCAACCTTGTACTGGCGCACTACATTGCGCAGTTCGATGGTCAGTTCGCGCTGGGGCGTATCGGCGTTGTCCAGTTGTCTCAAGGTGGCCTCCCACGAGACCGGGTTACCCGGCGCGCGGGGCGCGGTCGGGATATGCGGAGCCTACTCCCGGCGCCCTCGCCACATGTGGGCTTGTGTGGGTTCATGCAAGATTGGTGCCATGCCGCAGGAACTCACCGCCGAACAGGCCGCTGCACTGTTGGAATCAGCCGACACGCTCGGTATCCCGCTGGGCCCCGGCCAGCCTCCGGCATTCTTGCGCGCGCTCGGCGTACGCAAGGACTGGACGGATCTGCGGGTGTACGGCGCGCTGCTGGCGGTGGGCACCGAACTGTTTTCCCGGCCGGGGGTGCACTACCTGTCGGGGTTCTTCGGTCCGCTCGAGCGTGCACTGCGGGACATGGGGGCCGATATCGAGTTCGCGGCGGCGGACTTCCGCCGGTTCGGGCCGCTGCTTGAGCGCCAGTCGCCTCGGGTGATGACGACCGTCGCGACGCCGCCCGATGCCGACGGCTGGTGCTCCCTCTCGCTGCACGCGGGCGGGACGATCGGTGAATTGCGGCGCGCGGGAGCCGATCCGGAGCGACTGCTCATTGTCGAAGTCTCGCAGGGATATCCGCGCACCTTCGGCGTCGGGGAGCAACATCGCCACGCACTGCACGTCGACGAGATCGATGTCTTGGTGTCCTCGACGGACGCGCCGCTGGCGCTGCCCGGGGGCGATGCGGCACCGTCGGATGTCGATCGCGCCATCGCCCAGCACGCCGTGGCTTTCATCGGTCCGGGGGCCACGTTGCAAACCGGAATCGGGGCCATTCCCAACCAGATTGCGACGTTGTTGGCGGAGGGGGACGGCGGCGGCTATGGGCTGCACAGCGAGATGTTCACCGACGGCTGCATGCAACTGCACCGCGCGGGCAAGGTCACCAACACCGGCAAGGGACAGTACGACGGCGTGAGCGTCACGACCTTTGCCTTCGGATCACCAGAGCTTTACCAGTGGCTCGACGGCAATACCGATGTCGCGTTCCTGCCGGTGGAGATTGTCAACGCGCCCGAGGTGATCGGCGCCAACAACGACATGATCTCGATCAACGGCGCGCTCTCGATCGACATCCAGGGACAGGTTGTCGCCGACACCATCAACGGAGGACAGTTCAGCGGAATCGGTGGTGCCGAGGATTTCGTCGCCGGGGCCGGGCTGGAACTGTCGGATCGTTCTCTGATCTGTCTGCCCTCGACCTTCGAAAAGGACGGCCTGCTGCAGTCGCGCATCGTGCCGTGGTTCGGTCCGGGTGCCGTGATCACCACGCCGCGTCACCAGGTCGATGTGATCATCACCGAGTACGGTGCCGCGGAGCTCGAAGGCGCAACGGTCCGGGAGCGCGGCGAGGCGCTGGCGGCAATCGCCCACCCGCAGTTCCGCGATGACCTGCTGGCGGCCGCCAAGCGTGCGGCGAACGGTCGCTCGCCCGTCAGTTGAGTCTGGACCCTCAGCCCTGCTGCACGGTGTTGTTGTTACCCGACTTGCTGACATCGGGTTCCCCGGAGTGATACGTGACCCGGTTGTCGAAGCCGGAGACGCCGATCTTCACCGCGGTGTCCACGGTCACCGCGTTCTCGACGCCGGATACCGTGAGGGTGTCGCAATTGCCCAGTATCTCAACGGTATTGGACACTCCGCTGACGTTGACCGAGCATTCGTCGCAGTAGACCGCCACCTGCTTATGCGTACCGGAGACGCTGAAGGTCGAGCCGGGGGGCACGAATGTGGGGCCGGGGGCCACGGTGGTCGACAGGGTCGCCCGGGTCCGCGTGGGAATCTTCACGACGGTCGATCTGGTCGGCCACGTGGTCATCGGCTCCGAGCTTGTTGGGACATCCTGCGGGAGTGTGGGTTTGGCGAGGTAGAAGGCGAACCCGGCGACCCCTGCCGTGACGAGTGCGAAGAACACGATGAATCGCCGGCGAAACTTGCGGACGGTAGAGCGTGGTATCGGTGCCGTCGTGCCATACACCGGAGGCGGATAGGGGCTCTGGCCGGGGACGCCCAGCTCTGATGTCCGGGCTCGCTCGCTCAGTGAGCGTTCCAGCTCCCGGATTCTGGCTTCGGGGTCACCATCCGGCTCCACTCACCGATGGTCGCACACCGGTGCCCCCGCAGCGATAGCCTTCGCATATGAATGATGCGGGGGATCGGCCGGCCAGCGTGCGCTGCACGCAATGCGGCACCGAGGGAGCAGAGATCGGATTTCTCAACGACAGCGGTCAGTACGCCGCCGGGCATGTTCGGTGGATGCAAGGCCCGCTCAAGATCGGCTTCTTCGGTGCGAAAGGCAGTGGCGGCCGTCGCGCCATCGAGGCGTGGCGGTGCCCGAAGTGCGGGCATCTGGAGCTGTTCGCGGGTAAATGGTTGTAGCGTTTCGGCCATGGGGTCCACGGAGATTGTCGCCGCCGAGCCGCAGCTGTTCGTCAGCGATCTGGAACGCGCCGTTGCGTTCTACGTCGACAAGCTCGGATTCGAAGTGGCCTTCACTTACGGCGAGCCCGCCTTCTACGGCCAGGTGCGGCGCGGCGGGGCCAGTCTGAATCTGCGCAAGGTCACCGGTCCGGTATTCGACGGCAATTTCCTTGCCACGGAACATGATCCGCTTGCCGCGACCCTCACCGCGTACAAGCTGGGTCCGCTGCACGACGAGTATCGGGCCGCGGGTGTGGACTTCCATCAGCCGCTACAGACCGAGGAGTGGGGCAGCGTCACCTTCATCGTGCGGGACCCCGACGGCAATCTGATCCTGTTTTCGGGTGCAGAGGCCTGAAGAAAGCCTCGCCGAGAGAGCCATAGGAGACCACAATGGGCGGCATGCAATTGCCAAACTCGTTCGAAGGGCTCGCGACCGACGACGGTAAGTCCGTCGTCTACGGCGAGCCGTACACGACGGCAGACGGAACCATGGTCATCACTGTCGCCAAGGTGCGCAGCCGGGGCCGCGGTCCGGAAGGTGAACCCTTGGAGACGCTCGCCAGGCCGTTGGGTGTGTTCGTCGTCAAAGACGGGGACGCGCAATGGCGCCCGGCCTTCAACGCCGATCGGGCCTCGACCTTGGGCATACTCACCGGCCTGCTCGCGGCGGTGTTGGGACTGGCGGCCATCATCCGTCGGCCGCCCTGGCCCGATCTCACGCTGCCGGGTTGGTCGCCCGCGGAGAATCCGCAGTGGGGCCGCCGCGGGCGCTGACTACTCAGCGCGCCCGCCGCAGCCCGTCCGCTACTTCTGGGTGACGGTCTCCTTGAAGGTTCCATCGCCCTGGTTCAGCCAGGTGATGGTGCCCTTCTGGAATTCGCCGATCCAGCCGCCCTTGGCGACATCGGGTCCGCCGGCCGTCTCTTCCTCGTCGGCGGTGGGGAAGCCGAGCGTGCCACCGGCTCCGCCCTGCGCTGTGTACACCTTCAGGATTTCGCCCTGCACCAGGTGCGCGCCGGTGGACGGCGAACTGAAGATGGTGCCCTTGGCGAAGGCCTGCACCGTGCCATCGCCCACCTTTTCGGGCTGGCCCGTCGGCAGGCCGAGCTTGGCCTCACCACCGGCCTTGGTGTACGCCTCGGCGACCGGCGGCTCCAGCGTCACATCGCCCACTCCCGGCACGTTGACGGTGGACGGCGCACCGGCGACCACGGACGACACCGCGCTGCTTGCCGACGAGGCCGCGCTCGACGCGGCGCTGCCACCAGCGCTAATGGCCGACGATGCCGCACTCGTCGCGCTGGATAGCGACTCCTTGGCGGCGTCTTTGTCCTGCTGTGAACAGGCGACAGCTACCGCTGCGGAAATCGCAACGATGGAGACCGCGCCTGCTGCTCGTTTCATCAGATTGGTATCCATGAATTGAACGTAACAATGTAAGCGTGGCAATTAGGTGAGTTTTTCGATGTTCACCAATTGTCGGGAGAACGGCCATTAATTCGCCGAACGCATACCGCATGCACACAAATGGCTCTGAATATGTGCGCCAGGTATGCGCTCGGCGATAAAAGGAACGGTCAGGAAGCCGGCGTCAGCTCGCAGACGTAGTCGCCGACGTCGATGTGCACCTCGGCTGCCTCCGGCACGGTGGGCGTGGGCACGACGTTGAGCTGGAACTGCTCGCGACCGAAGTCGTCGGTGGTTCCGGGCCACTGCTCCTGCAAGATGTCGCTGATCAGACCGGCCACGGCGGGCTCGGTGACGCGGTAGGTCTCGGCCTGGCAGAACTTGGAGTACACCTCGGTGACGCGGATACGCGCCTTTTCGATGGGCAATGTGCCCAGGTCCTCACCGGTTTCGGGGTCGCGCACGGCGGTCCCGGTGGCGCCGATGACCGAGAAGATCATCCCGACCTCGACACCGGCGTCATCACCCTTGTTGACCAGCACCGAGTAGCGGTCGACGATATCGGCGACCTTCCCGATGATCGGGTCTACGGGCTCGGGCTCCTGCTCACCAGCCGATTGCTCCACCGGCGTCGTCTCTTCAGGCATTGCCCACGCCAACGGTGTAGTTGTTCGGGCGTGCCGCGGACTCGATTTTTTGCCGCTCGGGCTGTCCGGCGTTCTCCGCCGTCGAGAAATCGGTCTTGGCCTTGGCCACCGCGGTGCTCGACACATTCTCGGACTCGCGCAGGGCCTGGAAGGCGTGGCGCAAAGTCAGACGGCTGATCGTCAGCGCGAGGTTGAGGGCGCTGGAGGCAGACTGCTTGTTGCCCTCGTTGAGATCGTTCGAGGCGGCCGCCAGGTGCTTGTCCACGTCCATCATGCCCTGCAGCGTCACCATCGTCGCGTACGCAGACTGCCCGACATTGCGGTCAAGCTTGTTGCTCTGCTGAATGCGGTGATAGAGATCGGCAATCAAGATTCCGGCGACGAGTGCCAGCAGTGGCGTGACGATCCCCTGTACGAATCGTGCGAGTTCGGTATCGCTCGCCGTGAAGCCGACAACCGCTGCGACGATCGTTGCGACAATCGCCGCAGCGACGATCGTCCAATGAACCAGCGTGGGCTTCGCGGGAAGCTGATCTGAATTTGCCAACGTCGTTACCGTCCGTTCGGTGAGTGGACACATTCACTGCATCCGTGACCCCATGAGCACTGACCGCAGCATGCTAACACCGCGCACGGGTTCGTCCAAGGTCAGGTTACGCGCAGCACTCCATGTTTGCTAAGTGGCTTTGCTGGAGGGTGCGAACGGGGCGGATCTACCGAATTTTGTTTAATCGCAAAGGATTATCCGCACTGCTGCTCGGCCGCGGCGTTCGTCGCCACGATCACCGCGGCTTGCCGATCCGCGGTCAGCTCGTGCCAGGTCTTGTGAAAGGTTCCGGGACCCACCTTGCCGGTGCTCTGGATGGACTGCAGGTACCCCTCCACGAGCTGGGCGGGGCCGTCTTCCTTGCCAGTCATCCAGTCAGCCGCCGCGCGGCACGCCTGGTAGTACTCCTCCTCCAGAGAACTGGGTGCGGCGTCTACAGACGTTGTGACGCCCGCGGGGGACAGTCCGGAGCCGGAGGCCGGAGGCTGCGCGGCGGGCGTCGCGAGGGTGGTGGTGGCGTTGGAGACCGCGCTCGGGGCCGCCTTGTCTGCGTGGTCGTCGGACTTCGACGTGCACGCCGCACCGATCAACGGGACGCAGAGGGCCATCAAGGTCGCGGCGATGCGAGTTTGGACGGTCACCACTCCAAAGTAGCAAGTACCTACCAGCGGCAACATTTACTCAGTCAGAGCTTTTGCTCGGAGGGGAAAACCGCTGGAAAACGCCGGTACCATTTCACCTGTGATGGGACACAGGGGTTTTCAGGGGTGTTGTCGCGGCTAGCCGCGACCACCCTGCCCCTGCCATCGATTGAGCCTTCATGACCACTGCATCTGTCCTGGATCTGCGCCGCCATTCCTCCGCCGGATCCTCGCCCACCCGACTGCGGCTTCCGGACCTACTCCGCATCACCGATGAGGGTGCCGACGACGCCCTGCACGGCCGTTTCGACCACCTGCTGCCCGCCGGGGGCCTGCCCGTCGACGAGCGCTGGGCCACCCGCATCCACGCCGACGACGAGCTCGACGTCTGGCTGATCAGCTGGGTCCCAGATAAGTCCACCGAATTGCACGACCATTGCGGATCGTTGGGTGCGCTGACCGTGCTCAGCGGGGCGCTGCACGAATATCGCTGGGATGGAAGCCAACTGGTGCGCCGTCGGCTCGATGCGGGCGATCAGGCCGGGTTCCCGCTGGGCTGGGTGCACGACGTGATGCGCGCGCCAGAGGCCCCGATACGCATCTCCACCGGCCCCACGCTCAGCGTGCACGCCTACTCGCCGCCGCTCACCGCGATGTCGTACTACGAAGTGACCCAGGCCAACACGTTGCGGCGTAGCCGCACCATCCTCACCGACGAGCCGGAGGGGCCCGCGGCATGACGATCCACGATCTACTGGCCACGGCGCGCGGTCGCCTGCGGCGTCTGCCCGCCGACGAGGTGCCGACGGCGTTGGGTCGCGGCGCGTTTCTGGTCGACATTCGCCCCGCCGCGCAACGTGCCGAAGAGGGCGAGGTGGTCGGTCAAATAGCGGAAGCCCTCGTCATCGAGCGCAATGTCCTGGAATGGCGCCTGGACCCGGAAAGCGACGCCAGAATCCCGCAGGCGGGCAATCACGACGTGGAATGGGTCATCCTGTGCCAGGAGGGCTACACCTCCAGCCTGGCCGCTGCCTCACTGCAGGAGATCGGCCTGTACCGCGCCACCGATGTCATCGGCGGGTACAAGGCGCTCAAGGACAAGGGCATCCTGATCTAGCTCCCTGCCGTGGGCCCCTGGCACGACGTTCGGATGGCGCCGCACAGGCACGTGTACGCACTGCCCGCGTCTATGCGACAACGATCCGGCCGAGCTGGTCCACAACGAGCTGGCCGAGCTGGTCCGCTCTGCGGTTGTCGCATAGAGGCGGGCACCAACGGTGTGCGGTCAAGAACGCCCGGCTCTAGCCGAAGTCCCCCGCGTCACGGCGCAGATGAGTCAGTACCGACACCAGCGTGCGGGTGCGTGACGGCGAGAGTCCGATCTGTGCGAACACCTTGGCGTTCAGATCGGCGGTCGCCACCGCACCGAGATCACGCCCGGCGTCGGTGATCTCGACCAGCGTGCCGCGACCGTCGGCAGGGTTGGGCACCCGGCGCACCAGCCCCGCCTCCTCCAGGCGATCCACCGTGTTGGTCACCGAGGTGGGGTGGACTTGAAGGCGTGCACTGGCTTTGGCCATCGGCATGGAGCCCGATCGGCTGAAGGACAGCAGCATCAACATCTCGTACCGGGAGAAAGTCAGACCATGCGGGCGCAGTACATCCTCGACACGCGCCAGCATGATCTGGTGGGCCCGCATCACCGACGTGACGGCGGCCATCCCGTCGGCGACATCACCCCAGCCGTTTTCTACCCAGTGGCGATGGGCATCGTCGACGGGATCGAACGGCAGGGTCATGGGCTCAGCGGTGAATGAAGTTGGCGGGGCGCTTCTCGACGAACGCGGCCATACCCTCGGACTGGTCAGCGGTGCCGAACGCCGAGTGGAAGATCCTGCGCTCGAACAGCAATCCCTCGGCCAGGCTGGACTCGAAGGCGCGATTGACGGCTTCCTTGGCCATCATCGAGGCCGACAGCGACATCTCGGAGATGGTCTTGGCGACAGCCTTGGCTTCGTCGAGCAGGCTCTCGGTGGCCACCACCCGCGAGACCAGGCCACTGCGCTCTGCCTCGGCGGCGTCCATGTTGCGGCCGGTGAGGATCATGTCCATGGCCTTCGCCTTGCCGATGGCGCGGGTGAGCCGCTGAGACCCGCCCATGCCCGGCAGCACGCCCAGCTTGATCTCGGGCTGCCCGAACTTGGCGTTGTCGGCGGCGATGATCAGGTCGCACATCATGGCCAGCTCACAGCCGCCGCCGAGGGCGTATCCGCTCACCGCGGCGATCGTCGGCGTGCGTACGGCGCCCAGCTTGCCCCAGGCGGCGAAGAAGTCGGATCCGAACATGTCGCTGAACGACTGCTCGGACATCTCCTTGATGTCCGCGCCCGCGGCGAAGGCCTTCTCGCTGCCGGTGATGATGATCGCGCCGACGCCGTGGTCGGCGTCGAATTCGGCTGCGGCGGTGGTTACCTCGTGCATCACCTGCGAGTTCAGCGCGTTGAGCGCCTTGGGTCGGTTCAGGGTGATGACGGCAACGCGGTCGATGCGCTCGGTGAGGATGGTTTCGAAGGTCATGACGCTCCTTGGATTCGCGAGAAGATCGCCGAGAAGTCTAGGCCGGAGCCTCCGGTGGAATTGAAGTCGTCGTAGATGTGCGCGGCGGCCAGGCCCAACTGGGCGTCAACCCCGTTGGCGCGCACCGCATTAGCCGCCAGTCCGAGGTCCTTGGCCATCAGTGCAACGGCGAAGCCCGGCGTGTAGTCGCGATTGGCGGGGCTGGTGGGCACCGGTCCGGGCACGGGACAGTTCGACGTGAGTGCCCAACACTGACCCGAGGCATTGGCCGCGACATCGAACAGGGCCTGGTGAGACAGACCGAGCTTCTCGCCCAGCACGAAGGCTTCGCTGATCGCGATCATCGATACGCCCAGGATCATGTTGTTGCAGATCTTCGCGGCCTGCCCCACACCGGGACCGCCGCAGTGCACCACGCGCTTGCCCATGACCTCCAGAATCGGTTCCGCGGCGGCGAATACGGCGTCGTCGGCACCCACCATGAACGTCAGGGTGGCCGCGGTGGCACCGGGTACGCCGCCGGACACCGGGGCATCGGCGAAGCGGTGTCCGGCCGTGGTGGCCGCCTCGTGCGCGGCGCGGGCATCGGCCACGTCGACGGTCGAGGAGTCGATGAACAGTGTGCCCGGACGCGCCGCGGGCAACAGGTCCTGATAGGCCGCGAGTACATGCTCACCTTTGGGCAGCATGGTGATCACCACGTCGGCCGTGGCGGCGGCCGCCGCGCCGGACTCCGCCAGGGGCACCCCCGCCTCGGTGGCGGCGCCGCGTGCCTGCTCGGACAGGTCGAAGGCGGCCACGGTGTGTCCGGCCTTGGTCAGGTTGACCGCCATGGGTAATCCCATGTGGCCCAACCCGATAAAGGCAACGTTGGTCATGACCACTCCAAATCGTCGCTGACCGGTTGGAAGAAGGCCTCGACATCGGCCTCGGTGACGGCGGCGAGTGTCTTGGGATCCCACTGTGGGTTGCGGTCCTTGTCGACCAGCTGCGCCCTGATGCCCTCGACGAGGTCGTGCGAGCGCACCGATTGGCTGGACACCCGGTACTCCTGCGTGAGAACCGCTTCCAGTGAGGGCAACTCGCGGGCGCGCCGCACCGCCGCGAGCGTCACCGACAGGGCGATGGGGGAGCGGGTCAGTATCTGGTCGGCGGCGGCACGTGCTCGCTCGTCGCCGTGGGACTGCAGCGCGGCCACGATGTCGGCGACGGAATCCCCGGCGTAGCAGGCGTCGATCCAGCTCCGTTGTGTCAGAAGGTCGCTCGATGGGGCAATCGCGCCATGGACCGCGAGTGCGGTGGCAATATCGCTGTCGATGATGGCCTTGGTGAACTTCTCCAGCCGGTCATGCGGCACGTAGTGGTCGGCGAATCCCATCGCGATGGCGTCGGCACCGGAGAACGGAGCACCGGTGAGCGCGGCGTGCAGGCCGAGCTCACCCGGGGCGCGGGAAAGCAGGTAGGTGCCGCCTACGTCCGGGATGAATCCGATCCCGACCTCGGGCATACCGACCTTGGAGGTGTCCGTCACGATGCGGGTGTTGGCATGTCCGGCCACACCGACACCGCCACCCATCACGATGCCGTCCATCAGCGCGACATACGGTTTCGAGAATCGGCCGACCTGGGCGTTGAGCTGGTACTCCTCGCGGAAGAACCGGCGGGCGATGACGCCGTCGATCTTGGCGCTGTTGTGGATCTCCACCACGTCGCCGCCGGCACATAGACCGCGTTCCCCGGCGCCCGAGAGCACCACGGCGCGCACCGCGTCGTCGGCCTCCCATTCGGACAGGGCCGCGGACATCGCGGTGATCATGTCGTTGGTCAATGAGTTGATGGCCTTGGGGCGGTTGAGTGTCAGCAGGCCGACACCCTTCTCGACCCGGGTCTGGATCTGATCCGTCACGCGGGAAGCCCTTCTTGGATAAGCTTGCGGGACACGATGACTCGCATGATCTCGTTGGTTCCTTCCAGGATCTGGTGCACCCGTAGGTCGCGCACGATCTTCTCGATGCCGTACTCGGCCAGGTAGCCGTAGCCGCCGTGTAGCTGCAATGCCTCGTTGGCCACCGTGAAACCTACGTCAGTGGCAATGCGTTTGGCCATGGCACACAGCTCCGCCGCGCGCGGATCGCCCTCATGCACCGCGGAGGCCGCACGCCAGACCATGGTGCGGGCGGCCTCGAGCTCGGTGGCCATATCCGCAAGCCGGAATTGCAGTGCCTGGAACTTGATCAGCTCGTCACCGAACGCCTTGCGCGTGCGTAGGTACTCGATCGACTTCTCCAGCGCCGCGCGGGCACCACCGAGCGAACACGACGCGATGTTGAGCCGGCCGCCGTTGAGGCCGCGCATCGCGATGGTGAACCCGATGCCCTCCTCGCCGATTCGGTTGGTCACCGGAACCCGAGCATCCTCGAAGATGACCTGCGCGGTCGGCTGCGCATGCCAGCCCATCTTGCGTTCGGGCGGCCCGAAGGACAGCCCGGGGGTGTCCTTGGGAACCACGATGGTGGAGATGCCCCGCGGTCCGGGGCCGCCGGTGCGCGCCATCACGACGTACAGGTCCGCGGCCCCGGCGCCGGAGATGAACTGCTTGACGCCGTTGAGCACGTACTCGTCGCCATCGCGCACCGCACTGGTCCGCAAAGCCGATGCGTCACTGCCACATTCGGGCTCGGTCAGGCAGTAGGCCCCGATGGTCTCCATGGTGCACATCGAGGGCAGCCAGTGTTGGCGCTGCTCCTCGTCGCCGAACTCGTCGATCATCCATGCGGCCATGTTGTGGATGGAGATGAATGCCGAGACGGCCGAGCATCCGGTGGCCATCGCCTCGAAGATCAGGGAGGCGTCCAGACGGGTCAGTCCGGAGCCGCCGACATCGGGGTTGATGTAGATGCCACCCATGCCCAAGGCCGCGGCCTTGGGAAACACCTCGACCGGGAAGTACTTGTCGCGGTCCCAGTCCAGGGCGTGGGGCGCTATGTGGATATCGGCGAACTCCCGTGCCGTATTCCAGATCTCGCGCTGTTCGTCGGTCAGATTGAACATGGACAGCCCGCTCAGTCCATGGTCGGAATCACAAAGGAGGCGCCTTCCTTGATGCCCGAAGGCCAGCGCTGGGTCACCGTCTTGGTCTTGGTGTAGAACCGGATGGAGTCGGGTCCGTGCTGGTTGAGGTCGCCGAATCCGGACCGCTTCCAACCGCCAAAGGTGTGGTACGCCACGGGAACCGGGATCGGGACGTTCACGCCGACCATTCCGGTGTTGACCTTGGCGCAGAAGTCGCGCGCGGTGTCGCCGTCACGGGTGAAGATCGCGACGCCGTTTCCGAACTCGTGCTCGGACGGCAGCCGCACCGCCTCGTCGTAGTCCTTGGCGCGAACCACCGACACCACTGGTCCGAAGATCTCTTCCTTGTAGATGCGCATCTCGGGCGTGACGTGGTCGAAAAGCGATGCGCCGATGAAGAACCCGTCTTCGTGCCCGTCGACCTTGAGGTCGCGGCCGTCCAGGACCAGCTCGGCTCCCTCGGCGATTCCGACGTCGATGTAGTCACGCACGCGCTTGAGGGCGTCGGCTCCGACCAACGGGCCGAAGTCGACACCGTCGTCCAGGGATGCTCCGACCACTAGCTCGCGGGCCCGCTTGGTCAGGCCGTCCACGAGCCGTTCGGCGGTGGATTCACCGACGGGAACCGCGACAGAGATCGCCATACAGCGCTCACCGGCGGAGCCGTATCCGGCACCAATCAACGCATCGATGGCCTGGTCGATGTCGGCGTCCGGCATGATGATCATGTGGTTCTTGGCCCCGCCAAAGCATTGGGCGCGTTTGCCGTTCGCGGTTGCGGTCTCGTAGATGTACTGCGCGATCGGCGTCGAGCCGACGAATCCGACCGCGGCGATACGCGGATCGTGCAGCAGTGCATCCACGGCGGTCTTGTCTCCGTTGACCACGTTGAAGACGCCCGGAGGCAGACCCGCCTCCAGGAACAGCTCGGCCAGGCGTAGAGGCACCGACGGGTCGCGCTCGGACGGCTTGAGGACGAAGGCGTTTCCACACGCCAGCGCCGGGCCGGCCTTCCACAGCGGAATCATCGCCGGGAAGTTGAACGGGGTGATGCCCGCGACCACGCCGAGGGGTTGGCGGATGGAGTACACGTCGATGCCCGTACCCGCGCCGCTGGTGCATTCGCCCTTGATGAGGTGGGGGATGCCGGTGGCGAATTCGCAGACCTCAAGCCCGCGCTCGATGTCACCCTTGGCGTCGGCGAGGGTCTTGCCGTGCTCCTGGGACAGCATCGCGGCCAGGTCGTCGATCTCGGCGCGGACCAAGTCGACGAACTTGGCGAGCACACGAGCGCGTTGCTGAGGGTTGCGGGCGGCCCAGCCGGGCTGCGCTTCCGCCGCGTTTGCGATGACCGCCTCGACTTCGGAAACGTCCGCCAGCGGCACCTGTCGTACCGGCTTGCCCTGCGTGGGGTCGAAGACATCGGCGAAGCGGCCGGAGGTGCCGGAAACGCGCTTGCCGGCCACGAAATGTGTTAATTGCGGTAACGAACTCATGGTGTAGCCCCTTGGGAAACGGTGTGGGAATCAGGGAGGTCGACGCTTCCGAATCTAGTTGGACATCCAGGTAATGTCTAGTAGGACTTCCAGGTAAAAACCCGAGTGTTCACAGTGATCTCACAGGGATTTGCCACGCCCAGGTAGGTCGGGCGGTAGTCTGGGCGTACCGCGTGGCCGGGCACCCGGAACTCTTGTCCTTGCCTGCGCGTTGAATCACCGAGACCGCATATCGCGGTACCGCACTTCCAGGAGAGGATCACGACGGTGCGAACCACCAGCAATCCCATTCTTCGGACGCTGCCCGGACGTGAGGGTGGCGGCTATGCGCAGTTCGGGGCAGGTGCGGCAGGAGCTGGGGCCATGGCGGCTCAGCAGATGCGGCAGGACCCGTACACCGCGTATCCCGAGGCGCAGGCCGGCGTATCCCGGCCGCTGACGATCGACGATGTGGTGACCAAGACGGGCATCACCCTCGGTGTGATCGTCGCGGTCGCCGCGGCGGCATTCTTCTTGATCAGCGCCAACACCGCGCTGGCCCTGCCTTTCCTTGCCGTCGGCGGCATCGGCGGCTTCATCATGGTGATGATCGCCAGCTTCGGACGTAAGCAGGACAACCCGGCCGTCGTGCTGAGCTACGCGGCGCTCGAGGGCCTCTTCGTCGGCGCCATCTCGTTTGTCATCCCGGCCAGCGTGGGTGTCGGCGGAGCCAGCGCGGGTGCGCTGATCGGCCAGGCGATCCTCGGCACCGTCGGTGTGTTCATCGGCATGCTGTTCGTGTACCGCTCCGGCGCCATCCGCGTGACGCCCAAGTTCCAGCGGATGTTGCTGGCCTCCCTGGTCGGCGTGCTGGTGCTGGCCATGGGCAACCTGGTGCTCGGTTTCTTCGGCATCGACATGGGTCTGCGCAGCGGTGGCCCGATCGCGATCATCTTCTCGCTGGTCTGCATCGGCATCGCCGCGTTCAGCTTCCTGGTCGACTTCGACGCCGCCGATCAGCTGGTGCGCGCCGGGGCGCCGGAGAAGGCCGCCTGGGGCATTGCCCTCGGCCTGGCCGTCACCCTGGTCTGGCTCTACGTCGAGATCCTGCGACTGCTGAGCTACTTCCAGAACGACTAGCGCTAAGCATCACAAAGGGGCGTCCCGCGCAGGGGCGCCCCTTTGTGATGCTTTCAGCCGGAAACGCGGACCCGGCTCGCGGCCTCGGCGGCGTTGCGGCGCGCGGCATTCACATCTTCGTCGCGTGCCAGTGCCACGCCCATGCGGCGGGTGACAAAGCTTTCCGGCTTACCGAACAACCGCAGATCCGTCCGCGGGACCCGCAGGGCCTCCTCGACACCGTCGAACACCACACCCTGAGCATCGACTCCGCCATAGATCACGGCGCTCGCCCCCGGGGACTTCAATGTCGTGTCGACGGGCAGGCCGAGGATGGCGCGGGCGTGCAACTCGAACTCGTTCTGCCATTGCGTGGTCATGGTGACCATGCCGGTGTCGTGCGGGCGCGGGCTCACCTCGCTGAAGTACACCTGATCGCCCTTGACGAACAATTCGACACCGAAAATTCCCTGCCCGCCCAGGTTTTCGGTGACCGCCCGGGCGATGTGCTCGGCACTGCGCAGGGCGGCGTCCGACATCGGATGAGGCTGCCAGCTCTCGACGTAGTCGCCGTTGGCCTGCCGGTGCCCGATCGGCGCGCAGAAGTTCGTCTCGACCTGCCCACCCGTGCCCAGTGCGCGGACCGTCAAAAGGGTTATCTCGTAGTCGAAGTCGACGAATCCCTCGACGATCACCCGGTTGTTGCTCACCCGGCTGCCCGCCATCGCGTAGTCCCAGGCGTTCTGCACGTCGGCCGGTCCGTCCAGCCTGCTCTGCCCCTTGCCGGAGCTGCTCATCAGTGGCTTGACCACGCAGGGGTATCCGATGCCCCCGGATTCCGGGTCGATCGCGGCCCGGAGCTCGTCGAGCGAATCGCAGAATTTGTAAGGGCTGGTGGGCAATCCGAGTGTCTCGGCCGCCAGGCGGCGAATGCCTTCGCGGTCCATCGTCAGCCGCGCCGCGCGCGCGGTCGGGATCACGCGCACCACGCCCTCGGCCTCCAGCGCCTCCAGGGTGGCGGTGGCGATCGCCTCGATCTCGGGGACCACCAGGTCGGGCTTCTCGGCTTCGATGAGGGCGCGCAACTGCTCGGGATCGGTCATCGAGATGACGCGCGCATGGTGGGCGATTTGGTGGCCGGGCGCGTTCTCGTAGCGATCGACGGCAATGGTCTCGACGCCCAGGCGCTGCAGGGCGATCAGTACCTCGCGGCCGAGTTCGCCGGCCCCGAGCAGCATGACTCGGGTGGCGCACGGTGACAGGGGAGTTCCGATAGTGGTCATCGCGACGGAATTCTAGTGAGCCCGGTGGCACAAACGCCGACACGCCGTGTTGTGGCGGGAACGTGCGATACGAACCCGCCGCAACACGGCGTGTCGACGAGAAGGGGGAACTAGGAGAGCCGCTCGATGACCATCGCCATACCCTGGCCGCCGCCGACACACATGGTCTCGACACCAAAGGTCTTGTCGTAGGTGGTCAGGTTGTTCAGCAGGGTGGCGGTGATGCGGGCACCGGTCATACCGAACGGGTGACCCAGGGCGATCGCACCGCCGGAGACGTTGAGCTTGTCCTCGTCGATACCCAGCTCGCGAGCCGAGCCCAGCACCTGCACCGCGAACGCCTCGTTGATCTCGAACAGATCGATATCGCCGATCGTCTTGCCCGCGTTGGCCAGTGCGCGCTTGACGGCCTCGATCGGTCCCAGACCCATGATCTCCGGGGACAGGCCCGAGACACCGGTGGAGACGATGCGTGCCAGCGGGGTCAGCCCCAGCTCCTTGGCGCGCACGTCACTCATCACGACCAGCGCGGCGGCGCCGTCGTTGAGCGGGCAGGCGTTACCGGCGGTGATGGTGCCGTTGGGGCGGAACACCGGCTTGAGCTGGCTGATCGCCTCGTAGGTGGTGCCGGCGCGCGGGCCGTCGTCCTTGGACACCACGGTGCCGTCGGCGAGGGTCACCGGGGTGATCTCACGCTCGAAAAAGCCATCGGCGATGGCCTTTTCGGCCCGGTTCTGGCTGCGCACGCCCCAGTGGTCCTGGTCCTCGCGGCTGATGCCGGTGTGCAGTGCCACGTTCTCGGCGGTCTGGCCCATCGCGATGTAGACATCGGGGGTCAGGCCGTCGCCCCGCGGGTCATGCCACTCGGTGGCACCCTGTGCGGCGGTCGCGGTGCGGGCCTCGGCGTCGGCGTACAGCGGGTTGTGGCTGTCCGGCCAGCCGTCCGAGGTGCCCTTCGGGAAGCGCGAAACCGTCTCCACTCCAGCGGAAATGAAGACATCGCCCTCGCCGGCCTTGATGGCGTGGAACGCCATGCGGGTGGTCTGCAACGAGGACGAGCAGTAGCGGTTGACAGTGGTGCCGGGCATGAAGTCGTAGCCCAGCTGCACCGCCACGGCACGACCGATGTTGAAGCCGGCCTCACCGCCGGGCTGGCCGCAGCCGAGCATCAGGTCGTCGACGTCCTTGGGGTCGAGTGCGGGCACCTTGTCGAGGGCGGCGCGCACCATCTGGGCGGCCAGGTCATCCGGCCGCATGCTCACCAGCGAGCCCTTGCCGGCGCGCCCGATCGGAGAGCGGGCAAGGGAAACGATCACGGCTTCGGGCATGAAAACTCCTGAATATCGGGGATTTAGTACTGGTTCTACTCCCCAGGAATCTAATGCAGCGATACGGCGGGCAGATCGTCGGGCTCGTCGACGCCGGTGGCGATCTCCGTGACGTTGCGCCGCCAGATTCGGCCCAGGACGCGTATCCGGGCGCTCATCGTCTGCGATTCGGCAGCGGCAGACACCCATGGCAAATCCGGGATGGGTCCACCGGTCCATTCGCCGAGCGAATTCGCCAGGGCCGGCAACAACAGCCGCGCTGCCAGCGCATATCCGGCGGCCGAGGGGTGATAGTGGTCGTCGGCGAACATCTCTTCTGGTGCCTGCAGGAACTCCGGGGCCAGCAGGTCGGCAAGCGGAACGGGGACGCCGCCGCTGGCTCGCACCGCCGCGGCCTGGAAGTGAGCCAGGCGTAGCCCGCGGGAGCGCACCACCGCCCGCAGCGGCTGCGGTATGGCGGTGATCACGCCGAAGTCGGGGCAGGTACCCACCACCACAACCGCGCCGGCGGCGCGCAGACGGCGCACCGCATCGCCCAGACGCTGCGCGGAAGCCCGCACCGCGTTGAGCGAGGTCACGTCGTTCGCGCCGATCATCATCACCGCGGCATCCGGCGGCGGGCCGATGATCGACATGGCGTCGATCTGTGCGGCCAGGCCCTTGGAGGTCGCCCCCGATATCGCCTTGGTGGACAGCCGGATTCGCTTACCCGACTCTTCGGCCAAGCCACGTGCCAGCAGCACGCCGGGCACCTCGTCGGGGATGTGGCAGCCGTAGCCCGTGGCCGTCGAATCCCCGAAAATCGCCAGATGCAGGTCGTACTGCACGCCACGGCTGTATTTGGTCACCGGAGCGCCGCCGCGCTCGTACACGCCGTCGGCGACCGGGGGAGCGTCGTGGGTCTTCGGGATTACCCGGCGCACCTGCCTGGCCTGCGCATTCAGGAAGCTGTACGCACCCCAGACCCCGGTACCCATCGCCGCGCCCGCGGCCCCGGTGCTCAGGGCTGCCCAGATCGTCCGTCTCCGTGTGGCGAGGATGCTCACGGTGGCTATTTTCACGGACCGCGACACACCGCGCCAGTCCTCTGACCAGCAACACGGGAAATGAGGCGTGGACGATGCGGTATCGAAAGCGGTTTGTTGCTTGTTGATAGGTATAGTCCATCGGACGCTAGCTGGCAGCTAGCAGTCTGCAGTGGCACAGGACGCTGGCTAGGCAAAGGAGCCTGAACAGATGACCGCACCGAAGCGCGCACCCGAATATGGGCCTGCGGGGTCTGCTGGATCCTCGCTGAGTGCCCTGAATACGCTGGTCCGCAGCATCCCGATGAGCGACGGCGCCGCCGTCGAAGTGATCGAGGACGCGGCAAGTCTGGCCGCGCGGCTACTCGGTTTCGGTGTCCGGATGACGGTGCGCACGGTGCTGCAGATCGGCAGCCACGCCCCCACACTTCCGTACCCGTTTGGGCTGATCGAAGAGCTGGGCCGCTTCCTGGTTCCCCCGCGCGGCACGGTCAAGGCGACGGTCACCCTGCCGAACACCAATGCGCGGTTGATTCGCGCCAAGGGCGTCGGACCGGCGGACGGCACCGGACGCGTGGTGTTGTACCTGCACGGTGGCGCGTTCATCGTGGGCGGGCCAAACACCCACAGCGCCTTGGTGTCCACCATTTCCCAGCACGCCGACGCGCCGTGTCTGCTGGTCGACTACCGGATGCCGCCCAAGGCCTCCCTGGATCAGGCGATCGACGATTGCCTCGACGGGTACCGCTGGCTGCGCGGGCAGGGATACGCGCCGGAGCAGATCGTGTTCGCGGGCGATTCGGCCGGCGGTTTTCTCTCGGTGGCGGTGGCCCAGCGGCTCCTCGCGGAGGACGGCGAGGTGCCGGCCGCGCTGGCGCTCATCTCGCCGCTCATCGAGCTGGATCCCGCGCCCAAGGTCGCCCATGAGAACGCCAAGACCGATGTGATGTTGCCGCCCAATTGCTTTGAGGCGCTCGACAAGATTCTTACCAAGGCCGGTGGTGGTATCCCGCCGCGGGAGATCATCGACAAGGTCGACGGCCGGATGCCGCAGACGCTGGTGCACTGCTCCGGCTCGGAGGTGCTGCTCTACGACGCCCGACTGCTGGGGCGCCGCCTTGCCGAGCAGGGTGTTCCGGTGGAGATCAAAGTCTGGCCCGGTCAGATGCACGTCTTCCAGGTGGCCACCAAGATCGTGCCCGAGGCCAAGAGATCGCTGGCGCAAATCGGCCAGTACATCCGCGATGCGGTGCCCGAGACTGCCTCGGCAGAGTTCGTCGCACCCGCCGCGGTCTGATCCCGCGGTAGGTCCTCTGTGCGCGGACCGCTGGCCGGTCTAATAGCGTTAGCGGCATGCGCATCGCCCAGCATGTCTCGGATCTGATCGGCAACACCCCCCTCGTCCGGCTCAACTCGGTGGTGCCCGAGGGATACGCGACGGTGGCCGCCAAGATCGAATACCTCAATCCCGGCGGCAGCTCCAAGGACCGCATCGCCGTCAAGATGATCGAGGCTGCCGAGGAGGCGGGCCTGCTCAAGCCCGGCGGCACCATCGTCGAACCCACGTCGGGTAACACCGGCGTCGGATTGGCGCTGGTCGCGCAGCGCAAGGGTTATCGCTGCGTATTCGTGTGCCCGGACAAGGTCAGCGAGGACAAGCGGAATGTGTTGCGGGCCTATGGTGCCGAGGTCGTGGTGTGCCCCACGGCCGTTCCGCCGGAGCACCCCGACAGCTACTACAACGTCTCGGACCGGCTGGTGCGTGAGATCGAGGGCGCCTGGAAGCCCGATCAGTACTCCAATCCGAACGGCCCCGCCAGTCACTACGAGACCACCGGCCCGGAGATCTGGGCCGATACCGACGGCAAGATCACCCATTTCGTCGCCGGGGTGGGCACCGGCGGAACCATCACCGGCGCGGGCCGGTACCTCAAGGAGGTCTCCGGGGGCCGCGCAATAGGCGAGGTGAAGGTCGTCGGTGCCGATCCGGAGGGATCCGTCTACTCCGGTGGTACGGGCCGCCCGTACCTCGTCGAGGGTGTGGGAGAGGACTTTTGGCCCACCGCGTACGACCCCAGCGTGGTCGACGAGGTGATCGCGGTATCGGATGCGGACTCGTTCGAGATGACTCGCCGCCTCGCCCGCGAAGAGGGCCTGCTGGTCGGCGGATCCTGCGGCATGGCGGTGGTCGCGGCAATTCGTTTGGCGGAGAAGGTCGGACCCGACGGTCTGGTGGTGGTGCTGCTTCCCGACGGCGGACGCGGATATCTGTCCAAGGTGTTCAACGACGCCTGGATGTCCTCCTATGGATTCCTGCGCAGCCGTCTGGACGGCAGCATCTCCGAGCCCACCGTCGGCGACGTGCTGCGTGGAAAGTCGGGGGCGCTACCGGATTTGGTGCATACCCACCCGTCGGAGACTGTCCGCGACGCCATCGAGATCCTGCGGGAGTACGGGGTGTCGCAGATGCCGGTCGTCGGTGCCGAACCGCCCGTGATGGCCGGCGAGGTGGCCGGCTCGGTGTCCGAAAGAGAGCTGCTGTCAGCGGTATTCGAGGGCCGGGCACAACTCGCCGACGCGGTGTCTCAGCACATGAGTCCGCCGTTGCCGCTGGTGGGCTCCGGTGAGCCGCTGAGCACCGCGGGGTCCATGTTGCGCGACACCGATGCGGTCATGGTCGTGGACGAAGGCAAGCCCGTCGGCGTCATTACCCGCCACGACCTGCTGGGATTCGTTTCCTCGGGTAGGGGCGTACGGCTCTGAATTTGGCGCCAAATCGTTTCGCGGAAGCCAACCTGTGGAAACGCTGAACGCGTAATGTCCTCTGTTGCTCGACGCTCAGGCGTGTCATACGAACTGGAGGACAATCGTGACCGAAGTTCCACCACCCCCGCCGCAGGATCCGGGTGCATACCCGCCGCCTCCTCCGGCGGCCGGTGCACCAGCCCTGCCGGGCGGTAATTTCGAAATCTGGATCCGGCGTGTCGGTGCCTGGATCATCGATCTCATTCCGTACGCAATCCTCGTTGGGATCGGCCAGCTGATCGCCGGTGCGACGATGACGTCCGACACCGAGTGCGTTGGTGAGGTCTACGGAGATCCCATGAGCGGCGGCGGGATGAGTTTCACCAGCTGCAGCGCCGGATACACTGGCGTCGGCTACGCTGCGCTGTTCGTGTTCTGGCTCCTGGGCATCGGATGGCTCATCTGGAACTGGGGCTTGAAGCAGGGCACCACCGGATCGAGCATCGGTAAGGGCCTGCTCGGTATCCGGGTCCTCGGAGAGGCGACCGGTCAGCCGATCGGATTTGGCATGTCCGTCGTCCGATCGCTGGCTCACATTCTTGACGCGATCATCTGTTACATCGGCTTCTTGCTGCCGCTGTTCACCGCGAAGCGCCAGACGATCGCCGACATGCTAGTGAAGACCGTCGTCGTTCCCAAGTAGAAGTAATCCGTCAGGCGGCGCTGGGCTGTCTCACCTTCACCGGTCCGGTATAGGCTCGGACCCGATGAGTGAGCAGCGCAGCGCCGCCGACGCGTCTCGGTGGCAAGGGTTTTCCACACGGGCCATCCACGGTGGCTTCCACGCCGATCCGCAGACCGGCGCGGTGAACGTGCCGATCTACGCCAGCTCGACCTTCGCCCAGGACGGCGTCGGTGAGCTGCGTGGCGGTTTCGAATACGCACGCACCGGCAACCCGACGCGTGCGGTCCTCGAATCCTCCCTGGCGGCACTGGAAGACGCCCACTTCGGCAGGGCGTTCGCGTCCGGGATGGCCGCCACCGACTGCGTGTTGCGCGCCCTGCTGCGGCCCGGCGATCACCTGATCATCCCCAACGACGCCTACGGCGGCACCTTCCGCCTGATCGACAAGGTGTTCTCGCAGTGGGGAATTAGTCATACACCGGTGCCGGTGGCCGATGTCGACGCCATTGCCGCGGCGATCACCCCCAGTACCAAGCTGATCTGGCTGGAGACACCCACCAACCCCCTGCTGAGCATCGCCGACATTGCGGCAGTATCCCAGGTGGCAACCGAGCACTCCGTGAAGCTCTTGGTGGACAACACCTTCGCCTCGCCCGCCTTGCAGCAGCCGCTGAACCTCGGCGCCGACATCGCGCTGCATTCGACCACCAAATACATCGGCGGACATTCCGATGTGGTGGGTGGCGCGTTGCTCACCAACGACGAGGAACTGGACACCGCGTTCGCGTTCCTGCAGAACGGCGCCGGTGCCGTGCCGGGTCCGTTCGATGCCTACCTGACCTACCGGGGCATCAAGACGCTGGCCTTGCGCATGCAGCGGCACAGCGAGAACGCCCAGGCGGTCGCCGAGTTCCTGGCCGGTCACCCGGCCGTCGCGCAGACGATCTACCCGGGGCTGGACAGCCACCCCGGGCACGCGGTCGCGGCAAAGCAGATGCGTGGATTCGGCGGCATGGTCAGCGTGCGATTGGCGGGCGGGCGACAGGCTGCGCTCGACTTGTGCTCGCGAACAGAACTTTTCATTCTGGCTGAGTCCTTGGGCGGTGTGGAGTCGCTGATCGAGCACCCGGGCGCTATGACGCACGCGTCGACGGCCGGCTCGCTGCTGGAGGTGCCCGAGGATCTGGTGCGGCTGTCGGTCGGTATCGAAGAGGTGGGTGACCTGATCGGCGACCTGGAACAGGCGTTGCGTTAGCTCATCGAATGCAGGGCCGCAGAGATCACCGCGGCGGTCACCGCGAGATTGACCGCCGGGCCGCGATTGTCGCGAGTCTGGGCCGCCCATCCGCCGTCGGCGATGGTCTGCGACCACCGGGACACCTGCTGCTTGCCGACGGGATCGAGGCTCAAGATCGCGTCGAATCCGTTGACCCCGTGCAGCACTGCGATGATCGCGGCGGTGCTGGGCGCGGGCGGCGCGTAGTGGAACAGCACGTCCGTGACGCCCTGGCGCACGGCATTCGCGCGTTCGTTGTTGGTCACCGGCCAGTACTTCTCGGGGAAGAGTCGGCTGCCCATGCGGACCGTGTGGATATCGCCGGTGATCTCCAGCCGGTGCAGCATCTGCGAGTTCACCCCGCGGCCGACCTTGGTGATCGCCTCGGCGGGGCTCATCGGCCGCCGTCGGAGCCGGTGTACGGCACGGTCGAGCACCGGATCGCCCGTATGCGGGGCGTTGAGCACCAGCAGATGGCCGGCCTTCGCCGGCTCGCCGTGGGTGGCCGGTCGAACGCGTTGGGCCAGAGCAAGATCCAGCACGATGGCGGCGGCCAGGGCCTGCGAGCGCCGATTCTTGTCCAGCAGCGGCCGTCCCGAGGCATTGTTCAGCAACAGAAGCAGGAGGTCCTCCGCAATCTGTGGCATGAGGGGACAATAGCGGCAGAACTGGTGACATGATGCCTGGCATGGGCATTGAGGCAGCGGGAGCAACAGGGTTGGTGTCGGTCCAGGAGATTCAGGAGGTGGCCGATCGCCTGGCCCCTGTGATACGGCGCACACCGATGGTGGCCTTCCGTGCGCTCAGCGACCGCTGCGGGCACGAGGTGCGGCTCAAGTGTGAAAACTTGCAACGCACAGGATCTTTCAAACCGCGCGGTGCCTACAACCGGATCAGCCTGCTACCCGGTGACCAGCGGGTGAACGGCGTGGTGGCGGCCAGTGCCGGTAATCACGCCCAGGGCGTGGCCTGGGCCGCGACCACGCTGGGCATTCAGTCCACGGTGTTCATGCCGGTCGGGGCCGCGCTGCCCAAGATCGTCGCGACCCGCGCCTACGGCGCGACCGTGCACCTCACCGGTGCCACCATCGACGACGCGCTGCTGGCCGCCACGGAGTTCGCAGCCGAGACCGGAGCGGTACTGATCCATCCGTTCGATCATCGCGACGTCGTCGCCGGGCAGGCCACCGTCGGGCTGGAGATCTTGGAGCAGCTTCCGGAGGTGGGCACCATCGTGGTGCCCGCGGGTGGTGGCGGGCTCGTCGCGGGTATCGCGGCGGTGGTCAAGGCCGCCCGGCCGGAGGTGCGGATCGTCGCGGTGCAGGCCGCGGGGGCGGCCGCCTGGCCGGTGTCGCTCAAAGCCGGGCATCCGGTGGCGCTGGAGTCCATGGAGACCATGGCCGACGGCATCGCGGTCGGCAAGCCGGGTGCGGTCCCTTTCGAGCATGTGGCCGCTTTGGTCGACGACGTGGTGACGGTCAGCGAGGAGGCGCTCTCGCGCGGGCTGCTGCTCTGCCTGGAGCGGGCCAAGCTGGTGGTGGAACCGGCCGGTGCCGCCGCGGTGGCCGCCCTGCTCACCCTGTCCGCCGAGGAGCTGGGCCTCACCGGATCGGTGTGCGCGGTGCTCTCGGGCGGAAACATCGACCCGCTGCTGCTCACCCATGTCATAACGCACGGTCTGCGGGCGGCCGGGAGGTATCTGACGGTGCGGGTGACCGTGGCCGACGCGCCGGGTGGTCTCTCGGGTCTCCTGGACGTGTTCCGGGGGTCCGGTGCCAGCGTCGTGGACGTCACGCACTGGCGCAACAGTGAGCGGCTGCGGCTGGGCGAGGTGGATGTGTTGGCGACCGTCGAGACACGGGGCCCAGAACACCGTCAGGCCGTCCTCGACGCAATCGTCGCGGCCGGCCTGACGGTTCAAGAAGAGCGGTAGGTGAATCCTTACTCGTGGTAAGGCTCGGCGCTGACCAGCGTCACCTTCACCTCGGTGCCGTTGGGCACCGTGTAGCTGCGGGTCTCGCCGACCTTGGCGTCGATCAGGGCCCCACCGAGCGGTGAGCTGGGTGAGTACACCTCGAGCTTGCCGTCCTTGACGCCCTCCTGGCGGGTGGCGATCAGGAAGGTCTCGGTGTCGCCCTTGTCGCCGTCGTAGTAGACCTTGACGACGGAACCGGGCAGCGCGACGCCGGACTGTGTCGGTGCCTCACCCACCTTGGCGTTGTTCAGCAGTTCCTGCAGCTGACGGATGCGCGCCTCCTGCTGGCCCTGTTCTTCGCGGGCAGCGTGGTAGCCGCCGTTCTCGCGCAGGTCTCCCTCTTCGCGGCGCTCGTTGATCTCGGCGGCGATGACGGGGCGGTTGGCGATCAGTTGGTCGAGTTCCGCCTTGAGCCGATCATGTGACTCCTGGGTCAGCCAGGTCACCTGGGTGTCGGTCATGGTGCAGGTACTCCTTGTCTCAGGCCAGCAACGTCCACTGGCGCTCATCTATCGGGTGCCGGGTTGGGTGCATTGCTGCGGGTTTGACTCTCCAAAATGCAGCAATACACGGTCCCAGCAGGGATCCGTGTATCCGCCCAGCATACCACTGTCGCTGTGATGTTCAGCCCATTTTTGATGGAGGTTTGCCCGATGTGAACGTTGCCGACGTGTGGCTGATGGCGGTCGGCGCCGTTCTGCTGGGCCGATCGCGGGCAGTTTTGGGTCAGGATGCGATCAGATAGGGCGGAACCGCCAGGCTGCAGCCGTAGACATCCCCGGTCACCGGGGGCCGCGTCGTCTTTACCAGGGCTGTGACCGGCACGGATCGTTCCGAGGACGGCGGCACCAGCACCTCGCGCCGTCCCGTCTCGCTGCCGTCGATGGAGCGGGCGCGCAGGATGCAGACCGCGGGCTTGGACGGGTCTTTACGTTCCACCGAGGCAGTAACGGAGACCGTCGAGGAGTCCACCAGCTTGTAGGCGGAAAGTTCGCCCTTGACGTCTCCGGGGCCCAATCGGCTATATCCGATCGCAGCGATCCCGACCCCGGCCACGATCACCAATGCGGTCAGCCCGATGGCGATCCAGCGGCCGCGGCCGGGCCTGGCGGGCTTGGTGCCGTATCGCTCTTGCGGCCTGTCCATGGAACCAACCGTATGACGGCCATACCGGGATGGAACGATGGGGGCGCGAGAGCAGTGACGGGCTGACAGAAAGAGGCGGGCGCACGGGTGACCGGATTGCGATTGATGGCGGTGCACGCCCACCCCGATGACGAGGCCAGCAAGGGCGCCGCGACCACGGCCCGGTACGCCGCCGAGGGTCATGACGTCTTGGTGGTGACGCTGACGGGCGGCGAGCGCGGCGACATCCTGAACCCCGCCATGGACCGTCCCGAGGTCGCCGCCAACATCGGGACCATCCGCCGCGAGGAGATGGCCAAGGCCGCCGCCGAGCTCGGCGTGCGTCACCGCTGGCTCGGCTACGTGGACTCGGGATTGCCGCAGGGCGACCCGTTGCCCCCGCTGCCGTCGGATTCTTTCGCGCTGGTGCCCATCGAAGAGCCGATCGCCAAGCTGGTTGCGGTGGTCCGAGAGTTCCGTCCGCACGTCATGACGACCTATGACGAGAACGGTGGCTATCCGCACCCGGATCACATCCGGTGCCACGACGTGTCGATGGCGGCCTTCGAGGCCGCGGCGGACCCGGAGCAGTTCCCGGAGGCGGGTGAGCCGTGGACCGTCAGCAAGATCTACTACAACCACGGATTCATGCGGGCGCGTATGCAATTGCTCAACGACGAGTGCAAGAAGCATGGCTACAAGGGCCCATTCGATGAATGGCTTGAGCGCTGGCCGGCCGATGACGACACCTTCGATCGTCGGGTGACCACCCGGGTGCCCTGCGCCGACTTCTTCGACGCACGAGACGCCGCCCTGCGCGCGCATGCCTCGCAGATCCCGCCGGACAGTAGCTTTTTCGCGGTTCCGCGTGAGTTCGAGCGGCGGCTGTGGCCCACCGAGGACTTCGAGCTCGCGAAGTCACGCGTGCCGACGAGCACCCCCGAGGACGACTTGTTCGCAGGAGTTGAAACCGCATGATGTTGATGGACGCCGTACTGGTGCTCGCCGATGAGAAGAGCCCGACCAACGTCGGCCCGGATTTCGGAAAGGCCGGCCCATTCGGGTTGACGGTGGTGGTGCTGCTGCTGGTGGGCACCTTCTTCCTGATCCGGTCGATGAACGCGCATCTGCGCAAGTTGCCGGAGACGTTCGATCCCGAGCATCCCGAGGCCGACCAGGCCGTCGACGACGGCACCGTCGGGACGGCCGCGGAGGAACCCGAAACGCCTTCGGATTCCGCCGATCAGCGGGGCGACGATCGTTAACCGGCTCGGCGCGGCGACCAGTCCCTATCTGCGCCAGCATGTCGACAACCCGGTGCACTGGCAGCAGTGGACGCCGGAGGCGTTGGCCGAAGCGCAGTCTCGCGATGTGCCGATCCTGCTGTCGATCGGGTACGCGGCCTGCCACTGGTGTCACGTGATGGCCCACGAGTCCTTCGAGGACGACGAGGTGGCCGCGGTCATGAACGCCGGGTTCGTCAACATCAAGGTCGACCGCGAAGAGCGACCCGACCTGGACGCCGTCTACATGAATGCCACCGTCGCGATGAACGGCCAGGGTGGCTGGCCCATGACGTGCTTCCTCACCCCGGACGGACGGCCCTTCTACACCGGGACCTATTACCCGAAACAGGGCTTTCTACAGTTGCTTTCGGCGGTACGCGAGACGTGGGAGCTGCGCCGCGGCGAGGTGGAAGAGGCGGCGTCGAGCATCACGGGGCAGCTACGCGAGATGTCCGGCCGTCTGCCCGCGGGACCCGGGGTGGATGCCGCGCTGTGCGATGCCGCGATCACCGCGATTCTTCCGGCCGAGGACATGCGCTTCGGGGGCTTCGGTGGCGCACCGAAGTTTCCGCCGTCGTCTCTGCTGGAGGCGCTGCTGCGCGGATACGAACGCACGGCGGACGCCACGGTGCTCGGGGTGGTGGCGCGGACCGCGACGGCGATGGCGCGCGGCGGCATCTACGACCAGTTGGCCGGGGGCTTCGCGCGATACAGCGTGGATGCGGCCTGGGTGGTGCCGCACTTCGAGAAGATGCTGTACGACAACGCGCTGCTGCTGCGGGTCTATGCGCACTGGGCGCGCCGCACCGACGACGCACTGGCGCGGCGAATCGCCTCGGAGACAGCCGATTTCCTGCTGCAGGAGCTGCGCGTCGGCGACCTGTTCGTCTCCTCACTGGATGCCGATGTCGACGGCTCGGAAGGCTCTACCTATGTGTGGACGCCCGCGCAGCTTGCCGACGTTCTCGGCGGCGAGGATGGCGATTGGGCCGCAGCGCTGTTCGAGGTGACGCCGGCGGGAACATTCGAGCACGGCAGTTCGGTGCTGCAGCTGTTGCGCGACCCCGATGACGTGGAGCGATGGCGGCGCGTGCGTGCGGCACTGCTGGCGGAGCGACTACGGCGCGTGCAGCCCGGCCGCGACGACAAGGCCATCACCGCATGGAACGGTCTGACGATCACGGCGCTCGTGGAAGCGTCGGTCGCCCTGGATCGTGACGACCTGCTCGACGCGGCGGCCGGTTGCGCCGCCGAGCTGTTGGCCTTGCATCTGCGTGACGGGCGGCTGCGGCGTGCCAGTCTGGGCGGGCAGGTCTCCGACGGGGACGGCGTACTGGAGGACTACGGCACGCTGGCCACCGGTTTGCTAGCGCTGTATCAGGTGACCGGGCAATGGCGCTGGCGTGAGGCGGCTGCGCAGCTGCTGGACACCGCGCTCGATCACTTCACCGATCCGGAATCGCCCGGTGCGTGGTTCGACGTCGCCGATGATGCCGAGCAACTGGTGCTGAGACCGAGCGATCCGCTGGACGGCGCCACTCCGTCCGGGGCGTCGTCGGTAACCGAGGCCCTGCTCACCGCCGGTTATCTGCTGGAGGACTCCCGCTACCGGGAAGCCGCGAACGCCTCACTGTCTGCGGCATCCATGGCGCTGGCCCGCGCACCGCGCTCGGCCGGCCACTGGCTGGCGGTGGCCGAGGCCGCGGTCCGGGGCCCGATCCAGGTGGCGGTGGCCTGCGACCCCGCGACCTCACCGCTGCTGCGGCAGGCGCGACTGTCGGCCCCCGGTGGCGCGATTGTGGTTGGCGGGGTGAAGGATTCGAGCGAGCTGTTGCGCGACAGAGGCCTGGTGGGCGATGTCGAGGCCGCCTACGTGTGCCGGGGTACCGTCTGCGATCTCCCGGTCACCGGGACCCAACAATTAGACGCCGCGTTGGGTAGGTAGCGTCCCGGGCATGACCGTTACCCGCGAGCAAGTTCTCGCCGTCGTCCAGAGCTACTGCGATCTACTCACCACAGGTACCGCGGCGCAGATCGCCGACCTGTATGCCGACGACGCGACCGTGGAGGATCCGCTGGGCGCCGACGTGCTCAAGGGCCGCGAGGCCATCCAGGGCTTCTACGCCACCATCGAGCCGCTGGACCGTCACGGCGAGCTGAAGCTGGTGCGGGCCACCGACAACGAGGCCGCGTTCAACTTCGAGCTGACCATCAAGCACGAGAACGGTGGCATGGTGATCGCGCCCATCGACGTGATGACCTTCAACGACGAAGGCAAGATCACCTCGATGCGGGCCTTCTGGACCCAGGACGACATCAAGCAGCTCTAGACCGCTTGCGGCGCTGTATGTTCGCCGCATGACTGCCTCTGCACGCGACCAGCTCGAGGGGCTGGGCTTCCTCTACAGCTATCTGCAGCGAGTCTTCGTCTTCACCAGGACGATGCAGATGCTGGACCCGCAACGCCCTGTCGACGTGAATGCCGACGAGCTCAAGGCGGCCCTCGATCTCGTCGGCGATACGGTCCGGCAGTTCGATTTCGAGAGTGGGCTGAGCGTGGCGCGACGTGCGGCGCTCAGCCCGATCATCGCGGCGGTGCGTGGCTGGATCGACGGGAACCGGCCACAGCCGAATGACTCGCGTGCGCGGGCGATCGCGCACGCCGCAAGTACGGCCTACTTTGACGAGCACCTGAACTCGGCTCGTATTCACCTTGGCGACCACTACGACGCCGACTATGCCGACTACTGCAGGCAGCGCATCCTGCTGCTCCAGGCTTGGGTTCGGCAGGTGAGTTCGATCGTCGGGAAAACCGCGGACGGGGTGCCCTTAACGGGTGACGAGGAATCGGCACTCGGCCGCGTCGTCCACGCGATGGCTGCCGACGACGCCGAATCTGTTGTCCGGAACTTCGCCACGGTTCAGGCGGTGCTCGCGTGAGGAGTCGTTACGCGAAGACGGCGAACCACACCGCGATGTAGTGGCATGTCGCGGCGATGACCGTTGCCGCGTGGAAGAACTCGTGGTGGCCGAAGTGCAGTGGCCACGGGTTGGGCCACTTCGCGGCGTACAGGATGGCGCCGATGCTGTACAGGGCGCCGCCGACGATCAGCAGTACCACCGCGGCCACCCCGGCGCCGTTCAGCAGTGTGGGGAAGAAGCCGACCGCCACCCAACCGAGCAGCAGGTACAGCGGCACCCCCACCCACCGTGGTGCGGTCGGCCAACACATCTTCAAGATCACTCCGGCCAGCGCGCCGCCCCACACGATGGCCAGCACCAAATTGCCCTCCGAAGGCGGCATCGCCAGCATCGCGAAGGGCGTGTAGCTGCCCGCGATGAATACGAAGATCATCGAATGATCCAGCCGCTTCATCCAGGTGCGCGTGGTCGGAGATTTCCAGTTGACGCGGTGATAGGCGGCGCTGACCCCGAAGACGCCCAGCACGGTGAGGCTGTAGATCGCGGTCGCCAGACCGGCCTTCGGTGACCGCACCGACCACGCGACCGACACCAGCACGATGCCGGTGACGATGGCGATCACACAGGCATAGAAATGGATCCAGCCGCGGGCCTTGGGTTTGATCGGCAGCGTCTCGATACCGCCGACGAGCGCCGCCATCGGGAGCGAGAGTTCGGAGGTCGGTGCTTCGGGTGCAGGAGACTCATCGGTGCCGGTGCCTCTTCGCGCAAGCTGGGGGTCCCTCCCGCCTGCGGGGGCCTCATCGGTCTGCATGCGTCACAGTATCCCTTCCCTACCTAAACCCAGTTTGTGAATGTTGTGTGCAGATCCATATCTGCTGCTCCGGCCCGCGGACGGCTCGCTAGGCTGGATCCGTGGAGATCATCCCGCCGACGCTGAAAGAACCGCTGTACAAGCTCTACGAAATGCGGCTCCGCCAGGAGCTGGCCAAGGCGTCGAAACCGCGGCATATCGCCGTCCTGTGTGACGGCAACCGTCGTTGGGCACGCTCGGCCGGGTACACCGACGTCAGCCACGGATACCGGATGGGCGCCCGCAAGATCGGCGAGATGCTGGGCTGGTGTCAGGACGCCGGTGTGGAGATGGCCACCGTGTATCTGCTGTCGGCGGAGAATCTGACCCGCGATCCCGATCAGCTCGGCGAGCTGCTGGAGATCATCACCGATGTCGTCGAGGAACTGTGCGCGCCGCAGAACAAGTGGAGTGTGCGTAGCGTCGGCGACCTTGATCTGCTGCCCGACGAGGTGGCCGAGCGCATGCGGCAGGCAGTGAAGTCGGCACCATCGGACGCCCGCTTCCATGTGAACGTCGCGGTCGGCTACGGCGGCAGGCAAGAGATCACCGATGCGGTGCGCACCCTGCTGAACAAGGAGTTGGCCAACGGCGCCACCGCCGAGCAGTTGGTGCAGGCGGTGACGGTCGATGCCATCTCCGAGAACTTGTACACCTCAGGGCAGCCCGACCCGGATCTGGTCATCCGCACATCGGGGGAGCAGCGCCTGTCGGGATTCCTGCTGTGGCAGAGCGCCTACTCGGAGATGTGGTTCACCGATGCGTACTGGCCCGAGTTCCGGCGGGTGGACTTCCTGCGCGCGCTGCGCGATTACGCCGCCAGAAACCGCCGGTTCGGGCAGTAGTCATCGTCGGCCCATGAGGCCGTCGATCTCCTCGACGGTCCAGATGGGGGCCTCCCGGTAGCCCAAGGGTGTTGGGACCTGACGTGTGAAACGTCCGATGAAACCGCCTGCCGCGAGGAATATCTGGCCCGTGATGCGGGTGGATAGGTCGCCGGCGAGATAGGCGTACAGCGGTGCCACGCATTCCGGCGGTGCCGGTGCGAGGGAGGCCTGCAGGGTCATCTCATCGAGTAGTCCCCGCGCGTGCAGATCGTGCAGGTGTGCGACGTATTCATCGCCCTCGGACAGCCGGGTGCGGGCGCCTGGGCAGATCACGTTCGCGCGCACACCGCTGCGTTTCAGTTCGGCGGCGATGGCCAGTGTCAGTCCGTTGACGGCCGCTTTGCCGGCCGGATACCCGGTACCGCCGTAAATACCCAGGGCTGCAGTTGATCCGGTGTTGACGATGGACCCGTGCCCCTGGGCCGCCATGAGCGGTGCGACGATGCGGCAGGTGTGGAACACCGTACCCAGATGTGCGTCGAGTAGCCGTTGAAACTCGTCGGGGGTGATGGTCAGGATGGATGAGCCGGTGGGTTCGGCCACGCCGGCGCAATTGATCAGCACGTCGATCCCGCCGTACCGGGCGTGGCAGGCGTCGATCAGATCCGTGGCAGTCCGCTGGTTGTCCGGGGACCCGACGAATCCGATCGCCGCGCCTCCGCTCGATGTGATCGCGCCGACTGTGTCGTCAACCGCATCGGCATGTCGGCCGTTGACCACCACATGGGCGCCACGGTCGGCGAGGAGTTGCGCGACCGCGCGGCCGATACCCCGGCTGCCGCCCACGACAACGCAATTGGGCATCAGTGTGTGACGGGACAGTAGGCCGTGTCGAACTTCTTGATGCCGTTGATCCAGCCCGAATGGAATCGCGGAGCATCCCCGATTCGCGAGATGTCCGGCATGCGGTCGGCGATCTTGTTGAAGATGATCTCCAGCTCCACCTTGGCGAGGTTGGCGCCCAGGCAATAGTGGGCACCCGTGCCGCCGAAGCCCAGGTGTGGGTTGGGATCTCGGCTGATGTCGAAGGTATGCGGGTTCTCGAAAACCTCTTCGTCGAAATTGGCCGACGGATACAGCATGACGACCCGCTCACCGGTCTTGATGGGGACTCCGCCGATCATGGTGTCTTGCAGGGCGGTCCGCTGTTGTGAGATCAACGGAGAGGTGTATCGGACGATCTCGTCGACAGCGGAGGCGGGACGGTCTCGTTTGAAAAGCTCCCACTGATCGGGGTGTTCCAGGAACGCCATCATGCCCATGGTGGTTGCGTTGCGGGTGGTTTCATTACCCGCGACCGAGAGCATCACGACGAAGAAGCCGAATTGTTCCGGGGTGAGTTGCTCGCCGTCGACCGTTCCGGACAACAGGCGGGAGACCACGTCGTTACCCGGACAGTCACGCCGCTGCTCGGCGAGTTGATAGGAGTACCCGAGGATTTGGGCGGCACCGATGCGCGGGTCGATCTCGACGTCAGCCTCGTCGTACCCCGTCATCTGATTGCTCCACTCGAAGAGCTTGACGCGGTCCTCTTCGGGAACGCCGATCAATTCGGCGATGGCCTGCATGGGTAGCTCGCTGGCCACCTCACGCACGAACTCGCCATGCCCACTTTCGAGGGCTGCCCGGACGATCCGCTCCGCCCGGTCCTCCAGCGTGATGCGCAACGCCGCGATGGAACGCGGGGTGAACATGCGGGACACCAGGCCGCGCAGCTGGGTGTGTTCGGGGGCGTCCTTGTTGATCAGTACCGACAGGGTGGCCTGGAACTCTTCCGGGCTGATGTGGTCCTCAAGGCGCGGAATGGCGCCCTTGCGACCCGAGGAGAAGATGTCGGTGTGCAGCGAGACTTCCCGCACATCACGGTGTTTGGAGATCACCCAGTAGCCGTCGTCGGCGAATCCGCCGACCGTGCGCGGCTGGGGGTTCCACCAGACGGGTGCTTCGCGACGAAGCATCGCGAACTCCTCGTGCGGCATCCGGTCCCCGTACAGATTGGGATCGGTGAAATCGAATCCCTCCGGCAGGCCCAGCTCCGCAGCGGTCTTCATGGCGGTCACCAGAGGGGCACCGGAGTCTTGCCCAGGGGGTAGTAGCCGGGCACCTTCTCGCCCGACAGGCCGCGCTGGATGCGCTTCTGCATGCCCTCGCTGAGCTTGCCCGCCTTGATGAGGTCCATGTACAGGGCCGAGACATGGCCGAAGTCGAAGAAGTCGCGCTGCCAATTCCACTGGCCGTTGCCGGCATACCGGAACCAGCTGCCACCGATTCCGTAGACGGTTCGGTCGTCATCGCAAACTCCGTCGATCTGGCCGGCTACTTGCTTCCAGAATCCGATGACCTCGCCCTGCTTGTCGTCGACGATCACCTTCTGATACGGGTACGTCCAGCCTTCCAGGCCCTCCATCTCCTGGCCGAGTGCGATGTCGCGTATCTCGTCGATTCCGACGCACATCACGTCTTCCTTGGGGCCGATGTTCCAGCCGTATGTGGCGTCATCGGTGTAGAAGCGTGCCAACGGTTTCCAGTCACCCGCCTTCTCGGCGTCCAGGTTGGCCTGCAGCCAGTCCGCGACGACATCGTCGAGTTCCTGGCGGGGGAATTGCGGCATCGTTGACGCTCCTATTTCTCGGTGATGAACAAAGCTCTGGCGGGACATTCCTCGACCGCCCGCTCGATCTCGTCGCGGGCCTCATCGGGTGGTTCGTTGTTGAGGATTTCGACGGTTCCGCGCTTGGGCACGCGGAAGTAGTCGGGGGCTTCCAGCTCACACATGGCATGCCCCTGGCAGAGGTCGGTGTCCACGTCGACCCTGAAAGGCATTCCTCAGGCCCCTCGGCGCCGGTAACGAACCTTGGCCGGCTGTGCCAACTGCACCACCATCTTGGAGTGGTCGTTGTGGTACGAGTCGGCGGGCTGGGCCATCTCGAACTCGTACTCGCGCAACAGCACCGAGAAAATCGCCTTGATCTGCATGGTGGCGAAGGCGGCCCCCACGCAGCGATGACGCCCCGCGCCGAACGGTATCCACGTCCAGCGGTTGACGATGTCTTCCTGGCGTGGCTTCTCGTAGCGGTCGGGCACGAAGCCGTCCGGGTTCGGGAAGTCCTCGGCGATCCGATTCGAGACGGCGGGGGAGGCGGCCACCATGTCCCCGTCGTGAATGGGGAATCCGCCCACCTCGAATTCGCCCTTGGCGACCCGCATCAGGATGATCAGGGGCGGGTGCAGTCGCAGGGTCTCTTTGAGTACGTTCTCCAACTTCGGGATCTGACGCAACGCGTGGAAACTCACCTCGCTGCCGTCCGCATACAGCTCGTTGAGCTCGTCGATCACCTGAGCCTGGATGTCCGGGTGCCGCAGCAGTTCGATGAGCACCCAGGAGGCCGTCCCGGAGCTGGTGTGGTGCCCGGCGAACATCATGGAGATGAACATGCCGGTGATCTCGTCGGCGGTGAAGCGGGGATTGCCATCCTCGTCTTTGATCATGATGAGCACGTCGAGCATGTCGCGCTGGCTCTTGTCGGTGGGGGAATCAGCGGACCGTTGTACTCGGCCGTTGATTATCTCTTGAACCAGCGCCACCAAACCCGTTCGCGCCTCGTCGCGCTGGCGGAAGCTCTCGATCTCCAGGTAGGGGTCCACGTAGCACAGCGGATCGGTGCCCTGCTCCAGCTGGTGGTACAGACGGGCGAACCGGTCGTCGAGTTCATCGCGAAACTTCTTGCCGATCAGGCAGGCCGAGGAGGTGTAGATGGTCAGCTCGGCGAAGAAGTCCAGCAGGTCGATTTCGCCGCTCTCGCCCCAGCGCGAGATCATCTGCCGGACTTCGTTTTCGATGGTGGCGGCGTGCCCCTTCATCTGTTCGCCGCGCAGCGCCGCGTTGTGCAACATCTCCTTGCGGCGCTCGGGATCGGCGTCGAACACCACGCCCTTGCCGAAGATCGGCGTCATGAACGGATAGGCCTCGGCCTGATCCAGATCCTCGTCACTGGAGCGGAAGAAGAACTCGTTGGCCTCGGCGCCCGAGAGGAAGACCACCTGCTTGTCGGCGAGCTGGAAGGTGCCGACATTTCCGCATTCCTCGCGGATGCGCTTCATCAGCGCGATGGGATCGGTGCGGAACTCTTCGAGGTGGCCGTACTGGTCGTGGCCGCCGGAGACCCGGGGAACGGTGGGGGTTGTCATGACGGCATGCCCTCCTCGCCGAGTTCAAGTTTCTGTTTGTCCGCTGGTGCGTCCGCCAGCGGCGCCTCGGGCTGCACTTCCATCTCCGGAATGTGGGCGCCCCTGGGAGTTTCGGCGACAAAGGCCACCGCACGGGCGATATCGGAGGGACGCAGGAAGTAGGAGTGACGGGCCTGGCCCCACGTCTTCCAGTCCTCCAGCATGGGGCCGACCTGTTCGGCGGACAGCTGCCAGCCCATGGAGGTCAGGGTCGGGCCGGGGTGCACTATCGAGGCACGCACCCCGGTGCCTTCCAGTTCCATGCGCATGGTGTTCACCATGGCCAGCAGGGCGGCCTTGGCCGCGCCGTATGCACCCATGTGTGGGCGCTGATGCAGCGCGACATCCGAGCCGATGAAGATGACGTCTCCTCGTCGTCTCGACACCATGTCCGGCAACACCGCCGTGGCCAGCTGGTTGGCACCCAGCAGATGCACCTGAATCTGCGCGGCGAAGGTCGCGGCGCTCATCTCGTGCACACGGCCGGGATACATGTCCCCGGCACCCGATACCAGCAGGTCGATCTCGCCCAGCGTGTCGATGCTCTGCGCGACAAACGATTTCACAGAGTCCGCGTCGGTGACGTCCAAGGGGAACGCGACGGCTTCGCCGCCGTCGGCCTGGATCTTCTCGACGAGCTCGGTCAACTTGTCGACCCGCCGGGCGCCGAGCGCCACCGGAAATCCCCGGCCGGCGAGTTCGATTGCCGCCGCTGCGCCGATGCCCGACGACGCGCCGGCGATGATCGACGGTCGCCGGTCCGGATGTGGCTCGAATCGGGGCATCAGTGTCCCTCTCTCAACTGCACGGTCATGGGCAGATGGGCGAATCCGCGAACATTGCTGGAATGCACACGTACGGAATTGCTTTCGTCGATCTCGTAACCGCTGATCCGGGTGAACAGTTCGGTCAGGGCCACCTTGGCCTCCATCCGCGCGAGGTGTGCGCCGAGGCAGAAGTGTGCTCCGCTGCCGAAGCTCACCAGCTTGGCGCCGATCTCGCGTCCGATGCGGTACTCGTCGGGATCGTCGAACACCCGGTCATCGCGGTTGGCCGAGCCAGGGAGCAACAGCACGATGTCCCCGGCGGGGACCGTGGTGTCGTAGAACGTCATATCTTCCGCGACGGTGCGCGCCAGGATCTGGCTGGAGGTGTCGTAGCGCAGCGACTCTTCCACCCACAGCGGTATCCGGTCGTGGTCGGCGTGCACGGCGGCGAGCTGGTCGGGATTGCGGTGCCCCCAATACACGGCGTTGGCCAGCAGTTTGGTGGTCGTCTCGTTGCCGGCGATCACCATCAGGAACAGGAAGGCGAGCACCTCCTCGTCGGTGAGCCGGTCGCCGTCGATTTCTGCCTGCAGCAGAGCGGAAGTCAGGTCTTCGGAGGGGCTGCGGCGTCTTTCTCGGACCATGTCGACGTAGTAGGTCATCAGGTCGAATGACGCCTGGATGGCCTCGGGCGGTACGTCGGCCAGACCGTCTTCACGGTGCATGACGCCGTCGGCCAGTTCGCGGATGCGGGTCCGGTCGGCTTCCGGAACGCCCATCAGCTCGGAGATGACGTCCATCGGCAGCTTGCCCGCGTACTCTGCGATGAAGTCGAACGATCCGTCGGAGGCGTTGGCCAGCGCTCGTTCCAGGTGAGTGCGCGCCAGCGCGACGACCTGGTCCTCCAGCTCACGAATCCGTCGGGGGGTAAACCCTTTTGATACCAGGGTGCGCAGTCGCAGGTGCTCCGGATCGTCCATGGCGAGGAAGGACATGACCAGCTTGGCGTGTGGCCCGAACGATGCCTTGTCCATCGAGACGCCATTGGCGTTGGACAGCGCCTCGCTGTTCCTGAACCCCTGCAAGACATCCTGGTGCCGGGACAGGGCCCAGAAATTCAGATCGTTGTTGCGATACAGCGGTGCCTCGTCACGCAGTCGCCGGTAGTACGGGTACGGGTCTTCGTGGAAGTCGTAGTCGTACGGGTCGAAGACCAGCCGTGTGGCTGTCATGGCCGTTCTCCCAACATGAGATCCACGACGAAGGTGAGCTTGTCGGCGATCTGGTGATACGTGAAGGTGCCGCTGCCGGCGTGCATCAGTGCGCCGAAGAAGGTCATTTCGAGAGCCGACACAACCCGGGGATCGGCATCCGGTCCCATCGCGGAGCGGATACGACGATGGATCTCCAGCCCGATCTTGTCGCGAACGGCATGCACGGCCTCGTCGTTGTTGCTCAGCAGGGCGGTGGTGCACCCGGTCGCGATCTCGGGCTCGTCGGCGACGACCAGTGCCAGGCTCCGCAACGTCTGCGTGACTCGCGTGACCTGGCTGTCGTTGACGTCGGTGAAATACGGCGCCTCGTGGATGAGGTCGAGGTAGATCTCGGCGACGAGGTGACTCTTGGACGAGAAGTAGGTGTACGCCGTCGCGGGTGCGACCTTCGCCCGGGCGGCCACGCCGCGGATCGTCATGTCCGCGTAGGTGGTCTCGCCGAGCACCTCGCGACCCGCGGTGACGATCTTGCGAATGGTCTCTTCTTGCCGCCGGTTACGGGGTGTTTCACCTGTGAGGGCCACCACAACTTCACTGGACACGTGTCCAGATTAGCGCGTGACGTGGGATCGAGCAAGACGGTGCATGAAAAATGCTGTCTAACACTATTAATTGTGGCCGCTCTAGTCGCATCCTTGCCATGGCGGGATCTGCATGGTTATGGTTCTCGGGTAGGGAATGGACAAGTGTCCAGAATTGGAGACAAGGTGAGATGACGCTCCTGGCCGATGGCGAAAGCGAACTCTTCGTCGATGGAAAGCTGATCCCCGGCGGCGCCGGACGGTTCCCGACGGTGAACCCGGCCACCGAAGAGGTGCTCGGAACCGCGGCCGACGCCGATGCCGACGACATGGGCAGTGCGATCGACGCGGCGCGGAGGGCGTTCGATGACAGCGACTGGTCCCGGGATGTGGCACTGCGCGTGCACTGCCTCCGTCAGCTGCGCGACGGGATGAAGGCCCATATCGAGGAGCTGCGCGAACTGACCATCGCCGAAGTGGGTGCGCCCCGGATGCTCACCGCGGGTGCTCAGCTCGAAGGCCCGGTCGACGATCTGGAATTTGCCGCCGAAACAGCGCAATCGTATGACTGGAATACCGATCTCGGTGTGGCCTCGCCGATGGGTATCAAGACGCAGCGCACCCTCGCGCGTGAGGCCGTCGGCGTGGTCGGCGCGGTGACGCCGTGGAATTTTCCGCACCAGATCAACCTCGCCAAGGTGGGACCCGCGTTGGCCGCCGGCAACACCCTGATACTCAAGCCCGCTCCGGATACTCCCTGGTGTGCGGCGGTGCTGGGGCGAATCATTTCCGAACACACCGACTTTCCGCCGGGCGTCTTCAACATCGTGACTTCCAGTGATCACCGGATCGGTGCGCAGTTGTCGACCGATTCCCGGGTCGACATGGTGTCGTTCACCGGTTCGACGGCGACCGGACGTGCGGTGATGACCGATGCGGCCGCCACCGTCAAAAAGGTGTTCCTCGAACTCGGGGGCAAGTCTGCATTCATCGTGCTCGACGATGCCGAGCTCGGCGCGGCTTGTTCGGTCGCGGCGTTCACGGCCGCGATGCACGCCGGGCAGGGATGCGCCATCACCACCAGGCTGGTGGTTCCGCGTGCACGCTACGAGGAGGCGGTGCAGGCGGCAGCCGCCACGATGGGCTCGCTCAAGCCGGGGGATCCCACGAAACCGGGAACGATCTGCGGTCCGGTCATTTCGGCGCGCCAGCGCGACCGGGTCCAGTCCTATCTGGATCTGGCTGTCGCCGAGGGCGGTTCGTTCGCCTGCGGCGGTGGCCGCCCGGAGGGCCGGGACCGGGGATTCTTCATCGAACCCACCGTGGTCGCCGGGCTCACCAACGATGCGCGGGTGGCACGCGAAGAGATCTTCGGCCCGGTGCTGGTGGTGATCGCCCACGACGGCGATGACGACGCGGTCCGGATCGCCAACGACTCGCCGTACGGTCTGTCCGGGACGGTGTTCAGCGGCGACGACGAGCGTGCGGCGCGAGTGGCGTCACGGCTGCGGGTCGGGACGGTGAACGTCAACGGCGGAGTCTGGTATTCGGCCGACGTGCCCTTCGGCGGCTACAAGCAATCGGGTAACGGCAGAGAGATGGGCGTCGCCGGTTTCGAGGAATACCTGGAAACCAAAGTCATTGCAACGGCTGTGAAATAGAGGAGATCTCATGGGAGAGTTCGAGGGCAAGGTCGCCATCGTCACCGGCGCCGCACAGGGCATCGGCGAGGCATACGCACACGCGTTGGCCCGTGAGGGCGCGGCGGTGGTGGTTGCCGATATCAACACCGAGATGGGTGAGGGTGTCGCCAAGCAGATCGTCGCCGACGGCGGCAAGGCGATTTTCGCCAGTGTTGACGTGTCCGACCCCGATTCGGCAATAGCCATGGCGGACAAGGCGGTCGCAGAGTTCGGCGGTATCGACTACCTGGTGAACAACGCCGCCATCTACGGCGGCATGAAGCTCGATCTGCTGCTGTCGGTGCCGTGGGACTACTACAAGAAGTTCATGAGCGTGAACCAGGATGGCGCGCTGGTGTGTACCCGGGCGGTGTACAAGCACATCGCCAAGCGTGGCGGCGGCGCCATTGTCAACCAATCATCCACGGCTGCCTGGTTGTACTCGGGGTTCTACGGGCTGGCCAAGGTAGGCATCAATGGTCTGACGCAGCAGCTTTCGCGTGAACTGGGTGGCCAGAAGATTCGCATCAACGCCATCGCGCCGGGGCCCACCGACACCGAGGCCACCCGCGGCACGGTGCCTGAGCAGTTCCGCAGCGAGCTCGTAAAGAACATCCCGCTGAGCCGCATGGGCACCGTCGACGACATGGTAGGCATGTGCCTGTTCCTGTTGTCGGACAAGGCGTCCTGGATCACGGGCCAGGTGTTCAACGTTGACGGCGGACAGATCATCCGGTCATGACGCAGTCTGCTCTCTCACTCGGATATATCGGTCTGGGCAACATGGGTGCGCCCATGGCCCAGCGGCTTGTCGACTGGCCCGGCGGCCTGACGGTCTTCGATCTGCGGGCCGAGACCATGGCGCCGCTTGTCGAGGCCGGCGCGCGTTCGGCGGAAAACCTGGCCGATGTCGCCGATGCCGACCTCATCAGTGTCACCGTGCTGGACGACGCACAGGTACGTGAGGTAGTCGGTGAGCTGGCCACCAAGGCCAAGCCCGGCACCATCATCGCGATTCACTCCACGATCAGTGATGCGACGGCGGTGCAACTCGCCAACGAGCTGGCGCCGAAGCAGATTCACGTCATCGATGCGCCGGTGAGCGGGGGTGCACCCGGCGCGCACAAGGGCGAGCTGGCCACCATGGTGGGTGCCGACGACGAGACGTTCGCGAGGGTCAAGGAACCGTTCTCGAAATGGGCGTCGTTGGTGATCCACGCCGGTGCGCCGGGCGCAGGCACCCGAATGAAGCTTGCGCGCAACCTCCTACATTTCGTCGCCTTCACCGCGGCGGGCGAGGCCCAGCGCCTGGCCGAGAGCTGCGGATTGAACATCGCCGACCTGGGCAAGGTGGTTCGTCACACGGATGCCATCACCGGCGGGCCGGGGGCCATCATGCTGCGAGACACCACAGAGCCGGTGACATCGGACAGCTTCTGGTTCCCGATCTTCACGCATGTGCGTGGTCTCGGCGAGAAGGACCTGAGTCTGGCACTGGCGCTGGGGGAACAGCAGTCCGTCGAGCTGCCGCTGGCGGCGTTGGCCCGTGAACGGCTGGCGGCCAGTCTTGGTGTGCCACACACTGTGCCGTCTACCGAGGGAGAGATCCATGGATGAGCTGCGCCGCAAGGGCCTGGACAAGATGAAGGAGGTCTACGGCTGGGACATGCCGGACTTGCCCGGTGACTTTTTCAAGTACACCGCTGATCATCTCTTCGGCACCATCTGGGATCGTCCGGAGTTGTCGATGCGCGATCGCCGGTTGCTGCTTCTCGGCGCGGTGAGCGCCTTGGGACTCGACGAGATCCTGGAGATCCAGACAGGGGCCGCCCTGGCCAACGGTGAACTCACCGATGCCGAACTGCGCGAGGTCGCGCTGTTCATCACCCACTACGTCGGGTGGCCGCTGGGGCAACGGGTCAACAAGCACGTCGAGATGGCGATCGCGAAACGGTCCAAGGAATCTTCGGGTGACTAGCCGGTTCTCCGAGTTGTCCCGGGACCAGTTGGCGGTCCTGGTGCCGGAGCTGCTGTTGATCGGTCAGCTGATCGATCGTTCCGGAATGGCCTACTGCATACAGCATTTCGGACGCGAGGAGATGCTGCAGGTCGCCATCGAGGAGTGGGCGTCGTCCAGCCCGATCTACACCCGTCGCATGCAGAAGGCGCTGCGGTTCGAGGGCGACGACGTGATCACCATCTTCAAGGGTATGCAACTCGACATCGGCGCGCCGCCCCAGTTCATGGACTTCCGGTACACCGTGCACGACAAGTGGCACGGGGAGTTTCATCTTGACCACTGCGGTGCGCTGCTCGACGTCGAACCGCTCGGACCCGATTACGTGACAGGTATGTGCCACGACATCGAAGACCCCACTTTCGATGCGACGGCCTTTGCCACTAATCCGCATGCGCAGGTTCGTCCGATTCACCGGCCGCCGCGCACGCCCGCCGACCGGCATCCGCATTGTGCGTGGACGGTGACCATCGACGAGTCGTATCCGGCGGTGTCCGGAATCCCGGCCCTGGACGTCGTCGGCGCATCGATCGCCGCCGGTTGGGAGTTGGGAGAGATCGATCCCGCCGACGTAGGAGCCTCCGACTACGCCGGACCGCTGCTGTCGGACTTGGACTTCGGTGCGTTCTCACATTCGGCACTGGTGCGGATAGCCGACGAGATTTGCCTGCAGATGCACCTACTGTTCCTCGGGTTCTCGATCGCCGTGCACAAGCGGGCAGATTCGGAGCTGGCGCGCACTATCTGTACCCAGCAGCTCATCGGGCTGGCGGGCGTCGCGGGTGCGCGGATCAAGCAGGCGCTGCGATTACCCGGCGGGATCGAGGGTGTCCTCCGGGTACTTCAGGTGCACCCGCTGTTGAGTCCGATTGGCTATGTGAATGCCGAAATCTCCGGCGGTCAGCTCCACGTGTGGGAGTCACCCGCGCACGAGGACCAGGCCTGGATATCGCTGTGCGGCCCGTCCGAAACGCGACCGTTGCAGGCCATCGCCACGGCGGTCGATCCGCACATCGGCGTGGAGGTTTCCGGCGATACCGCGGAGTGGACGGCCTCCTTCGTCGAACACGACGGTGAGGACAGGTTGCTGCCCGAGGTGATGATCGCCAATGTCAGTGGGGGAGCACGGTTCGTTTTCGAGCCCCGCAAGTCGTTGCCGCTGACCGTGGTGTGAGGCGGACGCGTCGCCTAAGACGCCGAGATGACACTCACGCGGGTGATTTCGCCCGATTCCCGGCATGAGTGTCATCTCGCGGGAACTCGTTGAGGACGCGTTGCGTTGACGGCCAATGCTCGCTGCCCAGGCGGAATTCGATCGCCAGCTCGCCCACCTGACCGACCTCGGATACCCCCTCGCCGAGAATGCCACCCTGCTTCGCGCCAGGGTCGCGGACCTTCCCGCCTCACGCGTCGATCCCGACGATCACATTCCCTTCGTCCTCGTCGTCACCGGAACCAGCTACGAACAGACCGCGCCGATGATGAGCCTGGATGGCCGCAAGGGTTTTCACGTCCTGGACGCCGGCGATGTCGATGTGTACCAACCGATTGTGGATATCCCGCAACAGGCGTATCTGCTCACCGATATCGATACCGGCAGCGAGTTCTGCAATGTCACACCGGAGTCCGCGTTGGCGACGATCAGTACACGCGGACGCACGCCGCTCACCATCGACGAGGGCATCGCGTTGGTGACCTTGCGCCCGGATATGTTGCGCAAGAACAAGTGTTTCTCGCTGGCAGCTTCGCGCGGGAAGGGGCAGCGGGTACCGGCGATCTGGATATCCGATCGGCGGCCGAAGCTCGGGTGGTGCTGGGATCGCAATCCGCACACCTGGCTGGGCACCGCCTCATGCGGTGGCCGGGTGCCCTGTTAGGTCGCCGACCTGGCACACTATGGGTAATGGTGGCGATGTCGGCACTGGTCTTCGGGCTCAGCTGGTGGCTGGGTCTGTACTTGCTCGCCCGCAATCCCCGCAAGCCTGTCCTGGTTCTGGCGGCCATCGGACTCATCGGCTACTCCGTCGTCGTCGCGCTGGACGCGATCCGGGTGACTCCGGGCTCCGATGCCGAACTCCTCGGCCGCATCGAGGTTTTCACCGCGATCATTCCTAGCGTCGCCTGGCTGATGGTGCTGCTGGAACTCACCAACACCGGCGAACGATGGCGTGATCGCGCCACCATGGCGATACCCGGCGCCATCCTGGCGACGGTCCTGCTGGTGGGTGCATCGCTGGCCGGCACCATCGCCGGTCCCGCGCGGCTGGGGCATTGGATCATGTTCTGTGCCAATGGGACCGCCGCCGTCGGGGCCGCCATCTTGCTGTTCCGCCGACGCGCCTCGATACCGGGCTCGGCGCGTGGTGTCGTGCTGGTGGCCACCATGTTCTTCACCCTCGGCGATGCTCAGTTGATCATTCCGCTCGGCATCGTGCCGAGTTGGCTGGCGTTGGCGTCGACGGGCTTCGACCTGGTGCTCCTGGGTCTCGGCGTCGCGCTCTGGGACGCCTTCGACGAGGGACAGGCGCTGCGCGCTGACATGCTGCGCTCATTCGTGGCCTCGATCCTCGTCGGTGTGCTGTTCGGCGCGCAGGCCATGGTCGGCATCGCGGTGGTCGGCCAGTCGGTCGCGCTGGTGGTACTGCTGTTCACCAGCGTCGGCTTGGCCGTCTGTATCCAGGTGCAATCGGGCCCATTCGCCGACTTCCTTGACCGCCTGGCTTTCTCACATTCTCCGCAGCTGCGCCAGGAACGCTCCGAGCTGCGCAGCACCGAGGCGGCGCTGCCGCTGAAGTCGGCGTCGCCGATCGACGGTGTCGATGATGAGACATTCACCCGGCTCACCCGTCGCGCTCTCAGCCACTACGGCGATCTGGCCAAACTCGTCGCCAGCCCGCTGACCTCGCTGCCCACCATCGAGGAACGACTCACCTGTCGCGGCGCCTCGGATCAGCCCGTCGAACGTGCCAACGAACTCAGGGCGGTGCTCGCCGAATCCATCTCACGGCTCAAGCCCCGGGAAGGCGGCGACTTCGGCACGACGGACCAGTGGCGCTACTACAACGCCCTGTATTTCCCGTATGTGATGGGTGTGCGGGCATACGCGCAAGGTGCGACGGCCGCCGGGTTGGACCCGGTATCGCGTCAGGCGTGGCAGTGGTTGGTCACCGAGGTGCCGCAGCGTTCCTTGCACAACTGGCAGAACGCCGCGGCCAAGCTGATCGCGGCGGATCTGCGTGCGCAGACCGTCTCACCAGGGGCGCGGTAACCGCCCCCGTTCGCGTCGCCATCCGGCGTGGCTGCCCGGATGCCATCTCCACGATGTCGGGATGAACGGCCACGCCAGCGGCACGGCACGGCACAGCGCCCGGTAGGCCGTCTCGTCGGCCCGGTTCCAGCGGATCCCAAATCGCTTACGCACCTGGGCAGGCAGGCCTCCATAGATGGTCAACCGAAGTGGAGGCGCCAACGCCATCCGCATCGGTGTGGTGGGCAGTGCGAGTTTGGCGGCGGGTTTCAGGTAGGAAGCCACCGGCAGATAGGGCGACTTGCTCATGTCCGGAACGGCACGCCCCTCGATGACCTTCATCAGGTAGTCCGCGGCGGGGTTGGGCGTCAGCACTTCGTCGCAGTAGCGGTCCCACTCCTGTTGGAAAGCGGCCCTATTCGGCGGCAGCGGCTGCTCACTCATCGCGTACCGGCGATACCACTCGATGCCTTCCTGGTAGAGCTGCTCGCGCTGCGCGTCGGAGAGCCGATGACGGGAGTACCTGTCGATGGTCTGTTCGACCATCACCTGAAACGTGGCATGGGCCCACCAGAAGGTTGTCGGGTTCAGCGCGTGGTACCGGACACCGTCGGGTTGGACTCCCTTGATGCCGCGATGAAAGTCGCGCACCTTCATGCCGGTACCGGCGGCGGGATCGTCGTACACGGTGCCCAGGATCGGGGGCAACGAGCGGAACACCCTGTCGACGGGGTCTGCGAAGAAGTTCGAGTGCTCGATCAACGCGTACCCGATCGCAGGATCCATCGTTTGCAGCAGCCCGGCCGTACCGCCGGTGAAGGCAATGCGCATATCGCCTGCCCACCGCCACAACAATGAATGACGGCCCAGCTGCGCGCCCGGTGCGATAGGGATGACATCCGCTGTTGTCATCCATTGATGATGGCACATCACGCGGCGAATTGGCAGGGATTGGCAGTGCCGAATGTCGAGATGGCAGTGCGTTCCGAGAAACGTCGGTGGTGTCAGCTTTTCACGGAGCTTTCCCAGAAGGAGTCCGCAATGTCCATAGCCTCGGAGAACGCCTCGGTACTGCGCACACGGTTTGCCCAGCCCGACTCACTGCTGCGATTCGGGATCGGTCTCGACGGCATCGCCACCGGGACCGTTGCCGTCGGCCTCTTGATCGCGGCGAAATGGCTCGTCGAGCCACTTGGCCCGCCGCTGGGATTCCAGGTGGCGCATGCCGCGGCCCTCATCGCCTACGGCGTGCTGGCCTTCGTGTTGAGCCGGGCCGACAGGTCGAAGCTCGGCACCATCGGCATCGTCTACATCGCCGGAAACCTGTTGGCGACCGTGCTCTACGTGGCGGCGGGTGCCATGAAATGGGTACCGCTGACCACTGCCGGGGTGACGCTGTGCATCGCTTTCGGCGTCTACACCGCTGTCATGGCGGACATTCAGTTCACCGGACTACGGCGCCTGCGCTCCGCGTAGCCGCCCACATGGTTCACCCGATTCCGTGGTGAGCCGGTGCCGGGCCATCCGCTTGGTGGCCCGGCACCTTTCTGTCTACACCGGGGTCAGCGGCAACCGCAGCGCGCCGGGCGCGGACTCGGGAACGGTCGGACGGTTGGGCTGCACCGGAGCAATACGCTGGTATGGCGAGCCCAATGCCGGACGAGGATCGGCCTCACCCTTGTTGGGCCAGAATGCCATTGCGCGTTCGGCCTGGGCGGTGATGGTGAACGACGGGTTCACCCCCAGGTTCGCCGAGATCGCCGAACCATCGGAGACGTAGAGCCCGGGATAGCCGTAGACCCGCTGGTAGGGATCGATCACGCCGGTCTCGGGGGAATCGCCGATGGGGCAGCCGCCGATGAAATGGGCCGTCAGTGGGATGTTCATCGAATCCAGATGGGTGCTGCCCGCGTATCCGTCGACCTTGTCGGCCATCCGCCGTGCGACATCATGGGCCACCGGGATCCAGTCCGGATTCGGTTCTCCCGAGCCCTGTTTGGCGGTCATCTTCTTGCCGAACATCCCGCGCTTGAGATAGGTGGTCAGCGAGTTGTCCAGAGACTGCATCACCAGCACGATGATGGAGTGCTGCGCCGCGCGGTACGGGAACATCGACCGGAACATCATCGCGGGGTGCCGCAGGTTGGCCAGCCAGGTTCGTGCGAAACGCCACGGGCCGCCGTCGACCATGTTGGTGCCCAACATGCTCAGGAAGGTCGAGCCCTCCCCGTATCGGACCACCTCGACATGGGTGTTGGGTTCGGGGTGGATGGACGACGTGATAGCGACCCCCTGTGAGAAGTCGTCACGCTTGGGGGAGTAGACGATTGGCACTGATTCGGAGTTGGTGCGCGTCTGTTCGCCCAGGCGATCCGACAGGTTGGGCAGCGACCCCGAATCCTTGAATTTGTGCAGCAGCCGCTGGGTGCCCAGCGATGCCGCCGAGAACACCACATGCTGTGCGGTGAACGTGCGCTTCTTCTTGCGCACCAGCCGCCCGGTCTGTTTGGTGCTGACGGCGTAGCCTTCTCGGTCCTCCAAGGGCCGCACGTCGAGCACCTCGGTGAGCGGATGTATCTCGGCGCCGGCATGTTCGGCGAGGTACAGGTAGTTGGTCTCGGTGGTGTTCTTGGCGTTGTGCTTGCAACCGGTCATACACGCCGCGCACCCGATGCAGCCGGAGCGTTCGGGACCGGCGCCGCCGAAGAACGGGTCGGGCACCGTCTTGCCGGGCTCGTCTCCGAAGAACACACCCACGTTGGTCGGGTGGTACGTGTCCTCGACTCCCAGGTCCTTGGCCACCGCAAGCAGCACCTCGTCGGGCGGGGTGGTGTGCGGAGTCTGCGTGACCCCGAGCATCCGGCTGGCCTGGTCGTAATACGGCGCCAGTTCGGATTTCCAGTCGGTGATATGCGCCCACTGCTTATCGGTGTAGAACTGTTCCAAAGGCTCGTACAGGGTGTTGCCGTAGATCAGCGATCCGCCGCCGACGCCGACCGCGCTGGCGATGAAGGTCTTGCCGAGCACGGTGAGTCGTTGGGGGCCGAAGCATCCCAGCGCAGGTGCCCACATCGCCTTGCGTACGTGCCAGTTGTTCGGGGGAAAATCCTCGCGTTTCCAGCGTTTTCCCATGTCTAATATGCCGACTCGGTAGCCCTTTTCGGTGAGGCGGAGGGCCGCAACGCTCCCACCGAAACCGGACCCGATGACGACTACGTCGTAGTCATAGTCCATGGCGGTCAACCTACTGGTTGGTCGTGCGCTGTGGGGTGAAATCAGCCTTGCGCTTGGGCTAACGCGGCACGCATCTTCTCGTGCAGCAGGTTGATGGCCTGCAACGGACGGATCATGACCTTGAACTCCACGATCTTTCCGGCATCGTCGCAGGTGATGATGTCGACTCCGTTGATGTACTTGCCGTCGACGGTCGCCTCGAACTCGAGTGCCGCGGTGTTCCCGTCCAGGATTTCCTTGGTGTAGTGGAAGTTGTTATCGGGCCCGGCAAGCGTGGCGAAGGCGGCCAACAAGTACATGGCGGTGATCTGCTTACCCTGCTGCGGGGTGAACACCACGGGGGAGTAGAAGGTCGCGTCCTCGGCCAGCAGGTCGTTGAGTGCGTCCGGGTTCGCGCCCGAAATGATGCCGTGCCAGGTTTCAACCACGTCGTTGATCATGAGGCCGAATATACCATTCGGTCTACTTTGTTCAAGGGTCTACAGCTTGCGTAGCCGCAGCCGGTTGATCGAGTGGTCGGCATCTTTGCGTAGCACCAGCGTCGCGCGTGGCCGGGTCGGCAGGATGTTCTCTAGCAGGTTCGGCAGGTTGATCGAATGCCAAATCTCCTGTGCGGCAAGGGTTGCCTGCCTGTCGGACAGCTTGGCGTAATGGTGGAAATGCGAAGAAGGATTTGCGAAGGATGTGGAGCGCATCGCCAGGAACCGCGAGATGTACCACTGCTCGATGTCCTCGATTCGTGCGTCCACGTAGATCGAGAAATCGAACAGGTCCGAGACCATCAGGGTGGGACCGGTCTGCAGCACGTTCAAGCCCTCGAGAATCAGGATATCGGGTTGCTGCACAACGTGTTTCTCGTTCTTGATGATGTCGTACAGCAGGTGTGAGTACACCGGGGCTGTGACCTCGTGGGCTCCCGATTTGACCTCGGTGACGAATCGCAGCAGTCCGCGCCTGTTGTAGCTCTCTGGAAATCCCTTGCGGTGCATGATGTTCCGCCGGGATAGTTCGGCATTGGGGTAGAGAAATCCGTCGGTGGTGACCAGGTCCACGCGGGGATGGTGGTCCCATCGCGCCAGCAGCGCCTGCAGCACGCGGGCCGTCGTCGACTTGCCGACCGCGACGCTGCCCGCGACGCCGATGACGAATGGGACCAGACGGTCCGGGTGCTGGTCCCCGAGGAAGGTGGCGGTGGCGGCGAAGAGCCGCTGGCGGGCGGCCACCTGAAGGTGGATGAGACGAGCCAGTGGCAGGTAGACCTCGGCGACCTCGGTCAGATCGATCTGCTCGCCCAGGCCGCGTAGGCCGAAGAGCTCTTCTTCGGTGAGGACCAGCGGCGTGGACTTGCGCAGCGCGCGCCACTGTTTCCGGTCGAACTCCACGTAGGGGCTCGGCTCGCTCAGCCGCGGCATGGACGCAAGTCTTGCAGTAACCCTCCGTAAACGCGGCACTAGGGTTATGTGACATGGGCGATAACGGCGGGTCGAAGAGCAGTGTTGTCACCGAATACCTGCTGCTCGGGCTGCGATTTGACCGGATTGAAAGCGGCTACGTCGACTCGTTCACCGGTGATCCCGCGCTGCGGCAGCGTGTCGAGAACGAGCCCACCCCCGATCCGGCGGAGCTGGCCCGCCAGGCCGAGGCGCTGCGGTCGGAGCTGGCCGCCAGCGATCTCGACGGTGCGCGCAAGGCCTTCATCGACACGCATCTGAAGGCGCTGGCCTGCGCCGGACGCAAGTTCGCCGGGGAAGACATCGGATTCGTCGACGAGGTGCACGACTACTTCGACGTGCGTATCGCCAAGGGCGACGAGGAAAATTACCGCCAAGCGCACCGTGCCCTGGAAGCCGTTCTGCCTGAGGGCGGTTCGCTGCTGGAACGCAAGACTGCCTATGACCGGTCCCAGGAGATCGATCCCAATCGCCTACAGGAATGCGTGGACGCCTTTTCCAGCGCGTTGCGCGATCGGGTGCGTGCCGACTTTCCGCTGCCCGACACCGAGACGGTGACCTACGAGATCGTCAGTGACAAACCCTGGTCGGGCTTCAACTACTACGAGGGCAACTATCGCTCGACGGTCGCCGTCAATTCCGATCTCAAGCAGTACCTGAACAACGTGCCCGCCCTGATCGCCCACGAGTCCTACCCGGGGCACCACACCGAGCACTGCCGCAAGGAGGCCGGCCTGGTGCACCTGGGGGACCAGCAGGAACAGACCATCTTCCTGGTCAATACGCCGCAGTGCCTGATGGCCGAGGGGCTCGCCGATCTCGCCCTCTACGCGGCCGTCGGCGAGGACTGGGGGCTGTGGGCCCAGGAGATCTACGCGGACCTCGGGCTGCGCTTCGACGGCGAGCAGGCCCAGGCCATCGGTCGGGCGCGTGCCGGACTGATCAACGTGCGCCAGGACGCCGCGCTCATGCTTCACGATGAGCATCGCGACGTCGAGGACGTGATCGCCTTCCTGAAACGGTGGCTGCTGGTGCCCGATGAGCGGGCCCGTCACATGATCAAATTCCTGTCCTCGCCGCTGTGGCGGGCGTATATCTCCACCTATGTCGAGGGCTATCAATTGCTGAAGGGTTGGCTGGATCGTCGGCCGCCGGAGCAGTCACTCACGACCCGCTTCGGACGGCTGCTCGATGAGCCCCTGGTGGCGTCCACCCTGGTGTAACCGCCGACTAGGCTGATGGCCATGACCGACACAGCTTCAGCCGACATCGCACAGGGCGCGCAGTACGCCGAGACCGCCAGCGCCGCGTACCGCTCGGCGCTTGAGGTCATCGAGACCATCGAGCCGCGTATCGCCGACGCGACGCGCAAAGAGCTTGCCGACCAACGCGATTCGCTCAAGCTGATCGCCAGCGAGAATTACGCCTCGCCCGCGGTGCTGCTGACCATGGGCACCTGGCTCTCGGACAAGTACGCCGAGGGCACCATCGGGCATCGGTTCTACGCCGGTTGCCAGAACATCGACACCGTGGAGGCGCTGGCCGCCGAGCACGCCCGCGAGCTGTTCGGTGCGCCGTACGCGTACGCCCAGCCGCACTCGGGTATCGACGCCAATCTGGTTGCCTACTGGGCGATCCTGGCGACTCGGGTGGAGGCGCCCGCGCTGGCCGAGAAGGGCGTGCGCAACGTCAACGACCTGTCCGAGACCGACTGGGAGGAACTGCGCCACCAGTACGGAAACCAGCGGCTCATGGGCATGTCGCTCGACGCCGGCGGTCACCTGACCCACGGGTTCCGCCCGAACATCTCGGGCAAGATGTTCCACCAGCGCAGTTACGGCACTGACCCGCAGACCGGCCTGCTGGACTACGACGCCCTGGCCGCCGCCGCGCGTGAGTTCAAGCCGCTGGTCCTGGTGGGCGGCTACTCCGCCTACCCGCGCCGGGTGAACTTCGCCAAGCTGCGTGAGATCGCCGACGAGGTGGGTGCCACGCTGTTCGTCGACATGGCGCACTTCGCCGGTCTGGTCGCCGGAAAGGTCTTCACCGGCGACGAGAACCCGGTACCGCACGCCCACATCACCACGACCACCACCCACAAGTCGCTGCGCGGTCCGCGCGGCGGGCTGGTGCTGGCCACCGCCGAGTATTCCGATGCCGTCGACAAGGGCTGCCCGATGGTGCTCGGCGGACCGCTCTCGCACGTGATGGCCGCCAAGGCAGTCGCCCTGGCCGAGGCGCGTCAGCCCTCGTTCCAGGCGTACGCGCAGCGGGTCGCCGACAACGCCAAGGCTCTCGCCGAGGGCTTCCTCAAGCGGGGCGCCCGCCTGGTCACCGGCGGCACCGACAACCACCTGGTGCTGCTGGACGTGCAGTCCTTCGGGCTCACCGGACGTCAGGCCGAGTCCGCCCTGCTGGACGCGGGTGTGGTCACCAACCGCAACGCCATCCCGGCCGACCCCAACGGCGCCTGGTACACCAGCGGTATCCGGTTCGGCACCCCGGCACTCACCAGCCGTGGATTCGGCGCCGACGAGTTCGACAAAGTGGCCGAGCTCGTCGTGGAGGTGCTGACCAACACAAGTCCTGCGGAAGGCACCGCAGGTTCTTCCAAGGCCAAGTACACGCTCGCCGACGGAGTCGCGGACCGCGTGAAGGCTGAGTCGGCGGAACTACTGGCCGCAAACCCCCTGTACCCGGGCCTGACTCTCTAGGGTCTTTAGTCACCCCGAGCAGACGTAAAAGCCCCCGACACGCTGGTGTTTCGGGGGCTTTTACGTCTGTTGGCGAAGGGCCGCGCGGCGATTTCACAATTCTGTCGCGTCCGGTTACTGTTACCGCATGGCACAGAAACCTGTACCCAATGCGTTGACTCTTGAGCTGACGGATGTCGTCGCCGAGACCATCGACCGCCACCGCGACACCGCGGAGCTTTGGTACGCCCACGAGCACGTCCCCTACGACGAGGGCGAGAACTTCGCCTTCCTGGGCGGACGCGACTGGGAGCCCTCCGACGTCAAGCTGCCCAAGGCTGTCGTCGACGCCGTTCAGATCCTGCTCATCACCAAGGACAACCTCGCGGGCTACCACCGCGAGATCGTGGAGCATTTCTCGCTCGAGATCATCCCGTGGGCCGACTTCATCGGACGCTGGACTGCCGAAGAGAACCTGCACGCCATCGCGCTGCGCGAGTTCCTTGTGGTGACCCGCAACGCCGACCCCAACGCCGACGAGGACACCCGCTTGGCCCACGTCATGAAGGGCTACAGGGCCGACTCGTACACGCAGATCGAGACGTTGGTGTTCAACGCGTTCTTCGAGCAGATGCACGCGGTATTCGTCCGCAACCTCTCTGCGCAGACCGAGGACGCCGTGCTCAAGGGCCTGCTGGCCAACATCGAGAAGGATGAGCGCCGTCACGAGCAGATGTTCAGCAACATCGTGATGGAATGCCTGCGCCTGCACCCCGAAGACACCATCACCGCCATCAAGGCCCGTGCCGCGGAACTGAAGGTCATCGGTGCCGACATCGACGGTTACGAGGACAAGGTCGCCACGGTGGCCGAGGCCGGGATCATCGACGAGGGCACCGTGGAGGAGATCGTCCGCGAACTCACCGACAAATGGGGCGTCACCGAGCGGCTCTGATGCCTCGCCGAGTGCAGCCCCGGGCAGGGGCGCATTCGTGCTTTGTGGGACAACTCGACACTCGCGCGAAATGTGCGTTAACCCGGTGTTAGTCAACACGCTTGATTCGGTGCGCGGCATCTGCGGGTAGGTGCGAGTAGCGTCAAAAGCGATGGCTAGCGACATGCTTTGCTATCCGGGAGGTACTGATCGTGGCGAGAGCGACAGGACCGGCCCCGGTCCTGATGTGGACGGTCTCCATGAGGAGTCCACACACGGTACCGACCGCGTCCACGACAGATCGCGTGTGGTGCCGCACGGATGTCAGGAGCGCTCGGTGACTGCTTCAAAGAACCCTGGGACCAAGGCTGATGATCTTCGCGCAAGCGGCTCATCAATCCGCACCTACGTGCTCGACACCTCGGTGTTGTTGTCCGACCCTTGGGCCACAAACCGATTCGCCGAACACGAGGTAGTGATCCCGTTGGTGGTGATCAGCGAGCTGGAAGGCAAGCGACACCATCATGAACTGGGTTGGTTCGCCCGCACTGCGTTGCGGATGCTCGATGATCTGCGGCTGGAGCATGGCCGTCTGGATCAGTCCATTCCTGTTGGGACGCAAGGTGGTTCACTGCACGTCGAGCTGAATCACACCGATCCCTCGGTGCTGCCCGTGGGCTTCCGCACCGACTCCAACGACTCCCGAATCCTGGCGTGCGCGCTCAACCTCGCCGCCGAGGGCAAGCTGGTGACGTTGGTGAGCAAGGACATCCCGTTGCGCGTCAAGGCGGGTGCCGTGGGCCTGGCGGCCGACGAGTACCGGGCTCAGGACGTGGTGAACTCGGGCTGGACGGGTATGACCGAGCTGGACACCACCCCCGAAGTCATCGACTCGCTCTTCGAGTCCGGTGAGGTCGATCTGGAGGCGGCCCGGGATCTCCCGTGCCACACCGGAATCCGGCTACTCGGTGGAACCTCGAGCGCTCTGGGCCGTGTCAACGCGGATAAGCAGGTGCAACTGGTGCGCGGTGATCGTGAGGTCTTCGGCCTGCGCGGGCGCTCCGCGGAACAACGTGTGGCACTGGACATCTTGCTCGACGAGTCGGTAGGCATCGTCTCTCTCGGCGGTAAGGCCGGCACCGGCAAGTCGGCGCTGGCACTGTGCGCCGGACTCGAGGCGGTGTTGGAGCGGCGCAGCCACCGCAAGGTGGTGGTCTTCCGTCCGCTGTACGCCGTCGGTGGCCAGGAACTGGGCTACCTGCCGGGCAGCGAGAGCGAAAAGATGGGCCCGTGGGCGCAGGCCGTCTTCGACACCCTCGAAGGTCTGGCCTCACCGGCCGTCATCGAAGAGGTGCTCTCGCGCGGCATGCTCGAGGTGCTCCCGCTCACGCACATCCGTGGGCGATCGCTGCACGACTCCTTCGTGATCGTGGACGAGGCGCAGTCCCTGGAGCGCAATGTGCTGCTCACGGTGCTGTCGCGGTTGGGCACGGGCTCGCGGGTGGTGCTCACCCACGACGTCGCGCAGCGCGACAACCTGCGTGTCGGCCGTCACGACGGTGTCGCCGCGGTGATCGAAAAGCTCAAGGGGCATCCGCTGTTCGCGCACGTCACGCTGGTGCGCAGCGAGCGTTCGCCCATCGCCGCGCTGGTCACCGAGATGCTGGAGGAGTTCGGGCCCGGGCTCACTGCGTAAGGCCGGTATGAACCGGCTACTACGCTGTTAGACGTGCTATCCAAGCGTGACGTCTTTCGTTGGACCATGGTCGCGGCCGCGGTGGGAAGTCTGATCGCGGCCGCGATCGTCGTCACCGACAAGCAGCGCGCTCTTGCCGAGCCGGTGGACTGTCAGCGCGAGAAGTGTGTCGCGCTGACATTCGACGACGGGCCGAGCCCGTTCACCGATCGGCTGCTGGCGATCCTGCAAGCCAACGGCGCGCACTCGACCTTCTTCGAGATCGGCAACAAGGTCCAGCGCGATCCGGCGGGCGCCAAGCGGGTGGTGGACGCCGGGATGGAGCTGGGCAGTCACACCTGGGAACACCCCAACATGACGACGATCCCGCCGGAAGCGATCGCAGGCCAGCTGAGCAAGGCCAGTGACGCCATCGAAGCCGCGACCGGCCAGCGCCCCAAGCTGTTCCGCACCGCCGGTGGCCTGATCAACGACCAGGTGCTGGCCGAAGCCAAGAAGCAGGGCCTGGCCGACATCAACTGGGACGTCATCCCCTTCGATTGGGCCAACGACGCGAACACCGATGCCAGCCGCGCCATCCTGATGTCGCAGATCAAGCCGGGCTCAGTGGTGCTCTTTCACGACACCTACTCCAGCACGGTGGATCTGGTCGAGCAGTTCCTTCCCGTGCTGCGGGCCAACGGGTACCACGCGGTGACCGTCACGAAGCTGCTCGGCCCGCGTGAACCCGGCAGCAGTTACGGCAGCCGTGAGAACGGGCCGCCGGTAAACCTCCTGAAAGACATTCCGGCCTCGGAGATTCCGCCGTTGCCGAACACCCCGTCGCCGCTGCCCGCCACCAACATTCCCATCACCGACCTGCCCAACCAGGGTGCGGGTGGGCCGGCCGTCGGGCAGTAGTGGTGCGCCTGGTCGCTTTGGCGTTGATCACGGCACTGCTTGTCGGGCCCGCCAGCGTCATAGTTCCCGCCGCCCAGCGCTATTCGGCGACGATCAGCAGAGATGAACGCGGTGTCCCACACGTCAGCGCCGACGATTGGGGCTCGCTGGGCTACGGCACCGGATACGCATTCGGCGAGGACCGCGCCTGCACCCTGATCGACCAGATCGTCAAGGTGCGTGGCGAGCGCAGCAAGTGGCTTGGGCCGGGGGTCGGTAACCGGAACATCGACATGGATTTCGGTTACCGCCACCTGAAGCTATGGGAGAACGCTCCCCAGCGTTGGTCCGATCAGCCGGTCAGGGTGCGTGAACTCGTCGACGGGTATGTCGCGGGTTTCAACGAGTCGCTGGCGGTCAACGGCGTGAACGGCGGTTGGTGCGACGGTGCCGGCTGGGTCCGCCCGATCACCGCACAGGACCTGTACGCGCATTTCTCCGATGTCGTGATGACCGTGTCCAGCATCGCCGTGATCACCGAAATCGGCAGAGCGCAGCCGCCTTCGGGTGCCTCGGCACCGCATCCGGGTGCGTTGCCGTCGCCGCCGCGGATGGGAAGCAACGGGTGGGCGCTGGGCTCGGAACGTTCCACTACCGGCGGCGGTCTACTGTTGGCCAACCCGCATTACCCGTGGACGGGGGAGAACCGCCTTTGGGAGGCGCACCAGAGCATCCCCGGACAACTCAACGTCTACGGCGTCGGACTGTCCGGAATGCCCTTGGTGCAGCTTGGATTCACCGACGCGGTGGCCTGGACCGCCACGGTGGCCGCCGGGCGCCGCTTCGCGCTGTACCGCTATGACCTGGATCCGTCCGACCCCACCGCGTACTACGTCGACGGCCGGCGCCAGAGGATGACACCCGATCCCATCACCATCGAAGTGGCCGGCGAGCACGGCATCGCACCGATGAGCCGCACCCTCTATTCCACGAAGCACGGTCCGGTGGCCGACGTGGACACCGTCGGCTGGACCCGGGCGCAGGCCGTCGCGATGGCCGACGCCAACGCCGAGACCAACACCACGCTGTCCCAATACCTGGGCATGGCCACCGCGCGGTCCATGGACGAATTCCAGGACGTCTTCCGCACGAATCGCGGTGTGCCGTGGATGAACACCGTCTCGACGAGCGCCGACGGGCGCGCCTGGATCGTGGACACCTCGGGAACACCCAATCTGTCCAAGGAAGCCCTCGCTGCGTGGGCTGCCGACCGTGAAAAGCCGGGGCTGATCAGGGACGCGTTCCGCTCCGCGGGCATGGTGGTGCTCAACGGATCCCGATCGCTCTTCGACTGGGCCGACGACGAGAACGCGGCCGCCCCTGGGCTGATCGGCTACGACCACATGCCGCAGCTCGAGCGGCGCGACTACGTCTTCAACGCCAATGACAGCATGTGGCTTGCACATCCGGATCAGCTGCTCACCGGTTATCAGCCTCAGCAGGGCGGCGAGGGGTGGATGCTGTCGCCACGCACCAAGACCAACGCGCGACTGCTCGCGGAGAACAGTGGCAAGTGGTCCGTCGACGATGTGAGCGCGGCGTTGTTCTCCGATCGCGCGATCCTTGCCGATCAGCTGCGCGTGCCGCTGGTGCGGGCGTGCACCGCCACCACGGTCGTCGACGGCGTCGACCTCGCGCCCGCATGCTCGGCCCTGGCCGGCTGGGACGGCAGATTCACCAGGACCGCGCGGGGTGCCGTGGTGTTCCGCGAATGGCTCTCCAGGTTCACCCCGGCGGAACGCAAGGATCGGGGGCGGCTTTTCGCCGACGGCTTCAACCCGGCCAATCCTGTTGGTTCGCCGTCGGTTCCGGCCACCGATGTCGCGCCGTGGCTCACCGAACTCGCTGCCGCGGTGCGGCTGCTGCAGCGGGCCGGTATCCCGGTCGACGCACCGTTGGGGGATGTGCAACGTGAGTTCCATACCGGCCGGCTGCTGCCGGTCGGCGGCGGGACCGATATCGAGGGTGCGGCCAACATCGTCGACTGCTGTTCCTGGGGCACCACGTCCGAGCCGCAACCCAACCCGGGGGAGCGGGTGGAGCCGGGCACGGAGTTGCGCGCGATTCCGGGCGCCTTCAACGGCTATCCGGTCCAGGAGGGCGACAGCTTCATCATGGCGCTGCAATACGGTCCCGGCGGGCCGGACGCGAAAGGGCTTCTGGTCTATGGAAACCCGGACGATTCCAGGAACCCGGCGTATTACGCGGGGGCTCAGGCCTTCAGCGCCGAGCAGCTGCGTCCGCTGGCCTTCACCGTTGCCGACGTCGCCAAGGAGGCGGTGACCACGGTGACGATATCGAGGCCGCGCTAGGCCTCTCGGGGGCTGGGCTCCTGTGCGGCCGCGAACCACAGTGCCAGCGCCAGCAGTGCGGCCGTTACCAGCAGGCCGATTCCTTCGAGCAATCCCAGGGTCTGGCCCTGGTGATGATTGGTGTCCACCAGGTGGCTCACGGTGTGCAGCACCCAATGTCCGGTGGCTATCGCCAGCGTGGGCACCCGCCACGACGGCCACTTCATCGCGGCCAGCAGAGCCAGCCCGACCGGGATCGCGAAGGACCCGAAGTCGAACAGGTAGTGGTCATTTCGCACGCCGAATGCACCGAGGGTGTCGAAGAACGACGCGGGAGCCACAATCGCCCAGGTCCCCGTCACCGCCTGGTAGATACCGGCGATGACGAGGACCAGATGGACGAACCGAGCTTTAATTAATCTTTCACCTTCGCCATGGCGAGCACGTCCAGGCGCTTGTCCAGCTCCTCGACGCTGAGCTTGTCGCCGATGAGACCGCGATCGATGACCGTCTGCCGAATCGTCTTGCGCTCCTTGAGCGCTTCCTTGGCGACGGCCGCCGCTTCCTCGTAACCGATGGCCGAGTTCAGCGGGGTCACGATCGACGGCGACGACTCCGCCAGCGTCTTCAGGTGCTCCTCATTGGCCACCAGGCCGTCGACACACTTGTCGACGAAGAGGCGAGAGACGTTGGCCAGCAGCGTGAACGACTCCAGCAGGTTGCGCGCCATGACCGGGATGTACACGTTGAGCTCGAAGGCGCCGGAGAGGCCGCCCACGGTGATGGCGGCATCGTTGCCGATGACCTGTGCCGCAACCTGCGTGACAGCCTCGGGCAGTACCGGGTTCACCTTGCCGGGCATGATCGAGCTGCCGGGCTGCAGGTCGGGAAGCTGGATCTCGCCGAGGCCGGTGAGCGGGCCCGAGCCCATCCAGCGAATGTCGTTGGCGATCTTGGTCAGCGATGCGGCGATGGTCTTCAGCGCGCCCGAGCCTTCAACCAGCCCGTCGCGGGCAGCCTGCGCCTCGAAGGAATCCGAGGCGGTCTTCAGCTCCGAGAGGCCCGTCGACTGCTTCAGTACCTCAACAACTTTCGCGCCGAAGCCGTTGGGGGCGTTCAGGCCGGTGCCCACAGCGGTACCGCCGATGGGCAGCTCACCCAGTCGAGGGAGACACGCGCGCACCCGTTCTATGCCGGCCTCGATCTGACGGGCGTAGCCACCGAACTCCTGGCCCAGGGTCACCGGCACTGCGTCCATGAGGTGTGTGCGGCCGGACTTGACCACGGTCTTCCAGGCCTTGGCCTTGGTGGCCAGCGCCTGCTGCAGGTACTCCAGCGCCGGGATCAGGTCGCGCACAGCGGCTTCCGTCGCGGCCAGGTGGGTGGCCGTCGGGAAGGTGTCGTTTGAGGACTGCGACATGTTCACGTCGTCGTTGGGGTGCACGACAACCGGTGGCGTCGCCTGTGCCGCAATACTGGCGATCACCTCGTTGGCGTTCATGTTCGAGCTGGTGCCCGAACCGGTCTGGAACACGTCGATGGGGAACTGGTCGTCGTGCTTGCCGTCGGCGATCTCCTGGGCCGCGGCGATGATCGCGTCGGCCTTCTCGGCAGCCAGCAAGCCGAGGTCCTTGTTCACCTGTGCGCAGGCGCCCTTCAGCAGGCCGAGCGCGCGGATCTGTGTGCGCTCCAGGCCGCGTCCCGAGATGGGGAAGTTCTCGACCGCGCGCTGAGTCTGCGCGCGCCACAGTGCTTCCACGGGCACCCGGACCTCGCCCATGGTGTCGTGCTCGATGCGGTACTGCTGTTCAGACAATGGTCTTCCTTCTCGTCGTCGATGATGGAATCAGGGGAGGGGGTGGGTGGCGTCGTCGTCGCCGGTGAAGTCGACCGCGGAGTACTCGCGGAGCTTGGTGAGGCGGTGGTAGGCCTCGATCATCCGGACGGTGCCGGATTTGGAGCGCATCACGATCGACTGCGTGGTGCAGCCGCCGCCGAAGTACCGGACGCCCTGCAGTAGATCGCCGTCGGTGACGCCGGTCGCGCAGAAGAAGACATTTTCTCCGGACACCAGATCCTCGGTGGTTAGGACCTGGTCCAGGTCGTAGCCGGCGTCGATGGCCTTCTGGCGTTCCTCGTCATCGCGCGGCGCGAGCTTGCCGTGAATGGCGCCACCCATGCAGCGCATGGCGGCCGCGGCGATGATGCCTTCGGGGGTGCCGCCGATGCCCAGCAGCATGTCGGTACCGGAGTTGGGGCGGGCGGTGGAGATGGCGCCGGCCACGTCGCCGTCGGAGATGAGGCGGATGCGGGCGCCGGTCTGGCGGACGTCCTGGATCAGCTCGCCGTGACGGGGGCGATCGAGGATGCAGACGGTGATGTCGGAGACCGAACAGTTGCGCACCTTGGCCACGCGCTTGATGTTCTCCGAGACGGGGGCGGTGATGTCGATGACATCGGCGGCGTCGGGTCCGACGGCGATCTTCTCCATGTAGAAGACGGCCGAGGGGTCGAACATGGCGCCGCGCTCGGAGACCGCGAGCACCGAGATCGCGTTGGGCATGCCCTTGCTCATCAGGGTGGTGCCGTCCACGGGGTCCACCGCGAAATCGCAGTCCGGACCGTCGCCGTTGCCGACTTCCTCGCCGTTGTAGAGCATCGGGGCGTTGTCCTTCTCGCCCTCGCCGATGACGACCACACCGCGCATGGAAACGGAGTTGACCAGCTCACGCATGGCGTCGACGGCGGCACCGTCGCCCTTCTCCTTCTCACCGCGGCCGACCCATCGACCCGCGGCCATGGCACCCGCCTCGGTGACTCTGACCAGCTCTAACGCCAGGTTGCGGTCCGGGGCTTCTCTGCGCGACGGGCTCATGGGTTGTGATTCTTTCATGTGCCCCTGCGAGGATGGGAGGCATGGGAGGCAGCGCAGATACAGACGGAGATCCCGGGCCCGACGACCGCGTCGCGGTCCCGGCACCCCGGCCGGCCAAGCCGCGCCTGTTCCAGGACGGCCGCGACATGTTCTGGTCGATGGCCCCGCTGGTGGTCGCATGCATCGTGTTGGCCGGAATCCTCGGCATGTGTTCGTTCACCCCCAGCGGTCCGACGGTGGGCAAGCCGCCTGCCTATGACGCGCACGCCGCGCTGCAGGCCGATGCCCGGCAGTTCCCGTTCCCCGTTCGTGAGCCGTCGTTGCCGCAGGGCTGGCAGGCCAACTCCGGCGGGCGCGACAGCGTCGACGGGGGACCGTTGTCCAAGGTCGGCTATCTGAATCCGGCGGGTGCGTACATGGCGGTGGTGCAGAGCGCCGCTCCCGAGGAGAAGCTCGTCCCGAAGCTGAACGGCGCCCTTGTTCCGAGTGGTCCCGAGGACGTCGACGGGGTCACCTGGGTGAAGTACGAGGGTGGCGAGGACGCCGAGCCCGCCTGGGTGACGCGTTTGGCGACGCCCGCTCCGGGAACCACCGTCGCGATCACCGGAGCGGGAAACACCGAGGCGTTCCGGACCATCGCACGTGCGGTGCAGACGGCCAAACCGCTGCCGCGCTGACTGTCCCGCCCCGCTCTCCCTCTACCGGCCTTCCCTTTCCCGGCGAGATGACATCTATGCGGGTCTCTTCTCGACAATCGCCCGCGCCATTGTCATCTCGCCGCGCCACCCTGCGGCGTGGAGTGCATCGGCTACCCGGTCGACAATGGTCGGCGGCCGCCGCAGCATGTCGCTGCTCACCCGGATGATCCGCCAGCCAAGCGATTCCAGTTCCGCGAGGCGCTCGATGTCCTTGGCGCGCTGCGCCGGGTCGGTCCAGTGTTGAGCGCCATCGAACTCGACGCCGACCTTCCATTGCTCCCAGCCCATGTCGATGCGGGCGAACACCCAGCCGAACTCGTCGATCACCTGGATTTGGGTCTGCGGCATCGGCAGCCCGCCTCTGACGAGCACCAACCGCGTGCGTGTTTCCTGCGGTGACTCGGCGCCGCCGTCGACAAGCCCGAGCAGTTCGCGCAGTTGCACCGTGCCCCGCGCACCCCGGTGGCGGTCGATCAGTTTCTGTGCGTCCGCAGCGCGGAGGCCGGTTGCCCGGCACAGCGCGTCGAGGTGAATCAGGGCCTCGGTGAAGGGCATTCGCCGACCGATGTCGAACGCGGTGCGTGCCGGTGTGGTCAGTGACATGTCGTTGCGGACGATGTATTCGTCGGGTGCGAGCTGGTCGCGATGCAGCGTGATCCCATCGGGGGCATGTCGGCGGGCGGACGCTAGTTCCGCCGACCCGTCGGGGGAGATCCATTTCGAACCCAGGAGTGCCGCCGCCGACAGGCCCGCCACGACCGCTGTGCGCTTCGACCACAACCACGCCGCAACGGCGCGGTTGGCGGCCGTCAACGCAATCCCGTTGGGCACATACACGTCCGGATAGACACGCCGGTTGCGTGTCTCCAACGTCCAGCGCGTGGTGTCGGTCGTTGCGAGTAGTTCGGTGCCTATGAATGCATCCCCCATGAGCGCGACCCTGGCACAACCCACCGACACACGGTCACAATCCACGGACGCGCGGTCGAGATGACATCTATGCCGTGATTTGGGGTCGATTGCCCGCGTGAATGTCATCTCGGCGGGGAGAGGGGAGGGGCGCCCGGGGGCGCTAAGGGCAGGGGTGCCGGGGGCGGCAAGGGCAGGCGGTTAGTCGGAGTCCAGCGCGTCTTCGATGCGCTTGCGGGCACCCGCGAGGTGTTCCTCGCAGCGCTTGGCCAGTGCCTCGCCGCGCTCCCAGAGCGCCAGTGAAGTGTCCAGATCCAGGCCACCCTGTTCGAGCTGCTGCACGACGTCGATCAGCTCGCCACGCGCTTGCTCGTAGCCGAGTTCGGCGGGGTTGGTCATGACGGTTATCCTGTCACGGTCGCGGTCACGGCACCATCGGAAACGCGTACTCGCAGCGATGCCCCGGGCGGAGCATCGGCCACCGTTCGCAGCACCTCCACGGTGCCATCGTCGCGCACGCGCTGTACCACCGAGTACCCGCGGGCCAGCGTGGCGGCAGGCCCCAGTGTGGCCAACTGCGCCGACAAATGCGCGACCCGCTGCGACTCCATGTCCACCAGCCGCTGCACATCGCGACGCAAAGCCGTTCGCGCGATACCGATTTCATCCTGGCGGGTGCTGACCATCCGCAGCGGATCGGCCAACACCGGCCGGCTGCGCACCTGGTCGAGTCCACGCTGCTCGCGCTGCACCCAGTTGCGCAACGCCTGCGCCGAGCGACGCCGCAAGTCCAGAATCAGCGCCTGCTCGGCTGCGGCATCGGGCACCAGCTTCTTGGCGGCATCGGTGGGCGTGGCTGCGCGCAGATCGGCCACCAGATCGGACAGCGGGTTGTCGGGCTCATGGCCGACGGCGCTCACCACCGGGGTGCGGCAGGCCGAAATCGCGCGGCACAGCGTCTCATCGGAGAAGGGCAGCAGGTCCTCCACGCTGCCACCGCCGCGCGCCAGCACGATCACATCCACCGACGGATCGGCATCGAGGGCCTGCAACGCGGCGACGATCTCGGCCACGGCATGAGGACCCTGCACCGGAGTGTTGCGTACCGCGAATTGCACTGCGGGCCAACGAGTGAGGGCAACAGAGGTGACGTCGTGCTCGGCGGCGCTCGCCCGTCCGGTGATCAGCCCGATGCGGGCAGGCAGGAACGGGATCGGGCGCTTCAATCGCGCGTCGAACAAGCCCTCGGCGGCCAGCAGCTGGCGTAGCCGCTCGATGCGGGCCAGCAGCTCGCCGATGCCCACTGCGCGAATTTCGCTGAGCCGCAACGAGAACGATCCGCGCACCGTGTAGAAGGTGGGCTTGCCGCACACCACCACTTGGGTGCCTTCGGTTAGCTTCACCGGAGCGTTGCGCACCATGTCGGGTGGAGAGGTGACGGTCAGCGACATGTCGGCGGCGGGGTCGCGCAACACCATGAACACGGTCTTACTGCCGGGCCGCACGTCGATCTGCGTCAGCTGACCTTCCACCCACACCTGGCCCAGGCGGTCGATCCACTTGGCCACCCGGGTGGCGACAGCCCGGACCGGCCAGGGGTTCTCCGGGCTTGTTCCCGGATCAGCCACGGGCAGCGGCGCGCGTGATCCTGTTCGCGAGCAAGGTCTGATACGGCGCCCGTGCCTTGTGAGCGTCTTCGTAGGCCAGCAGCTCTTCGAGCTCACTCACGGACAGCGACTGCAGCCGCGCCCGCAGCTGGGCCAGCGTCAGGTCGTGATACCCGAGCTCGACGACGACGTCGGGAGCGTTCGGATCCGCGGATTCGGGGGTCGGCGCCGGTGTGGCCTTTTTCGCCGGGGCCTTCTTGGCGGCGGCCTTTTTCGCCGGAGCCTTGCGGGGCGCGGCCTTCTTGACGGGCTCGGCCTCGGGCGCCGGTGCCGCTGCCTCAGTCTCCGGGGCCGACGGCTCCGAGGAGTACAGCGCAAAGCGTCCCTGCGTCATCCGCTCGGCGGCGTCCTCGTAGACGGCGGCGGCCTGCGACTCGTCGGGTTCGGGTGCGTCCAGCTCGTCGAGGTCCTCGTCGAAGGTCGCCCACTCCGGCTGCTCATCGGTGGGCGGGAAGATGTTTTCCCAGGTCTCGTCGCCCTTGATGGCCAGTTCGGTGACTGTCTGCTGGAACCGCATGAAGTTCTGCACCGTCTGACTGGCGGCCGTCATGGGATAGGTCAGCACCGCCTGCGGCAGCTTGCGAGTCTCTTCGAGAACGGTAGCGGCGACCCCAAGAAGCAACCGGACGCCGAACGGAGGACGAATCATAGGTCCAAGCTTGCCTTACGTCGGTCGTGCAGCGAAAGGCTGGGCCGTAAGCTGGTGACTATGGCTGCAGTCGATATGGGCACTCCGGGGATGGTGAGCACCGTCGTCGGCCCGGCGACGAGCAAGCGCGTGCTGCTGGCTGAGCCACGTGGCTATTGCGCGGGTGTCGACCGTGCCGTCGAGACCGTCGAGCGAGCGCTGGAGAAACACGGCGCCCCCGTCTACGTGCGTCATGAGATCGTGCACAACCGCTACGTGGTGGACACGCTGGCCAAGGCGGGTGCGATCTTCGTCGACGAGACCGATGAGGTGCCCGAGGGCGCGATCGTCGTCTTTTCCGCGCACGGGGTGGCGCCAACTGTGCACCTGGACGCTGCGGCACGCAATCTGAAGACCATCGACGCCACCTGCCCGCTGGTCACCAAGGTGCATCAGGAGGCCAAGCGCTTTGCGCGCGACGACTTCGACATCCTGCTCATCGGCCACGAGGGTCATGAGGAGGTCATCGGCACCGCAGGTGAGGCTCCCGATCACGTGCAGCTGGTCGACGGCCCCAACGCGGTGGACAACGTCACCGTGCGTGACGAGAACAAGGTCATCTGGCTGTCCCAGACGACGCTGAGCGTCGACGAGACCATGGAGACGGTGCAGCGCCTGCGCGAGCGGTTCCCGACGCTGCAGGACCCGCCCAGCGACGACATCTGTTATGCCACGCAGAACCGCCAGGTCGCGGTGAAGGCGATGGCCCCCGAATGTGAACTGGTGATCGTCGTCGGTTCACGCAACTCGTCGAACTCGGTGCGGTTGGTCGAGGTCGCCTTGAATGCGGGCTCCAACGCCTCCTACCTGGTCGACTACGCCGAGGATATCGATCCGGCCTGGCTTGAGGGCGTGACCACGGTTGGCGTCACCTCGGGTGCTTCGGTACCGGAGGTGCTGGTGCGCGGCGTTTTGGAACGGCTCGCGGAGCACGGATACGGCCAGGTGCAGCCGGTCACCACGGCCAACGAGACGTTGGTGTTCGCATTGCCACGCGAACTGCGTGCCTCACGGCGCTAGTTCGGCTAGCGGTCGTAATCCCAGGAGTCGTATCGGTCCGTGGAACGTCGCCGCGGCGCGGGTGGCCGCTCATCGCGGTACCTGACGGCCGGCCGGTGCGGTTCGCGCGGAGCCTCGGCGCGAGGTTCGCGGTAGCGGGGCCGTTCTTCATATCCGGCGTCGTACCCGTAGTCGTCGTATTCGTCGCGGACCCGACGGGCAGGACGGCGTTCGGTCCGCATGGGGCGCTCGTCTTCCCACGGGGTGCCCAGCGACGAGGTCCGGCGCGATACGGGTTCGGAATCGCGGGTCGGGCGGCGCCGTGCCGCGGACTCGTGTCGTCCGTGCCGCGTCCGTGCGGCCTCGTCGGCGCGCGGACGACGGGTCCCGGAGGTTCGTGCGGTCTTGGTCGCGGTGCCGCCCTCGGCATCCACCAGCGCCTGCACCCGCGTGCGTGTCGTCGTCTTCGGCCTGGCCGCCTTGGTGCCCTTGGGCTTGGCGGTCTTGGGTGCTTTTTCCTTGATGGGCTTGCCGGTGAAAATTCCCCAGTACCAGCGCACCACTCCGATGATCAACACGCCCAGGGCGGTGCTGATCATCAACGGAAAGCGTTCGATCAGTGGGTACCCGATGGTGATCGCCGTCGACTTTCCACCCGAAAGTGGTGCCTGCGACATGATCATGTAGGCCATCGGGATGCTCGCGAACAAGATGAGCGGCGGCTGTACGACGGCGGTGAAGATCGATGCGTACCGGACCGCCAGAACGGCGACAACGCATCCCGCCGCATAGCAGCCAGCGAACGCGCCGGTCAGCTTCTCACCGTTGGTCATCGCGTCGAGCGCGAAACCGAGCAAGGTTCCGGCAACCGCGATCAGGATGGCACCCCACCACGGCACACCCGGGATATCGGGGTGTGCCGACCGGTGATCGGCTTCCACCGATGAGCGGGCGCGTTGACCTGTCACATGTTGAAAGGTACCGGTGCCGAGCCGGATGTTCGGTAACGGTGCCCGTCAGCGCGCTTGTGTCAGCAGCATCGAGCCGCCGGATTCGCGTCCGCCTCGGCGTACCGCGCACGCCAAAACTCGGCTTCGGAGGGCACCGGACGGCCGGGGTGGCGACGCCGCAGATGCTCCACGTACCGCTGATAGTCGTGGTCGCCCATCACCGAGGTGAACCACCACACCAGTCCCTTGATCACCTTCATGTCCGGGTCTCCGCGAGTTCACGTGCCGCCCACTGTTTCTCGACGTCCTTCTCCACGTCGGTGGGCAGGAAGCCGCTGGGTGCGAACAGTGCGGACGGTTCCGCTGGGTCTTCACTGGTCGGCAGGCCGCCGGCCCGGACCGCGCGCAGGCAGGTCCAGAGCGCCGCTGCCACGACGACCAACACCAGCGAGGCGAAGACGGCAGAGAGCGTGCCCTGGACAAACGTGTTGCGAATCACCGCATCGATGGCTTCGGGTGTCTTGGCTGTCTTGAAACTCGTCAGGCCGGCGTCCCGCGCCGCCGCATAGAGCTGGTGCTGCTTCCAGTACCCGACGGCCGGATCCGCGGAGAAGATCTTCTGCCAGGACGCGGTCATGGTGACGGTGAGGTCCCAGGCCAGGGGGATAGCCGGGATCCACGCCCATGTATAGAGCCGCTTCTTGACGACGACCGTCAGCACCACGGTCAGGGCGATCGCGGCCAGTAGCTGGTTGGCGATGCCGAACAGCGGGAACAGGGTGTTGATGCCGCCGAGGGGATCGGTGACACCCATGAGCAGGATCGAACCCCAGCCGCCGACGACCATGGCCGAGCAGATCCAGGCTCCGGGCCGCCAGGAGGCGTCCTTGAAGCGGCGCAGCGGGCCGCCCAGGTTCCCCAGCGAGTCGGACAGCATGAACCGGGCCACTCGGGTGCCGGCGTCGACGGTGGTCAGGATGAACAGCGCCTCGAACATGATCGCGAAGTGGTACCAGAACGCCTTGAAACCGCTGCCGCCGAATACATCCGACATGACATGCGAGATCCCGATGGCAAGGGTCGGGGCGCCGCCGGTACGCGAGACGATGGAGGTCTCACCGATGTCGCGGGCGGTCTGCGTCAGCTGTTCACCGGTGATGTTCGGGCCGCTGAGGGGCAGACTGTTGACGTAGGCGGCGGCGGTTTCGGCGGTACCGCCGGTGGCGGCGGTCGGCGCGTTAATCGCAAAGTACAAGTGCTGGTTGAGGATCGCCGCGGTGACCAGCGCCATGACCGCCACGAACGACTCGGTGAGCATGCCGCCGTAACCGATGAAGCGGGCCTGGCTCTCCTTCTCCAGCAGCTTGGGCGTGGTGCCCGAGGCGATCAGTGAATGAAAACCGGAGAGCGCCCCGCAGGCGATGGTGATGAACAGGAACGGGAACAACGATCCGGCGAAGGCCGGTCCCGAGCTGTTGAAGGCGAACTGGCTCACCGCGGGCAACTGCGCCACGGGGCGGGCGATCAGGATGCCGACGGCCAGCATGGCGATGGTGCCGACCTTCATGAACGTCGACAGGTAGTCGCGGGGAGCAAGCAACAGCCACACCGGGAGCACCGAGGCGGCGAAACCGTAGAACATCATCAACCAGGCGATGGTGGTCTTGTCGAGGCTGAACAGTGCTTCGCCCCACCCCGATTCGGCCACCCAGCGGCCGGAGATGATCGCGGCGAGCAGCAGCGCCACCCCGATGACGGTTACCTCGGTGACCTTTCCCGGCCGCAGGTAACGCAGGTACACGCCCATGAACAAGGCGATCGGAATGGTCATCGCGATGGAGAACACACCCCAGGGGCTTTCGCCGAGGGCGTTGACGACAACCAGGCCCAGCACCGCGATCAGGATGATCATGATGACGAAGATCGCCACCATCGCGGCGACCCCGCCGACGGTGCCCATCTCGTCGCGGGCCATTTGCCCGAGGCTGCGACCGCCGCGCCGGGTCGAGATCACCAGCACCAGGTAGTCCTGGACCGCGCCGGCCAGCACGACGCCCACGACGATCCAGATGATTCCGGGGAGATACCCCATTTGGGCTGCCAGCACCGGACCGACCAGAGGCCCTGCCCCGGCGATGGCGGCGAAGTGGTGACCGAACAGCACGCGCCGGTCGGTCGGGACGAAGTCCTTGCCGTTGTCGAGCACCTCGGCGGGGGTGGCGCGGTCGTCCCGTGGCCGGACGAGCTTGCGTTCGATCAGCTTGGCGTAGAAGCGGTAGGCGATCAGATAGGTGCAGATGGCGGCGACGACGAACCAGACCGCGTTGACATGTTCCCCGCGCAGCAGCGCGATCATCGTCCAGGCGAAGGCGCCCAGCAGCGCCACCAACACCAGCACGATGCGGGTCGCCGGTGAGGGTGTCCGATTGTCGATCACACCCACCGGTGGCAGGTCGGGGTTGGTCCGCAGCAGTTCGACTCCGGGTGGGGGTGTCAGGTCCTGGGGCTCTGTGGCGGTGGCCATGGGCGTTACCTTAGGTCCCCGTCGTCGGGGCCCGTAGAACATCAACCGTCTGTTCAAGTTCAGGGAAAGATCGGGGCGATCCCTGATGTTCGCCCATGTGGGCGCTCATAGCGTCAAGACATGACCAAATCGGCGTGGTTCGCAACGGTTTTGGATGCCATGGTGGTGGTTTTCCCGGTTGCCGCGGTGGCGCTGGCGGCCGTTGCGCATGCGGGCCCGCAGGGATATGGCGACCCCGAGACCGTGATCAGTTCCCTTGAGGAACAAGGAAATTACGTCATCCTGAACCGAACCGGCAATTGGCCGCTGGAAGACTGCACGGTAACCCGGGTGCGGCAGGGGCCCTCGGTGTACCGCTATGAGCGTCCTGTCGGGGCCAGCTCCCAGTCGGTTCCGCAGAAGGTGCTGGACCACGGAACCTATTACGTGGACCTGGAATGCTGAGTGGCCACGTTCGGGAAAGATCAGGGATTTCCCCGATGCGCCAGGATGTTTCGGCGGCCTACGGTGAAGACATGACTACAGCACTGCGACGCCCCCGTGCCGGGGCGATGATCGGCGGAGTGTGCGCAGCAATCGCGCAGCGCTTTGGCTGGGATGTGACGATCGTTCGGGTTCTGGCGGTCGCGTCGATCCTGCTTCCCGGACCGCAGGTGCTGGCCTACCTGGTGTTGTGGGTGCTGATTCCGCGCGAGCAATGAGCCACCGCCTCGGGGCCGAAAGTTAATTTTTCGTAACCAACCGGTGTATGGGGTTTCTCTGACCGGCAAATCATGGGTTAGGCTCCGGACGTGCGGCGATACGACTACCCCCTACGGGTTATCGCGTTGGCCGTTGTCGCAGGCGTCCTGTGCTTTGTCGGAGTGAACCCGGGAAGTGTCATGGGCCAGGCAACGGCGATGACGCACGCCGTCGATCCGGAAGGTGCGAGTGCGGCGCCGGCGGATGCGCCTCAGGTCGATGCCTTCGCGCAGGTGGTGCAGATCGCCAAGATGTGTCGCGGGGTTCTCGCCGGAGCGATGCTGCTGGTACTGGGCTTCGTGATGCGCTACGTACTACTTACCGCGACGCGGGGATCGCCTGTGCTGCAACGGATCGTCGGCCAGGACGGTCGCATGGTGTTACTCAGGGGCTGTGTACATAGGTGCTGATGTGGTCGGAGCGACCCGACCCACCTCAGTCATGCCGCGATCACGCGGTTCTACACAGGAGTACCTATGCACAGGAGTTTGACCACCCATTTCGTTTCGGCCGCCCTCGTAGCGGCTGCGGCTCTCGCCGCGGCGCCCACGGCACTGGCGGGTCCGCAGGACGACGGTGAGAGCGCTGCCGACATCATCGCTGACCTGGAAGCGCGCGGGAACATCGTCGTCGTCAACCGGGTAGGCAGCGGGCCGATGAGTGATTGCAAGGCAACCGCCGTGCGCCCCGGCCGGTTCCTCAATCCGGGCACGGTGGTCAACACCCCCGGAGTGGCGTGGGGTGGCATCCTGCTGCAGCACCGCGTCGTCAACGTCGACATCAAGTGCTGAGGAAGTTCAGTAGCACGATCGCGTGATTGTGCTCGGGGTCCTTGGCGGCATAGAGCAGAGTGACGGTGCCGTGCTCGCGTTCGAGCTCCTGCGCGGTGTCCACCGCCGGATTGGTGGCGAGCTCGGCGCGGTACTCGTCGGCATAGACGGCCCGGTCCTCGGCGGGTGCGTGATGCCAGCGGACGCGCAGGTCGGGGCTGGGGGCGATGTCCTTGAACCAGAGATCGACCTGTGCGGCGGCCTTGCTCACCCCGCGCGGCCACAGCCGGTCAACCAGCACGCGATAGCCGTCCGAAGGGTCTGGAGTCTCGTAGATCCGCTTGGTGCGATAGGTCACCCGACCATTGTCCGTAGACTTTCCTACCCGTGAGCCTCAACCTCGGAATCGTTGGTCTGCCGAACGTCGGAAAGTCGACGCTGTTCAATGCGTTGACCCGCAACAACGTGCTGGCGGCCAACTACCCGTTTGCGACCATCGAGCCGAACGAGGGTGTGGTGCCGCTTCCGGACCCGCGCCTGGACAAGCTGGCGGAGGTGTTCGGCTCGGTGCGGACGCTGCCGGCGACGGTGACGTTCGTGGACATCGCCGGGATCGTCAAGGGCGCCTCCGAAGGCGCCGGGCTGGGGAACAAGTTCCTGGCCAACATCCGCGAGTGCGATGCCATCTGTCAGGTGGTCCGGGTGTTCGCCGATGACGACGTGGTGCACGTGGACGGGCGGGTCGATCCGGCGGCCGATATCGAGGTGATCGAGACCGAGCTGATTCTCGCCGACATGCAGACGCTGGAGAAGGCGGTGCCGCGGCTGGAGAAGGAAGCCAAGAACAAGAAGGACCGTCAGCCGCTTCTCGACGCCGCCAAGGCCGCGCAGGAGGTGCTCGACGGGGGCAAGACGCTGTTCTCGACGGGCAAGGACTGGTCGTCGGTGCGTGAGCTGAACCTGATGACCACCAAGCCGTTCCTGTATGTGTTCAACGCCGACGAGTCGGTGCTGGGCGATGAGGCTCGCGTGGCCCAGTTGCGCCAGCTGGTGGCCCCGGCCGACGCGGTGTTCCTGGACGCGAAGATCGAGTCCGAGCTGCAAGAGTTGGACGAGGAGTCCGCCGCGGAGCTGCTGGAGTCGATCGGGCAGAGCGAGCGTGGCCTGGATGCATTGGCGCATGCCGGTTTTCACACGCTGAAGCTGCAGACCTACCTGACCGCCGGGCCAAAAGAGGCGCGGGCGTGGACGATTCACCAGGGCGATACCGCGCCTAAGGCGGCGGGCGTCATCCACACCGACTTCGAGAAGGGCTTCATCAAGGCAGAGGTCGTGTCCTTCGACGACCTCGTCGAGGCCGGTTCGATGGCCGCGGCCAAGGCCGCCGGCAAGGTCCGGATGGAAGGCAAGGACTACGTCATGGTCGACGGCGACGTGGTCGAGTTCCGCTTCAATGTCTGATCAGCTGCCGCCATGTCCCGTATGCGGTGAGGGGTTCACCTACGAGCAGGGCACGCTTCTGGTGTGCCCCATGTGCGGTCACGAATGGTCCGCCGAGGATTCGCCGCTCGACGCTGATTCGGCAGCGGATTCCGGTGCGCAGATCAAGGACGCGGTGGGCAATGTTCTCGCCGACGGAGACACGGTCACCGTGGTGAAGACCGTCAAGGTCAAGGGCGGTGGCGGAGGCGTCATCAAGATCGGAACGAAGGTCGCGGGAATCCGTCTCATCTCCGACGGTGTGGGCGATCACGATATCGATGCCAATGTCCCCGGTTTCGGCCGCATACAACTCAAGTCAAGCGTGGTGAAGAAGGCTCTCTGATCGCTCAGCGGTCGTTGTCGCTCATAGCCGGGCACGCGCATGTGCCGTGAGAAATCAGTCGCGCGCTAATCCTGCACGTACGACACCACGGCCATCATCCCGGCCTCGCCGTGATAGATGTTGTGGCAGTGGGTAAGCCACTGTCCCGGGTTGTCGGCATTGAAGTCCACCTCGACGGTCTTCATGGGCGCGACCAGGACGGTGTCCTTTCGGGCGCGGAACGTTCCCTTCGCGTCACGGACCTCGAACGTGTGTCCGTGTAAGTGCATGGGATGGAACATCATCGAATTGTTGATGAAGCGCAGACGCACGCGTTGGCCCTCACGTACGGGCAGACCGTCGCGCGGGTCATAGGTCTTTCCGTTGATGGTCCACGTGTACTTGCCCATGGGTCCCGCCAATCGCACGTCATGGATGACATCCGGATCGCGCCGTTGCAGTTGAACCTCGGGGGAGGCGGTCAATGTCGCGGTATCCAGCGGCACCTGGGACTTCATCAGCATTGCGGCGTCCTCGGCGCGGCCGCGCACTGGCGTATCGCCGGAGCGCAGAATCAGTTGCGCGAAGCCCTTTTTCCCTTCGGGCACGGCCACCACCGGCACCGATGAACCCGGGATGGTGACCACGGCGTCGACTCGCTCTCCCATGGTGACCAGGATGGTGTCGGCCTTGTAGGGCTGCACTGGGAAACCGTCGGTATGGGTGACGGTCATCGACACGCCCGGAATGCCGACCCGGAACGCGGTATCGCCGCCGGCGTTGACGATGCGCAGTCGCACGCGCTGCCCGGCCCGATATGTGGCGGCCTGCGGATCGGCGGCCACTCGCCCGTTGATCAGGTAGTAGGGATACGTTACGTCGCCGGCGTCCATTCCCAGTGGCGCCGTGGGGTCCATCCCCATGCTCCCCATCATCGAGTGGTCCATCGGCGGCATGCCCTTCGCGCGCAGTCCGTCGAGTACCTGATCGGGGTTGGTGCCGGTGCCGTCGATCCAGTCATCGAGAGCCACCACCAACTCCTCGTCGTAGTCGGTGCGCTCGTCGGGGTCCTCGATGATCAGCGGCGCGTACAGCCCGCGATCGATTTGTGTCCCGACGTGGGGGTGGAACCAGTACGTTCCCGCGTGCGGCACCGCGAACTTGTAGTCGAAGACCCCCGTCGGTGCGATCTCCGGCTGGGTGAGGCCGGGCACGCCGTCCATGTCGTTGCGTAGTGCCAGCCCGTGCCAATGGACCGTGGTGGGTGCCGGCAGATTGTTCGTAGTTTGCACGCGGAGGATTTCGCCCTTGCGAACGCGGATCTCTTGACCGGGTACCCGCCCTCCGTATGCCCACGTTGGCAGCCGGGTCCCGGCGAGGTCGATCTGGGTGGGGCCGGCGTTCAGAGCGAACTGTCTGACCGGTGCGCCCTGGCTCCGCCTGGCTGCCTCCACCGTGGCAACACGGGGCGAATCAGGGCCAACACGTTGCAGAGTGGCGCTTCCTCGCGGATTCCCGGCGCAGGACGCGAGAAAGCCCGCGGCAGCGACCGTCATGCCCAGGCGGAGAAGTTCACGTCGGCCAAGTAGCGGTGAAGTGCCAGTATTCATACCGCTATATATACCCCGTAGGGGTATTAAATGCCAATTGCGTGCTATGGTCGCGATGTGTTGCCGTCCAATGGTGAACAGCAACCGGTGTGGCGGGGAGATGCCGTGTCGGGAGTCCGTGCGCGGGCTTTCACGTGCTGAAGTTCGGCGGTCGGCCGCGGAGGCGATGGGTTGCCCTGCTTCTCGTTGGCGTGATTGCCGCTCTCCCCGTTGTCCACTGCGCGGTGACGGCCGATGCCGCGCTTCCGGTGGTCTCTCATCATTTCGTCGTGTCCGTGTCCGGAGACACTGCAGACGCCGGCCACGACATAGGCAGGGCGGCCCAGGACTTCTCGTGCCATGTCTTCGACGTGATCGCCGGGAAAATCCGTTCGGGCAGCGCATTCCGCATGCTCTGGGCGGCGGCAATGGTCGTGAGCATGATCCTGGTGCTGCGCCCGCTGCGGGTGGTCGCCACCCGTGCGCCACCGCGACATGCGTATTGGGCGGTGACGGGGGGCCGTGCCCGTCTGCAACAGATCTGCGTGAGCCGACGCTGACGAATGCCCTGCAGCAGAGACCTCTGTCTGCCGCACACGGTTGTCATCGAAGGCTCCGTCACGCCGGGCGTGACGCAACGTAGGGAATCGTTATGTATGGACGTCTTATCTGCCACCGCCTGGGCGGCCTGTGTGTGGCCGCCGCAACCGTCGGGGCACTGATCGCTGCTCCGCCCGCGGGGGCGGGGCCCAAGAATCTGGGAAATGCCGACCTTGTCGTCGCGTCTCTGAAGGCCAGGGGTGACAGGGTCGTCGTCAATCGTCGCGGCAATACGCCGCTGAACGAGTGCGTCGCGACCTCCGTTCGCGAGGGCCGCTCGGAGTATCGCTGGCAGCGCGTCCGTGGCGCCGATCCGACGAGTCCGCTGGTGCAGGTGCTGGACTATCGGGTCATGCATGTCAGCGTTGAGTGCTGACCACGGTTAGGTAGCGATCAGGTCACATACCCCATGAGGGTATGTGAAATCGTGCTAACCTGGCGCACATGCTGACCGGAGTGCGCCGCAGGAGTGGCCATGGTCAGTTGTGGCTTGTCGCGGTGTTGGTCGCAATGATCGCGAGTCTGCCGATCCTGCACTGTGTCTCCAATGCCGGCGGCAGTGCCGATACGACGCACCACCAAGCGACGCACGCCGCACTTCTGGGGCACGGGCCCGCGGCAACACATGCGCACCTCGACGACGCGATCCACCAGCTGGCATGTCAGACGGTGGATGGACTCTTCGCGTTGACCCGCGGGCACAACCCGTTACGAGTTCTGATCGTGCTTGCCGCGTTGGCTCTGGCAACTCTCGTGTTCCAGCCCGTTGCCGCGCACCTATCCCGCGGGCCACCGCTACCCGTCGGCTGTCGCGGGTCCCGGACGGGCCGGGACATTCTCACCACTCTCTGCGTCATTCGGCGCTGATCGGCCCTGCGTGGGCAAGCGGGGTTTCGCACGCCCACACCCGCCGTCATCAGCTTCCCGGCCGCGTCTTGCGGCCCTCACGCAGGGATCTCCATGAACAACAGCATTGCTCTGTCATCTCGTCGTAGCTGCACCCACCTAGGGCCGAAGTTCCACGACCCCAACACGTTGGTGGGCAACACCCCGGTGTTGTGGGTGTCGGAACCATTCGCAACACCTGGCACTGGCTTCTGGGCCAAGCTCGAAGGCCACAATCCCAACGGCATGAAAGACCGGCCCGCGCTGCACATGATCGAGCAGGCCAGGGAGCGCGGGGACCTCAAACCCGGCGCCATGATCGTCGAATCAACCAGCGGAACACTGGGGTTGGGACTGGCCCTGGCCGGGATCATCTATCGTCACCCGGTCACCCTCGTCACCGATCCGGGATTGGAGCCGATCGTCAGCAGCATGCTGACGGCCTACGGCGCCCGTGTGGACGTCGTGACCGAGCCGCATCCGGTCGGCGGCTGGCAGCAGGCCCGCAAGGATCGTGTCGCCGAAATACTTGCGGTCGAAACGGATTCGTGGTGCCCCGATCAGTACCAGAACCCCGACAACGTTGACGCCTATCGTGGGCTGGCCGAGGAACTGATCGACCAGCTGGGCACCGTGGACACCCTCGTCTGCTCGGTCGGCACCGGGGGACATTCCTCGGGTGTGGGACGTGTACTGCGGGAACATAATCCGAATCTGCGCCTGGTAGGGGTCGACACCATTGGCTCCACGATCTTCGGGCAGCCCGCCAGTACGCGGCTGATGCGGGGCCTCGGGTCGAGCATCTATCCGGGCAATGTCGACTACCCCGCGTTCGACGAAGCGCATTGGGTGGCACCCAACGAGGCGGTCTGGGCGGCCCGCACCTTGGCCGCCAGTTATCACGCGAGCGGCGGATGGAGCGTCGGAGCAGTCGCGTTGGTCGCCGGATGGGTGGCCCGCACGTCCGCCCCAGGGACTCGCGTCGCCGCCATATTCCCCGACGGCCCGATGCGCTATCACGGCACGATCTACGACGACGATTACTGCCGCAGCCATGATCTGCTGGATAGGCCGCCGGCGCAGGATCCCGACGTGATCGATGATCCGTCGGACCGTGTGGTGGACCGATGGACCAGACTGACCCATGTGACCGACCCGATAGGACGGATGGCGTGATCCAGACACTGCGCCAATTCCGGTCTTTCGATCGGCCCAGCCAGATCCTGATGGTGAACCAGTTCGCCATCAACGTCGGCTTCTACATGCTGATGCCCTACCTGGCCGGATATCTGGCCGGGCCACTGGGATTGGCCGCGTGGATGGTGGGGTTGGTGCTCGGCGTCCGGAACTTCTCTCAGCAGGGCATGTTCCTGGTGGGAGGCACCCTGGCCGACAGGTTCGGATACAAACCGCTGATTGTCGCGGGCTGTCTGTTGCGCACCGCGGGATTCCTGATGCTGGCGTTCGTGGGGTCGCTACCGGCGATACTGATCGCATCGGCGGCAACAGGTTTCGCCGGTGCACTGTTCAATCCCGCGGTGCGTGCCTACCTGGCATCGGACTCGGGGGAGCGCCGGGTGGAGGCCTTCGCCGTCTTCAACGTCTTCTACCAGGCGGGCATCTTGTTCGGGCCGATCGTCGGTTTGGCGTTGACGGCCTGGGATTTCCGGATCACCTGCGCCGTCGCCGCGGCGGTGTTCGCCGTGTTGACGGTCATCCAGTTGATGGCGCTGCCGCCGAACAATGCCGAACAGGACACGGACAAGCAGCCGGTGCTGGCCGACTGGCGAACGGTGTTGTCCAACAAGGCCTTCCTGCTGTTTTCGGGTGCCATGACCGGCTCGTACGTGCTGACGTTCCAGGTGTATCTCGCGTTGCCGTTCCAGGCCGCACTGCTGACCGATGACAAGAAGTCCGAAACAGTGCTGGTGACAAGCATCTTCGTGGTGTCGGGACTGGTGGCGATCGCCGGGCAGGTGCGACTCACCGGCTGGCTGTCCGCGCGGTTCGGCCCAAGCCGCAGCCTGGTGCTCGGGATGCTGGTCATCGCCGCGGCCTTCGTCCCACTGGCGCTGTTGCCGTCGGCGGGTGCGGCGGGATCGATTCCGGCGGTCGCTGCGCTGCTGTTGTCGGCGGCCATGCTGGCAGTCGGCACCATCGCGACTTTCCCGTTCGAAATGGACACCGTCGTCAGGTTGGCGGGCAATCGTCTGGTCGCCACGCATTACGGGCTGTACAACACGATCGTCGGCGTCGGTATTTTGGCCGGAAACCTGATGACCGGCTCGGTGTTCGGCTACGCCCAGCAGCACGACAAGCCGTCCTTGCTGTGGGTCTCGCTCACCGGAGTCGGGCTGGTGTGCGCCGTCGCACTGTTCGCGTTGCGGCGGGCGGGGCTACTGGACCGGGGCAGTGAAGTGGCGCCGGCCGCCCGTGCCTGAGTAGTTTGTGGGGGCCATGACCACCCCCGCCAAGCCCGTCAACCTCATCAACCTCGAGAACGTCTCGAAGTCCTACGGCGTCAAACCGCTGCTCTCGAACGTCAGTCTCGGAGTGCAGGCGGGGGACCGCATCGGCGTGGTGGGCCTCAACGGCGGAGGCAAGACCACGCTGCTGGAGGTGCTCGCGGGTATCGAACCGGCGGATCAGGGCAGGGTGAGCCAGGCCGGGAACCTGCGCCTAGCCGTCGTCACCCAGCGTGACGAGCTGGAGGGCGCGACGGTCTTCGACGTCGTGATCGCACCCCTGGGTGTCGCCGAACACGAATGGGCCGGCGACGCACGCATCCGTTCGATTCTGGATGGCCTCGGAGTGGCGGCGCTCGGACTCGACCGGCGTGTGGACCAGCTTTCCGGCGGACAGCGACGCCGGGTGGGGCTCGCCGCCGCCCTTGTGCGTGACCTGGACCTGTTGATCCTCGACGAGCCCACCAACCACCTGGACGTCGAAGGCGTGCAGTGGCTCGCCGAGCATCTGCTCGCGCGTTCGGCGGGCAGGAGCGGAGTGACTCGGGGATCTGGCTCGACCGCACTGGTGGTCGTGACACACGACCGTTGGTTCCTGGATACCGTGGCCACCCGCACCTGGGAAGTGGTCGACGGCAACGTCGAATCGTATGAAGGCGGATACGCCGACTGGACGTTCGCACGCGCCGAGCGCGGCCGCCAGGCCGACGCGGCGGAAGCGCGCCGCCGCAACCTCGCGCGCAAGGAGTTGGCCTGGTTGCGTCGCGGCCCGCCCGCGCGCACATCCAAGCCCCGGTACCGGATCGAGGCGGCCGAAGCCCTGATCGCGGATGTGCCTGCGCCCCGAGACTCGGTGGCGCTCACCGCATTCGCGCGCCGACGTTTGGGCCGCATCGTCATCGAGCTTGAGGATGCAACGGTGACCACGCCCGCCGGCGATGAGTTGGTGCGCGATCTGACGTGGCGCCTGGTCCCCGGCGAGCGCATTGGGCTGGTGGGCGTCAACGGATCCGGGAAGACGACCTTGTTGCGGGTGCTGGCCGGTGCGGTGCCGTTGGCCGCCGGACATCGCAAGGAAGGCAAGACGGTCAGCATCGGCTGGCTGCGCCAGGAACTCGACGACCTGCCCGAAGACATCCGCGTGCTCGATGCGATCGAATCGATCGCCCTGCGAATCACCCTGGGGGACAAGGAGCTATCGGCCTCCCAGGTTGCCGAGATGCTTGGCTTTAGCCCGGCGCGCCAGCGCACCCCGGTCGGTGATCTGTCTGGTGGCGAACGCCGCCGGCTGCAGATGACGCGCGTGTTGATGGCCGAGCCGAACGTGCTGCTGCTCGACGAGCCCACCAACGACCTGGATATCGAAACCCTGCAGCAGGTCGAAGACCTGCTCGATGGGTGGGCTGGCACCCTGGTGGTCGTCAGCCATGACCGGTATCTCATCGAGCGCGTCTGCGATTCGACATGGGCCCTGTTCGGTGACGGCAAGCTGACCAACCTGCCCGGTGGCATCGAGGAGTACCTGCGCCGGCACGCCCAGCCGGCGGCCGCGGCGGCCAAGCCCGCTCCGGAACGCGGCCGCGACGGTGCGGCGCTACGGGCGGCACACAAGGAACTCGGGAGGCTCGAGCGGGCCGTCGCCAAGCTGGGCGAGCGGGAGGCCGCGCTGCATGGGCAGCTGGCTCAACATGCCACCGATCCGGACCGGGTGGTGACGCTGACCGCCGAGCTCAATGCCGTCGTCGCCGAGAAAGACGCCACCGAGGTGCAGTGGATGGAACTCGCCGAGGAACTTGAGTAGTTCCCGGCAACGGTTCTTAAAGAAAAAGCGAGGGCAGTCGGTGTGACTGCCCTCGCTTATTGAACGGATTGAGTGAGAAACATCCGGGACTGGGCCCGGCATGCGATGCGCTACGCGCCTCGCCGATGCGTCCCCCCTCTGGGGGTTCGCCAACCTGCCGTTATACGGCTAGCGGGAACCACTCATCGGTCTGCTCCGTGTTGTCGCCCTCGACCAGCAGCTCGCCGCTGTAGATGGCTTCGAAGTCGATCTCGATGACCGTGGCACCGAATTCCTCGTTCGTCATGTACTTGACAGTAGGGGTCACCATTAAGAAATCATTGAGTCACGAATCGGAAAAGTCTGGCAATTTTCGCCACGAGCATCGGCGCAGGTCATGGACCATGAGCGACCTTGCTGAACTCTTAAGAAAGCGGATTTGTGCCCTTGACGAGCACCCAGGCCGCGACCGCGCCGCCGATTCCGGCTATGAGCAGCACCGATGAGACCGCGGCCGGCCATTCTTCGCGGCCAAAACGCCCGTCCACGGATATGCGGCCCGGTCCCAGCAGGATCACCGCCGCGGCGGCAGCGGCGAGCACCAGAGGGAACTGCAGGGCGGTGCCGGAGGGAAAGAGGTCGTGCCGCGCCGAGTAGCTCAACATCGCGGCGTAGAGCATCGACCCCAGTACCGCGCTCCCGCCGAGTGGAGTGAGGAGCCCGGCGACGAGCAGCGCGCCGCCGATGCTGTAGGTACCCGCGAGCACGCGCGCCGCCAGATCGGCGGACGCGCTCGCCGCCGCGCCGATCTGCACGAACTGCTCGGACGCGAATACGACGTGCAGCCCACTCCAGCACAGCGTCGCGCCCACGGCGACACGCAGGATCAACAGCCCAATATCGTTGCGAGTCAACGGATCGCTGTACTGCTTACTTGGCACGCCGGAATTCTAGGGGACGCGCGCTATGGTGAATCCGCTATGGCGGCGGTCACTTCCCGGTACGACGACGGCAACGACATCCCCGGCATACCGCCCGTGCGCATCGCACGTGCCGAGCTGACAACCATCACCGCGATCACCGCCCTGGTGTTCGGCTGGGCCAGCAGGGGATACGGATACTTCTTCGACGAGGCCTACTTCATCGTCGCCGGACGTGACCACCTGTCCTGGGGATACTTCGACCAGCCGCCGCTGGTGCCCTTCATCGCGGGCCTGGCCGACAACATCGCACCCGGCTCGTTATGGGTGCTGCGCCTGTCGGCTACCGCGGCAGTGGCTATCGGGACGCTGATGTGCGGGTTGATCGCCGCCGAGCTGGGCGGTGGGCGCCTCACTCAGTCCGTATCGGCTATTGCCTATGCCACCGCCATGTTCCAGATCCTGGCCCATTGGCTGCAGACACCGGCGATCGATCCGGCGCTGTGGTCCACGGTGTGCTGGCTGCTGGTGCGCTGGACCCGCAGCCTGCGGGAACGGTTACCCGAGGATCGGCTGCTGCTCTGGGCGGGGATCGTCACCGCGATCAGCCTGCAGACCAAGTTTCTGATCCCGGCCCTATGGCTTGCGGTGCTGCTGGGTGCGGTGGTGTTTGGCCCACGGGCGCTGCTGCGCCGCAGGCAACTGTGGATCGGTGCGGCGGTTGTCGTCGTGACCGCCGTCCCGACCCTTATCTGGCAGGCCACCCACGGATGGCCGTACCTGCGCATGGCCGGCATCGTCGCCGCGGAGTCCGAGCGCGGAGCGGCATTGTTGGTAGGCATGCTCGTCGGTTCGGCTGTCATCGGACTGGTGCTGCTGCTGGCCGGAATCGTGGCGCTGCTGGCGGCACCGTCGCTACGGCCCTACCGGTACCTGGGTGTGGCCGCGGCGTTGGTGGGGCTGTTCATGTTCGCCTCCCACGGCCGCGCCTACTACGGCATGGGGTTGTATGCGCTACTGATCGCCGCGGGTGCGGTCGGGCTTTCCCGGTGGCGTCCCACCCGGCCGGCGGTGCGCGGCGTGGTGTACGGACTCATTGCGTTGGTGACGGCAGCGTCGGTGATCATGGCGATCGTCCGGCTGCCCATCGTGTCCGAAGCGACCGCCGCGCGATGGTTTTCCTGGGCCGGAGAGATGGGGCCCACCATGCTCGCCGAAGGCGATCACTCCACCGAGGGGCTGCGCCAGATCGCACGGGACACCTACGACTCGATACCGCCGGAGATCCGTGGCCGCACGGCCTTGGTCGTGCAGATCTACCCCATGGCTGCCGCCTATGACGTCGAAGCCGGACGTGACGGGATCTTGCGTGCCTACAGCTTCCACCGTGGCTATTACTACTTTGGCGCACCACCGGAATCCATGACGGACATGCTGTACATCGGCGTCGACGATCCGGATCCCGAACTTGCCCAAGGATTCCGGGGAGTGCAGCGGATCGAGCTGCTCCACGCCCCCGGCGAGGACGAGGCACACGTCTACCGGTACTACGGCAGAATTGCGCCGTGGCAGCAGCTATGGGACGACTGGCGCACCTACAAGTAGTCGCGCGATGACGATCGAACAGATGGCGCCCCGCGACGCCCAGATGTACTGGATGTCGACGAAGATCCCGAATGACCAGTTTCTGCTGTTCTGCTTCGACTCGCCCTCCGAGGATGTCGCCGCGGTGTGCGAGACGGTCGCCGAACGCGCGACCCGGATCGCGGATTTGCGGGTGCGTGCCGTCGACGTCCCCGGACATCTCGACTACCCGTATTGGGCTCCGCGCGATGAATCGCAGATGCCGGTGACGGTGCACAGGCTGCCCGACTCCGGCTGGCCGCAGTGTCGATCCGCGATTGCCGCATTGCTGCCCAGCACGGTCGATATCCGCGAAAGCCCCTGGCATCTACATCTTTTCCCTGGAGTTCTCGGGGCGCCGCGGACGGCCGGTACGGCGCTTGTGGCGGTGTTGCAGGTATCGCATGCGTTGGCCGACGGTCGGCGGGCCACCGCCGCCGCGCGGGCCTTGTTCGGAGATGGTGTATCGGAGAAGGGGCCGTTGCCCCAGGTGCCGGCCCGCGCGGCCCTGCGCGGGCTGATGGGCTTCCCGGCCAAACTGGGGCAACTGCTGGGCGCGAGCCGGGGTGGGTACGTGGCCTACCGGCGTCAGCAGGAGCTTGTCGCGGCCGGTGAGTTGGAGCCGGAACCGCACGGCTTCCCGCTGATTTCGCTCAACACGCGGCCCGATGACCGCCGCGAGATCCGGATGATCGTGCGGCCGCGCGACGAGCTGCGCGCCGACAACGTCAGCGTGACCGTCGCGGTCATGGCCGCGATCGGCACGGCGCTACCGCGGTATCTGCGCCATCACGGGCAGTGGGTGCCGGAGCGATTGGGTGCCGAGGTGACCGTCGCCGACGCCGGGGAATCGTTGGCGCGTAACAACTTCAGGAATGTGGGCGTCGACCTGTGCTGGGACGAGCCGGACGTGCGCACGCGAGCACGCAGGATTGCCGACGGCATCGAACGCAGGCGTCTTCGCGCGGCGCATCCGGTGTTGGTCGCACAGCGCGCGGGCGGGGCGGCGCTGCCCGCACCGATGATGTGGGCCGGCGTCAACGCCTTCAATCTCGACCTCATGCCGCCCACCGTCGCCGGCAACACCGTGGTGTCCAGTGTGGTGCGCGGTGCCGCCGATCTGACATTGGGCGGTGGGCGGGTGGTGTTCACTGCTGGGTTCCCGGCGCTCTCGCCGGTGATGGGCCTGACCCACGGGGTGCACGGGATCGGCGACGCCGTCACGGTGAGCGTGCACACCAGCGCGGCGGTGATGCCGGATGCCGACCATTACGAAGACCTGTTGGCCGATGCGCTTACCGAGGTTTCCCGCCAGCTGCGATGAGTTTTCCCGTCGGCGGGGGTCGATACCGGTATGCCGACGATTACTCCTTGCCTGTGGTTCGACACCCAAGCCGAAGAGGCCGCCACCTTCTATGTGTCCGTGTTTCCCAACTCCCGGATCCTTGAGGTCACCCACTACGGGCCGAACACGCCGATGCCGGAGGGCACCGTGCTCACCGTCGAGTTCGAGCTCGACGGAAAGCGGTACACCGCGCTGAACGGCGGCCCCCAGTTCACCTTCGACGAGGCGATCTCGTTCCAGATCGATTGCGCATCGCAGGAAGAGGTCGACCGCTACTGGGAGGCGCTGACCGCGAACGGGGGAGAGGAGTCCCAGTGCGGTTGGCTCAAGGACAAATTCGGGCTGTCCTGGCAGGTGGTTCCGCGCGAGCTGATCGACCTGATCTTCCACTCCGACACCGTGACCGGTAACGCGGCGATGCAGGCCATGATGACCATGCGCAAGCTCGATGTTGCCGTCGCCAAGGACGCGGTGGCCGCGGCGAAGGGCGCTTCTTCCTAGTCCTCGTCGCCGAAGTCGACGTTCCAGCCCATGGACTTGTAGCGGCGCTTCTCGGACTCGCGACGCTGCTTTTCGGCGCGCTCGTGCTCGCTCCAGTCGCCGATGACGCCGGGGGATGCCTTGGGTAGATCGCCGAACAGCTCGTTGCCGTTGTCCCAGTTGATCAGGAACTCCGGGGTCTGGTGTTCGTCGTCGTCTTCGCCCTTGCCGCCGCGGCCGTGGGCGCCGCCCATGGGGGCCATGCCCATGCCACCCATGCCGATTCCACCGCCACGGATTCCTGCGCCACCGATGCCGGCTGGGTTGGTGCCGCCAGCTCCCGGTCCGGGAACTCCTGCTCCACCGCGCAATGCGCCTGGGCCGCTGAGGGTTCCGGTGCCCGAGCCTGAGCCCGATGGCGAGTTGAAGCCTGCTGAGGTGGTGGTGCCGGGCGCCAGGCCGGAGCCGTCCTTGCCCAGGCCGCCCGCGAGGCCGCTGAGCGCATTGCCCAGGCCACTGCCCGAGCCGCCCGAGCCGCTTTGGGGACTGCCGCCGCCTGCGCCGCTGCCGCCACCCGAACCCGCGCCTTGGCCTTGCCCTTGACCGCCCGAGCCGTCGCTGAAGGCGGGCTTGGTGTCCTTGTCGGCAAGGCCATTGGTGAGCTTGCTCAAATCACCCGAGCCCTGTCCGCCTGTACCGCCGTTCTGGCCGCTTCCACCGGTGTTGTTGCCGCCGCCGGTGCCGGTGCCTTCGGGACGATTTGTGGGCTCTTGCAGCGTGATGTTCCCCGGATTATTGCCCTGTGGGGGACGAACATCGGTGACGTTATCGCCCTCGCGCACCACTGGTTCGCTGAACAGGCCGACCATCTGAAGGCGTGCAAAGAACTGCTCTTGGTTTTTCCGCTGTTGTATGTCTGCGTCCGACGATCCCGACTTCTTGAGCTGCGAGACCTGGGCGTCGGACATCGGCGGCTCGATGCTCCGCTTGGCGGCGCTCATCGCGTCGGCAAGCGGCGGCATTCTGTCGGCCACGTGCCGAATGCTGATGATGCCTCTCTCCGAGGCCCGGAAATACTCGGACATGTTGGCCTGTAGGGATTTCGCGGCCGCCCCACGCCAGTCCTCGACCAGCATGCCCTGCACCTTGCCGCCGAGCGTGTGCATGATGTCGCCCAGTTGCTCGGCGATGCTGTTGATCGATTCCTGGGCCGCTTGCGGGCTGCCGGTCTGGAATGCCTGGGCGGCGTTGTAGATCGACTGGTGGTCGTGGCCTTCCCAGTGTTCCTTCTGGATCTGCTTCTTCCCCATGTCTTCTCCTCTTGAAAACGGCTGGCTCTAAGGTATTTTCGGCTCGATCTGCTTCATGATCTGCAGGGCCAACGGGCATTGGTCGTAGTGCTGCTCGGTGAGATCGGTCTTCAAGTCCACTTGCACGGACGCGACACCCTGCTGAGAAGGAATGGCAATCGAACAACTTATGGCGCTCGTCGTGTGAACCAGCCAGCCCGACCGCGAACCAATCTGCACTGGTTCCTGCCGATCGAATCGCTTTTGGGGTTGCCCAAGCTGGTCCAAGTTGGCATCGACCGCGTAGATCTTGATGCCCCATTTTGGGCCAACCCACATACAACCTCGAACGTTCTGCCCGAAGGCGATGCTGTGCGCGTCCTGCCTACTGGCAGGATCGACTTCCCAACTGGTGAGCTCCTCACTTGTCGCTGCGGCACAGCCGTCGAAAGTGGTTCCTTTGACCGGATCACCGCTTGTCTGCGTGGTTGTAGTCATCACGGAGTCGTCGGGTGAAGACACCGAAGACGAGGCTGACCCTGCAGCAGGTGACCCCTGGATGCCGTCATGCGTGCATCCCGCGATAAGTGCAGCCGACGCGGCGACTACGGTGATCCATCTCATGGGTTGAGTTTTCCTGACTCGTCAGCTGGTGGGTGGCGGGTAGACGCCAAGGCCGTTGCTGTCGATGGTGTCGCCTTTGAGCTGCTCGAATGATTCGGCATTCCGATGCTCCATAGAGTCATACTCGTTTTGAGCGACCTTGGCCCACTCTGCCCAAGTCTTCACAGTTTTGATGTGTGCATCAATGACCGAGACGACCGACTCGGAGGGACCGGTTACTAACTCAGCTAAAGCATCGTTCCACGACGTGCCCTCTGCACAGCCACCCATACCTACGTCTGCGTTGAACGCCGCTGCAGTCAGGCGAAGACTCTCCAGTTTGTCTACCGTTGCGCTGAACTCCTGTGACACCTTCGTAGCGGCCCCTGGCGCCAGGTGCAGCTCGTTCATGTCGAGTCCCGATTCGCCGGGCATGGACGCTCCCCTCGCTGGTCAAGCGGACATATTTGTCCTACACATACCTCTGACGTCAGCTGGCCCGATTTGGTTCCATGTTTTTCGGATGAGGAGGAACTCGGGTCGTCAGGTGCGCACTGTGCAGGGCGCCGGTCCTAGCTCGAAGATAATCGGCGCCGCCTCTGCTGGGTAACAGCCGATGATCGACGTGTTGTCGGTTGATGAAGCAGACCGCGGACGCTTACGTGAAGATCCTCCGGGTTGTGAGAGGAAAAAGCGGCCTGAGCAGGCTCTCCTGCTCAATATTTAGTTGAATTCGGTACGACTGTTGAGCGGACCGCCGAGGTGTTGGAACCGATACGCCTGCAACCTAGTCGGATCAGTTAGGCGAAGCATGGCTTCTGGTGACGTTGGAAATTGCGAGCAGTGGGCTCGTGTAAAACACGATGGGAATCTGAGATGGGCAGTCGAGAAGACGGCGAGCTTGTGGTCGGGGTGGCCGCGAACGGCACTATCTCGGCGGAGCTGACCGGAGACAGAGAGCTTGTTCGCGTTCAAGTCCAGCAGGGTTGGGAGGGGGCGATACCAGCGAGCGGACTGGGTTCAGCGGTCCTGACCGCTTACAGCGACGGTCTGTCGAAGTTGCCAGAACTCTCGATTGGGGATCTATTGGCCAACCCCAGGGGCTTCGACCACGGCATGGATTCAAGGTCGAGCGAGTTCGGTGGACCTCCTCGCAGCGTGGAGAGCTTTTCGGAGGATCTCCAGAACACAATCGATCAAGCGGCGGCGGCGCTGAACGACTTACGACTGGCGACCAGGGCTGCGAACGCTCCTGACCAATCCGTCGTTCGTACGGTGGCATTCCGCTTAAGGCAGAAGTGGGTCGTTGGTTGCAAGGTGAATCCCGATTGGGCGGCTGGAAAATCGGGGATAGAAATCACCCAAGAGGTCATGCGTGCCCTCGAGTTAGCGCGGAGTGGATCCAACGACATAGATCCGAGTACTGCAGCCCAAGAGCGAGTACAGCAGGCAGTCCAATCGTTGATGGGCTTCGGATACGAAGCAATCGCGAGCCTGTCTAATCCCAGGCCCACAAACACAAATGAGGGAGGCTAGCAAATATGGCACCGTCACCAGAGCGAATTAAGGTAGACGTGGACTGGCTGAGGAACCAATCGAAGAATTGGACATCATTAGGTGATGGCCTAGGTTCCGTGGGACAGGGTTCTGCATCTGTCAGGGTGGACAAAGCCGGTATAGGTGTTTTCGGTCAGGAAGTCACGAACGTGGCGGGATTCCTAAGTGCGTACAGCGAGTTCGAGACGACCTTCGAAGATCGCACGTCTGAAGGTGCGAAGGCCTGTCATGGAATTGCGTCTGCTGTAGTGGCGATAGCGGACGGCTATCAAGCGCAGGAAGCGACGACCACTAGCAACATTAGAAATACAGGATAAGGGGGCGGAGTGAAAAATGTCTGGGCCATATGAACTAGTAGAGAAATTACAGGAAATCGAACCATGGCCGGGGAAAATTCGCAACGGCGCCAACGATGTTGCGAACTCTTGGCTGGCTAAACATCTGCACCTAGACGGAGCCATCCGAGAGGGTGGAAACGGGGTGGCAGATAAAACACAGGAGTTGGTAGATAAAACCAAACCCGTGGTCCAGGATGCTAAAGATATCCAGAAGCTACAGAATGTTCCAGCAGGATGGGATGCAATCATTCGGAAGTTGTCTGGGGAAATCGTTGCGGAGTTCGGCAAACCAGAGATGGGTTTGCGTGGGCACTGGGAAGGCAGCGGCGCCGAGGCATACACAGCGATGTCAGAGCAACAGCAGCATGCGATGGAGAAACTGTTAGCAATGGCCAAGAAGGCCAAGCAGACAATCGATGATATGAATGATTCGGCCGAAACGTTCTTCTATGGTGTTATGGGCTTTGTCGTGGGCGCGTTGGTCGCTCTTGCGGCAGCGCTAATATCATTGGCCGGCGTGGTCACTGCCGTGCCAGGCTGGGCAGTATGCCTGACGGCAATCATTGCGGCAATCGGTGGACTGGCAAGCCTTATTACTACATTTGGAATGCGTTGCAATGATTTGGCAAAGGGCATTCGGTCTCTGAAAGATGAATCGAATGATCAACAGTTCTTCCCGGGGCCTCCGGCTGGCCGTTGGCCCGCAGTCAACAATGGTGCATACAGCTTGGATCAGGGCTGGGAGGCCAAGTAAAATGGACATCTTCGGCATTCAGCGAAACGTGGCTTCAAATTGATGCTCACAAGATCGCGAAGGAATACCGTGGCCTGGACGCTCTTTGTAGCGTATACGGTGGTCTGTTTAGTATCCGTATATCTGGCCGGATTGTCTGCAAAATCTGTAGTTGTCGCAGCTGTTGAAATTGGCTATATGCTGGTTATCACCTTCGGTATTACTGCGCGCCGACTGGCCCCGTTGACCCGTAAGCATGCACGCATCGGTGATGTCTTAGCTGTGGGAGTAGTTGGCATGTTCATCGTCGCAATGATATTGGTGATCCCAAGTCTGTATACAAGCGATCATGCGATTCTGGGAATAGTAGTTTTGGTGATAATTTCGGTGCTGCTGTTGGCGCAATTAGCTATCTTCTTCACGAGGTCAACGGCCGAAAGTTTAGGTCGAGATCGGGAATAGCGATGCTGCCTGCCCCACGCACCCTCGTTCGCCGAGCGCATACCGCACGCAGGTGAAACGCCCGAAAGGCCTGTGTGCGGTATCCATTCGGTGAGCAACGCGACCACCTTGACCCGTTAACTTATCGCTGATAACTTAACGCCGTTATTCTCCGGCGGAAGGCGTGGCGATGTTGGAACGTTTGGCTCGATCGGTGATCGCGGCACCGCGCCTGGTCCTGGGCGCGGCACTGCTCATCGCCATAGCGGCCGCCATCTTCGGCGTACCGGTGACCAAGCACCTCGCCGCCGGTGGACAGCAGGACCCCAATTCCGAGTCCGCTTATGTGACACGAGTTCTCGCCGACAAGTTCGACATCAGCGACCAATCGCTGGTCTTCATGCTCACCAGCGAGCAGGGCGTCAAAAGCTCACAGATGCGCGCCGTCGCAAGCGATCTGGAACGCCAGCTCAAAGACTCCGGCGTGGTGCTCAATCTGACCTCGGCATGGACGGCGCCACCGCCGGTGGCCGAAGAGCTCTTCGGCACCGACGGTAAGTCGGGGATGATCGTCGCCGGTCTGACCGGAGGCGAGAACGACGCCCAGAAGCACGCGGCCACGCTCATCAAGTCACTCGCCGTAGATCGCGATGGCGTATCGGTCACGGCGGGTGGTGTCGCCACGCTCTACAACCAGATCGTCACGCAGTCCGAGAAGGATCTATTGGTCATGGAATCGATCGCGATTCCGATCAGCTTCGTGGTGTTGGTCTGGATCTTCGGCGGTCTCTACGCCGCCCTGCTCCCCCTTGTCGTGGGCGTGTTCTCCATCGTCGGGGCCATGTCGATCCTGCGCGGTCTGACCTACGTCACCGACGTTTCGGTGTTCGCCCTGAATCTGGCTGTGGCAATGGGATTGGCGCTCGCCATCGACTATTCGCTGCTGATCATCAGCCGCTATCGCGAGGAGGTGAGTGCAGGCAAGCCGCGCGACGAAGCGCTGGTGCTGACCATGACCACCGCGGGCCGCACCGTGCTCTTCTCGGCGCTGACGGTTGCCCTCGCGCTGGTGGCGCTGATCTTGTTCCCGATGTACTTCCTCAAGTCGTTCGGGTATGCCGGTGTGGCCGTGGTGTTCGTCGGCGCGATCGCGGCGCTCGTGATCGTGCCGGCTGTGGTGACCCTGCTGGGCGATCGGATCGATGCCCTCGACGTGCGCCGCCTCATCCGCAAGATTCTGGGCAGGCCCGAGCCGGTGGCGAAGGCCGTCACCGACACCTTCTGGTATCGCAACACCAAACGGGTTATGGCGCGGGCGGTTCCGATTGCCATTGTCATCGTCACGGCACTGGTAGTTCTCGGGCTGCCGTTCCTCGACGGCAAGTTCGGGTTCCCGGATGATCGGGTGCTCCCCGCATCGGCCTCGGTGCACCAGGTGGGCAACGAGATGCGCCGCAACTTCAACAACAACAGCTCCACCAACTTGTCGGTCATCGCCGAGGGCGTCGGCACGCTGCCGCCGCAGGAGATCGACCGGTACGCCATGGACCTCTCGAAGATCGAAGACGTCAAGGAGGTGGCCGCGCCGACCGGCGCCTTCATTCGTGGCATGAAGGTCGGCCCGCCGTCGAGTGCAACCGGAATCAAGGATGGGACAGCGCTTTTCACGGTCCAGACGGGCGCCAAGCCATATACCGATGCCGCCGACCTTCAGCTCGACGCCATCCACGCACTGCCCGGTCCTGGCGACGTCACCGTCAAGATCGGCGGCGGCGCGCAGCTGGACCGTGACGCCGTCGACGGCATCGTGCACAAGCTGCCGTTGGTGCTGGCGATCATCGCGGTTGTCACCTTTGCGCTGCTGTTCCTGCTGACAGGTTCGGTGGTGCTGCCGCTCAAGGCGCTTGTTCTGAACGTACTGTCGCTCACGGCGACCTTCGGGGCGCTGATCTGGATCTTCCAGGAAGGCCACCTGGGTGGGTTTGGAACCGAAGTGACCGGCACCATTGTCGCCACCATGCCGATGCTGTTGTTCTGTATCGCGTTTGGGCTGTCGATGGACTACGAGGTGTTTCTCATCTCGCGCATCCGCGAGTACTGGATGGCGTCTGGGCGTACGCGTGCCGACAACGACGAGGCCGTAGCGCTCGGGGTGGCCCGTACGGGGCGGGTGGTCACTGCGGCCGCGTTGATCATGGCGATCGCCTTCGCGGCACTGATGGCGGCGCAGGTGTCCTTCATGCGCATGTTCGGTACCGGACTGACGATCGCGATCCTGGTCGACGCCACCATCATTCGCATGCTGCTGGTGCCGTCGTTCATGCGAATGCTGGGGCGCTTCAACTGGTGGGCGCCCAAACCGCTGGTCAAGCTGCATGAGCGAATCGGATTCAGTGACTAAGCGTCAGCGTTCATCTCGCGGGGAAGGGGATCAGCTCCGCGAGGAGATCATCGGGGCCGCAATTGCTTTGGTGCTGGAATCCAAGGAGTTGCGTGCGCCGTCGATTCGTGAGGTGGCCCGCGAGATTGGTGTGACACCGCCGTCGATCTACCTGCATTTCGCGGACAAAGACGAGCTCATGGACGCGGTGTGCGCGCAGTACTACCAACAGCTCGACGACGAGATGGTGGCCGCCGCCGTGGATCAGCCGACCGCACTGGAGCGCTTACACGCGCAGGGTATGGCCTACGTCCGTTTCGCCATCGCGACACCGCTGATGTATCGGCTGGCCACGTCCGCACCGCCGCGCAACGACAGTGAGCTGGACGAGACATTGGTCAGCGCGGCGTTCGCGCATCTACACAAGGGTGTTCTGGAACTCGTCGCCGAGGGTTTCTATCCGGACGGCGATACGGTAGCGATGGGTTTGCAGCTCTGGACCACGGCGCACGGAGTGGCCTCGATGTTGGTCACCAAACCGCACCTGCCATGGGGAGACGCGGAACTGTTCGCCGACAACGCCTTACGTGTGGCCTGCCTGGGGCAGGCGGTCAGCGACATCGACCTGAGCGGTTTACTGCCCCGTCAGAAATAGAGCCGCGCCGACGCCAGCGTGCCCGGCGCCGCCGAGTTGTCGGAGAACTCGAAGAGCCCTACGCCGCGACGATCGCCCAAATGCACCGTGGCCGATACCGAAGAGCCCGCGGCCAGCAGCTTGTCAACGGTCAAAGAGCCTGCCTCCGAGGCGAACTCGGCCAGCGAAGCATCGGATACCCCATCCAGGGAGAGGGAGGCCTCGGGGGAGAGCAGCGTGGTCACTGTGGGAACATCGCGGCCGCGCAGGGCCGCAGCCAGTTCCTGCACGCGCTGCTTGCCCGCCTCGCGCACACCCTTGAGCCCGCGCATGAATCCGAGCACCCCGTTGAGTCCCTGATTCTTCAGCAGCTGTGGCCCCAGTTTGACGCTCGCGAGCAGTCCGTCACCGCCCGCGCCCAACAGCTGGCCGATCATGGCGCGCAGTTCCCAGTAGGCGAACAGGCGGTCGATCTTTAGCGATGCGGCCGGACCGTCCTCGACCACGTCATACCGCAGATGCATCGGGATATGCATCGTGACACCGGTCGACATGGTCGTATGGATGGTCAGATCGCGTAACACCGACATCCCGGCGACCACATCGTTTTCGACTTCGAACACGATGGTGTTCGGTGCGATGAAGGTGTCGTAGAACTTGCCGATCGCGGATTCGCCGATATGTGGCCGCGACCCCACCGGGTCATTCACCTGGCCATAGGTGGCGAACAGGCCGACCCAGGTGTCCTTGTCATGAGCACCGACAGCTGCCGGCGACGCCTGAACGGTCGCCAGCAGCTCGTCGGCAAATGGTGCGCTGGACACAGTCTTAGGACAGTGCGCCGAGCACCGCGTCGTAATCGGGTTCCTGAGCGATCTCGGGGACCAACTCGGTGTAGGCGACGTTGCCGTCGGCGCCGATGACGACGATCGCGCGTCCCAGCAGTCCGGTCATCGGGCCGTCGGCGATGGTGACGCCGAAGTCCTCGCCGAAAGAGCTGCGGAACGCGGACGCGGTGCCGACGTTCTCGATGCCCTCGGCGCCGCAGAAACGCTTCTGGGCAAACGGCAGGTCCTTGGACACGCACAGCACCGGCGCTCCGGCCTCGGCGGCACGCTGATTGAAGGTGCGCACGCTGGCCTGGCAGACCGGGGTGTCGATCGAAGGAAAGATGTTGAGGATCACCGGCTTATCCCGGTACTGATCGCTGGTGACGGGGCCGAGATCGGCGCCTACCAGCTCAAATGCCGGGGCAGGAGAGCCGACAGCGGGAAGCTCGCCGACCGTGTTGATGGGGTTTCCGCGCAACGTGATCTGTGCCATGGCCCCAGTGTTCCAGAGTTCGGGTGCCAGTGGCATCAGCGGGGCTAGGTTGGAGGCATGACGACGCCCGTCAGCTTCGATAACAAATTCTTCTCGGCAATGTGGTCCGCCATCGCGCGACGCGAGCCTCCGGAGATCAAAGAGCTGCGTGCCGAGAATTTGCGAGGCCTGACGGGGCACGTGCTGGAGGTGGGTGCGGGGATCGGCTCGAACTTCCCGCTGTACCCGAACACGGTGACCGCGGTGACGGCACTCGAACCCGAATCCAGGCTGCGCCCGCAAGCCGAGGACGCGGCGGCCGGTGCGGCGATCCCGGTGACGGTGACCGCCGGTGTCTTCGAGGATCTTGCGGTCACCGGGGAGGACCGATTCGACGCGGTGGTGTGCTCGCTGGTGTTGTGCTCGGTGAGCGATCCCGACCGTGCCGCAGCGCAGGCCTTCGAGGTGCTCAAGCCGGGCGGAGAGGTGCGTTTCTTCGAGCATGTAGCCCACGACGGTGCGCTCGGGCTGGTGCAGCGCGCCGTCGACGCGACGTTCTGGCCGAGACTGTTCGGTAACTGCCACACCCACCGAGACACGCTGGGCGCGATCGAACGCGCCGGGTTCCAGATCGAGGGGCAGCGGGATGACTGGCTCAAGGTGATGGGTATCCCGATGCCGTCCTCGTCGATCGTGATCGGACGCGCGGTCAAACCCGCCTAGAACGTCTGCGGATCAACCGAATTCGACGACGGTCATCGCCGGCCTGATCCGGTCGGAGAAGGGCAGGTCGTAGAACAGCGGCGTGGCCAGCTTCAGGAAGTTTCCGCGGCCGGGTGGCATCCGCACCTCGCGGACCGCGCGCACACCGTCGAGAGCACGTAGCTCGTCGTATTGGTGGGCGGTGAAAGAGAACGGCATCGGCGGCACCGTGTAGTGCTTGCTCAGCTTCCAGCCCCGCCGTTGCGAATACACGCTCATCAACCACGGGATGGTGTCGAACGCCATCCAGCCACCGGGGAAGCGTTTGGCGCAGGCGGCGATGAGATCGAACACGACGTCGCGTTCCAGGTACATGAACAGGCCCTCGGCGGTGATCACCACACCCTCGGAGGCGTCGACCTGATCCATCCAGGAGTAGTCGAGTGCCGACTGTGCGATGTAACGGAGCCGGTCCGACGGGGGGAGCAACTGCTGACGCAACCGCACGATGGGTTCCAGGTCGACCGTCACCCACTTCAGCTCGCCGTTGTCGATACGCCAGAAGCTGGTCTGCAATCCCTCGGCCAGCGCCACCACCGTGGCACGCGGACGATCGGCCAGGTACTCGTTGGTGACGTTGTCGAATGTCAACGCCCGCAGCGCAATACCTTGATGTGTCCGGCCGAAGTGGTGGTAGTCGTAATCCAGGCTCTCGTAGACCACGACGGCCATCGGATCGTCGATCACGCCATCGGGCCGGGCCGCCTCTTCGGCGCGCTGGCGCAGAGTGATGAGCGCGGTTTCGGACACCCCGTCGAGGTGGCGGGCATCAATGGCAGCCATGCCAGCCACACTACTAGCGAACGAGCTTGTGCAACGTCCGCAGGTTGCGGGTGGTGGTCGTCGACTTGTATCGCTTCTTGCCCATCGTCTTGCCGACGGGGCTGCTCAGGGTCTGCGACTTGGGCACCTGCCAGTACAGCACCCCATCGCCGGCGGCGATGCGTTCGTTCTCGTCGAGCTCGGTATCGAGGCCGGCCAGTTCGGCAAGCACCTCGGGCTCGCTGCAGAACATCACGTACGAATGCACGTCCTCGATCTCGGGCTCCCACGGGAATGCCGCGATGATCTGGCCGATGGTGTCCAGGTCGTACACCAGCACCCATGCCTCGTAGCCGAAGCGATCGCCGAGTACCTGCTGCAGTCGTTCCTTGACCGCGGCCGCGGGCTCGGTTGCGTCGAGCAGTACGTTGCCGCTGGCGAGAATCGTTGTCACACCTGCGAATCCATCAGTGGCGAGGGCATCGCGGACATCGGCCATCTTCATCGTGATGCCACCAACGTTCACTCCGCGCAGCAAGGCGGCGTATCTGGTCACGGTTATCCGAACTGCAGCAGTGTCATGGACGGCCGGGTTCTACGCAGAAATCCGCGATCAAGACGCTTGGCGTTCACGAACTTCCAGATTCCACGGCCCGGATGCAACGGGATGTCGATGGCCGCGGACACTCCGGGAATGGACGTCAGTGACTCACCCTCATCGGCTGTCAGCGCGAACGGCATCGGTGGGGCCACGTAGCGGTCCGAGAGTTTGAACCCCTGTAGGGTGCGCTTGCTGAACCAATGCGGGATGCTGTCGAACATCATCTGTCCGCCGGGAAAGCGCTTGGCGCAGGCTTCGATCAGTCCCAGTGACTCCTCGGGTCGCAAGTACATCAGCAGCCCCTCGGCCGTGATGAACACACCGCCCGAGTCGTCGACCCGATCCATCCAGCTCAGGTCGAGGGCCGACTGGGCCAGCTTCACGATCCCCTCGTTCTTGGGCAGCAGTTGGTCGCGCAGCTCCATCACCGGCGGTAGATCCACTGAATACCAGGTGAATTGCGTCGTGGGTTTGTCGCCGCCCAGCCGCCAGAAGCTCGTCTGCATGCCCTCCGCGAGGGCCACCACCGCCGCTCTGGGGTGCGTTGCGAGATACACCCGTGCTTGCGAGTCGAACGACAATGCCCTGAGTGCGTGGGACTGCGACGGGCGACCGAACTTGCGGTAGTCGTACTCGATGGCGTCGAAGAGCTCCGCGGCCAGCGGGTCCTGGATGAGACTGTCGGGGCGCTTGGCCTCGGTGCCGCGATTGTGCAGTGTCCACAGGGTGGTAGCCGAGACGCCGTCCAGGCTGTCTCCGCTGATCCGCGATGAGCCGCTTGGGCGAAGAGCATCGGACTCGGTCATGAACCTGATGCTAGTGAAATGGGGCGACGACCGGGCCGCCCCTTGGTTAGGCTGACGGCTATGACCGATTCGAAGGGGAGCGGCGACTCGGCCGCGGACGAGGCCAAGCGCAAGTTCCGCGAGGCCCTTGAGCGCAAGAACACCAAGGCCAGCTCCGCCGCCGATCACAAGGACACCGGAAGCAAGCCGACCCATGCACACGGCCGGGCCGGCTCGCATCGCGAATTCCGTCGTAAGAGCGGCTAGACGGCCTTCTTCTCACTGGCCAGCAGCCGGGCGACGACCAGCCCGGCCAGCACTACCAGCCAGCACACGAGGCCAAATCCCTTGAGTCCCCAGACCACTGAGGCCAAGGTGAATCCGCCCGCGGCCATCAGCGCTATCCCGACGACGGCGCTGCGTGGGCCGGGGTGTGCGACATAGCCGCCATCCCAGCCGGGTAGCGGGTTGTTCTCCAGCGGCCGCAGGGCCAGGAACAGTCCGGTCACCAGCAGGACCATCGTCGCCACCTGGAGCACCGACAGGGTGATGAAATTCGGTGCGGCGGTGTCATATCGGGGGAACCCGAGGAAGTCGAACACCAGATGCATGCCGAGGAGTGCGGGCATGTGCCACAGGTACAGCGTCATCGCACCCGAGTTGCCGATGGCCACCGCCCACCACACGCGTGGACGCTGTGCCCACCGGTTGATGGCCGGCATCGCCGCGATAGCAAGGGCGGACAGGATGATTGCGTGCCCGGCCAGCACCAGCGACGGCGGGATCATGTTCGGCACCTTCTGGCCGGCCACGCCGACCAGGCTGATGGTGTACGGGCCGAACGTCACCAGGGCGATGTTGATCGCGAAAACGGCCGCGGCCAGCGCCAGGGCCGCCTTCCGGGTGATCAGCTGACGGCGGTACCCCACGCCCAAAACCGCCGGCAGCAGCCACACCACGAAGTTGACGTACCCGATCCCCTTGGATGCATCCAGGCCGAGTCGCAGCACGTCCACCGCCGCGATGCCCAAGTAGATTCCTGCGAGCGCCGTGAACATCGCACGTGTCGTCGTGATCCGGGCCAACAGCGGCACCGCCGCCAGCACCAGCACGTAGGCCCCGAGGAACCACAGCAGCTGGGTGCTCACACCGGCGACCGGCTCATAGACATGCAGAGGCAGGACCTGCCGGAGAATCACCAGCGCCAGCGCCCAGAAGCCCACGTAGTAGAACACCGGGCGATACAGCCGGGTGCAGCGATGCATCAGCCAGGACCCCCAGCTGGTTCCGGGCTTCCAGGACCCCACGCTGGCCGCGACACCGGCGAAGAAGAACAGCGGCATGATCTGGAAAACCCAGGTCAGCGCCTGGAAAATGGGGCGGCCGTTGAGCAGGTTGCCCCAGAGCAGCACGCCGTTGTCGATGGTGCTCACCGCCATGACGGTGTGCCCGAGGACCACGCCGGCCAGCGACACGATCCGGATCACGTCGAGTGCGCGGTCACGCGTGGTCGGGGTGGCTGCGCCCACCTCATCGGCGGTGGGCAGGCCCAGAGTCATCGTCATGCACCCAGCGTCGCCGAGCGGCCCACCCCGACACAGCGCGTGGCTACGCGACTGCGCTAGGTAGTTTCCCCTGCCGTGTCGGCGAGAAGGTACCTACCTGAACTAGCCGCCGAGAGCGGCGATGAGGTCCTTGATCTTGGCGGCCTCGTCTTCGGTGACGGGTTCCTCGGACTCGATCGCCGTCAGGAAGCCCACCTTCAGACCGGCGCCGTTGGCGGTCTCCTGCGCGGTGAGCCGCGCACGCCGGCGAGCGGTGTAGAGGCGCTGGCCCAGCGTGGCGCTGGGGCTGTTGGCGGCGTCCTTCATCAGGTCGTCGTAGCGATGGCGCACTCCGCTCAGCGCGACGACGACCGAGGGCGTCACGCGGCTACGGCTGGCGGCCTTCGCGATCGCGCCCTCAAGCTTGCGAAGCCCGCTGAGAACAACGGCGACGCGTTCTCCGTACTCGGGGTCGCTGGGCTCGGGCAAGGTGTCGATGGCGGATGAGTACATGTGCACCGCTGCATCGACAAGGCTGACAATGACTGGGGCTTCTCCGTCATCCGGCACGACTTCAGGCACGACCCATCGACTCCTTCTGAAAAGACCGGTTATGACCCCGGAGTAGGCGGGGGTCGCCGACAACCTAGCGCCGATTCGCGGCCCGGACAACCCTTATCGGATGAACGGTTTCTGACCCGAGTGTCTAGGTTGGACCTGCGAACTATGCTGCGCTACCTACCTTTTCGCCATCGCAGCTGTGCTCATGCGGTGTGGCGGCAACAGATCTTGATTAGCCGGTGGTCGCCGGCTCCACCGCCTGTATCCGGCGCGGGCGCTCCTGCCAGATGACGGCGATCAGGCAGAGCGCCGCCAGCGCGGCCACCGCGAGGGCGAAGGTGACACCGGCGGTGCGCAGACCCCACGCCTGGGCGGCCAGGCCCTCGCCGATGACCGGCAGCGCGATGCCGATGTAGGCGACCACGAAGTAACTGGAGGTCACCTCGGCGCGGTTGTCCTCGGGGGTGCGGTCGGCGATCGAGGCCAGCCCACGGCTGAAGCTGATGCCCTGCCCGATGCCCACCACCACCGCGCTGGCCAGGTACCACGGCAGCGAGGAGGTGTGCAGCGCCACCACCACAAGCAGCATGCCGGTCAGCAGGATGGCGCAGCCGATGACCAGGGCCTTGGCCGCAGGCACCTGACGGGCGAGAATCTGTGCCACGCAAGAAGATCCGAACGTCAGAAAGACGCTCGCCCCGGCGACCGCATGGTTGTCGATGCCGATCACCGTGGACAGGAATCCGGGGGCCACGGCGGTGAATGACCCGAGTGCCGCGAAGCCGGCGAAGCCCGCTGTAGCCGCAGCCGCGAATGTCGTGCGGACTTGAGGAGGAAGCGAAAGGCGTTGCACACCAAGTTTTCCGTGCTTGGGCGCGGTTTCCGGTGCCAGCAGCAGCGCCACCACGGCGATCGACACGAGCGCGATATGAACGATGAACGCCAGGTGTGTCGGCCAGGGCGCGTACTGCACGAGGATGCCGGCCACCAGCGGGCCGAGCCCGAGGCCGCCGGTGTTGGCGATGGTCGCCACCGCCGCCGCCCGCCCCCGCCATTGCTCGGGTGCTGCCTCGATGACAGCGACGGTGGCCGCACCGGTGAAGAAGCCTGCCGACAGGCCCGAGACGATGCGCGCGATCAGCAGCAGCGGAACCGAGTCGACGAACAGGAAGATGACCGAGCTGAGGATGGCGAATCCGGCGCCCGTCAGCAACAGAGGGCGACGGCCGAGAACATCGGACCAGCCGCCGAACATCAGCAGCGCGAACAGCACCCCGGCGGCATAGGTGGCATAGACAACCGTGGTGGTGAGCACCGAAAAGTGCATCTGCTGCGAGTACAAGGCGTACATCGGGGTCGGCATCGTGGTGCCGATCATGACGGTGGAGAAGCTGAACGCCAGCAGGATGAAGGCAGCCGAACGGCGCAGACGGGCAATCACACCCCAATGTAAGTCACCGGCCGCCGGAGGTTGTTCCCGCGAGATGACATTTATGCGGGCAATTGGTGCCCAAAGACCAGCGTGAATGTCATCTCGGCCGGGATAGCGCAAGAGGGCCGGGATGGGGGAGTGCGGTGGTTAGTGCTGGACGGCCTTCTCCGCCCCGATGCCCGTCAACGAGCGCACCTCCATCTCGGCGTTCAATCCGGGGTCGCCCTTGTCGTTGGACGTGAGCGTCCCGACGATGCCCAGTAGGAAGGCCAGCGGAATCGACACGATGCCCGGGTTGGCCAAGGGGAACCAGGCGAAGTCGGCGCCGGGGATCATCGCCGTCTTCGCGCCGGACACGGCGGGCGAGAAGACGATCAGCACGATGGTGGAGATCAAGCCGCCGTACATGCTCCACAGCGCACCGCGGGTGTTGAAGCGCGGCCAGTACAGCGAGTACAGGATGGTCGGCAGATTGGCCGCGGCCGCGACCGCGAACGCCAGGGCGACCAGGAACGCGACGTTCTGCCCGTTGGCCAGGATGCCGAGTCCGATCGCGATGATGCCCAGCACCACCGCCGCGATCCGCGATACCCGCACCTGCTCCTCTTCGGAAACGTTGTGTCCCTTCATGACCGAGGCATAGATGTCATGCGCGAAGGATGCTGACGCGGTGATCGTCAAGCCGGCTACCACCGCGAGGATGGTTGCGAAGGCCACCGCGGAGATGACCGCCAGCAGTATCACCCCGCCGAGTTCGAAGGCCAACAGTGGCGCAGCCGAGTTCTGACCGCCCGCGGCGGCCAGGATGCGATCGGGACCCACGAGTGCCGCGGCGCCGTAGCCGAGCGCCAAGGTGAACAGGTAGAAGGCGCCGATCAGCCCGATCGCCCACACCACCGAACGGCGAGCCTCCTTGGCGGTGGGCACCGTGTAGAAGCGCATCAGCACATGGGGGAGGCCGGCAGTGCCGAGCACCAGGGCCAGGCCGAGTGACAGGAAGTTGATCTTCGACGTTAACGAGCCGCCGTACTGTGCGCCGGGCGCCAGAACATCGCGGGAGGCAACACCTTTGGTGTGGCTGCCGGAAACGGCGTGCTGCGCTGCCCCGAGGATGTCGGAGAAGTTGAAACCGAACTTGGCCAGCACTGCCGCCGTCATCAGCGCGGCGCCGGTGATCAACAGCACCGCCTTGATGATCTGCACCCAGGTGGTGCCCTTCATGCCGCCTACCAGGACATAGACGATCATGAGCACGCCCACCACGCCGATCACGATCGATTGGCCCACGCGGCCGTGGATATTGAGCAGCAGCGCCACCAGGCCGCCGGCGCCCGCCATCTGGGCGAGCAGGTAGAACAACGACACCGTGAGGGTCGAGGTGGCTGCCGCCAGCCGGACCGGGCGCTGCCTGAGCCGGAAGCTCAACACGTCGGCCATGGTGAATTTTCCTGTGTTGCGCAGCAATTCGGCGACAAGCAGCAGAGCCACCAACCACGCCACCAGGAATCCGATGGAGTACAAGAAGCCGTCGTAGCCGTACCGCGATGGCCCCGGCGATGCCGAGAAAGCTTGCGGCAGAAAGGTAGTCGCCGGCTATCGCGATGCCGTTCTGTGGACCGGAGAAGGCGCGGCCGCCGGTGAAGAATCCCTCGGCGGTCTTACTGCTTCCGCTGGCCCGGATGACGAGGTAGAGGGTGACGACGACGAAGAGAGTGAATATCGCGATGTTGGTGGCGGGATTGCCGATGGTCTCGGCCGCCATGATCGACGGTGTGGTCATGCCTTTTCCGCCTCGGCGCGGATGGCCGCCGCTCGCGGATCCAACTCGCGGTTGGCGAACCGGACGTAGAAGCCGGTGATGACGAATGTGGTGAGGAACTGGCCGAGACCGAGTACGAGCCCCACGTTGATGTTGCCGACGACCTTGATGGCCATGAAGTCATGAGCGAACGCACCCAGCGCCAGGTACAGGCCGTACCACCCCAGAAAAAATGCCGTCATGGGAAAAATGAAGTGGCGCAACGTTTTCCGGAGCTCGTGAAACTCGGGGCTGGCCTGGATTTCCAGGGCTCTGTCGGTGGACAGCTCGGGAGGATCGATAGCGGTCAACGCTGGCTCCTTATGGATACCTGTCAGGGTGCTGGGAGAGCGTAATGAGGGCTGAGCCGCGACCGGGGCGTTTCCGGCCCTGGTTTGTCAGGTGTTCACCTGCGCGGGCTCGAATCGGTGGAGCCGACGCCTTACGCGTCCTTGCGCGCCGAGTCCTCTCCATACTGCTGGTTGACCGCGCGCAGGAACTTCTCGGCGTCGGTCGGTTCCAGTGGAGGCAGGTTGATCGTCTCGCTGACGATGCCGTCGGGAAGACGGGGCTCGGACCCGACGTCGGGAATGAAGTTCTTCACGGCTCCGTCGGTGAAGGGCACGCCCGACTTGACCTGGTTGTTGGACACCAGGTCGAATGCCCGCGTCATCGCGTCCCGGGATTCCTCGGGCAGTCCCGCCTTGATGGCGGCGATCTCGGTGGCGGACTTGCCGTCGAAGGACTGCGCGAACTCGTACAGGTACTGCAGCTGGTTCGACGGGATGGTGACACTCTTGCCGGCCGCCAGGTCCTTGAGCTGCTTGTCATCGAGAAGCGATGCCGCCTTGACCCGATTCAGCACGCTCTGATCGCGATGGTTGTCGTCCTGAAAGTGCGCCCCGTCGTGGTTTCCCTGCGCCGATGTCAGCCCACAGAACGGATTGAACGACGCCGATAGGGCGTCGCAGATGGCGTCGATCTGTTGCTGGGCCTCCAGCTCGGCCGCCCACCACTTGTCGTAGGCCTTCCGCATCATCCGCGTGAACTTGGCGGCGTACTGATTGCCTTTGTCGATGATCTCCGCGCTTGCGTTGGATTGCATGATCCAGCTGGCGGTGAGGTCCTCGGCAACGGTGTAGCCGTTATCCATGGCCTCGTTGTAGAGGTCCACCGCCTCGCGGCGGTACTCGATGGACTGAAACTCCAACGTGACCAGGGCCTTCGGAGCATCATCGAGCAACATCTGAGTGGCCAGATAGATCGTCTTCTCGTCGCTGGCCGCGGTGTCCTGGATGGCGCGGGCGGTTTCCCCATCCCAGGGCAGTCCGCCGGGCCGGTCGATCGAGTTCTTGTAGTCCTGGGCGCGATGCTGCAACTCGGCGGCGGCGAGCATCGCCTGGCGCAACGGCACGATGGACTGTTCGGGGTGGTTGGTGAGCAACCTTCTGGCCGAGTACTCCGATTTCATTGCGGCCTCGACAAGGACGCTGCCGAAAGGATGGTCTGCCGCACATACTCTTCGGTGTCGCCGAATCGGGTCTGCGCCTGCTGGGACAGATCGGCCATGTTGACACAACGTGCCGCAAACATGCGCTGCAGCTCGGGGATGACCTCGGTGACCAGTCGTCTGACGGCCTTCAGCGAAGGAGCATCCCCCGGTTCAACCCTGGCGGGGTTGTCAGCCCGATTGCATAGCTTGTGGGCTTGTTCTCTTAGTTCCGGCGACAGCTTGCGCAACGCCTCTAGATCAACGTCCAATTGGCCTGACAGCGGCAGCCTCCCCGAGCACGGCGATCTTGGTCGCCCAAGTTGCCGTAGCGTAGCACCGCTGGGGTTGTCAAAGTTCAGAAGGAAGGAATGTCACATTGGCGAAATTGCAGCTAGCGCAAGACCCGGCCGCCGATGAGTTGCTGGAGGAGAATCCGCTGGCGCTTTTGATAGCGATGCTCCTCGATCAACAGATTCCCATGGAGGTCGCATTCGCGGGGCCCAAGAAGATTGCCGACCGCATCGGCGGTATCGACGCGCACCAGATCGCCGAGTACGACCCCGACAAGTTCGTGGCCCTGTGTTCCGAGCGGCCCGCCATCCATCGCTTCCCCGGCTCGATGGCCAAGCGTGTCCAGGTCCTCGCGCAGGAGATCGTCGACGAGTATGACGGCCGCGCCGAGAACATCTGGAAGGCCGGCGACCCGAACGGGGCCGAGCTGCTCAAGCGGCTCAAGGCGCTGCCCGGCTTCGGCGAGCAGAAGGCGAAAATCTTTGTGGCCCTGCTGGGCAAGCAGTATGGCGTGCAGCCCGCGGACTGGCGCAAGGCCGCCGGAAACTACGGCGAGAAGGACACGCACCTATCGGTCGCGGATGTCGTCGACGCCGAGTCGCTCGGTCTGGTGCGTGCCCATAAGAAGGAAATGAAGGCTGCCGCCAAAGCAAAGGCGGCCAAGGCATAACGCCCTGACCGCCTTGCTTGTGTACTGACTGAACTACGGCAGCGCCGCGAACATCGGTGCCGACGGGACCAGTCCGGCGCCGGGGGTGGCGGCGGTGGCGGCAGGCAGTCCGGCCACGGGAGCCGCCGCAGCGGCGGGGATTCCGTTGACCAGCGCCGGCGGGATCAGCGTCTGCTGCACACCGGCGGGCAGCAGCTTGGGCAGGTTGGTGGCCCACAGATCGACGGTCTGGGTGACGCCGTCTGCACCCGGGATCTGCGAGACACCGGGCACGTTGCTGGTCGCGGGAACCGACGCCGGAGACAGCGCCTGGGCTGCGGCCGGGGTCAGGGCCTGGGCGGCGGCCGGAGGCAGCGCGGCCGGGGCAGCAGGAGCGGCGGGCGCCACGCCCTGAGCCGGTGCGGCCGCGGGAGCGGCCGGAGCCACGGCAGGAAGGGCCGGTGCTGCCGGTGCGGCAATCGCGGCGGGTGCCGCGGGAGCCACCGGAGCGGCGGCGGGTGCGTTACCGAAGCCCGAAGCAGCCTGGCCCAGGATCGCGGCGGGGTTGGTCGGGTTCGGCCCCGGGGCGGGGATGGGGTCAGCGCTGGCGGTCGACGCCAGGCCCAGCGCCAGGCCGGCCGACGCGAAGGCCGCGATCGACGCGCCCATGAAGACGTTGGTGATCCGTGACATATTGAACTCCAATGCTGTTTCGCTAGACGTGATTACTGGTGTTAAACGCCAAGGTAATCCGTTACGCGTGTTACTCAAGTGACGCGTGTGGCGTAGATGGAACCGTTACCAAAACGAGTGAGCGAGGTTATCGAAGCCCCGATGAGAACAGAGCCGACCAGGGCGGATAGCGAGCCCCAGGTTTCGACACGCGGCGCGTCGGCGTGGCGGCGTGTCCGCGAGTGGGGCCCGTGGCTGCTGGCGCTGAGTGTCGCGGTGCGCCTTGCGTGGGCGTACCTGACGCCGCACGGTGCCGACCTTGTCGACCTGCATGTGTACGTCAGCGGTCCGGCAACTCTGGGCCACGGAAATCTCTACGAGTTCACCTATCCGGACAAGACGCCGGACTTTCCGCTGCCCTTCACGTATCCGCCCTTTGCGGCCGTGGTGTTCTGGCCGCTACACCTGATTCCGTTCACTCTGCTCGGACTGTGCTGGATCCTGGGCACTATCGCCGCGCTGTACGCGGTGGTTCGGCTGAGTCAACGACTCCTCGGATTCGACGACGCCCGCGGTGCCGCCGTGTGGACCGCCGTCACGATGTGGACCGAACCGGTGCGCTCCACCCTGGATTACGGGCAGATCAACGTGTTGTTGATGCTGCTGATCCTGTTGGCGGTCACGTCGTCGCGCTGGTGGATCTCCGGAACGCTGGTGGGGCTTGCCGGTGGGGTGAAGCTGACCCCGCTGGTCAGCGGGTTGTACTTCCTGGGTGCGCGTCGCTGGGCGACTGCCGTCTGGGCCGGAGTGGTTTTTGTGCTGACCGTGGTGATCGGCATCGCGGTGGTCGGGGAGCAAGGGCGCTATTACTTCACCGATCTGTTGGGTAAGCCCGACCGGATCGGGCCGATCGCCACCGTGTTCAACCAATCCTGGCGCGGCGGGATCTCCAGAATCCTCGGACACGACGTGGGGTCCGGGGCGCTGGTCCTGGTGGCCTACGCGATTACCGCGGTGCTGGCCTTGCTGGCCTGGCGTGCCGTCGACGACAGGCTGGGGCGAATCTGCGTGGTGGAGATCTTCGGCCTGCTGATCTCGCCGATCTCGTGGACCCATCATTGGGTGTGGATGGTTCCGTTCATGGTGTGGCTGTTACACGGGCCTTGGCGAGAAATGCTGGGCACCAAGATTTTTGGGTACGGATGGCTGCTGCTGTTGCTGGTCGGGGTGCCCTGGCTGCTGAGCTTTGCTCAGCCCGACATCTGGCGCATCGACCGGCCCTGGCCGCTGGCCTGGGCCGGGTTGGTGGACATCGCGGCGGCAATGGCCACACTGACCTGGATGGCGGTAACCGGGATCAGGTCGCGGGCTTGGAATCGGGAAGTTTCGGCCACCGGCTAGCGTTGCGGTCATGTCTGAACATTGGACCGTCCTGGTCACCGGTGCTTCCAGCGGGATCGGCGCGAGCGCGGCCCGGATCTTCGTGGAGCGCGGGCATCGGGTGTTCGGTACCAGCCGCAATCCCGATACCATCGCCGATCGCATCGCCGGGGTCCAGTACCTGCGGTTGGACCAGACCGACAAGGCCAGCATCGCCGAATGTGTCGCGCAGGCAGGCGAGGTGGACATCCTGGTCAACAACGCCGGCGAGAGTCAGATCGGTGCCCTGGAAGATATCTCTGTCGACGACTTCGAGAAGTTATACACCACCAATGTCTTTGGGCCCGTGGCGCTTACCAAAGCGGTGTTGCCGGCAATGAGGGAACGGCGCCGGGGCGCCGTGGTCATGGTGGGCTCGATGGCGGGCACGCTGCACGTCCCATTCCGGACGACCTACAGTTCGGCGAAATCGGCGTTGCACACGGTGGCCGACTGCCTGCGCTATGAGGTGGCGCCATTCGGAATCACCGTCACCACCGTGGAACCCGGTGTCATCGCGACCGGAATCGAAACGCGGCGCAACCGCATCGTGCCTGAGGGGTCGGCCTACCGCGACGCGTTCCAGACTGTCGACGCGGCCATGGCCGCGCGTGAGCAGCACGGCATGGAAACCGACGAATTGGGGCGCCTCATTGTCGACGTGGCGCTGAACCCGAATCCGAAACCTCTGTATGCCAAAGGCAGTAACGCGCCGCTCATCATGACCGCCCAGCGGCTGCTGCCCGCCCGGCTCTTCCTCAAGTTCCTGGCACGCATGCACGGGCTGAAGGTGGGGTAACGCATGTTTCCGCAAGGTATGCACCCCACCGGATCCTCAGATGCCTTTCACTCCAAAGACATCGGCAGGCTGCTGCTGCAGTGTCCGGACCGTATCGGCGTGGTGGCCGCCGTCAGCGCTTTCCTGGCCGACGCCGGTGCCAGCATCATCTCGTTGGCGCAGTACTCGACCGAACCGCAAGGCGGCTGGTTCATGCAGCGCACGGTCTTCCACCGCGCCGGGCTGACCGCCGCGCGCGAGGAGATGGAGAACAAATTCTCTTCCATCGCAGAAAAGTTCGACATTCAGTACCGATTCAGTGAGGCCGCCAAGCCCAAGCGCGTCGCGATCATGGTGTCGCGCACCGATCACTGTCTGCTGGATCTGCTGTGGCGCAACCGCCGCGGCGAGCTTGACATGTCGATCGTGATGGTGATCTCGAACCATCCCGATCTCGCCGAGCAGGTGCGCTCGTTCGGGCTACCGTTCGTGCACATCCCGGCGACTCGCGAGAACCGCGCCGAGGCCGAACACAAGCAACTGGAACTGCTGCGGGGAAACGTCGATCTGGTGGTGCTGGCTCGGTACATGCAGATCATCTCGCCGGAGTTCCTCGCCGAGATCGGCTGCCCGATGATCAACATCCACCATTCATTCCTGCCCGCCTTCACCGGCGCGATGCCCTACCGTCGTGCACGCGAACGCGGCGTCAAAATGATCGGTGCCACAGCGCATTACGTGACGCAGGAGCTCGACGAGGGTCCCATCATCGAGCAGGACGTGATCCGTGTCGACCACACCCACACCGTCGAGGATCTGGTGCGGCTCGGTTCGGACGTGGAGCGTCTGGTGTTGTCGCGAGCCGTCGCATGGCACTGCGAAGACAGGGTCATGCGGCACGGCAATGTCACTGCGATCTTGTGAGACGCCATCGCGCTGAACGCTCGGGCGCCGTGCCGCTGTTGCCCGCCTCTACGCGACAAACGTGGAGTAATGCGGCGGGACTGGCCTTATTTGTCGCATAGACGTGGGCGAGGCCTATATGTGGTGTCGAGATCCTCGCGCCCCCGTATCGTGCTCTCTAACCGCCGACCTGCGCGTCGATCGTCTGCGCCAGTGCCACGTCCTTGTCGGTGATGCCGCCCTCGGAATGGGTGGACAGTACAAACGTCACTGTGCGCCATCGGATATCGATATCGGGATGATGGTCGACGGATTCGGCGTGCTCGGCGATGCGCCGCACCGCGTCGATGCCGTCGAGGAAGGCGTTGAACCTGACGACGCGGCGCAGAGAGTCGCCCTCGCTAGTCCAGCCGGAAAGTCCGGCGAGCGCTGCGTTGATCTGGTCATCGGTGAGCAGAGCCATGGCACCCACGGTACGCGGGAACCTTCTACAGCTTGGTGATCCTCAGCGCACCGAGGGCCTTTTCGACATCGGCGTGTGCGTGGGCATCGCCGATGGGGCTGGTGCCCATGAAGAACGTCACGGGATCGGTTCGGATCATCACCACGGTGGTGTCGTCTCCGTCGACCCCGGCGTTGGCCCGATTAACCCTGATCACCGCGTCGACGCGGTATGCCGGTACGCCGTCGACCTTCATCGGCGTCGCCCGAATCGGCCCGAGCCGGGGAGAGTAGGGGCGGTACCACTCGCAGTCCGCCAGACATCTCATCGCCGCGGTGGCCTGGTCCGCGGCGCTCGCGTCCGGCGGAAATCGGGACGTGCCGATGTCGACACTGGTCATCCAGTGTTCGGCGACCTCGCGTTGTAAGCCAGTGACATCGCTGCCCAGCGGAAACGACTTGTACGCGTTGGCCTTCAGGTTGGGCAATGTGTCCACGGGCAGCAGCAGTTGGCCCGTCGCCAATAGTGGACCGCCCGGATCCGGATCGCTTTCGACGGTGCCCGCACAGGACATGTCTCCGGGTGCGTTGCGGACGTTGCGTGGCGCTTCCGGCGGACGGACGGTGTGACAGGACATGAGCAGTAAGGCACCGGTCGTCGCTGCCGCGACCGCCCCGCCGATTCGAAGTGCTCTCACCTGTGGCCCCCGTTGCTAGTGGACACTCATCGTACGGAGATTCCTCCGGGCCGATAGCGTTGTCACCATGGCGATAGTGGTCGCGGGTGCGGTCATCGACGGCGACAAGCTATTGATTGCGCAGCGCGCCACACCCGCCGAGCTCGCCGGGCAGTGGGAGCTTCCCGGCGGCAAGGTCGCCGAGGGGGAATCGGAGCCGCAGGCCCTGGTGCGCGAGTTGCGGGAAGAACTCGGGATCGACGTCGACGTCGCTGCGCGTATCGGTGAGGACGTCGTCGTCGGGAACCTGGTGCTGCGTGCCTACGGCGCGCGGCTACGCGGCGGCATCCCACATCCGCATGAGCACCTGGCACTGCGCTGGGTCACCGCGGACGAACTCGACACCGTGGAGTGGGTGGCCGCCGACGGTGGATGGATTCCTGCCTTGCGCGCCGCGCTAGTGGGCCCGCGCCCGGTGTAGCACCTTTTTCAGCTCCTTTTCGGAGAGGCCGTGATGCTCGGCCTTCTGCATTTTGTGCACCACAACGGGGCACTTGGTGCAGCGTGGCTTGCTTTTGCAGCATTTCTTCTTCGGCTTGAGCCTGGCGACCTTGCTGGCCTTCACGAGCTTCCTACTTCTGGGGCTGATTGCGGGTGTTGCTATGTCCGGCGTCACATCAATTGTTCGCCGGTTTCGTGAACTGCGGGCTGTACTGCCAGAATTGGAAGACGTGACCCACAATTTCCGGAACGTAGCCATTGTTGCGCACGTCGACCACGGCAAGACAACCCTGGTCGATGCGATGCTCAAACAATCGGGTGCGCTCTCGCACCGAGGTGATGACGCCGTCGAGCGGCTGATGGACTCCGGTGACCTGGAGAAGGAAAAGGGCATCACCATCCTGGCCAAGAACACCGCGGTGCACCGGCACCATCCGGACGGTTCCATGACGGTCATCAACGTCATCGACACCCCTGGCCACGCCGACTTCGGCGGTGAGGTGGAACGCGGTCTGTCGATGGTCGACGGTGTGTTGCTGCTGGTCGACGCCTCCGAAGGACCGCTGCCGCAGACCCGGTTCGTGCTGCGTAAGGCGCTCTCGGCGCACCTGCCGGTGATCCTGGTCGTCAACAAGACCGACCGCCCCGACGCGCGCATCGCCGAGGTCGTCGAGGAAAGCCACGACCTGCTGCTCGATGTGGCCTCCGACCTGGACGAGGAGGCCCAGGCGGCCGCCGAGAAGGCGCTCGACCTGCCGACGCTGTACGCATCGGGCCGTGCCGGCATCGCCAGCACCACCGAGCCGCCGAACGGGGAAAACCCGGACGGTGAGAACCTCGACCCGCTCTTCGATGTGCTGCTCGAGCACATCCCACCACCCAAGGGCGACCCCGAGGCGCCCCTGCAGGCGCTGGTCACCAACCTCGACGCGTCGGCCTTCCTGGGCCGGCTCGCGCTGATCCGCATCTACAACGGACGGATCCGCAAGGGCCAGCAGATCGCGTGGATGCGTGAAGTGGACGGCCACCCCGTCATCACCAACGCCAAGATCACCGAGCTGCTCGCCACCGAGGGCGTCGACCGCAGCCCCACCGAGGAAGCAATCGCCGGTGACATCGTCGCCGTCGCCGGGATGTCCGAGATCATGATCGGCGACACGCTGGCCGACCCCGATCACGCGCACGCGCTACCGCGGATCACCGTCGACGAGCCCGCGATCTCGGTGACCATCGGTACCAACAGCTCGCCGCTGGCGGGCAAGGTGTCCGGGCACAAGCTGACCGCGCGGATGGTCAAGTCGCGGCTGGATTCGGAGCTCATCGGCAACGTGTCGATCAAGGTCGTCGATATCGGCCGTCCCGACGCCTGGGAGGTGCAGGGCCGAGGCGAGCTGGCGCTGGCCATCCTCGTCGAGCAGATGCGCCGTGAGGGCTTCGAGCTGACGGTCGGAAAGCCCCAGGTGGTCACCCGGCAGATCGACGGCAAGCTGCACGAGCCCTTCGAGGCCATGACCATCGACTGTCCCGAGGAATTCGTCGGCGCCATCACCCAGCTGATGGCCGCCCGTAAGGGCCGCATGGAGGAGATGGCCAACCACGCCGCCGGATGGGTCCGGATGGACTTCATCGTGCCGTCGCGCGGCCTGATCGGCTTCCGCACCGACTTCCTGACGATTACCCGGGGCACCGGCATCGCGAACGCCGTCTTCGAGGGCTACCGCCCCTGGGCGGGGGAGATCCGCGCTCGGCACACCGGCTCGCTGGTGTCCGACCGAACCGGAAGCATCACCCCGTTCGCGATGATCCAGCTCGCCGACCGTGGGCAGTTCTTCGTGGAGCCGGGCGAGGACACCTACGAGGGTCAGGTCGTCGGTATCAACCCGCGCGCCGAGGACCTCGACGTCAACGTCACCCGTGAGAAGAAGCTCACCAACATGCGCTCCTCTACCGCCGATGTCATGGAGACGTTGGCACGGCCGATCGAGCTCGACCTGGAACAGGCCATGGAGTTCTGCGCCGCCGACGAATGCGTCGAGGTGACACCGGAAATCGTGCGCGTGCGCAAGGTCGACCTGGATGCCAACACCCGTGCGCGTAATCGCTCACGAGCCAAGGCGGCCGCCAACAACAGCTAGATTCGGCTGATGGCGTGCCGTATCAGCGAGCTGGTGCTCGATTGCCGCGACCCGGAGGCGCTGGCGCGGTTCTGGTGTGAGGTCCTGGACTTCGTGGTGCTGGATCGCGAAGAGGACGGCTCTTTGGAGATCGGGCCGCGCGCGGGTTTCGGCGGATTGCAACCGACGCTCTTCCTGAGTTTCAACGCGGAGCCGCGGCGGGGCAGATCACGCCTGCACATCGACGTGAACCCGACCGACCGCGATCAGGACGCCGAGCTCGAACGTCTTATGCAGCTCGGCGCACGCCCGGCCGACATCGGCCAGACCGGGCAGGAGCAGTGGCACGTGCTGCAAGACCCCGAGGGGAATGAATTCTGCCTGCTCAAGGCCCGTATCAAGCATCTTTGACGCACGTCGGCGTCAAGATGGCGGATTTCGGTCGCACGTATCGCACCGCCGCCGAAATCGGAGCACACTGCATGGCGTGGCGGATTTCAACTCCCTCAAGCGACTGGTGGTCCACAACGCGCAGCGATACCTCGTCAACCCGGTAGGACGCAGGCTGCCGGTGGTGATGCTGGAGACCACGGGTCGCAAGTCCGGACAGCCACGTCACACCGCCATCGGCGGACGGCTGGTCGGCAACCAGTTCTGGCTCGTTTCCGAGCACGGCGAGCATTCGGACTACGTGCGCAACATCCAAGCCAACCCTGCGGTGCGGCTACGGATCGGCGATCGATGGCGCAGCGGTACCGCGCATCTACTGCCCGACGACGACGCGCGAGCAAGGCTGCAGCAGCTGCCGCGGGGTAACAGCGCAGTGGTGCGCGCGGTGGGTACCGACTTGTTGACCGTTCGGGTGGACCTCGACTGATGTGGTAACAGCGGTTGCCGTGGATCGATGAACTCGTTTGAGAGATAACGTTTTTGACGATCGCTCGAACGCACCCGTGGGTACTATCGCGATATGCCCGAGCAGACCCAGCCCACATCTCGCATCGTCGAACAGAACGTGTCGGCGGCGGGAGAGCTCCCGTTCGCCAATGCCGTAGACCAGGAGGACGCCGACCGCGGATTCATCGCGGCGCTTGAGCCGGGGGTCGTCACGGGTGCGTCCGGGAATATCGTGTGGGACAACGACTCCTACGGGTTCTTGCGAGACAACTGCCCGGCTTCGGTGCACCCGAGCCTGTGGCGACAGTGCGGACTCGTCATCAGGCAGGGACTCTATGAGGTCTCCGCGGGCATCTACCAGGTTCGTGGCCTTGACATATCGAACATGACCCTCGTCGAGGGCAAGGACGGGGTCATCGTCATCGATCCCTTGGCCTCCATGGAGTGCGCAGCCGCCGCGCTGGAGCTCTACCGTCGACATCGTGGGGACCGGCCGGTTACGGGCTTGATCTACTCGCATTCCCATGCCGATCACTTCGCGGGCGCGCTCGGAGTCACCACCGTGGAGGAGGTCGCTGCGGGACGGTGTCCGGTCATCGCGCCCGCCGGATTCCTAGAGCATGCTGTTGCCGAGAACGTGTACGCAGGCCCGGCGATGGCTCGCCGCGCGGTGTACATGTATGGCGCGGTGCTGCCGCGCGGACCGCTGGGGCAGGTGGGAGCCGGTCTCGGGCAAACCAATTCGCTCGGAACCATCACTCTCATTCCGCCGACGCTGGACATCACCCGCACCGGGCAAGAGGTAATCGTCGACGGTGTTCGGATGATCTTCCAGCTCACGCCCGGCACCGAGGCTCCCGCGGAGATGAACTTCTACTTTCCGGAGCATCGTGCGCTCTGCATGGCGGAGAACACCACCCACACCCTGCACAATCTGTTGACCTTGCGCGGGGCGCTGGTGCGTGACCCGCACGTCTGGTCGCAGTACATCACCGAGGCCATCAACCTGTACGGCTACGACTCCGATGTGGTGTTCGCCTCGCACCATTGGCCTACCTGGGGCACTGAGCGGTTGGTGGAATATCTTGGGCTGCAGCGTGATCTGTATGCGTATCTGCACGATCAGACACTGCGTCAGTTGAATCAGGGATATGTGGGCTCCGAGATCGCCGAGGTCCTGCAGCTGCCACCGGCGATCGCCGGAGCCTGGCATGCACGCGGCTACTACGGCTCGGTCAGTCACAACGTCAAGGCGATCTACCAGCGCTACATGGGCTGGTTCGACGGCAATCCGGCGCACCTGTGGGAGTACCCGCCGGTCGAGAGCGCGCAGCGGCACGTGGAGTTCATGGGTGGAGCAGATGAGGTTCTGTGCAAGGCGCGCATTGCCTTTGAGCAGGGGGACTATCGCTGGGTGGCTCAGGTGGTCAACTACGTGATCTTCGCCGACCCCGCCAACGAAGCGGCAAAAGAATTGCAGGCCAGCTGTTTTGAACAGCTCGGTTATGGAGCCGAGAACGCCACCTGGCGCAACTTCTACCTGATGGGTGCCTACGAGTTGCGCCACGGCAATGTAGGGACGCCCATGAAGCTGGATTCGCCGTCCATGATGGCCGCGCTGACCATCGATCAGGTCTTCGATGCGCTCTCGCTGCGTATCAACGGGCCCCAGGCATGGAATGAGCGCTTCGTCAGCGACTGGCATTTCACCGATGAGAACCGCGTGCACCGGGTGGAGCTGCGCAACGGCGTGCTGGTGCATTACGACCAGCCTGCCGACGGCAAGCTGCCGCCGCCCGACGTGACCTTCACCTTGACCAAGCCTGCTCTCATCAAGGTCTTGCTCGCTGGTGCGGATCCCGCTGCGGCGTTTGCATCCGGTGAGATCACGGTGGAGGGCGACGCCACCGGATTCGCCCGATTGGCCGCGGTCCTGGACCAGCCCGATCCCGGCTTTGCCATCGTGACCCCCTGACCGGCCGAGCCACTGTTTGCTGCCCGTTGGTTATGGTTGGTGACCATGCTGTCCGGGGGGCGTCGTTGAGTGGATTCCGCTACACATTCGTCAGTGAACGGATCGTTCAACCCGTGCAGTGGTTGTTTGGCGGTGACCACCACATCGTCGCCGTGTACCAGGGTGGTCGAATCGATACGAAGGAACTGGAGTTCGATCGCGGTCTGTCCCGTAGTTACGTTCCGGATGCCGGTGACGTGTTGGTGATTCCGGCAGGGCGGCGAGTGGCGATCATGGCGCAGGGGAAGCTGGCGCAGTTCTGCCAGTTCAACGTTCCGACCAGACTGTTCGAGCAGCGCGAGGTGCAGCCGCGGGTCGCTTACTCAGATCCCCTGATGCTCCATCTGGCAGAGCGAATGGGCAGCCTCTCGGGGCGGGACGACGTCATCGCACGGCTGCTGAGGGAATCGCTGGTCGATGTGCTCAGGATGCACCTGGTTGACCATTACGCCAAGATCCGCGAAAAGGCCACGCGGCGGCGCGGTTTGGATCCCGCGTTGCAGGCGCGCCTGGTGGACTACATCGAATACGAACTCGATTCGGAAATCAGCTTGGCGGCGCTGGCGCGGCACGCCGAAATGTCTGCCACCGACTTTCGGGCGGCCTTCGTGCACGCATTTCACAAGACGCCATATCAGTTCGTTCTCGACCGCCGGATGAGTCGCGCCAAGCACCTGCTCGCGGCCACCAAGCTTTCCATCACGGACATCAGTGTCGCGGTGGGTTTTTCCAGCCCCAGCCATTTTGCCACCACGTTCAAAGCGCGCGTTGGCGTGACGCCGACCGTATACCGGGATGGCCTCTGACGCTTTTCCGCAAGGCACCTCAGATTTTGAAGGCGCGGCGGGCGCGCTGCACCTAGATTGACCGGCGGTGGTCACGGGGGACGTGGTCACTAAGCCGGGTGGGGACCTGACCTCGCGCATGCGAGAGTCGGGCCCCATCCGGCACCACCGCCCGAATCGCGGGGGCGTCGACGCCAGGGCGCAGCGGCCGTGAGGCGATATCCGCCTCACGGGGTAGCTGGACCTCGTTCACATTCGCCTCTCAGCACGCCACCGATAAGGTTGTTCCTCATGCCTACCCACTCACCGCGCCTGAGACTGTGCGCAGTGCTTGGTGTGGTGCTCCTCGCCGGATGCTCCGTCAGCGCGCCTCCGGCCGTGCAGGGCAGCGAGACAACCAGCTCCACCACGCCGCCACCGCCCAAAAAAGAGCAGATCGTGGTGGGTATCGACTCGATCGGTGCGGGATTCAATCCCCATCTGTTGTCCGATCAGTCGCCGGTGAATTCGGCGATCAGCTCCCTGGTGCTGCCCAGTGCGTTCCGTCCGGTGCCGGATTCTGCGACCACCACCGGTTCGCGCTGGGAGATGGATCCCACGCTGCTGGTCTCCGCGGAGGAAACCAGCCAGGAACCCTTCACGGTCACCTACACAATCCGTCCTGAGGCCCAGTGGACGGACAACGCACCCATCGGCGCCGACGACTTCTCGTACCTGTGGCAGCAGATGCTCACCCAGCCCGGAACCGTCGACCCGGCGGGCTACGGAGACATCACCGACGTGCAGTCGCGTGACGGCGGTAAGCGTGTGGTCGTCACCTTCGACCACAAATACCCGGCCTGGCGTGAGCTGTTCACCGATCTGCTGCCCGCGCACATCGTCAAGGACATTCCGGGAGGCTTCGCTTCGGGGTTGATCAAGTCGATGCCGGCCTCCGGAGGACGCTTCCGGGTCGACACGATCGACCCCCAGCGCGATGAGATCCTGCTGGCCCGCAACGACCGGTACTGGGCCACTCCCGCGGTTCCCGACGAGATCCTGTTCCGGAGAGCCGGTGCACCCACGGTGCTGGCGGATTCCATCCGCAACGGCGACACCCAGGTGGCCCAGGTGCACGGCAGCGGGGTGACCTTCGCGCAGCTGTCCAACATCCCCGGGGTGCGCACCGCGCGCATCGTTGCTCCGCGCACACTGCAACTGACGCTGCGTGCCGGACAACCGGCGCTCACCGACACCGGTGTGCGCCGGGGCTTGCTCGGCCTGCTCGATGTCGGGTTGCTGGCGGCGGTAGCCGCAGGCAACGACAACGCCGTTACCCTGGCCGCGGCCCAGGTGCGTTCTCCCTCGGATCCCGGATACAAGCCCACCGCGCCCACCGCCCTGACCCGCGAGGCGGCCCTCGCGTTACTCAAGGAGGCCGGATACGAGGCCGTCGAGGTGCCTGCACCTCCGGGTGCTCCGGCGGGTCCGCCACAGATCACCCGGGACGGCGAACCGCTTACCCTGATCATCGGGGCCGCCTCCAACGATCCGACGTCGGTGGCCGTCGCGAATACCGCCGCAGACCAGTTGCGCAACGCGGGGGTGCGCGCCAGCGTGCTGGCTCTCGATCCGCCCACGCTGTACGGGCAGGCGATTCCGGATGGACGCGTCGACGCCATCGTCGGCTGGCATCAGTCGGGCGGTGACCTGGCCACCGCGCTGGCCTCCCGGTACGGCTGTCCGGCGTTGCAGTCGGGCAAGCTTCCCGACACGCGCACCACCACGCCCCCGCCACCGCCTGCGAGCAATACACCGTCGCCGCCGTCGAGGGAAGAGTCCGTGCGGGCGCCGAGCAATCTCACGGGGTTGTGCGACGAGGCACTACAACCCAGCATCGACGCCGCGCTGACCGGCCACGCCGACGTGGGCAAGGTCGTCGATCAGGCCGAGCCTCAATTGTGGAAGATGGCAACGGTTTTGCCGATCATGCAGGACACCACCATTGCCGCGGCCGGCCCCAGCGTGCAGAACGTGGAGCTGACCGGTGCGGTGCCGGTGGGAATCGTCGCCACGGCAGGAGAGTGGAAGAAGACCCGCCCATGACTCGACGGCTCATGTTGGTTCACGCCCACCCCGACGACGAATCGCTGACCACCGGAGGGACCATCGCGCGGTACGCCGCCGAGGGTGCCGACGTGCGGGTCGTCACCTGCACCCTCGGTGAGGAGGGCGAGGTGATCGGCGAGCGCTGGGCGCAGCTGGCTCGCGATCACGCCGACCAGCTCGGCGGGTACCGGATCGCAGAACTGTCCAGCGCGCTGGGACACCTCGGCGTCGACGGCCCCACCTATCTCGGCGGTGCGGGGCATTGGCGTGATTCGGGCATGGCGGGCACCGAACCCCTGCACCCGCGCGCATTCGCGGGAGCAGAATTGGATGACGCGGTGGCGGCGCTCGTCGCACTGATCGACGAACACCGCCCCCACGTCGTCGTCACCTATGACCCGTTCGGTGGTTACGGGCATCCCGATCACATCCAGGCGCACACGGTGACGACCGCGGCCGTGGAGAAGGCCACCTGGCAGGTTGCCAAGCTGTACTGGACCGTCATCGCGACCAGTGCGCTAGAGGCCGGCCTGGCGTCCATGACGCAGCTGCCGCCGGGATGCCAACCGGCACCGCTGGACCTCATCCCCACCTTCGCCGACGAGAAGATCAGCGCGGCCGTCGACGTGTCGGCCTATCGCGACGCCAAGGTGGCGGCGTTGCGTGCACACGCCACCCAACTCACGGTGTCCGAGGATGGCACCTCGATGGCGCTGTCGAACCTGATCGCCTTGCCCATCGCGGACACCGAGCACTTCGTATTGGTGCGCGGGGAGCCCGGCGTCGACACCGGGTGGGAATCAGATCTGTTCGCCGGGGTGGAGTTGTAAGCTCGACTCATGCCACCCGATCAAGACCTGGATCCCAACCAGCAGCACTGGCAAGACCGGCTGGACAACTTCCAATGGGTCGTCGGCTCGCTCGTGGCTCAGCTCGATTCCGTCCCGATCTAGTCACCTGTTCGTCTTCGTGCGCGGATTTGTCATGGCCGCGCTGGTTTTCGACGGCGTCATCAGCGCCATTTTCGGGGCCGCTCTGCTCAACACTCGTTTCGGCGGGGTGCTGGTTCCACTCGGTTTGATCATCAGCGCAGTGCTCAACGCACTGCTGGTGTGGTGCGCCCTGCAGTGGGCGCCGACACCGCGATGGGCGGCCGCCCCGCTGTGGGCATTCGCGGCGACCACGATGATCCTGTTGTTCGGCGGTCCCGGCGGCGACGTCGTCTTCACCGGGTTCTGGCCCGTTCTGCTCGTGGTGTCCGGGATTGTTCCCGCCGCCTACGTGCTGCGCCGGGATCTCTAACCCAGAAACTCGGACTCGAGGACCAGGTCCTTCACCAGGGTCTGGTACTCCACGTGGGTCTCGTGCTCGATGGTCTGCCAGAGCTTGCCCTGCTGCTCCTTCATGTACGCGCGGTATTTGGGCGAGCCCGGGAATCCGACGTTGTCGGCGACGACGATCGTGCCCGGATGCAGCCAGCCCCGATCCATCAGCCGCTGCAGGTCATCGAGGTAGATGTCCTTCCAGTGATCGATGAACACGAAATCCAGGCATCCCGCGGTGAATCCGTAGTCCTTGGTCAGGGTGTCCAGTGTGGTGCCGTCGTCGACGGTCCCGGTGAGGCACGTGGCCCGGTCCGCCAGCCCGGCGTGTGCCCAGACCCGGCGCGCGACCGAGGCGTTGGCCCCTGACTTTTCGATGGAGAAGAACTTGGCACCCGGCGCCGCTCGCGCGATCCGCAGGCCGCTGTAGCCGCAATACGCGCCCAGTTCCAGGGCGATCTTGGGGTTTGCGCGTTTGACGGCGGCATCGAGCAGCTGGCCCTTTTCATCGCCGACATTCATAAGGATCGATTGGTCGTACGCGAAGTTGTCGATGGCGTCGATGGCGGCGTCGACATCTCCCGCCGGGGCGGTCGCGATGACGTGCTCGGCGGTGGCCTCTTCGCGGCCGTCACCCATCTGACCGGTGCGCATGACGTTCAAGCCGCCGAACACCGCCCGTAAAAACGAATACCGCAGAAACGGAAGTTTCTGCTTGAGGGTTCTCGTAAGACTCACGACGATCAGCCTAGCCATCCCGGGCATTTCCGCAGGGTGGCCTCGTTGATGAACCCCCGAGTGGTCGGCTTTTCGGTACGGGCGGATGATCTGAGGGTGACCGACGGTTGTACAAACGTGCCCGACGACGTAACGCCGCTGCCGAATCCCGCCTTTCCCTCCCGGAAAGCGGCGTCCTCATCGCCCGCGCTGCGGCGGGTGCTGCGGCGTGCCCGCGACGGGGTGACGCTGAACGTCGACGAGGCCGCGCTCGCACTGACCGCACGTGGAGACGATCTGGCCGATTTGATGGCCAGTGCCGCGCGTGTGCGTGACGCGGGGCTGGAATCTGCTGGTCGCCTCGGCGCCGAGGGGCGTCTGCCGATCTCCTATTCGCGCAAGGTGTTCATCCCCATCACACATCTGTGCCGCGACAAATGCCATTACTGCACGTTCGTGACAGTTCCGGGCAAGCTGCGGGCGCAGGGCCAAGGCATGTACCTGGAGCCCGACGAGATCTTGGACATCGCGCGCCGCGGCGCCGAATTGGGCTGCAAGGAAGCCCTGTTCACGTTGGGGGACCGGCCCGAGGATCGCTGGCCGGACGCCAAGCAGTGGCTGGACGAGCGTGGGTACGACACCACCCTGGATTACGTGCGCGCGATGGCGATCCGGGTTCTGGAAGAGACGGGTCTGCTTCCGCATCTGAACCCGGGCGTGATGACCTGGGCAGAGCTGGCGCGGCTCAAGCCGGTGGCGCCGTCGATGGGCATGATGCTGGAAACCACGTCGCGGCGGTTGTTCGAGAACCGTGGCGAGGCGCATTACGGCAGTCCCGACAAGGACCCCGCGGTGCGGTTGCGGACGCTGACGGACGCGGGCCGGTTGTCGATTCCCTTCACGACGGGCCTGCTGGTGGGCATCGGCGAGGACCTGACCGAGCGCGCCGAGACCATCCATGCGATCCGCAAGGTGCACAAGGAATTCGGGCACGTGCAGGAAGTGATCGTGCAGAACTTCCGGGCCAAATCCGATACCGCCATGCAGAAGGCGCCCGATGCCGACATCGACGAGTTCCTGGCGACGATCGCGGTGACGCGTCTGGTGCTGGGACCCAAGATGCGGGTGCAGGCGCCGCCGAACCTGGTGTCCCGTAGCGAGTGCCTGGCGCTGATAGGTGCCGGCGTGGACGACTGGGGCGGCGTCTCGCCCTTGACCCCGGACCATGTGAACCCCGAGCGGCCGTGGCCCGCGCTGGACGACCTGGCCTCGGTGACGGCGGAGGCCGGATACGACCTGGTGCAACGCCTGACGGCGCAGCCGCAGTACGTGCAGGCCGGTGCGGCCTGGATCGACCCCCGGGTGCGCGGGCATGTGGAGGCCCTGGCCGACCCGGAAACCGGTTACGCCCTGGATATTTCGCCGACGGGGCTGCCGTGGCAGGAACCCGACGAGACCTGGGAGTCGACCGGGCGCGTGGATCTGCACGCGGCCATCGACTCGGAGGGGCGCAACACCGATACCCGTAGCGATCTGGCGAGCGCCTTCGGGGATTGGGAGTCGATCCGCGAGCATGTGCGCGAGTTGAATGCGCGTGCACCGGAGAAGGTGAGCGCCGATGTGTTGGCGGCCTTGCGTTCTGCCGAGCGCGATCCCGCCGGGTGCACCGACGACGAATATCTGGCGCTCGCGACCGCCGAGGGCCCGGCGATGGAGGCCCTTGCCGCGCTGGCCGATTCGATTCGTGCCGATGTGGTCGGTGACGACGTCACCTACGTGGTGAATCGGAACATCAACTTCACCAACATCTGCTACACCGGCTGCCGCTTCTGCGCCTTCGCGCAACGTAAGGGCGACGCCGACGCCTTCTCGCTGTCCGCCGAGGAGGTGGGTGACCGGGCCTGGGAGGCGTATGTCGCCGGTGCCACTGAGGTCTGCATGCAGGGCGGCATCGATCCGGAACTACCGGTGACCGGGTACGCCGATCTGGTGCGCGCGGTGAAGAAGCGGGTACCCAGCATGCACGTGCACGCCTTCAGCCCCATGGAAATCGTCAACGGTGCCTCCAAGGGAGGTCAGAGTGTGCGCGAATGGTTGACCGAACTGCGTGCCGCGGGCCTGGACACCATCCCGGGCACGGCCGCGGAGATCCTCGACGACGAGATTCGGTGGGTCCTCACCAAGGGTAAGTTGCCCGCCTCCGAATGGATCGACGTCATCAGCACCGCGCACGAGGTGGGTCTGCGTTCCAGCTCGACCATGATGTACGGACATGTCGACACCCCCAAGCATTGGGTCGGACATCTGCGCGTGCTCACCGGAATCCAGGACCGCACAGGCGGTTTCACCGAATTCGTACCGCTGCCCTTCGTGCATCAGAGCGCGCCGCTCTACCTCGCGGGTGCCGCCCGCCCCGGGCCTACCAACCGGGACAACCGCGCGGTACATGCGCTGGCGCGCATCATGCTGCACGGGCGTATCGACAACATCCAGACCAGCTGGGTCAAGCTCGGCATCGAGGGCACGCGGATGATGCTCCAGGGTGGCGCCAACGATCTCGGTGGCACGCTGATGGAGGAAACCATCTCGCGGATGGCAGGCTCCGAACACGGATCGGCCAAGACTATCGCCGAGCTGGAGGAGATCGCCGACGGCATCGGACGGCCCGCGGTGGAGCGCACCACCACGTATTCGCGACGGCCTTCCGCCGCGTAGCGGTTGGCTAAGCTGAGGCCTTTAAGGAGTCTGCTCGAGTGAGGCAGTTGACGTCATGTCCATCGCCTCGTGTGCCTGAATCCCGAAGGCGACCGACCAGGATCTCACATGTGATCGATTCAGCTGAGCCCATTATCGGATCCGCCCCAACGAGCTGACTTCCTGTGGCTCCCTGCGTGAATTGTGTCCTGCCGCCGCAGTGATTGGTGGTGCCCAGCACCCTCGCAGGAGATGCATCCGGGGCGGTGATGTCTATGCAGTCCGTGCCGGTCCAGGTAACGACAGTCTCGTAATCGGTCCCGCCCGCTGATACCAATCCCGGTGCGGGTGTTGGTGTCGAAATTGATTGCGGGACTTGTATTGGGGGGATTGCTGGCGCAGGGACCGACTGGCCAGGCGAGTATCCCGATGAGCCGCTCTCGCATGCGACGCCATCGCCGTCACGATCTAGCTTCGAACTGTATCCGGGCTGGCCCCGATACAGGGGCGCGGCTCCGGCCGCTCTTGCTGCAGCGCAGTTGGGATATGCCTGCGCCAGGGGTGCTGTGATCAGGCCGACTGATGGGCTACCGATCAACCCGACAATGACGAAATACAGAACCTTAGTCCGCAACTGAGCCCCTCCCGAGACGAAACGTGATCTCGATCCTCTACCTGATGAGACACGGACGGGGGAGAATCGCGAGAAGAAATCGGCCGTCAGTTCGCACACGCTAACGGGCTGGTAGAAGTTCCACTTGGCTGAAATGGCAGGGCGTGCCCGTGAGGGAGATTTCGGGGGTGAGGCGGCGCCTAGGGCGGTAGCCTCGTGCCCTGATGACCGAGTTCCCGCCCGACGACGAGTCGATGCCGCCGACCACCCAGCGGCCGATGGAGCCCTCCGTGGCCGCGTACTCCGAGGCGGACGACTCGGAAATCGCCGTTCATGATCGCTCATGGCGCTGGGTGTGGATTGTCTGTGCGCTGGCAGGTTTGGCCGTTGTGGTGGCGCTGGTCTTGGCTCTGGTGGAGGTCGACGAGACCGACGAGTCGCCGCGTGTTCCGGCGACGTCGACGAGCGAACACCCCAGTGCACCAAGTAGTTCGGTTCCCGTTGCACCGCCGCCGCAGACGGTGATCAGCACCGTCATCGAGACCACGGTCGTGGTTGAGACGCCCGCGCCGGCGGCGCCGACGGAGACGGCGCCGGTAGAGGTGGTGCCGACACGTCCTGAGGAGGGCCGGTTGTGCCACGAGCTGCGCCCGCGCCGCGAGTGCGACGGATTTCGCTGAGTTGACGGTCTCTGGGTGCACCTGACTGATTGGTTCGCACGGGATTAACTCCCCAGGGCGTTTTGGGCATCGTGATGTGCGTGATAGCCCGACTCGTAGCGACAAGCTCCATCGTTGCCATGCTTGGGTTCCTGTCCGCGTTTCCCGCCGGTGCAGAGCCGAGAGAGATGGCGCCGCAGTCGTATTCGAGGACCACTCGAGACGGCTGGCAGTTGCAGATCAAGCTCGATAATGAACGCGTCAACGCGGTGCCCAACCTTGCGGCGGCAACCAATTCCCGCGAGGCGTTCATCACCCTGTCCGGTACCGCGACGGCGACCGGCGGTTCCAATCCCATCACCGACAGCCTCTTCGTCATCGGATACCAGTTGGGCTGCCAATCGGATGTTTCCTCGGGTTTGCAGCTCGGTGGATCGGCGGGTATCGCACCGTCGGTAAGTCTCGGTGTGGCGCCAACACCGTCGGTTGGCGTCGGCGGTAGCGCGGGAGTCAGCGGATTTGTACAGACCGTTGTACAGCCGGGTGTCATCGTCAACCTGCCGATGGCCAACATGGTTCTCTCCCACGGTGGCACGGGGGCGCTGGACTTGGACAACGTGCATGTGAAGGCCGACGCATGTGGCGGTGACGTGACAATTCGTTCGTTCGCATCGTTGCGCGCATCCACGGAAACCGGTCACACCGAGTTTGCGATCTACGGCGACCCGATCAAGATCTGATGAAGAAATGCATCGGTGCGGCAACGATATTGGCGTGCTGGCTGTGGTGGGCACCGGTGGCCGCCGGGGACCCGCCGCCCGGGAATCCCGCGGTGCCCATGCCGGTGCCCGGCGGGTCACCCAATTACGCCGCAACCGCCCCGCAACCACCCTTCGGGCTGTCCCCGGCGTCGCCGCGGGGAGCGCGAATATCGGCCGGTGTCGACTCCGGGTATACCGCCCGAATCGGGGCGGGGATGGCCGCCGGGCAGCTCGAGGACCCTCGTGGAATGACCGAAGGAGCGATACCGTGATCCGAACATTTTGTGTGGCAACGATTGTGGCGGCGCTTGCCATGGGACTGGCCGTACCGGTCGCGGCCGCGCCGCCGCCTCCGAACCCGGCACCGTACAACCCGGTCTTCGTGCCGGGCCAGCTGCCGGCGCTGCGACCATCGCGCGGTACGCAGTTACCGGTGCTGATGTCGGGCCCTGCGCGTGGCCCTCGGATTTCGGCTGGCGTCGACGCGCCCCCGGCACCAGGCGGCGTCAAGCCGGGCGTCGGTACCGGCGACGGAAAGTTGGAGAGCCCCACCGGGGCGCCGGGGCGTTAGGCCGGCACGGCGTCCAAGCATTTGGCAGATTCATTCCAGCGATACTTCAGATTCGTTCACTACCGTGGCAGCATCCGGTGCCCGTTTTGGCTCGGCATGCGGTCAAACGACGACAGTCCCGGAGGTGCGCCAGGAATGCCGCCACGCGAGCCTGCCGATCCCGAAGACACGGTGCGGGCCTGGAGCGACCGTGGGGAGTTGCCCACGCAATTGCTTCCGGTGGCCGCGCAACTCCGGCGGCCCTCTCACCAGGCCTGGATCATCGGCCTCGCCACGTTGGCCGGCGTGCTTGCGCTTATCGCTCTCGGGGTTCTGCTTCTCGGTCGGCATAAGGCAACGGCGCCACCGCTGGTCCCCATCACCTCGGTGACGATTCCGTCGGCATCTCCATCGGCCTCGGCGCCCCCGCCCTCCACGTCGACGGAAACCGTCACACAGACGGTGACGGCGACGACCTATGTTCCGGTGCCCACCGTCACGCCGACAACCGACGCGCCACCGAGTACCACTGCGACGGACCCGAACGACGTCTGGCGGGCGTGCCGCCAAATGCATCCGCACCGCTGGTGCAATGGATACCGGTGACCTCGCCAAACACGAACAGACGCTTAGTGCAAACCCTTCCTGGGTCTACCGTGCACCAAGCGTCTGCTCGTGGACGAGGGGCTACAGCTTGGCGGCCAGCTCGGTGCCCTGCTTGATCGCGCGCTTGGCGTCCAGCTCGCCGGCCAGCGCCGCGCCGCCGATCACGTGGGCCTGGATCCCGGCCTCCTTCAACACATCATCGAGGTCGCGCACCGATTCCTGGCCGGCGCAGATCACCACGTTGTCGACTTCGAGCACGCGCGGGTCCTTGCGCTCCTCGCCGAAGCTGATGTGCAGCCCGGAATCGTCGATCTTCTCGTAGTTGACTCCCGCCAACTCGGTGACCTTCTTGGCCTTGAGCGATGCCCGGTGCACCCAGCCCGTGGTCTTGCCGAGGCCCTTGCCCAGCGAGCCCTTCTTGCGCTGGCACAGGTAGACCTCGCGAACCGCCGGAGCCGGAATGGGTTTGGTCAGTGAGCCGCGGGCATCGTGCTCTTCGGAGATGCCCCACTCGGCGCGCCACTCCTTGAGGTTCAGCGTGGGTGACTCGTCGATCGTCAGGAACTCGGACACGTCGAAGCCGATACCGCCCGCACCGACGACGGCGACGCGCTTGCCGACGGGCTTGATCTGCTTGATGACCTCGGGGTAGGAGAGCACCATCGGATGGTCGATGCCCGGGATGGACGGAACACGGGGCTTGACGCCGGTGGCGAGGATGACATCGTCGAACTGGCCGGCAATGAGCTCCTGGGCATCCACCTTCTTGTTCAAAAGCACTGTGACACCGTGCTTCTTGAGCATCGTGGTGTAGTAGCGGATGGTCTCGTTGAACTCTTCCTTGCCCGGGATCTTGCGGGCCATGTCGAACTGGCCGCCGATCTCACCGTTGGCCTCGAACAGCACCACCTTGTGACCACGCTGTGCCGCGGTGACGGCGGCAGCGAGCCCGGCCGGACCCGCGCCGACGACGGCGATCTTCTTGCCATGCCGAGTAGGCAGCAGCTTGAGCGTTGTCTCGTTGCCGGCTCGCGGGTTCAGCAGGCAGCTGGCCTTCTTGTTCACGAAGGAGTGATCCAGGCAGGCCTGGTTGCAGGCGATGCAGGTGTTGATCTCGTCGGCGTGATCGGCCGACGCCTTGTTCACCCAGTCCGGGTCGGCCAGCAGCGGCCGGGCCATCGAGATCAACTGCACCTGGCCGTCATTGAGGATCTGCTCGGCGGACTGCGGCATGTTGATCCGGTTGGAGGCCATCACCGGGATGCTGACCTCTTGGGCGATCTTGTTGGAGAGGTCGACGAAGGCGTTCTGCGGCACCGAGGTGACGATGGTGGGCACCCGCGCCTCGTGCCAGCCGATGCCGGTGTTGATGATCGTGGCCCCGGCGGCCTCGATCTCCTTGGCGAGGGCCACGATCTCGTCCCAGGTCTGGCCGTCGGGCACATAGTCGGCCATGGAGAGCCGGTAGCAGATGATGAAGTCCGGGCCTACCGCCTTGCGTACCGCCTTGACCACCTCGACGGCCAGGCGTCGTCGGTTCTCGGGGCTGCCGCCGAATTCGTCGGTGCGGTCGTTGGTGTAGGGCGCGAGGAACTGATTGATGAAATAGCCTTCGCTGCCCATGATTTCGCAGCCATCGTATCCGGCCTTCTTTGCCATCTTGGCGCTGTGCGCCCAGTCGTCGATGGTCTGCCATACACCCTTGGTGCTGAGCTTGCGGGGCTTGAAGGGCGTGATGGGGGACTTCTTGGCCGAGGCGCTCACCGAGAACGGGTGGTATCCGTAGCGTCCCGAATGCAGCAGTTGCACGATGATCTTGCCGCCGTTCTTGTGCACGGCGTTCGTGACGATCCGGTGTCGGTATGCCTCCAGGGAGGTTGTGAGCTTGCCTGCCAATGGCTTGAGCCACGCGGTGCGGTTGATGGCGTATCCGCCGGTGATGATCATGCCGACGCCGCCCTTGGCGCGTTCCGCGAAGTACGCCGCCAATGCCGGGGTGTCCCAGGGGAAGTCTTCGAGGCCGGCGTGCATGGAACCCATGACCACCCGGTTCTTGAGCTTGGTGAAGCCAAGATCCAAGGGGGACAGCAGGGTTGGGTAAGGATTACTCATCACTTTCACTTTCGTCAGTCCGGGCTGGGACATTTGGGCTGGACAAAGCCGAGATCATCTCGTCGCACCAATCGGTGAAGCCCTCTTCCATGCGGATGCCTCCGCGCAGGACGAGGTATTGGTGCAGGGCCGCACCGGAGAGCTGATCCGGCGCGGGAAACTGGCGTTTTTGCATGTGGAGGTAACCCTCCAGTGCGGCGGCGTGGGTATTGCGCTGCGCACGAATCTGTTCGATGACCGCGTCGACGTCCGCGTAGGTGGCGGCGCGAACCTTGAGGGCGAGGTCGCGCATCTCGGTGCCCTCGGAGCTGGCGATCCAACGGGACAGTTCGCGGAAACCGAGTTCGGCGACGGTGTAGACCTTCTTGGCGGGCCGTCCCTCTTGGTCGACGACCTTGCAGTGCAGCCAGCTGTCGTCCTCCATGCGGCGCAGCGTGCGATACATCTGCTGGTGGGTCGCGCTGTAGAAGTAGCCGATCGAGCGATCGAATCGGCGCGTGAGCTCGTAACCCGACCCGCTCTGCTCGGCCAGGGACAACAGGATCGCGTGGGTGAGTGCCACGGCAGCATGCTGGCACGAAAGCGCGCCCCTATGCAACTTGTTGCAGTGCAACAGTCTGCATATAGCTATCAGTTAAGTGTAACCTAAAGTAACCATTACTAATGGAAACGGTAAATTGAGTCGGAGTTTCAGGGGCGTCCAGTGCCCATCGGACCGGCGGAAGCGACCGTGATGCGCCGCTGGTGACGCAGGTCCCGCGAAGGGCGGAGTACTTCTGCTGGACGCCAGGACAAGTTAAACGTTAAGCTAAGTACCTGTAACCGGTGGATACGGCTAGATTGCCCCGACGAGTTAGGACAGCCTGTGTCGCGAGGCACATCTAGGGACCGGGATACTGGCCGCAACGCATGAACTGGACATCAGAGCAGGAAATAGCCCAGAAAATATCGAGGAGACCTTCGTGACCTACACGATCGCGGAACCGTGCGTCGACGTTATGGACAAGGCATGTATTGAAGAATGCCCCGTCGACTGCATCTACGAGGGTGGGCGGATGCTCTACATCCACCCCGACGAATGCGTTGACTGCGGTGCTTGCGAACCGGTCTGCCCGGTGGAGGCCATCTTCTACGAGGACGATGTGCCGGACCAGTGGACCGGCTACATCCAGTCCAACGCCGACTTCTTCGTCGACCTGGGCTCTCCCGGTGGCGCCGCAAAGGTCGGCAAGACCGAGTACGACCCGCCGTCGGTCAAGGAGCTGCCGCCCATGGGTGAGGGACACTGAGCTCTCCCGTGGACAGGCGCGTCTCGGCCTCTCTCCCCGAGTTCCCCTGGGACACCATCGCCGATGCCAAGGCGACTGCTGCGGCGCACCCCGAAGGGATTGTTGACCTTTCGGTCGGTACTCCCGTGGACAGCGTGGCGCCTCTCATTCGCGATGCGTTGGCCGCGGCCAGCGACTTGCCCGGATATCCGGCGACCGCCGGCACACCCGCACTACGGCAGGCGATCCGTGACGCAGTGACCCGGCGATACGGCATTGTGTCGCTTGCCGACAACGCGGTACTGCCGGTGATCGGAACCAAAGAGCTCATCGCCTGGCTGCCCACCCTGCTCGGGTTGGGCGCCGAGGATCTGGTCGTCATTCCCGAATTGGCCTATCCCACCTATGAAGTGGGTGCGCGGCTGGCTGGTGTGCCGACCGTGCGGGCAGACTCGCTGACACAGCTGGGGCCGCAGCACCCCGCCTTGATCTACCTCAACTCGCCCAGCAATCCGACCGGCGCGGTACTGCCGATCGAGCATCTGCGTAAGGTCGTCGAGTGGGCCCGCGAACGCGGCGCCCTCGTGGTTTCCGATGAGTGCTACCTCGGCCTCGGCTGGGACGCGGAGCCGGTATCGGTTCTCGATCCCCGGGTCTGTGACGGTGACACCACCGGGTTGTTGGCCGTGCACTCGCTGTCCAAGACCTCGTCGCTGGCGGGGTACAGAGCCGGATTCGTGCTGGGTGACGCATCGGTGGTCGCTGAGCTGCTCGCGGTGCGCAAGCATGCCGGGATGATGGTGCCGGGGCCGGTGCAAGCAGCGATGACCGCGGCGCTGAGCGAGGACGAGCACCAGCGTGATCAGCGCGCACGCTATGAGCTGCGCCGCGACAAACTCTCGAAGGCGTTGACGGGTAACGGCTTCCGGATCGATCACTCCGAGGCGGGCCTATACCTATGGGCGACGCGCGGGGACTCGTGCGACGAGGCGCTGGCGTATCTGGCGCAGCGGGGGATTCTGGTGGCGCCGGGGCGGTTCTATGGGCCGCGCGGCAAGGAACACGTGCGTGTGGCCCTCACCGCCACCGACGAGCGTATCGACGCCGCGGTCTCCCGTCTGGTCGACTAGTTCCACCGACCGTCGAAGACTCGGCCTATCACACGAAACGTCCCGCCGGATTTCGCCGTTACCTGAGGTTTCGTTGTGCAATCTCCTCCAATCCTCGACACCCGCGGGTGAACAGGACGATGCTGGATACATGGATGCCATCACCAACGTGCCGGCTCCCGTCAACGAGCCGGTGCTCACCTACGCCCCGCACACTCCCGAACGCGACCGATTGACGACGGCACTGTCACGCCTCGCCGCCACGCCCATAGACCTGCCGCATGTAATCGGTGGTGCTCGCCGGATGAGTGACGGTGAACGCATCGACGTGGTGCAGCCGCACAACCACCGCGCCGTGCTCGGCACCATCACCAACGCCGGCCATGCCGAGGCCCGTGATGCGGTGGAGGCCGCCATCGCTGCGAAGAACGATTGGGCAGCACTACCTTTCGACGACAGGGCGGCGGTCTTCCTGCGTGCCGCCGATCTGCTGTCTGGTCCGTGGCGTGCCACGCTCAACGGCGCCACCATGCTGGGGCAGTCAAAGACCGCTTACCAGGCCGAGATCGATTCGGCCTGCGAGTTGGCCGACTTCTGGCGGTTCAACGTGCAGTTTGCGCGGCACATCCTCGCCGAGCAGCCCAGCAGCGGAGGCGGGGCGTGGAATCGGATGGAGTACCGCCCGCTGGAGGGCTTCGTCTACGCCATCACACCCTTCAACTTCACTGCGATTGCCGGTAACCTTCCCACGGCCCCAGCACTTTTGGGGAACACGGTGGTGTGGAAGCCATCTGTCACACAGGCCTTCGCCGCGCATTTCACCCTGGAGCTCCTCGAAGCGGCCGGGTTGCCGCCCGGAGTCATCAACCTGCTCAACGGCGACGGGATCGCGGTCTCGGACGTGACGCTCGCCGATCCACGCCTGGCGGGTATCCACTTCACCGGTTCCACCCGAACGTTCCAGCATCTGTGGCGCGAGGTCGGTGCCAATATCGACAGGTACAACACCTATCCGCGGCTGGTCGGTGAGACCGGTGGCAAGGACTTCGTCGTTGCGCACACGTCTGCTCGCCCAGATGTATTACGCACAGCGCTTATTCGCGGCGCCTTCGACTATCAGGGGCAGAAGTGCTCTGCGGCCTCCCGGGCCTTTGTCGCCCGGTCGGTCTGGGACCAGATGGGCGACGAGTTCCTGGACGCCACCGCGGGGCTCAGCTACGGGGACGTGACCGATCTGTCCAACTTCGGCGGTGCCGTCATCGACGAGAAGTCATTCAAACGCAACGCGGCCGCCATCGATCGCGCCAAGAGTGCGGGAGTGACGATTGCCGCCGGAGGCGAATACGACGACAGCGAAGGCTATTTCGTCCGGCCGACGGTCCTGCTGTCGGATGACCCGACCGACGAGGCGTTCTCCACCGAGTACTTCGGTCCGATCCTGGCGGTGCACGTCTATCCGGACAGTGACTACGAGCGCATCCTTGACGTCGTCGACACCGGTTCTCGGTACGGCCTGACCGGCGCGGTTATCGCCGATGATCGTCAGGCGGTTCAGATAGCCAGCGAGCGGCTTCGCTTCGCGGCGGGGAACTTCTACATCAACGACAAGCCCACCGGTGCCGTCGTCGGCCAGCAGCCCTTCGGCGGTGGGCGGGCATCGGGTACCAACGACAAGGCTGGATCACCTCTCAACCTGCAGCGTTGGCTGTTGCCGCGATCTATCAAGGAAACATTCGACGCCCAAACGGAATATGGATACCCCCATATGGAGCGTGAGGATGGCTGAGTGGTTCGGAAAGACGGCCAGACCCGCGATCCTGGCGGCCAGCAGGTCCGCGCGACTACGGCACGCCGCCGAACGGATGCCGTTGACCCGGCAGGTGGTGCGCCGATTCGTCCCCGGTGAATCGCAGGATGATGTCCTTGCCGCCGGCACGACGCTGCTCGACTCCGGGCGCTTCATCTCCATCGACTACCTCGGCGAGGACACCAGGGACAGCGAGCAGGCCACCCGCACGGTGTCGGCCTACCTGTCGCTGCTGGATGCGCTGGCGCGGCGCAGCGACGCCGTGCACACCGGCGTGCGGCCGCTGGAGATCTCGCTCAAGTTGTCGGCGTTGGGGCAGGCGCTGCCGCGAGACGGGGAGCGTATCGCCCTGGAGAATGCACAGCTGTTGTGTGCGAAGGCCGATCAGGCCGGAGTGTGGGTCACCGTGGACGCCGAGGACCACACCACCACGGACTCGACCCTGAGTATCGTGCGGGAATTACGCGCGGACTTCCCGTGGCTGGGCACCGTGTTGCAGGCATATCTGAAGCGCACGTACGCCGATTGCGGTGACCTGTCGGGACAAGGTTCGCGTATTCGATTGTGCAAAGGGGCCTATGACGAGCCCGAGTCCGTCGCACATCGCGATCCCGAAGATGTCGACGTCGCCTACCTGCGCTGTCTGCGGGTGTTGATGGAAGGTGACGGGTACCCGATGGTGGCCTCGCATGACCCCGCCATCATCGACGCGGCGGGCGTGATGGCGCGCGAGACAGGCAGAGGCCCGGGTGATTACGAGTATCAAATGCTCTACGGGATCCGCGACGCCGAACAGCGGCGGTTGGCCGGTGAGGGGCACCACATGAGGGTCTATGTGCCGTTCGGCGAGGAGTGGTACGGGTACTTCGTGCGGCGCATCGCCGAACGTCCCGCCAACATGACCTTCTTCTTGCGCGCGCTGGTCTCGGGGCGGTAGCCAAGCGGCTCATCCGGGCAGATCGGTCTTCGCCCAAGCGGCTCATCCGGGCAGATCGGTCTTCGCCCAAGCGGCTCATCCGGGCAGATCGGTCTTCGCCCAAGCGGCTCATCCGGGCAGATCGGTCTTCGCCCAAGCGGCTCATCCGGGCAGATCGGTCTTCGCCCAAGCGGCTCATCCTAAGCTGGATGCATGCTGCTGAAGTCTCTTCACCCCAAGTCTCCCGACCTCGCGGATGCGGTTCGTATCGGCGAGGACAGCTGGGGTCGCGGTGACCTCGTCGGTGCCGCTACGGCAGCAGCAGAACGCATAGGCGGCGCGTCGGGCCCCCTCGCGGTGCTGGCCCGCCCGAGTATCGACACGGTCCTTGCAGTGGTCGCCGGACTCATCGCGGGGGTCACCGTCGTGCCGGTACCGGCAGATGTCGGGGTGGCAGAACGCCGACACATTCTCACCGACAGTGGGGCGATCGCCTGGCTGGGTGAATCGCCGCAGGAGTCAGAGGGATTGCCGCACGTACCGGTGCGTCGACATGCACGGTCCTGGCATCAGTACTCCGAACCGCGCCCGGAGTCGACGGCACTGATCGTGTACACCTCGGGGACCACCGGTGCACCCAAGGGAGTCCAGCTGAGTCGGCGTGCCTTGGCCGCCAGTCTCGACGGACTCGCCGCGGCCTGGGCATGGACGGCAGATGATGTTCTGGTGCACGGGCTTCCACTGTTCCATGTGCACGGACTGGTGCTCGGACTGCTCGGATCGTTGCGGGTGGGAAACCGTTTTGTGCACACCGTCAAACCGACTCCCGAGGCTTATGCCGCCACGCACGGCACCTTGTACTTCGGTGTGCCGACGGTCTGGTCTCGGGTGGCCTCCGACGAATCCTGTGCGCGTGCATTGTCTTCTGCGCGACTCCTGGTGTCGGGAAGTGCGCCGCTGCCGGTGCCGGTGTTCGACGCGCTGCGCCGGCTCACGGGCCAGGCCCCCATCGAGCGCTACGGCGCCACCGAAACCGTGATCACGCTCTCGACCCGCGTCGACGGCGAACGCCGCGCGGGATGGGTGGGTCACCCGTTGGCAGGTGTACAGACCCGCTTGCTGGGCGAGGATGGCCTGGCCGCGCCGCACGACGGGGAAACCGTTGGCCAGCTGCAGGTTCAGGGTCCAACGTTGTTCAGTGGATATCTCAATCTGCCGGAGAAGACGGCCGAAGTACTCACCGAGGACGGGTGGTACCGCACCGGTGACGTCGCCGTCGTCGACGCAGACGGAATGCACCGAATCGTGGGGCGCGAATCGGTCGACCTGATCAAGTCGGGCGGCTACCGCATAGGCGCCGGTGAAATCGAAACCGTGCTGCTGGGGCACCCCGGGATCGTGGAGGTGGCCGTGGTGGGGGTGCCCGACGACGACCTGGGACAACGCATCGTCGCCTATGTTGTCGGTGACGTGGTGGAAGATGACGTCATTGCCTTCGTGGCGCAACAGCTCTCGATACACAAACGTCCTCGCGAGGTGCGTCGTGTCGATGTGCTGCCCCGGAACGCGATGGGCAAGGTCCTCAAAAAGGAGCTGATGACATGAACGTGACCGGCGAGATCGTGGACCAGATCGACTGGCACTGGACTTCCCAACTGCGTCCCCGCTTCGACGGACTCACCGACGACGAATACTTCTGGGAACCGGTGCGTGGCTGCTGGAGCCTGCGGCCTCGCGGTACCGCGACGACACCGCTGCAGGGTGGATCGGGCGACTACGTCATCGAATTCGCGGCCCCGTCACCTGAACCCGCACCGGTCACCACCATCGCCTGGCGGCTCGGCCACATTCTGGTGGGTGTGCTCGGTGCACGGATCGCCAGTCACTTCGGTGGACCGCCGGTCGACTACATGACCTACGACTATCCGGTCACCGCAGCCGATGCCCTCGATCGTCTTGACCTCATGTACGCGGCATGGCGTGCCGGAGTGCTCGGTAAAGACGAAGCCTCACTCGCTCTTCCGGTCGGGCCGGCCGAAGGGCCGTGGGCCGAGAAACCATTCCTGACGCTGGCTCTGCACATCAATCGTGAGTTGCTGCACCACGGCGCGGAGATCGGCCTGCTGCGCGACCTGTATGCCTGGCAGTGAACGACTGATCGCTACCGCGCGTTCAGGGCCTTGTTGATTCCGGCGGCGATCACGGTCATGGCGCGCAGCGTCGGGTGATAGGCCATGGGTCCGTAGTTCAGCGGAGTTGCCGAGAACGTGTATCCGTAGACCCAGGGATCCGCCGAACAGATGTCGTGGCCATGTGTCAGGGCGGCCGCGGATACGAGCAGCGATCCGGTAGCGTGCGCGGCTTCATTCGTTGTGGCGGCAAGTGTTTTCGCCAGAGTGCGGGCGCGGTCGAACTGCGCGTTGGTGATGGGCAGCCTGTCCGGGCAGTATCCGGTGTCGGGCAGGACGGTCGTGTAGTCGACGTACACGACCGTGGCGCCCGGCGCGCGTCGGTGCGCTTCGCGGCCGATCTCTTGCAGGCTCATACCCACCTGCTGCACCGCCCCGTCGACGTTGTCGTCGGACTTGGCGTCACAGACGCTGAGCCGCCAGGTGAACGACACGGCGTCCGGATCTTTCGCACAGGACCAGGCGAACAGATTCGGCAGGTAGTAGATGTCGTTTCCGCCCGCGGTGATGGTGACGAGTTTGGTGGTGCTGCGCACCGCGTCGAGTTGGGGTGGCTGGAAGTACTGCCCACCGTGCAGGACGTTCTGTGCCGTTGCTCCCGAGCAGGTGACGTCGGTCAGGTCGAGGTGACGCAGGGTGGCCAGTTGATGGGCGTAATTGTTGGCGGATCGGATACACAGGATGGGGCTCGTCCGGTCGCGACCGGGAACTCCCGGACCGGCCCCGAACGAACTTCCGAGGGCGACGTAGTCGTGGTTGCCCGCGGGCGCCCGCATGCCTTGATCCGCGATCAGTGCCGTCGCCGTTCCTGCCACGATGAGGACCGCGACAACGAATGCGCCGAACACCTTGAGCGCCAGCAGCAATCCCCGCGCCGGGCGGGATCGTTGCGCCACCTCGTCAGGCAGCGGATCGGTCTCTTCCGGTGACGAGGACATAGCGGGGTTAGTTGGCGTGGAGCGCTGCGTTCAGCTCGAACGCGCCACCGTCACGCGACACGACCTCGACCGCGCCGGTCTGCGAATTGCGGCGGAACAGTAGGTTGTTGGCTCCGGACAGCTCCAGCGCCTTGACCGTCTTGCCGTCGGGTGTGCCGACCTTGGTGCCCGCCGTGACGTACAGCCCGGCCTCGACGATGCAATCGTCGCCCAGGCTGATGCCCACACCGGAGTTGGCGCCGAGCAGGGAGCGCTGACCCACCGAGATCACCTGGCTGCCACCGCCGGACAGGGTGCCCATGATGGACGCGCCGCCGCCGACGTCGGAACCGTCGCCCACGACGACACCGGCCGAGATGCGGCCTTCCACCATCGAGGCGCCCAGCGTTCCGGCGTTGAAGTTCACGAAGCCCTCGTGCATGACCGTCGTGCCGGGCGCCAGGTGTGCGCCCAGCCGCACCCGGTCGGCGTCGGCGACACGCACACCCGTGGGCACCACGTAGTCGACCATGCGCGGGAACTTGTCGATTCCGAAGACCGTCACCACGCCGCGCGCTTTCAGCCGCGCGCGCACCGTCTCGAAGCCCTCGACGGCACAGGGGCCAAAGTTCGTCCACACCACGTTGGTCAGTACGCCGAACAATCCGTCCATGCTGGCGCCATGCGGCTGGACCAGCCGGTGTGACAACAGGTGCAGACGCAGATAGGCGTCATAGGCATCGGTGGGTTTGTCGGTGAGCGAGCCAATCGTGGTGCGCACCAACACCTTCTCCACACCGCGATCCGGGTCGGTGCCGGCCAGCCCGGCCAGCTCGGCGGGTGCGTCTGTCTCGAAGATCCGCTCGGTGCCCGGTGTGCCGGGGGCATCGGTCAATTCGGGCGCCGGGAACCAGGTATCCAGTACCGATCCGTCCGCCGCGATGGTCGCCAGGCCAAGTGCTACTGCTCCGCTCACGGTGTACACGCTAGCCTGAGTCGGTGGCGCTTGAACTCGCTGGTGACCCGATAGCCCTGACGGCTGCCCTGGTAGACATCCCCAGCGAGTCCCGGTACGAGACCGAGATCGCGGATGCCGTCGAGGTTGCCCTGCGCGAACAGACCACCGGATTCGAGGTCATTCGCAACGGCAACGCGGTGCTGGCTCGTACCGACCATGGCCACGGAACCCGGGTGATGCTGGCCGGGCACCTGGACACGGTGCCTGCCGCCGACAACGTGCCCAGCCGGCGCGAGGCGGAGATCCTGCACGGCTGCGGCACCGTCGACATGAAATCCGGCGACGCTGTCTTCCTGCACCTGGCCGCTACCGTGACACCTCGCGTCGACCTGACGCTGGTGTTCTATGACTGCGAGGAGATCGAATCCTCGGCCAACGGGCTCGGCCGCATCGAGCGCGAACTGCCTGAGTGGCTCGACGCCGATCTCGCGATCCTCGGTGAGCCCACCGCCGGTCTGATCGAGGCAGGTTGCCAGGGCACCCTGCGCGTCGTCATCCGTGCCACGGGCACCCGCGCCCACTCGGCGCGATCCTGGCTGGGGGACAACGCCATTCACAAGCTCGGCGCGGTGCTGCAGCGGCTGGACTCTTACCGCGCCCGCATCGTCGACATCGACGGCTGCGAATACCGGGAAGGACTGTCCGCCGTGCGGATCGACGGGGGTGTCGCGGGGAACGTCATTCCCGATGCCGCGGCGGTGACCGTCAACTTCCGGTTCGCCCCCGATCGCAGCCCCGAGCAGGCGCTCGCGCATGTGCGGGAGGTTTTCGACGGGCTTGATGTCGAGATCGAGCTCACCGATTCCGCCGCTGGTGCGCTGCCGGGTCTGGATCGCCCCGCCGCCGCCGAATTGATCTGCGCGGCAGGGGGAGTGGTGCGTGCCAAGTATGGCTGGACCGACGTCTCCCGGTTCGCGGCACGTGGGATCGCCGCGGTCAACTACGGGCCTGGCGATCCCAACTTGGCGCATACCCGCGGTGAACACGTTCCGGTGCGGCAGATCACCGACGTGGCCGCGGTACTGCGGCGCTACCTCAGCGCGTGACGGGTGCGGCATACGTTCCCGGGGTCTGCCCCAGGGTGCGCCGGTACACGTCGATGAACGCGCTGGGAGTGGCCCAACCGCACTGATGCGCCACGTAGGTGACCGGCCGCCCCTCCGCGAGCAGTCGCAAGGCATGGTGAAGACGGATCTGCGTGCGCCACTGCGGATACGTCATGCCCATGTCGGTGCGGAACAGCCGGGTCAGCGTGCGCTCGCTGGCCCCCACGCGCCGCCCCAAATCGGCCACCGTCCAGACCTGCGTCAGGTCTTCTTCCACCACGGCGCATGCCTCGGCCAGCCGTTCATCGTGGGGTGTGGGCAGCTTGAGCGCCTGCTCCGGACTGTGCCGGAGCTGGTCGATGAGAACCACACGTAGTCGTACGACTTCGTCTTCGGCGAGGTCACCGGGTACCGAACACGCGATGATCAGTTCACGCAGCAGCGGCGATACCGCAATGACAGTGGGAGCCGCCAGCTCCACGACGTAGGTCTCGGGATCGAAGGCCACCGAGTGAAACTCGGTGGGGCCGTAGAAGCGATGCTCGTGACCGGCGCCCGCGGGTATCCACAACGCGCGATTCGGCGGTGCGATCCAGGTGCCCTCGGCCGTCGTCACCGCGATCACACCGGAGGCCGGGTACACAATCTGGTGCACCTCGTGCCAATGGCGGTCGATGCGTTGGCCGCCGGACACGGACATCACCCCGGTGAGATGGCGGTTAATCAACACAATGGGACATTTTATCGAAAGACTCGCACAGGGGTGTCCCCGCGCCGCCGTGGCCCGAACGGGAATAGGTAGCCGAACGAGACCGGTTAGCCAAGACGTGAAACTCGGAGTGGCGATCGGCCGACCTCTCAGTGTTCAGAGCGACACCAACCTGGTCGACGCCTTCATCGCGCACGGACGACGAGTGGCCGATGCCGGGATCGACACGCTGTGGCTGGGGCAGATGTACCACTATGACGCGATCACCATGGCCGCGATCGTCGGCCGCGCGGTTCCCGAAGTGACGGTGGGGGTTTCGGTCATTCCCATCAACCCTCGTCATCCCATCGAGGTGTCGGCGGCCGCCCAGACGGCACAGGCCGCCACCCATGGAAGATTTCAGCTGGGATTGGGGCTCGGAGCACCGGTGATCGAAGGTCCGAGCTACGGCCTGCGGGTGGACAAGCCGATACGTCGCCTGCGCGAATACCTCACAACGCTGCGGCAGCTCCTGGATGCCGGGACGGCCGACTTTCACGGTGAAACCCTGACCGTGGCACCGGAGTTCACCACCTCGCAGCCCGGCGGCGAAAACATCCCGGTGCTGGTGGCGGCCATGGCGCCGCAGGCGCTGCGTGCCACCGGGGAGCTGGCCGACGGCACGATTCCGTTGCACGCCGGACCGCGGGCGCTCGATCGGCAGATCGTGCCGGTCATCAACGAGGCCGCCGAACGCGCCGGGCGGCCCCAGCCACGCGTCATCGCCGGGGTCGCCGTCGTCGTCACCTCCGATCCGCAACGGGTGCGAGCACTGGCCATCGAGGACATGGCCTTCTACGAGAACATCCCGTCATATCGGAAAGTGCTTGATGCCGAGGGTGTTCAGCACACCGGCGAATTGGCCATCATCGGCGACGAGCAGCACGTGGCCACCGAACTGCAGCGGTACTTCGACGCCGGGGCCACCGAAGTCTTCGCCAGCCACACCGAGTTGGGTGGTCCGCAGGACGAGGCGCGCACCTTGGCGTTACTGGGCGAGCTGTCCCGCGGGAATTGAGTTGCCGGCGGCCCCTAGGCTGGCAACGTGCCCGAAAGTACCGAACCCCAGCTACACGGACCGGTTCAACTGCGCCGTGACCGCTGCGAGAACACCACCGCCGACCAACGTTTGTTGGACACCCGAGACACCACCACCTGGACGCACACCGACCCGTGGCGGGTGCTGCGTATCCAGGGTGAATTCGTGGAAGGATTCGACGCACTCGCGGAAACCCCCAAGGCGGTAACGGTTTTCGGTTCAGCCAGGACCAAGCAAGATTCACCCGAATACCGATTGGGGCAGGCACTCGGGACTGCCCTGGTGGATGCCGGATACGCCGTCATCACCGGTGGCGGACCCGGTGCCATGGAGGCCGCCAACCGCGGCGCCAGCGAATCGGGCGGCTATTCGGTGGGCCTGGGCATCGAGCTTCCCTTCGAACAGGGCCTCAACGAGTGGGTGGACCTGGGGATCAACTTCCGCTACTTCTTCGTCCGCAAGACGATGTTCGTCAAATACGCGCAGGCCTTCGTCTGTCTGCCCGGCGGATTCGGCACCCTCGACGAGCTCTTCGAAGCGCTCACCCTGGTGCAGACACGCAAGGTCACGCGGTTCCCGATCATTCTGCTGGGCACCGACTACTGGTCCGGACTGCTCGACTGGATCCGCGGCACGATGTTGCCCGCAGGCAAGGTCGGCGAGCAGGACATCGCGCTCCTCTCGGTGACCGACAGTGTCGAAGAAGCCGTCCAGATCATCGTCAAATCCGCCGTCAACGGGAACGGGAGCCACCGATGAGTTGGTCGGTTTGTGTGTATTGCGCATCGGGGCCGCGTCATCCTGAGCTGCTGGATCTGGCCACTCGTCTGGGCACCGCCATCGCCGAGCGCGGATGGACCCTGGTGTCCGGGGGCGGCAATGTGTCGGCCATGGGAGCCGTCGCCCAGGCCGCGCGGGCGGCCGGTGGACGCACCATCGGTGTCATCCCGAAAACGCTGGTTCATCGCGAAGTCGCCGACACCGACGCCGACGAACTGGTCGTCACCACCACCATGCGCGAACGCAAGCAGATCATGGAGGACCGCTCGGACGCGTTCATCACCTTGCCCGGTGGGATCGGCACCCTTGAAGAGGTTTTCGAGACCTGGACGGCCGGTTACCTGGGCTTACACGAGAAGCCTGTGGTCCTGCTGGACCCCGATGGTCACTACACCGGACTGCTGCGCTGGCTCGACGAACTGCAGGGCAAGGGCTACGTGGCGGCACCCGCCCGGGACCGGCTGCTGGTGCACACCGAGATCGCCGCAGCCTTGGATGCGTGTAAACCGACGGATTGACGGGGCCTTACCGTTCGTCAACAATGCGGTGAGCCAATTGCCTACTGGGCGGTAAGAACGTGGATGAGCCGCTAGCGGGAAGACCGAGTACAGGGAGAACCAGATGTCCGCAAGCAGCGCCATTCCGTCGAATCCCCGTGATCGGGTGCACCTGACCGAGGTTCTGGCGCAGCTACCGGGCATGGCGCTTGACCTGCCGATCCTGGCGCGCGGCATCCTCAGCGGCATCAAGTCCAACCCGAAGGGGCGTTGGTCGATCGGCGCGCTCTTCGCCGAGCGGGCCGCCAAGCACGCCGACCGTGTGTTCTTGCGTTTCGAGGGCAACGACATCACCTATGCGCAGGCCAACGCCACCGCCAATCGGTACGCCGCCACGCTGGCCTCACATGGCGTGGGGCGCGGTGACGTCGTCGGCATCATGTTGCGTAACTCGCCGCAGACCGTGCTGCTGATGCTGGCCACCGTGAAGCTCGGCGCCATCGCCGGAATGCTCAACTACAACCAGCGCGGCCACGTGCTGGCGCACAGCATCGGGCTGCTCGATTCCAAACTGTTGATCAGTGAGGCCGAGTTCGTCGACCCCATCAACGAATCCGGTGCCAACGTGATCTCGCTGCTGACCGGCGACGAGTTGGACCGCGCCTCGGTGCTGGCGCCGACCACCAACCCCGCCGCCACCGACGCCGTGATGACCAAGGATCGCGCGTTCTACATCTTCACCTCGGGCACCACGGGACTGCCCAAAGCCAGTGTCATGACGCACTACCGGTGGCTGCGCGGCATGTCCGGTGTCGGCGACATGGCGCTGCGGCTGCGTCCCAACGACGTGCTGTACAGCTGTCTGCCGCTGTACCACAACAACGCCCTGACCCTGGCCGTGTCGACCACCATCAATGCCGGTGCCACGCTGGCGATCGGCAAGTCGTTCTCGGTGTCGCGATTCTGGGACGAGGTCATCGCCAGCCGCGCAACCGCTTTCATCTACATCGGTGAGCTGTGCCGCTACCTGCTCAACCAGCCGGCCAAGCCCACCGACCGGCAGCACAAGGTGCGCGTGATCATCGGCAACGGGTTGCGGCCCGAGCTGTGGGGTGAGTTCACCCACCGCTTCGGTATCAAGCGAGTCTGCGAGTTCTACTCGGCCAGCGAGTCCAACACCGCATTCGTCAACGCCCTCAACATCGACCGCACCGTCGGCATCTGCCCGATGCCCATCGCGTACGTCAAGTACGACGTGGAAACCGGTGAACCACTGAGGAACTCGAAGGGCTACCTGACGAAGGTCGGCGCCGGAGAAGCCGGCCTGCTGATCAGCAAGGTCACCAACCTGGCCCCGTTCGACGGGTACACCGATCCGACTGCTTCCGAGAAGAAGCTGGTGCGTGACGCCTTCAAAAAGGGTGACACCTGGTTCAACACAGGCGATCTCATGCGCAACCTGGGCTGGGGGCACGCCGCCTTCGGCGATCGGCTCGGCGACACCTTCCGGTGGAAGGGCGAGAACGTCGCGACCACCGAGGTGGAAGGTGCGCTCGATCACGCCGACGCCATCGAGGAGGCCACGGTCTTCGGTGTCGAGGTACCCGGCACCGACGGTCGCGCCGGTATGGCAGCCATCAAGCTGCACGACGGCGCCGAGTTCGATCCAAAGGCATTGAGCGACATCGTGTACCAGTACCTACCCGCCTACGCGATGCCGCTGTTCGTCAGGATCGTGGACAGCCTGGAGCACACCACCACCTTCAAGAGCCGCAAGGTGGAACTGCGCAATGAGGCCTACGGCGAGGAGATCACCGATCCGCTGTACGTGCTTGCTGGCCGCGCGGAGGGCTACGTCCCGTTCTACCCCGAGTACGCCGGCGAGGTCGCCGGCGGCCAGCGTCCCAAGGGATAGGGGTTCGGCGGGTTAGTGTTCCCGCGTGGGAGTTAGCCGACGGGTTCGTGCGTCGCGGCGTCGTCAACGTCGGGTGAAGCTCGCCGACAACGACCTCACCGACCAGGAATGGTCTGCGCTGGTGCAGGCGTGGGGTGGCTGCGCCTACTGCGGCGCGACAGACGCGGCGCTGCAACGGGACTGCGTGCAGCCGATCTCGCGCGGCGGGCGCTACACCCGCTCCAATGTGGTGCCGGCGTGCCCGTCGTGCAATTCCAGCAAGTGCAACGCCGAGGTGACCAGCTGGATGCGGCGCAAGCGACTGGACGAGACGGCGTTTCTGCGTCGCTACCTGGAGATCAGCCGGGCGCCGGCTTAGGTGGTGTACACGCCGGTCGGCTCGTCGTGGTAGCCCTTGGCGCCGATCTCGCGGGCCAACGGACTGCGAAAATCCTCCTCTGCGGCAAGGCAATCGAGGATATGGCGATAGTCGTAGCGTGGCGTCCAGCCCAGTTCGGTGCGAGCCCTGGTGTTGACGTAGACCCGGTCGATCGCGGGAAACATGGACCATCCGCGCGCCGCGTACAGATTGGGCTGTTCGGGGAAGTGTTGAGCCACCACCGCCGGTGCATCGGTGCGTAGTTGCGCGATATCGGTGCGGGAGAAAGGCGTCGTCGCCGAGACCACGTACTTGGCCCAGCCGAGGTCGGGGGCGCGTTCGGCCGCCAGTAGGTGTGCCTCGACGACGTCGGCCAGATCCACCCGGCGATAGAGGTACTCGTTGGCCTTCAGGTTCTGGTCGCTGTAGGCCGCCCGCGCCTGGGTGTTGTCGTCCTGTTCGGGAAAGAACCGCGAGGTGCGCAGCACGATGACCGGCAGGCCGCTGCCTTGATGGACCACCTGCGCGATGTCCTCGGCGGCGGTCTTGGTGGCGCCGTAGATGTTCTTGGGCACCGGTGCTACGTCCTCGGTGATCCATGCCGCCTCCTGGGCGCCGATGAGGGCATGGCCGAACGCGCTGGTGGTGCTGGTGTAGACGAAGCCGCGCACCTGCGCGGCGACCGCCGCTTCCAGCAGCGTCAGCGTGCCCGCGATGTTGGTCTCTACGAAGTCGGCGCGTGCATGCGATCCGACATGCGGTTTGTGCAGGGTCGCGGTGTGCAGCACCGAGGTCACCCCGGCCATGGCGGCGCTCACCAGCTCAGGGTCGGTGATCGAACCGACGAAATCGGTGACCGGGCCCGCGGCGATGTCGATCCCGGTCACGTCGGCGCCACCTCGGCGCAGCGTGCGCACCAGGGCCTCCCCGAGATGGCCTGAGGATCCGGTGACCAGGAATCGGTTCTCGCTCATGTGCTCATACTGCCCAGGCTGGCAAGTCATTTCGCTCGCCCAGGGTGACGCGGCTGCGCGCAATGGGGCCAGATTTCGCTGTGGCCTCACACTCGGCGCGAGCAGGGCCGGATCGGCCTGCACAATGAGAACGTGCTGGAGACGTTCTGCGGGCGACCCGTCCGCACCGATCGTGCCCTCATCATGGCGATCGTCAACCGCACACCGGACTCCTTCTACGACCGCGGGGCCACCTTCACCGATGAGGCCGCGCAGGCCGCCGTGCACAAAGCGGTGGCCGACGGCGCCGATGTGGTGGACATCGGGGGCGTCAAGGCAGGCCCGGGGGAGAACGTCGATGCCGACGCCGAGATCGCGCGCGTGGTGCCCTTCATCGAGTGGGTGCGCGATGCGCACCCCGACCTGCTGATCAGCGTCGACACCTGGCGGGCCGAAGTGGCAGAGAAGGCCTGCGCGGCGGGGGCCGACCTGATCAACGACACCTGGGCCGGGGCAGACCCCGAGCTCCCTGCCGTGGCAGCCGCTCATGGTGCCGGACTGGTGTGCTCGCACACCGGTGGGGCGATACCTCGTACCCGGCCGTTTCGCGTCAACTACGGAGCTGAGGTCGACGGTGTTGTGCGGGCTGTGCTCGACGAGGTGACCGCCTCCGCCGAGCGTGCGGTAGCTCTCGGGGTATCCAAAGACGCGATTCTGATCGATCCGACGCATGACTTCGGCAAAAATACGTTCCACGGTCTCGCTTTGTTGCGCCATGTAAACGATCTCGTTAATACCGGGTGGCCCGTGTTGATGGCGTTGAGCAACAAGGATTTCATCGGGGAGACTCTTGGTGTGGGACTGACGGAACGACTCGAAGGCACTCTCGCCGCCACCGCGTTGGCGGCGGCGGCCGGTGCCCGCATGTTCCGGGTCCATGAAGTCGGGCCCACACGCCGCACGCTGGAGATGGTGGGTTCCATCGTCGGAACTCGCCCACCGGCGCGAACAGTGAGGGGGTTGGCATGACCTCGACAATTGGCATCGATCCGAGCTGGCTGGACACCCACAGCTGGAACCGGCCCGAGTGGACGGTCGATCAGCTCATCGCCGCGAAGAAGGGCCGCACCGTCTCGGTGGTACTGCCCGCGCTCAACGAGCAGGAAACCGTTGCGGCCGTCATCGACACCATCAGTCCGTTGTTGGGCGGTCTGGTGGATGAGCTGATCGTGCTGGACTCGGGCTCCACCGATGACACCGCGATCCGGGCCGTGGCCGCGGGAGCGCGGGTGGTCAGCCGTGAACAGGCGCTGCCCGAGGTGCCGCCCAATCCCGGCAAGGGCGAGGTGCTGTGGCGATCGGTGGCCGCGACCACCGGTGACCTCATCGCGTTCGTCGACTCCGATCTGATCGACCCCGACCCGATGTTCGTGCCGCATCTGCTCGGCCCGCTGCTGTTGGGTCAGGGCATTCACCTCGTCAAGGGTTTCTACCGGCGCCCGCTCAAGGTCAGTGGGTCCGAGGACGCCAACGGCGGTGGGCGGGTGACCGAGCTGGTGGCCCGGCCGATGCTCGCGGCTCTGCGGCCGGAACTCAGTTGTGTCGTGCAGCCGTTGGGCGGCGAGTACGCGGGTACCCGCGAGCTGTTGTCCTCAGTGCCGTTCGCGCCCGGATACGGTGTGGAGATCGGCCTGCTCATCGACACCTACGACAAGCTGGGACTGAACTCCATCGCCCAGGTGAATCTGGGCGTACGTAGCCACCGCAATCGGCCGCTGGTCGAGCTCGGGGTGATGAGCCGGCAGGTGATGGCGACCATGCTGTCGCGCTGCGGGATTCCGGACTCCGGGGTGGGTATCACCCAGTTCTTCGCCGACGGCGACGGGTTTACCCCGCGCAGTTCGACGGTCTCGCTGGACGACCGTCCGCCGATGAACACCCTGCGCTGAGTGCATACCGCACGCAGACATATCGGGTAGATCGCCCGCACCCGGTATGCACTCGAGGATGCTCAGGTCTTCTGGATCTCACGTTCTCCCGCGGCGGGTGACCACACGGTGACGATCATGTGGTCGTCGTCGAGACGTACCGCCGAGGCTCCCTGGATGTCCGCGACATAGAACGGTGCGAACCGTCGTCCGCGCAGATCGAATCCGATGGTGGCGTAGAGATGTTCGGCGAAGGCGGCGTGTAGGTCGATGTCCTGCTCGTCGTGCACGATGCCCCAAACCTTCGCGTCACCCTCGCCGATGTGGGTGTCGACGGTGGCGGTGTGCAGCTCGAAACGGGGATCACGGGCAAGATCTGCGAGCTTGGCGGTACCGGGCATGCCGCCGACGATGAGCCGACCTTGAAAGATGCGTGGTTCCATCGGGCTGATCCGCGGGGCCCCGCCGCGGCGGAGGGTCGACAGGAAGCACAGGTTGCGCGTGGCGGCGTGGCGGCGCCGAAACACTTCGGCGATGGTCGGAGCCTGCCGCGTGAACTCGTGCCAGGAGGTCATGGCCCCACGGTAGGTCGCGATGTCGGACCTCGCTGGCAAGATCGGTGTCGTGACGTTCGCACTGACGTATCTGCTGGTTCTCATCGCGGTGGCCGCGGTGTTGTTCGTGCTCGGCTCGATGCTGTTCGGTCGTGGGGAGGCGCTGCCCCCGCTGCCCAAGGGCACCACTGCCACCGTGCTGCCTGCCGAGAAGGTGACGGGCACGGATGTGGATGCCGTCAAGTTCTCCCTGGTGTTCCGCGGGTACAAGGCCAGCGAGGTCGACTGGGTGTTGGATCGGCTTGCCCGTCAGATCGACGAGTTGCGCGCCGAACTCGACGAGGCGCAGGGCGTGCGAGCCAGTGTTGAAGCCGATGCCCGGTAAGGAGCCCTCGCGCTGCTCCTGGGCCGTGGACCCGGCCGGGTCCACGTTGTATGCCGACTACCACGACAACGAATGGGGACGCCCCTTGTACGGGCGCGACGCCTTGTTCGAGCGGCTCTGCCTCGAGGCGTTCCAGAGCGGCCTGGCCTGGATCACCATCCTGCGTAAGCGCGAGGGCTTTCGGCGCGCATTCGACGGGTTCTCGCCGGAGAAGATCGCCCGGTATGGCGAGAAGGACGTGGCCCGGCTGATGGCCGATGCCGAGATCGTGCGGAACCGCGCCAAGATCGATTCGGCGATTTCCAACGCCCGCGTGGTGCTGGATCTGGACACCGATCTTTCGGACCTGTTGTGGTCGTTCGCGCCGAAACGCCGCGCCCGGCCACAGCGCATTTCGGATGTGCCGGCGGTGACCGACGAGAGCACCGCAATGGCCAAGGAACTCAAACGCCGTGGGTTCCGTTTTGTCGGCCCTACCACGGCATATGCGCTGATGCAGGCCACCGGGATGGTGGACGATCATGTGCGGTCCTGCTGGGTTCCACGGACCGAAACTGCACCCGCCGTACAGTCCAGTTGAGGGTCTGCTGTCCCCAGATGCTCGCGATAGGGAACAATGGTCCAGTGAAACGGCAGCTCAGATAGGGAACAATGGTCGGAGATGCCGAACACCCTTGGCTGGAATTTGGAGGGAGCACACGATGGCGGCCATGAAGCCCCGAACAGGCGACGGTCCTCTCGAGGCTACGAAAGAGGGACGCGGAATCGTCATGCGCGTGCCACTGGAAGGTGGCGGTCGCTTGGTGGTCGAGCTGACCCCCGATGAGGCTGCCGCGCTCGGCGACGAACTCAAGAACGTCACCAGCTAGGCCCACAGCCCTCCGGGCGCTAGCCGCAGACTTTTTGATAGATCTGCAGCGTCATTTCCGCGATGTGCGCCCACGAGAACTCTTCGATACACCGCGCTCTTCCGGCGTTGCCGAGTTCGGTGGCCCGCGCGGGGTCCGCGACCAATGCGTTGACCGCGTCGGCAAGACCCGCCTCGAAGGCCGCCGATTCGCTGCTTTCGTAAGCCACCAACGTGCCGGTGACACCATCGGCAACCACCTCAGGTATCCCGCCGACGCGCGAGGCCACGACGGCTGTACCGCAGGCCATGGCCTCAAGGTTCACGATGCCCAACGGTTCGTAGATCGACGGACACACAAAAACCGTTGCCGCGGACAGCACTTCCCGCAGCTTGGAAGCGGGCAGGAATTCCCGCACCCAGTGCACTCCCGGCCGGGTTGCCGCAAGTTCGGTCACGGCACCGGTGATCTGCTCGGCGATCTCTTGGGTGTCCGGCTCGCCTGCACACAGGATCAGCTGAATCTCGGGGGCGAAGCGGTGCGCGGCGGCCACCAGGTGCGCGAGCCCCTTCTGCCGCGTGATCCGCCCGACGAAGACGACAATCGGACGAGACAGATCCACGCCCAGCTCGGCGAGCACCGATCCTGGTTGGGTGATCGCCTCGGCCGGATCCACCGGATACCAGGTTGTGGTGTCGATTCCATTGCGCACCACGTGAATCCGCTCGGGATCCAGGTCGGGGTAGGTCTCCATGATGTCCTCGCGCATCCCGCTGCTGACCGCGATGACGGCGTCCGCGGCGTGTATCGCGGTGTGCTCCACCCACGATGACACCCGGTATCCGCCGCCCAGCTGTTCGGCCTTCCACGGCCGGCGTGGCTCAAGGGAGTGCGCGGTCAGCACGTGCGGGACGTCGTACAGCAGCTTGGCCAGATGTCCGGCCATGCCGGTGTACCAGGTGTGTGAATGCACCACCGTGGAGCCGGCGGCCGCCGCCGCCATCGCGAGGTCGGCCGACAGGGTCGTCAACGCGGGATTGGCGCCGTCCAGCGCCGGGTCGGGCCGGTGAACGAAGGCTCCGTCGCGCGGTGCACCCATGCAGTGCACGTCGACGTCGCACAGTGCGCGCAGCTGAGCCACCAACTCGGTGACGTGGACGCCCGCCCCGCCGTACACCTCGGGTGGATACTCCCGCGTCATCATCGCGACCCGCGTCTTGGATGTGCCGCTAACGCGAAGACCCTCGGTCGTGGATGAGCCGCGTGCGCGAAGACCGTCGGTCATAGCCACGACCGTAGTAGGTGGCCCCGACGGCCGCTGCCTCTGGCTCTTCACGCTAGCGGCTCATCGCCGGCCCGCCACGGGGTGTAGCGCTGGCCGCTTCTGCCGAGTGCCGATAGGTTGATTGCTATGAGGGCATCGCCACACGTTCTGGGGATCGTGCTTGCCGGCGGTGAAGGCAAGCGGCTCTACCCGTTGACCGCCGACCGCGCGAAACCGGCGGTGCCCTTCGGCGGCGCGTATCGCCTCATCGACTTCGTGCTGAGCAACCTGGTCAACGCGCGGTTCCTGCGCATTTGCGTTCTGACCCAATACAAGTCGCACTCGCTGGACCGGCACATCTCGCAAAACTGGCGGCTGTCGGGCCTGGCGGGGGAGTACATCACCCCTGTTCCCGCGCAGCAGCGGCTCGGTCCGCGCTGGTATACGGGCAGCGCCGATGCCATCCACCAGTCCCTGAATCTGATCTTCGACGAGGACCCCGAATACATCGTGGTGTTCGGTGCCGACCACGTGTATCGGATGGATCCCGAGCAGATGCTCGACTTTCACATAGAAAGTGGAGCAGCGGTGACCGTGGCGGGAATCCGTGTGCCGCGGACCGAAGCAAGCGCGTTCGGTTGCATCGACGCCGACGACACCGGACGCATCCGCGAGTTCGTCGAGAAGCCCGCGGATCCTCCCGGCACACCGGACGATCCCGATGCGGCCTTCGTGTCGATGGGGAACTACATCTTCACCACCAAGGAACTCATCGACGTCATCCGTGCGGATGCCGAAGATGACCACTCCGATCACGACATGGGCGGCGACATCATTCCCCGGCTGGTGGCCGATGGCCGTGCGGCGGTCTACGACTTCAACACCAACCTGGTGCCGGGAGCCACCGAGCGTGATCACGCCTACTGGCGCGATGTCGGAACGCTCGACGCGTTCTATGACGCACACATGGATCTGGTGTCGGTGCATCCGGTGTTCAACCTGTACAACCGGCGTTGGCCCATCCGTGGTGAATCGGAGAACCTGGCTCCCGCCAAGTTCGTCAACGGTGGTTCGGCCCAGGAGTCGGTGGTGGGCGCCGGCAGCATCGTGTCAGCGGCCTCGGTGCGCAACTCGGTGCTGTCCTCCAACGTCGTCATCGACGACGGCGCCGTCGTGGAGGGCAGCGTGCTGATGCCCGGCGTGCGGGTGGGCCGCGGTGCTGTTGTCCGGCACGCGATTCTGGACAAGAACGTGGTGGTCGGTGTGGGCGAGCAGGTTGGCGTCGACATCGAGCGCGACCGCGAACGGTTCAACGTCAGCGCGGGCGGCGTGGTCGCCGTCGGCAAGGGCGTATGGATTTAGCCGCTCACCACACCAACGGCACCAGACGGCTGCGTACCTTCTCGGTGTACTCGTCGTAGCCTGGCAGGTCGTGCCGCAGCATCTTCTCCTCGTCCAGGATCCGGACCACCAGCGAGGCCGCGGCCGGAATGACCGCTAGCAGGCCCCAATACGATCCCAGCGCCAATGGCATACCCACCATCATCATCAGCGAGCCGGTGTACATGGGATGGCGAACCAGCCCGTACAACCCGGTCGACGTGACGGTCTGTCCGGACTCGACGGTGATGCTGGCCGCCGCATAGTTGTTCTGGGCAACCACCAGCGTGGCGGCGCCCAGGCCGACGATCACCATCACCTCGCCGACGATCACGAGCCAGGTCGGTACGTGTGACCAACCGAACCGGTGATCGAAGGCGCTCACCACGACGAGTGCCAGGAACGAGCTCAGCAGCACCGTGACCGCCAGCTTCTGCACCGGGCGAGTCTCTGCGATGGGACCGCCACGTAAACGTCGCTGCAGCACTGCGGGATTCGAAGTGGCCAGGTAAATCGACGAGATCGCGGAGATGATCGCGAAGATCGCCAGGAAAGCCCAGGCCTGCCAGTAGTCGAATGTGCCCGCGGGCCAGAACAGTGCCGCACCGAAGACCGCGAGGCCGACGATGCCCGAAACAAATGCCTGTACACCAGTTTTCATGATCTTCCTTTCTCAGATCGCATCACGACGGTGGTAGATCTCGCCCGCGGCTGCGGTGAGCCCGGCGCCGATCGTTATGAGGACGAACATGGTCAGCCAGGGATACTCCACGGGTGCACTGACACGCATCACCGGGGACAGCGTCACGATCCAGGATGGGAGCTGCAGTATTCCGGCGTAGAGCATGCTGACGGAGAATGCCACCACGAGCCAGCCAATCCAGCTGTGCCGCAGGGCGACCCCGACGGCCGCGATGCCCGCGACCACCATGAGGGCGGGAACCTGTGCCAGTGCCGCGAGGGTGAGGCGCCACACCAGATCTGGATTGTGCAATGTCGCGGCAGCACCGAGCCCGCCGCCCAGACCGGCGATCAGCATCAGGAGTGCGCTGCCCATGACCGTTACCGCGACCGCGGACAGTATCCAGTTCCAGCGTGAGACCGCGCGCGCCAGTACTGCTTCGGT